>NZ_NGJS01000001.1 GCF_003950515.1 Vagococcus vulneris
CGAAAGCCTTGTAAACATTATAAATAGTCTGTTTTGAACGTTTTAGATGTTTAGCAACGACTATCACTTTTTGATGTTGATGATAATAAGATTCTATTAAAACTAGTTCCTCTGTAGTAAGATGTGTATAGATCATTTGTGATCACTCTCCTTGTTTTCTTTGGTAGGAAATACAATTTGAGTGTATCACAAATGATTTTTTAGTTGTCTAGCTTAATTTTACAATCGACGGATTAAGAAATTAACAATTTAAATACTCATTGAATTCATAATTTTGCCCTTTATTTGAACTAACAGTTATGTTATATTATAAAAGGATTTAAATACCTAGGAGGGGATTTAGATGATTTATCAAAAATTGACGAGTATAACGAATGAGTTGTGTATTGAGAATATTTCGTATAATGATAATAAATTTTTGATTGAATTAAGACCATTAGCAGATGAAAACTATGTTCAAAAAGAGAAAGCTGACAATTGTTTAACTGGGTTACTAACAATTTGTATAGAATTCGACGAAATAACAGCGATTAATGTTATCGATAGTTCTTTTTATAATTATCAACAAGATAAAGATGTAAAGCACGGTTTCAGACGTTATTCAAAATCTAATTATCTTGATTATGTATTAAAGGAAACAATGTTAAAAGAATTTATGGAGGTGACGCACGAACAAGCATATCATTACGAAATCGTCACAATAACTAATGTTATTTCAATTATAACTTCCGTAAGACCTTTGATAAAGTTTAAATATCAAGTGAATAAAAAAAATAACCGTTAATTTATGATTGACGGTTATTTTTATTCTTAATTAATTTTTTACGGTAAACGAAAGGATAAGTTTAACTTGAAGAAAAAACAAATTTATAAATGGTTTATAGTCTTTCTTTTCAGCACTTTTCTCACTGCGTGTGTAAATTTAGAGAAAACACAAAAGGCTGACACTACGGATTCAAAACCAGCAGTTTATCACAAAATTGATAATCAAGGACGTGTTCTAAAAGAATTTCCGCAGTTTTATCAAGCAAGTTATTTTGGGAATAATAAAATAAACCGGGATAGGGGGACTTATGTTGTCCCAGGGTTAATTGCAACAGAATCGTTATCATTAAATAATAGTAACCATTTGAGTGAAAGTTATCAGATGGATCCTCAAGGGGTTACAGTGGTTGAGAACTATTTAGTTATCAGCGCCTATAGTCATGATGAACGTCATGCCTCAGTTTTGTACGTACTAGATCGTCTAACTCATAATTACATAAAAACGATAGTTTTAGAAGGAAACCCTCATGTTGGCGGTATCGCCTATGATGACCAATCAAAGAATCTCTGGGTTTGCGCTAAAACAGATACTTCAGAAGCGGCAATTGTATCAATTCCATTGGTAAGGATCAGAGACTATCAGATTGATATTAATAAAGCGCCAATCAAATATGATCAAGTAGTAGTGTTAGACGATATCAAACGAGCATCATTTATCGCATATAAAAACGGCAGTCTGTTTGTTGGGTATTTCTCAATTAATCATGAAGGAATACTAGACGAATATGCCTTGAATAAACACGGGAATTTAAAACGAACGGTAAAAAATCGTGTTGTACTGACAACAAAAACAGATCAATTATCGGCTGAAACAACGTTTAAGGTAGAACATGGCATTCAAGGGATTACTTTTTATAAAGATTTTGTATTGCTTTCCCAATCATATGGTCCCGAGGATTCTGCAATTTTGGTATACAGACATAAACAAGGGCGCGAGAAGGTACGTTATCTTGACGAGGAGGTTCTTATGAAAATAGAAGCACCACCTTATCTGGAACAAATCAGCGTTAAAGATAATATATTGTACACAATTTTTGAATCAGGAACACAGCGTTTTAGAACTAATCCATCAGTAACTGTGGTTGATCGGATAATCGAACTGGATCTGCCGATATTATTAAAAGATTTAGATAAATAGAGGTTATTTTCTTTTTTAAAATAACCTTTCTTCTTTATTGACATATATAAACAATCTATGCGATAATATAAATCGTAACAATTACTATTTAAGCCCAGGAGTGATTAGATGGCAGTTCCAGCAAGAAGAAGTTCTAAAACAAAGAGGTTAAAAAGACAGTCAGGCAAAGGCTTAACCGCACCAAAGCTGTCCTTCAGCAATAAATTTAACGAATATCATAGAAGTCATCATATGACTGAACAAGAATATCTAGAAAGAAAAGGTAAAAAATAATGAGAGTGAATATTATTTTAGAATGTAAAGAAACAGGGGAGAGGTTATATATAACAACTAAAAACAAAAGAAATACCCCAGAACGATTAGAATTAAAGAAGTATTCACCAAAATTGCGTCGTCGTGCAACATTTATTGAAGTAAAATAATAGATAGGGGTTGGAAATGTTGAATATTATTTACCCGCCAATTGTTGAAGATACCTACCGATCCCTAAAAACATTTGATCGCGATATAACAATTCAACAGGTATATCATATCTTATTAAAGAGTAAAATTATTGATGAGTGCGGTCAACCTACTTCCTACGCATTAAATCGAGGATTAGTCTATGAATACACCGAAACTGCAGATATGATGTTTGAGGATTTTCTAAAAGTTTATCCTGTATTTAATAAACTCTCTGCTGAAAAATTTAAATTAATCGATGGTTTTTGGGAAATGCCAGTATCGGAAAAGGTAAAATTGCAGACATCTATTGATAATTTTCAATTGACTTATGATGAACTGGCACAATTAGATGCATTTTTTGAGAATAGATAAAAAAGGCTGAGGCTTTTTTTATTGACTAATCTTAATACTTTTTTTAATTTTATGAAAAAAGTATAGGGTGATGGAAAAGGTGAAATTTTTAATTTCAGGATAGGTGTTAAGGAAACGTTACCGACTATATCTGTATACATAAAAATCGGGATAGCTTTTGGTATTGTTGCAAATCTGTTGGCTTTAATATTTGGTTGATATTATTAATGTCTTGCGTTTGTATATGCAGGATTAGCACAGTTTATTACGGTGAGCCTTCTAGCGACTCAAAGTTCCATCTTAAGTATTATTTTTTCAACATTTCTAGTTAAACGAGAATTAAATGATGGGTCTGAGGTTAGCATCGTATTTTAAGCAAGAAAATAAGTTGGATCCTATTATTATTGTATCCCTGTTGACAGATGAAAGCTATGTGTCAGGCGTAAATCAATTAAATTATACCGGAAACCGGCTAAATTTTTCATGGTTTAATACTGCTAATATCCTTTCTTACGTTATTTGGGTTACTTCATCTATTTGAGCTGCAATGGGAGGGTCTTTTATTGCAGAACCAGAAAAATTAAGTCTCGACTTTATTATTGTTGCGATGTTTATCGGTCTAATATATTTACAATTAGTTTCAGACAAAAATCTGTATCTCAATCCGCAGCTGATTATGATTGAGACTACCTTAATCATTGTGTTTGTTGGTTTGTTTTTTATATCAAACAGTATTCTGGTATTAGCAGCAACACTAATCGGCTGTATTGTGGAAATGGTGATTAAACATGTTTTTTTCTGATTGTAATTTATTAACAATTTCGGGGGTGTGGGGTCGTAACTTGGTTATCGCGAATAATTCCTTTTGTTTTGTTAAAACGCATCGACTTGCCAAAACCTTTAGAAAAAATTTTAGATTTTGTCCTGATTGTAATTATGTCTTCACTGTGGTTCTCTAGTTTCTTTGAACAAAACCTAGGTATTTGCCTACAAAATTCATATGGGTAACTTCATTGCTTCTATTCTGACGGTTCTTTCAGCAATTTTGTCACGTAATTTATTGGTTTTCGTTATTATTGATATGGTATCTTGGCACTATTAAGATTATTGTGATGAAAAAGCGTGTCCACTTATCTATTATTAAAGATAGGAGGACACGCCTTTTATTTATATGTCGCTTTTTGTGCGCCAGATTCCAGAATTCCATCTTCGTATCATAAAAACGGCACGCAGGCCTTCATCAATTGTATAAGCAAGCCAAACACCGACTAATCCAAGACCCACAGGAATCGCCAAAGCATATGAGAAAGGTAGACTGATGACCCACAATACTAAAAGACTACAAAATAACGGAAATTTAACATCGCCAGCAGCATTTAATGATCCGACCATTACCATATTTACTGCCCGGCCTGACTCTAAAAAGATATCGATTAAAAAGATAATTTTAGCAATTTGAATAATTTCATCATTGGTAGTAAATACCGTCATAATTGGTTCAATTGCTAACCATGTCACTAGCGAAATGATTCCTGAACAAAGAATTGCAATGACAATTGTTCGTTTGCCACGCATAAAGGCACGATCAAATTCTTTTGCTCCAACATTGCGTCCAATCATAATTTGATTTCCTTGACTTAATGATGCTGCAATCAAGTATACAAATTGGGTAATCGCGGTGACATAAGATTTTGCAATCAGCATGTTCTGACCTAATGAAGCGACAATCATTGTTACGACAACCTGAGATGCCGTATAAGACAGGTTTTCTCCAGATGAAGGCAGACCTAAAGTTAAAATCCGCTTCAGCATATCTAGAGACAGATTCTTTATCTTTATTTTCAAGATGTTAAAACCTATTACTTTGTAAAGAATAATAAAAGCAAAAATTAGTGCGATAAAATTACTGACAACCGCGGAGATGGCTAGTCCTTCTACACCTAAATGAGGCAGACCGAAGGGACCGTATAAGGCAGCGTAATTACCGATAAGCGCAAAACAAATAGCGATTGTTGGAATTATTAGTGCTGCTTTAGTTTGTCCGTGGCTTCTTAAAGCCGCTATGATTGTAGCGATAATGGAACTGATAAATAAGCTGGCACCATAGATTCGCAAATAATTGACACCTAGAGCAATAATTTGTAGTGGTAAATTCATAACGTGAAGCAATTGCTCCGGAAATAGCATAAAAACAGCGCTGATTAATAAGCCGAGTATTAGAGAACCCATCAGTGCGGTAGTGATAACGCGATCTATCTGATGATGTTTTTTTGCACCAATAAGTTGTGCAATAATAATCTGTGAACCAACAGTAATAAATCCATAGATAAAAACAGATAAGTTAAGTAATTGATTAGCTGAACCGACAGCTGCAACAGCAGGTTCAGAATACTGAGAAATCATCCATACGTTAACATTTCCAATAAACACACGTAAAAACAATTCAACAAAAATCGGCCAACTTAAAAATATAAGTTCTTTATCAGAAATTGTGTGATTGGTAAAAAAATGCTTAGCCTTATAAAACATGTGTCACCTTCCCCTAAAAATGTACTTGCTCATTGTATTTTAGCGATTTTCAGTCATAAGTCAATTGATTTTTCAGTAAAATTTAAAACAAAAAGATAGACAATTAAATTACCGGGTTGTAAAGTAAGGACAGTAATGAATTGGAGGAAAAACTATGTACGATGTAATTATAATCGGTTCAGGTCCGGCAGGTATGACTGCAGCACTTTATGCATCACGTTCTGGATTATCTGTTCTTGTCATTGAAAGAGGAGCTCCTGGAGGCCAAATGATGAATACCAGTGAAGTGGAAAACTATCCCGGATTTGATATGATTCAAGGTCCTGATTTAGCAATAAAAATGTATGACAATGCTATTAAGTTTGGCACTGAAAATGCTTATGGCAACGTTCAGCGAATTGAAGATAAAGGTGATTACAAAGTAGTTGTTTGTGAAGATGCTTCTTATGAAGCAAAAACAGTTATTATTGCCACAGGAAGTGAACATCGTAAAATCGGGATTCCAGGTGAGGAAGGATTCTCTGGTCGAGGTGTGTCCTACTGTGCGGTTTGTGACGGCGCATTTTTTAGAGACAAACACCTAGTCGTTGTCGGAGGCGGAGATTCAGCCGTTGAAGAAGGCTTGTATCTAACCCAGTTTGCGAGTAAAGTAACTATTGTTCATCGTCGAGACCAGCTACGTGCACAAAATATTTTGCAAGATAGAGCATTTAAAAACGAAAGAGTCGATTTTATTTGGAATCACGTTCCGATTGAGATTAAAGGTGATGATACGAAAGTTACATCGATTCGTTTAGAAAATGTCGTGACAAAGGAACAAGCTGATTTTGAAGCTGACGGTGTCTTTATTTATATTGGACTTGATCCACTGACAGAACCATTTAAAAATATGGGTATTACTGATTCAGAAGGTTGGATTCTGACAAATGAACGTATGGAAACAGCCATCCCAGGGGTTTTTGCTGTTGGTGACGTAAGAAAGACAGTTTTACGCCAGATTGCGACGGCAGTTGGTGACGGCAGTATTGCGGGACAAGAGGTCTATAACTATCTACAAAATTTATAATATGAATCGAGCAGTCAAGTTGATTTGTCATTCGGCGGACTGCTTGTTTTTTATTCAATTTAGTACAATAAAATGATATACTTGATATGAATTTTTTAGATTTTAATAATGAGGTGACAATATGGCTTGGAAGGCTGTTTATGAACAATGGAGACAAACAGATAATTTAGGTGAACTGGTTTTAAACGATTTAAAAATTATAGAAAATAATGAAGATCTCATCAAAGATGCTTTTTATGCGCCATTAGAATTTGGAACTGCGGGAATGCGTGGAATTATCGGTGCGGGTATCAATCGAATGAACATTTACACAGTAAGACAAGCAGCTGAAGGTTTGGCATTATTTATTGACTCTCAGAATGAAACCGCTAAGAAACGCGGTGTTGCAATTGCTTATGATTGTCGTCATCAATCACCTGAATTTGCAATGGCGGCAGCAGAAACTTTGGCGGCGCATGGCATACGTTCCTTTGTTTTTGAGAGTTTGCGTCCAACACCTGAGTTGTCTTTCGCAGTGAGGGAATTGAATTGTGCAGCAGGTATTATGATTACCGCAAGTCACAATCCATCAGATTATAATGGCTTCAAAGTGTATGGAGAAGATGGCGGACAAATGCCACCTGAAGCAGCAGATGCTGTTACAGCTTATGTTCGCAGTATTGAAAATCCTTTAGAAATTGAAGTGGTTTCACAAGAAAAAGCACCTGATTATATTACAATAATCGGTGAAGATTTGGATAAAAAGTATTTAGAGCAGATTAAGACAGTGACAATTAATAAACGTTTAATAAGTGATTACGGGAAAAATTTAAAATTAATTTTTACACCGCTTCATGGAACAGGCAAAATGCTTGGAGAGAGAGCTCTAAGGCAGGCAGGTTTTGATAGTTTTGAATTCGTTGAAGCCCAGGCTATCGCTGATCCGAATTTTTCTACAGTTGTTTCACCGAATCCGGAGGAACATGCGGCTTTTGAGTATGCAATAAAGCAGGGAAAAGAAACAGGTGCAGATGTTTTGATTGCAACTGATCCTGACGCAGATCGACTTGGTGCAGCCGTTAGATTACCCAATGGTGAATATCAAGTGTTAACTGGTAATCAATTGGGAAGCATAATGCTTCATTATATTTTATCTGCTAAAAATGAATCCGGTCAATTAGCACAAAATACAGTTGCACTTAAATCAATTGTTTCGAGTGAGTTGCCTGCTAAAATCTGTCAGAAATTTGATGTTGATATGATTGACGTTCTAACAGGTTTTAAATTTATTGCTGAAAAAATTAAGGAATATGAACAAACTGGTGAAAAAGAATTTGTTTTTGGTTTTGAAGAAAGTTATGGCTATTTAATTAAGCCCTTTGCTCGTGATAAAGATGCGATTCAAGCGTTGGTCTTATTAGCAGAAATTGCAACTTTTTATAAATCAAAGGGTCAGAGCTTATTTGACGGATTGCAAGAAATCTATAAAGAGTTTGGTTTTTACATCGAAAAGACAATTTCTAAAACATTTAAGGGAATTGAGGGAATTCAAAAAATTAAAGATCTGATGTCAGCTGTTAGAGAAAATAAACCGGTTGAATTTGGTGGTATACCGGTAGCTGCAGTTGAAGATTATTCACTAGATCAAGTGACGTATAGTAGTGGTCATGTGAATAATATTGGTTTACCTAAAGCAAATGTTTTAAAATTCAAGCTAACGAATGGCAGTTGGATTGCAATTAGACCGTCTGGAACAGAACCCAAAATAAAATTTTACATTGGTGTTAATGCAGATTCTGAAATACGAGCTCAAGAAATTTTCGACGCTATTTTATTGAGTGTAAATGAATTAAGCGATTAGTCGAACATGCTTTGAAGGGAAGATGATGTAATGGTATTTGAAAGAGTGTCTGCGGAAGAAATTAATAAAATAAGCCGATTCTATAAAACGCTGAGTGATGCGACGAGATTAAAGATATTGTTGGCATTAGATAATCAAGAGATGAATGTGTCAACTTTAGTCGTACACCTTGATATGGAGCAATCAGCTGTTTCGCACCAGCTGCGTCTTTTGAGAGAAAACCGTTTAGTTAAAACCAGACGAGAAGGGAAGACAGTTTTTTATTCAATTGATGATCAGCACGTAATCGACATTCTTAAAGAGACAATGGATCATTTATCACATGTATAAGTTGAGCCGAACAGTCAGTGTTCGGTTTTTTTATATATTTTTTAAAATTTATGATAATATGAACTATTGAAATAGCATAAAAACTACGGGAGGTTTTTATTTATGGAAAAAAAGATCAAGGTAGGAATGTTCGGTCTTGGAACTGTTGGAATGGGAGTTGCTGAACTGTTCCAGTCGGAAAAAAATAAAGTCAAAGAAATGACTGCTGTTGAAGCAGAATTGGTAAAAGTATATGTGAGAAATGTTTCAGTGAAACAAGATTCAGCTGACAAGTATCATTTGTCGTTAGTAACAACACCAGAAGATATTATTAATGATCCGGATATTCAAATAGTGATTGAAGTTATCGGAGGAATTGAAACTGCCAAAATGCTGGTTGAAAGTTCATTGAATACTGGCAAGCATGTGATTACTGCAAATAAAGATTTGATGGCTCAATATGGCGATGAATTGACACAATTAGCAGAACATAATGGTGTTAGTTTATTTTATGAAGCAAGTGTTGCTGGTGGTATTCCAATTTTGCGTACTGTTGCTAATAGTTTTTCTGCTGAAAAAATCAACAGTATATACGGTATAGTAAATGGAACGACTAATTTTATGTTAAATAAAATGTCAGAGGAAAATAAAACGTATGCAGAAGTATTAAAAGAAGCTCAAACATTGGGATTTGCAGAACAAAATCCAAAGAACGATGTTGAAGGAATCGATGCCGCATTTAAGATGGCTATTTTGACCAAATTTGCTTATGGGATGACTATACCGATGACTGATATTCAGCGCCAAGGTATTACCGATGTCACACCTGAGGATATTCAATCTGCTCAAGGATTAGGATATGTGCTGAAATTAATCGGTTCGGCTAAAAAAATGACAACGGGGATTTATGTTGATGTAGCTCCGGTAATGGTTCCCCATGATCACCCATTAGCAAATGTCAAAGGTGCAATGAATGCGGTTTTCATCAATAGTACAGGAATCGGAGAATCAATGTTCTACGGCCCTGGTGCAGGATCGCTGCCAACAGCTGCAAGCATTTTGAGCGATGTTGCTACGGTTATTCGGAATATTAAAATAAATGAGGCTGGTTTAGCATTTAATACATATGCAACTGAATTAAAGATTGCTGCTGCTGATGATGTGTCTGATAAATACTATTTTTCGATGACTGTTCCAGATACTGCCGGCGTTTTTAAAGAATTGGCTGATTTAATGGCGAAAAATGGTATTAGTTTTAAACAGATTCAGCAAAAACCTATCAGCCACTGTAAAGCACAAGTAATTTTAACAACTCATGATATAACTATGACACAGCGTGATACGATTTTAGCTGTTTTTAAATCGACTCCTAGTATCGAATTACAATCAGTCTATAAAGTTCTTTAGTAAAGGAGAAAATAATGAAAATAAGAGTACCTGCAACAACAGCAAATTTAGGATCAGGTTTTGACTCCTTTGGTTTAGCACTGTCTATGTATTTAGAAGTTGAGGTTTGCGCAAAAGTTGAAAATTGGCATGTGGAGCATCAAATTGCAGGCTTGCCGAGTGACGAAAATAATCTTATCGTTAAGAGTTTATTATACACAGCACCTGAAACACCACCGCATCACCTTAAAGTAATAACTGATATTCCGACAGCTAGAGGATTAGGTAGCAGTTCTTCAGCAATTGTTGCCGGAATAGAATTAGCAGATAAATTGAATCATTTGGAATTATCAGATTCTGAAAAGTTAGAATTGGCTAATTCAATCGAGGGTCATCCGGATAATGTGGCCCCAGCAATTCTTGGTGGGTTTGTTGTTTCTGGAATAACATCTGAGAAAGTTTTTGCAGTATCGCATCAATTTATTGACGCTGATATTGTTGTAATCATACCTAACTATACTTTGTTAACTTCGTCAAGCCGTCAGGTTTTACCTCAAGAGATGTCTTATAGACAAGCTGTTGCTGCGAGTTCAACGGCCAATGGTTTATTGGCAGGATTTTTGACAAATAATCTTAAGTTAGTTGAGTTATTATTAGAAAAAGACCGTTGGCATGAACCATTTCGTGAGCATTTAGTACCTGAATTAACTCATGTCAGAGCGTTAAAGCAAGAATTGAACTTACCGATTATTGGCTCTGTCCTCAGTGGGGCTGGACCGACTGTTTTAGTTTTGGCTCAGCAAGGAAGTGGACAAACTGTATGCCGTGAATTAAGTAAGCATATAAAAGATTGTCGTATTACAGTGTTAACTGTGGACATGAATGGGATAATGATTATTTAGATTATGTTATTTCAGTTTAAATTCATGTTGATTTATAGTAGACTGTAGATGATTTACATTGTTCAAAGAAGAGAGGGACCGCGTCCGATGGAAAAGGAAAATAAAATTATCGATATCTTTTGGCATTGGGTTAAAATGACAATTTTAGCATTTATGATAGTCATGTTTATTCGCGGATTTATTCTAGTTCCTTTAGAAATTACAGGGAATTCAATGGAACCGACACTGCAACAGAATGATTTTGTCGTTACTGAACAATTTTCTAAAATTAAACGTTTTGACATTGTTGTTTTTGATGCACCGGACGGTAGTACTTATGTTAAGCGTGTCATTGGTTTACCGGGAGATCATCTGGTCTATGATAATGATCAATTATATGTAAATGGTAAAAAAGTTCCTGAAAAATTTTTAAAGAATGTTAAGAAACGGAAAAATGAAATGGTTTATACAACCGATTTAGATACTTCAGAGCTTTTGGGTTTTAAAAAGATACCTAAAAATCGTTATTTTGTTTTAGGTGATAATCGTCGGTTAAGTAAAGACAGCCGTTCTTTTGGTACTATTTCATCCGAGGATATTATCGGTAAAGTTAGATTTGTTTATTATCCGATAACACATGTAAAAATTTTTTATTAAAAATGTACAACAATTTCACAAAAAAGCGGAATAGCATAGTTCGGCTTTTTTGTTGTGCTGAAGGAAAATAGAACCTAGCACTAAAGTTGCGAAAAATATGGTATAGTTTAAAATTGTTAGAAGTTGTTGAAAAAAATAATGATAATTTATAAAGTGATTGTAAACAAATAATCATTTATAAATTTTTAGGGGGAATAAATATGACAATCCAATGGTTTCCTGGTCATATGGCCAAGGCACGAAGAGAAGTTTCAGAAAAATTAAAGCTAGTCGATATTGTATACGAAATAGTTGATGCACGTTTGCCAATTTCTAGTCGGAACCCAATGATGGATAATGTTATTCAGCAAAAACCATGTTTAGTTTTATTAAATAAAGAAGATTTAGCGGATCCTATTCAATCAAAAGAATGGCAGGTGTATTTTGAATCAAGAGGACTATACTGTCTTTCAATCAATGCGAATCAAGGAAAAGGTATAAAAAAAATTATCGCTAAATCAAAAGAAATTTTAAGTGAAAAAATTGAAAGACAACGTCAACGCGGAATGAAACCTCGTCCAATACGAGCAATGTGTATCGGCATTCCAAACGTAGGTAAATCAACATTGTTAAATAGATTAGCGAAAAAAAATATGGCAAAGACAGGTAATATGCCAGGCGTTACTAAAGGACAACAGTGGCTTAAATCTGGGAATGACTTGGAGTTGCTGGATACGCCTGGTATTTTATGGCCGAAGTTTGACGATCAGTTGATTGGAAAAAAATTGGCTTTAACCGGAGCAATCAAGGATACATTACTGCATATGGATGATTTGGCAATTTTTGGAATTGATTTTTTTAAAGAGTTTTATCCCAAACAGTTATCAGAAAGGTACCAACTTTCTTCAGAGGATATAAAATTAACTTCTCCTGAATTATTGATGTTAATTACTGAAAAGCGTGGTTTTCAGGAGGACTATGAAAGAGGTAGTAAAATGGTAGTGAATGAAATTCGAGATGGACGATTAGGTCGTTTTACACTAGACAGAATTAGTGAATTTGAGGACTAAGTGATGACAAAAGAAACAATTAAGTCGATAAAAAATAAGCTTCAAAGCATTACTCAACTTGATGATGATCTTTTAGTTTTTTTTCAAAAAGATGAGAGAAGAGGAGTGCAGGCGGCAGTCACTCAACGTATGAAACAAATTGAAAAACAGGAAAAATTAAAAAGTCATTTTTATGATATGATGATTTTTGAAAATCAAGCAGCAGCAGACGGCTTTAAATATATTGCTGGAATTGATGAAGTGGGTCGTGGTCCTTTAGCCGGTCCAGTCGTAGCGTCGGCTGTTATTTTACCTAGAAATTTTAAATTATTTGATGTAAACGACTCAAAAAAATTATCAGAAAAAACTCGCGATAGATTATTCGAGGAGATAATGAGGTCAGCAATATCAGTGGGTGTTGGTGTAGTTAGTGAGACAATCATAGATGATGTTAATATTTATGAAGCAACAAAGATTGCTATGCTTGAGGCAGTTAATAATCTTGAAATTTCACCAGATAAGCTGCTGATCGATGCGATGAACTTAGATTATCCTGTAAGTCAGGAAAAAATTATTAAAGGTGATGCTCGCAGCGTTTCAATTGCTTGTGCCAGTATTATTGCAAAAGTAACTCGAGATCGAATGATGATTGACTATGACAGACAATTTCCAGGATATGGGTTTGCAAAAAATATGGGCTATGGCACAAAAGAGCATCTTCTTGGATTAGATCGGCAAGGTTATTGTATGATACATAGAAAAAGTTTTGCCCCTATTAAAGATATGGTGTAATAATGCTTAACTCCTTTATTTGCGTATATTGTTTGTATAATATACTTATGAAGGAGTTTTTTTATGTATGATCCAGATTTCTTTGTTTTTCGATTAAAGCATTTAAAAGGTATCGGCAATATCGGCTTATTAAAAATACTTCAATATTATTTAAATCATCCGCACGGCCCTTTTTATTGTAAAGACTTTATAAAAATTTCCGGGGTAAAAAAGCAGTATATTCAGTTATTTAAAACTTCTTATTTTTTGGCATTTGAAGAGTTAACTTATGATAATTATTTATTGTTTCAGAAAAAATACAAATTAATTTCTATTTTATCTGACGATTATCCAGTAGCCTTATCTAATATTTATAATCCGCCGATTGCTTTATTTTGTGCAGGAAATTCATCTATTTTAAATTCACAGAAATTAGCTGTTATTGGTACACGTAAAAATACCGAATATGGTAGAGATGTGATTGATAATTTACTGCCGGAATTAATAGAGAAACAGATTACTATTGTTAGTGGTCTAGCAAGAGGTAATGATACCTATGCACATAAGGCAGCAATTCGTTTTAAAGGAAAAACAATAGGTGTTATCGGTTGTGGACTAGATACCTATTATCCAAAAGAAAATCAGCGATTGCAGGATTATATGATGAAAAATCATCTAGTCATTTCAGAGTATATGCCCGGTACAGCACCATTACCTTACCATTTTCCTCAAAGAAATCGGATTATTGCAGGTTTATCACGAGGGATTTGTGTCATTGAGGCTAAAAAGAATAGTGGCACTTGGATTACTGCTAAATTAGGATTAGATGAAGGGAGAGATATTTTTGCTGTACCAGGTCCGTTATTCTTTGATAATTCAGAAGGTTGCCTAAGACTCATACAGGAAGGGGCTAAATGTGTTATAAAAGCATCCGATATTTTGGATGAATGGCAAGATATTAAATAACTTTCTTGACAAACGCCTATTTTATAGACTAAGATTGTTTACGATTGTTGAACAAAAAGAATTTAACTATTAAATAGCAGAAAAGAAAGGGATTATCCTATGAGTTATAAATACTTAGTTATTGTTGAATCCCCTGCCAAAGCTAAAACTATTGAAAAATATTTAGGAAGAAATTATAAAGTAGTGGCTAGTGTAGGTCATATCCGCGACTTGCCTAAAAGTAAAATGGGTATTGATTTTGAGAATAATTATGATCCGCAATATATTAATATCCGCGGAAAAGGTCCAGTAATTAAAGAATTAAAGAAATACGCTAAAAAAGCTGATAAAGTTTACCTTGCAGCCGATCCGGATAGGGAAGGGGAAGCTATTGCTTGGCATCTTGCCCATATTTTAGATTTAGATTTAAATGATAAAAATCGTGTGGTGTTTAATGAAATAACAAAAGATGCTGTGAAACAAGCATTTAAAGAACCACGTACGATTAATGTTGATTTAGTTGATGCTCAACAAGCCCGGCGGATACTAGATCGGTTGGTCGGGTATTCAATTAGTCCATTATTATGGAAGAAAGTAAAAAAAGGGTTGAGTGCTGGACGCGTTCAATCGGTTGCTTTAAAAATAATCATCGATAGAGAAAATGAAATACGTGAGTTTAAACCAGAAGAGTATTGGAGTATCGCAGGTAATTTTGTTAAAGGACGCAAAAAATTTAAAGCTAATTTTTACGGCCTTGATGGTAAAAAGATGAAGTTGCAAACAGCTGCGGATGTTAAAGTAGTTACGGATCGAATCAATGACCGTGACTATGATGTGACTAAAATCACAAAAAAAGAACGTAAACGGAACCCTTCCGTACCATTTACGACAAGCAGTATGCAACAAGAAGCTGCTAGAAAATTAAATTTTCGAACACGAAAAACAATGATGGTCGCCCAACAGTTATACGAAGGTATAAAATTAGGCAAGGGTCAGGGAACTGTCGGTTTAATTACATACATGCGTACAGATTCAACTCGTCTCTCGGAAACAGCTACAACAGAGGCGCATGATTTTATTATTGATACTTATGGATCTGAATATGCAGCTGGAAAACCAAAAAAAGGAAAGAATGCTAAGGGGGCGCAAGACGCTCATGAGGCGATTCGACCATCTAGTATTTTAAGAACTCCTGAATCAGTGAAAGAATTCTTAGATAAAGATCAGATGAAATTATACACGTTAATTTGGTCACGTACGGTTGCTAGTCAGATGTCACCAGCTGTCCTGGATACAATGCGAGTAGATTTAGAACAAAGTGGTGTGAAATTCATCGCTAATGGATCAAAAATTAAATTTCCTGGGTTCATGAAAGTTTATACTGAAGGCAATGATGACGGAAAAGATGAAAAAGAGAATATCTTGCCTGATTTAGCTGAAGGAGAAATAGTTAAGTCTGCTGATATTGAACCTAAACAGCATTTTACTCAACCGCCAGCAAGATTTAGCGAAGCGACGTTAATTAAGACATTAGAAGAAAATGGCGTAGGACGCCCGTCTACTTATGCACCCACACTTGAAACGATTCAAAGACGGTACTATGTCAAATTGAATGCCCGTCGTTTTGAGCCGACAGAACTTGGTGAAATTGTTAATAATTTAATGTGTGAATTTTTCCCCCAAATTGTTGATGTGAACTTTACAGCCGATATGGAAAAAGATCTCGATCATATTGCAGAAGCAAAAGAAGATTGGGTCGATGTGATTGATCGCTTCTACAAACCGTTTGAAAAGGTAATGTCCGACGCAGAAGTGAATATGGAAAAAATCCAAATAAAAGATGAACCAGCTGGTTTTGATTGCGAATTATGCGGTCACCCGATGGTTATTAAATTGGGACGGTACGGAAAATTCTATGCATGCAGTAATTTCCCAGAATGTCGCAATACAAAGGCAATTGTTAAAAAAATCGGAGTAACATGTCCTGAATGTAAAAAAGGTGATGTTATCGAGAAAAAAACCAAGAAAAACCGTATCTTCTATGGGTGTGATCGCTATCCTGAGTGCGAGTTTACATCGTGGGATAAACCAATTGGCCGAGACTGTCCTAAGTGCCATCATTATCTTGTTGAGAAGAAAGCAAAAGGTAGTATTCAAATTCAATGTAGCAATTGCGACTACAAAGAAACTGCTCAAAAATAAATATGTAGCAATTCTTTAGAAATTCTGTATAATCAATATTTGTTAAGGACTTAAATTAAAAGTATTTAAGTCCTTTTTCATTCATATCATAAATTGAGAAAGAGGTTTATAATTAATGACTGAACAAAAAGTTACTGTTATTGGTGCTGGGCTAGCAGGGAGCGAAGCTGCTTGGCAAGCTGCTGAACAAGGAGTAAAAGTTGATTTGTATGAAATGCGCGCAATAAAAAAAACGCCAGCACACCATACAGATAAATTTGCAGAGTTAGTTTGTACTAATTCTCTACGAGCAAACGGCATTACGAATGCCGCAGGTTTATTAAAAGAAGAAATGCGTCAATATAAGTCAATAATTATTGAAGCTGCTGATGCCACACAAGTACCGGCTGGAGGAGCACTAGCTGTTGACCGTGAAACATTTTCTCAGTATGTCACGGATAGGGTCAGTCAACATCCTAATATTACTGTTCATCATGAAGAAATCACAGAGATACCTGAAGAGGGAATTACAGTAATTGCAACTGGTCCACTGACAAGTGAACCTTTAGCTGAAAGTATCAGAGAATTTACTGAGTCAGAAGGGTTATATTTTTATGATGCTGCAGCACCCATAATTGAAAAATCGTCAATTGATATGGATATAGTATATTTAAAATCACGATATGATAAAGGTGAAGCAGCATATTTGAATTGCCCAATGACTAAGGATGAATTTTATGCTTTTCGTGAAGAATTAGTTAATGCAGAAGTGGCACCATTAAAATCGTTTGAAAAAGAAAAGTTTTTTGAAGGTTGTATGCCGATTGAAGTTATGGCTGGTCGGGGTGAAAAGACGATGACGTTTGGTCCGCTAAAACCTGTCGGGTTGGAAGATCCGAAAACTGGTAAGCGTCCATATGCAGTTGTTCAGTTACGCCAAGACAATGCGGCAGCTTCTTTATACAATATCGTCGGCTTTCAAACACATCTGAAGTGGGGCGAACAAAAACGGATTATTCGAATGATACCTGGACTGGAAAATGCAGATATTGTGCGCTATGGTGTTATGCATCGCAATACATTTATGAATTCACCTGAATTACTCAATGCTACTTATCAATCTCGTAAAAATGACCACTTGTTTTTTGCAGGACAAATGACTGGTGTCGAAGGATATATTGAGAGCGCAGCAAGCGGTTTGCTGGCTGGAACGAACGCTGCACTTTTAGCAAAAGGCAAAGAACCGGTTGTTTTACCAGTTGAAACGGCGATTGGCGGCATGGCTAATTATATTACGCATACATCGGGTAAACATTTTCAACCGATGAATGTTAACTTTGGCTTATTTCCAGATTTACCGGAACGAATTCGTGATAAAAAGGAACGGTATACAGCGATTGCTGAACGGGCCTTGGCAGCAGCAAAGATTTCAGCAAAAAAAATTAATGCCTAATACAAACGGCAAACTTTCCCATAAAGGAAAAGTTTGCCGTTTTTTAAGTGTTTTCTTCTAAGACTATTGCGCGCGTTGGACAATGTTTGTAAGCTTCTAGTAAGTCATGCGACAAGTTATCTTTGGTGGTGGAAATTATATGGATTTTTTCATCAGTATCTTTGAATTTAACGATACCGTTATCGTAATAATCAAAAACTGCAGGGGCTTTAATTTGGCATAAACCACAAGCAATACATTTTTCTGGTATAATTTTACATATCATCATGAAAACTCCTTTAAAGAGGTGATTATTTAATGGATTTATTTATTTTATCTTGTTTTAAACATCAACGCCTATCAAGATATTCTACATTGTACCATTTACTGGTTGGAAAAAAAACGGCTTCTGTCTTGATTTACGGCTATTTCAACAATATTTTGCCCTTTTTCAAACTTTTTCCAGATTTAAACGAAAATGACTTTAAACGAATAATCAGCAAATTAATTAAGGAAAAATTGCTAGTCAGCAGTGACAACAATTTAATAAAAATCAGTCCAAAAGGTTTGGATGCATTGCACCAAGCTTATTTACCAACCGTTAGTTCACTTTCAGGTCTTACCTATGGCAAAATTGATCAGACGTTTTGGACAAGTTTATTATTAGCTGTTCAAGTTTTTTCTGAAAAACGCTATGATCAATCAAACTATCTTCCGATAGAAACAAATGCATTCAAATTATATTCTTTTAAAAAGTGGTATAGGAAACAACCGGCTAACAGCGCAATTTTATTTGGGAAAGAATGGTTAAAATTATCTGAACACATGGAAGCATCAGAATTAACCATTTTGGTCAACCAATTAAGCGGTCATCAGCATATTGGCTATACCCTTGAACAAATTGCCTATAAACAACAAACATCAGTATTATTTATGTATATCGAATTTAAGAACAGTCTCCATAAATTGATTGAAATTATCCAAATGCATCCTCAGAAATTCTTAATATTTAATAGCTTATTGTCTAATGAGTTAATATATCGTCGCTCAGATACAGCTAGTTCCACGTATCAAACCTTTCTAAAGAATGCATCGATAGCTGAAACAGCAAAAGAACGTCGTTTGAAGGTAAGTACGGTGACGGACCATTTACTAGAATCTGTGTTGCAAAACCATGATAAACAATTTTTCTTAAATACCGTTTATCAGTGGGATTGTTTAAAAAAATTAAATTTATTTAGAGAATCACAGAATACTAGCTTTTATTCATGGAGATATAGCGATGTAAAAGAAGCTATACCTGAGCTTTCTTTTTTTGAATTTAGATTATTCCAGATTAAGCTGAAAGAGGATGAGATAAATGGAAACTGAGCTTTCGCTAACTACAATATTAAAAGAAAATTATGGGTTTGATGAATTTCGTCCTGGACAGGAAGAAGTCATCAGTAACTCATTGAGTGGATTGGATACTTTAGCGGTTCTACCGACTGGATCTGGGAAATCCTTAATTTATCAATTTGTTTCAGATGAATCCACCGGGCAGACATTAATTATCTCGCCCTTAATTTCCTTGATGGCTGATCAGGTCGCTCAATTAAGAGGAAAAGGCGAAAAGTCGATTGTCGCATTGAATTCACAACTTTCGTTTAATGAAAAAAAATTTGTCATAGGTCGGTTAAGTGAATTTAAATATATTTTTATGAGCCCTGAAATGCTTAATAAACCGGAAGTCTTAAAAAAATTAATATCATGTCAGATCTCACTCTTTGTTGTGGATGAGGCTCATTGTATCTCACAATGGGGTAACGATTTTCGACCAGATTATTTGCAATTAAAACATATTTTGCAGGAATTAGGCTATCCAAAAGTAATGGCATTAACAGCAACAGCAGCAGAGGATGTGATTGAGGACATAAAACAACAGATTTTTTCTTTTCGAGATGTTGCAAGCACAATATTATCAGTAGATCGTCCTAATATTTATTATTCAGTTAGAAACGTCGAGAGTAAAATTGATTACCTGATTGATTTTATCAGGGATTATCAAACAACAGGTATAATTTATTTTTCCAGTAAGAAAGAAGCTGATCGAATAGCCGAAATTTTAAACCAGCATACAGAGCAACAAGTAGCTGCTTATCATGGAGGAATGACAAATGAAGAACGTTTTGTGATCCAACAGCAGTTTATCCGAGGTGATATTGCAATCCTGTGTGCAACCAATGCCTTTGGTATGGGGGTAAATAAAACAGATATCCGTTTCGTCATTCACTATCATTTACCTGATAGTTTAGAAAATTATGCACAAGAAGTCGGAAGAGCTGGCCGCGATGGACAGCAAAGTATTGCTGTTTTACTTTATGATGAAGGAGATGAGCGAATCCATCAATTTCTTCAAGAAGATTCGTATCAGCAAAAGGCTGATTTATTGTTTTTGAAAGATAAAAAGTCAGCAGAATTAAAAAAATTACTGCCAATTTTGACAGATTTTCAATTGAAATGGTATCAATTATTAATAAAAAGTGATTGGGATTGGGAGAAATTTTCGAATCAAATAGAGGTTAGAAGACAGCAACAACAGTTCAGGTTGTTTGATATTAAAGACTTTGTTAAATCAACCCATTGTCGTAGAGGTGAGTTACTCCACTACTTTAACCAAGACCCACCTGAGAATCTCAATCAAACGACATGCTGTGATAACTGTTATCATACTTTTCCAAAAATCAGAAAAAATGAGAATGTAACATATAACCACCGATTAGTTAGTTATAAGGACATTGTAAAAAAACTATTTTTATTATAAAAAAAATGAGGAATTTATTTTAAAAATATGATAGAATAACTAAAGATGTGTCAAGGAGGTAAAACAGTGGATAAAAATAATAAAGATACAGAAAAGAAAAATGAAACAAATAATGAGCAAGAACCTTGGGAACAACCAATTTATGATGACAATGGAGATGAGTCTTCTCGTACAAATCGTCGTGGTAACGGTGAGGGTCGCAATTGGTATATGATTACGTTAATCACATTGTTATTCTTAGTTGTTATTGTGACGACATTTGCCATTTTATATTGGAATGTTAGTGCAAAAATGAATCCTAAGAAACCGGCAGAGAGTACTATTGCATTACAGTCTTCTTCTAGTACAGTTGAAGAAACTTCAACAAGCATCAGTGAAACATCAACAAACACTGAAGCATCGACATCATCGACAGCATCTTCGACTATGCCAACTTCAACAGTAACCTCTGTACCACAACAAACTACTGCTAGCACTTTTGCAGATGTAGAAAAACCCGTTGATCAAGGCGATGCGCAGGTCAATAATAATGTACAAGATCAACAGCGTCCGGCAACAGGAAATGATGCGATAGTTGGTCAGGGTGGTAATGTCAACTTGTACCGAATTGCAAAAAATAATGGTCTAACAGTAGATGAGTTATTACAAATGAATCCTGGTGTGGATCCTCAAAATTTACAAAATGGACAAGCAATTCGAGTGAAATAGATAAAAGTCGTCTTCCAGGCGACTTTTTAATTTAAAAAAAAGGTGTTAAACAATGACAAATAGAAAACAAATTGCGATTGATGGTCCTGCATCTGCGGGAAAGAGTACAGTTGCCAAAATATTAGCTGAAAAATTAGGTTTCGTATACTGTGATACAGGAGCTATGTATCGATCTTTAACTTTGGTTGCATTAAATAACAAGGTAGAAACAAATCAGGAAGAAGCTTTGTTAGATCTACTAAATGGCATATCGATTACATTTAAACAAATGGCTGATGGTCAACACGTCTTTATAGATGATCAAGATGTGACTACTCAGATACGGGGTGAAAGAGTAACAAGTTATGTATCTGAAGTATCGTCTTTTAAATCAGTTAGAGAAGAAATGGTTAGACGCCAACAAAAATTGGCTGATAAAGAGAGTATTATTATGGATGGTCGCGATGTGGGTACGGTTATTTTACCGGATGCCGACTTAAAAGTGTTCTTAGTTGCTAGTGTTGATGAACGAGCTGAACGCCGATTTAAGGAAAATAAATCAAAAGGAATGACAGTTGATTTTTCTGGAATTAAAGCAGATATTATAAGACGGGACGAGTATGATATGACGCGGAAAAACTCTCCGTTAACCCAGGCTAATGACGCAATATTAGTTGATACAACAGGTTTATCAATTGCTGAAGTTGTCTTAGAAATCGAGAAATTAGCTAAGCGTAATTTCTAAAATGTATGAACTAGTAGTTTTTGCTAGTAAAGTGTGTATATTTTCGGTAAAATAAATATAGAAGTACAAGTAACTGTTGTCTAGGAGGATGGAAAATGACTGAACAAATGAATGATATGTTAAACGCAATGGAAAGTGTACAAGATGTTGAAATAGGTAATCTTGTACAGGGCGAAGTTCTAACAATTGATGATAATAAACAAGTAGTCGTTGGAATTATTGGTGCTGGCGTAGAGGGTGTTGTACCAATGAAGGAACTTTCAACAGTACCGATTGATGACATTACTGAATTAGTCAATATTGGTGATGTGATGGATTTAGTTGTTATTTCTAAAATTGGTAAGGACAAAGAGAATGGTAGCTATTTACTATCAAAACGTCGCGTTGATGCAAGAAAAGTTTGGGAAGAAATTGAACAAGCGTATAAAAACGGTGAACTAATCAAAGGAACTGTTACCGACATTGTTAAAGGTGGTTTAGTAGTTGATACCGGTGTGCGAGGATTTATTCCAGCATCGATGGTGTCTGATCATTTTATTTCAGATTTTTCTGAATATAAGGGTCAAGAGATTGTCTGTAAAATAATTGAAATAGAGCCTTCTGAAAATCGTTTGATTTTATCAAGACGTGCAGTATTGGAAGAAGAAAACAAACGAGCTAAAGAGGAATTATTCTCTAAAATCGCAGCTGGTGACATTATTGAAGGTAAAGTAGCAAGATTAACTAATTTTGGTGCATTTGTCGATTTAGGTGGGGTTGACGGTTTAGTTCATGTTTCAGAAATTGCTCATCAACATATCTCTAAACCAGAAGATATCCTTACTGTAGGAGAAGATGTGAGCGTAAAAGTTTTATCTGTGGATCCAGAAGCTGGACGTGTGTCACTATCAATTAAGGATACACAACCTGGACCTTGGGATAATATTGCATCAAAAATAGCAGTGGGTGAAGTCTTAACTGGAATTGTTAAGCGACTAACAACATTCGGTGCGTTTGTTGAAGTGTTACCTGGTGTAGAAGGCTTAGTGCATATTTCACAAATTTCACATAAACATATTGCAACGCCTCATGAAGCATTGGATGAAGGGCAAACTGTCGAAGTAAAAGTACTGGATATTGACGAAGACAGCAGACGTATCGGCTTAAGCATCAAAGCTTTAGAAGAAAAAGAAGAACCAGAAATTACAGAAAACGAGTATGTTATTCCTGAAGAATCAACAGGTTTTACTTTAGGTGATGTGATTGGTGATGAATTAAATCAATAATAAAAAAATCTTTAGAAGAGACACTTATTTTGAATAGGTGTCTCTTTTTTTATTTCACCTTTAAAGAGACTTGAATTATTTTTGTGAATAATTTATAGTGAATAAATGAGCGACAATGAAAAGAGGAATTGAAAATGAAACCATCTATATATAATCTAACACAACAAGAATTGCAAGAGTGGTTAAAACAAATTGGAGAAAAAAAATTTAGAGCAATTCAAATTTGGGACTGGCTATATATTAAGCGAGTGACAAAATTTGACGAAATGACAAATTTATCTAAAGCGACAATTCAAGCACTGCAAGATGAATTTGTCATCAATCCATTAAATGAGATGGTTGTACAGGAATCAGCCGATGGGACTGTTAAATATTTATTTGAATTAGAAGATAAACATATGATAGAGACGGTTTTGATGCGTCAGAAATATGGATTGTCAGTGTGTGTGACAACTCAAATTGGCTGTAATATAGGTTGTACTTTTTGTGCTAGCGGTTTATTGAAGAAACAGCGAAACTTGACTACAGGTGAGATTGTTGCACAAATTATGCAAGTACAGCATTATTTTGATGCGAAACAAAAGGGTGAACGTGTTAGTCATATTGTTGTAATGGGTATCGGTGAGCCATTTGATAATTATAAAAATGTGATGAGCTTTCTGCGAATTGTTAATGATCCAAAGGGACTAGCGATTGGATCTCGCCATATGACGGTTTCAACTAGTGGAATTATTCCCAAAATACGCGAATTTGCTTTAAATGATATGCAGGTTAATCTAGCTATTTCATTACATGCACCTAATAATTTAGTCAGAACTCAAATTATGCAAATTAACAAGGCCTATCCAATTGAAAAATTAATGGATGCTGTCGATTTTTATTTATCCAAGACAAACCGGCGAATTACTTTTGAATATATCATGTTATCTAAAGTAAATGATTTACCAGAACATGCAAAAGAACTAGCTGATTTATTAAAAGACAAAAAGAAATTAGCGTATGTGAATTTAATCCCATATAATCCTGTTGATGAACACGATAACTATCAACGAAGTACCAAGGAGGACATTTTGGTTTTTTATGATATTTTACAAAAATATGGTATAAATTGTGTGATTCGACAAGAACATGGCACAGATATCGATGCAGCATGCGGTCAGTTGCGTAGTAAACAAATGAAAAAAAGAAGTAGTAGGTAAAATAAATTGACTCAGGGAAGTCTCTTTGATAGAATTCTGTAATTACTATCTTTGAGGAGTTTTAAATTAATGAAAAAAATAAAAATAGGTATCGCCATTAATGAAATTCAAGATGCTGGTGATATCTTACATAATTTACCAATTAGTTATATACCTTCTGGTTATGTGAAAGCAGTTCAAAATGCAGGAGGATTACCAATCTTGTTACCAATAAGTTCTCCGCAGGATGCCACAGACTATGTGTCGTCTATTGATAAGTTAATTCTTGCCGGCGGACAAAATGTTAACCCTGAATATTATAATGAACAACCAATTTTTGATAAGTCATTAATGCATAATCAGCGGGATTCATTTGAGTTGGCTTTAATTGATGAAGCTTTTAAGCAAAAGAAACCGATTTTAGCTATTTGTCGAGGAATGCAGTTACTGAATGTCAAACTCGGTGGAACACTCTTTCAAGATATTAGTCAAGATGAGGTAATTAAGCATATGCAAGCTCCGCTTTCACGTGAACTATTAACACATGATGTGATAACTGAATATGAAAGCGTGTTGAATGATTTATATGGTGATACAACTAAAGTGAATTCATTTCATTTTCAATCAATAAAATTACTTGGTAAAAATGTTCGAGTGACAGCGAAAAGTCAAGATGAAATTATAGAAGGTATTGAGTCAGAAGATAATAGTAAAAGATTTATCGGTGTTCAATGGCATCCTGATTTTGTTTACAATACAGAAGAAAAAGAACAAAAATTATTTAATTATTTCGTCGCATCATTTTGAAAGAATTTAGGTAAGAATTAATTTTATTATTGACTTTTTGAAAGAGATTTCATAAAATGAGGTATGTAATTCGTACAGATAGCACTTAAGGGTGCCGAGATAGAGGCGAAATTTATCGTAAAGATAGATTTCGTTTTTTTATTTTTGAGGAGGAGAATAAATTTATGGATCAAAAGAAGTTTCATGTTAATTTAGCGGTATTAGCTACGGGAATGATGGCTTTTTCCGGAGTGCTGATAGAAACCGCGATGAACGTGACCTTTCCAACTTTAATGAAGCAATTTAATATTTCAACATCGCAAGTTCAATGGGTAACTACTATTTATTTATTGATGATATCTATTGTCGTACCTTTGTCATCATATTTGATTAAAAACTATAGTAAGCGACATTTATTTATTGTTTCTAGTCTATTTTTTGTATTGGGTGTAATTGTTAATGCTTTTTCTATTACTTTTACTTTATTATTAATTGGTCGAATATTACAAGGGATAGCAACAGGTATTGCTTTACCTTTAATGTTTAATATCATCTTGACGAAGGTTCCTGTAGAAAAACGAGGAATGATGATTGGTATTGGTAATTTGACAACTTCAATTGCTCCGGCAATGGGACCAACCTATGGCGGTATTTTAACAACTCAACTTGATTGGACTTATATTTACAAATTTTTGGTGCCCATTTTAATTGTGTCATCTACTATAGGGTTGTTTGCAATACCCAAGGAACCTGTGTCTAAAATGGATACGATTAATAGTAAGGCAGTTATATACTTATCGATAATGTTTACCGGTTTACTATTCTTTTTCAGTTATGCCACAGAATTTAAAGGTTGGGCAGCATTAATTATAGGTATTGTGGGCGGTTTCTTCTTCTTTAAATCAAATGCGAAAAAAGTTCTGCTAAATTTAGCTGTTTTTAAAAATAAATTATTTTCGATTTATTTATTATCATTCTTAGTGTATCAATCTCTTTTATTAGGTGTCTCATTTATTTTGCCTAATTTTATTCAGATAGTGGGTCATGTACCTGCATCAAAAGCTGGAATGATGATGTTTCCTGGAGCATTAGTTGGTGCTTTGTTTGCACCGATCTCAGGAAAAATTCTTGACAAGATCGGATATAAAAAACCCATTGGATTAGGCTGTACTTTAGCGGCTGCCGGCTGGTTGATGTTAGTTTTATTCATACACACAGCTAGTGTGCCATTGATTATTTTATCGCATGTTATTTTTATGATTGGTGTTGGTCTTTCATATAGCAATGTAATGACTGTTGGTCTATCTTCGATTGGTAAAGATCTTCAAGACGATGGAAATGCAGTATTTAGTACACTGCAGCAATTTATGGGTGCAGTAGCGACTTCATTTGTTGCGATTATTGTGGGAATTTTTCAAAATATGGCACCAAATAAAATTATCGGTACAACTCAAGGATCGACTGTTGCTTTAATTTGTTTACTAGTATTGCTTGTTATCAGCTCGTTACTGGTTTTTAAAACATTTAAGAAAAAATAAAAGAATCCGTTTAGGGTTCTTTTTTTCTAATGGAAATAACCAATCTAAGATTTTACTCATAATGAGTTTAAGAATGGCTCACTTAAAAGTATTAGTGTAGAATAAAATAGTTAGAAATTAGAAAAGGGGGAGCAATATGGAAAACAAAAAATCAATGTTGTATCTAGCTATTATGAATTTATTCCTTGTATTTCTCGGAGTTGGTTTGATTATCCCAGTCATGCCGATGCTACAAAAGATAATGGGACTTTCTGGCACAACAATGGGCACGATGGTATCCGTATTAGCATTGTCTCAATTAATAAGCTCACCATTGGCTGGTTATTTATCTGATAAATTAGGCAGAAAAAAAATAATTGTGACAGGTATGTTTGTATTTGCTATTTCTGAAATAATTTTTGGTCTAGGTCATACTGTTAGTTGGCTATACTTTTCACGAGCATTGGGTGGCATCGCGGCTGCGCTGATCATGCCTTCTGTTACAGCCTATGTTGCGGATGTAACGACACTAGAGGAACGTCCCAAAGCTATGGGGCTTGTTTCAGCTGCTATTAGCGGAGGTTTCATTATTGGCCCAGGATTAGGAGGTTTTATTGCACACTTTGGTATTCGTGTCCCGTTTTTTGTAGCAGGAGCGTTAGCAATTATTGGTGGACTGTTATCTATTTTTGTTTTAATAGAACCGGAAAAACAAATTGTTAGAGACCATACAAACCAAGAATCTTTTGTGGAGACGTTAAAAAACCCAATATTTATGTTTCCATTTGTTATTATATTAATTTCAAGTTTTGGTCTACAAGCTTTTGAGTCTATTTACAGCATCATGGCGGCTATAAATTTCGGTTTTAATACTACCGAGATAGCTTTGTTAGTTACGGTCAGTGGATTATTAGCATTAGTCTTTCAAATTGTGTTTTTTGAACCAATTGTGCGAAAAATAGGTGAAATTGGACTTATTCGTATTTCATTTTTAGCTAGTGCTGTTTTTATTGGTGTTATCGCATTTAACCACACTCGATGGGTAGTTGCTGTCAGTACTTTTGTGGTATTCTTGGCATTTGATATGCTGCGTCCAGCAATAACAACTTTTTTATCAAGACATGCTGGAGAAAAGCAGGGGACTATAAATGGGTTGAATTCTACATTTACCAGTATTGGGAATATAATTGGTCCACTGATGTCAGGTGTGCTGTTTGATATCAATCATTTCTATCCGTACTATGTGTCAGCGTTAATTTTATTATTTACAACTTTTTTAGCTATGTTTTGGAAAAAACCAAAAACAAATTAAGAATTAAGGGTGTCCACCTTTAATTCTTTTATTTTATAAAAAGGAGACTATCCAGATGTATCGACAAATTGATTTTAATGAATTTAAGAAATTGTATCAAGAACACATGATTTATGATTTTCCTGCTGATGAATTAAAAACATTAGCAATGTATGAAAGATTATTTATGGAAGATGTTTATACGTGTTATGTGTATGAAAAAGAACAAAAATTATTGGGTTACGCTTGTTTTGTTTGGAAAAACCAACAATACCAATTACTTGATTATTTTGCAGTTAATAGAAATTTTCGCGGTTCAGGTGTAGGATCTGAAATGTTGTCATGGATACAGTCAAAACCAATCGCTGATGTTATTATTTTGGAATGTGAAGATCCAGATTTTGCGGACTCGGAACAAGAAAAGAAAGTCCGCGAAGACCGGATTCGCTTTTATTTAA
Source organism: Vagococcus vulneris (assembly GCF_003950515.1). Lineage (GTDB taxonomy): Bacteria > Bacillota > Bacilli > Lactobacillales > Vagococcaceae > Vagococcus > Vagococcus vulneris. The sequence goes on from NZ_NGJS01000001.1 coordinate 28,514, forward strand.
AAAACGGTGCGGTGAACACCGGATTTAAACTGTGTGTTCATCATGTTGAATTTGTTGTTTTGATTTTACCAATTAAAGTGACTTCGGAGTTTAATTTAGAAGATTATTTGTTTTCGATTTATCATATGATAAACCCGAAATTATTAGACGATTTATGATATACTAATCTATCGAGAGGATGATGGTAATGGAACAGTTGTTAGGTAATATGTGGACCGGTTTAATTATTAATGAAAATGAGACACATTATTTTGTTCAAAAAAACGGTATGACTTTTAGTATGGATAAGACCGAAGAAAAACCGATGAATATCGGTGATATGGTGGAGGGCTTTGCTTACCGTAATCAAAAAGATGAATTAAGATTTACACAAGATATTCCAAAAGTACGACAAGGTAAATATGCATTTGGAACTGTGAAAAAAACGCGTAAGGATTTAGGGGCTTTTGTAGATATAGGACTCGCTGATAAAGATATTGTTTTATCTGTTGACGAGCTACCAGCAATGAAGGAACTATGGCCGAAAAAGGGTGACCATGTGTTGGTTTCGCTTAAAGTTGATGACAAGGGGTTGTTATGGGTAACTTTGGCTGATGATACTCAGTTCTCGGCTATGTCTCGTCCTGCCAAGGAAGAGACAATGCACAATAAAGATGTTAAAGGGATCGTTTATCGTGTCAAATTAGTCGGAACTTATTTTATTACGAGTGATTATTATTTAGGTTTTATTCATCCTGACGAACGCTATCAAGAGCCAAGGTTGGGTGAGCAAGTATCTGGGCGAGTTATCGGAGTTAGACCGGATGGCATTTTGAATGTTTCGTTAAAACCACGTGCGTATGAAGTTATTTCATCTGATGCAGATATGATTTTAACTTTCTTGAAACGTTCACCGGAGCAAAAAATTCCATACACAGACAAGTCGAATCCAGAAGAAATAAAAAAAATATTTGCAATCAGTAAGGGCCAATTCAAACGTGCATTGGGAAATTTAATGAAACAGCATTTAATTGAGCAGAAAGACGGATATACTTATTTAGTGAAAACTACTGATAACGAGATTGAAGCACCTGAAGATTAGTTGATTTTAAGTCAGTTATAAATTATAATTGATACAAATCAAATGGGTCTTAGTATCCTTTTATTTATAATAAATATAAAAAGGAGAGCGTTACGCAGTGAGCCAAACAATAACTGCTTTAAATAAAGTGAAAAAACAATTGCATGAAGCCAATTATAAATTAACTCCTCAAAGAGAAGCCACAGTTTGTGTGCTGCTTGAAAACGAAAAAGACCATTTATCTGCTGAAGAAATCTACATGCTTGTCAAACTAAAAACACCGGAAATAGGTTTAGCAACAGTCTATCGGACGTTAGAAATGCTGACAGAATTAAATATATTAAATAAAGTCAATTTTGATGACGGTTTGGCCAGATATGATATGCGTAAAGAAGGAGCTAAGCATTTTCATCATCATTTACTATGTATTGAGTGTGGTGCTATTGAAGAAATTGAGGAAGATTTATTAGATGATGTGGAGAAAATTGTCGAGAATAATTATCACTTTAAAGTGACTGATCACCGTTTAACATTTCACGGTATTTGTTATAGTTGTCAAAAAAAAGGTAAGTGAGGGGCCGCTGATTTTTAGCGGTTTTTTTTATTAAAAAAACCTAAAAAACGAATTAATGATTTAATCGTTTTTTAGGAAAAAATTGAAGAAATCCTTTGGAGTGATTGTCAATTCTTTGGACATAAATCTCTCTGAAATGATACTGATCAATAAGAATTTTAGGATTCACAATATAACCATCTTTTTGCAAGTATGTAATTTGTTCGCTGACCAGTCCGTTTACTAATTCAAATTCTAATGGTATGGTTGCTTGAAGTCTAAACTTTTTCTCAGAGTCTAACAAAAGAATTGTCGCCAGAACTATCGGCTTCAGAGGTTGCTGCTCATAAAAACAGGTTTTAGTCTTTACAATATTTGCAAGATTTGATAAATGGTAGTAATTAATAGTTTGACTTGAAATTTTTTGATTCTCATTGATAATGTTAATATCACTTTTTTTTACAGGTTGAAGTTTGATAAGTTGAAATTCTGAATTCAACAATCTTTTTGCACGCGCATTCTTTGAAAAAAAGTCTTGATTTGCTAGTTCAGTCAAATGTGTATCAATTTCCTTTTTAATAGTTTGTTCTTTTTGACGAAGCTCGGTGGTTAAAAAGCGGTAAATAGGATACGCAACCGCTAAAAAGCTTGTAAATATAAACAAAAAAAGTAATGCGATGGTCAATAGAAATGATGGGTGAAAATGGAAGTAAAAGAAAAAAGTGAGTACTATGATAATAGGCATAGTTAAAATTAACGACGCTTTGAACAAGAGTATTTTTTCTTGGTATATCGTGTTAAACTCGTCATGATATGTTTCCGAATTCACGCCGATGATTGGGAATAGCGCTAAATTATGGTAGTTACATTTTTTTGGAAACACGTACTTGCCCCCTATATTATTACAATAATTTTATTGTATAATGTGAACGAAAAAAAGTCTATTATAATTTTCATTATAAAAAAATAGTTAACATAATAATAGTATTTATAACTATAAACTGTTACAATGATTAGCGATAAGAGAGGGATTCGAATGCATGAATTTGAAGAGTATGTCCATTATTTAAAAATTGAACGTGGATTATCAGCTAATACAATAGAAAGTTATAGTCGTGATTTAAAACAATACTTAGATTTTTTAGCCAAACGAAATCAATTGAACTGGCAGACTGTTGACCGTTATATTGTTTTAGATTTTTTGGAAGAATTAAGGGTACAAAATAAATCTTCCGCTACAATTATTCGCATGGTTTCTAGTTTAAGAAAATTCCACCAATTTTTAAGACAAGAACGGTTTACGGAAATCGATCCAATGCAGCATATTGATACACCAAAAAAAAGACAGGCTTTACCCAAGACGCTTTCCATTGAGGAAGTTGAAAAAATTATTGAAGCTCCAGATACGTCTGATATTTTGGGTATTCGTGATCGGGCTATTCTCGAAGTAATGTATGCAACAGGATTACGTGTGACAGAACTTATTTCGCTAAAATTGGACGACTTACATTTATCGCTAGGATTGATACAAACGATTGGTAAGGGTGATAAAGAGCGTATTTTACCGCTTGGCGATCAAGCAATTTTTTGGATAAATAAATATCTTGAAGAATCACGACAATCATTATTAATAAAAAATAAACAAGGTGATACACAGATTTTATTCCTAAATTATCAAGGAAAACCTTTCTCACGTCAGGGAATTTGGAAAAATTTAAAACAGTACGTGTTATTTACCGGTATTAATAAAGATGTCACACCGCATACCTTGAGACATAGTTTCGCCACTCATTTATTAGAAAATGGAGCAGATTTAAGGGTTGTGCAAGAGTTGTTGGGACATGCTGATATATCTACGACCCAAATTTATACCCATATAAGCAAAAAAAGGATGGCAGATGTCTATAAAGAGTACTTTCCAAGAGCTTAAACCAATGTAAAAGGGTGGAAATAACGGAACATGGAAGAATTAAAAATAAAATTAGATGTATTTGAAGGACCATTGGATTTATTATTGCATCTGATTAAAACGTTAGAAATTGATATTTATGATATTCCAATAGCTCAGATCACGGATCAGTATATGTCGTATATACATTCGATGAAGGTGTTGGATTTAGAAATTGCTGGTGATTATATTGTTATGGCTGCGACTCTGATGTCTATAAAAAGTAAAATGCTTATACCTCAAGTAGCAGAATCAATAGCGGAGGAAAGCGATTATCATGAAGAAGAAGATCCACGTGAACAGTTAGTTAATCAGTTATTGGAATATCGGAAGTATAAGTACGCAGCATCGGTATTAAGAGATCGAGAAGTGGAAAGAGAACAGTTTTTTACTAGAGAACCTGCTGATTTAGCGGAAGTTGCAATTGGATTTAAACCGTTGGATGAACATGAATTAACAATCATTGACTTATTTTTAGCTGCGCATGATATTATTCAACGAAAGAGCGAAGAGACTAGTTTTGGTGAAGCTAACATTTATATGGAATCCTATACAATAGAAGATAAATTATTAGAGATTTCAGAAAAAATAGTTAATTTAAGCAAAGGCGAGGGACTTAATTTTTCAGTGTTGATAAAGGCATCAAACCGAACTGAGATTGTGACCACCTTTATGGCTATCCTCGAATTAATCAAGTCAGGTCAAGTGCTCGTTGAACAGAATACAATAAATGCGCCAATCATTTTATTTAACAAACATAGTGATGTATAGGAGTTACATATGAAAGATATATCAAAGTTAGAGGCGCTGCTGTTTGTCTCCGGAAATGAGGGTCTCAGTTTAAATGAACTCTCATTTTTCTTAAAAGAAAATACGGCAGCTAGTTATCACTTAATCACACAATTAAAAAAACAATACGAACATGATGATAATTCAGCCTTGCATATTTTAGAAATAAACAACCGCTTTGTTTTAGCTACCAAATCTAAGTATGCTGATTTATTAAAGGAATATGCACAATCGTCTGTTCAGCAATCGATATCACAAGCGGCAATTGAATGTCTAGCTATAGTCGCATACAAACAACCGATAACGCGTTCGGAGATAGATCAGATTCGCGGTGTCAAATCATCAGGTCCGCTGCACAGGTTACTGTCCCGACGACTAATAGAAGAAATAGGACGTATGGATGGACCAGGTCGCCCCATTCTGTTCGGGGTAACGAATTATTTCATGGATTATTTTGGTTTAAAAACATTGGAGGATTTACCGTCAATTTCTGAGTTAGAAGCAGAAGCAGAAATGGTAGAATCAACTGATTTATTTTTTGATCGTTTTAAAGAGAAATTTGAAGAACTAGAAATAAGTGAAGAAAACAAGGAGGCATTTTAATGGAGAGATTACAAAAGGTATTGGCCCATAGGGGGGTTGCGTCAAGACGCAAATCTGAAACATTAATTAGTGAGGGTAGAGTAACTGTTAATGGAAAAGTGATTAAGGAATTAGGTGTGAAAGTCAGTGCAACAGATCATATTGAGGTTGATGGAGTTCCAGTATATCAAGAACAGCCAGTTTATTTTTTGTTTTATAAACCTAGAGGAGTTATTTCTGCCGTTTCAGATGATAAGAAACGTCGTGTAGTGACTGACTATTTTCCACATGTTATGGAAAGAATTTTCCCAGTGGGACGATTAGATTATGATACATCAGGAGCTCTGTTAATGACGAATGATGGTGAGTTTGCTAATTTATTAATGCATCCAAAACATGAGATGACCAAAACATATGTCGCTAAAATTAAAGGGACACCCCATGCCAATGATTTGAAAAAACTAAGAACCGGAATTGTTATTGAACATCGAAAAACGGCTCCAGCGAGTTATAAGATTTTGTCAGTGGATCGTAAGAAAGGAACTTCGATTGTGGAACTGGTGATTAAAGAAGGTCGTAATCATCAAGTGAAAAAAATGTTTGAAGCAGTCGGATATCCTGTCATTAAACTGAAAAGAGAAAAAGTCGGTGAATTAACGCTTCAAGGATTAACTTCTGGCGATTATCGAGAATTGACGAAAAAAGAAGTCAGTCAGTTATATGTTGCTGCAAAAAAAGATTAAATAGAATCGTTTGCTTAACGGTAAATATTATGTATAATAAAAGTGTAAAATAAAATAAAAAAGGTCGTCTTCACGGGCAGGGTGTAATTCCCGACCGGTGGTTATAGTCCACGAACTGTTTAAGTAATTAAACAGCCGATTTGGTGAAATTCCAAAACCGACAGTTAGAGTCTGGAGTAAAGAAGATAGAGCTTATTTGAGATATCTTAAATTAAGCGCTGTTCTTTGTCATGCTCAGAAGTGACGAAGGATTGGCGTTTTTTATTTTCATTCTCAGGTAGTCTCGGAAGGTGATCCTTAACAGGAGGATTTTTCATGAGAAAAAGCAAGACAGAAAAGATGGTAGTTATTGCGGTATTATCTGCGATGGCGTATGTGTTAATGTTAATTAGTTTTCCAGTTATTCCAGTTTTTAGTTGGTTGAAAGTCGACTTTAGTGATATTCCGGTACTAATAGGTACTTTTATCTATGGTCCATTGGGAGGAATCGCCACAGCGTTTATTCGTTCGGGACTTCACTTTATCACGACAGGCGGCGACTTGCCAAATTTAATTGGTGATACTACTGCATTTGTTGCATCAGTTGTTTTCTTATTGCCAATCTACAAGAGTGCTCAGGTAGGAAAGACAGGTAAAAATTTGATTATCGGCATGATTTCTTCTACCTTATTATTAACAGTATTTATGGCTGTTGCTAATTATTTTGTCATTACACCATTATACCTTAATTTGTTAGGTATGGATTTTGGTATGCCGATTGCTACAATGGTTTTATACGGGATAATTCCTTTTAACTTAATAAAAGGTGTCATGGTCAGTGTTGTATTTGCTGTTGTTTATAAAAAAGTATTACCTATTTTAGAAAGACGCGTGCATAAATTAGCAAAATAAATAAAAAAAGTATCGATTTAGCTTCCATTTTTTGGAAGCTTTTTTTATAGATTTTATTTGTTATCTATACAGATTGTGTAAAAATGATATAATCAAATTATAAAGAGTGAAGGGGAAGAAGTGTTATATGGATTACCAACATTTATCAAAAAGATTAGAGAAGGTTGCTGATTATATTAAATCGACTGATTTTGTTGCCGACATCGGCTCTGATCATGCCTATTTGCCAGCGTTTCTCGTTATTAATAGAAAAATACCTGGAGCGATAGCAGGAGAGGTTGTTCAAGGTCCTTATGAATCAGCACAATCTTTAGTTAAGGAGGTGGGTCTGTCAGAAAAAATTTTTGTTAGATTAGGTGATGGATTGGATGTTATTAACCCAACTGATACAATTGATGCTATTACTATTTGCGGTATGGGCGGAGTTTTAATCAGAGATATTTTAGCTAGAGGACTATCTGCTGGTACATTGATGGGACATGAGCGATTGGTGCTCCAGCCGAATGTAGGTGAAGCTGCATTAAGATTATGGCTGATGAATAATCATTATGCGATAACAGATGAAGAAATTATTGGTGAGAACCAAAAGTTTTATGAGATTATAGTTGCTGAAAAAACAACAGATCATATTGAATTAACAAAAAGTGATATAACTTTTGGACCTTTTTTACGAAAAGAACAGTCTCTTGTTTTTAAAGAAAAATGGCAGCAGGAATTAAATGAATTGATGCGTATCAGAGAACAGCTGCAGTTATCATCAAAACAGCATAAAGGAAAGGTCGCACTAATTGAAGCAAAAATTAAAGAAATCAAGGAGGTTCTGCAGATTGGTTAATGGTTATGAGTTTATTCGCAGATTTGAATCGTTTTGTCCAACATGGCTTGCTGAAGAAGGAGATCCGGTTGGCCTTCAAATTGGAACACTTGATAAACCCTTAAAAAAAATAATGATGACATTGGACGTTCGACCGGATGTGGTTGCTGAAGCGATTGAGCAGAAGGTGGATTTAATCGTCGCCAAACATCCTCCGATATTTCGACCGGTTACTAGTTTAGCAACCGATAATTTTCAAATAAACATGTATGCTGATTTATTAAAACATAATATTAGTGTGTATACTGCACACACTAATATGGATATTGTTGAGGGCGGATTAAATGACTATTTCTGTGAACTTTTAGGCATAAAATCTGATGATTTCTTACATCAGACTCATACTATTCATTACAAAAAGCTGGCAGTCATGGTTCCTAGAGAAAGTGCTGAAAAAGTTAGACAAGCCTTATTTAAAATAGGTGTCGGAGAGTATTCTGCTGACTATGATCACTGTAGTTTTAGTATAACTGGTACGGGGGGGTTCCGACCGAAATCGGGGGCAGTACCTTACATTGGTCACAAGAATGAAGAAACCGAAGTATCAGAAGTTAAATTAGAATTTATTCTGCCTGAGACATTAGTCGGACAGGCAGAACAAGCTATTAAGGTAAACCATCCCTATGAAGAGCCTGCTTATGACATCTATACAATTGATAATATGACTGACGACTATGGTCTAGGCAGAATAGGTTATCTACCTCAATCGATGCCATTGACAAGTTTTATTGAAAAAGTCAAAGAAACGTTTAATTTGGAAGGTTTAAGAGTTGTTTCAGATAAAACGGATAAACTTATTTCTCGTGTTGCGATTTGCGGCGGTAGCGGAGAAAAGTTTTATCACGATGCACTAAAGAAGAAAGCAGATGTCTATATAACCGGTGATGTATACTATCATACAGCCCATGATATGATAGAGGAAAAATTGACAGTCATCGATCCGGGTCACTATATTGAAGAAGTCTGCAAACGCCAATTTATTGATTTATTTAATCAATGGAAGCTCGAAGAACAATGGGGTGATATCGAGTTTATTGAGAGCAGTGTGAATACTAATCCATTTAAATTTTATTAAAAGATAGGAGAATGCTGAATGTATCCGAAATTATTAGAGAGATTTTTGAAATATGTTAAAACTGAAACGAGGTCTGATGCTGCGAGTAGCACAACACCGTCAACACCAACACAAATTGCTTTTGCACATGTATTGGAAGAAGAGCTGAAAGAGCTTGGCATGTCTGATGTTTTTTACAATGAGGCTAATGGCTTTGTTATTGCTACATTGCCAAGTAATATAGATAAAGAAGTTCGCAGTATTGGTTTTATTGCGCATATGGATACAGCCGATTTTAATGCAGTTAATGTAAATCCACAGATTATTGAGGATTACGATGGTCAGTCAACAATCCCGTTAGGAAAAGACGGAAAATATGAATTATCAGTGGCAGAATTCCCTAACCTAGCCAATTATACTGGGCAAACGTTAATTACTACAGATGGAACAACTTTGCTTGGTGCTGATGACAAATCAGGTATCACAGAAATTATGACTGCCATGGATTATTTGATTGCTCATCCAGAAATTAAACATGGTAAATTGATGGTTGCTTTCGGACCTGATGAAGAAATCGGTGTAGGTGCTGATAAGTTTGATGTTAGTCAATTTGACGTCGATTTTGCTTATACAATGGATGGCGGTCCAGTTGGGGAACTCCAATTTGAAACCTTTAATGCTGCACAAGCAGAAATAGAGATTGAAGGGAAAAATGTTCATCCTGGTACAGCAAAAAATACAATGGTTAATGCATTGCAAGTAGGTATCGATTTTCATGACCGATTGCCAAAAAATGAAGTGCCGGAAAAAACTGATGGTCGAGATGGTTTTTATCATCTTTTACACTTTGCGGGTGTACCAGACGAGGCGAAAATGACATATATTATTCGTGATCATAACCACGATATCTTTGATAAACGTAAACAAAATATGTTGACAATTGCTGAAAATATGAATAAGGATTTTGGCCAAGAACGTATCAGTATTAAAATCACTGACCAATATTTCAATATGCGTGAAGTGATTGAAAAAGATATGTCCATTATCGATTTAGTTGAAGAAGCAATGGGAAATGTCAAAATTACACCAATTGTCGAACCTGTTCGAGGAGGAACGGATGGTTCAAAAATTTCATTTATGGGCTTACCAACTCCAAATATTTTTGCTGGTGGTGAAAATATGCACGGTCGATTTGAATTTGTGGCAGTTGAGAGTATGGAAAAGGCAACATCTTTAATTATTGAAATTGCTAAATTAAATGCCGAAAAATAAAATGTTTTTTGAAAAATACTTCTTACATTTTAATGTGTAAGGAGTATTTTTGTGTTAGGGTTTCTACTACCAATTACCTAATATTTAAAAAAGTTAATTTTTATTGCTGAAATTTAGTAAGTATTATTATAAAAATATGGAAAGCTTAATTTTAATAGTCTGTTAAGTAAATGTTATGAGATGATTATCGAAAAATGTTATTTGAAAAAAATAAGAGAATCCTAATTTTTTATTTTTAGCGTGATGTAAAAATTTTAAAGGTATTAATAATTAAGCTGATATGAAATGCTGTCTGAACAGTAATTATGAAATTTTAATTAAAAGACAGAATAATCTAATTAAAAATATAACAAACTCATATAATAAACTTTATTTATATAGTAAACTTATAGTGTTAATTAAATAAAACGCTTTACACAGCAGAACAAAAAGGAGGAACAATTATGTCAAAAGATAGTAAAACAAGTAAATTGACCTTGGGAGCACTTATTTTAATGATTTTTACTTCTGTATTTGGATTTAACAATATCCCCCGAGCTTTTTACTTGATGGGCTATGCATCAATTTTTTGGTATATTTTAGCCGCTATTACATTTTTCATACCATATGCGTTTATGCTTGGTGAAATGGGAGCTGCTTTTGGTGAGTCTAAAGGCGGAATTTATTCATGGATGGAACGTGCGGTTAATCCCAAATTCGCCTTTGTCGGTACATTTATGTGGTTCGCTTCATATATTATATGGATGGTAAATGTCGGTAGTTCGATTTGGGTTCCGTTTTCAAATGCAATTTTTGGTGTTGATAAAACACAAGGTTGGTCAATCTTCGGTATGACTACTGGTGTCCAAACTTTAGGTATTTTAGGTATTTTATGGATTATCCTTGTGACATTTGTCACATCTAAAGGCCTTGATAAAATAAAAAAAGTAACAAGTATCGGCGGTACAGCGATTATGTGTATCAACGTTTTACTATTCGTCGGTGGTTTAGTTATTTTAATTTTAAATAAAGGCGAAATGGCACAGCCGGTTAGTTTTGAAGCGTTCTTCAAATCACCGAATGAGAATTTCACATCAATGATTCAAGTCTTTAGCTTTATTGTGTTTGCGATTTTTGCTTTTGGGGGACTAGAGGTAGTCGGAAGTTTGGTCGATGAAACGGAAAATGCTAAAGTAAATTTTCCTAAGGGATTAGCTATTTCAGCTATTGTTATCTCTGTAGGATATGCAATTGGTATTTTTATGATCGGTACATTTACTAATTGGGATTTTGTATTCAGTAGTGAGAATAATGGATTCGCGTTAGCAACTGGTAGTACAGCTGAGGTAACGCTTGGAAACGTTTCATACATTGCAATGAATAATATGGGGTATCAATTGGGTCATGCCTTGAACTTATCAGAACCTCATTCAATGCAAGTCGGTGTTTGGTTGAGTAGATTTATGGGATTATCAATGTTCTTATCTCTAACAGGTGCCTTCTTCACATTGATATTTTCTCCTTTGAAAACAATTATCGAAGGTACACCAAAAGGGCTATGGCCTAAAACTTTTTCTAAAAAGAATGAAAATGGTATGTGTGTGAATGCAATGATTGTACAAGCTATTATTGTTTGTGTTATGATGGCTTTCATTGCATTTGGCGGACAAAGTGCAACTAAATTCTTTGAAATTTTGACAAATATGACGAATGTTTCTATGACCATTCCGTATATGTTTGTAGCTTATGCTTTCTTTGGCTTTAAGCGAGATGAAACAATACAAAAACCATTTACAATTTATAAAGGTCCAAACTTTTATAAATTATGTGTTGCATTAGTTATCTTTACGGTTGGTTTTGCAAATGTCTTTACGATTATCGAGCCGGCCATTAATGGTGATTTGGCTAAAACTTTATGGTCAATTGCAGGACCAGTGTTCTTTACAATTATTGCACTGGTCATGTTCACTAGATATGAAAAAAAAAGTGGCAGCACAAAATAATTAATAAAAATAAAACTTTCAGCAGTCAAGAAAATGATTGTTGAAAGTTTTTTTGCACTGTAGAATATATTATGTTAATTACAAATATTTTATAGAAGTAAGACATACTTTAAAGACTAATAAGTGTTTTCTTTGACTTATTTTGACCAAAGTAATATAATTACTTTGTAATCGATGTTAATAGGGAGGTATTTGTATGAACATTGAAAAAATGACGACAACAATGCAGCAGACATTGGGCGATGCTCAGCAGATTGCTGTGACAAGACATCAACAAGAAATAGACATAGCGCACTTGTGGAAAATCTTTTTACAGCCTAATCATTTTGCCAGAAATCTCTATGCAGATGCTGGTTTAGATATGGCTGCATTTGAGACAGCAATTGACAGTGCCATTGATAAATTACCACAGGTCAGCGGTGGCAGCGTTCAATATGGACAGAGTATTAGTCAGAATTTGTTTAACTTATTTCAAGAGGCGGATAAAATCAGAGATCTTTTTCAAGATGAGTTTTTATCAACAGAAATTGTTGTTTTAGCTTTATTTAAATTAAAAAATTATGACTTAACTAAATATTTAGTAGAACACGGAGTTACTGAGAAAATTTTAACTGAAAAAATCAAGGAGATGAGAGGTGGAGAGAGAGTGACGAGTCAAAATCAAGAAGAACAATATGAAGCTCTAGAAAAATACGGTATAGATCTAGTAGAATCCGTACGGCAAGGAAAACAAGATCCGGTTATCGGTCGTGATGAGGAAATTCGAGATGTTATTCGGATTCTGTCACGAAAAACAAAGAATAATCCGGTGTTAATTGGTGAACCTGGTGTTGGTAAAACCGCAATTGTTGAAGGTTTGGCACAACGAATCGTTAAGCGAGATGTCCCAGAAAATTTGAAAGATAAGACAATTTTTTCATTAGATATGGGAGCTTTAATAGCCGGTGCTAAGTTCAGAGGTGAATTTGAAGAAAGATTAAAGGCTGTATTGAAAGAGGTAACTAAAAGCGAAGGCCGTATTATTTTATTCATTGATGAAATCCATACAATTATAGGGGCAGGTAAAACGGAAGGCAGTATGGACGCTGGAAATTTACTAAAACCAATGTTGGCACGTGGCGAACTGCATTGTATAGGTGCAACAACTTTAGACGAATACCGTGAATATATGGAAAAGGACAAGGCTTTGGAACGTCGTTTTCAAAAAGTGCTGGTGAAAGAACCTACTGTGGAAGACACAATAAGTATATTGCGCGGTTTGAAAGAAAGATTTGAGATTCACCATGGCGTAAACATCCATGATAATGCGTTAGTTTCAGCTGCAACACTGTCTAACCGTTACATTACAGATCGATATCTTCCAGATAAAGCTATTGATTTAGTTGATGAGGCTTGCGCGACAATTCGGGTTGAAATGAATTCTATGCCGACAGAATTAGATCAAGTAACACGTCGACTTATGCAGCTTGAGATTGAAGAAGCTGCATTAAAAAAAGAAGAGGATGAGGCTAGTAAGAAGCGATTAAGCATCTTGCAAGAAGAGCTGTCAGAATTGCGCGAAGAAGCAAATACTTTAAAAATGCAGTGGGAAACTGAAAAAGAAGGTTTCAATAAGCTAAATGAGAAGCGAGCCGAAATTGATCACGTCAAAACACAGTTAGAAAATGCTGAAAGCAATTACGATTTGGAAGAAGCAGCTGTATTAAGACATGGAACTCTGCCTAAGCTTCAAAAAGAGTTAGAGGAACTTGAAAATTCTATTGATACCTCCAACGATGGAAAAATGGTTCAAGAATCAGTTACAGAAAGTGAAATAGCAACAGTTGTTGGACGTTTGACTGGTATTCCAGTTAAAAAACTGGAAGAAGGAGAACGTGAAAAAATCTTACGCCTAAATGCAACTCTTCATGGGCGAGTTATTGGACAAGATCAGGCAGTTGATGCAGTTGCTGATGCCGTCATTCGTTCGCGAGCCGGTTTACAAGACCCAAATCGTCCGTTAGGCTCATTTCTATTTTTAGGGCCGACAGGTGTTGGTAAAACTGAGTTGGCAAAAGCATTGGCCGAAGAGCTATTTGATTCTGAGGAACATATGGTTCGAATTGACATGAGTGAATATATGGAAAAACATAGTGTATCTCGTTTAGTAGGAGCACCTCCCGGCTATGTTGGTTTTGAAGAGGGTGGTCAATTGACAGAGGCCGTTCGTCGCAGTCCTTATACGATTGTACTTCTGGATGAAATTGAAAAAGCACATCCGGATGTTTTTAACATTTTACTTCAAGTCTTAGATGATGGTAGGTTGACTGACTCAAAAGGACGTGTGGTTGACTTTAAAAATACAGTATTAATAATGACGAGTAACATCGGCTCTCAGTATTTATTAGATGGGGTTACAGAAGATGGAATAGTTTCGGAAGAAGCAGAAAATACAGTTCTAGAATTATTAAAGGGACATTTTAAGCCTGAGTTTTTGAATCGTATCGATGATACCATCATATTTACACCGCTAAGTCTAAATGATGTAAAAGAAATCATCATGAAGATGACGAAGCAATTGGAAAAACGTTTAGAACACCAAGAAATTTATTTAGAAATTTCCGAAGAGGCCAAAAGTTGGATAGCTGAACAAGCATACGATCCGATATATGGAGCACGTCCATTAAAACGTTATTTAACTAAGAATGTTGAAACACCTCTAGCTAAGGAAATTGTGGCAGGAAAAATAATGCCTAACTCTAAAGTAGTTATTTCTATTTTAAATAATGAATTGACCTTTAAAACTGAATCGATAGCATAAAAAAAAGACAGGTAGTTCTGATTCATGAATTACTTGTCTTTTTGTAATGAAAAAGTAACATATAAAACAAATTAATTTGTTAAATAAATCATAAATTGTTTAGTAAAGTTTAAAAAAAGTCATAAAAACTTCATGAATATATAGTTTAATACAATAGTGACAAATAAAATATTAAAATCTTATTGAAATATTTGTTAAATTATTTTAATATATGTTATATAGTGTCAGCAGTTTGGAGTGAAGATGACATGTTACCAGTGAAAAAAAGACGATACATCACCGGTATTGATGGTATTCGAGCAATAGCTGTTATTAGTGTTATTCTATATCATCTGTTACCTGATGTACTGCCGGGTGGATATTTGGGTGTGTCGTTATTTTTTGTTATATCAGGTTACTTAATGACGGATATCCTTTTAAGTCAATGGCATGACCGTGGAAAAATATCGTTATCGAATTTTTACAGAAAAAGAATAAAACGTATTTATCCGTCTTTGCTTATTGTTTTGTTTAGCTTTGGAACAATTGCGCTTTTTTTAAAGGGAAATTATTTACTAAATTATAAACAGATAACGTTGACCAGTTTATTGAATGTTAATAATTGGTGGCAGATTATTAACGGGTCATCATATTTTGATCGCTTCGCAAATCAGTCCGCGTTTACTCATTTATGGTCTTTATCAATTGAGGGACAATTTTATATTATTTGGCCGATTGTGCTGGCTTTTTTAATGTATAAAAAAGAAAGTCATAAATTACTATGGACAGTACTGATTACTGGTACCGTCATATCTGCTGTATTAATGGGTTTATTTTATAATCCTGAATCGATAAATCGTATTTATTATGGTACGGATACACGTTTGTTTTCTATCTTGATGGGCGGTATTTTAGCAGTTTGTTTACGAGATTTTAGTGAGAAATTAGTGACGATCAGTTCAAAATGGGGAATAATTGCGTCTGTTCTTAGTAGTGTTTTAATTATTTTAAGTTTTATTTTTATGAAGGACACGTCTCCGCTAACTTATAAAGGTGGAATGGTTTTATTTAGTCTAATTAGTACATGCTTGTTATTTACAGTTATTCAGTTTCAGGTAGTTAATCAGGGATTAACTAACCCCGTATTCAAATGGATAGGATTAAGAAGTTATGAAATATATTTATGGCAATTTCCAGTCATGATTGTTTATGAAAATATATTTAAGCTCGATGGAACAAATAGATGGATACATTTTGGAGTTCAAATCATAATTATTTTGCTGCTATCTGAAGTAACTTACCGGTTATCTAAATTTTTAGTTGCCGATGTTAAGTGGAATAAAACATTTCTTCAGTTTAATTTAAATGATTTTAAACAAAACAGCATAATCAGTTTTTTAGGTATTTTGGTTATCGGGTTTTTATGTGCTTTTATTTTGGCTCCTTCTGGACGTGATGCAAATAGCCTTGCGCTTCAAAAAAAATTGGCACAAAACCAAAAATTAGTTGCTGAGAAAAATGCTCAGAAACAAAAAAGTACAGCAGCATCACAAACAATAGGGTCAACTGTTGAAAAAAAAGAACAAAAGACAGCAGAACAAAGCACTGACGCACTGACGAATAGTATTGTTTTGAGTGAAGCAGATCGAAAAAGAGCAGCTGAAATGAAAATCACTGCTGTTGGAGACTCTGTCTTGTTAAGTGCTGCGCCAAGTTTTCAAGAAATATTCAAAAATTCTCAAGTTGATGCTAAAATTGGGCGACAATTAATTGATAGTAAAGATATTTTCGCTAGACTCTCTAAAGATAAGCAATTAGGTGATATTATAGTAGTGGCACTAGGAACTAATGGGTCTTTTTCAGAAAAGGATATAAATGAAGTAATGTCTTATGCAGGCGATAGGTCCGTTTATTTTGTAAATACTATGGTGGAAAGATCGTGGCAGAAGGCAGTAAATGATGAACTAGATAAAACATCAAAAAGATATAAAAATGCTTATGTCGTTGATTGGAAATCATATTCAACTGGTCATCGTGATTGGTTTGATGTGGATGATGTTCATTTAGTTGATAAAGGGGCGCAAGAATATTCAACTTTAATTGCTCGAAAAGTACTCGATACTAATAGTTAATTTCATAAAAAAGACTTCTAAAAAGTGGAGTCTTTTTTAATTATGAAGAAATTGTGTCATTTGTTTGGAAAAAAGATAAAATTCTGACAATTCATTTGTTAAACAAATGAAATTATGTTACATTATTCGTGTAAATTAACACAAATGGAGGCCTGTAAATGGAGCCGGTATCTGAGTTTTTGCGCTATTTAAATGTAGAGAGACAGTATTCAAAGTTAACTAGTTTAGCATATGAAGATGATATCTCGCATTTTATAAGATTCCTTGGTGAAACGGGAGATGATGATTACAAAAAAGCAGAATTACAAGATGTTCGTGTTTATCTGGCTTATCTGCACGACAATCATTATAGTCGGAATTCTGTCAGTCGAAAGATTTCAAGCTTAAGATCTTTTTATAATTTTTTATTAAAACATGGATTGGTCAATGAAAATCCATTTTCGTATGTCCAAATGAAGCGTCAATCACAAAGATTACCTAGATTTTTTTATACAAAAGAAATTCAGGCGCTATTTGATGCTATTGATGATTCGACAGTAATAGGAAAAAGAAATCGTGCGCTATTAGAAGTTTTATATGGAACAGGCATCCGTGTATCAGAGCTTACTAATTTAGAAATTAATGATATCGATTTCAATGCACACGTATTTTTGGTTCATGGAAAAGGTAATAAAGAGCGTTATGTCCCTTTTGGTTCGTATGCGATGGATGCTATCAATGATTATTTAAATGCTGCGCGACCAGAATTAATCAGTAAGGGTCGGCAAGAACATCATTATTTACTAGTTAATCATCGTGGAGGACAATTAACAACACCTGGAGTTAAATATATACTGCAGGAAGTAGTTAAAAGCAGTTCCCTAACAAGTGATATACATCCGCATATGCTGCGACACACGTTTGCGACGCATTTGCTTAATAACGGTGCTGATATGCGTACGGTACAGGAGCTTCTGGGACATGCAAGTTTGTCGACAACACAAATTTATACACATGTGACAACAGAAAGCTTACAAAAAAGTTATCGGTCGTTTCATCCAAGGGCATCAAAATAAAAACATATTAGGAGAGATAGATATGGGATTTACAACATTTCATTCAACAACAATTTGTGCAGTAGAAAAAGATGGAAAATTTGCTATGGCTGGGGATGGTCAAGTAACAATGGGAGAATCTGTCGTTATGAAGGGGACCGCTCGAAAAGTTCGTCGCATATATAATGATGAAGTGGTTGTTGGATTTGCAGGGAGCGTAGCAGATGCTTTTAACCTTGAGGAAAAGTTCGAAGCAAAATTAAACCAATACAAAGGCAACTTAATGCGAGCAGCGGTTGAACTAGCTATGGAATGGCGCAGTGATAAAATGATGCAGAAATTAGAAGCTATGCTGATTGTCATGAATGATAAGGAAATGCTTGTGGTATCGGGTACTGGTGAAGTAATCGCCCCAGACGATGGTATCTTAGCGATTGGTTCTGGCGGCAATTATGCATTGGCTGCAGCAAGAGCTATGAAGCGTGACGGACGTGAAGAATTAACGGCTGGTGATATTGCAAAGGCAGCATTGAATGTAGCCGCAGACATCTGTGTGTATACAAATCACAATATAATTTTAGAAGAAATATAAGGAGATTAGCATAATGAATTCAATCCATAAAACACCAAAAGAAATAGTAACTGAGTTAGATCAGTACATTGTAGGACAAGGAACAGCAAAAAAATCGGTTGCAGTTGCGTTGAGAAATCGTTACCGTCGTATGCAGTTAGATGAAAACATGCAACAGGAAATTACTCCTAAGAATTTACTGATGATTGGACCTACAGGGGTTGGTAAAACAGAAATTGCTCGCCGTTTAGCCAAAATCGTTAAAGCTCCTTTTGTAAAAGTAGAAGCAACGAAATTTACGGAAGTTGGATATGTCGGCCGTGATGTTGAATCAATGGTTCGTGATTTAGTTGAGGCAAGTATTTTGATTGTTAAGAAGGAAAAGTATAGTCAAGTTTATGCACAAGCCAAAAAGAAAGCCGATGAACGCTTGGTTAAATTATTAGTTCCCGGTATTAAGAAAGAGAAAAAACAATCTGGAAATCAATTTGATATGATGATGCAAATGATGAACGGTTTCCAGAATAGCGGTCAAGAAGAAGAGAAAGAAGAAGTAAATGATTCAATTCGTGTGAGCCGTGAAACAGTTCAATCTCAATTAGAAAAAGGACAACTAGAAGATAGAGAAATAACTATTGAAGTTGAAGAAAAAAAACAGACTCCTGCAATGAATAATGGGTTGGAACAAATGGGGATTGATTTAGGTGACACACTTAATGCTTTGACACCAAAGAAAAAGGTAAAACGGACGATTGCCGTTGCTGAGGCAAGAGAAATTTTAATTAATGAAGAATCAGAAAAATTAGTAAACGATGCTGATATTCATAGTGATGCTATTAAACTTGCAAAAAATAGCGGTATTATTTTTATTGATGAATTTGATAAAATTACATCAAAATCTGATAATCAAGGTCAAGTATCAAGAGAAGGCGTTCAGCGTGATATTTTACCAATTGTAGAAGGTTCATTAGTGAATACTAAATATGGACCGATTTCAACGGATCATATTTTATTTATCGCATCAGGTGCTTTCCACTTGAGTAAACCAAGTGATTTAATTCCTGAGTTACAGGGCCGTTTTCCAATTCGTGTAGAATTAAGCGATTTAACAGCAGAAGATTTTGTACGTATTTTAACAGAGCCAAATAATGCTTTAATTAAACAATACGTTGCATTACTAGGTACTGAGAATATTAATATTACATTTACCAAAGAAGCTATTGAAAGAATTGCAGAAATTGCTTATCAAGTAAATAATGAAACAGATAATATCGGCGCACGGCGTCTGCATACAATTCTTGAAAAATTACTTGAAGATTTATTGTTTGAAGCGTCAGATATGCAAATGGCTGATATTACAATTACCGAAAGCTATGTAAATGAAAAATTAGATAAAATTGCTCAAGATGATGACTTGAGCCGCTATATCCTATAGTTTATCGTCGAATAGGGGGAGACTGTGTTATGGAGTCATTACTTAGTAAAACAAGAATGATAAATGAGTTATTGCAACGAGAAAATGCGTTAACGCTTAATTCTGATTTACCATATTCCCAAATTGCTGCTACTTTAGGTGATATTTTAGACTGTAATGTTTACATTGTTGATCGTCTGGGTAGTATGAAAGGAATTATGATTGTACATAACATTAATAATGAACGTGTGCAGGACATGCTGCGTGAACAACGTTTACCGCACGACTATATTCAATTGATTAGTCAGTTGACGATGACAAAAGAAAATATCGGAATAAATAGTGATAGTACTGTTTTTCCAATTGAATTACGCTCAGAACTTAATGATGCGTATACAACAATCATACCAATCTACGGTGCAGGCGAACGTTTAGGAACAATAGCACTAGGACGTATAGGCAGAAAGTTTAGTGCAGATGATTTAGTCTTAGCCGAATATAGTGCGACAGTCGTTGGTATGCAGATCTTATATCAGCAATCACGAGATCTTGAAGGAGAGTTGCGCGAAAAAACAGCAGTACAAATGGCAATTAAAACACTTTCATTTAGTGAACTTAAAGCCGTAAAAGCAATATTTGATGAACTAGTGGGAACTGAAGGACGTATCACAGCATCTACAATTGCTGATAAAATAGGTATCACTCGGTCAGTGATTGTTAATGCGTTAAGAAAGCTTGAATCTGCTGGTGTAATTGAGTCGCGTTCATTAGGGATGAAAGGGACATATATAAAGATAGTCAATCGCTTTTTTAAAGGCGAACTGGAGGAGACCACGTTAATTTAAGATGATGAGAGGGTGATCAGCAGTGTCGAATGTGTTGCTGAAGAATGAATTCTGTCAAGCAGAATTTAAAGTTGATGGTGCAGAATTAATCAGTTTTAAAATGAAAAAAACAGACATAGAGTACATTTGGCAAGGAGATCCGAGATTTTGGCGTCGCCATGCTCCTGTATTATTCCCAATTGTTGGTCGTTTAAAAAATGATTCATATACCTTTAATGAAAAAGAATATCAATTAGAACAACACGGATTTGCTAGAGATATGACGTTTGAAGTTATTGAAAAAACAGCGTCATCTGTTGTATTTGTTTTGCAAAGCAATAAGACAACGTTAAGCAAATACCCATTTTCTTTTGAATTAATGATTCGTTATCAATTAAATGAAACAATGCTATCAGTTGAGTATCAAGTTAATAGTTTAGATAACGAAATATTCTTTGGAATCGGCGGACATCCAGCATTCAATGTTCCATTAGTATCTGGCACAACTTTTGAAGATTACTATTTAGATTTTTATCCTTCAAAAAGCCGTACAGTACTGCCTTTAAAGGATTCTTTTATTAATTTAGATCGTGCAACGTTAGCTCAAACTAACACGAATATTGTTGTGACGAGAGATTTATTTAAAAATGATGCGATTATACTAAGAACAATTGAGGAAAATCAATTTTCGATTAAATCTGATTTAACACATCATGGTGTAAAATTAGTTACACACAATGCACCGTTTGTCGGCTTTTGGTCACCATATGAGAAAGATGCACCATTTCTATGTATTGAACCATGGTGGGGGATTGCTGATACACTGGATGCTAATGGTTATTTAACGGACAAGTTTGGAATTAATCACTTGCCTCCTGATGAATTATTTACTGCAAGATATGATATAGAAATTTTTTAAAAAAATACCGCTCAGTATTTACTGGGCGGTATTTTAGCTATAATAATTATGGTTTTCTAAACCGAGCTCACTTAAGATAATTGCAGCAGTTTCTTCAATCGACTTTTGTGCGACATTTATAACTAAACAATCAAGTTTTGCATATAAATCATTAGCAAATTTTAATTCTTGATGAATTGTTTCCATCGCAGAGTAAGCAGTATCAGGGTTTAAACCGTAAGATCGCATGCGTTCTTTTCTGATGTTATTTAGAATTACCGGATCATTGGTTAGACCAACAATTTTCTTTGGATCAACTTCCCAAAGTTGTTTTGGAATATGTGCGGAAGGAATCAAGGGTAAGTTAGCCACTTTAAAGTTTTTATTTGCTAAAAACAGGCTCAGTGGTGTTTTAGACGTGCGAGATACTCCGAGTAAGATAATGTCAGCTTCTAAAAAACCTTTAGCGTCTTTACCGTCATCATACTTCACGGCAAACTCCATTGCGCTCATTCGGTTGAAATAGTCTGGGGTTAGAAAGTGGGTGGCGCCTGGGATTCGTGCCGGTTTTTCTAAAGAGCGGACTGCTAATTCATTAATTAGTGGTGATAATGGATCTAAACGAAATATTTCATTTTTATAACAAAATTCATTTGCGAATTTAACTAATTCTTCTGATATCAGAGTTTGGATGACCATTGCATTTAGTTCTTTTGCTTCGTCTAACGCATTTTCTAACGCATCTAGGGTTTCAACAAACGTACTTCGGTATAATTCAAATTTAATCGGATAAGTCTCGTATTGTGCAATTGCAGCTTTTGCCAACTTTGTTGCTGTTTCGCCGGCAGAATCGGAAATAATGTAAATATTAATTAATTTGTCTGTCATTCTGGTCGACCTTCCTTGTCATATTTTTACTTTCGTCATATTATAGCATATAATAAAAATAAAATATTCAAGAGTTGGAAGTGTAATTATGGATCAAAGAATAAAGACAGCAATGGATGTTTTGAAGCAGAGTGGGTTTAAGTATACGAGACGACGAGAAGATATTGTCACATTTTTAGCTGCCGAAGATCGCTATGTTGGACCGATTGAAGTATTTGTTTGGATGAATGAACGATATAAAGGAATGAGTTATGATACGGTTTACCGAAATTTACGCGATTTTACTGAAATTGGTATATTAGAAGAAACGGAGTTAAACGGTGAAAAAAAATATCGTTTTCACTGTGATACTTGTGCAGATCACCACCATCATCATTTTATATGCACTAGTTGTGGAGCAACGAGAGAAATTCATTTATGTCCGATGGATTATTTTAAGGAGCAGTTGCCAGGATGCGTGATTGAGTCACATCGTTTTGAAATATTTGGTAAATGTGATAAATGTGCAAAAAAACAAAAGACTTGTTGACGGAGTTTAGTGAATTACGTTATAATATGTAACGAACAGTTTTTTGTTTAATCTTATTTTTTTTGTATTATATAAAAAACGGTTACCACATTGTTTGGAGGGAGGGATTTTACATGTCAAAAACTGTTGTTCGTAAAAACGAATCATTAGATGACGCTCTTCGTCGCTTCAAACGTTCCGTTTCAAAAACTGGTACTTTACAAGAGTACCGCAAACGCGAATTCTACGAAAAACCAAGCGTTAAGCGTAAGAAAAAGTCTGAAGCTGCAAGAAAACGTAAAAAATACTAGTTTGAATGAATGGATCTGATATTATGACACTGTTAACTGAGTTAAATAGTGATATAAAAGTAGCGATGAAAAACAAAGACAGAGAGGTTCTCTCTGTTTTACGAATGATGAAATCTTCTTTACAAAATGAAGAGATTAAAAAAGGCGAGCCGTTAATCGTTGATGAGGAGTTAACGGTGTTGTCACGAGAAGTGAAACAACGAAAAGACTCAATTGAAGAATTTTCAAAGGCAGGTCGTGATGACTTGGTAGAAAAAACTGAAGCTGAATTAGCTGTTGTTTCACGTTATTTACCTGAACAATTAACAGATGATGAATTAAGAAGAATTATAACACAAGTTATATCAGAAACTGGTGCTTCATCAATGAAAGAATTTGGGAAAGTTATGAGTGCTGTAATGCCAAAGGTCAGAGGTAAAGCGGATGGGCAACATGTCAATGTTTTAGTGAAAGAATTAATATCATAATCCGATAAGACAACGAGTTTACTCGTTGTCTTTTTTGTTCATTTCTTGGTGATATCCAAGTTATGTGGTATTATTTACAAGTGAAGAGTAGAAAAGGAGTTGTAGTTTTTGAGTAATCCTGATAATACAAGTATAGATATTATTATTAATGATACAGTTGATTTAAATGAACTGTTTGGTTCGCAAGATGCACATCTTAATCTTTTAGAAGATTACTTGGACATTATTGTTTCAAGTCGAGGTGAGGTCATCCATCTTGAAGGGAAACAGCAACATGTAAAACAAGCACACAGTATTTTAAAAGCCTTAATGGAATTAATTAAAAGAGGTCATAAAATCAACCAGCAAGACTTAGTTACCGCAATTAAGATGAGTCAAGCTGATAATTTAACGTCTTTTTTGAATTTATATGAAGTCACATTGATCAAAGATGCAAAAGGGCAGCCGATACGCATAAAAAATGCAAATCAAAAGCTATATATCGACAGCATTAAGAAAAACGATGTTGTTTTCGGTATAGGTCCAGCCGGAACTGGAAAAACCTTTTTAGCAGTAGTTATGGCAGTAGCTGCACTAAAAAATGGACAAGTCGATAAGATTATTCTAACACGTCCGGCAGTAGAAGCTGGTGAAAGTCTAGGTTTCCTGCCCGGTGATCTTCAAGAAAAAGTAAATCCTTATTTAAGACCGATTTACGATGCCTTGTATCAGATATTGGGTATGGAGCACACGGCTCGTTTAATGGAACGTGGCGTTATTGAGATTGCACCATTAGCATACATGAGAGGTCGTACTTTAGATAAATCTTTTGTTATTTTGGACGAAGCACAAAACACCACGAATGCCCAAATGAAGATGTTTTTAACGAGACTAGGTTATGGATCTAAGATGATTATTAATGGTGATAAAACACAAATTGATTTACCAAAAATCAGCGATAGTGGGTTAATAAAAGCTGAACGAATTTTGAAAAATTTAAAAAAATTAAAATTTATCGAATTTTCAGCTGAAGATGTTGTAAGACATCCGGTTGTAGCGGAAATCATTAAAGCATATGAGGAAGAAAAGTAGTTAGAAATTAGGAGGCCTCAAAAATGTCTGCAAAGCTTAGACAAATACCTGAAAGATTAGGAAAGCATTACATACCGATTGTGTTAATTATTTTAACTGCGGCGATTTTTCTTATTATTTTAGGTAGTGTGCGACATAAAGTCGTTACATTTAAAGTAGGACAGTTAGCTGAAGAAACTATTCGTGCAAATAAAACAGTTGAAAACAGAACAGAGACAGAAGAAAAGCAGAGATTAGCAATGGAAAGTGTATCACCAGAGTACACGTATGATCCTAACAAAGCTGATCAGCAAGAGTCTTTATTGGATAAAATGTTTCAAATGGTGACTCAGGTTAACGATGAATCAGAGAGTGAGTATAAAGCTGAATTAGATAAAGCAAAAGATAAAAAGACTGTTAATCGTTTAACAGTTGAAGAGAAATTGCCTAAAATGAAATCTAAATTCGAGAAATTAAGTCAGAATGATATTGCTTATTTTCAAACATTCCCGGATAGTTTTTATGAACAGCTTTTGAATCTTTCTGAAGATGATTTAAAAAGCGTAGCAACTGAGAGTAAACAAATTATTAAGGATACAATGTCAAAGAAGATTAGAAATTCAACGTTACAGATGGAAAAAAATTCAGCAACGGGCAAGATACAGTATTTAAATGTATCTAACTCACTTCAAGACATTATCAAGAGTATTGTTGATAGGACAGTAGTTGTTAATGAAGTTGCAAATGATAAAGCGACAGAAAAGATGCGAGAAAGTGCCAAAAATAATGTTCAGCCGGTAATGATCTATCAAGGTGAAATTATCGTACGAGAAGGCGAACAAATTGATACAAAAGCAATGGATAAAATTAAACTGCTCGGTTTAAATACTCAATCAACATCACTTTATCCCATTATTTCAGTGGCTGTAACGTTGCTTGTACAATTGATTATTATTTCATATTTATTATATCGTGAAAAAGAAAGTGATCGAGTTAAAGTTTTGACAATGTATGCAGCTGCTACATTAATTTCAATTTTAATTATGAAAACAATTTTTTTCTTTCAAAAGAACAGTATGAGTTCGGTAGCTTTAATTTTCCCTGCAGCTTTTGTTCCGTTGATGGTTAACCTTTTTGTAAATCGACAGTGGAGTCTAACATTAACAATTTTTCAATCCGTATTTTCAATATTTATTTTTTATCGTTTTGCTGGAACAACTTCTTTGTTGGCAATCTGCCTATTCTATGCTTTTTGTGGAGGTATTGCAGGTTTTTTAAATAAAAATCGAATAAACACTCAATTAAAATCAGCTTCATTTTTACTTATTTTTGTACCGACATTGTTCATGTTGGGATTAACATCTTATCAAGGGATGGGGATTACGGATGGCAAGACTATCACAACATTATTCTTAGCAGTTGCTAGTGGTATATTTTCCTTCGTCTTATCAATTGGTTTATATCCTTATATTGAAGTGTTGGTCAATGACGACAGTGTGATTGTGTTAAATGAATTAAGTAATCCAAACCACCCTCTTTTAAAACAATTATTAGAGGAAGCTCCGGGAACATACCACCACAGTATGATGGTGGCGAGTCTTAGTGCAAATGCTGTGGCAGAAATCGGTGGAAGATCCCTACTGACACGTGTTGCTTGCTACTATCATGATATTGGTAAAATAAAACATGCTAACTTTTTCGTTGAAAATTTACCAGATGGTGCAGAAAATCCGCATAATTTTTTATTACCGTCTGATAGTAAAGAAATCATCTTTGGTCATGTTACGGATGGAGTCAAAACGTTAAAGGAGGCCAATATGCCTCAGTTTGTAATTGATGTTTGTCAACAACATCATGGAACGACTTTAATGAAATATTTTTATATTAAAGAACAAGAAAGAAAACCAGATACACAAGAAGCATCTTTCCGTTATCCTGGTCCGATACCGCAAAGCCGTGAAGCAGCAATTGTTAATATTGCGGATAGCTCTGAGGCTGCTGTTAGAGCTATGGGTCACCCGACCAATGATAAGATTCGTGAGTTTGTTCATGAGTTAATTCGTTCTCGAATTGAAGATGGTCAATTGCTGGATTCTGGACTTACTTTGAAAGAATTGCAAATAGTCGAGGACAGTATTGTTAATGGTTTATGTAGTACGTTCCACTCAAGAATTAAATATCCAAAAATGAAATCTGAAGCTGAAAAAATGAAACAAGAACAAGAGGAGCGTAAAGATTAAATGAATATAACGCTAATAGATGAATCAAATTATTTATCCAAGCCACGCAAGGAATTAATTGTTAATATTTTAAATTTTGCTGGTAAAAGCAGTGAGCTACAATTATCTGATAATACAGAAATGTCTGTAACTATTGTTAATAACCAGCAAATTCAAGAAATTAATAAAGAATATCGCGGTAAGGATATGCCAACAGATGTGATAAGCTTTGCCATTGAAGATAATGGGGATGAGGAGCTTATGTTTGATTTGTCAGAATTTGACATACCGAGAGATATTGGTGATATCGTTGTTTCTTTTCCAAAAGTGGATGAACAGGCGAAAGAATATAATCATTCGTTTGAACGTGAATTAGGGTTTTTAGTAGTTCATGGATTCTTACATTTAAATGGCTATGACCACATGACAGCTGAAGAAGAAAAAGTCATGTTTGACTTACAAAGAAAGATACTAGATGAATATGGACTTGAACGATAATAATCATTTTAAAAACCGATTTTTTTTTCAGTCAGTGAAACATGCTCTAGCTGGAATTGTTACGGTCATAAAGGCCGAAAGAAATATGAGATATCATCTATTTATTTCCCTTATTGTCATAGTCCTTTGTACTTTTTTAAGAATATCATTGGTTGAGTGGTGCATAATTATCGGATGTTTATCAGCAGTCTTAACGTCAGAGATGTTGAATACGGCTATTGAGACAACTGTTGATTTAGCCACAAATGGTCAGCATCATATACTTGCAAAGCGAGCAAAAGATATTGCTGCTGGTGGAGTGTTGGTTACTTCAATTGGAGCATTGATTATCGGTTTAATTATTTTAGTACCTAAACTTTTAAATAGATTGTTTTATTAGGAGGAAATATATTTTGACAGAAAATTTTAAGTCAGGATTTGTAGCAATTGTTGGTCGTCCTAATGTTGGTAAATCAACATTGTTAAATAGAATTGTCGCTCAAAAAATTGCAATAATGAGTGATAAAGCACAAACAACACGAAATAAGATTCAGGGTGTATATACGACTGATAATGCTCAATTAGTTTTTATTGATACACCGGGTATTCATAAACCTAAAAGTAAATTAGGAGACTTCATGGTAGAAACTGCATATAGTGCATTACGTGAAGTTGATGTTGTCTTATTTATGGTTAGTGCGGACCAACCGCGTGGTGGCGGAGATGATTTTATCATTGAGCGCTTAAAGAAAGTTGATGCACCGGTTTACCTTGTAATTAATAAAATTGATACTGTTCATCCTGACAAACTTTTACCAATCATTGACGATTATCGCCAACAATTTGATTTTACAGAAATTATTCCAATTTCTGCAACAGAGGGGAATAACGTACCAAACTTGCTAAATGTTTTGGTTGATCATATGCCTGAAGGGCCTCAATATTATCCAGCTGATATGGTGACGGATCATCCCGAATACTTTATTGTTTCTGAATTAATTCGTGAGAAAGTATTGCAGTTAACAGAGCAAGAAATTCCTCATTCTGTTGCAGTCGTTACGGAGAGTATGCAACGTGATCCATACGATAAGGTCCATATTCAAGCGACAATTATTGTCGAAAGAGACAGCCAAAAGGGAATTATCATTGGAAAAGGTGGTAAAATGCTTAAAGAAATAGGTACTCGTTCGCGTAAAGATATCGAAAATCTTTTAGGAAACAAAGTATTTTTAGAGTTGTGGGTTAAAGTACAGAAAAACTGGCGTGATAAGCGTAAAGACTTGCAAAACTTTGGGTATCGCGAAATGGACTATTAAAAACATGGGGGATATCCCCGTGTTTTTATTTTTAGAATAAGAGGTGATCAGATGGGACGGCAGATAGAATCAAAAGCAATAGTTTTGTTTGCAAAAGATTATCGCGAGAAGGATAAACTAGTTAAGTTGTTCACTGAAACACATGGTAAACGTATGTTTTTTGTGAGACGTGCTCATCAAAAAAATAATCCATTAACTGCGGCAATTCAACCGTTTACGGAAGCAGAATTTATCATGGATTTAAAAGATGAAGGACTTTCGTTTTTGAATGGAGTTAAAGAGGTGACGCCATATCGGACTATTCAAAGTGATATCTTTATATCAGCATATGCTACTTATATACTAAATCTAGTTGATGCGGCAGTTGATGATAATCAAAATGATGCGGCGCTCTATGGCTTTGCAAAGCAATCGCTTGATTTATTAAATAATGGTTATGATCCCGAAGTGATATCTTTTATTTTTGAAATACAATTGCTGCAGCGATTCGGTATTCAAATTAATTGGAATTGTTGCGCTGTCTGTGGTGAAACACAGGGACCGTTTGACTACTCTGATTCATATCATGGTCTCTTATGTGAAAAAGATTGGTCTCGCGATGAGCGTCGTTCTCATTTTGATAGCCGTTCAGTTTATTTTATGCAGTTATTTTCTTCAATTCGCTACTCACAAATTAATAACATTAATCTTAGTGATGAGATAAAGCAAAAGATAAGACAGAATATAGATACTTTATATGAAGATTATGTTGGTATTCATCTAAAAAGTAAAAGATTTATTGATCAAATGAAGAATTGGGAAAATACAATGAAATTACCCGAAAAAAATAAAAGATTGACAAATCATCGCTAACTCTTTAATATGGACTTAATCATAATATTATTTATGCAGATAGAGAATGAGTAATCACTGTCGATTAATATCAGCGACACGGGATAGTGTAAGCCGTGATGAGAACGGTAGATGAAGGCACTCTGGAGTAAAATAAATGAAGCTGCCGAGTAACATCGGAAGTAGGGTGGAACCGCGATATTTTCGTCCCTATGTTTTGGTATAAGAGTATACTAAAACATAGGGACTTTTTGTATGAAATTTAGGAGGAAAAAAGATGAGTCAAAAGTTAACAGTGCAAGAAATGATTTTAGCCTTACAAAAATACTGGTCTGACCAAGGCTGCATGTTGATGCAAGCATATGATACGGAAAAGGGAGCGGGGACGATGAGTCCATATACTTTTTTAAGAGCAATCGGACCAGAGCCGTGGAACGCTGCATATGTTGAGCCTTCTCGTCGTCCAGCTGATGGACGTTATGGAGACAATCCCAATCGACTTTACCAACATCACCAGTTTCAAGTTGTTATGAAGCCCTCTCCTCTAAATATTCAAGAATTGTATTTAGAAAGTTTAAAAGTTTTGGGTATTGATCCGTTGAAACATGATATTCGTTTTGTTGAAGATAACTGGGAAAATCCATCAATGGGCTGTGCTGGATTAGGTTGGGAAGTTTGGCTTGACGGCATGGAGATTACTCAGTTTACTTATTTTCAACAAGTCGGCGGACTTGAGTGTCATCCGGTAACATCTGAATTAACCTATGGATTAGAACGTTTGGCATCATATATTCAAGATGTTGAAAGTGTATATGATTTAGAATGGACACATGGTGTTAAATACGGCGAAATTTTTGTTCAACCTGAATACGAACATTCAGTTTATTCTTTTGATGAGAGTGATCAAAGTATGTTGCTGAAGTTATTTAATATGTACGAAACAGAAGCAAAGCGATGTATTGAG
Organism: Vagococcus vulneris; assembly: GCF_003950515.1. Taxonomy (GTDB): domain Bacteria; phylum Bacillota; class Bacilli; order Lactobacillales; family Vagococcaceae; genus Vagococcus; species Vagococcus vulneris. The sequence goes on from NZ_NGJS01000001.1 coordinate 58,945, forward strand.
AAAGGATTAGTCCATCCAGCATATGATTTTGTCTTGAAGTGCAGTCATACGTTTAACTTACTTGATGCACGAGGAGCTGTGTCAGTAACAGAACGCGCGGGGTATTTATCAAGAATCAGGAATATGGCAAGAGAGTTAGCAAAAACCTTTGTTGCTGAACGTGAAAAATTAGGATTTCCATTGTTACAAAATAAATCTAAGGAGGAAGCGTAATATGTCAAGACAGTATTTATTAGAATTAGGGTTAGAAGAAATTCCGGCTCATTTAGTTACTCCAAGCATGAATCAATTAGCTGAACGTGTTGACAACTTTCTAAGTGAAAACCGTTTGTCCTATGAATCAATGGACTCTTTTTCAACACCTCGACGTTTGGCAATAAGAGTAAATGGTTTAGCTGAAAAACAAGATGATATTTCTGAAAAATCAAAAGGACCAGCTAAGAAGATTGCTTTAGATAATGATGGAAACTGGTCAAAAGCTGCAATGGGCTTTGCCAAGGGACAAGGAGTTAGTCCAGATGCCTTGTTTTTTGAAGAACTAAAAGGGGTGGAATATGTTTATGCGAATAGACATGAGGTCGGCAAACTAGCTGAAGACATTCTGCCGAATATTGCTGAAGTTGTTTCAGCAATGACGTTTCCCGTTTCAATGCATTGGGCAAACTACAATTTTAAATTTATTCGACCAGTTCACTGGATCGTTTCATTACTTGATGATAAAGACATTCCAGTGACAGTTTTCGATGTAGCTAGCGGAAATCAGAGCCGCGGTCATCGTTTTCTTGGTCAAGACACAGTTATTAAAAATGCTGCCAGCTATGAACAAGCTCTGAAGGAACAATTTGTCCTTGTAGACCCTTCACAACGTAAAAGCCTAATCATTCAGCAAATCGGTACTATTGAAAAAGAAAATGGTTGGGTTATTCCTTTGGACGGTGAATTATTAGAAGAAGTAAATAATATTGTCGAATATCCGACAGCATTTGTTGGCAATTTTGATGAAAAATATCTAGTTATTCCTTCAGAAGTTTTAATAACTTCGATGAAAGAGCATCAACGATACTTTGAAGTATTAGATAAAGAGAATAACTTGCAAAATCATTTCGTTTCGGTTAGAAATGGAAATGCAGACTATATTGATAATGTTGCACGAGGTAATGAGAAAGTACTTCGGGCAAGATTGGAAGATGCTGAATTCTTCTATAACGAAGATTTAAAATTAAGTATCGAAACATGTGTTGAAAAATTAAAAAATGTAACTTTTCATGTTAAAATCGGTTCAATTTATGAGAAAATGCAACGAGTTGCCGCAATCAGCCGCTATATTGGTGAACAAGTTGGATTAAAGCAAGAAGAATTAGATGATTTGGCACGTGCAAGTGCTATTTATAAGTTTGACTTGATGACAAACATGGTAAATGAATTTCCTGAACTTCAAGGAATAATTGGTGAGAAGTACGCATTGATTCATGGTGAAAAACCGACAGTTGCTCAAGCAATACGTGAACATTATCTGCCTAATTCAAGTGATAGTGAATTACCGGTTTCTGACATTGGTTCAGTTTTAGCGATTTCTGACAAATTAGATAGTTTGTTAACATTTTTTGCTGTTGGCCTTGTACCTAAAGGATCGAATGATCCGTATGCATTACGTCGCCAAGCATACGGTATTATTCGTATTTTAGATAATAAACGTTGGGCATTTCCAATCGAGGCAGTTGAAGCTGATATTTATCAGCTGATTAATGACAATACCGAACTCTACGGAATTAAATTAACAAATAATTCAGAAGATATCAGTAAATTTATTAAATCACGTGTTAAACAATGGTTATTATCTAAAAAAATCAGACATGATATCATTGATTCTATTATTAATAGCGACCAAGATGATGTAACGGTTATGTTTGACGCGGCAAATATGTTGAAAGAAAAAGCTGAACAACCTCAATTTAAAGCTGCGATCGAGGCATTGACACGTGTGTTAAATTTGGCCTCAAAAAATCCAGAAACTGATTTTATTGTCAATGAAAGCTTATTTGACAATGATGCCGAACAGAAATTACATGATGCTATTGAGAAAATTAGAGAAGATCAAGAAATTCTAACGCTGAAACAACGTTTTGATCGTCTGCAAGAATTAACTCCATTAATTGAAGCCTATTTTGAAGATACAATGGTTATGACTGATGACGAAGCAGTGAAGAAAAATCGTCTAAATCAGTTATCTCAATTAGCTAAATTAACAACATCAATTGCTAAATTAGAAGAGTTAGTTACAAAATAAGTGATGAAACCTTGCTGATATTTTTAATATATTGGCAGGGCTCTTTTTTTCTATAGAGAGTTGCTCCAAAAAATGGTATCATTAGTATGGATATTTTGGTGAGAGGAGGCGAATAAGTTGACTTCTAAAAATGAATTAAATCAAATGGATATACCTAAAAAAAGAAGACGTAAAAAAAGAAAAAAACGTCAGCATACTGATAAGTATTTATCAAACACGGGAACGCACGGAAAAAACAACGGATCAAATCAGCCTTACTTTTATGTAAATGACCAAGGTCAATTGATTAAACGTGTCAAAAGAAAACGTCGTCGTGATGTTTATGCTAAACAATCGGCGTCCAAACCGATTAATTATAAACGGATGATACCTGTAATGATTATTGTTCTTTTATTATCTGTCGCAGTGTTCGCTTTGTTTATGAGTTTTGGCAAGAAAAATGTTGCAGCACCTGATTTTACAGATAAGCATATAGGAGCAGCAGAAAAATGGGCAAATGAAAAAAGAATTCCTTTGACAGTAAAAGAAGTAAAAGATACTACTAGTTCAGATAATGTTATTTTAGATCAAGAATTAGGCTCAAATCGTGACGGATTAACAGTTTTTGTTAACTCAAAAGATAAGAAAGATGCAAATTTAGTCAGGGTGCCTGATTTTAATAAAAAACCACTTGAGGATGTAAAAAAATGGGCAGAGGAAAATAAGATTCAATTAATCATTCAGTCGGTAGAATCAACAGTTGATGAAAACAAAGTTATTACTCAATCTGCTAAACCAGAAGACTTTATTGCTAAAGATACGGTTTTAACGGTGACTGTCTCAAAAAAGTCTGATACAGTGCTTATGCCTGATTTTGAACAATGGTCTTTAAATGATGTTAAAGAACGTAAATTTCCCTTTAATATAACAGTTAAAGAGGAGTACTCGGAATCTGTACCTTATGGTAAATTGATTAAACAATCAAAAAATAAAGGTGAATCAATTGATAAAGATAATATAAATGAAAATATTGCGGTTGTTTATTCTTTAGGCAAACCATTTTTAAAGGCTTATTTTGGTCAACCAGAAGGTGATATAGCAAAGTTTTTATTCGAAGATTATGAAAGTAAAGGTGTAAAAATTACTTATAAAACATATCCAATCGATTCAGCAGCTTTGAAAGGTACGATTATTGCGATGAGTTCTTTCAATCAGTATATACCGATGACCTACCAGGTTTCATTTGGTATAAGTACAGGATATGCACCACCACAAAAGCAATCTATTTGTGACTAAAAATATTTAGAGAAATCTAGGTGTTTTTAGTCTTTTTTGTTTAATATATGACATCTATGTAATTATTATGTAAATAAAATAACGAAAATAACTATAGTTTGTATTTGATAAAGAACGTTGTTTATAAAAATAATAAGGCAAGTATAATTTATTTAAAAACGTTAGTATTATGTCATTAATTGTAGATGTTTTTGACAGGAGAGATAGCTGGAGGTGTGTCCGCTTCAAGTTCCGTGGCTAAAAAAATGAAGAGTTGAAATGTCGGTTCAAAATCAATCAATTTTTTAATCTAAATAGCATATCTGGTTATGAACAAAATTAATCAATATCGCCTAGATTAAGGATTTCAATAATTTAAGATAACAAATTATTTGAGAAATTTGACACGAGTACATGAGGAAGAACTAGAAAGTGAACGCAGTTACCCTCGTCCCGGGAATAAATGTTTTAGTACAATTATTGAGGAATACGCTTTGTCTGAATATCAAACGATGGGTGAAAATATTTTGAGGTATTCTACAAATCAAGAAATCGATGAAGAATACGTCGCTGACAGGATGTTTAATGGTTGGAAAGATAGTTAGGGTCATAACGAGAATATGTTGAAAGCGAAATTTGATGAAGGAGCAGTTGCTGTTTATATAAATGGAAATGTGTATTATGGTGTTACTTTATTTTATACACCATTTCAATAAATTATTTAAAACAACTGATTTTAACATCAGTTGTTTTTTTATTTATAATTCATTCAGATAATGTTTTGTTAATTATTTTTTAATGATATACTAATCTAAAATAACCTATTTTGTTGATGGAGGTGACTTTGTGAGGAATGAATGGATTAAGGAATTTAAACAACCGATGAATTGGCTTTATATTGCGATATGTCTGATTCTTCCGATTATAATTTTTACGGGATTTTCAAAAGATTGGTTTGGTGGGTTTTATCGCCAAAGCAACGCAGATAGATTACAGGTCGATATCGCTTTAATGCAATTTGAAAAAGTAGACGTAAAATATGGTGATGATATATATCAGAATTTAGCTGAACAGGAATCACTCTTAGCTCGCCGTTACAATAGTATGCTTTTTAATCAGCCAGAAAAGTTTAAAGAAGTCTCTTATGAATTGGCCCAAAAAGAGTTGACTGCACGAGAATCAAAGAACTTCTTGGAGATTAAAGATTTTCAACCACCGTTGTATGAGGTTCAGAAAAATAATGCATTGTTTGAATATCTAGTAAAACATAATGCACCATATGTTGTGACACCACTGACGCAAGCGTCATTTTTAATAACGTGTTTATTGATTTTTGGATTGATTTGGTTTCCAATTTGCGCGGTCTTGACGTCAAAAGCACTTACTGATGAATTACAGCATAAAAGTCTGACTAAAACTCAGCCAAATAGTTTTTGGCAAAGAACAAGCCGAAAGCTTCTAAGTAAAATGACCATAATTATTTTTGGTTTAATGAGTTCAACCGCTATCAGCTTATTACTCGTTACTTTTTTTGGCGATGATACGAATGATTTTTCCTATAAAACTATTGTTCATTTTTTAAAATTTACGCTTATTGATAATTGGCAATGGTTAGTTATATATATTAGCTACTTAATAGTTATGTTCCTGTTTACGTTTGTTCTGTCGGTGTTTCTAAATCAAACAAGTAAAAGTTTTTCATTAACTTTGTTAATCGAACTTGCAGTATACTTCTTCATTATCTTAATCGGTGACTCAGGTAAACTTTCACCATTATTTTTTGGATACTACCTTGTTCCCTCTAAATTATTTGAAGGCCGGTTTATGCTGCCTATGATTAATCCACTAACAGGCTTTGCTTATCTAATGATTTTTACGATACTTTTAATTATGGTGATAAATATTGTCAGAAGGAGGAGCAATCGGTGACTTACTTTAAAAGCGAATGTTTAAATTTTTTTACAAACAAAAATAATATTGCTGTTTACATTATACTTTTGGCATTTTCTCTTTTTTATTGGTTGAGTATAGAAAAGCAATACGAATCCAAGGAAATATCTACAAAAAACGAGATACAAGCTAGGGTGGATGTCAGAGATAAGTTTTTAAAGAGTATTCCAGCTGATGAACCACGGGAATTAATGCATCCATCGGTTGTGGAAGTGCTGAATACTTGGCCGCCGATTGTGGAAGCAGAAAAAGCCAGATTAGATGCATTAAACAAGAAGGATTATGTAAAGTATGCTGCAGCAACTGTTGAATGGTATCAGCTTGAACCTAATTTTATCAATAAAAAGTATTTTATTTACGGGAATTATTATGCTGATTTGGATGCAACTTTTGGTCGTCACTCTAACGAACTTAGATTATCTAAAATAAGTCAAAATAATCGTCCAGTGACATTAAATGAAATCAATGATAAGACATCTGCTCAATCAATCGTACGCTCATTAAACTATTGGCTCCCTTTAATTATAATGTTAGCAACTTTATTTTTATCTATGGATTTACTTTCCAAAGATCGAGAACACAAAACAATTTACAGTTTGCTGCCCATATCAAATGTTAGAAGAATTATAATTAAGGGATTCGTTTGTTTTGTTGGCGTACTATTAAGTTGTATTCCTTTATCAATTGGATTTATCGGTATAGGGCTTCAAAACGGTTTTGGCAGTCTAGATTTTCCCGAAGTTATGTTGTATAAAAATTCTGCTGCTATTATTACTATTAAACAGTTCTTAGTATATGGGATGATGTATCTTCTTTTATGGATATTTATTTTAATCATGCTGAGTATCATTATAAACTTATTTATTAAAAACAATGTGTTGGCCCTTTTAGTGTTATTAACTATACCATTTGGAGAATTATTGTATAATCGTGTTGGATACGGTGATATTCACCCGTATATTTCTTGGTTGCCCACTACCTATACTAGAGTAGGCGAAGTCTTGAGCGGTTATCGAGGTATGTACCTCGTCAGTAAAATTGATTTACAGATGACTGGTCTCAAAGTCCTTTCGGTGACAGCGTGTTGTGTATTTATTATTTTGATTCTTTCGGCTTATAGCAAACCGATTGTGCGAATGGAGGATTAAGGATGCTGAAATTAACTGATATTACAATTGGATATGGTAGTAAGAAAATCATCACGAATGTCTCGGAAACATTTACGCCAGGAGAAGTGGTGGGATTAGTCGCACCGAACGGTACAGGCAAAAGCACTTTATTAAATGCAATTATGGGTCAAGTGTCTCTAAAACAAGGTCAGATTGAGTTTAAGCAATCGTTAACTTATAAAAATCAACACTCTCGACGTAAAATTTATCGATTGGTGTCAATGATGCCGGATCAGAATGATTTGTACCCGGAATTAACTGGATGGCGTCATTTAAAAATGTATCGCGGTATTTGGAAAGCTAAAGGAATTGATTTAAAGCAATTGGTAAAGCGTCTTAATATGAGTCATTATGTCTATCAAAAGGTCGGCAGCTATTCTTTAGGGATGAAACAGCGATTATGTTTTGCAATGCAAATAGCATGCGACACAGAAATAATGTTGATGGATGAAGTGATGAATGGGTTAGATCCGAACAATGTTGAATTAATATCGGGACTCATTGATGAGAAAAGGCAAGAAGGCAAGACAATAATTATCGCTTCTCATTTGCTTGAAAACTTATCAGAATATGCAGATCGTATTTTTTTTATAGACAATGCACAATTAGAACTTTTTAGAGATAAGCGAAGACAAGATGAGTCAATCTACTTAAAACTATCAACAGAGGATTTTGATACCCATGCTTTCAATGTTGATTTATCTAGTGTGCTTCGTATTGATCAGTTCGTTTTAATTGATGTGACTGATGCAGACTATCGGAAGCTTCTACTAGAAGAGTGTGAGCGGTATGATATTATTCTTTATACGATTCAACACATGGAACTGCAAGATGCGTATAAAATAAAATTCGAAAATCAGAACTGATAAAAGAGGCGTGCTGTTACTAGGCAGGCCTTTTTAGCATTTTTAAAACTTTTCAGAAAGATAAGATTCTGTTAAAATATGAAGTGTTTTTATTTATTTAAACGAACTGACACTATATAATAGACTAGATAGACTTTAAAATAAGGGAATGATGAGGAAGAAAATGGAAGATAAAATTCAAGGGCTGTCTCTAAAAGAGGTTGAGTCGAGAAAGACAGCTGGCCGACAAAATAATTATGAGGAAAATGTGGCCAAAACAAATAAAGAAATTATTCAAGATAATGTTATGACATTATTCAACTTTTTAAATTTAGCGATTGCCATTTGTTTAGCACTAGTTGGTGCATTCAGTAATTTATTTTTCATGGTTATTATTATCGTGAATTGTGCAATGGGTATTATTCAGGAAATTCGTGCACGGAATTTAGTCGCTAAGTTATCAATAATCAATGAGGAAAAAGTGACTGTTATCCGTGATGGTCAAGAGATGGACATAGCATCAACTGATATTGTATTGGATGATGTTGTTAAGCTATCTACTGGAGAACAAGTGCCGTCTGATATGGTTGTCATTTCTGGTCGTGTTGAGGCAAATGAATCGTTGCTGACTGGTGAATCTGATCTCATTAGAAAAGAAACTGATAGTGAATTATTGTCGGGAAGTTTTGTCTCAAGTGGTCAATGTCACGGAAAAGTAATACATGTGGGTAAAGACAATTATGCAACTAAAATTGCTGATGAAGCTAAAGTTCACAAGCCGATTACCTCTGAATTAGTATCTTCAATTCGTAAAGTATCAAAATTTACGAGTTATATCATTGTGCCTATTGGTGTGATTCTATTTTGTGAAGCTTTATTTTTAAGAGATTCTGATGTTAAATCTTCCGTAGTCACTTCAGCCGGTGCTCTTTTAGGTATGTTGCCAAAAGGGTTAGTACTTTTGATAAGTATTGCTTTAGCTACTGCAGTTGCTAAGTTGGCGAAGAAACAGGTTTTAGTACAGAATATGTATTCTGTAGAAACGTTGGCTCATGTGGATGTAATTTGTTTAGATAAAACTGGAACAATTACTGAAGGTAAAATGCGCGTTCAAAATGTCATTGGGATGCACGTTGAGTATGCAGATGAAATTGATGAGATTATGGGCAGTTATATGTCGCAATCGACAGATAATAATATTACAATGCATGCAATTCGTGAGTACTTTCCAACGGATACAAAATATACAAGCACAAATGTAGTGCCGTTCTCTTCTGATAGGAAATGGGGCGCTATGGTTTTAGACAATCTTGGAACTGTTGCAATGGGTGCGCCTGAAAGGTTATTTGGCAGCATGGAACTTCCTGAAGAAGTTGTTGCTGCACAAAAAGAAGGGTTACGAGTTCTGATGCTTGGTATCAGTCATTCGACAGATTTGTCTGAAACAGGTCTGCCTGAGTTATCACCATTAGCTGTAATAACAATAGATGATCCAATTCGTGAAAATGCCAATGAAACATTGGCTTACTTACGTGATGAAGGTGTAGATATCAAAGTGATTTCCGGTGATAATCCCGTTACAGTTTCCAATGTTGCACGTCGAGCGGGACTTGATGATTATGAATCATTTATCGACTTATCAAAAGTAACATCGGATGTTGAAGTGAAAAAAATGGTTAACGAATATAAAGTGTTTGGCCGTGTATCACCGCAGCAAAAGAAAATTTTAGTTGAAGAATTAAAACAACAAGGTCATGTAGTTGCAATGACTGGTGATGGTGTCAATGATATGCTTGCATTGAAAGAAGCAGACTGCAGTATTGCTATGGCTGAGGGTGACAGTGCAACACGTCAGCTGGCAAATATAGTCTTGTTGAATTCTGATTTCACTACACTTCCAAATGTATTATTTGAAGGTCGGCGTGTGGTAAATAATGTGACAAAAGTAGCCAGTATCTTCTTTATTAAGACAATTTATTCACTGATTTTATCTGTTATCTGTATGTTGACGGCCATGGCATTTCCTTTTATTCCAATTCAAATTACTTTACTTGATTTGGCGATTGAGGGTTATCCCGCTTTCTTCTTACAATTTGAAAATTCTAAAGAAAAAGTAACGACTAAATTTCTGCCAACAGCATTAAGACGCGCGCTGCCTAATGCGTTATTGGTAATTTTTAACATAATCACGATTATGATTATGGGAAATCTAAATGGATGGGCACAAATAGAAACAACAACATTAATGTATTATATGTTAATAGCAGTAAGCTCGATGGCAGTTGTAAAAGCATGTTTACCGTTCAATGCTCTGAGGATTTTCTTGGCAGGAACTACGGTGATTGGTACATATGTGGCTGCTATGCTGTTTAAGGGCTTATTGGAAATTGAACTGTTGCCAATGTCGTTAGTACCGACATTTATTATTTTGATTGTTATTACCTTTATTGGTAAGATTATTTTAGATCGGGTTTTAATAAGAAAAGAATATCGACAAAAGATAGCTTAATTTATTTTCAAATAAAACAAAATATGGTATACTTTATTTTGTAGAATTACGTCAAATGGTCGCTCTTGATATTATCTCGAGCGACTTTTATTGACTGTTTAAATAGGAGTGATGAGTTTGGCTCAATTGATTCCTGAAAATGTGATTGAATCAGTCCGTAATCAGACCAATATTGTTGACGTGATTGGTCAGTATGTCCAATTGAAAAAGTCTGGAAAGAACTATTTAGGCCTATGTCCTTTTCATGACGAAAAGACACCATCTTTTTCTGTGGCTGAGGACAAACAAATTTTTCATTGTTTCGGCTGCGGAAAAGGCGGAAATGTTTTTACATTTATGCAAGAAATTGAAGGATTATCTTTTCCTGAATCTGTTGCAAAAGTTGCTGATTTATCGAATGTCAATGTTGATTTTGATTTATCTTCGACTAAAGATACTTCACATGTTTCTAGTGAAAAGCGTGAGTTGATTTCATTACATGAACGCACAGCAGATTTATATCATCATATTTTATTAAATACAAAAATCGGTGAGAAAGCGTTAGATTACTTGTCGAAGCGTGGATTGGATGAGCAGACGATAAAAGAATTTAAAATCGGTTTTGCTCCGATGGAAAGGCAAGTACTTTCTAAAGTCTGTCAAAATGACCATATACCTGATGTAATCATGGCAAAAAGTGGGCTCTTTTTTGAAACAAATTCTGGTGATTGGCTTGATCGTTTCTATCAACGAATTATGTTTCCGATTACTGATGAAAGAGGTCAAACAATTGGTTTTTCAGGTCGCATTCTAGCTGATGATGCCTTTGACTTAAGTGATCAGCCAAAGTATCTAAACAGCCCTGAAACCGAACTGTTTAATAAGCGACATGTTCTATATCATTTTAGTGAAGCGCGGCAAAGTATTAGAAAAAAAAGTGAAATTGTATTGTTTGAGGGCTTCATGGATGTCATTGCGGCTTGGAACTCGGGTATCAAAAATGGCGTTGCTTCGATGGGGACTAGCTTAACAACTGAACAAGTGACTATGTTAGACCGTGTGGCTGAGGATGCAGTTATCTGTTATGACGGAGATAATGCCGGAGTAGAAGCAGGTATTCGGGCAATTGATTTGCTGACTAGTCAAAGTGCGTTGTCTCTTCAGTTAGTCTCAATTCCTTATAAAATGGATCCCGATGACTATCGACAAAAGTATGGTGAGTCTGCTTTAAAAGAGTTGATTCAAAATCATCGTCAGACTATTTTACAATTTAAATTAGATTATTTGAGACAGGATAAGGATTTATCAAACGAAGTCGATAAACTTAATTATATTGAATCAGCTCTGAATGAAATAGTAAAAAATGCATCGATAATCGAGTCTGATTTAATTTTAAGTAGTCTGTCAAATGAATTTGGGATAGCCAAGGAATCACTGCAGCTTGATTATAATAACAAACGTAAACAGTATCGTCATTCGAATCGAGAACACTATGCTGTGGAAACACGTCCTGCTATGACTATGACTATTCCTGAGAGAAATAAGGCTGATATTGTTGAAAAAGCTGAAATGCTATTGATTTATCGATTATTAAACGAGAAAAGCATGCTTAATTCTTTTCAGAATCAAACGGATTTTTCTTTTTTTCATGATTGTTATCAAGAACTTTTTACGCATGTATCTAGCTATATCAGACTGTATGGGTCAGCACCGATTGCTGATATCTTAAATTACTTAAAAGAAGACGAACTAAAACAAACATTAGTTGAAATTTCTATGCAGGATTTTAGTTCTGAAAGCACGGAACAGGAATTACTGGATTGTTTTGCTGTCATTCAGCGGGCAAAAATCCAAGAAGAAATTAATCAAGCTAAAGAGGAACAATGTCAAGCCATGCAAATGGGTGATAAGAATCTAGAATTTGAAAAAACAATTGCAATCGTTCAATTACAAAAGCAGTTGAAAAATATATAGGGGGCATTCTTTATGGGTATTGAAGGAGTAAATAACCAAGTAACTTACAAGAAAACAGTTGAGGCGTTTATTCGTCAAAATAAAGCCAAAGGTCAAGTGTTTTATGATGAGTTGACGGATACTATTGCTACTCCTTACGAATTAAATGCAGATCAAATGGATGCGTTAATTCAAAAAGTTGAGGATGCAGGTATTAGCGTCGTCGATGAAAACGGCGAACCAAGTGAACATAGTATGCGAGTGGTTAAAAAAACTGAAGAAGCTAAAGAATCGAAAAAAGCAACAAAAGCAACTAAAAAAGAAGAAGAAGAAGATTTACTAGCACCAGCCGGTGTTAAAATAAATGACCCTGTTCGGATGTACTTAAAAGAAATTGGCCGAGTACCATTACTGAACGCTGACGAAGAAGTTGCGTTGGCGCTTAGAATTAAGGAAGGCGATCCAGAAGCAAAACAAGAATTGGCAGAAGCCAATTTACGTTTGGTTGTTAGTATTGCAAAACGTTATGTTGGTCGTGGTATGCAATTTTTAGATTTAATTCAAGAAGGTAACATGGGCTTGATGAAAGCAGTTGAAAAGTTTGATCATGAAAAAGGTTTTAAATTTTCAACTTATGCGACATGGTGGATTCGCCAAGCTATCACACGTGCCATTGCCGATCAAGCCAGAACAATTCGTATTCCAGTTCATATGGTAGAAACGATTAATAAATTAATTCGAATTCAACGCCAACTATTACAAGACTTAGGACGCGAACCGACACCAGAAGAAATTGGAGCTGAAATGGATCTTCCACCTGAAAAAGTGCGTGAAATTTTAAAAATTGCTCAAGAGCCAGTGTCATTGGAAACACCGATTGGTGAAGAAGATGATTCGCATTTAGGCGATTTTATCGAAGATCAAGAAGCAACAAGTCCTGCGGATCATGCCGCATATGAGTTGCTTAAAGAACAGTTGGAGAGTGTGTTAGACACGTTGACTGATCGTGAAGAAAATGTTCTTCGTTTGAGATTCGGTTTAGACGATGGGCGAACTCGAACTTTAGAAGAAGTTGGTCGTGTATTTGGTGTAACTCGAGAACGTATTCGTCAAATTGAAGCAAAAGCTTTAAGAAAATTACGCCACCCTTCACGTTCTAAGCAGCTAAAAGATTTTTTAGAATAAAAATAACGTCAAGTCCCTTTGAAAGAATATCTTTTAAAGGGATTTTTTTAGTTTTTCGTTTGTAAGTAATATAAATATAGCAAGAATTTTGCTATAATAATAAAGATTGAATAAGAAAGGGTGTTCGCATTTATGTCGAATCAGCATAAATTAATTTCAGGGTTGAATCCAAAACAGCAAGAAGCTGTTTTAACAACAAACGGCCCTTTACTAATTATGGCAGGTGCAGGTAGTGGGAAGACGAGAGTATTGACTCATCGAATAGCTTACCTAATAGAAGAAAAAGATGTAAATCCTTGGAGTATTCTAGCGATTACGTTTACTAATAAGGCAGCAAAAGAAATGAAAGAACGTGTTTGCCGAATTATGGGGCAAGAGGGTGAGGATGTTTGGGTATCTACTTTTCACTCAATGTGTGTCAGAATGCTTCGTCGAGACATTGATATTATAGGCTATAGTCGCAACTTCACAATTTTGGACAGTTCTGACCAATTAACTTTGATAAAACGAATATTGAAAGAAGAAAATATTGATCCAAAAAAACATGATCCACGCAGTATTTTAGGGACAATCAGCAATGTAAAGAATGAGCTTTTAACACCGACAGATTACGAAGAACGATACTCGGGATATTATGAAGATATTGTTGCAAAATGCTATGTACGCTATCAAAAAGAACTTCGACACAATGAGTCGATGGATTTTGATGATTTAATTATGCTGACTATTAAGCTGTTTCAGAAAAGTCCGGAAACACTAGCGTATTATCAGACTAAATTTCAATATATTCATGTCGATGAGTACCAAGATACAAATCATGCACAATACACTTTAGTTAAATTGTTATCTAATCGTTTTAAAAACTTATGTGTGGTAGGCGATGCTGATCAAAGTATTTATGGTTGGCGCGGTGCTGATATGCAAAATATATTAAACTTTGAAAAAGACTATCCCGATGCGAAAGTCATCCTTTTGGAACAGAATTATCGATCAACAAAGAATATTTTAGCAGCTGCGAATAGTGTGATTGATAATAATACTGACCGACGTAAAAAAAATCTGTGGACGAATAATGATGAAGGCAACAAGATTATCTATTATCGTGCAGATACAGAAAGAATGGAAGGTCAGTTTATTGTTTCAAGTATTCAGCAGCTGGTTCGTGAAAACAAGAGACAGTATGGTGATATGTGTGTATTATACCGAACTAATGCGATGAGTCGAATTATTGAGGAAACATTGCTGAAATCGAATATTCCCTACAAAATGGTCGGTGGACATAAGTTCTACGACAGAAAAGAAATTAAAGATATTTTAGCATATTTAAAAGTGATTGCTAATGAGATGGATTCACTCAGTTTTGAACGAATTGTTAATGTTCCCAAACGAGGTATTGGAGTAGGAACTGTAGAAAAATTACGTGATTTTTCGGCAATTCATAATTGGTCATTATTGCATAGTGCGATTAATGTCGAATTGTCTAATATTGGCGGAAAGGCGCGTTTATCATTAGCTGGATTCGGGGCTATGATAGAGGATCTTAGTAAAATGATAGAGTTTCTATCTGTAACAGAATTAGTAGAACAAGTCCTTGAAAAAAGTGATTATCTTGAAGACTTGAAAAATCAAAATACGTTAGAGTCTCATTCGCGAATTGAAAACTTAGAAGAATTTTTAACAGTAACGCGTGAATTTGACAAAAAATTTGATAATGATGAATTTGATACTGAGGAAAATGAAGGAAATAATAAATTGACTCTTTTCTTAAATGATCTGGCATTGGTATCGGATCTGGATAATCTTGAAGAAGAAAATGGACAAGTTACACTAATGACGTTACATGCGGCTAAAGGTTTAGAGTTTCCTTTTGTTTTTCTTATTGGTATGGAAGATGGAATTTTTCCTTTATCCAGAGCAATGACTGAAGAGTCTGAGATGGAAGAAGAACGACGACTTGCATATGTAGGGATTACACGTGCTGAAGAGCAGTTGTACTTAACAAATGCATCAAGTCGAACACTATATGGACGGACACAATATAATCGGCCGTCACGCTTTCTTGAAGAAATCGATGATGATGTTTTAGAGCGTCAGGGCGTACAACGTCCTGCTGTACAGATGTCGAATAGAGCAGTTTCATCATCAGGCAGACGCTCGGACTATATTCAACCAGAAAAGAGTATGGTGTCAGCTAAGCAGCAAACAGGCGGCGAAAAAGATAGTTGGCAGGCTGGCGATAAAGCTGAGCATAAAATTTGGGGAGTTGGAACAGTTGTTAAAGTTTCCGGAGATGCGAAAGATACAGAATTAGATATCGCATTTCCTTCTCAAGGGATTAAACGTCTGTTGGCAGCTTTTGCACCAATCAAAAAGGTTTAGGGGAGTAGTGACATGCAAAAGCAAGATATATTGAATAAAATGGCAATTTTAAATGAACAGTTGAAGAGATGGGCAGTAGAGTACTATGAACAGGACGCGCCTAAAGCAACTGATAGTGAATATGATAAGACATATCATGAACTAGTTGAATTAGAAACTGAATATCCTGATTTGATTTCTCCAGATTCAATAACTCAGCAGGTTGGTGGAGACGTTTCAGCAGAATTTTCAAAAGTTGAACACCGTGTTCCGATGCTTAGTCTAAGCAATGCATTTAATAAAGATGATTTAGTCGCGTTTGATAAACGGATTAAAAAATTAACCAATTTACCAATAAACTACATGGTTGAACTTAAAATCGATGGTTTAGCTATTAATTTAAGATATGAAAATGGACAATTCGTTCAAGGCGCCACACGTGGAAATGGAATAGTTGGAGAAGATATTACACATAACTTAAAAACTGTAAAGTCAATTCCAATGAAATTATCACATCCGCTATCTGTTGAAATTCGCGGTGAGTGTTATATGCCAAAAAAATCTTTTATCGCATTAAATGAAGAACGTGATATTCAAGGGGAAAATGTTTTTGCAAATCCGAGAAATGCGGCAGCCGGAAGTTTACGCCAGCTGGATTCTAAAATAACGGCAAAAAGAAATTTGAGTACATTTATATACACAGTGGCAACGCCAGAACTTTTTAGAGCCACAACGCAGAGCGGTGCCCTTGATGAATTAGATGAATTAGGTCTTAAAACGAATCACGAAAGACAGCTTTGTGAAACGATTGAAGAAGTATGGGATTATATCGAAGCTTTCCGTGATCGCAGACATTTGTTGGATTATGAAATTGACGGTATCGTCGTTAAAGTAAATGACTTTAGAGCCCAAGAGGAAATCGGTTATACTGTGAAAGCACCAAAATGGGCGATTGCCTATAAATTTCCAGCAGAAGAAGCAGAAACTGTTATTCGTGACATTGAATGGACGGTTGGACGCACTGGAGTTGTAACCCCTACGGCCATTATGAATCCTGTGAGGCTGGCTGGAACCACGGTGTCTCGTGCCAGTCTGCATAATACAGATTTGATTGAAAAAAAGGATATCCGGTTGTTAGACCACGTTATGATTCATAAGGCGGGAGATATTATACCTGAAGTGACACGTGTACTTTTTGATAAACGTCATGCTGAAAGCCAACCTTACCAAATACTTACCCGTTGTCCAGTTTGTTATTCGGAACTCGAGAAGATTGAGTCTGAGGTCGCTTTACGTTGTATGAATCCAATGTGTCCAGCACAAATCAAAGAAGGCCTAAACCACTTTGTTTCACGCAATGCAATGAATATTGATGGGTTAGGTCCAAGATTATTAGAGCAAATGTACGATCTTTCTTTAATTAAGAATGTGGCAGATCTATACTATTTGACTTATGATCAACTATTAACGTTAGATAAAGTAAAAGATAAGTCGGCTAATAATCTTTTATCGGCAATTAGTTCAAGTAAGGAAAATTCTCTGGAAAGATTATTATTCGGTTTAGGGATTCAACATGTCGGAGCCAAAGCAGCTAAATTAATTTCAGAACATTTTTTAAGTATTGAAGCCATCATGAACGCCTCAAAAGACGAAATCAGTAGTATCGATTCAATTGGTCCGGTAATTGCTGATAGTATTGAAAAATATTTTGAAAAAGATGAAGCAAAAGAAATCATTAATGAATTACGCAGCGCCGGTATTAATTTAAGGTATTTAGGCCAGACAAGTGAAGATGTCCAAAGTATTGATTCCCCTTTTAAGGGGAAAACAATTGTTTTGACTGGTAAACTAGTGGATTATAATCGAAACGATGCGAAAGAAAAAATCGAGTCTTTAGGTGGCAAGGTAACCGGAAGTGTGTCGAAAAAAACAGATATCGTCGTGGCTGGTGAAGATGCCGGCAGTAAGCTAGAAAAAGCCCATAGTTTAGGCGTTTTAGTCTGGAACGAAAAACAAATGATTTCAGCCATTGAAAATAGTTCGAAAGTTGAATAAAATAGAAGGTATGTACTGTTATAAAAATGAAGGAGTGGTTAAGTAATGTCGATTACAAAAGATGAAATACAAAAAGTTGCTCAATTATCTAAATTAACATTTTCAGAAAATGATTTAGAAATGTATACTGAACAAATGGGAAAAATTATAAACATGGTAGAAACATTAGAAAATGTTGATACAGAGGGCGTACCTTTCACTTCTAACGTGACAGAAGAAATCTCAATTTTACGTGAAGATATCGCTTTGCCAGGTGAATCTCGTGAAGAATTGCTTAAAAACGTTCCTGAAACAGAAGATGGTTTTATTAAGGTTCCTGCGATTATTGATAACGGAGAGGTTGGGGCATAATGACAGATTTATATAAATTATCAGTTAAAGAATTAGCTCAAAAGATTCAAGCCAAAGACGTATCAGTGGCAGAAGTAGTTGCTGATTCTTTTTCAAGAATCAAGGCGACAGAGAATAATATCGATGCTTTTATAACATTGAATGAAGAAAAAGCAATGGAAATTGCTAAAGGATTGGATATTGAAGGTATATCTGTAGAATCACCATTAGCCGGTATTCCGATTGGTATTAAAGATAATATTGTAACGAAGGGCTTGCGCACCACTGCAGCTAGCAAAATGTTGTATAACTTTGATCCTGTCTATGATGCCGCAGTCATGTCAAAATTATACGAAGGTGGATTAGTACCAGTTGGTAAATTAAATATGGATGAATTTGCTATGGGATCATCAACTGAAACATCATATTTCAAAAAAACAAAAAATGCATGGAATGCTGATAAAGTTCCCGGAGGTTCATCTGGTGGATCTGCTGCAGCTGTTGCATCTGGTCAAATCCCTGCTTCTCTAGGAAGCGATACTGGAGGAAGTATTCGTCAGCCAGCTTCATTTAATGGTATTGTTGGTATGAAACCAACATATGGAAGAGTGTCACGTTTCGGATTAATTGCTTTTGCATCGAGTTTAGATCAAATTGGACCTATGACACGAACAGTAGAAGATAACGCTCTTATATTAAACCAAATAGCAGGTCATGATGTTAGAGACAGCACTTCTGCTAGGCATGCGATACCGGACTTTACCAGTCAAATCGGAAAAGACGTCAAAGGTATGACAATTGGTTTGCCTAAAGAATTTATGGGTGAAGGGGTACAACCAGAAGTAAAAAAAGCAGTTGAAAAAGCAGCTAAAACATTTGAAGCAATGGGTGCAACGATTAAAGAAATCAGTTTACCATACTCAAAATACGGCGTTGAAGTCTATTATATTATTGCTTCTTCTGAAGCTTCATCAAACTTACAGCGTTTTGACGGTATTCGTTATGGATTCCGTTCTGAAAATATTAAAAACTTAGATGATGTTTATGTGAATTCTCGTTCTGAAGGTTTTGGCGAGGAAGTAAAACGTCGTATAATGTTGGGATCTTTCTCATTAAGCTCTGGTTATTATGATGCTTATTTTAAAAAAGCTGGACAAGTCAGAACATTGATTATCAACGACTTTAAAAAAGCATTTAAAGATGTAGATTTAATATTAGGTCCTGTGTCGCCAACTGTTGCTTATGATTTTGGTTCAGATGCTGATGATCCAGTGACTGCTTATATGCGTGATATTTTAACGATTCCTGTAAACCTAGCTGGCTTGCCAGGTATGAGTATACCTTGTGGTTTTTCAGAGGGCTTACCAGTGGGACTTCAATTAATCGGGAATTATTTCCAAGAAGAAACGATGTATCAAGCTGCTTATGTATTTGAGCAAGCAACTGAGTTTCATAAAATGAAGCCAGTTATTTTAGGGGGTAACGCATAATGAATTTTGAAACAGTTATTGGTTTAGAGGTCCACGTTGAGTTGAAAACAGAATCTAAAATTTTCTCATCTTCTGCGGCTCACTTTGGTGCAGAACCAAATACGAATACAAACGTGGTTGATTTCAGCATGCCGGGTGTTTTACCTGTGATGAACAAACAAGCAATGGAGTTTGGTATGAAGGCCGCATTAGCATTGAACTGTCATATATCTCAAGAAACACATTTTGACCGTAAAAATTATTTTTACCCAGATAATCCTAAAGCATATCAAATTTCTCAATTCGATGAGCCGATTGGACATGACGGTTGGGTGGAAATTGAAGTCGAAGGCAAAAAGAAAAAAATTCGTATCGAGCGTGTTCACTTAGAAGAAGATGCTGGTAAGAATATTCACGGAACGGGTGGGTATTCATATGTCGATTTAAACCGTCAAGGAACCCCATTAATTGAGATAGTATCAGAAGCAGATATGCGTTCACCTGAAGAAGCCTACGCATATTTGGAAGCAGTTCGTTCGATTATTCAATTTACTGGAGTCAGTGATGTAAAGATGGAAGAAGGATCAATGCGCTGTGATGCTAATATCTCCTTACGTCCTTATGGTCAAGAAGAATTCGGTACTAAGACAGAACTAAAAAACTTGAATTCTTTGAGTTTCGTGAAACTAGGATTAGCTCATGAGGAGAAAAGACAAGCTCGTGTATTGCTTTCGGGTGGAGTGATTCAACAAGAAACTAGACGATATGATGAAGCAACAAAGAAAACATTGCTTATGCGTGTTAAAGAAGGGTCTGCTGATTATCGTTATTTCCCTGAACCTGATTTACCTCGTTTTGAAATTTCTGATGAGTGGGTAGAGTCAGTCAGAGCTAGTCTGCCCGAATTACCAGCAGAAAGACGTATCCGCTACACACAAGAATTAGGCTTGCCAGATTATGATGCAATGGTTTTAACTTTGTCACGTGAAATGTCTGATTTCTTCGATGCGACATTACAAAATGGAGCTGACGCAAAGCAAGCATCTAACTGGTTAATGGGTGAAGTATCGGCATATTTAAATAGTGAAAAACTTGAGTTGGAAGAAACAAAATTAACACCTGATAATTTAGCTGGTATGATTAAATTAATTGCTGATGGAACAATTAGCTCGAAAATTGCGAAAAAAGTCTTCCGTGAATTAATTACTAATGGTGGTTCTGCTAAAGAAGTTGTTGAGGCAAAAGGATTAGTTCAACTATCTGATCCAGCACAATTACTGCCGATCATCAATGATATTTTAGATAATAATGCACAATCAGTTGAAGATTTCAAGAATGGTAAGGACCGTGCGGTAGGTTTCCTTGTCGGACAAACGATGAAAGCCACTAAAGGGCAAGCAAATCCAGGAATCGTTAACCAATTATTGAATCAAGAACTTTCAAAAAGATAAGGTTCTTAAGTTAGGAGGAGACAATGAGAGCTCGACTAATATACAATCCGACATCAGGAAAGGAACAAATCAAGAAAAATGTTGCTGACATTCTCTCGATTATGGAACAGGCTGGCTATGAGGCCAGCGCCTTTCCCACAACACCAGAACCGCTCTCTGCGAAAAAAGAAGCAGAGAGAGCCGCTAAGGCAGGTTTTGATTTATTAGTAGCTGCTGGTGGTGACGGGACTATTAATGAAGTTATTAATGGTATCGCACCACTTGAAAAGCGACCTAAGATGGCGATTATTCCGGCTGGGACTACTAATGATTTTGCCCGTGCTTTACATGTTCCTCGAGATAATATGATTAGTGCGGCTGAAGTTATTTTAAAAAATCAAACCATAAAGACAGATATTGGTAAAGCAGAAGATACTTATTTTATGAATATAGCTGCAGCTGGTCATCTGACCGAATTAACATATGAAGTACCATCACATTTAAAAAGTGTTTTTGGTTACTTAGCATATTTAGTTAAGGGAGCTGAGATGCTTCCGCGTATTAAACCGATAAATGTTCGCTTAACTTATGATGGTGGTGTGTATGAAGGAGAGGCATCTATGTTTTTCCTTGGTTTGACCAATTCAATTGGCGGTTTTGAAAAAATATCACCTGATGCGCAATTGAATGATGGCATGTTTTCATTGATTATTGTTAAAACAGCTAATATTTTGGAAATTATGCGTTTAGTAGCATTAATGATTAATGGTGGTAAGCATATAAATGATCCTAAACTTGAATATATTAAAACATCAAAACTTCATGCAGAAACAATTGATAAAGATTTCAAGATGATGATTAACTTAGATGGTGAATATGGTGGCGATGTTCCCATGACTTTTATTAATTTAAAACAACATATTGAATTCTATGCAAATTTAGATGATCTACCTTACTCGGTTGAAGAAGATGAATTAGAAGATGCTTCAGATAAATTTATACAACAAGTTGAGATGTTGACAAATGAAGATATAGATGGTGATGGTGAAGTTAGTAAAGGAGACAAGGCGTAGTGCTTTGTCTTTATTTTTTATGGGGTGAATACCCATTGAAAGGATAATTATGAAAAATAATAATGTAAAAAATTTAGTGATAAAAAAGAATGACGTAGCTGTTGTTGAAATATCAGATTTAACTCATGATGGTATGGGTGTTGGGAAAATTGATGGATATCCATTATTTATTGAAAATGCTCTGCCTGGAGAGGTTGTTCAAATACAAGTTGTAAAGACGACTAAAAAATTCGGTTTTGGAAAAGTACTGGAGATTCGAGAAGCGAGTCAAAATCGTGTAGAGGATGTTCAAAATCATTTGATTCGGACGGGTATTGCACCTCTGCATCACATGACTTATGAAGCACAATTAACATTTAAAGAAAATCAAGTTGAGAATTGTTTGAAACGAATAGGTAAACTAACAGATGTTCAGGTATTACCGACAATCGGTATGGATCACCCGTTTGCATATCGTAATAAGGCTCAAATCCCAGTTCGAAAAATCGATAATCAGCTTGAGTTTGGATTTTTCCGTAAAAACAGTCATCATTTGGTTCCTGTTTCAGATTTTTTTATTCAAGAGCAAGAGATTGATGATGCTTTAGTTGTGTTGAAAAGTATTTTAAAGAAATATCAGGTAAAAGCATATGATGAAGAAAATGATACGGGAAATTTGAAAAATATTATGATTCGTCAAGGTCATTACTCAAAAGAAATGATGATTGTTTTTATTACTAAGAAAAAAAAGGTTTTCAAAATTGATGATATCTGTCAGCAGATTATCAAAGAATTGCCAAAAGTCAAATCAATTATGCAGAATATTCAACCAGATCAATTAAATAATATTTTTGGTGATGATACATTTTGTTTGTATGGTCAAGACTATATAACTGATACACTTCTAGGAAATACTTATAAAATATCGGCTAAATCTTTCTATCAGATTAATACAATTCAAACAGAGAAGCTTTATTCAAAGGCTTTTGAATTAGCTGATTTAAAACCGTCAGATGTAGTTATAGATGCATATTGCGGGATCGGAACTATTGGCTTATCAATTGCGAAGAAAGTTAAACAAGTTTATGGTGTTGAAGTTGTCAAAGATGCAATTACAGATGCTAAATTAAACGCTGAACTGAATCACATAAAAAATGCTGAATTTATCATTGGTAAAGCAGAACATGTTTTTGAAAAATGGAATGAAGATGGAATTCATGCTGACGTACTTTTTGTTGATCCACCAAGAAAAGGTCTAGATCCAAGTTTCATTGATGCATCAGTAGCAATGAAACCAGAAAAAATTGTCTACGTTTCTTGCAACCCTAGTACGCTGGCTCGTGATTTAGCAATATATGAAGAAAACGGCTATCATGCAAAAATTGTTCAACCTATTGATATGTTTCCTCAAACTGCACATATTGAGAGTGTCGTATTATTAAATAGATAATAATATTATGTAAACTATAAAAATGAAGAATAAACATTTAAAAAGTATTATTTAGCTTATAGTTTAAATTTAAATCTCCAAAAAATGGCATAATGTTTTCCAGATGCAAAAGTAGTCGGGTCGAGTAAGCTAAACGAGTATAAGACGATTTTTATTGAATCTTACCAATCATAATTGTTATAAATGACTGTTTATCTAAATAGATAGACAGTTTTTTTGTATTTTTATACCTATTTTTTGATAACTGTTATTATTTATTAATTATTTACTTAAAAAACCAATCTTTGTTTGACAGTATCTGTTCATAAAATATATACTAAATTATAGATAGAGAGCGATTTATAAATCTTAGGAGGTATAATAATGTGTACATCAATTAATTTAAAAACAAAGGATAATATAAATTTTCTTGCCAGAACAATGGACTTTTCATTTGAATTAGATGCAAACCCGGTATATATACCAAAGGGTTATCAATTTAAAAGTGATGTAAAAAGCGGGACAACGATTACGTCAACGTATTCATTTGTTGGAGCGGGACGTAAATTAAAAGATTATGTATTTGCGGATGGTGTGAACGAAAAGGGAATCGGCTGTTGTGCACTCTATTTTTCTGATTTAGCTGTTTACGCGGATCATGATGATACGGCTAAAATGAACCTAGCACCTCATGAAGTTGTTTTCTGGGCATTAAGTTCAATCGGTAGTTTAGACGAATTAGAAGAAAAGGTTAGTCAAATTAATATTGTCAATGAAGCAAGTCCTTTTTTAGGCTTTGTTACGCCACTTCATTGGATTTTTTCTGATGAAAATGGACGGTCAATTATTTTAGAAGTAATGAATAATAGTGTTCATTTTTATGAAGATGTAACTAATGTTTTTACAAATTCGCCTGAGTATACATGGCATCTAACGAATTTAAAGCATTTTTCTTATTTACAAACAACGTCACGTCCTATCGGGAATTTTGGTGCTTATAAACCTGGATCTGACGGTGCAGGAAGCGGGTTACTTGGTATGCCGGGGGATTATACATCAGAATCTAGGTTCGTTCGCAGTGCATTTATGAGAGAGCATATTGAAGAAACAACGGGCACTGAACAAGGATTAAATGCAATTTTTCATATTTTAGCGACTTGTGACATTCCTAAAGGAGTCAAAAAACATGATAATGGTGCATTAGATTATACTCAGTACAAAGCAGCAATGGATTTGACTAACAGAGATTATTATATGATGGATTATTATGATTCTTGTCCAGCAAAGATTTCTTTGGCAGAGTTAGATAAAAAAAATAGTCCTGATCCAATTGAGTTCCAGTTAAGCAAGAGGCAAACAGTAATTAATTTAACTAATCAATAAATAAAAAAGTCGCTTAAAGATATCATCTTTAAGCGACTTTTTTTAAATAAATTTTTCAAGTTGATGTGGATGTTTATCAAGGAAAATCTGATTACTTGATATATTTTGTTTATATAAAAGTGATATAGTATCAACGATAAAATTATCACTGCCCACAACATAAAAATCAGCTGAACTATTCTTCATTGCGAGTTCATTTACTTGCGTGTAATAAGCGGTACGATTATTAACCAAAAGGCTGGTTATCTCTTTTGGCAGTCTAGATTGTTGTAAGTTATTAAAGATTATATGATTAGTTGAATCAATTGCCAGTAAGGTAATCTGATTAATACCTGCTGGATTTGCTAAGTAATCCAATATAAGGGGACGGACTGTTGCTATGGCAACACCAGATATTAAAAAAACAACGTCGCGATGTTTGCGTCTTAAAGGTATATTAGAATGTGTTTTGAATAATGCTACTTGATCTCCAATCTTAAGTTTAGACAGTCTTTCTTTAAAAATAGATAAAGAATCTTTTTTAAATCGTGTAGTGATACCGATTGTATTTTCTGAAGGAAGAGTTGATATTGACATATGTCTAATAATCTCTTTATTCGGCAACTCACCTAAATTAAATCCTTCTAGAGCAAAGTGTGTGTGTGCTCCTGGTTCCCAATTAAAATTATCGGGAATTGCTAAATGAAATGTCTTTACTTCAGAGGTTTCATCAACGATATTTAGTATCGTAGGCCAGTAAATTTGCATAAAGTCTCCTTTTTTAATTATTTATCATTTGCGTACAATCTTACTATACTATAATTGATAATCATTCTCAATTATATTTTAATTATTTTTTTGACAGACTATTAAAAGACAATTATATTTTAATTATTTTTTTGACAGACTATTAAAAGACAATTATAGTTAATATAAAAATAAAAGGATTTAGTAAAATGGAAATAATAATAGCCACGATAAAAAAAATATAGTTAAGGATTTTTTAAATACTAGTTATAGTATTACTACAACTTATCAAATATTTAGTGAAGTTGACAATAATATTAGAATTGCAGAAGACGTGTTGTTTTGGCAATCACATGAAATGATCGAAGTAAATCTTCCAAGTAGTAAACTAACAATCACTATACCAAAATTGTCGATTCAAGAAAATCCGGATGATTATTTGCTAGCCATCCAGGATGTTGTCCATAAAGAATTAGGAATAAATAAAAAAATAGGGATAACTTCGGAAACTAAGCAGCAGTTTAATTTTTTTATTGATATGGAACTTCTCCAAAAATATACCGGAATAACTGATATCGGTTTTTTCAAGGGGCAGCTGTCTGAATCACTAAATAGTTTATTAGTTCGTCACATTCCTGAAATAACAGCTGAGCTAAAATTGCTGTCTAATAATGAATTAAGTATAAAATTTAGTAATATTTTACCTGATTCAACTGAAATGAGTGGTTTAAATCTTAAACAATTTCATATTTGTTACGAATTATTAATATTTACCTGTTTAAACAAAGAACAAAAATTCGGAGAGATAAATCAGAAAATTATTAAAAATCTTGCTGTTCAATGTGAGAAGTTATCAAGTGCTGACCTAAAAAATTCAGAAGTTGTTATCTTAGATAATTTATTTAACAAAGTTTGGCGTGATCCATTTGATTTAGTAGGCTTTTCTGACCTTGAGTTGTCAACTAAATTAATGTTAAGAGATGCTGTTAAGTTAGGTATATCATTTGAATTAATCGACCGGCAAGCTCAAATTGTTAAGTTAAGTTTGGGTGACCATATAGAATATGTAAAAAATACTAATATGACGAGCAAAGATTCTTATATAACACCAATTATTATGGAAAATAAGACAGCGACTAAAAGGGTTTTGCAACAACATAATTTCAATGTTCCAAAAGGCAAGGAGTTCAATAATATTGAGATGGCCAAGGATAGTTTTACGAATTTTGTGAACATCCCAATTGTTATAAAACCCAAAACAACAAACTTTGGTTTAGGAATCTCTATTTTTGAGGAAACATATACGCAAGATATGTTTGACGAAGCCTTAAAGATTGCATTTAAAGAAGACGACAGTATTTTAATTGAAGAATTTATATCTGGTACAGAGTATCGATTTTACGTGTTAGATGGACAAGTCGAAGGAATTACATTAAGAATTCCTGCCAACGTTGAGGGTGATGGAGTACACACAATTGAGGAGTTGGTTGCAATCAAAAATCAAGATCCATTACGAGGTACTCATTATCGAAAACCGTTGCAGTTGTTACATTTAGGTGCAGTAGAATTATTAATGTTAAAATCTCAAGGCAGTACACCATTAACTATTCCGAAAAGTAATGAGATTATATTCTTACGTGAAAACTCTAATGTTAGTACAGGAGGCGATTCAATCGATTTTACAGATAAAATGCCTAACTGTTATAAAGAAATTGCTGTTGAAGCTGTTCAAGCACTAGGAGCCTATGTTTCAGGGATAGACTTAATGATAGATGATTATCATAAGTATACAACGAAATTAGATAGTGGTTATGGTATCATTGAAGCAAATTTTAATCCGGCTATTCATATGCATATGTTTCCTTTTAAAGGAAAATCGAGACCTTTGGCTCAAAAGTTATTAAAAAAACTATTCCCAGAAATCGAGTCTAAGTGATGAAAACTCGACTTGATATTATTAATTATGTGAGGGACAATCGCGAGTTGATGGAGATTATACATATTATTGAGAATCTTGATTTAGAAGATTGCTGGCTATGTGCAGGGGCTGTACGTAACGTTATTTGGAATTATTTATCGGATAAAGTTCCAAAGTTTCATTTTTCATCTGATGTCGATATCATTTTTTTTGAAGAAGAAATCAACCATCAAAAGGTTAGGCAAATTGAGACTAATTTAAATAGAATTTATCCAAAATATAATTGGGAAGTAAGAAACCAAAAAGAAATGCATTTATTAAATCCCAACACTGTACCTTACAAGAATAGTTGTGATGCAGTATCTAAGTTCCCGGAAACATGCACTTCTATAGCAATCAGATTGAATAAAGATGGGGATGTTGAGTTGTTTGCACCATATGGAATTGAAGATTTAGTTAATTTCAGAATTTGTGCGACACCTTATTATTCGGAAAATAAAAAGCGTCGTCAATTATACAATTCACGAATTAGGTCTAAAAATTGGCAAGAGTATTGGCAACAATTAGAAATTCATTTTCAAGATGAATAAAACAGTACCGGCAACTATTAATTTAGATGCCGGCATTTTTGTATGATTAAGATAAAAAAATACATTGATCATAATATGGTGATTGTAGTAATTCTTTTGAAGATGTAACGATTAGAATAGTCGTTTGCTCTTTTGCTACAAAGTAATGCAAAACGGGCAACAAATCTTCTATAAATTTATTTGAAACAACATAATTAGCAAGTTGATTGATTAATATAGACTGTTTTAATGCGATAGCACGCATAATCTGTAGCACCATCTGTTGATTTTTTGAGACATCTTTTGCAAATTCAGTTAAAATTGAAGAAGGTAATTTAAATTTCTGACTATATTTACGAATAAAATATAGGACAGTTTCGCTATTCTTTTTTTTAATTCCTAATAAAAGATTATCTTGAATAGTCAAAAAAGGTATCATGTCTTGTATTGGTAAGCTGTATGTGTTTGTGGGTAAATATGCATTAATTTCTGTCGAAAAATTTTGATTATTATTATCTAATAAAACGACAAGACGATTCTTGATATCTTGATTTAGGTTAATAGATTGTTTTAAAAATGAATTTAGCATATTAAACACTCCCAGTATCTTTATGAATTAATAGATATGAAGCAATTCCTAATGTTAATGACCAAATACAGATAATTAGTAATAAACTGTATTGATGAAAAATATTGTTTAATGTCTCTCTAAAACTATGGTCACTCATTTGATTGAGAAAAATTGTATCTTCATTATATGGTAAAAGAGCACTTTTTTTATTGGAAATCTTTATTTCACGATTTTCTAAAATAGGCTGTTCATTTTCGGTATCTATCATCTGCTCAATTATGAGGTGCTGTTTACTAATTTGATATGTATTGAAAAATTGATTTATTTTAACAGTACCTTTAATAAACGGAGCTTGTAATAAACAGATTAAAAAAGTCAGAATCAAAAAACTTACAATTGAACTAACTAGTGTTTCGAAAATAAAGTATCCAATAATTTTAACTTTTGCTACACCGCTGTTCAGCATATAAATTATTTCAGATTTTCGTGTATTTGCAATAAAATAGCCAAGAAAGAAAATGGACATAAAGCTAAGTATAATAAGAAAAAAAAGAATTCTATTATAAAATTTTAAAAGGGCAATATTGTTCTGTGCTAATGTATGTTGAATATTTTGTTTGGTTGACTCTGATAATTCATTTAAGAAAGCCCATTTATCTTCAAGTATTTGATTGGAGTTTAATTGGACAAATCTTAATTGATAAATGAGGATCAACATAAAGAGCAACACAGTAAAGATTACAAAAAAAGCGATAGTTAACTTTTTATGATACTTCATTGAGAAGTATATTTGTTTAAGTGATATCATATTCTATTGCCTCCACATTAGAATTATACTGACAGATTGTGAACAATATATGAAAATAAAAGCATAAAAAAAAGAAAAAGCTTATTAGATTAATTTTAATCTAATAGGCTTAATAAATATTTATTTTTCAACGTTTGTACTTGATGAATTATTAATCTTAGCATCGGGATGATAGTCTAAGTATGTTTTGGTTTCGAACATGTCAATTGTTGATTTATTATCATGTTCACTATAAACACTAGTTGATTTGGCTCCTTTTTCTTGTTCGATTTTTTCCATTTTTTGCAGACCATTTTTATAGTCATATTTAGTTGGATCAACTGATTTCAGACCACTTTCAGTATAAAAACGCAATAAATCACCGTTTGTCAAAGCATCAGAAACTTTAAGTTGTGTCGAAGCTTTTTCACGAAGTCCATCTACTTCCTTAAGTTGTTCTTCTGTAGGATTTTCAACTAATTCACCAGTCTCATTCAGATAAATTGATTGACCGATAACTGTATATTTTGGTGTCACAAATGTTCCATTTCTAAAGGCAACAATTTGGTCTTTATCTTTAGAGAAATAATCTTGCCCTAGTTGCATATATTTGGAACTGTCAATACCTAATAAATGAAGCATGGTTGGCAACATATCAACTTGACCGCCGTATTCGTGATAAATTTTACCTTTGTCTTGACCTGGTATGTGATACATCAAAGGAACTCTTTGCATTTGAGCATCATCATATTCAGTCCATTCATCTTTTGATTTACCGACTAATTCAGCTAAATATTTATTACGTGAATTAGAAATACCATAGTGATCGCCATACATAATAACCATAGTATTATCATAAAGTCCAGATGATTTTAGATAATTAAAGAATTCTTCAATTGCTTTATCAAGATAATTAGCAGTTGCAAAATACCCGTTGATCGTGCTATCGGGGGTATTTGCATGTGGGAAGCCACCTTCATCACCTTTAAGTTGTGAATATGGATAATGGTTTGTCACTGAAATAAATTTAGTATAGAAAGGCTGTTGTAAGTGCTCTAAATATTGAACAGATTGTTGCATAAATGGTTTATCATGTAGCCCGTATTGGAAACTGTTATTTTCATTGACATCGTAGTAGCTTGAGTCAAAAAAGTAATCATAGC
The DNA here is from genome assembly GCF_003950515.1 of Vagococcus vulneris. GTDB lineage: Bacteria > Bacillota > Bacilli > Lactobacillales > Vagococcaceae > Vagococcus > Vagococcus vulneris. The sequence continues at coordinate 89,316 of NZ_NGJS01000001.1, forward strand.
CTAGATGTTTATATGTTTCGTTACGATTCCAAAATGATCCGTTGTTACCATGGAAAACAGCACTTGTATAATTACCATTTTGTTTTAATATATTTGACGCAGCTTGGAATGTGTTTTTATCTCCTAGTTGTGTAAATAATGGACCTTGACCAAGTCCAAAGAATGAATTTTCTAATAAAGTTTCAGAATCGCTTGTTTTCCCAGACCCTACTTGATGGAAATTATTATCAAAACTGAAAGTTTCATTAGAATGATAAAGTTTATTCAAGAACGGCGTTACTTCATGTTCCACGCCATTTTCATCTTTCAATTTGTAATCGATTAAGAACTGTTGGAAGCTTTCTAAATGGATGTAAACAACGTTTTTACCCTTTGCAATACCAAACATGTCATCACTCGGTTTGGCATAGTGATCTTTAACGTAGTTTTCCACGTCCATTAAATCATTTTCACTAGCTTGAGCACGACGCTGGCTGGCATTATACGTTTGTACACCATCATAAACAGTAAAAGCGTTCATACCCAAATATTTAACGATATGATCACGTGAGAATGTTCTTTTTAATAATTCAGGTCGATCAGCTTCTGCTAATGTTAAGTTAATGGAGAACATTAAAATAGAAAAACTGGTCACAGCAACAGCAGTTCTTGCTTTGATTGGTCGTGGGTCGATTTTAATTACTTTAAAACCAAGCAAACCGATTAAAGTAATTAAATCAATCCAATAGATTACATCATACGGGCGGAACATTTTAGCAGCACTTTCACCTAGTCCAGAGCTAACTTTTCCAGCACCTAACATGGTGTTTACAGTTATAAAATCAGTAAACTCGCGGTAATAAACAACATTTGAAAACAACAAAAGTGTTGTAAAAAAATATATTGCGAGAAGCGCGATATATGATTTTTTTGGACTTCTAATATACAATGCGGCTGAAAAGAGGAAAATGGTTGTCGCAATAGGATTTATATACATAATAAATTGTTGAAATCCGTTTTCTATGCCTAAGTTAAATTCAGTTGTATAGGCAATTGCTGTTTTAATCCAGAATAGAACTGCCAATAACGCGAAAAATCCTAGTCTTGTATTCAACCAATTTTTTTTATAGTTATGTTTCAATTAATAAACTTCCTTTCTAAAGTAAGTCATCGTTCACGATAAAATGAACACACGAAACAATTTTACTGTTTAAAACCAAATGTGTCAATTTATTTATTGTTTAAGTGAATTTTTAGAAAAAGATTTGTAAACAAAACTTTTTTTAGTCTATATTTGGGTGATATAGTATAATATAAAGTATCAGACAGAAGAATTGAGGATTATTTGATAAAATGAAGAAAATTTTAATAAATGATAAAGCTAAGAAACGTTTTAAACAGGGGTATCCGTTAGTTCATCAAAATGATTTGGTGAATGATACTGATGCCATGTTAACAGAGTGGGTTGAATTTGTTACCTCAAGTGGTGAATTTATTGGGTATGGGTACTTGGGACAACAAAATAAAGGCAGTGGATGGATTGTTAGCTTTAATAAATCTTTACCTATTAATGAGGAAACTTTTCAACGTATCTTCAGTGATGCTTTTGTTCATAGACAATCGTTTTTTGAGAGTAAAGTTACGGATGCCTTTAGAATTTTTAACGGTGAAGGCGATGGACTGGGAGGTTTGACAATCGATTGGTATCAAGGTTTTCTTGTAGTTTCATGGTATAATGAAACTATCATCCAGAAAAAGGAACTGATTATTCATGAATTAACCAATATCCTTAATGAACAAGTTAAAGGTATTTATGAAAAAAATCGGTTTAATAATGATAAATATCCTGAAACACAGCATATCTATGGATTAACTGCGATAGAGCCGTTAATCGTTAAAGAAAATGGTGTTTTGTATGCTGTTTATTTAAATGAAGGTCTGATGACCGGAATCTTTTTAGATCAGAAAGACGTACGCAATCGATTGATTGAGGGATTGGCATGCGGCAAAAATTTACTGAATATGTTCAGTTACACTGGAGCTTTCTCTATTGCTGCATTGGCTGGTGGAGCGTCGCATACAACTAGTGTCGACTTAGCTAAACGTAGTATTGATAAAACAAGAGAAATGTTTATCATCAATGGAATAAATCCAGATTCTCAAGATATTATTGTTATGGATGTTTTTAATTATTTTAAGTATGCAACAAAAAAAGAAAAGACGTTTGATTGTATTGTTTTAGATCCGCCGAGTTTTGCCAGAAATAAGAAAAAAACCTTTTCTGTTGCGAAAAATTACAGTGAATTAGTTTTTGATGCTGTCCAAATTCTGGAAACCAACGGTGTCTTAATAGCATCAAGCAATGCCGCCAATGTGTCTGTCGAAAAATTTGAGCAAATGATTGAAAGTGGAATTAAGAAAAATCAGCGAAATTTTAAATTGCTTGATTTTTATCAACTGCCTAGCGACTTCAAGACAAGTCCAGCATTTAAAGAAGGTAACTATTTAAAAGTATTTATTTATGAAATATATTAAACTAAGTGGGGTCGGAAAGTATGTCTAATTTGAAAGTCAGAAATTTAAATTTTGGTGAAGGACAGCCTAAAGTTTGTGTATCATTAATTGCTAAAGATTTTAAAGAATTATTTTCAGAAGCTGCTCGTTTAAATAAATTAGAGTGTGATATTATCGAATGGCGTGCTGATTATTTTATGTACATAAATGATATTAAGTATATGCGTAAAGCTGCTTATTTTATCAGATATGCAATCGAAGATAAACCGCTTATTTTTACATTCAGAACATATGAAGAAGGTGGTGGTCAATCTGTTGATAATGAATATTATTTTGAGTTGAATCGATTAATGATTCAGACGGGATTAATAGACATGATCGATTTAGAGCTGGCTAAAATGTCTAGCCAAACATTGGATTTAATCTCGTACTCTCAAGCAAATAATGTGAAAGTTTTGCTAAGTAATCATAACTTTATCCGTACACCAAAAAAACAAATTATTAAAGACATTATTCAAGATATGTCAATGTTGGGTGCGGATATCTGTAAATTGGCTGTAACACCAAGTGATATGACAGATGTACTAACAATATTGTCTGCATCAAATGAAATTAAAACTGACCATCCAGCTATAAATTTTGTACTTATAGGAATGGGGGACGTAGGACAGTTAACGCGAATGACTGGGGAATTATTTGGCTCTATTATGACATTTGCTTCAAGCGGCACTAAGAGTTCGGCTTCCGGTCAGATGACAATCCCAAAATTACGACAAGCAATGAACTTAATGAGTGAGTAATAATTAAAATTTAAAACGAAAGAAAAGAAGTGACTAATCATATGTCTAAGAAAAAACAACCGCATAAAACCAATGCTGTCCGATTTTTAGAGCAGAAGAAAGTATCTTTTGAAACAGAAGAATATTCATGGACAGAAGAACATGTCGGAGCAAAAGATACTGCAAAAGAATTGGGAATCCCTGAAAACGAATTATTCAAAACTTTGGTAACAGTTGGTAATAAGACCGGTCCTGTTGTGGCAGTCATTCCAGGTAATAAGGAATTAGATTTGAAAAAGTTAGCAAAAATAAGCGGAAATAAAAAAATTGATATGCTGCCGATGAAAGAATTGGAACCGTTGACTGGTTACATACATGGCGGATGTTCTCCAGTAGGAATGAAAAAACAATTTCCAACATATTTTGCAATTGAAGGCAAGTCATTGCCGATTATTCGTTGTTCTGCCGGAATGAGAGGATTACAATTATCGATAAATCCGATAGAATTGGTAAAAATTGTGGGCGGACAATTTGCAGACGTTACCAATGATTAATTTTAAAACCGCAATTTTTTTCAGATAACGCTTTATTAACCGACCTGATGGTGTGCCTTTCATTATGACTGCAGATATCATTTGGGCGAATCAGTTAGAATTGGTTCGCCGGGTTATGATGATGGCCGCATAGCTGCTAAATTGATAGATACAGAAAATGTAATAACCCAGCTTATTAGTTTAAACGTTGGGTCGTTGAGCTTATTTCTTTAAATACGAAGAATAAAACCATCAAAAGATTTTAATAGCAGAATAGAAGCAGCATTAACTTTGAAAGAATTAGATGAGATTGCTAATGAGGTTAATCAATACATAAAATCAGATAGTTCAACAACAATTTCAATCAGTCAATCAACATCATCTGAAGCAGCAACTAGTTCAACAGCAAAACAGATTATTTTGACATCGACTGAAACTTCGATTCGTCAAGTTGCCGTAGCAGAATTAGGATTGGCTTTTTTCAAGAAATAGAAATAAGAAATAAACAATATTAAAAAGCGCAAGGTAATCATTTAAAGTGATTATCTTGCGCTTTTGTTTGTTAGAGATAAAGGTATCTTTTTATTTTGAACACTCAAAAGTGATTGTCTGATTACTATTTGCAGGAACAGATTGGTAATCATAATCTGCACTAATTATAATGGATTTAAAGCCAATCTTTTCTAAGAATAAAGTCAGTTCTGATAAACCGTACCAGCGTAACGTAAAATTTTGGAGTTCGGTTGCATCTAATTGTCCATTTGTCCACTTTTCATATTTAAGCAGTGTAACTATTTGCTGTTTTAACCAATCAATTTCTAGTGTTTTGTATTCCAATGTTATTCCTTCAGAATCATTTAATGGATAAATTGATGTTGTCGTTTCATTTAACTCAGGATAATAAGGTAGATCTATATCAAATATAAATTTCCCACCATCTTTTAATGAGTGGTAAAGATTTTTTAAAATAGATAACGCTATATTCTCAGATGGAAATAAATTAAAACTAGACGAAGGCATTATAATTGCAGCATATTTTTTGTCGAAATGGTAATTGGCTAAATCACCACAATAAAGTGTTGCTTTCAAGGAATTATGATCGATTTCTTTTCGACATATCGATAACATCTCTTCTGATAAATCTATACCGTCAATATCATAGCCACTTTTCAGCAAGGGGATAAGAACCCTTCCTGTACCACAACATGCCTCAAGTATAGGGCCTGACACATGTGTAAGTCTACTTTTATAATAGTCGATATCTCCATTTAAACTAAATCCCGTCGGTTTTGTTATTTGATAAACTTGCGCGGCTAAGGGGCCGTAATTTTTATACATCGTTATGCATCCTTTCATTTATTGATAATTAAAGTAACTAGAGATTGTAGCAGCATGAACACCAGCAGTATGTCCTGTTACAAATGCGGCTGTAATATTATATCCGCCGGTATAGCCGTTAATATCTAATAGTTCACCAGCAAAGAATAAACCATTGATTAATTTACTTTCCATTGTTTTAGGAGTAACTTCTTTCAGATTAATACCACCCCCAGTTACAAATGACTTATCTAAAGGGTAGGTGTCGTAAACCTTAAAATGAAAATTTTTAATAAGTTTTACAAAATCTTCAATTTGCTGTTCTGTTAACTGGTTTATTGGTAAGGAATCATCAATGCTTACCTGTTCCAGCAGAAATTCCAAAAAGCGTTCTGGAAGTATTGGCTTTAAGGCATTTTTTATTGCTTTTTTTGGTGTGTCTTTTTGTATTGAGTGAATCAAGTGAATTAAATGATTCTCTGTCTGAGATGGTAAGCTATCTAAACTCATGTCAACCTTCTTATTTCCTTTTGCTAGTTGCTGATTGATAAACATACTACATCTCAGAGCGGCTGGTCCTGATACGCCAAAATGGGTAAAAAGCATATCCATTTGATGCGTAACAATAGGCTTACCTTTTTCATTTAAAACAGACAGACGAATATTTCTAAGAGCAAGTCCTTGCAAGCGTTTATTTTTAATAAAAGGTTCATCTGATTTAATTGGTGATTCTGTTGGGTACAGTGGTGTTACGGTATGACCGAGCTGCTTTGCTAATTTATAGCCATCTCCAGTGGAACCAGTGTATTGATATGTTTTTCCGCCGGTAGCAAGTATCAAACAATGCGTGTTCAGTAAGTTACCATCATCTATTTCTACAGCAGATATCTGTTTATTATTTGTATTTATTTTTTTTACTTCAGTACCTAAAATAAAAGTAACACCTAACTTTAAAGCATGCTGAACTAATCCATCAACAATGGCTTTTGACGTATTAGCAACAGGAAACATCCGTCCGTGATCCTCCTCTTTGAGAGGAATATGATTACTCTCAAAAAAATTCATAATATCGTAGTTGTTGAATTGAGAAAAAGCACTATATAAAAATTTTCCATTACCCGGAATAAAGCTGATAATGTCTTCCGGTGGACGATTGTTAGTAACATTACAGCGACCACCACCAGTTAATCGTAATTTTTTTCCAGGACGTTTGTTTTTATCGATTACTGCGACTTTTGCTCCTTTTTCAGCAGCAGCAGCAGCAGCCATCAATCCACTTGTACCTGCACCAACTATGATTACATCAAACATTGTCATAGTGAAATCCTCCTTACATAATATGTTCAGTTTATCATAAAGTTATTTAAAAGGAATATCAAAAATAGAACATATTATGAGAAAAATATAAGTATTATTAAAAAAAGCTCATTTTATTACTGTTGTTTTTCAGTATTTTATGTATACTAATAGTAATTATACTGAAAGCGAGTGATTACATGGTAAATGTAAAAGAGTATTTACAGAATATTAAAGAAAAAACGCATCATAATTATGGGCATCAAGTAGAGTTCTTACAAGCAATCGATGAATTCTTAGAGACAATTTACCCGTTTTTAGAGGTTAATCCAATTTACGTAGAAAAGAATATTCTAGAAATGGTTCTGCTGCCAGAACGTTTGATTGAATTTCGTGTTCCTTGGATGAATGATAGTAATGAATGGAAAGTAAATACTGGTTACCGAGTTCAGTATAATTCAGCAATGGGGCCTTATAAAGGTGGGTTAAGGTTTCATCCATCTGTTAATCAAAGTATTATTAAATTTTTAGGATTTGAACAAATATTTAAAAATGCGTTGACATCTCTGCCAATTGGCGGTGGAAAAGGTGGTAGTGATTTTGATCCAAAAGGAAAATCTGACGGTGAAATTATGCGTTTCTGTCAAAGTTTTATGCAAGAACTTCAAAAACATATCGGGGCTGATACCGATGTTCCTGCGGGAGATATTGGTGTTGGTGGTCGTGAGATAGGCTATTTATTTGGTGAATTTAAACGATTAAATGGTTATCAGGCTGGGGTTCTAACTGGGAAGCCATTGGCGTATTGGGGTAGTTTAGCAAGAACTGAGGCGACCGGTTATGGTTTAGTTTACTTTGTACAACATTTATTGGCTGATTCAAAGGATTCATTCAAAGGTAAGAAAGTAATGGTGTCTGGAAGTGGTAATGTCGCTATTTACGCTATTCAAAAAGCACAATCTTTAGGTGCTTTAGTTTATGGTTGTTCTGATTCATCAGGATATGTTATTGATACAGACGGAATTGATGTAAATTTATTAAAAAAAATAAAAGAAGTTAAACGTGAAAGAATTTCAGTCTACGCAAATCAGCGTCCAAATGCCGTTTTTTATAAAAACGAAAATATTTGGAATCATGAAATGGAATATGACATAGCTTTACCTTGTGCTACTCAAAATGAAATTTACGAATTACAAGCGCAAAAGTTGATTGATAACGGTATAAAAATCGTTGCGGAGGGTGCAAATATGCCGACAACATTACCGGCGACGGAGCTATTGAGAAAAGAGGGGATAGTCTATTGTCCAGGTAAAGCATCTAATGCAGGAGGAGTAGCTGTTTCAGCTTTGGAAATGGCTCAGAATTCTCAGCGCCAGCCTTGGTCATTTGATCATGTAGATGCTGAGTTAGATAAGATTATGAAAAATATTTATGAAAACTGCCGAGACACTGCGATGGAGTATGCCGAACCGATGAACTTAATGGCCGGTGCAAATATTGCTGGTTTTGAACGTGTTGCCGCTGCAATGCTCAGTCAAGGATTAGTATAAAATAGTATCTATGAAAAAAAATCAGAATGTTACAGTAACATTCTGGTTTTTTTAATGATTAAATTCATAAAAAGTGGTAGAATACAGAGGAAATGTGTTCTTTTACACATAAAAATAGGAGGGTTACTATGTCACATATTAATTTTGATTATTCTAAAGTTAGTAAATTTATCGGTGAGCATGAACTAGGTTACATGCAAGCTGAAGTTACTGCAGCTCACAAACAATTACGTGAAGGAACTGGAGCGGGTAGCGATTTCTTAGGTTGGGTCGATCTACCAGCTAACTACGATAAAGAGGAATTTGCACGTATCAAAGCAGCAGCTGAAAAAATTCAGTCTGATTCTGAAATTCTTGTTGTTATTGGTATCGGAGGATCATATTTAGGAGCAAAAGCAGCGATTGATTTCTTAAATAACTCTTTCTATAATTTAATTGATAATGACGAAAGAAAAGCACCTCAAATTTTCTTTGCAGGTAATAGCATAAGTTCAACATATTTAGCTGATTTAATAAATGTTATTGGCGATAAAGATTTTTCTGTTAATGTTATTTCAAAATCGGGAACAACGACAGAACCAGCTATCGCTTTCCGTGTCTTCAAAGAATTATTAGTTAATAAATATGGTAAAGAAGAAGCCAATAAACGTATTTATGCAACTACAGATAAAGCTCGCGGAGCTGTTAAAACTGAAGCTGACGTTGAAGGTTGGCAAACCTTTGTCATTCCAGATGATATTGGTGGTCGTTTCTCAGTTCTTACGGCTGTTGGACTATTGCCAATTGCTGTTACAGGTGCTGATGTTGATGGTTTAATGGAAGGTGCAGCAGCGGCTCGTTTAGATTTTGCGAACGACGATTTGAAAACAAACCAAGCATATCAATATGCAGCTTTACGGAATATTTTATATCGTAAAGGAAAAGTAACCGAATTATTAATCAATTACGAACCAAGTTTGCAATATTTCTCTGAATGGTGGAAACAATTGTTCGGCGAATCTGAAGGTAAAGATCAAAAAGGTATTTATCCTTCAAGTGCTAACTTCTCAACTGACTTACACTCATTAGGTCAATACATTCAAGAAGGCCGCCGCAACATTTTTGAAACAGTTATTAAAGTTGATAAAGCGCGTCATGAATTAACGATTCCTGAAATGACTGAAGATTTAGATGGACTAGGCTATATTCAAGGAAAAACGATTGATTTTGTTAATACAAAAGCATTCCAAGGTACTTTATTAGCACATACAGATGGTGATGTACCTAATTTTGTTATTAATATTCCACAATTAGATGCGTATACTTTAGGCTACACAATGTACTTTTTTGAAATTGCAGTTGGTATCTCAGGTTACTTAAATGGTGTTAATCCATTTGATCAGCCAGGTGTTGAAGCATACAAAAAAAATATGTTTGCTTTATTAGGCAAACCAGGATTTGAAGATCTAGCTAAAGAACTAAACGAACGTCTGTAGAAATAAGTTACCAAATTATAAACTCAAGGTAAACAGTCTTTCCGTATTAATTTAACAGAGATTGATATGGAAAACTCGGACCTTGAGTTTTTTTATTTATTTTACATATTGTTGATTTGTTGATTAAATTTTACTACTACTAAATATTAATTATTCTTGCTTATTTAACAGCTCTTTTATAGTTATAATGATAACTAATCGAATTATCAGCATTATATTGACTCTCATAATGTCTGATCAGCCATAAAATTATACTTTTTATCCCACATTAAAAGAAATTATTTATTAAAAGAAAATATATCAGAAAGTACTTTTTAAAAGATTCATTCTTATAGTCGTGTTTTAAACGAAGTAGAATAACCGGTAACTTTCATATTCTACAATCCCATATTATATTACATAAGATTATATCTCAATTGTATAAACGTACGTTCTTTTTTTGGTAATAAAAAAGCTGATTAATTAATAATCAGCCAAAATTTATTATTTTTTAGGTTTTAAAACGAAGGGTTCTTTGTTATCACCATCAGTTGGTGTAAGAATAATATTATCTTTTTCGCGAGATAACTTAAAACGTTTTTTAAAACCTAATTCAGAATTTTTTAAAACCAACTCATCTTTTTCAATTTTATAGTTACTTTGGACAATTGTTGAATCACGTAATGTTTTTGCTAGTTCATCACTTAAGTCGTCCAAATTATCTTTATTGCTAGATTGTACCATATTTGTATCGGTATCATTTTTAATCGTTAGTTTATTATTTTTGAAGGATATAACAACTGGTACCTCTTCACCGTTCTCGTTTTCATAAGCTGTCCAATCATTTTTCGTGAGACTTTCTTTATCAATTTTTTGACTACAGCCGGCGAGCAAGATGATACCAACAAATGCGACTATAATCAACCTTATCTTTTTCATACTGTGACCCTCCTAAATTGTAAATATATCATTTTTGATAAATAGTACTTATTACTTATATTTTAAGACTTGTTGCACCAAAACGCAAAAGTTTATTTAAACATTTGTGATATATACGACTTATATTAGAAGATGATGATTAAAAGAGTTTTGATTGTGATAATAGAATAAAAGATTAACATTTTTTCAAAGATTTGATATAATCAACACATAATAACTGCTAGGAGGTGTAGCAAATGACAAAAAAAGAAACACAAAAAAATTACAAACCGGTTTTATATGTTTTATTAGCAGTTTATTTAATTGAATTAGTTTGGTTTTTTTACTCAAAAATTATTGTTAAATTAATTAATCATCAACCAATTGATGTAGCTTCTAAAGAATTGGCTATTATTTTAGGTATTGTTTTATTGGTAATATTGGTAATTTTTATGTTGAAAAAATCTCGAAAAGTTGGTAGTGTTTTAATTGCTGTACTTATTATCAGCGTTATAGGATTCTGTATTTTTGCACCACTTTTTGATGTATACATACCAGTAATATGGGAAATATTTCATAAGTTTTTTTAGTGTTTAGCTGATTTAAGTAGCTAAACTTTTTTTTAAAATACACTTATGATAAACTAAAAGTAGTTAACTTAAAGGAATGATACAAATGGTAAGGCAATCAGATAAGAGAAAATATTTTCGTTTTCCCGCTTATGATGATAACGAAGGTGTGAAAAGAAAAAGTCAGCGTAATCGTGAAATGTTTGATGGATTTCTTAATGATGGTTTTGATAATCGAAGGAAGCAACATCAGCAAATACAATCGGTAGAGATAGATAGAGTGGAAATGACGGATGAGCCTGATTACTTTGGTTCTGATCGCATGGAGAATCAAAAACAAGAATACAGCTCTGCACCTAGAAAATCTATTAGTACAGCAAAAACACCATTTCATGATAAACAAATTGTTTTACCTGATAAACAGATAGCCCGCAAAAACTATTCATCTGATAGTACTCAGGAGAGTCTTCAATCAGAGCAAGCGGATTTTTCAAATAAATTTATCGAAACGGACCGTCTGGGTATTGCACGATATAAAAAGCATACTCGTCCTGGAAGAAGTTTGGAGTCAAGTTATCATTTGCCAGGTGAAAATCCTGAGAAAATATTTACGCCTAAATATATTCCTGCTTCTACAATTAATGATAGCGTACCTGCTAATAATCATGATGAATTGAAAAACAAAGAACGTATTTCTGAAAGCTTAAAAGAAATAGCAGAATCCAATCGTTTGATCATGGAATTTGATAGTGATATGCTTGATGAAGATAATGAAATTTCAGATGAAAAGGCGAAACATCAACGTTTGGACAAATCACTTTCAGGTATTATTGCGAATGAAGATACATCATCCACAAATCAGTACTTTAATTAGACTTACATTGATTTAGGCAATGTAAGTTTTTTTATTGAAAAAAATAGTAAAATATATGATAATAGTGTGTGCGTATCATTGATTAGTGAAACACTAAGTTTAAAGAAAAGAGGATTTTTATGGATATTCATAAAAACAATACTTACCATTTTGTAGGTATCAAAGGATCGGGTATGAGTTCCCTTGCATTGTTGTTACATCAAAAGGGTTACAAAGTACAAGGTTCAGATGTAGCAGAATATTTTTTTACACAACATGAATTAGAAAAAGAAAATGTCCCAATTATGACATTTGATGAAAAAAATATTGATGGTGATTTGGTTATTATTGCAGGAAATGCGTTTCCTGATAGCCACGTAGAAATAAAAGCCGCTTTAAAAAAAGGATTACCTGTTATTCGCTACCATAAATTTTTAGGTGATTTTATTCAAGATTTTACAAGTGTTGCTGTAACTGGTTCACATGGCAAAACAAGTACAACAGGTATGCTGGCACATGTTTTATCGGGTGTTGCACCTACAAGTTATTTGATTGGTGACGGAACAGGTCATGGTGAACCAGATGCAACGTTCTTCGCCTTTGAAGCGTGCGAGTATCGACGTCATTTTCTATCGTATCAGCCTGATTATGCAATCATTACAAATATTGATTTTGATCATCCTGACTATTATAAAAGTATTGAAGATGTATTTGATGCTTTTCAAACATTTTCAGCGGGTGTGAAAAAGGGGATTGTTGCTTTTGGAGATGATGTTAATTTACGCCGCTTGGAATCAAAGGCTCCGATTTATTATTACGGAGTAACCGATAAAGATGATTTTCAGGCAGTGAATGTTCAACGAACAACAGAGGGCTCATCATTTGATGTCAAACATGATAAGAAAATAATTGGTCATTTTATGGTTCCTGCTTACGGGTTACATAATGTATTAAATGCATTAGGTGTTATTGCTATATCTTATTTAGAAGGCTTGGACATGCGTGAAGTTGCTTCAGAAATGGCCTCTTTTAATGGTGTTAAACGTCGTTTTAGTGAAAAAAAAGTAAATGATATGATAGTAGTTGATGATTATGCTCATCATCCTGCAGAAATAAAAGCGACTATTGATGCAGCACGACAAAAGTATCCTGATAAAGAAATTATAGCAGTCTTTCAACCACATACTTTTACACGTACAATTGCCTTGTTAGACGATTTTGCAAAATCACTGGATTTAGCTGATCGCATTTATCTATGTGATATTTTCGGTTCAGCCAGAGAAAATTCTGGTACGGTTAAGATTGAAGATTTAGGTGCTAAGATTAGTAAAGGCGGTGAGGTTCTTAAGGTAGAAAATTTATCTCCGTTATTAACATATCAAGATGCAGTCATTATTTTTATGGGTGCCGGAGATGTTCAAAAGTTTGAAATTGCCTATGAAAAATTACTGAGCAGTACACGTAAAAACAATATGTAAACCAATTAATTTACAAATAATTCAAGATGAAGGGGGCGTATGATGTTAAATTTCACCAACAAAATAGGTAAAACGATTAATGAATTAGCCGAAGGGCAATCAATTAGCATGACTGAAACGATTGAGGATCAGCAATTGCTTTTATATCTAGGCTTAACGAATGATGCGAATCCATTGTTTATTCAGCATGATTTTAGTCGTCATACGGAGTATGAACGTCCGATTGTACCGACAGTCATGTTGATGGGAATAATTTCAAGTACTGTTTCAAAACACTTACCTGGTCCGGGCTCAAATATTGTTAATTTTTCTTTTAATTTAGTTCAGCCAATCTATCATTATGAAACGTTAACATTTCATTTTGAAGTCATTAAAGTTGATAAAATGAAGGATGTTGTTACAATATCAATAGAAGCACATAATTACAATGAGCAGCGCGTTTTGGATAGTGTTGTCATGGTGCGCCCGCCTCAATTAATCGAAGAGGAAGTGACAGAGTTTAATGAATAATATGGATCAAACAAAAGCAAGAGGTTTATCATCGTTTTACAGCAAGGTCTACGGATTTTTAGGTTTAGGAATAGGAATAAGTGCAGTGACGGCTTTTCTAGCATCTACTATCTTTAAAGAAGCTATTTTTAGCTTGTTAGCTCAGAATAGTCTAGTCTTTTGGGGTATCTGGATTGCTCAGCTAGTTTTAGTCATCTACCTGAGCAAAGCAACTGCATCTAACAATGCTGCTAAATCTGTTGGTGGTTATATTGTTTATTCCGCACTGACTGGAATTACGTTATCTATTACACTCCAATTATATGATATCGGTACAATTACTTATGCTTTTATAACCTCAGCAGTTACATTTATTGTAATGTCAGTAGTTGGTGTTGTTATCAAAAAAGATTTGAGTGCGATTGGTCAAGCTCTATATAGTTTAGTCATCGGGATTATCATTGCGACATTATTAAATGTCTTCTTACTTAAAAGTTCACCAGTGGACTTTTTCATCTCGTTAGCTATGGTGGTTGTTTTCGCCGGTTTAACTGCTTATGATAATCAAAAAATCAAAGCTATTTATCTGCAAGCGGGCGATCAAGCTGTAACGGGCATCGCAGTTTATTGTGCATTAAGTTTATATTTAGATTTAATCAACTTATTCTATGCATTCTTAAGAATCTTCAGTCGCGATTAAATTGTCGTCAGAAATTAGGAACTCTCATTAATTTGAGAGTTTTTTTTATTTTCTGATTTGTTATACTTTACATATAACAATAAATGTTATAGTATACATATAACGAAAGGGGTTGAGACCATTGTTCATAAGGATTAATCCAGAATCAGAGACGGCGATTTTTCTGCAATTAATTTTTGAAATTAAACGATTGGTAGTTATAGGAGAACTAGAACAAGGGGATGAACTGCCAAGTGTCCGGTCTCTGTCCGGTGATTTAGGAATAAACATGCATACTGTCAATAAATCATATAAGTTGTTGACAGAAGAGGGAATTCTAGAAAAAACGACTAAAGGGTTTAGAGTTGGTTCAGCGGAACAGAGGCATCTATCCGGAGAACGAGAGCAAGACTTTGACGAACGTTTAAGACAGATTCTGATTGATGCAGCCGTCTTTAATGTAACGTATGAGGGATTTAGTCAAAAACAAGCGAAACTGACCGAAGAGATAATGAGAGGGGATAATTAGTATGGTGATAGGTATGATTATTATAACATTATTGATTTTTAATATGTCATTGGCAGCAACACCTTTGATAAATCGGCGAAGTAATTCATTTGGTGTTACGATACCATCAGGTTTGCAACAAAACAATTATGTTAACCGTATGAATCAAAATTTTGTTAAAAGAATACTGCTGACAAATATCCCGGTTTTTTTACCATTATTATTAATTATCAATAAGTCTTTGAATAATAAACGATATGAATTATTAGTAACTGTGTACTTACTATTTGGCATCAGTGTCTACTTACTAATTTTTATCATGTTATACATGAGTAATCGTAAGGCGTTGATTCAATTTATTGGAAGTAAAACTAAAGTTAAAACTACTAGTGATGTAGTTGTTGATTTGAATTTCCGAAAGAAAATTGTTGTTTTTCCGAATTGGCTGTTTATTCTGATTAACAGTCTCTTAATCGTATTCGGAATTATCTATACGCTGATTAACTATGATGAAATTCCGGCACAGATACCGATGCGGTTTGATGTTAGGATGGAACCAGTTATATTTATGAGTAAAACGTGGCTGCATCTGATGATGATACCTTTTATACAGATTTTTTTAATGCTTGTTTCTGTTATAACGAATCGGGCACTGATTAAATCTAAACAGCAATTATCTTTAAATCAGACAAAAACATATCAAAAGAATGATGTGGCATTTAGAAAAATTAATTCAATTAGTTTATTTGTTACGGTCGTCTTACTCCAACTGCTTTTCTTATTTATTCAAATTGCAACAATAACACCGAATTTTAATTACACAGTACTGCTGGTTGTGATAGCACTCGTGTTAATCAGTATCGTTGCGGTTAATTTGTATGTTGGTATTAAGTACCGTCAGAGCGGAGATGGCCTCACTCCAGACGTTAATTTTGATGTCACTAATGATGATGAATATTGGAAAGGCGGAATATTTTACTACAACCCGCAAGACCCGTCTGTTTGGCTTGAGAAGAAAGTTGGTACCGGTCTAACCCTAAATATGGCTAAATGGCAAGCGTGGGCACTATTGTTTGCGACAATTATTTTACCGATAGCCATGATGATTCTTTTAAAATAGTGTCATAAGAACAAGAACCCTCGAAGAACTTATTGATTTCTTCGAGGGTTTTACTGTGTGTGATATTTAGTTTTACACCTGATCAAATGACCAAATAGAACCAGCAATTAAAACAAGAATGTGACACAAAGGTAAAACAAGTGCACCCAAACCTACTTTATTTAAGTTGCCATAAATGGCGAATGCCATAGCTAAAATCAGCAAGGTATAACTGCGGTACTTTTTTAAGTAATCCATGAGCTTATTTTTCCCTGCCATATATAAGATGGTGTTAACTAGATATATAAAGAACAGTAGAAAGATTAAAAAGAATCTCATTTTAACGGTGAAGAATGTGTTAACTATGATTAACATGAGGATTGTAAAACTGAATGATAAATTCAAAATGACTGCTCGCGGCTGTTCTTGCTTGCCTTGCATTTTTTTATAAAAAGTCGTTTGTCCAATTTTTATACCGAGATAGAAAAAAATCGGCAGCAGCATAAGCTCCAAGAAAAAGTTTGTCATTGACAAAGTAACCACCGCCTTTAAATTTTAAGTAATGGTATCAGTTAATGGCAAAAAATTCAAAATTTATCTTTAGATCTAAGCAGATATGACAATAATTAAAGATATCGTTCGGCTTATAGATTTTCTTTTCGCAAATGTTTTTGTTTTTTGTTAAAATGAGTTGA
This sequence comes from Vagococcus vulneris, assembly GCF_003950515.1. Taxonomy (GTDB): domain Bacteria; phylum Bacillota; class Bacilli; order Lactobacillales; family Vagococcaceae; genus Vagococcus; species Vagococcus vulneris. The sequence continues at coordinate 106,026 of NZ_NGJS01000001.1, forward strand.
TAAGTATAGAAGAGGTGTCTAAATGGGAAAAAAGAAATTATTATTGGTCGATGGCAATAGTATCGCATTCCGCGGTTTTTTTGCGTTGTACCAATCACTTGAACGATTTAAGAATAAACAGGGGCTGCATACAAATGCACTTTATGCTGTTCATAATATGTTGGAAAACGTCTTGGCGGAAGAAAAACCGACACATGCACTAATTGCTTTTGATGCTGGCAAGACAACGTTTCGTCATGCCTTCTATGAAGAATATAAAGGCGGTCGTTCTAAAACACCTAGCGAATTTAAAGAACAGATGCCTTATTTACGTGACTTAGTCGAAGGGTTAGGTTTGAAACACTATGAATTAGCTAATTATGAAGCTGATGATATTATTGGCACATTGGCTAAATCAACAAATCCAGAAGAATTTGAAGTGGTCGTGCTGTCAGGAGATAAGGACCTAACACAGCTTGCGGATGATCATATAACAGTAAAAGTAACTGTCAAAGGCGTTAGTGAAATCGAAGTCTATACGCCTGAGCACATTAAGGAAAAGTATGGCTTGGCACCGATGCAGATTGTTGATATGAAAGGATTAGCGGGTGATCAATCGGATAATATTCCTGGTGTCACTAAAATCGGTGAAAAAACAGCGATAAAATTATTAACGGAATATAAGTCAGTTGAAGGTATTTACGAACGTATTGATGAGATAAAAAAGAGTAAAATGAAAGAAAATCTGATTAATGAAAAAGAGACAGCCTTCTTAAGTAAAAAATTAGCAACAATTGATATTGACAGTCCTTTGACAATATCGATTGAAGATTTGGTTTATAATGGTAAGGATTTAGAAAAGCTGGTCCCTTTCTATCAAGAGATGGATTTTAATTCATTTTTAGCTAAGTTGGATACCTCAAAAATCGATGTTCCGGTTGAAGATAAGGCTGAAATTGTCTATACAATAGTTGATAAAGCAGAACCGGAAATGTTTACCTCTGACATGTCGTTGTATATTGAAATGCTTGAAGCTAATTATCACGTGTCACCAGTTGTGGGTGTGTCTTGGGGAAATGCTTCGAAGGTATATGTCGCAACAGATGATTTGATTTTAGCAGATCCGAACTTTAAAGCTTGGATTGAAAATGCAACGATTACGAAGAAAACATTTGATATAAAACGTCATTACGTGGCTTTGCATCGTTATGGCATGTCGCTTACTGAAACGAAATTTGATGCTCTTTTAGCTGCGTATGTTGTTGATTCGACTAACAATAGTGAAGATGTCGCGGAAATTGCTGAACGCTTTGATTATTTTGATATTGATAAGGATGAGGTTGTCTACGGTAAGGGAGTAAAAAAAGGAGTCCCTGATGATGTCGCTGTTTTTGCTGAACATTTGGCTCGTAAAGTCAAAGCTATTGATTTTCTATACAGTAAATTAACAAAAGAATTAGAAGACAAAGAGCAGACTGATTTATTCTATGATACGGAGCTACCTGTTGCTAAAATTTTAGCAGATATGGAAATTCAAGGAATTAAAGTGAATGCTCAACGTTTAATTGATATGAAGGGTGAATTTGCCGAACGCTTGACTGAAATTGAGCGTGCTGTCTATGAAATTGCTGGAGAAGAATTTAACTTAAACTCACCAAAACAATTAGGTGTTATTTTGTTTGAAAAAATGAAATTGCCAGTCATTAAGAAAACTAAAACCGGTTATTCAACATCAGTCGATGTTCTTGAAAAGCTGCAAGGAGAGTCTCCGATTATCGAGCTGATTTTACAATATCGGCAACTAGCTAAAATTCAATCAACTTATGTGGAGGGCTTGTTAAAAGTTATCTTTGATGACCATAAAATCCATACACGCTATATTCAAACTTTGACGCAGACTGGGCGTTTGAGTTCAGTTGATCCGAATTTACAAAATATTCCGATTCGTTTAGAAGAAGGACGGAAAATTCGTCAGGCTTTCGTTCCACGACAAACCGGTTGGAAGTTATTCTCTTCCGATTATTCGCAAATTGAATTGCGAGTTCTTGCCCATATTTCGAACGATGAGCATTTGAAACAAGCCTTTTTAGATGGCGAAGATATTCATGCTGCAACTGCTATGCGTGTCTTTGGTATTGAGAGTCCAGAGGATGTCGATGGCAATATGCGTCGCCAAGCAAAGGCTGTCAACTTTGGTGTTGTTTATGGTATCAGCGACTATGGCTTATCACAAAATTTAGGTATTTCGCGCAAAGAAGCTAAACAATTTATTGATCGTTATTTCGAAAAATATCCTGGTGTTAAAGAGTACATGGAGAGTATTGTCAGAGATGCGAAAGAAAAAGGTTTTGTGGAAACTCTGTATCACCGCCGTCGTTATTTGCCAGATATTAACTCACGAAATTTTAATTTGCGTTCTTTTGCAGAACGGACCGCAATTAACACACCGATTCAAGGGAGTGCTGCTGATATATTGAAAATTGCGATGATTAAAATTCAAGAACGTTTGAAAGAAGAGAATATGGAAGCCACTATGTTGCTTCAAGTTCACGATGAGTTGGTCTTTGAAGCACCTGAAGCTGAAATACCGAAACTGCAGCAATTAGTCGAAGATACGATGGCACATGCTGTTGACCTTCATGTACCGTTAAAAGCCGACAGTAGTTACGGAGATACATGGTACGATGCAAAATAATAAAGAATAGGTGATAGATTATGCCTGAATTACCGGAAGTTGAAACAGTCCGCAAAGGTTTAAATAAATTAGTTAGAGGAAAAGAAATCCAGTCAGTTGAAGTTCGTTGGCCTAAAATTATTGAAAGACCGGCAGCAGAAGAATTTGTTCATGAATTAATTGGTGAGATAATTGAAGATGTTCAGCGTCGCGGTAAGTATTTGATTTTTAAATTGACTCACTATGATATGGTCTGTCATTTGCGGATGGAAGGTAAATTTGACTTTCATGCTGACCAAAAGGATGAAATCACGAAACACACACATGTTCTTTTTACTTTTAGTGATGGGTCAGAATTACTTTATCTTGATGTCAGAAAATTTGGTCGTTTTACGCTTTTAGAGAAGAATGAAGCCGTTCATTATAAAGGCATTCAAAAATTAGGGCCAGAGCCGGTTGAACCGGACTTTGATTTAACAACTTTTTCAAAGAAATTAAAACGTCATAGCAAAGCGATTAAGCCTTTATTATTGGATCAGACGCTTGTGACTGGACTAGGTAATATATATGTTGATGAGGCATTATTCCGAGCCAAAATTCATCCAGAAACACCAGCAGATGAGTTATCTGAGGCACAGATTAAAGAATTACATCAAGATATTATTGATGTTTTAGCTCGGGCAGTCGAAGCCGGCGGAACAACTATCAGAACATATAAAAATGCTCTTGGTAATGCCGGTACGTTTCAGGTGAAGTTGGTTGTTTATGGTAAAGAGGGCACACCGTGTCCGCGGTGTGGAACGGAAATTTTCAAAATTAAAGTTGCACAGCGTGGTACGCATTTTTGTCCGAATTGTCAAAAACCTATAATTAAGAAATGAGGAAGAGCAATGACTTATTTTCTTGGTTTAACTGGCAGTATCGCAACTGGAAAAAGCACGGTTAGCACGTATTTTAAAGAAAAGGGCATACCAATTATTGATGCCGATATTATCGCACGTGATGTCGTCGCTAAAGGAACACCGGGTCTTAAAGCAATTGTAAATAAGTTTGGTCATGATATTCTTTTACCGGACGGTGCGCTTAATCGTCAAGCATTAGGTGCCATCATTTTTAGAAATGATAATAAAAGGAAAGTGTTAAATAACTTGTTAAGCAGCTTTATTCGTACAGAAATCACAACGCAGATGAATGCTTATCGTAAAACAAATTGTGCCTTAGTCATTGTAGATATACCGCTTCTGTTTGAAGGAGGATATCAAGCTGATATGGATGCTGTAATGGTTGTTAGTATCAGTGAGGCTACGCAACGACAGCGTTTGATGGAGCGTAATGATCTGAATGAAATAGAGGCGAAGCAGCGAATCAATAGTCAATGGTCGATTGAAAAAAAGGAAGAACTAGCTGATTACATAATAGACAATAACGGTACTAAAGCTGAAACTTACAAACAAATTGACAAATGGTTGAGACAAGCTATTAGTATTTAAGAAAAGACAAAACCTGTCTTTTCTTTTTAGTTTCCGTTGTGTTTCATCTATACCAATAGATTACTGCATGTTATAATGTAACCAATCAAAAAAATATGTATAATTGAAAGATAGAGGTGACAAGTTATGCAATGTCCAAAATGTCATTACAACGGCTCGCGAGTTGTTGATAGTCGGCCTGCAGATGAAGGTCGTTCAATTCGAAGAAGAAGAGAGTGTGAAGAATGCGGTTTTCGATTTACGACATTTGAAAGAATCGAAGTAACACCGCTTTTAGTAATAAAGAAAAATGGTGCTCGAGAAGAGTTTAGTCGTGATAAAATACTTAGAGGTTTGATTCGATCTGCTGAAAAAAGGCCAGTTTCAATGGAGCAGATGGAGCAGGTTGTTGATCATGTAGAGAATCGCGTACGTAGTCAAGGTGAAAATGAAGTGTCAACAACGATGATTGGGGAATACGTCATGGAAGAGTTAGTCAGCCTTGACGAGATTTCATATATTCGATTTGCTAGTGTTTATCGTCAATTTAAGGATATGAGTGTTTTCTTAAAAGAATTGCAAGAGATTATAGATAAAGAAAAGTAAGAAAGAGAGCGGAATGATTTGCAAGATGCATGGAAAAAACTAAAACCAAAAGATAACTATCAAGTGTATCTTGTGTCAGCTTATAATGGTGAAGATTTTCGCACGCTGACAAGATTGTATCAACCAATAATAGGAATCGATGCGTTTGCTGTTTTGACATCATTTCTAAATGCGGACGAACATGATATCAGCACAATAAAACCACATAGTGAATTGCTGAATAGACTAGATATGAGCTTGCCTGATTTTTATCAAGCCCGTATTAAATTAGAAGCAGTCGGACTGTTGAAAACTTTTGTCAGGACACTTGACAACGGGTACCACTTTATATATTACGCAGAAGCACCAATTAAACCAGAAATTTTTTTACAGGATGATTTATTAAGTACTATGCTGATTGACAAGTTAGGAAAAGATGCTTTTGAATCATTATTTTCAGACTATCAATTGATGTCTGAGGAATTAAAAGATTATCAGGAAATTACACAGGCCTTTGTACAAGTATACCCAGATGCTACTGCAAAACTTTCCACATATGATGACATGTTGATAAGTAATCAACATGTTTTAACCCAACTGCCGGGAAAACAAGAAACAATTAAATTAACCACTAATTTCGATTGGCCGTTTTTCTTAAGTTTGACTGAATCACTAGGGTTAGACACGCAACAATTGCAAGTTGAATTAAAACGAACCATTGAGTCTTTCCATCAACTATACGGTATTGACGAGTTAGATATGTCACAATTTATAAAGTCTGCAGCTGATTATGTGACAAATCGAGTAGACGAGAAACGTCTGAAACAAGCAGTATATAAGCAGTATCAACAAAATAAAAAACAAAATAATTTTATCACTGAACATGAAAATAGTCGATTTATACCTGTAAATGTTGAACAATTATCGGCAGATGAACAAGTCGTTCGACGATATAATACGCTGAAACGAGAAGGATACACTGATCAAGAAATCAGTGTCATAAAATCTTGTGACTCCAGTCCTCCTATGTTGTTTTTAAAATCTATAAAAAAACAACGTGGAGGCTACGTATCAACCAATGAACAGTGGCTAATTGAAAACTTAAAAAACCAATCTAATTTACCTAATAGTGTTATTAATATGTTAATTCATTATATGTTGGTAATACAAAACAAGTCGTCTTTAAATCAAAATATCGCGAATAGTATTGCTAATGATTGGGCGCAGAATAAAATATTTTCGCCCGAGGCAGCTTTGACAAAAGTTAAACAGTATCAGAAAAAAACAGCTGTACCGAATAAGCAAGGTTATACAAAAAAAGAAAGTAAACGTAAAGAGACATTGCCGGATTGGGCAAAAAATGATAATCAAAAAGAGGAAACGCAAATTTCTGAACAAGAACAAGTCGCATTTGCTGAAAAAATCAAACGAATTCAAAGCAAAAAAGAAGGTGAAAGTTGATGGATAATATCAGTAAAGGATTAGAACAAGCGATGAATCAAGGAGAAAGAACTCAAAAATACGATAAAATTCGACAAGAAGTTTTGTCTGATCAGGCAGTTCAGCAATTTATTACTGAAAATCGTGATAAGTTAACGGATGATGACATAGCAAGAAGTATGTCCAAACTTTACGAATTTATTCAAGAAAATAAAAAGTTTAAGTTAAATGATCCAACCATGATTGCTCCCGGATATGAACCACAGCTTTTTTTAAATTTTCATTTTATTGATGTGACCTATGTGCCAACTAAAGATTTAATAAAACGTAAAGAGCAGCAAGAAATAAAAAATCGGGTTCGAGCTGTAAACATGCCAAAAGACATACAGCAAGCATCGATTACAGATTTTCAAATAACAAATGAAAGAAGAGAAGCTTTTACTCTAGTATTGGAATTTATCGAAGCGTATGAAGCAGAGCCTAGGAGTTTTCATCAGGGTCTTTATTTACAGGGGGCTTTTGGTGTCGGGAAGACATATTTATTAGGTGCTGTCGCAAATGCTCTTGCTGAAAAAGGATTTCGTACCACGTTAATTCATTTTCCAACTTTTGCTGTCGAAATGAAAAATTCAATTAAAACAGATAATGTCTTCGAAAAGTTAGAATCTGTGAAGAAAGCGCCTATATTGATGATTGATGATATTGGTGCAGATTCTATGAGTAGTTGGGTGAGAGATGATATACTTGGTGTTATTTTACAATACCGCATGCAAGAGCAGCTACCGACATTCTTCTCATCAAATTTCAATCTGGAGCAACTTGAAAATGAACATTTACGCGTAACTCAGCGTGGAGAAGACGAACCGCTAAAAGCTAAGCGAATTATGGAACGTGTGAGATATCTCGCTAAAGAAGTAAATATGATTGGAAAAAACAGACGTAATGGTTAGAGTGTTATGTCATTGAGAAAGTTATCTCATAAACTGATTGACAAAGGAAAAGCAGCCTAGTATAATTACTTTTGTTGCTTAAGGAGTGAAAAAATGAAGTGGTCATTAACAGAGCTGAATAAATTCAGAGGGACACAAATTGATTTTGATGAAACAGTTGATATTTTAGAATCATTAAAACGTCGCGAATCTTCAATAATAAGTATGACACCTGTACATGTTACTGGTTTTATCGATGTTGACCCTACGAGTTATATTGCTCATTATACAATGGAAACTATCCTTACTTTACCATCTACTAGGTCGCTAACACCAGTAGATTTACCCATGTCATTAACGATTGATGAAGTCTATATGACAGAGCAGCAGTTAGCATATCTTCCATCAGATATATCTGATGAAGAAAAGAGCTTGATTATGCCTTTGGAAAAAGATTTAATCGACTTACAAAACGCAGTAGAAGATTTTATTTTATTAAATTTACCACTGCAAGTGCTGACAGAAGAAGAAGAACATTCTAATGATATGCCAAAAGGTGAATTTTGGAATGTCATTTCTGAAGAAGACTACAGTGAAACCGTTAAGTCTGAATCAGAATCAACAGTTGATCCTCGTCTTGCAAAATTATCTGAATTATTAAATGAGGATAATAAGTAAGATTGGAATATATGTGTAATTTTATTGCACGTCTTATTGTTTAAGGAGGTGTATAGCAATGGCAGTACCAGCAAGAAGAACGTCAAAAGCGAAAAAAGCTAGACGTCGTACTCATTATAAATTATCAGTACCAGGTTTAACAGCTTGTAGCAACTGTGGTGAAATGAGAAAAAGCCATCACGTATGTCCAGCATGTGGTCACTACGATGGAAAAGACGTTATGACAAAAGAAGCATAAAACATTTTTAGAAATGTTAAAAACCTGCAGACTAACCATGGAAGTCTGCAGGTTTTTTTGTTTGTCTTAAAAACAGTTAGCATAGTTGTTTTACATATAAGTTAATTGGAGCCAACGATTCTTTAAATCAATTTCACCAATAAATTCATAGTAGCTTTTACCCATTGCCCAATTTACTTTATTCTGATTTTTGCTAAATAATAAGTAAAGTTTGTGTTCACAGGTATTGCGCAATAATTGAGGTGTTATATTAGTGGTTAAAGAAAAACGTTGCGAGTACTTTGTTAACATTAAACGAACCGTCTTTTGATGCATCTTTCCGCTGTGAAGCGACTCGAATAGAAAGAGTTCAACAGTATCTGTTTGAGCAGTCAGCAGACGGCTGTTAATAAAGTTTCGTAAGTAGCGTTGCGCTTGCATAGGAATAATAATGTGCTGTTCTCTATTTTTACGCCGAACGACAAAAATTTGATGATTTGATAGATCAATTAGAGAAATCAAAGCTAAATCCCTTGGAGCTGTTTTTTCTGCGTATTGCTGTGCCTGCCAAGAATCAATAGCATCAAGACTTTCTATACTATCTAAAAGTGTTACAACTGTATCATCCATTAGATATGTTTTTGAACGCCTTGTTGTTTGAATTAATTTTAATGAATGGTAAACGGGTGTTTCTGTTTTTTTTGTAATTTCAAGATACCTTGTCCAACGAAGCATAGTAGCTATTTTACGGTTAACACCTTGTTCTGTGTTTGTAAACAGTTGTGTAACTTCTTTGCCGGTTGTCGTCTTATAGGTTAAAGCATATCGTTTAATGTAATCGAAAAAATTTTCATAATGTTCAAATGGTAAGTTACACATACGGAAATCAGAAATTCGATTTTTCTTATCTTTTTTTTTCGTGTAAATGAGTAATAAGGATAAATCCTTTACGTATTCGTATACAGTTGCTGTAGAGACAGTTGCCAACATTTCTTGAATAAATGACAACATAGTTGGGGTAAAGTTTTGGGTGCGTTCGCGTATCTTTCGTCTAAGTTCAAATTCTTCATTCGGCTCATTAATTATTTGCTCACTGTGATCTGCCAATAAAAATGCCCCCTTTATTAAGTCCAGTATATCAAACAAGCAGATTACTTTCTAATATTTCAAAAAAACTTTTGATTAAGCAGGTTTCTTGAAGTATTAGAAATCATAGTCATCTTCAGTCATAGCTTCAGCATTTCCAAAGTTTGTTTGTCAATATCATCTTCAGATTCGTTCCAGTATATGGCTTTATAGTGTAAGCAGCTCATTATAAATTCTCCTTTTTATTGTTAAATCATACATGATTCGCAAGTATTTGCGGTGGGGATTGCTTGGTTATCCTCTGTGAATGTCCGGATGTTGTAGTAAAGTGATTTAATGCCTTTCATCCAAGCACATAATCTCGCAAGCGATTTAAGTCGCGTGTAGTTAATTTTAATTGATTGTTAGTTTTCCACTCATCAAGACCTTTTAGTAAAGTCAACCCATGAATAAGGTTAAACTCATTAATTAAACGCTGATCAATCTATATAAAAAACACAATATATCGCAACAAATACTAATCGATGCAGTATAATGTGTTATTAATTTTTTAACTATCTGCTACATTAACTTATGAACATGTTCTTTCAAGACTGGTAGCACATCTGTATCAAACCATGGATTTTTACGCATCCAAATCTGGTTTCTAGGAGACGGATGAACTAAAGGGAAATAACGTGGCAAGTAGTGATTATAGTCACGAACAATATCTGTTAGTTTAACCGATGTTTTCAAGTTTAAATAGTGGTGAACAGCATAAGAACCTACTAAAATAATTAATTCTAAGTTTGGCATTTGCTCAATTAATTTAGGATGCCATTTTTCTGCGAATCCTTTACGAGGTGGTAAATCACCAGACTTTCCCATTCCCGGAAAGTAAAAATCCATCGGTAAGATGGCAATTTTATCCGTTGAGTAGAATTTTTCACGTGATACACCTATCCAATCGCGTAATCGATCACCGCTTTGGTCATTCCAATACATCCGAGATGCTTCTGCTTTTTGACCAGGTGCCTGACCAACAATCATAATCGTCGCATTTTTATCTGCGGAGTATAACGGATCAATTCCCCGGTCAGTAAAATCTTTATTCATCGGATCATCTTTAATATCGTTAAAAATCTCTTTAAGCACATCAGTCATATCAATCACCCTTTAAAAATTACTTGTTTGATATCTATATTTATGATTCTAGACATTAAAAATAAATAAGTCCAGAATAACGACTTTTAACGTGAATTCATTAAAGATATAGCTTAAAATAAAAGTACTAAGACTAGAAGGAGCGAAAATCTTGAGTAATTTTAAAATTTCGATTCGTGAAATAGAAACTATAAATACAATTCATTGGCAACTTTTGTTAGAAGCTGATCCATCTGTTACTAGTATTGAGAAATATCTTAGAAAAAGTAAAATTTATGAGGCTGTTCAAAAAGATGAAATCATCGGTATTCTAACGCTTACTCCACGTTCCATTGAAACCATTGAATTAACCAATATTTCGGTAAGTCAGAAGTTTGAAAATCAAGGGGTTGGGTACAGCTTACTGACGCATGCTTTAAATGAAACTAAGAAGAAAGACTATCAAGAGATGCTAGTAGCAACAGGAACAACAAGTATCAAGCAGCTGTATTTCTATCAAAAATATGGATTCCGTTTTTGGAAAATTAATTCAGATTATTTTACGCAGCACTATTCGGAAAAAATATTTGAAAATGGACTACTATTAAGAGATCAAATTGTATTGAAAAAGACTTTAGCTGTGGACTAAAGTCTTAGTATTTTTTATTCTTATTAATTGTCATAATTGTTAGAGGTAAAGTTAATAAAACAAACCCAACAACGATATAAAGCACAAGTTGAATTGATTGTGACGTGATATCAAAATAATTAATAATCATAAAAGGAATAAGAATTGATATAATATAGCAAATGAATAACTGAACAAAACGTTTAATTGTCATTTTTAGCCCTCCTAGATAGTTAGTTACTGTACCTTAGTTAGTTTAAAATAAAAAAAATGAAATAGCAAAAAATATTTAGTGAAAATACAAGCAATCTATTATATAATTTTTTATATAAGGAGCGATGAACATGATAGTCATTGATTTAAACGAAAATCTGTATGATACAGTTAAAAAATATCCAGAAGTTATAGAGATTATGTACAGTCTAGGTTTCAAAGCAATTGCACAACCTGGAATGCTGCAAACAGCAGGAAGATATATGACAATTAAAAAAGGTGCACAGATGAAAAAAATAGAATTAAAAAAAGTTATCGAGGTTTTCCAGAAAAATGGGTTTATTGTGGAGGGCTATAATTAATGGAAAAGTCAATTAAAGAGCAAAGACAAGAGAGAATAGTCGAAATATTGAGTTTACTTCATAAAGGCGGTTCGTTTGAAGAAGCTAAAAAATTATTTAACGAAGAGTTTGATGGGGTTGATGTTACGGAGATAACAGCAGCCGAAAGAGCACTCATTCAAGGTGGATTAGATCCTTCTGAGATTCAAAAGTTGTGCAATATACATGCTGCTGTTTTTAAAGGATCAATTAATGATATCCATCAATCAAATGAAGGATATGGACAACCAGGACATCCCGTACATACCTTGAAACTTGAAAATCAAGTACTGCAATCATTGATGTCTGATGAAATAGATGGACTTTTAACAAAGATTGAAGCGGGAGATTGGAGTTTTAAAGAACGTTTAATTGCTGCGTTAAAAGATTTAAATCAATTGAATAAGCATTATGCACGGAAAGAAACACTAATATTTTCATATATGGAGAAATACGGAATAACCGCACCCCCAATGGTTATGTGGGGTGTGGATGACTCAATTCGCGATCAAATAAAAGAAATAAATAAACTTGTACTTGATGAAAAAACAGCATTTAATCCATTAAAAATTAAATGGGAAAATCTGAAAAATGAAATAGATGAAATGATTTTTAAAGAAGAAGAAATTATGATACCCATGACTCTCGACATTTTTAGTCTAAATGATTGGGATCAAATAGCGAAAGATAGTTTTGATATCGGCTTTGCTTACATACCAGATCCGCTTCCTTGGCGTCCCAGTAATGAAAGCCTTATATCAGAATTAGAAAGAGAGCCTGCACGTTTAGAAGCCATCAATGAGGCTAAAGAAATGACTGAAGGTATAGCTGCTGGATTAAAAGTAAATCCAGATGAAGAAGAGTTAAAAACAATTTCGTCAAACATTATTTCTGAAAATCATAATTTATCAGAAAGGGAATCTATCGAATTTCCAACTGGTACTCTTCAAATGAGTCAATTGATTCAAATGTTTCGTTCTATTCCTGTTGATTTAACTTTTGTAGATGATGAAGATACAGTCTGTTTTTATTCTGAGGGAAAAGATCGTGTATTCCCAAGAACCAATTCTGTTATTGGGCGAAAAGTAGTTAATTGTCATCCCCCTAAAAGTATGCACATTGTTCAACAAATTCTAGATGATTTTAGAAACAACATTCGCTCTCACGCTGAATTCTGGATTGACCTTCATGGGAAATATGTTTATATTCAATATTTTGCTTTAAAGGATGATTCAGGTGACTACATGGGTTGTTTAGAAGCAACACAAGATATAACTCATATTCGTTCACTTGAGGGTGAAAAGCGTCTAATGGACTAATATCTGTTAATAATGAATTTGTTTTCGAAAATGTATTTTTATTAAACATTTTGTATTCTTAAGCATATTATTTGTGCTATCTAAATAATCTATATAAAATAATATATAGAAATAGGAGGGATTCTTTATGAGTAAAAAAATATCAGTATCAACAGTAATTAATACTGGAGGTCGCGAAGGTGAAAGTAAATCAGTCGGTGGTTTTCTAGACTTAAAAATAAGCAGTCAAAAAAAAGCTGGTTATACTAACCCCGAAGAATTATTTGCAGCAGGTATTTCGGCATGTTTCAACGGAGCACTTGAGTTTCCGCTTAAAAGAGATGGTCTAGAATCACGTAATCGTGAAATTCGAGCCGAAGTAAGTTTATTAGGCGATTTGCCTGATTTTCATTCATTACATTTAGCAGTTAATTTAATAGGAAAAATTGAAGGATTAAGCAAAGAGGAAACAATGAAATATTTAAAAGAAACAGAAGGTATCTGCCCATATACAAAAGCAATTGAAGGTAATGTTAAAATTAATTTAGTTGCTGAATAGAAAAGAAAATAACACAATGATGATGAAAGCTGATGATCAGAATGAGATTAACAATATCCGATGACGTACTAAAAGTTGTACCAGAACTAAAAAAAGGTTTTGTTTTAACTTTAAATGATGGTTCTAATGATTTTTCTTCAGCACAAGGGTGCTGTATGATTGGTGAACGGTGTCTTTTAATTCCTACTGATTCTTTGATTGAGCCATTTAATATCGTCGTTAACAGCAATGTAAGCAAAGTATGGATATCTAAGTACGATACAATGTTTATTAATGGCAACATGACGTTGGATATTAATCCCACAGCAAAAACTATAATGTTGCGCAATGATGGAGGTATTATCGATAGTAACGTCACAGTTTATAAAGAGACTGCAACAAAAGTAAATTAAACTATAATTAATTTAAAGCAAGACATCTGGAAATTTTTTTCGGGTGTCCTTTTTTTGGAAAATAAAAATATTTTGTTTTTTTTTATAAAAAAATTGAAGTAATAATGTTCTTAAATTGAATGTATTCCGAAAAGTAATTATTTTTTTCTAAATTTGTAAACGTATTAGACGAATAACTTCAGCAATGATATATAGTAAATTAACAATTGACAATATTGGTAAGGAGATATTATGAAATTTAAAAATATTTATTTTTTATTTTTTCTGTTTATATTTTTAGCTGGCTGTTCGCATGATAAGCAGACCACTAAACCAAGCACCGATAACTCCAAAATGAAAATTAGTCAGAGTTCTTCTAGTTCGGATAAAAAGGGTACAACTGAACTAAATCAGCAAGCATTATGGGCTGACAAAAAACAAAAGGAATTAAATAACTTTATGACGGGTTGGGGAAAAGAAATGCAACAAACATACAAGCCGTTGATTAAAGATGAATCAATCAAGTGGTACGACAAAAGAATATCGCTTAATACCTTAACAGAAAAGAATAAAGTCTGTATCAATAATCAAGTAGTTAATATGCTGCCTATAGCGTCAAATGTCAAAAAAGACAGTGAGGTGCTGTTGTTAACGGCATATTCAGATATTGACAATGGCGGTCAGCATTTATATATTTTTACTATTAAAGAACAGACTCCTACTGTATTTATTACTGAACAACCAGAAAATGATCAGGGACAACTTAACTTTATCGAAACAAAAAATAAAGAATTAAGCGATGGTTTTAAGACTGTCTTTAACCAAGATAATACCAAAAATACGTTTTCCAACAGTAGCCAAAGTGATACCAAAAAAGAAGTATCAAAATTTAAAGAATTATCGAAACAACTACAAGTATTAATGGCTGGGCAATATGCTGATAATCGTGTCAATCAATATAAAGGACTTTCAGGCATGGATTTTTATTATTCGTTTGATGGCACAGATTTATATACATACATAACCAGCGGTGTTGGCACAGGACATCCATTGTATCATATAGAATTTTTTGAAAACGGAATAAAAGTTATACAAGGTGTTGTCTACCAAGGAGCTGTGAGCGGATTTAGTACAATAGAAACTCCCAACGAAATAGTTTCATATTCTGAATTATACGATAAATATATTAACGATAAACAAAGTTATGATCAAGCACTTAGTAAAATGAAAAATACAGGTAATGAAACTAAGGAAAATTACATTGACACTTGTTCAAGTGCTGGTGTACAACCTTTATAAAAATAGGGTATCTTCATTCGTAGAAGATACCCTTATTTGTTAAACCATAAATTATTCATTGCTTGCCTTTGCTCTTCATCAACGATATGAGTATATATCGCTGTAGCACTTGTACTTGTCTGACCTAATTGGTGAGATACTGTTAGGAGGCTGTTCGTTTTTTTATATAGTTGAGTACCGACAGTATGTCTCAACTTATGAGGAGTTATTCGTACTTTGTATGCTGATGAGTATTTTGCAACCATTTTTTCTACAGTGGAAGTGTCTATTTGTCGTCCTTCACCTTTATAAGTTGTTAAAAAAAGATATCTTTGAGTGGTATTAGGCTTATAAAGTGCATTACGGCGGTCACTATAATTAGCTATATAATCTATAAATAGACTTGAAATAGCAGTTGTATCTTTAAAACCTCCCTTACGAATTATCGTAGCTTCCGAATTATTTATGTCTAAATCTGAAATCTTCATATTGACTAATTCCGAAAGTCGCATACCAGTTCCTAAAAAAAGCGCATTTATAGCAAGATCTCTTACTTTATTTCTTTTAAAAGCCGCTTTAGCTTGATGACTTGTCAAAGTATCTTCATAATCATTATTAATAAATTCCAAAAAGCCTAAAGCTTCGTCATCCAAAAATAATTTTTTTTCAATTGAACGAGAACGTTCTTTCAAAGTTTTGCCGCTTTTAACGTTCTCAATGGTTAAAAATATATTTTGTGATAAATAAGGAACTCCTGATTCATTCTCCGTTTTTAATGATAAATATTTGAAAAGAGAGCGCAATGCAGTAATTGATCGTTGTATTGTAACAAATGAGCGCGATTGGCCATCAGCAACAGTTCCTTGTCGCGGCGCATTTAATAGATAAGACTTGTAAGCTTCGACATCTTCTTTTTTTAATCTATTTAAATCATCTAAAGTAGTAAGAGTGTTGCTGGTAAGATTTTCGGAGTAGAGCCAATTAAAAAAACGTCGAAACTCTTTAGTATATTCGTATAAAGTTACAGTGGAATAGGGGATTGAACTTTTTGATTGAATATATTCTTTCACAAAAGAAGGTAAAGCTTCTAATTCTTTTTGCAAACGAGTATAAATTAAATTATTAGCCATTTAATTCCTCTCTTTCATATAAATCAGTAGGGAACGTATGTTCAAATATATTTTAACATATCTATACCAATATTTAAATAAAGAAATATTATTAGATAAAACAAACTTTTATAAATATATACCTTTACGGAAAGTACATACTTTCACGAAAGGTAAAAATACGACAGACCATCTTCAGAATAAAAAAAGTATACTGATATGAATCGAGTAGTTATCTTAATGTTCAATGCCATAATCACGATACATTAAATGAAAAACAATTCATATATGACACGTTGAATCTTTATAATGATTAACAGCTTATTCTAAAAAAAATTTAAAACACTTAATTATAAATTATAGATCATAAAATTTTATGAATGTCATTTCGATAATTGATAATTATATAAGGCACAATACCTATATACAATTCAAATAATTATTAAATGCAGATGCTGAAAACTACTATTAATTTGCTAAGATAAAGAATACTATTATTAGATAGATCAATTTTGTAAGTTGATAGGGAATGTTTGATTTTGATATAAAATAAAAAATATTTCCTTTGGTTTACATAATATATATTATATAAAGTTACGTTTTTATAATTAATTTAAAAAAACCAACCATTTAATTTTGGTTGGCTTAAGCTTATATATTGTAAAACGTCTATATAAATTTTTATTCTTGATTTGTATCATCTGAATCATCATTATCGTCACTGCTATTATTTTTTTTCTTATTTCTAAGAATTAAGACTACAATAATAATTAAAACAATACCGATAATAATGCCCATGATTCCTCTTTGTTCACCAGTTTGAGGTAATTTTGACTTTGAAACTGCAGCGTTACTTTGGTTAGTTGGAACTGTTTTCACCTTTGCTTCTTTAATGCTAGAGGAAGTTGAACTTATTCCTGAACTTTCCTTTGAAGTTGTTGTTGTGATTGATGAAGTAGAACTAATTGTTGATTCGTTTCGATCGATTGCTTCACTAAGCCCGCTAATATCTGAAATTGTCTTTGCAGTATTTAGGAGATTTAAAAACTCATTCATTTTTTCTTTTGAAATTTTACCATTTTTATTTAAATTCTCTATACGTATTTTTAAAGCATCATAGCTTTTCTTAAAAGCTTCACTTGTTTGACCGATTTTAATTGCTTCATCATAAATATCACCAGCTTTATCAGGAGTATCAACAGATGGATCGTTTAATCTTGCTAAGAAATCAGTGACTTGATTGCTTGTTAATTCACCAGATTTACCCATATCTTTAATCATAAATAAGAAATCGCTTCGTGCAACGCTTGCCGCATAGTTAGCTTCTAATTTTTTAAATTCCAAAGATACTTCGTTTAAATCAGTAATGGTTTTCGCGCTTTTTAAATTTGCAATTATTGTATCATACTCCGATTCCGTACAATTTCCAATGTTATAAAAACCAGTGATATCTTTTTCTAATTTATTTTTTTGAGCGCCAATATCATTTTGTTGTGTTGAAGATTGTGTCGTCTCAGTTGTTCTAAAAGAATCTGTTGAGCTGGTTTCTTCAGCTAAAACATCTGTAATGCTCATATTTAATAAAAGACCTAATGCTATCCCGATAATATACATTTTCTTCATAAAGCATCCTTCTCTCCATAATTTTCCTACCTTTACATATTAACACTTTGTTTTTAACTAATCAAAAAACAGACAAAAATGTTCTTTAAATTCACTAGTTTAAATTCACTAGATAGTATTTTGCTTTTCATTTTTATCTATTTTAGTTATTATTATAACTAGAACATAGTAAAGGGGGATTAATTTGAAAAAGAGGACTGCTATCGTTTTGGTCACCACAATTGCTGTTAGTCTATTTATTGGATTTATTCTTGGTAATCATAAATTTGTCAATACAGATACATCATTTAAAGATACACAAGTCATCAAATCGCTAACTAAAGAGAAACAGGTTGTATTAGTAAATTTGGGGGTTTCCGAAGTATTAACTGCTAAACAAAGTATTCAATTGTTTGACACTGATTTATTTGGTACCAATAAATACAAATACGTGCAAGCTGAATTTGACGCAAAATTAGGATTAGACGGTAAAAAAGTTACAATAGAAAAAACAAATGACAACACATATAAAATCAAGATTCCTGAATTTATTTTTATCGGTCATAGTAACGAGAAGTTTTCAGTGATTGCTGAAAACAATGATATCTTAAGTTGGGTAACACCTGATATAAATGAAACGCAAATGGTAACCAAAATCTTAAATAGTACCGCTCAACAAAAATATTTAAAAAAGTATCATGACTTATTAAAGGAATCTACACAAGATTTCTATGGTTCCCTGCTGCGAACAGTTAATCCAGAGGCTAAGTTAGTATACGAGTTCCCCAAAAAATAATTAGAACATTACTTTAGAGGCGATGTTCTAATTATAATATTTTTACTTTTCGGTATAGATATAATAACGATTAATCTTATTCTTATCCATTTCTACTTGATCAATCATCTTGCCAGAATTTTTTTCTATAACTTTAATTGATGCCATGTTATCATTTTTGACTGTAAAAAGAATTCTTTTTAAATTCGGATTAATGCGTGCCATCTCTTTTAGCATCTGTCTGACCATTTCTGAACCAAAACCTCTATTTAAAAAGTCAGGATGAACAGTAAAACTGCTGTTTCCCCCGTAAATAGTATCTTGAAAACTTAGTGACTCTTTAAAATTTATTATCCCAACTAGATTGCCTTTCTCATCTCGTGCAACAAATAAATAGTCACCATGGCGTATGTTAGCCGTTATTTGTTTAAACCACTTTACTTCGTCTTTTGTCCTTTCCAAATTGTATCCGCCGTGGATACGGTGTTTAGATTGCAAACAAATCACTTTAAAATTCTTCAATTCAGCTAAGTCGTTTCGCCTAATTAATGTTAACTTCATAAATAGTCCTCTCAGAAAAATTTTAACAAATCATCCATTGTCAACTGTTCTTTTTCAAATTTTGAATAATCTTTAATTACCTGTCCTTTGCTTAAGACAATTAGACGGTTTCCGTAATCCAAAGCGTCTTGCATTTGATGAGTAATCATCAAACATGTTAATTGATCGTCTTTCACCTTCTCATTTGTCAACTTTATTAGCTGCTTTCCCGTCTTAGGATCTAAAGCTGCTGTATGTTCATCTAATAGTAAAATTTCAGGTTTATTGATTGTAGCCATGAGTAAACTCAAGACTTGACGTTGTCCACCAGATAAGTTTCCTGCTGGGGTATTTAGATGGTTTTCCAGCCCATTACCTATTTGTGCACATATATCTTTAAAGAGGGGTAAGTATTTTTTTAGTTGCCGAGTTTTTAAAGTTCTCTTTTTCCCTCTTTGTTTAGCTAAAAGCAGATTTTCGGCTACAGTCATTCTCGGAGCAGTCCCATTTTTAGGATCTTGAAATACTCGTGATAAATAATCAGCTCTTTTTTCTTCTCCCAAATGTGTCACGTCTTTTGTTTTAAGAATAATAGCTCCTGATGTTAATGGCATTGTTCCACTAATAGCGTTGAACAGCGTTGACTTGCCAGCACCATTACCACCTAGTACTGTAATAAAATCTCCTTTATTTACCGTCAAATTTAATTTATTCATAATAATCATACCGGTTTCCGTCACTTTAGAGCCATCTTTAACTGTTAAAATTGCTTCCCTCATTCACCGTCACTCCTTTTAAATAAATCAATATTCTCAAAAAATCTTTTTTTTAATTGAGGTACCATCAAGCAAATTGCGAGAATGACTGAAGAATACAGTTTTAAATAAGTCGTATCAAAATTCAGTTTTATGACTGCTAGAATTAATAACTGATATAAAACGCTCCCTACTACAATAGCTACGAAACGATCAATCATTGTTAATTCACCGAATAATAACTCTCCAATAATAATAGAGGCTAATCCAATTACTATCACACCAATCCCTTTATTCACATCCGCATAGCCGTCACTCTGAGCAATCAATGCGCCAGCTAAAGAAATAATCCCGTTGGATACAACCAAACCGACAATCTTCATTGTATCGGTTTTTATTCCCAAAGATTTTGCCATGATTTCATTGTCACCTGTTGCTATGTAGGATTGGCCTATTTCTGTATTTAAAAAGAATACTAATAAAATTAAAACGATAATTACAATAGCCAAACTCATAATAACGATATCAAAATTCTTAGGTAATGAAAGGCTATTAAATATACTGAAAATAGTTCGATGGTTTAATAACGATACATTCGGTGACTTCATAACAAACAACATAACAGAGTTCAAACCGCTCATTACTAAAATACCAGCTAATATTACTGGGATTTTACCTTTTGTATATAATAATCCCGTCGTTAGGCCAGCCAGCATCCCAGCTAGAACGCCTAAAATGGTTGCAATCGCTGGATTTATACCATTGGTGATTGCAGTCACACAAACTGCTCCTCCTAAAGGAAAACTTCCCTCTGCTGTTAAATCAGGAAAGTTTAAAATTCGAAAAGTTAAATAAATACCCAAACCTAAAATAGACCATAAAAATCCTTGTCCAATCGTAGAAACCAACATTTAATTCACATCCTTTGCTTTATTTGCTTGATTTATAATGTCTTGTGGAATCGTTATACCTAATTCTTCAGCTTTTTCCTTATTGACTGAAGGGTCACCTTCTTTAAAGATTTCTACAGAAGTGTCTGCAGGATTTATTTTACCTTCCAGTACTCCCACTACCTTTTTACCAACTTCTCGGCCAAGTTTATACTGGTTGCTACCAATTGTTGCAAGACCGCCTTGTTTTACCATCGCATCAACAGAAGGTATAACAGGTATCTTGTATTGATCTGTCACAGCAATAACTGAATCGATTGCATTTGCAATAGTATTATCATTAGGAATATAAAGAAAATCTATCTGACCAGCCATTGAGTGCACCATTTGTGTGATTTCATTTGAACTTGGTACTGTGTATGATTTTACTGTGAAACCTTTAGCTTCTGCAATTTTAGTTGTTCTCTCTATGTAAGACTTAGAGTTATCTTCACCTGAAGAAGTTAAGATGCCCATTACTTTTTTTCCAGGTAAAATCTTTTCTACCAAATCCAATTGTTTGTCAACCGGCGCTATATCACTCACTCCTGTTGCATTCGTTTTCGGTTTCTCAAGTGTTTTTACCAATCCGGCACGAACAGGATCGCTTACAGCTCCTAATATTAATGGAATATCCTTTGTCTGATTAGCTAAGGCTTGTGCTGCTGGAGTGGCTATTCCAACAAGAACATCAGGATTTTTAGAAATTAACTGCTGACTCATACTAGCGAGTTTGCTTTGATCTGCTTGACCATTTTGAAAATCAATGTTGACTGTTTTACCCTCTTTATAGCCGCTGTCTGCCATTTCATCAATCATTCCCTTTCTAATCTGGTCTAATGATGGGTGACTTACAAATTGTAAAATACCAACTGTTGGAATTTTATTTTCTTTTTTTGCTTCAATTCTCCCTTCAGATGCACGAGATTCTTTGATAAATGACCCGACTAAAAATATTAAAATGATACTAACTGCTGTAATAAGACGTTTACTCTTCATGGCTATTCCCCCTAAAATTGTACTAAAAAAACAGGAACCGTTAACGGTCCCTGTCACGTAATAATGACAACAAAAAACCGCACAGCTGATTTATAAAATCTTCCATGCGGATTATGTTTCTTATATGTCCTCGCA
Organism: Vagococcus vulneris; assembly: GCF_003950515.1. Lineage (GTDB taxonomy): Bacteria > Bacillota > Bacilli > Lactobacillales > Vagococcaceae > Vagococcus > Vagococcus vulneris. The sequence goes on from NZ_NGJS01000001.1 coordinate 127,776, forward strand.
TAGATACATCACTTTAGATTGCTCTCTAAATGTTGTATCTATGAAATTACTTCATACATACAACTATCTACGCCAAGTTTGCCATGAAAATCCAGCTGCTGTTCTTTTGGTCTTTTTACTATTTAAAATAAACATGACAATCCCTCATCTCTTTTTAATATTTATTGTGATAATCATAGCTGTTTTACTTTGTCTTGTCAACTAATTATCAAAATAAATTTCCTTAGTTTGTTTTTTTACATTAGGATTCACATTAAAATCTAATTCTTTATCTTTTTTGACACGGACTGGTTTATGCTGTGGTATTACAGGATTTACTAATTCGTAAATTTGTCCCTGAAGCTTATTGATATCTTCACCATTTTTACCAAAATTGTCAAATGCAATTCTCTGTTTTTCTTTTCCATTATCAAAATAAATCAAATTATTTTTTGAAGTAAGTTGGTAGTCAGCAACTACCGTCCTAATTTGATAAATCGGCTGATACAGATACACAGGATCTTTGACTTCTTTAAAGTTTTCTGGTTGATTTATAAATTTTAGTAATTCATTCGTTGCAGTGTTATCTCGATTATCTATAATAATTAATAAATAATTTGATTTATCACTTTTTAACTTAGTGAATTGGCTAGCATTAATTGCTTTAATTTTTTTGTTTTTCAACTTCAGATTAACAACAGATGAAATTTGCTGTTTCCTAATAATTGGTCGTAGTGTTTTATCAAACAGGTTGTTAATACCAATAGCAAGTAAAAAAGCAATCAGCACAACTATGATAATTTTATTTCTTTTACTGGCATTCTCATTTCTGTTAACCCTTTGTTTTGTACCTTGTCCCATCAGTATCCACCTTAAAAAAATTAATATATTTATTGTACATCATGACTTATCATAAAAGAATAGTAACAATAATGCAATATACAATCTGTTTTTTAAACAGGACGAGACTATTTTTTTTGTTTATAATAGTATATAATGTATAAGTTGAAGTAAGATTATTAAACGATTAGGAGCGATTTACTTGCCTAAAAAGGATAAAAAGTGCCCAAACTGCGGCCAAATTATAAAAGAAAATGAAGAATATTGTCCAAATTGTCATCTTTTTGTACCTGAAAATTCTGGTGACGAAACTGATAAGTTGGAAAATAGCGATGATAACCATGATGTTGTCTTTCATCATAGAATCAGACCTAGTTCAGCTCAAGACGAAGAAACAATACAAAATAATCAAAATGATGATAGTTCAAATAACACAGCTGACGTAAGAGAAAATGAAGAATCAGCAACTAAATCTGTGTCAGAATCTTTAGATGAAGAACAGCATTTTGATTCTGAAATCTCTGAAGAAACAGAAAGTGACACTGTAACAAACAGTCAACAAAAATCAGACTCTAAAGAAAAAAATGTACCGAAAATCTCACAAGATACTGTTTCCAACGCTCAGCCAATTAAACGTCAAATGCCAAGAAAATCAAAAAAAACACTCTATATTTTATCAGCAGCAGTCGTTTTAATTGGCGGCGGCGGATATGCTTATTCATCTTATCAAAAATCACAAGAACAAAAAGTAACTGCACAAATGGTTGCAAGTGCCAACACCGATGTCAAGTCATTATTCTTGAATTCAGAACATACTTTCTTAAAAAAAGGTATCACTAAATCGGATTTTAATAAAGCAAAAGATGCCTTAGATAAAATTAAAACACAGAGTGAATTTAATGATATGAACAAGCTCTACGAGCAGGCAGAATCAATATTCAACAATCAAAATGATATAAATGATTTGTTTAAAAAAACAGTTCTTGATGCAGATAACTTATCACTAGACGGTGCTTATGTAAAGACGGCTGATGCAACTGGATTGAAAAACCTTGATAGTAAAGACAATTCAGCTTTTAATAAACTTTTTAACGAAGCTCTTACTGAAGCAAATAAACAAAAAGAATTATTAACAAAAGCTCAAAATGCTGTAGCTGCCGTCTTTAAAAATAATAAAGTAACTGACGATGCGACAATAGATAAATATGATTCTGCCATTGATGCTGTTAAGTCAGTCAAAGATCCAGATATCCAAAAAACTTTGAACAACCAGTTGGATCAAGTGAAAAAATCACTTGATGAAAAAGCTATGGAAACACAAAAGGCTGAAGAACAGCGCAAAAAAGATGCTGAAGCAGCTAATAATAACCAGTCTCGCAGCCAAACAAATGATACTGTAAACAATAGTCAAGGTGCGCGACAAAATGGTGTTCCATCAACAAATGGCAAGTGGGGAAATAGACAAGATGCTAACATTGATTTATCTAACCCTGCTTGGGGTTGGAACCCTGGTGTTCAGGATAAATTTATTAATACTGTTGTTTCAAGGGGCTATGTTGTACCGGGTGGATATTCATTAGTACCCAAATTCATCGAAAACGGTGATGGCTATTATGATTTATACGCTACAACTAATTCACGTATCTTCCCTAACAGCAAGCCTGAAGAATTTCCAATTTACGTTGTAACAGTTAACGTAAAAACAGGTTGGTTTAGAGGAAACGGTCCTCGATAAATAAATACGAAAAATAAGAAAGAACACCTTGTTGTTTTTTCTTATTTTTATATTCTAAAGGAGTTTTAATATGTCATATGACGGTCTTTTTACCCATTATATGGTCAAAGAATTAAATGCTGCGCTTCTAAATGGCAGACTATCCAAAATTCATCAGCCATATGAGCATGAAATTATGCTTGTTATCCGAGCAAACGGAAAAAATCAAACATTGCTTCTTTCTGCACACCCTTCCTATGCTAGAGTACAGTTAACAGATATTTCTTATAAAAATCCCCTATCACCTCCTAATTTTTGTATGATTTTAAGGAAGTATTTAGAGGGTAGCATCTTAACAAAGATTAGACAGATTGAGAATGATCGCATCATCCATTTTTCATTTAATAGTCGAAATGAATTAGGTGATATTGAAGAAATCGTCCTCATCGTTGAAATTATGGGTCGACACAGTAATATCATTTTACTAAATAAACAAACAAATAAAATTATTGATACAATCAAACATGTTGGCAGCAGTCAAAACAGCTACCGCCTGCTGCTTCCAGGTGCTGAATACATAAATCCGCCAGCATCTGATAAGATGAATCCTTTTACATTGTCTTCAGATAAATTATTTGAATTTGTTCAGACTCATCCGAATTTAGATTCAACTGCAATCATAAACTCTTTTCAAGGAATCGGCAGAGATACTGGTGAAGAAATTACCTACCGGATGATTCAATCTGAAAAGGAAAAAATCGCTGCGTGGAACTCTTTCTTTAGCGAGTTAGCATCTTCATTATCACCGACTTTAACTAATTTTCAGAATAAAGATTACATCACTCCTGTACCTTTTATTAATTTATCCGGGACAAAACAAAATTTTCAAACTCTAAGTCAATTACTAGACGCTTTTTATGAAGGAAAAGCAGAACGCGATCGTGTCAAACAACAGGCTGGCGAGTTAATAAGGAAAGTAACAAATGATCAGCAAAAATTAAAGAAAAAAATAAAAAAATTAGAACAATCGCTTATCGATGCAGATAATGCTGATATATACCGGATTAAAGGAGAATTACTGACAACATACCTTCACGAAGTTCCTAAAGGAGCAAAGGAAGTAAAGCTGCCTAATTACTATGATGAGGCAACCAGTCTCCTAAGTATTTCGTTGAATAAAGCACTCAGTCCCAGTCAAAATGCACAAAAATACTTCCAAAGATATCAAAAACTTAAAAACGGTGTCAAGGTTGTTAAAGAACAAATTTCCTTAGCTAGGTATGACTTAATCTACCTAGAATCGGTGTCTTCGCAATTAGAAATTGCAAATCCAAGCGATATTGATATGATTCGCGAAGAACTAATTGAAGAAAAATATATTAAGCCTAAACGTCATGAAGCGAAAAAGAAACAAAAGAAAAGCAAACCTGAAGAATTCATTTCATCTGATGGTGTGAATATCCTAGTCGGCCGAAACAATATTCAAAACGACCAACTTACCTTAAAGCAGGCTAAAAAGACTGATTACTGGCTGCATGCTAAAGATATTCCTGGATCACATGTTATTGTTAAGACAGATCAACCTAGTGAACAAACATTGTTGGAAGCTGCTCAACTTGCGGCTTATTTTTCTAAATATCGATTATCCAATCATGTTCCTGTTGATTATGTTCAAGTCAAACATATCAAAAAACCGAACGGTGCTAAACCAGGATATGTCATTTACGAAAATCAAAAAACACTTTTTGTGACACCATCTAAAAATATCGTGACCAAATTAAAATTTTAATCTTTAAAAAGATAATGTTCACACGTATGACAAGAATTAGTTTCCCACTAATTCTTGTCATTTTTCCTTCTAACATAAAAACTAATAAAGACACCGATTGAAGTTATCTTTTTCAATCGGTATCTTTATTAGAAAAAACTTATTTTATCTCATGACATTCTCAAATTATTATCATTTTTATTAGTTTTTCATTGTACAAGTTAACTTTTAAACTTATGATTAATAGTGTATAAACTATATTTTAAAAGGAGTGTGATTGCTTTGGGTAGTTCTAAACAATTACGTTGGTACAATGTTGCCATCATTGCCTTTGTTTCAGTTTGGGGACTAGGTAATGTTGTCAATAATTATGCAACACAAGGTATATCAGTTATTTTTTCTTGGATTTTGATTATGCTTTTATACTTTATACCTTACGCATTAATTGTTGGGCAACTTGGATCAACATTTAAAGATTCTAGTGGAGGTGTCAGTAGCTGGGTTAAAAATACTACAACTAAAAAAATTGGCTACTTTGCTGCGTGGACTTATTGGGTGGTACATATCCCCTATTTAGCTCAAAAACCTCAACAAATTGTTATTGCATTTAATTGGATTATTAAGCAAAATGGTAATTTTATTAAAGAAGCCGGTGCAACTGTTACATCTATTTTAAGTCTTGCTATTTTCCTTTTCTTCTTATGGATTGCATCTAAAGGTTTGACAACATTAAAAAGAATTGGAAGTATTGCTGGAACTGCAATGTTTATTATGTCACTGCTCTTTATTTTATTAGCAGTCAGCGCACCAATGATAAGTAATCAAGCCACGTTAGCAACACCTGACATGGGGTCATTAAAAACATACTTGCCGACGTTTAATCTAGGTTACTTTACTACAATTTCTATGTTGGTGTTTGCAGTAGGTGGTGCTGAGAAGATCTCGCCTTATGTCAATGATACCAAAAATCCAGCTAAAGAATTTCCTAAGGGTATGTTGGCATTAGCTGCAATGATTGCTATTTGTGCAATCTTAGGTTCTTTTTCAATGGGGATGCTATTTGACAGTAATAATATCCCATCCGATTTAATGGCTAATGGTGCTTATGTTGCCTTTGGAAAATTAGGCGCTTATTATGGTGTTGGAAATTTATTTGTTATTGTTTATGCAATTGCACAAGCCTTAGCACAAATTTCTGCATTAGCATTTTCAATTGATGCACCTCTTAAAATTTTATTAGCAGATGCTGATTCTGACTACATCCCCGAATCATTCTCTAAAATGAATAAGAATGATACACCGATTAAAGGTTATGCTTTAACTGGTGTGTTAGTTAGTATTCTAATTATCATTCCTGGTCTAGGTATGAAAAACATGAATGATTTATACAACTGGCTGCTTAATCTGAATGCTTCTGTCATGCCACTTCGTTATTTGTGGGTATTTTTCGCTTATATGATGGTTAATAAACTTCATAAAGAGTTTAAGTCTGAATACAAATTCGTAAAAAATCCAAAAATTGGCTTTATCATCGGCCTTTGGTGCTTCTTATTTACTGCATTTGCATGTATTTTGGGAATTATTCCTAAAACACCTTATGCTGCTAATCCAAAAGCTTGGATTTTCCAAATAACATTAAATATTCTAACACCTCTTGTCTTGTTGGCTTTAGGCTTTATCTTCCCTTATATGGCTAAGAAAAATAAAGAAAAAGCACACATTCAATAAAAATGATTTAATAAAAAACCTGTTGAATTCATGAAAAATGAATCCGACAGGTTTTTTTTATACTCTTTTTCGTCGAGCAAACTCGACAAAGCGAAATTTATCCAACCGATGAATTGACTCAGTATACTCAAAACAACGTGTATCTTCTAAATAAACCAGACTACGGATGACAACAACATGGGTATCTTCTAGCAGATCCATTAACTCACGAATACCTTTAGTTGCTGGTTCAACAGTTATCTCTTTTTTGGCATAAGAAATATCCAAGTTCAAATGATCTTCAAAATACTCATAAATTGAGTTTTCGGCTTCTTTTTGTGGTAATGTTGAAACTATGTCGGTTAGTAAGTAATCCCTATCTAGTATAACTATCTCATCATCAATTTTACGCTGACGAACTAGCTTCCAAGCTTCTGCAGCAACGTTCCAACCAGTTATTTTTGACAATTCCTTACTAACAGCTATCTTTTTTAATTCAACCACATTAGTTTCACCTGAGATTTGTTGGCTTTCTCTCACCTCTTTATAGCTTGTCAAACCAGATACAGGAAAATTAAACCTGTTTATATCCAAAACAATTGATCCTTTTCCTTGCTGCTTTTGAATATAACCAGCATTTTTCAATAATGTCAATGCTTTTCTGACAGTCTCACGTGATACTTTATAGTGTTTGATTAACTGACTTTCACTAGGAAGCATTGTATTAGCCGGATATTCATGAGTTAAAATTTTTTCTTCTAAATCACGATAAATCTCTTTAAATTTATTCATCTTAGAACTCCTTTGAATGTTCTAAAATTCATTATAGTTATTCTGACTCCTGATAGCAATAGTGAATACCAAACATTACTATCTATGATTTTGACAATAAAGACACTTTAAATAAATCATGCTTTCTAAGTTGATAAGATTTTCCAAAAATAACCGCTTGACTATTTTCTGATGAAATAATTTCAATATCTTTTGTTGTTACAACCACATCAAACAAAATATTTTGATGTGATACCTTAAATGACAATTTTCCCCAATTTTTTGGCAAGTTTGGGTTTAATGAGATACTCTCATCAGTTACTTCAAGACCTGCATACATGCTTAACGTAATATCTAAAGTTGCTGCCATCACGCCAGTATGTATCCCTTCAGAAGTTGTACCTCCCTGGATATCAGCATAATCAGAAGAAAGAGCTTCGGAATACAGCTGCCAAGCTAATTCATCATTACCAACAATTTTAGCTAATTTTGCATGAACTACACGGGATAATGTTGACCCGTGTGTCGTACGTTTTAAATAATACTCTAGATTATCAGAGAGTGTACGATCAGTATAGTCATATCCCAATTGACCAAAGATATTTTTAACTTTTTTTTCAGGTAAGTTATAAAATATCATTAATGCATCGGCTTGTTTAGCAACTTGGTAGTCATCAGCCTTTTTACCCTCCGCATCTAAAATCCGATCCATACGATAAATATTACTGTGTTTTTCTTTATATGCCGCAAAATCTAATTCTTTCAGTTTAAAATATCCGTCAAATTGTGCAATGATGCCGTCATTATTTATGTCTAGATACATACTTTCTTCAAGCTGTTGTTGTTTGTTCGTTTCGTCTGCTGTCCAACCGACTTTAGTTTCTAGTGGCGTTAAATAATCTTTAAATTCACTTTGATAAATTTTCAATTTATCTAAAACAGCAACCAACATTAAATTAGTATAGGCATTGTCTTTAAAACCACCCTTGTCAGATCCTGGGTAAGCTTCATGAAATTCATCTGGGCCCATAACACCTGAGATCGAAAAACGGTGTTCGTCGGCATCCCATTTAGCTAAATGCAACCAGAATAAACTGATTTCCATCAACATTTCAAGACCGTAATTAATCATAAAATTCGCATCTTTTGTTTGGTCATAGTAACGAATAATGTTGAACGCAATAGCTAAAGAGACATGTCGTTGATTTTGGCTATGATCTTCTTTCCATTCGCCACTCACAGGATTAAGATGCATCTTTTGCGATTGTTCGTCACCAGTCAGACCTGATTGCCATGGATACATTGCACCTTTATGGCCTGCTTCCTTAGCATTAATCTTTGCTTGGTTTAATCTTGTATAACGATACATCAACAATTCTCTCGCAGTCTTTGGAAAATGATTGATGTAAAAAGGTAAAATGAATAGTTCATCCCAAAAAATATGACCACGATATGCTTCGCCATGCAGTCCTCTAGCAGTAACTGAAGCATCTAGTTCCTTATTCCCTGTCGGTGAAGCTGAACACAACAGATGATATGTGTGAAGGTTAATTAAAAATTGTGATTTTTCATCACCTTCAACAACTATTTCCGCAGCTTTCCATAGCTTTTCCCACTCATTAATCGATTGTTGTTTTACATCAATGTAATCCAACGGTTTGATTTTTTTCTCTGGAATAACTGTTTTTGAATAGTCCGTGTAAACTAATTTTTCTACACTATACATTTTATTTTTTTCAGTTTTAAAGGTAATCTCTTGTTTAATTTCTTTATTGTCTTTAACGATATTTATATCATTGCTGCTTAGCAAGTCCCCTGTTAACAATGTTTCTTGTAAAATATTTATTTTTGAATTTTTAGTTTCACTCCGCAACCACGCATGATTTTTGTGCGCACCTAAATCTAATATATCAAGATGTCGATTCGTTAAAGAACGATAGCGTTCAACATTATAATTATAGACATCACCATCAATCGATGAAATCAAATTTAAAACTACATCGTCTGCATCAATACTGAAACTATACTTAACACCAGAGTAATGTTTATCAGCCATACTGACAAAACGTTCAGACATAATAGTTAAATTATGTTTATTGGCTAATTCAATGACGACAGTCGATTGAAAGACCCCATTTTTTAGATTTAAAGATCGGTCAAGTTCTTTCACAGCATTATCTTCGATATTAATCCTTTCACCGTCTACGACAACATAAATCTTATAAGCATTCGGTAAATTTATAAAATCTTCATTAAATATAGCATGACCTGCTACGTCGGATTCTTCTGTATTATAAATACCTGCCAAGTAAGTCCCAGGGTAATTATTTTCAGATATTTCCATTTCAGGCAATGTTCCTCTGACACCCAAAAAACCATTTCCGACTGTTGTTAATGACTCTTGCGAATATTCTTCTTTACCTTTTGAATATGAATGATAAGTTAACATAAATTCATTTTCTTCTGTTGTCATTCCCTCACTCCTTAACTTGTATATACATGATTAAATAAAGCATATCAGGTTTATTTAAATTTTTCAAATATTATTTATTTATTTAATTTATAGACTTTTATAGTATATAAGTCAATTATACCGTTTATTTAAACGCTTGCATTTTTTACAAAAAAGTATTATGATAACTTCAAACAACCACTTGTCTAGTCAAGTAGGAAAATTAGGAGTGTTATTATGGGAAAATATTCAAAAGAGGCTGAGCAGCTGCTGAATTATGTCGGCGGATCTGAAAACATTGCAGCTGTTAGTCATTGTGCAACGCGTATGAGATTTGTTTTAAACGATGAAAGTCTAGCGAACAAAGAAGAAATCGAAAAATTGGATTCCGTAAAGGGTATGTTTACAAATGCTGGTCAATTTCAAGTAATTATTGGAAATGACGTTGCAACTTTTTTCAATGATTTTTCTACCGTTTCAGGCGTCAGCGGTGTTTCAAAAGAAGCTGGAAAAAAAGCTGCAAAACAAAATCTGAGTGTCATTCAACGAATTGTAACAGTATTAGCTGAAATATTTGCACCACTGATACCTGCTATTATTGTTGGTGGTTTAATTTTAGGTTTTAGAAATGTCCTTGAAGGGGTTCCGTTTGGTTTTCTCGACGGTAAGACAATTGTAGAAGTTTCGCAGTTTTGGAAAGGAACCAACGACTTTTTATGGTTAATCGGTGAAGCCATCTTCCACTTCCTACCAGTTGGGATTACTTGGAGTATTGCAAAACGGATGGGAACAACTCAAATTCTAGGAATCGTCTTAGGGATTACTTTAGTCTCTCCGCAATTATTAAATGCATATAGTGTTGCCGGTACTGCTGCAACTGATATTCCTGTATGGGATTTTGGTTTCGCTCAAGTACAAATGATTGGTTATCAAGCACAAGTTATTCCTGCCATTCTAGCAGGTTTTCTATTGGCCTATTTAGAGTTGTTTTTCAGAAAAATAATTCCTCAAGCTGTATCAATGATTTTTGTTCCATTTTTCTCTTTAATAATTACAGTTATTGCCGCACACGTTATCTTAGGTCCGATTGGTTGGACAATCGGCAGTGCCATCAGTCATGTTGTCTCAACGGCAATCGAATCAAATTTTGCTTGGTTGGCTGGTTTAGTTTACGGTACCTTCTATGCGCCACTCGTTATTACTGGATTGCATCATTTGATGCTGACCATCGATTTACAGATGATTGGTGACTTAGGCTATACGACACTTTGGCCAATGGTAGCTTTATCAAATATTGCTCAAGGTTCAGCTGTTCTTGCTATTATTTATTTACATAAAGGTAATAAAAAAGAAGAACAAGTATCTATCCCTTCAACAATTTCAGCTTACCTGGGTGTTACTGAGCCGGCAATGTTTGGGATCAACTTGAAATATTTTTATCCATTTGTAGCTGGAATGATTGGTTCAGGGATTGCGGGCTGTTTTATTACAGTAATGAAAGTTAAAGCCAAAGCAGTTGGTATTGGCGGTTTGCCAGGAATTATCTCAATGAAGCCCGGCAGTTATGGTTCATTTGCAATAGGAATGGTCATTGCGATCGTTATTCCTTTTGTATTAACATTAGTATTTAGAAAATCTAAAAAACTAAATAAATTAGACTCTGTTGAATTGGAAAAAATAGTCCCAAAACAAGCAAACGCAGAAAGAAGTGCTATCCAGACCGAAACATTTTATGCTCCTGCTGATGGTGAGCTGATTCCAATATCTAAAGTAAATGATCAAGTTTTCTCAGAAAAAATGATGGGAGACGGATACGCAGTCTTACCAGAAAAAAATGATATTCATTCACCTGTTGCCGGTCATGTGACTAATATTTTTCCGACACAGCATGCAATTGGAATAACTACAGACAGCGGTATTGAAGTTCTTTTACATATGGGACTAGATACAGTTGACTTAAATGGTGAACCTTTTAAATTGTTTATCGAAGAAGGACAAAAAGTGACACAAGAAACAAGAGTTGCCGAGATGGATCTCAAAGCAATTAAAGAAAAAGGTAAAGGTATCGATGTTGTCGTTGTTCTGACAAATATGGATAAAGTACCTAAAATAGATTTAACAAAAACTGGAAAAGTAACTGCAGAAGCCGTGATTGGTTCTGCTGACGTTTTATAATAATCAAAAAAGACTTAACAGAAAATCTGTTAAGTCTTTTTTTAAAGTAATTCTTTTCTTAAATCAGCACCTGATTTAGGTGAAATATAACTTGGTGCAATATCTAATACGGTATATGCACCATATTTTTTCTCTTCAGCTAGTCTTGCACATGCTCTGGCGTAAGCTACTAAAGTACTCGATGTAAATTCAGGATTACTATCCAAAGCTAATGAAAAATCATATATTTCTTTATTTTGTTTCGATGTTTGGCCAACACGTAATACTTTACCGCCGTGCGGCATTTTTTGTTTATGATTTTTCTCTAATTCTTCTTGTGTAATAACGTTTACTGTTGTGTCGTATTCATTAAAGTAATTTGGCATTGTAACAATTTTTTCAATAATTGCTGCTTCATCAGCCCCATCTTCTAATACAATAAAACATTCTCTAGTATGTTTGTCTCGAGTTGATAACTCTAAATGTTCACCAACTTTCAGACGATCAATAATATCATTATTAGGAATAGTATATTGAATTGCATCTTTAATTCCATCAATCCGGCGTAATGCATCACTATGTCCTTGGCTAACACCTTTACCCCAAAAAGTAACCGTTTCACCATCTGGTAAAATACTCTCAGCATAGGCACGATTAATACTAAATAATCCTGGATCCCAGCCAACTGAAATTATTGATACTGTGCTATTTTTTTTCGCTGTATCGTCTATTACCGAATAATGTTCTGGTATTTTAGCATGAGTATCAAAGCTGTCAACTGTATTAAATATTTTCGTCAATTCAGGCGTTTGGACGGGTAAATCCGTTGCCGAACCTCCGCATAAAATACAGACATCAATTTCATTTTTTTTATCATAAAGGTCTGCCATTGAATAAACCTTTCCTGCTTTGGCCTTAACTGTCAGAGGGTCTCTTCTAGTAAAAATTCCGACTAATTCGGTATCATCAGTCTTCTTAATTGCAGTTTCCACTCCGCGTCCTAAATTACCATAGCCAATAATTGCAATTCTAATCATTCAATATCATCCCTTTTTCTTTAAATTCAGAAGTATGAAAAACTTCTTGTTAAAAACAATACAACAAAAAAATGAGAATGTCTATAAAAATTCTCATTTAATATTAATTTTATTTTTATTTATTCCATTTTTCTGGAGCAGTTTTCCACTCTTCTAAAAGAGTCAAATCATCAGCAGAGATATAATTTTTTTCTAGTGCTACACTTAACAGCTCGGTATAATTTGTCAGTGTCAAGAAAGATAATTTTGCTTTTTCAAAATTATCTGCGCCTTTTGGTAACTGGTAACTAAAAATTGCTACAGCACCTAAAACATCAGCACCTTCGCGTGTCGCTGCTTCTGCTGCATCAATAACGCTTCCGCCGGTTGAAATCAAATCTTCAATAATAACCATCTTTTGATTTTTTGTTATGTGGCCTTCAATCTGATTTTGTTTTCCATGGTCCTTTGCTTTTCCGCGAATATATACCATTGGCAAGTCTAATAAATCTGCTACCCATGCAGCATGCGGGATTCCTGCAGTAGCTGTCCCAGCAATTACTTCCGCATCAGGATATGTTTGTTTAATTAATTCTGCTAATGACTTTGCAATATCTCTCCGAACTTTTGGATAACTCATAGTAATTCGATTGTCACAATATATAGGGCTTTTAATACCGCTCGCCCAAGTATACGGCTGAGATGGACTTAAAGTAACGGCTTTAATTGATAATAATTCTTCTGCAATATGTTTCATTAGTCAACACCATTCCATTCATTTTTTATTTTTAGGTAGCTTTCATACGGTATGTTAGATTTTGTAATCGGTCGCCCGACAACAATATAGCTTGAGCCGATATCTCGTGCTTCTCTTGGGGTAACGACTCTTTTCTGATCGCCGACAACTGCATCAGCTGGACGGATTCCTGGTGTCAGACAAATAAAGTCACGGGACGTTCTCTGTTTAATCATATCAACTTCTAATGCAGAGCAGACTACTCCCGCTAAACCAGATTCAGCAGTTATTTCAGCATAGTGGCAAACACTTTCATTAAGAGTACAAGTGATTAGTTGGTCCGTATGCATTTGCTGTTCACTAGTTGATGTCAACTGAGTAACAGCGATTAATTCTGGAACTTGTTGACCTTCAGGCGTTCCTTCTTTCAGTCCCAATAAGGCTTGCTCCATCATTTCTTGTCCTCCCGCTGCATGGACATTAGTGATTGCTACTCCTAAAGAGGCGATACTCTTCATCGCTGAGCGAACAGTATTTGGAATATCGTGTAGTTTTAAATCAAGGAAAACATCATGGCCGAGATCTTTTAACCATGTCACAATACTTGGACCTTCTTTGTAAAAAATTTCCATTCCTACTTTGACGAACAAAGATTCATTTTTTGGAAATTTATTCAAAAATAATTGAACACTGACCTTGTCCGGAAAATCAAGCGCAATAATTGGTCGATTCATTAATCTCGTACCTCCTTAACTTCTTGAATTAAACTTTTTAAAGATTCGATACCTAATTCATCCATTCTTTGCGGTAATTCATCAATCAGCTTAGGACAGATAAAAGGATCTGTAAAGTTCATAGTTCCGATAGCTACTGCACTCGCTCCTGCTAGATACATCTCAAGAACATCGTCAACAGCAGCGACACCGCCCATTCCTATAATCGGTATATCAACAGCATGCGACACCTGATGGATCATACGTATTGCTACCGGTTTTATTTCAGGTCCAGATAAACCGCCAGTTCCATTTGCTAAAACTGGACGACGAGTTTTTAAATCAAGTCGCATACCTAATAGAGTATTAATCATTGTAATACCATCTGCACCTGCTGCTTCCACAGCCTTCGCAATAGGTACAATGTCCGTCACATTTGGCGAGAGTTTGATATAAACCGGAACAGTTGCAACAGCTTTAACTGCACGTGTCAATTGTGCAGCAACTTCTGGACTAGTGCCAAAAGCGATACCGCCTTCTTTTACATTGGGGCATGAAATATTCAGTTCAATTGCATGAACGTTAGGTGCATCACCAATTCTCTCACACACCTTTACATAATCTGCCTCAGTTGAACCAGCAACGTTAGCTATGATTGGTACATCATACTTTTCAAGTGCTGGTAATTTTTCATTCATAACAACTTCAAGACCTGGATTTTGCAAGCCTATTGCATTCAACATGCCGCTTGGCGTTTCAGCGACACGAGGTGTTGGGTTTCCATATCTGGATTGATAAGTGGTGGCTTTCACCATAATTGCACCCAAGCGGCTCAAATCATAATACTTTGCATATTCTTCACCAAAACCAAAACAACCGCTAGCTGGTATTATTGGATTCTTCAAATCTAGACCAGGAAGTTTAACAGCTAACCGACTCATATAATAACCTCCCCTGTTTTAAATACCGGACCTTCATCACAGACCTTTTTATTCTTTGTTGGATCTTTTTTTGATTTGCAGACACAAGCATAGCATGCCCCAACACCACATGCCATTATTTCTTCCATAGACAGATAGACATGTTCTAATTCTTCGAATGCACCTTCTACACTTCGCAACAAAGGACTTGGACCGCATGCATAAACTGCTTTTGGTAGTCCATAAACTTTCTTTGCCTCATCAATTAGATGACCAACATGTCCCTTTTTACCACAACTTCCATCATCTGTTGCCAGCATGACTGTTCCCAAATTTTTAAATTCAGTATCGTAAAAACTAACTGATTTTTTAGCAAATCCTAAAAGAAAGATCAACCGTGCTTTTTTTTCTTTTAGTTCTTTGCCTAATTGATAAAGCGGCGGAACACCTATACCTCCGCCAATAATAAAAACTGTGTCATTTTCAGCAATGACTGAGGTGTCAAACCCATTCCCGAGAGGACCTAAAACATCTAAATAATCATTCGTACCTAACGAGCTCATCGCTGTTGTACCATCGCCATCAGCACGATATATTATTTTGCAAGTTTTTTCCTGATGATTAATCTCAGCTAAACTGATTGGTCTTCGTAATAATAAATCAGCTTGCGGTACTCTGATATGAATGAATTGACCCGACTGTTGCAATTCATTTGTTAATTCTCCAGTCAATGTCATTTCATAAATATTTTCGGCTATTTCTACCTGCTTTAAAACGCGCATATCCTCTTGCTTCATGGTCGACCTCCATCATCTATATTTTATAAATTGACTAATGAAAAACTTCTAGCTTCAAGAACCTTTAATATTGCATCAGCTGTATCTAAAGACGTCATTAAGGGAACACTAGCTTCAACTGCCTGACGCCGTATTTTAAAACCATCAGTCGCAGTCGTTGTATCTTTTCCAGGTGTGTTAATTACTAATTGACAGCGCCCTTCTCGGATAACAGTTAAAATATTATCGGTATCTTCCGAGTTTGCTTTTGTCACAGTATCAACCGTCAGACCATTTTCTTTCAAATAGTGCCCCGTTCCTTCCGTTGCCATTAAACCATAACCAATATCATTGAATCGTTTTGCCAGTTGCAGAGCTTCCTCTTTTGCCTCATCATCAATGGTAAATAAAACAGAGCCAAAGTCAGGCAAGTGCATACCGCTCGCTTCAAAAGCTTTATACAGAGCTTTTTCAAGTGTTTTATCAGATCCCATTACTTCACCAGTTGACTTCATTTCCGGACCCAAATTTGTGTCAACATCATGTAATTTTGCAAATGAAAATACTGGTGCTTTAACATGAACTTGCGTACTTTCATGATAAAGACCTTCCTGATATCCTAAATCATTTAACGATTGTCCTAGTATTAATTGAGTAGCAACTTGAGCCATTGGAATACCCGTAACTTTGCTTAAAAACGGAACTGTACGACTAGCACGCGGATTAACTTCAATTACGTAAACTTCATCTTGATGGACGATAAATTGAATGTTCATCATACCTTTACAATTCAAACCAATTGCTAACCGTTTGGTATAATCAATAATTTTGTTAATTACAGCTTTTGTCAATGATTGAGGCGGATAGACAGCCATTGAGTCTCCCGAATGAACACCCGCTCTTTCAATATGTTGCATAATTCCTGGGATTAAGACTTCTCTGCCATCGCTTATTGCATCAACCTCACATTCAACACCCATTAAATATCGGTCGATTAAAACCGGGTGTTCTGGTGATGCTTTAACAGCTTCTTCCATGTAACGTTCTAGATCTTTTGTTGACCATACTATTTCCATTGCGCGACCTCCAAGCACGTAACTAGGTCGTACTAAAACTGGATATCCTAATCCCTCAGCAATTTTTACTGCATCCTCTTTATTAGTTGCTGTACTGCCTTTTGGTTGTGGAATCTGTAGTTCATTTAATGCTTGTTCAAATTTATCTCTATTTTCAGCTCGGTCTAAGTCTTCAATAGTTGTACCTATAATAGTCACTCCATTTTTTGTTAAACCTTCGGCCAAATTAATTGCTGTCTGTCCGCCAAATTGAACAATAACTCCCACAGGCTTTTCTAAGTCAATAACATGCATTACATCTTCTAATGTCAATGGTTCAAAGTATAATTTATCAGATATTGAAAAATCGGTCGACACTGTTTCTGGATTGCTGTTCATGATAATTGCCTCATATCCGGCTGCTTGAATCGCCTTAACTGAATGGACTGTTGCGTAATCGAATTCTACACCTTGTCCAATTCGAATCGGACCAGAACCAAGTACTAGAACTGAAGGTTTTTCACTAATGTGACTTTCATTTTCTAATTCATAACTGCTATAAAAATAAGGTGTTTTAGAGTCAAACTCTGCAGCACATGTATCGACCATTTTGTATATTGGTATAATATTATTTACTTTTCGGAATTGATAAACATTTTCTTCTGTTGTTTTCCAAATTTCAGAAATTATTCTGTCCGAAAAACCATATTCTTTTATTTCTTTTAAGACCTCTTTATCGTCTTTATTGTCCGCTGCCAATCTTTCTAGTTCGATAATATGAAGTAATTTGTCTAAGAAAAACAAATCAATCTTAGTTAAACCAGCAATATCAACTATATCAAATCCGCGTCGTATGGCTTCAGCGACATAAAACAAACGATCATCTTGCGCATAGACCATGCCGTGTGTTAATTCTTCATCTGACACGATCTTTAATTCAGCTAATTCAATATGATAGACCCCGATTTCTAATGATCGAACTGCTTTTAATAAGGACTCTTCTAGATTTCTTCCCAGTGCCATTACCTCGCCAGTTGCTTTCATTTGTGTGCTTAAAAGACGGTTGCCTTTTTCAAATTTGTCAAAAGCCCACCGAGGTATTTTAGATACAACATAGTCTAACGTTGGCTCAAACATTGCGTAAGTTGTTTGTGTTACTGGATTTTTCATTTCATCTAAGTTTAAACCAACAGCGATCTTTGCTGCAATTTTAGCAATTGGGAAACCTGTTGCTTTACTTGCCAGTGCTGACGAACGTGAAACTCTAGGGTTCACTTCTATAATGTAATAATTAAAACTGTGAGGATCTAATGCTAATTGAACGTTACATCCACCCTCAATCTTCAGTGCTTTAATAATTTTAAGTGATGCATCTCGCAGTAACTGTACTTCAACATCTGATAAAGTCTGACAAGGTGCAAAGACAATTGAATCACCAGTATGTATACCGACCGGATCAAAATTTTCCATGTGACAGACAACAATCGCATTATCTGACGAATCGCGCATCACTTCAAATTCTATTTCTTTGTAACCAGCTATACTTTTTTCGATTAAACATTGGTTAGTCGGTGAAAGTGCTAGTCCGCTTGAAGCAATAACAATCAACGACTCTTCATTTTCACACATACCACCGCCGGTACCTCCAAGCGTAAACGCTGGTCGTACAATTAACGGATACCCAATTTTTTTACCAAACGCGATAGCTTCTTCAACTGTATGAACAATTGTACTTTCAGGTATTGGTTCATCCAATTCTTCCATTAATTGTTTGAACAAATCTCTATCTTCTGCTTGGTCGATTGCTTCTAGTTTCGTTCCCAACAGTTCAATTGAAAGTTCATCCAATAAGCCACTCTTTGATAACGACATAGCCATATTTAATCCAGTTTGTCCTCCTAATGTGGGTAAAATAGCATCTGGACGTTCTTTTCTTAAAATTTTCGATACAAATTCAAATGTAATTGGTTCAATATAGACTTTATCAGCAACTTCTTTATCAGTCATGATAGTCGCTGGATTTGAGTTAATTAAAATGACTTCATATCCTTCTTCTTTAAGAGCTAAACATGCCTGAGTTCCTGCATAATCAAACTCAGCTGCCTGACCGATAATAATTGGACCAGATCCGATAACTAAAATTTTGTTAATATCTGTACGTTTAGGCATTATTTTTCCCCCAATTTTCCATTAATTCAATAAATTCATCAAAAATTCCGACTGCATCATGAGGCCCCGGCGCTGCATCTGGATGAAACTGAACTGAAAACGCAGGGTACTTTTTATGTTTAACGCCTTCAATGGTGTTATCATTAATCTCAATGTGTGTCACCATCAAATCTGTCATCGTGGTGCTTTCCTCAGACACAGCATATCCGTGATTTTGTGAAGTAAAGCAAATCTGACCTGTTGCAATTTCTTTAACCGGATGGTTGCTGCCACGATGACCGAATTTTAATTTATACGTATCTGCACCATTAGCTAAACTAAGTAATTGATGTCCAAGGCAAATGCCAAATATCGGCACTTTACTTTGCAACTTGGTGATTGTTTCAATTCCCTCAGGTACGTCTTTGGGATCACCAGGACCATTTGACAACATAATGCCATCCGGTGCCAACGTTAAAATATCGTCTGCTGAATAATTGTAAGGAACAACCGTAATATTGCATCGGCGATTAATTAATTCTCGAAGAATGCTGTGTTTCATTCCAAAATCAACAACTACTACCTTTTTACCATCTCCAGGTATTGTATAAGGCTTTGTAGTTGATACTTGCTGTACTTGGTTTCTCGGTAAAACCGTTGCTCGCAGCTGATCATATTCATGATCAATATCCGGGACAATATCGATAATACTGCCTTTTAATGTACCGGCATCTCTGATTTTCTTTGTCAACGCTCGTGTATCGATACCGGATATACCAGGTATCCCTTTTGATTTTAAAAATTCATCCAATGTCATTTGGCTACGCCAATTCGATGCCAAACGAGCTACATCTTTAACAATGACACCATTACATGAAGGCAGCATAGATTCAAAATCATCTCGATTAATACCGTAATTGCCGATTAAAGGGTACGTAAACATAATAATCTGTCCCTTGAAACTAGGATCTGTTAACACTTCCTGATAACCGCTCATACCGGTCGTAAACACAACCTCTCCGGTACCGATTCCTTTAGCTCCAAACCCTTTACCTTCAAAATAAGTGCCATCTTCTAAAATTAATAATCGTTTTATCACGTTACATACCACCTTTATCCCAAACTATTTTCCCATCCACTAATGTAAATAGTGTATCTCCTTTAACCTTTTCACCTATAAAAGGTGTGTTATCCGCTTTAGAAGTAAAGTCTTTTGTTATCTCTACTTCGCTGTCTATATCAAATATTGCAATATCAGCTGGTGTCCCAATATCTAAAGTCCCAGCCTCTAAGCCAAAGATTCTGGCTGGTGCATCTGTCATCCAGTAAACAACGTCTGCCAAGGTGAAAATTCCCGTTTCTACAAAATGGGTGTACATTAATTTAAATACTGTTTCACTACCGATAATTCCAAAAGGAGCCTTAAGCATACTTTGATTTTTTTCTTCATGACCGTGAGGAGCGTGATCTGTTGCTATGCAATCAATTGTTCCATCTAAAAGTCCTTTAATTAAAGCTTGTCGATCCTCATTGTCACGTAATGGCGGATTCATCTTAAAATAGCCGTGGTCACAAGTGATATCTGCATCCGTCATAATTAGGTGATGTGGGCAGACTTCGCACGTCACGTGGATTCCGTTTAGTTTTGCTTGTCGGATAACTTCCACACTCTCTTTTGTAGAAACGTGACAAACGTGGTAATGAACCCCTGTTTCTTTAGCCAATAAAATATCCCGAGCTATTTGTGATGATTCAGTCGCACTCATAATACCTGGTAATTCTAACTCTTCCGATTTTTTTCCTTTATGCATTACGCCATTAAACAGCAGTGATTCATCCTCTGTATGTGCAACAATTGCCATATTGAGCGCAGCCGCGGCTTCCATAGCAAGATACATTGTACCTGCGGTTTGTACACCTACCCCATCATTGGTAAAAGCAAAGGATCCGGCATCTTTTAACCCTTTAAAATCAACTAACTCTTCACTTCTTAAATTATTTGTGATGGAAGCGTATTGTAAAATTTTGACATGCGCATTTTTATTTATAAGTGATTGTATCAGCTCCATATTTTCAACTGTATCAGGAACAGGATTCAAATTAGGCATCGCACAAACTGTAGTAAATCCCCCTCGAGCTGCAGATAAACTGCCAGTTTCAATTGTTTCTTTGTATTCAAAGCCAGGTTCTCTGAAATGAACGTGTACATCTACCATTCCTGGAGTAATTAATCCATTTGCGGCATCAATTACCTTATCAGCACTAACAGTTCTTGCATCAAACTTGCCAATACCTTGAATCTTACCTTCTTCAATAAAGATATCTGCAGAAATTAATTCATTTCGATTTGTTACCATGCGTCCATTTTTGATTAATAGAGTTGTCATACGTTTCACCTACGCCTTTCCATGTAGAATTGCTTCTAGAATTGCCATTCTCATATAAACACCATTTGTCATTTGCTGTGTAATCCTTGATTGGTAAGACTCTACCAATTCGTCAGCTAGTTCTACATCACGGTTCACCGGTGCTGGATGCATAATAATTGCTTTCGCTTGCATCTTTTCAGCTCGTTTCACGGTCAACCCGTATCTCTGATGATACGTTTCTTTAGAGAACCCTTCATCTGAGTCATGCCGCTCATGCTGCACTCTAAGCATCATCATCACATCGACTTTGTCTAGAACATCATCTATAACTAAATATTCACCATATGCTTCATACTGCTTGTTATACCATTCTTCTGGGCCGCAAAAATAAAGATTTGCACCTAAACGTTTCAGCATTTTCATATTTGAATTAGCAACACGCGAATGAGTCAAATCCCCGCAAATTGCTACGTTCAACCCAGAAAAATAACCAAATTCTTCGTATATCGTTAACAGATCCAGTAAACATTGAGTCGGATGATTGCCGCTACCGTCACCGCCATTAATAATCGACGTCGTAATTGTTTTGCTTTGAATCAATTCATTATAATAATCTTCTTGCGAGTGTCTGATAACACAGGCCTGTACGCCAATTGCTGACATCGTCAATACAGTATCATATAATGATTCGCCCTTCGTTACTGAGCTAGACTTTGCATCAAATTCTATTACATCAAAACCCAATTTTTTTTCGGCTACTTCAAAACTCTTATGTGTCCGTGTGCTGTTCTCAAAAAATAGATTGGTAACAAAAAATTGTTCATCCGGCAGATTTGATTTCGCCCCTTGTTTAAAGGCCTGTGCCCGTCTAATCAGCCCCATTACTTCTTGATCGCTCAATGATTCGGCCGTCAATAGATGCTTTAAACTGATTTGTTCTGATGTAATAATCATTCGTAACTCTCCTTTTCTTTACTCTTCTTCACTTTTGGCAACTTTTGGTAAAACAAGATTCATAACAATCCCGAAGACTGTAGCTAGTGCCATACCTGAGACTGCGACTGGACCAGCTTTAAAGGTTAGACCGCCAATACCAATCACTAAAATGACTGATGCTATTAAAAGGTTGCGTTTCGAATTAAAATCAACTTTATTATCAATTAATATTTTCAAACCGCTTGATGCAATAACTCCGAATAAGATAAAACTGATTCCTGCAATAACAGGACCAGGTATACTTTGTATCAAAGCACTTAATTTGCCGACAAAGCCTAATACCATAGCAAGGATCGCTGCCCCGCCGATAACAAACACACTATGTACACGTGTAATTGCAAGAACACCAATATTTTCACCATAACTTGTTACTGGAGGTCCACCAACGAAGCCAGCAACAATTTGTGCTAACCCATCACCCATCAAAGTTTTATGAAGACCTGGATTTTCATAAAAATTCCTCTTTGTTAATTTATTCAATACCATTAAATGTCCGATATGTTCAGTCATCGTAACAAAGGCTATCGGTGCCATCGTAATGACTGCTGTTAAATAAAATTTAGGCGTATAAGTTACAAAAGGTGTCTGAAAATTCGGTAAAGCAAACCATGCTGCATCTGCAATCGGCTTTGTATCAACAATACCGAACAGCAAAGCGACAATATAGCCGCATATGATACCCAACAAAATCGGAATAAGTCCTAAAAATCCTTTTAAATACATATTGAATATAATTGTTAAAATTAATGTAATCATTGCCACAGCGATATACTTTACATTATAAACTTGAGAACCATCCGGCATATTTTGAAACATTGCTTGATTCGCAGCGTTCGCAGCTAATCCAAGACCAATTACCATAACAACCGGTCCGACTACGATTGCCGGTAATAATTTGTCTAGCCAGCCAGATCCAGCTTTTTTTACAATCATTGAAACAATCAGGTAGACAATTCCTGTTGTTAGTGCGCCAAGAGCGATTGCCGGATAACCATCTTCTTTCATCAACATTTGCATAGCTGCTATAAACGCAAAACTGCTGCCTAAGTACGCTGGAATTTTACCTCGAGTCACACACAAGTAAACGACCGTACCTAAACCTGAACTAAATAGAGCGATCCCTGGATTTATCCCCACTAAAATCGGAACTAATACTGTTGCACCAAACATAGTGAACAAATGTTGCAAACTTAAGCCAAGCCACTTAATTCCTGATGGTCTTTCATGAATATCAATTACTGCATCTTCATTACGAAACTCTTCTTTTTTCATTTTATTTTCCCCCTTATAACAAAAAATCCTCGTTTCTTAATTAGAAACGAGGTTCATAACAAAATGATGCACATAGTGTTCCTTGTGCATTTGTTACTCTTCCAAGTCTCTCTGTACTTGATTAAAAAGTATTTTTATTGATCTGATTTTATAGAAATGCTGTCTTTACCGTCAACTTCCTGAACTTGTACGATAACTTGCTCTTTCCTTGATGTTGGAATATTTTTCCCAACATAATCAGCACGAATCGGTAATTCTCTGTGGCCTCTATCAACTAACACTGCTAAAGAAATCTTATCTGGACGGCCTAAATCCATCAAAGCATCTAATGCTGCACGAATAGTACGACCTGTGTAAATAACATCATCAACTAGAATGACCTCTTTATCTTCCAATGAAAAAGGAATATTTGATGCATGAACCGTAGCATCATCATGCTCGTTCTTGTGGTTATCATCTCGGTATAAAGTAATATCGAGCTCACCGACAGGCACACTATGCCCCTCTAGTTGCTGTAAACGTTCAGCAATACGTTCAGCTAAATAAATACCACGAGTTTTGATGCCGACTAATGCAATATTATCGATGGATTTATTGCGCTCAATTATTTCATACGTAATTCTTGTTATCGCGCGTTTCATTGTCACAGCATCCACCACTTCTTTTTGCTTCACAATACATCCTCCTAATTGAATCCAATAAAAAACTCCTACCCAAGAAAAGGATAGGAGGAAATGTTCTCATAAAGACATTCTATATAGAATAAGACACACAGCCACAATCCATATAGAGCATTTACCTTCTTAGCCTCTCGGGACTATTCTTAAAGGAATCATGTTTGATTTGTTAATTTCACTTTAACGTAAATTTAGATAAAAATCAATCTTTTTTTCTCAGTTCAGCTAAAGTTTCTTTGAAAACAGGTGGTATTTCAACAGAAAACGTCATTAACTCATGATTTTTAGGATGCTCAAATCCAATGGTTTGGGCATGTAAAAATTGACCATTACCGGGTAAAGTTTTCTTCGGACCATACAACGGATCACCAGCGATTGGATAACCAATGTATTCGAGATGGACTCTCAGTTGGTGTGTTCTACCGGTTTCCAGTTGACATTCAATTAATGTAAATTTATCAAATTTTTCAATCACTTTAAAATGTGTGAGTGCAGGTTTTCCGTCTTTAATAACCGCTTGTTTCTGTCGATTGTCTTTGCTTCGTCCTATCGGAGCTTCAATAGTCCCTTTTTCATGAGGAATAACACCATGAACTAAAGCAAGATACTTTCTTAAAGGTTTTTTTTCTTTTAATTGATCCGATAAATACTCGTGTGCTTGATCATTTTTTGCCACCATTAATAATCCGGATGTATCTTTATCTATTCGATGTACAATACCAGGTCGAACAACATCATTTATCGATGATAAATGATCGGCATGAAATAGTAAAGCATTCACTAACGTGCCATCAGGATGACCTGCTGACGGATGTACAACCATTCCTTGCGGTTTATTAACAATGATGACATCTTCATCTTCATAGACAATATCAATCGGAATATCCTGAGGTTTAAGCGTTAATTCTTCTGGCTCTGGAATAGTAATTGTAATGATTTCACCATTTTTAACTTTATGATTTGCCTTAACAGGCGTCTTATTAATGTCTACTAGTCCATCTTTAAGCCATGATTGGATTTGAGAACGTGAATATTGACTAAATGCACTAGTTAATACCTTGTCAATACGACCGCTCTCATCAGATATTTTTAAATTAAATTGATCCATTTAAGTCCTCCTAAGACTATTTATCTTTTTCTGATTTCTCAGCTACTATATTTTTATCACTGAAAACTGCTGCTATTTTATTATCTTCCTGTAAAGCCGCATAGACCAGATAAAGTTTTTTTCCCTCATATTTAGACAAAGCATAACTATCATCTTTATCTTTCGCATCATCTAATGCATCCCATGAGTCAAATACTTCGGTATACTTATATTTTGCTTCATATTCTTGTGCTTCTTTATTATATTTTGCTAAATCATCTTTTTGAATTTCCTGAGTCCCAGTATCTTTCGCTATTTTATCAGGAGTTTGCTGAGATGATTGTTGCTTGTAGAAATAAAATCCACCAAATCCTAACAACACAACCACTAACAGGAATATTAAAACCTTCTTCAAATGACGTCACCATCCTTAACTTTATATTAAGCTATTTAACTACTTTGTCAATGTCTTCTTCCAAGTAAATCAATCAATTTGATTTTATAGTTTTTATGAATCAAATGCTACCACAAAGAAAATACCATATTTTAAAATATCCATAATTCTCAAAAAACCAACAATTAACAATTTATTTTTAGTTTATAATATTTTGGATAACTCACAAAAATTTATGACTTATTTCTAATAACAGGAATTGTTTTATTAATATCAATACTTCTTTCAATAACTAACTGATCTAAAAGACAATTTATTAACAAAAAATCTCCAATTGTTTCATAGTCTAGCGTTCTTAATAAATCTTCTTTAATACAATCATACCATACTGGACATTCTTTAGATGTTTTTTCAGGTAGATAAACTACCATCATCTGATAATAATCTTTTTCAGCAATCAAATAATCTAAATCAACTAGTGAAGTCATCAAAATGTCGGGATGATTAGAGATTTTATTTTTTCCTTTTAATAATCGGCGAATTTTTCGGTCAATATAGCTGAAATAAAATTCCGGATTAACATCCCCAATCTTTTGATATATCTTCTGATATTTGGAAGGTATCTGTTCTTCATTAATAGATAAATGGTTAAAATAATCATTTAAATCGTATCGCTCAGAAATAACTGGTTGATGAAAAACATCCCATTTATAGAGAATACCGTCACGCGTTGATAGTTGATTGGGATATTTTTCCCATCGTTGGATAAATTCATTGGTTTCAAAAAGTACAACTTTATTTTTGGAAGGAGTTTTAACAAATAACGAGAGCAGCTCTGCAAGGACAAATTGATCATCATCTGACTTTAACTTTTCCTTATCAAACCAAGCTAAGAATTTTTTTTTTTGATTGTTTACACTTTTAATTATTTCTTGACAGCTTTCTTCCAATTCATTGGTTTTAATGTAGGGAATATCCGTCATATATCGACCATGATACCTTTGAAGCAATCCATTTTTAATAAGTACATCTATATGTCGCTCAATATTACTCATACTCGGAAAATAGCGCTTAATATCTCTTAATGTCACTGTATCATCACGATGAGAAACTAAAAAGTCAAGTAGTTCTTTTGGAAAATCAGTTTCTCCATATTCTGCTAGTACCGAATCCTCTTTTAAAATATCCATTTTAAGCATTAGCTTACCTCCTCTGCAAAAAAACTTCCAAGAGAAACACCTCTCTTGGAAGTAATTGAATTTCTAAGCAAATGCATTTGTTAAAGGCGGAACAACTTGTTTCTTACGTGAAACAACACCTTTTAATAATGCTGTATTATTTTCTAATTTAACATTAAATGCAACTTCTACTTTTTCTTTAGGTTCACCGACAACCAATACGACTGAATCGCTATCTAAGATATTCGTAATCACTAAAATAAACATATCGAATCCGTTATCTTTATTTGCTTTAAGCATAGCTGCTTCGACTTCAGTCTGACGAGATAAAACATCTGAGACATCAACAGTATTAACCTGTCCGATTCTTAAATTTTTACCGCCCATCGGAAAACTCTTAGCATCTGAATCAATTAAATCTTCAGCTGATTTGTCTGTTAAGTTCGTTCCGGCTTTCAGCATAGCTAAACCATAAGTATTCAAATCGATATCAGCTAGTTCAGCTAGTTCTTTCGCAGCAGCAACATCTTCTGATGTACATGTAGGTGATTTAAATAGTAAGGAATCAGAAATGATTGCAGATGCCATCAAACCAGCAATTTCTTTAGGAATTGTTACATTATTTTCTTTGAATAATTTTAAAATAATTGTATTTGTACAACCGACTGGTTCTGCACGATAGTATAATGGATTAGCAGTTTCAAAATTAGCAATCCTATGATGATCTACAACTGACAAGACTTCAAGTTCTTTAATATCTGAAACGCTTTGCTGAAATTCATTGTGATCTACAAGCATGACCTGTTTCGTTTCATTTGCTGCTGTTTCAATTATGCGCGGAGCAGCTGTGTTAAAGTAGTTTAAAGCGTAAGCTGTCTCTTCATTGACCGCCCCTAAAGCAACAGCTTCAGTATCGATTCCCAATTTATTTTGTAAGTATGCAAATGCAATAGCAGATGTAATTGCATCTGTATCAGGATTTTGATGTCCAAATACTAATACTTTTGACATAAGTTAATTCCTCCAATTTGTTTTTTCATACTGACATTATAACATAAATAAAGCTGTGCTTACGATATTATTTTTAAACCAATTGTCGCAATAATTATTAATGAAATAAAAAATAAGCGTTTTAAATCTTTTGATTCCCCGTGATAAATAATTCCAAGTATCGCACCACCAGCCGCACCTATTCCTGTCCATATTGCATAAGCAGTACTCATCGATAATTTTGTTATTGCATACGATAATAATAGAAAACTGCATAAGAAAAATATAATTAACCCAAACAGATTAGCTGCTGATTTTTTTTCATTAAAACGATTAATTGCATTAACACCTAACATTTCAAATAAACCTGCTGCGATAAGCGCTGCCCATTCCATTAGTCATTACTCTCCTTTAATTGAGTTGTTTGTTTTAATCCGATTATGCCGATAACCAAAATCAACATTAAGCATATTTTTGATATGGTTACTGGAGTTCCAAAAAAAATACTGTCGACTGTCAAAGTCCCCACAGTCCCAAGGCCGACAAAAACCGCGTAAACTGTTCCTACGGGAATTTTTTCACCAGCTTTAATCATTAACGAAAAACTTAGAAATATAGCTGCAATTGTAACAATCCATTCTAAAGGGGATCCCGCATATTTTAAGCCAATTACCCACAACACTTCAAAAATTGCAGCAACAATAATCATTACCCACTCTTTCTTCAATCTAATTTTCCTCCCTAATTATGTCTACAAAAAAAAGCCTGAGAATTATTTATTCAATAACTCCCAGGCTTTTATCCTTCCGTGTCATAGCAGAAAGCTGCCATGGTTTTCTCTCGGTCCAGACTGAAAAAATTTCACGGAACCCTAGAAAACTTGACTATTAATTTTTCAATATATATGTTAGTATATCCAACTATTGCAATTAAAGCAATAGTTGACGACTTTCTATCTTGTTAAATATTTTTTATAATCATCGACATGTAAAAGTTTTTTTGCATTTTCAACTCTCTCTTGCGAAGGGGTAGGTATTCCTTCTAATGGGTATTCTAACCCCATATCTTCCCACTTAAACAGCCCCATTGTATGATAAGGTAAAACTTCAACTTTATCAACATTATTCAATGACTTTATAAATTCATCCAATCGAATCAAATATTCATCATAGTCTGTTCTTTGCGGAACCAATACATGTCTGATCCAAACAGGTTGATTGCGTTCAGATAAATATTTTGCCATTTCTAAAATATTATCATTTGTATTCATTGTTAAAATTTTATGACCGTCGTTATCAATATGTTTAATATCAAATAGTAGAAGATCAGTATAATTCAAAAGTTCTTCAAATTCACTAAAGAATGGTTCATCGTAAGTGAATGGTTTTCCACATGTATCAATCGTTGTATGAATTCCTAAAGCCTTAGCCTTTTTAAACAGTTCAGTTATAAACTTAGGTTGAAGTAACGGTTCACCGCCACTAACAGTTATCCCACCGTCTTTACCCCAATAAGTTTTATACTTTAAAGCCTCCGCAAGAATTTCATCAGGAGTTACCTCTTTGCCTCCCCCTATCTTCCATGTATCAGGATTATGACAAAATTGGCATCTCATTTTACATCCTTGCATAAACACAATAAACCTTACACCTGGTCCATCTACTGTACCAAAGTTTTCTGTTGAGTGAATTCTACCCGTTACTTGTTCTGTCATAATGTCCCATCCCTTTATCTAAAAAGGAGATGACGATGTAACACGTCATCCCCTTCAATAATTTTTTTACATTCTTTCGTGTGCTGTACGTGAGATAACATCTGCTTGTTGTTCAGGAGTTAAGTCACGGAATTTAACAGCGTAACCTGATACACGAATTGTTAAGTTTGGATATTTTTCAGGATGTGCTTGAGCATCCAATAATAAATCTTTAGTAAAGACGTTTACATTTATATGGTATCCGCCATTGTCAAAGTATCCATCTAACACGTTGCGTAAGTTAGCAATACGTGTATCGTCATCCTTACCTAAACCATTAGGGTTAATTGTTTGTGTATTTGAAATACCATCTAAAGCATTAGAGTAATCTAAGCGTGCAGTAGAGTTTAATGATGCTAATAAACCGTTCTTTTCACCTAAATATTTTCCATCTTGATAGCTTGGGTTTGCACCTGGTGCTAACGGTTTTCCTCCGCGGCGTCCATCAGGAGTGTTACCAGTACCTTTACCATAAACAACATTTGATGTAATTGTTAATAATGATGTAGATGGTGTTGAATTACGATAAGTATGTTGACGTTTGATTTGAGTCATGAAGTATTCTAAAATCCAGTTTGCCATTGCATCAGCTTCAGCATTATCGTTACCATAAGTTGGGAATTCTTTTGTTGGTACATAATCTACAGCTAAACCATTTTCGTCGCGAATAACTTCTACATGACCGTGTTTAATTGCCATAATACTATCAGTCGCATGAGAAATACCTGCAATACCAGTTGCAAATGTACGTTTTAAGTGAGTATCCATAAATGCTAATTGCGGTGCTTCATAAGCATATTTATCATGCATGAAGTGAATAACATTTAATGTATTTACATACAACTCTGCTAACCAATCTAAGATATCTGTAAATTTAGACATAAATTCATCATATTCTAAAACTTCGCCAGTCATTGGACGGAATCTTGGAGCAACTTGAACCTTAGTCATTTCATCAACACCGCCGTTAATTGCGTAAAGAACAGCTTTAGCCAAGTTTGCACGAGCTCCGAAGAATTGCATATCTTTACCGATAACTGTTGCAGATACACAACAAGCAATACCGCAATCATCTGAACCCCAGTTAGAACGTAATAAGTCATCATTTTCAAATTGAATTGATGAACTTTCTTTAGCAATACGAGAAGCAAAAGTTCTGAAACCTTCTGGTAAATGAGAAGAATAAAGTACTGTCAAGTTAGGTTCTGGAGATGGTCCCATATTTGTTAATGTATGTAAAATACGGAAATCATTTTTTGTAACTAATGAACGACCATCAAGACCCATACCGGCAACACATAAAGTAGCCCAAATTGGATAACCAGAGAATAACTGATTATATTCAGGTGTACGTGCAAATGTTACCATACGTAGTTTCATAATTAAGTGGTCAATTAATTCTTGTGCTTCAAATTCTGAAATAATCCCTTTTTCAATATCTCGTTGAATATAAATATCTAGGAATGCAGAGATACGTCCGATTGACATAGCTGCTCCATTTTGTGATTTAATAGCAGATAGATAAGCAAAGTACAACCATTGAATTGCTTCTGCAGCATTTTCTGCAGGTTCAGAAATATCAAAACCGTAATAAGTTGCCATCTCTTTAATAGCATTTAAAGCTTTGATTTGATCTGATACTTCTTCACGTAAACGAATAACATCATCTGACATTACTTTATTACCAACATTAGAAAGATCTTTTTTCTTTTCAGCAATTAAGAAATCCATACCATATAATGCTAAACGACGATAATCACCAATGATTCGTCCACGTCCATAAGCATCTGGCAAACCAGTAATAATTTTATTTTTACGTGCTGCTCTCATCTCTGGAGTATAAGCATCGAATACACCTTGATTATGTGTTTTTCTCCAGTCAGTGAAGATTTTTGACATTTCTTCATCAACTTCATATCCATTAGCAGTTAAAGCATGATTAGCCATATTAATCCCACCAAATGGCATAAATGCTTGTTTTAAAGGAACATCTGTCTGCAAGCCGACAATTTTTTCTTCATCTTTAATTAAATATCCAGGTTCATGAGAAGTAATCGTAGCAGGAATATTGTTATCCATATCGTAAACACCATTGTGTTCATGTTGAACTTCAAATAATTCTTGCAATCTACCCCATAATTTATCAGTGCTTTCTGCCGGTCCTTCTAGGAACGAGTCATCTCCACGATATTCTGTGTAGTTCTTTTGAATAAAATCACGAACGTCTACACTTGATTCCCATTTTCCACCTTTAAAGCCATCCCACTGTTTTCTCATGATGAGAAACCTCCTTAAGTTTGTTTCGTTTTTAGCGTTTTAGTTTTTTATTTATCTTTTAACAAATTCAGTATAACACAAATACAATCGTTTTCAAGTGTTCTAGTTAAAAAAAATACAATATATGTTAAAAAAAATACAATGGCAGCAAAACATTGTAATATAGGGGTTTAAATGTTTTTGATACCGGTATCAATTCTGTTTTCAACTTCAAGAAAACTGTACTATAACAGTGCTCTTTGTGAAATAATTATATAGAACACAAAAAAACACTCACGTTTGTGTAAGTGTTTTCCTAGTTTATTTATTCTCTGTTTTGTAATGTAACAGTTGTTACATTAGCTTCTGTATACAATGATCCGTTTGACTGGCGATCAGTTATCGGAATTTTTTTTATTTCAATTAAATATTCCTTATTTTCCTCATCAGATAATTTAATTTTTGAATGTTCGCTGGTTATAAAAGCATTTAAAACTCGATGGGGATTTGATTTTAGCTCTCGCATAATCATCAAACCTCGTTTAGCCCTGCTTAATTTACTGATATCATTAACTTTCATTCGCTTTAATCCGCCCCGATTTGTCGCGATAGTTAAAATCGATTCTGCGCCACGCACAACTAGTAAACCTGCTGCTACAAAATCACCATCTTTTAAATTAATAGCTTTGACGCCAGCAGCTTTCGCACCAACGCAAGGCACTTCATCTAAATCATACAAAAGACCATATGCTCGATTTGTGATTAGCAGAACATCCATCTTCTCTTGTTTATCGATTAACTCTGCCGTAATAACAATGTCATCATCTGACTTTAATTTCATGGCCATCGTTGACCGACTTTTATAGGTACGCCATATATCAAAATCCGTCATTTCAGACTGTTTAATCATTCCGTCTCTAGTAATGAAAACAAATCTTTTTTGGTTTTCTAATTCTGTGTAAGGGAATACAGAAAGTATCTGTTCATTAGCAGTAAAATTATTAATGCTTTGAGAAAGATGTTCCCCAACCTCTTTCCAGCGTTTATCAGGTAATTCATGAACAGGACGATAAATCATATTTCCTTTTGTTGTCACTATCAACAACTGGTCATGTGTATTCAGCTGATTGCTGAATACAATAAAATCTGTTTCCTTCATATCCATTTCATCATCTTTTGAAGCATTAAACGAGCGCAAGCTACTTCTCTTAACATAACCTTCTTTAGTCACACAAACCATCACATCTTCTTGCGGAATTAATACAGACGCTTCAATCGTAATTTCTTCAATTTCTTCTTCTAACTTAGTTAGACGCTGTTTTGTATATTTTTTCTTAACTTCTCTAAGTTCTTGTTTCATTAATTTAAATAGTTCTTTTTCATCATTTAAAATATTTTTTAAATAAGCAATTTGTTTATTTAAATCTTCAGCTTCAATTTTTAATGCTGTAATATCTGTATTGGTTAGTCGATACAACTGAAGGGAGACAATAGCTTCAGCTTGTACTTCGGTAAAATCAAAAGATGTCATTAAATTATGTTTTGCATCTTTTTTATCTTTACTTCCTCTGATAACACTGATCACTTGATCAAGAATAGATAATGCCTTAATTAGACCATCAACAATATGCAGTCGTGTTTTTGCTTTATTTAATTCAAACTGACTTCGTTTACGGATTACCTGCTGACGATGCTCAATATAGGCTGATAAAATTATCTTTAATCCTACTTGTTCAGGTCGAGAAGCATGAATAGCCACCATATTAAAATTGTAATTTATCTGTAAATCAGTATTCTTTAAAAGATAGTTCAAAATACCCGAAGCATCCGCTTCTTTTCGTAACTCGATAACAATTCTTAATCCAGTTCTATCACTTTCATCTCGTACCTCAGATATACCCTCAATTTTTTTATTTAAACGTATCTCATCAATTTTTTTGACTAAATTTGCTTTGTTGACCTCATAAGGAATTTCGGTTACAACAATTTGTTCTCTACCGGCTTTTAATGGTTCTATTTCCGTTTTTGACCGTAAATTCACTTTACCTTTACCAGTTTCATAAGCCTTCCTCAACTCTTTTTTACCTTGCAAAATCCCCCCAGTCGGGAAGTCTGGTCCTGGTACAAATTCCATCAATTTATCTAAACTTGCATTTGGATGATCGATTAAATACACTGTACCATCAATAATTTCAGCTAAATTATGTGTTGGAATTTCTGTAGCATAACCTGCGGATATTCCTGTAGAACCGTTCACTAATAAATTCGGATATTTAGCTGGCAAAACGGTCGGTTCTTTTTCAGTATCATCAAAGTTCCAAACCATCTCAATGGTTTCTTTTTCAATGTCTTTCAACAATTCGTCACTAAGTTCTGATAATCTTGCCTCAGTATAACGCATTGCTGCTGGCGGATCTCCATCCATACTTCCGTTATTCCCATGCATTTCAATTAAAGGTTCCCTTAACTTCCAGTCTTGGCTCATACGCACCATAGCTTCATAAATACTGCTATCACCATGCGGATGATAATTTCCCATAATATTACCAACTGATTTCGCAGATTTTCGAAATGCTTTATCAAATGTATTACCATCGTTATTCATCGAAAATAGGATTCGTCTTTGCACCGGCTTCAGTCCATCACGGATATCTGGAAGAGCCCGTTCTTGAATAATATATTTAGAATAGCGCCCAAAGCGATCTCCCATCACTTCTTCAAGCGTTAATTCTTGAATTCTTTGATGTTCAGTCATCTAATTCTCTCCTATCATGCCGATTAATCAAATAAACTTATTTCTTGATTATCTGAGTTATTCGTTGCTGCTGTATGAATTGCTGTATCGTCATGGTGTTCTAAAATACTGCCATCTTCTTCCAAAGTAAATTGAACATACTTTTCAATCCACTTTCTTCGAGGCTCTACTTTATCACCCATGAGAGTTGTCACTCGACGCTCAGCCATTGCAGCATCTTCAATTTTTACACGAATTAAAGTTCTGGTTTCCGGATCCATTGTCGTTTCCCACAATTGCTCTGCATTCATTTCACCCAACCCTTTATAACGCTGAAGCATATAGCCCTTGCCCATAGATTTAGTAACAGAAGTCAATTCTTCATCTGTCCAGGCGTAATTAATATTAGCCTTTTTACCGGTTCCTTTTTGAACTTTATAGAGAGGTGGCAGTGCTATATAGACTTTACCAGCTTCAACCAAAGGCTTCATGTAACGATAGAAAAAGGTCAATAAAAGCACTTGAATGTGCGCGCCGTCAGTATCCGCATCAGTCATAATAATAACTTTATCATAATTACAATTTTCTACGTCAAAATCAGCTCCAACACCTGCTCCGATAGTGTAAATCATCGTATTGATTTCTTCATTTTTTAAGATATCCTGCAGTTTAGCTTTTTCTGTATTAATTACCTTTCCGCGCAAAGGCAGGATAGCCTGAAACTTTCGGTCCCTGCCTTGCTTAGCCGAGCCGCCCGCAGAGTCACCTTCGACCAAATATAATTCATTTTTTTGAGGATTTTTTGTCTGAGCCGGTGTAAGTTTCCCTGAAAGTAACGCTTCACCTTTGCGTTTCTTCTTGCCATTACGACTGTCTTCTCGAGCTTTTCTAGCGGCTTCTCTTGCTTCTCTTGCTTTAATTGCTTTTCTGACGAGCATCTGGGACATATCACTATTCTCTTGTAAAAAGAATCCTAACTGCTCGCTGATCGAACCTTCTACAGCAGCTCTTGCTTGAGGAGTTCCTAATTTTCCTTTTGTTTGACCTTCAAATTGAAGCAGATTTTCAGGAATCCTAACAGAAATAATAGCAGTTAAGCCTTCTCTGAAATCACTACCCTCTAAATTTTTATCTTTCTCTTTCAATAAACCGGTCATCCTAGCATAATCATTAAACGATTTTGTCAATGCCGATTTCATACCAGTTTCATGCGTTCCACCATCTTTAGTCCGAACATTATTAACAAAAGACAGGGTATTCTCAGAATAACCATCATTATATTGACAGGCAAACTCAATTTCAATAGAATCTTTCTCACCAGCAAAATAGATAACAGGAGTTAAATTATCTTTACCTTCATTTAAATAGGTAACAAACTCCTTAATTCCTTCATCATAATGAAATACTTCAACTAAATCTGTCCGTTCATCTGTTAATGTTATTTTAACTCCTTTTAGTAAAAAAGCTGTTTCTCGTAAACGCTCTGCTAACGTATCATAAGAAAAAATAGCTGTTGAAAAAATAGTTGTATCCGGTTTGAAAGTTATTAGTGAACCATTTTTTACAGATTTTGAGACTTTTTTCCGCTCAACTTTACCAGTAACATGTCCACCATTTTTAAAAGAAAGTTTAACTTCTTCGCCATCTCTGACTGTTTCTACGGTTAATTCACTTGATAATGCATTAACAACGCTTGCTCCAACGCCATGAAGGCCGCCGGAAGTTTTATATCCTCCTTGACCAAACTTCCCACCTGCATGAAGAATCGTGAAAATGACCTCGATTGTCGGTTTGCCAGAAGTATGCATCCCCGTCGGCATTCCTCGTCCGTAATCACGAACGCTGATACTGTTGTCTTTATGAATGATTACATCAATTTGGTTCCCATACCCCGATAAAGCTTCATCGACAGCATTATCAAATATTTCAAATACCAAATGATGAAGTCCCTTAGAATCTGTCGAACCTATATACATTCCCGGACGCTTTCTAACAGCATCTAATCCTTCTAACACCTGGATAGATGAATCGTCATATTGTTTTTGAATTTCTTTTGCCATTATTTTCTCCTTTACAAAAAAATAAATTATAAAAAAGATAAATCATTATGTGAAAATACAATTTCTAGATACTTTCATAACAAATGATGCAAAAAAAAAGCAACTTTGTTGAAAGTTGACACGTATAACCTTTAAATAATGACCTACGAAGTTTATCTTATAATAATTCAATCCAACTTGCAAAGTTTTTTAAATCCTAAGAGAGTTCATTTTTTATGTAATATTTAATATAATAAGGTTACATCGAAATTTATGACAAAGTATAATCGGTCTCATCTTCATAAAAAAAACAAAGTGGTAATCTACACATTTTTATATGAGTTGATCTGATTATTCTGATAATCTCTAGATTCATCTTAGGACTGTTTGCATATCGAAAATTTATTAGAGGATTCTTTTATCATTAACTGGTGTTAGCCAATTATTATTTCACCTTTTAATAACCAATAAAAACAGCGTAACTAAGTTACTGTCACACTGTTTTTCGTTATTTCAATATTCGATCATCACCAAACCATTTTTCACTAATTTTCTGAGCTTGACCGTCTTTAATTGCCTTTTCCAAACCAGTATTAATCACTTCTACTAACTCTTTATTGTCTTTGGCCACACCGACAGCAAAATCTTCTTCTGCAAAATCAGTTGGCAGTATTATATAGTCAACTTGGTCTTCCTGTTTAGATACATAATACTCCGCGAATACCTTATCAATAACCAAACCATCGATTCTTTTTGCCTTTAAATCAATAAACGCTTCTGTAAATGATGGGAATAATACAGCTTCTTGGTTTTTCACATTATTTTTTAACAGTTCAGGTTTTTTGTCAAAAGATTCTTGACCACTAGACCCTTCCTGCAGCCCTACTACTTTATCCTTCATCTGTGCTAAGTCTTTAATACCGCTATCTTTCCTCACAACTAAAACTTGTTCATTTTTTAAATAATAGTTACTGAAATCAACTTGTTTCTTGCGTGCATCTGTCACAGTATAGCCATTCCAAATGACATCAATTGTACCATTCTTTAATTCTGACTCTTTTAAGGACCAATCAATTGGTTGAATTTTCGCCTTTAGACCTAATTCTTTTGTGACAACATTAGCTAAATCAATATCAAATCCGACTAATTTATCCTGTTCATCTCTAAAACCCATTGGGACAAAAGTATCATCCACACCAATAATTAATTCACCGCGCTTTTTAATTGCTTCATAACTTTGCTGTTTACCTTGGGACCCGCAAGCTGTAAAAATCGTTACTCCAAAAATAATTCCGACAAGAACCACTAACTTTCTTCTTATGTTTTTTCTCATCTCTATTTCTCCTTTTCTATTTAATTGGCTCTACTTCTATCAGTTTATCTGCTACTTGTTTTGCAAAATTCATATCGTGCGTCACAATCAGCTGTGTCATACCACTTTTACTTAACTCTTTAATTGTTTTCGTCACATCTGTTACTAACGATGGATCCAGTGCGCTTGTCGGCTCATCGTAGCAAAGGATACTAGGATTCATCAACAAGGCACGAACAATTGCTACTCGCTGTTTTTGCCCTCCCGATAGATTTACGGGATAGTAAGCTTGATGATTTTCTAATCCAAATTCTTTTAAAAATTCTATTGCACGTTTCTTAATAACCGCTTTATCTTCGTCTTTTTTTAATAACGGTGCCGTCATAACATTTTCTAGTACGGTCAAATGTGGAAACAAATTAAAGTCTTGAAATACTATACCAATTCGACCCCGATTATTTTTGGGATCTACTTCATGCCCATTAATCATAATCGTTCCGCTGTCTAATGATTCTAAACCTGATATACACCTCAATAAAGTGGTCTTACCACCGCCAGATGGTCCAACAAAAACGACGATTTCACCATCATTAATCGACAAGTTAAAATCTGAAATAATTCTTTTATCTGCATATGACTTGTTTAACTGACTGATAGTTATCATATTATATACCTCGTTTCATTCTTTTTTGTTCTATATAATTAAGCAACAGCGTCATGACACCTGTCAGAATTAAGTAAATAATACCTACGACAATCAGCGGAACAATACTGGCTTCCCGTTGCATGGCGATCCGTCCAGCTTTCATAACATCGCTTAAACCTAACGCATAAATAAGAGATGTATCTTTGACTAAAGTAATAACTTCGTTAGATACCGATGGAAAAATTATTTGGAAAACTTGCGGTAAAATAATTTTAAATGTGGTCTGATTTTTAGAGATACCTAATACTTGGGCTGCTTCATATTGACCATTGGGAATCGATTGAATACCACCTCTAAATATTTCAGCAAAATATGCTGAGTAGTTAATAACAAACGCTATCAGTACCGCGATCACCCTACTTTCAATGATAATCCCCATAAATGGTAATCCAAAGAAGACAAAAATTAATTGTAGCAACAACGGTGTGCCACGAATAATCCAAATATAGACGCCAATTAAACTCTTTAGTAATTTCGGCCCCTTTGCACTGGCAAAACCAATTAAAATCCCTAATGGTAAAGATGTTATTAATGTTAATAAAAAGACGAGCAGTGTCATCTTTGTCCCTTCTATAAGCGCCGGTAAAATTTTTACGATTAACTCCATTTGGTTTCCTCCTTAAAATAAAAAAAGCCCTCTTGGCAGATTGCCAAGAGGACGAGCATTAACAATGTCGTGGTCCCACCTCATATTCGCTAAGTCAAAAAACTTAACCTCAAGACACGATAACGAGTGAACCGATAAATTCTACTATTCATTCAAATTTATATCTCCGAGGTGTGTTCAATGACTAGTCGTGACCTTTTTACAGCAACCAAAGGCTCTCTATACACGATGATTAATCAATTACTTGTCCTCATTACAGATGATTTTCATTTATTTTCAAGCATTGTTCAATAATTTGACGACATAAAACAAAAAAGTCCTCTTGGTTATTACCAAGAGGACGAGCATTAACATGTCGTGGTCCCACCTCATATTCGTTAAGCCGAAAAGACTTAACCTCAAAACACGATAACGGGCGCCCGGCTTAACCTACTTGATTTCAGCTAAACTTCTCAAAGGTGTGTTTATTATTTAGGGATGGTCTTCTTCCACCAAACGAAGACTCTCTATACATCTGACTAAATAATTACTTGTCCTTTTCATTGATTTGCTTGATTAATTTAAATTAGAATACCATGATAAAAAACAGTTGTCAATACTTATTTGTTTAATTCGATTTTAATGCAACGATTCATCACAATATCGTTTCGATTATGATTTTGCAGATATGTAGCAGCTTCATCGCTTTCGATGCCCAGCTGTGCCCAAAACACCTCAGCATCTGTCTTTACAAAATCTTCTGCTATTTCAGGCAACGCATCGCTTCTTCTGAAAATATCTACAATATCGATTTTTTCTGGTACTTCCATCAAAGAAGCGTACACCTTTTCATTCAGTACTGTTTGACCTGCTATCATCGGATTTACTGGAAAAATTGTATACCCCTTTTGTTGCAGCAATTCCGCAATTTGGTAACTTGTTCTGTCCGGCTTATTGCTTAGTCCTACAATTGCAATATTTTTTGCTTCTTTCAAATATGTTTTTATGGTTGCATCACTCGGATTTACAAAAGACATGTTAAAGACCTCCATATTATTTTAATATCGCAATCATAGCGTTAATTTTTTTAAAGTGCAAGCAATTAAATTGTATTGTTGCCTTTTAATTTTCATGGTAAAATTAGACTTGTCGTTAAGGAGGCAGTCATCGTGAAAGTTATGTTACTTCTTTTTCTAGCCTATATTTTAGGCTCCATTCCTTCTGGAGTTTGGGTAGGAAAATTATTTTACAACAAAGATATTAGAAATTTTGGTAGCGGTAATATGGGAACTACTAATACTTTTAGAGTTTTAGGAAAAAAAGCTGGAATCATTGTCCTAATCATGGACATAGCCAAAGGGGCCGCTGCAACATCATTACCGATTTGGTTTGGTCTTGACGTTAATCCTTTATGGTTTGGTGTCCTCGCCATTCTAGGTCACACATTTCCAATCTTTATTGATTTTAAAGGCGGCAAAGCGGTTGCTACAAGTGCTGGTATGTTATTAGGATACAGCCCGACTTTCTTTATTTACTCTGCTAGTATATTTGTCATTTTACTCTTTCTAACTAGCACTGTTAGTCTATCAAGTATGATCAGTGCTATTCTAATTACAATCTCAACAGTTGTAATTCCGCTGATTTTTCCTGATATTTTAGCTGAACAAAATTGGCTTTTAACTACACTTGCAATTATTATTACACTGTTTATCATTTACCGTCACCGCGATAATATCAAACGTATTAAAGATGGCACTGAAAGTCGAATTCCCTTCGGATTAAAAAGCTCAAAAAAACAAGATGCTAATTAATGCATCTTGTTTTTTTCATTTATATAATCTTGTGCCACCTGATAATCACCTTTATAAGGTACATCTTTGCCATTTTTCTTTTGATATCGATCCTGGCCCTTACCGGCTAATATAACAACATCTCCAGCAGCCGCTAAATCAATTGCCTTTTTGATAGCCTCTTCTCTATCCAAAATAATAAACTGCTTTACCTCCGGATTATAGATAGCCTCTGAAATTTCATTAATAATTTTTTTAGGATCCTCAAATTGCGGATCGTCTTCAGTCAACACTACTGTATCTCCTAATTCAGATAAAGCTTTTCCAAAATCTTTCCGGCGTGATACCCCTTTATTACCTGTACTACCGATAACCGTAATAATTTTTCCATCCGGATACTCTTTTTCAGCAAAACTTAATAAGTTTTTTAAGCTATCATAATTATGAGCATAATCCACATAAATATGTTCACCTTCTGTACCTAAAACATGCTCCATTCGACCTGGCACTTTGGCCGCTTTTAGTCCTTTAGCTGAATCTTGCTTTGAAGCCCCCGCCATGTTAGATACAATCAGACTTGCTAGCGCATTATCTTTATTAAAATCTCCACGTAACTGAAGTCTATACTCACCAGTAATATTTATTTGCGAATGATTTGACGATGACACATGAAAAGTTAAAGCATCAACATCAGGCTGCCAATAAAAGTCAGCATCAGGCTTATGACCATAGGTAACATAAGGTTTTCCGTAAGCATCTGCTGTTTCAATCAATAAAGTAACGTCTTTTGTCTCCTTAAATATAACAACTTTTTTTGCCTGCTTAATTAATTGCCGCTTGCAATAATAATAATCATCAAATGTTGGATGCTCAATTGGTCCAATATGATCCGGAGAAATATTCATAAAAATACCAATATCAAAAACCAAACCATAGGCTCGTTTTACTTTATATGCTTGAGAGGACACTTCCATGACCATGTGTGTCATTCCATTCGTAACAGCTTCTGCCATCATTCGATACAAATCCAATGATTCCGGTGTTGTTAATTCAGATTTAAAAAATGTTTTACCATCTAATGTTGTGTTCATAGTTGAAAGCATTGCAACTCTTTGATTCGTCGTTTGATCTAAAATAGCTTTAGTAAAATAAGAAGCCGTTGTTTTTCCTTTAGTTCCTGTATAACCGATTAATGTTAATTTATTTTGAGGGTAATCATAAAAAGCCATACTTAATAGTGCCAAAGCCTCTCGAATATCAGTAACAATAATCCCTAAGTCGGCTGTAACATCATAAGGGTTTTCTGAAATATAATAATTCAAACCTTTTTCTAAAATTGCTGTTTCCAAATATTCTTGTTTAAAAGATAATCCTTTACAGAAAAATAATGATTCTGCGCCAACTTGACGTGAATCATAAGTTATATGATAAAATGTTCTATCTTCAACTGGAAGTTGAAAATACCATTTACCTTGATGAACATATTCTTTAATCAAGCCTGAATTAAAAAGAATTGATTCAATTTGTTTTAATGATAACGACATCATGTAACACCTCTACTTTAAGTTTGGTTTATTATAACATAAGACGGCAATCTTATTAAGATGACCGTTCAAATAAAAAAGAATCAAGATAAAGTGATCACCTGCTTTATCTTGATTCAGCGTCTAGTTTTTAGCTTTGTATAATAGATAGGTTTTATCCCACTCTGCAAATTGACTATGATCAGCAACTAAATCATAATTTTTCTGGATATTCTCTGGAACAGCTTTATCAGGTGTCTCACCAAAATTTATCCTACACACAACAAATTTTATAGTCTTATTGTCAACCGCTTTATTTTGTGTTTCCATCATTTCTGGTAAGTATTCATCGCTGATATTCTGTCGTTCAAAATAATAAACTGTTGGTACTATGTTAGCAGCCTGATAAAAACCTTCGTCTAAAGCACCGTAGTTCAACAGTGTGGGCTCTTTTTCTTTATTCATTATTCTAGCAAATTTTTCCTGT
The DNA here is from genome assembly GCF_003950515.1 of Vagococcus vulneris. Lineage (GTDB taxonomy): Bacteria > Bacillota > Bacilli > Lactobacillales > Vagococcaceae > Vagococcus > Vagococcus vulneris. The sequence continues at coordinate 170,674 of NZ_NGJS01000001.1, forward strand.
GCAAAGGAATGATCCTTCGTATTAAACGTCAACGACCGATTATTAGGAAAGAAAGTAGAATATTTGAAATTTCCATTTAAACCAAAAACGAGGATTAGACTCAACAGACCGGTAAAAATCCATTGTATTTCTGTTAATGTCTTTGCTTTTACATAAGTCAATGCCCACAGAATACTTAAACATGCAAACGGCATCAAGATTAAGAAATAATAACTAAAATCTTTACCCCCATAAAACGTGCTGATAATTAATGTGAAAAAAGTTGCACAGTAGATAAACAAACTTTCATAATCACTGAACAGTCTCTTGGTCAAGCAAGTAACGGCTAGACCAAAGCCTAATGTCACCGTTAAAATTTGATTGCCGATTACTCTTCCAGAAAAAATACGGACTGCGTTTAAAATATTACCTATTAAACCGCTTGTTTCATTATTTGGATAGAGCGAAATATTAGCATAAAAGTAATTAAAAATTAATTGATTTAACCCGCCGAGAACCGAAAAATATGCGACAATCAACATACTGACAACAATAAACATCAACAAGAACCAAACCAGTGAATTTACAGCTTGATAGGTTCGCTTTTTTAGTAAAAGAATAATAAACAAGGCTATGTAAAAACCTAAGTAACCGCCAACCATAGTAAATTTCACCCAAAATAAATAAGAAAAACCTAATCCTGCTAAAATGTAATCACGGTTTGTCAGAACATAATCGGTGTGTTGTAATTTTACAATTAAATAAATCAGAAAAACAACCGGTACGAATGCAAACTCTTCGGCGCTTCCTCCCATCTTAAAAAAAGGACTCATCAACAACAAAGTGTAACTTAAGAAAACGAACACTAAGCTCTTACTTTTGTCTAAATAAAAGCGAGCAGTTTTAAAGAGTAGCATAGATACCCAAGCTAAATTGACTACTTCTAAAAAGTAAATACCATGATAACTGGGTGAAAGTTTCGAGGCTATCATAAAAACCAGATATAATAAAGGACCTTTCTGTTCAAATAAGTCACGATAAGGGATCTTCCCATGCCCCCAAGATTTCCCCATTGTCAGGAAAGCATTTAAATCGACCCAATCATTGTATCGATAAATAGGCGAATTCTTGCTTGCTATTAATAAAAAAATTGCAGATGTTAAAAAAAACACTAAAAAAAGCAACATTCCTAGTGACGGTTTCCACTTTCTTATCGTTTGATTATTACTTCTCATAATCCTTAACCTCGCGCCCATTTAAGTTCGTCTCGATGATAAAACGCGGACGATGTTTCACCTCAGAATAAATTTTACCGATATATTCTCCCACAATTGAGATTCCTATCAACTGCACGCCGCCAATCAGCCATATACTCATGATAGTTGATGCCCAACCGGTGTCTGTGTTGCCGCTGATTTTTTGATATAACGTATAAAATACATAAATTAGTCCAATTAATGTTGTTAATAATCCAAGATTTCGTACAAAGCGAATCGGCATGATAGAGAATGAAGAAATACCTTCCATTGCAAAACTAAGCATTTTTTTTAAAGGATACTTCGACTCGCCAGCTGCTCTTTCGTTTCTCGAGTAATGTACTTTGGCCGACGGGTAGCCGACCAGCGGAACCATGCCCCGCAAAAACAAATTCTCCTCTTTAAACTGAAGTAACGTTTTTACAGCTCGTTCACTCATCAGACGAAAATCAGCATGATTTGGAACCATGTTTATCCCAATTCGCTGCATAAAAGCATAAAAACCGTTAGCTGTTATACGTTTAAAAGCAGTGTCTGTATCACGATTATTACGTACGCCATAAACGACATCGTTTCCTTCATAATATGCATCTACCATTTTAGGAATTGCAAAAATATCATCTTGCAAATCAGCATCAATACTAATAATCATATCTGAATATTCAACAGCTGTCGCCATACCTGCTAAGACTGCATTTTGATGTCCAAAATTACGACTAAATTTTATACCGTTATAATGAACTGAATCACTATTATTTAATTTACTAATCACTTGCCATGTTTTATCTTTACTGCCATCATCAACAAATAAAATTGAACTATCTTCAGTAATTTTATTGTCTTTAATCATATTTAAAATTAATTTGTGTAATTCCTTGCTAGAAATAGGTAAAACTTCTTCTTCGTTATAGCAAGGAACAACTATCGTCAACTTCGCTATTGTCATTTTACATCCTCCAAAAATTTCCATCATAAAATATTATAGCATTGCTAGTACTTAGTTCATAGTTTTTTTGAAAAATCTACCAAAAAAAAATTTTGTTTTCATCTATCTACAGCAAATTATTGGATTATCTAATTTATAACTGTTACAATCTGTTTGTACGACTATTAATTATTTTAGGAGGTTTCATGATGAAAGTTATTGTCTTAGGTTCTTCACATGGCGGTTTTGAAGCAGTTGAAGAATTATTACTAACTCATCCTGACGCAGAGATCCAATGGTACGAAAAGGATGACTTTATTTCATTTATGGGTTGAGGTACCCAACTATATCTTGAGGGAGCAGTTAAAGATGTGAATTCTATTCGCTATATGACTGTTGAAAAGATGCAAAAACGTGGGGTCCACGTTTTTAACAATCACGAAATTCTATCTCTTGATGCCAAAAACCATCAAGTAGAGGTTATAAATCATAAGACGGGCGAAAAACGCACCGAGTCTTACGATAAGATTATTTTAAGCCCTGGCGCTACACCATTTATCCTACCTGTTCCGGGAAATGATTTAAACGGCATTGAAACTATGAGAGGTCGCGGAGATACTATTCAATTAAAAATGAAAAGTGTTGATCCTGACATTGAAAATGTTGTTGTCGTCGGCAGCGGTTATATCGGCATTGAAGCAGCTGAATCATTTGCATTAGCAGGAAAAAATGTAACGGTTATTGATGTCATTGACCGTCCGCTAGGTACTTATTTAGATAAAGAGTTTACTGACATTCTTGAAAAAGAAATGACGAATAATGGTATCCACTTAGCAATGGGTGAAATGGTGAAAAGTTTTGAAGGATCAGATAAAATTCAAAAAGTTATTACCGATAAAGGTGAGTACACAGCTGATTTAGTTGTTATGTCTGCAGGTGTTCGACCAAATACTGCATGGCTAAAAGATTCCATTGAGTTATTGCCAAACGGAATGATCAAAACAGATGAATATATGCAAACAAGCGAACCTGACGTATTTGCTATTGGTGATGCTACTTTAATCCAATACAATCCTGGTGAAACAACCGTTAATATCTCATTAGCCAGCAACGCCCGTAAACAAGGTCGTTTTGCAGCTAAAAACATTGATGGTCCTAAGTTTGCCTTCCCAGGTGTACAAGGTTCTTCAGCGTTACGGGTTTTTGACTATAAATTTGCATCAACTGGTGTTAATGCACTTATGGCTGATAAATTAAAGATGACCGTTCGTTCTGTTCTTATTGATCAAGATACTTTAATGGACTTTATTCCCAAATCAATGAAAACAAACGTCATGTTTAAATTATATTACTCACCAGAAACACATCAAATACTTGGGGCTCAAATCATGTCCAAAGAAGATTTGACTCCTTATATCCATTCTATTTCGATAGCTATTCAGACTAAATTTACTATTGATCAATTGGCTTATGCCGATTTCTTCTTCCAACCAGAATTTGATACGCCTTGGAATCTATTAAATTTAGTCGGCTTAAAAGCCTTACAGCAAGAAAATTAAAAAAAAACGCCTGAATTCAGGCGTTTTTTTAATTACTTTCAATATCTCTTATATACCTAGCAGGTGTTCCCGCGACAATGACATTGTCCGGAACATCTTTTGTAACAGTTGAGTTGGCTGCAACAATTGCGTTTTTACCGATAGTTACTCCTGGCATCACAACAGCAGAGGCTCCAATCCAAGCACCTTTTTTTATATGAATAGGTGCTGTAATAACCCCTCTTCGATCTTCCGGATTCTCAAAATGATTCACTGTTAACAGACTCACTCTCGGACCGATAAGTACCCTGTCATCGATAGTAATCCCACCAAGGTCAACAAACATAGCATCACGATTAATAAAAATATCTTTACCTAGTTTTATATGCCGACCAAAATCTGTCAAAAAAGGTAATAAGACATCAACGCTATCGTCAATAGGACAATGAGTAATACGCGCTAAAATAGCACGTGTTTCATCTTTATCATGATATCCTGTATTCAATTCCGCCACAAGCCGATTATTTTCCGTTTGTATAGCAGTAATAGCCTGCAATTCTTTACTATTCGCTTTTATGCTCTTAACTGTCATTGTAAACACTCCTTATTATTAGTTGATAGATATAGTATAGTTCGGTATATTGTACATAACAAATACATATATATTATCACAAAGTATAACCAATAGTTATGGAGGATGTTTTATGGAATTACGCCTTATTGAATATTTTTTAGCAGTTGTCGAACAACAATCAATTACTAAAGCAGCTGATAAACTGCATATTTCTCAACCTGCTTTATCAAAGCAAATAAAACTCTTAGAAGAAAGTTTAAATGTTAAACTTTTTCACCGCGGAAATCGTCAGATCCATTTGACAAGTGAAGGACGCTATCTTGCTTCTAAGGGAAAGGACATTCTAGATTTAGTAAGTAAGACAACTAATAATCTTCAAGCACATAGTGACTTAGTTGGAGAAATAAGTATTGGAGCCGGAGAAACTAAATCTATCAAACTTATTGCTAAAGCAATAAATCATCTACGAGCTGCATTCCCTCTAATTACAATAAAACTTTATAGTGGAAATGCTGATGATGTGATAGAAAAACTTGACAACGGTTTGATTGATTTTGCGCTTACTATTGATCCAGTCAATAAACAGCACTACTCCTTTATCCCCCTAATGACGACTGATTTATGGGGAATTATAACGAAAAGAAATAGTACCTTAGGAAAAAAAGAAGAAATAACATCCAGTGATTTGTTAAATGAACCACTGCTTATTTCATCACAATCACTCGTCCAAAATAACTTGTCAGAATGGCTAGGTCTCAATATCAACCATCTTAATATAGTTGGCACCTATAATCTACTATACAATGCTGCACAATTAACTAGTCAAAATACAGCACACACTCTTTGTATTGACGGAATTATAAATACAGAAAATAGCGATATTATTTTTATACCTTTATATCCCGAAGTTAGAGTCCCTCTTAACGTTATTTGGAAAAAGAATGGTCAATTGTCAAAACCATGTGAGTTATTTCTTGATTACTTAGCTAATGAAATTAAAAAAACAGACAGCTTAAAAAAACTGTCTGATTATGTGTTATTTCCCATTGTAAACCGGGAATTTCGCTGAATCTCCGTAACTGTCTAATTTCTTGATATGTTTTAATTTTTCCATATCACCGTCTGAAATGATAAAGTCAACAGCAGCATTATCTTTCATATGCTCAGGATTTCCTGTCTTGGGCAACACTACAGTATTTAACTGTAAATCATATCGGATACATAATTGTGGAACTGAGACATGATATTTATCAGCCATCTCTTTAATTAACGGATCTTTTAGTGTTTCACCATGTGCTATCGGTGAATATGATTCAACTAATATATTATTTGACTGACAAAAATTAATGACATCCATTGGTGTATTACTAATATGGCACAAAACTTGATTGACCATCGGTACAATATTACAGTTTTCTATAATATTTTCCAAATCATCAATCAAAAAGTTGGAGACACCGATAGCTCTAACTTTTCCTTCTTTATACGCTTCTTCTAACGCACGCCAAACATTGATATTTTCTTTAAAATAACGTTTGTCTCCCCTAAACTCATCCCAAGGCTGAGGGCTATGAATCAACATTAAGTCAATATAATCCAAGTCCATCTCTGTTAAAATATCACTAATTGACTGTTTAGCTGACTCGAAAGTTTTAGCATTAGCAGAAACTTTTGATGTTATAAAGAGCTGTTCCCTATCTATACCGCAATTTCTGATTCCTTGCGCTACTTCAAATCGACTGTCATATGCTTGTGCTGTATCGATTAACCGATATCCGATTTTAACTGCAGATTCAACAGCAAAAGCAGCTTTATCTTCTGGAATCAACCAAGTACCAAGTCCTAATTTAGGAATTAATATCCCATTATTTAATTGAAAATTTTCATCAAAAATCATATTAACATCTCCTTAAAGATCATTATACACCTCATCAGGCACAGATTCACACCATTCGCTTTTTCCCGAAGTGATAGCTATATGAGAAAACCAACTATCTTTCGCAGCACCATGCCAGTGTTTAACACCATCTTTAATTGAGACAACATCGCTGGATTGTAATTTTTGAGCTGGTTTTCCTTCTTCTTGATACCATCCACTACCGTTTGTCACCAATAAAATATTGTGCATACGTATCATTCTTACTACCAATTGGAAATATCTCATTTTTTAAATCTTCTTTGTCCATTCTATATTACCCCACTCTCATTATTAATCCTTGTAAACTTCTTTAGCCGCATTAAATGCCGACCAAGCTTTCGGCCATCCAACATAAAATGATAAATGTGTAATAACTTCTGCTATCTCTTCTTTCGTAATGCCATTATCTTTACCTATAGCTAAATGTGCCGGAAGTTGTTCCAAATTGCCACCAGAAATTAATGCAGAGATTGTAATCAGACTTCTTTGAAGAGCACTTAATTCGTTCTCTCTTGACCAAACTTCACCAAAAAGAACATCATCATTTAATTCTGCAAATTTAGGTGCAAATTCTCCCAAGTTATCTCGTCCTGCTGTTTGTTTTTTCATCACCATTACCTCCTAAAAAATGACACAAATTGTAACTTCATTACACTGTAATAGTAAAACTGATTAATTATGTCGTCTAATACTTTTTCTATACAGTGCTATGCCTTGAAAACATGGCTAACATTTGAAAAAAATTTTTCTGCTGGTGCAGTCAGCAAGCAATTCGCTTTAATCTCCGGATAAAAAGGAATAAATACCAGATCATCATCAAGAATTGCAACTGCAGAGCCGACACACGATTGAACTAACGGAAGTATGTTAAATGTTAGATTAAACGTCCCTCGAATATTTAAATCAGAAATTTTCGAACAGAACAGTATCTAATTCTTCTTCTAACTCCTTCAGTTGACGACTCAGTGTAGGTTGTGTAATATTTAATAACTTTGCTGCTCCAGAAATAGATCCCTCTTTAATAATTGCTAAAAAATAGTTTAGTCGTCTTAAGTCCATGTCATCAGTTCCTATAAAGTTTACATAATATATTTATTTGTTTTAATAAACTAATAAATATTAAAATGAATATAAATATAAGTGATAGAATGATTATTGATTTAGATAAAGTTGCAAAATTAATATTCAACCGCAATATTTCTGCAAACGAACTAGCTGAAAAAGTTGGTATGTCACATCGAACAGTTTTAACTTATCGTAACAAAGAACACGATTTAAAAAAATGAGCGTAGAACACACATTAGAATTTCAAAATTACCAAGATGAATTAGAATTTAATAAACATCTTAACCATGGATTATATAGGATAAGACATTGTTATCAATGTTTATGACAAATGATGAATACTTCGTATTTCATGAGAATGTCACTAAACATCCGATTCCATAACTTGATAAAATCGACATTTTTAAACAAATAATCCATTTCCTTATAAATAGTATTGATCATGATAGTCTTAATGGTGACACAATAGATGTTCCGTTAAAACCTGAATGGTTAACAAACACGATAAATTTAAAACTAATCATCTCCAAGAACGATGAGAGTATCAAATTTTACAACAGACTATAACAAAAAAACCGCACAAGAATTTTTTCTGTACAGTTTTTTTACAATTCTTGACTTAACTTCTCAATCTTTGCTTTAAATTCTTCACGGTCATCCCCATCATAATCATTTAAAAGTTCGTATGCATCCTTCAAAAGATGACGACGATCTGGCTGCTGCATTTCGCGTTGTAATTCTTCATAATCATCAGCAGTTGCATTTTTCATTAAATCGATTAAATAATCTAAATTTTCTTTGATTTTTTTTTCATTTTTCAAAAGCCATCCCTACTCCCTATTTTATCTCTTACTATTCATTATTATACGCTCAATTTTTAATAGCGTCATTTTTTTATACAGATATTAAATAATACTCTCATAAATTGAAGATATCTTTTAGTTCAATCTTTAAAGTTAAAAAGTTTTAAATTAATCACTACAGAATACTATCCTATACATTAATCTATTGATAATCCGCTTAAATTTTTCATGTCTATAAATTCATTTTTAATGGAAAAATGTAAAAAAGTTGACCCATCATAAGTTATCCTTTTAATTAAGGAAAAACAAATGACAGGCAACTTTTTTACTTCTTAAACGATTTATAAATTCAATTACTTCTTAGGTTCGTCCTCATCCATCTTCGATACCGCCAACCATAGCCTAAAGCCTGGTATATCAACATCGGAAACATCAATAATGGCTCGTGACAACCAATTGACAGCATAAAAATGAGAAAAAATTAAATATCAAACTTCGTGAATTCATCCGCGAGTGTTTGATTAGTTTCTGGATATAGATGGCCATATTTATCTAAGGTAGTTTTTATGGAAGAATGACCTAATCGCTTTGATATCGCATAAATATTTTTATTGTGTTCAACTAAAAAAGCAACATGTGAGTGTCTTAATCCATGCATGTGTATTGGTTTTACTCCAGCAAGCTCTGACAACTTTTTGATACGATTAAGGATTGTACGCGGTGAAGGTGGCAGACCGTCAAACGAGAAGACAAAATCGATATTATCACCAATCGTTGCCTGCATTTCTTTCCACTCTTTCAGTTCCTTAACAGTTTGTTTATCTAAAGTAATTGTGCGGATGCTTGACTTGTTTTTGGTATCAGTAAATTCATAATCTTCTCTTGTACGAATATAAATGGATTTATTGATACTACAGGTCCCTTTTTCCAAATCAAAATCAGACCATTGCAAAGCCAATAATTCTTCACTTCTGACACCTGTTACAAAAACAAAGCGAATTAATCGTTTGTAAAATGATTCTTGAAAATCATTCTGATAAGAGTAATTATAAAAGCTCTTAAATTCATCAACAGTCCAAAAATCGACCTGAGAACGTTCCGTTTTAATTTTTCCTATTGTATCAACCGGGTTCTCCTTGATAACCTCCAGAACAACTGCTCGTTTAAAAACAACTCTCAATTTATTGAACATTTGTTTGACATAATTGTTCGATAAAGGAAGAACAGAGCCATCTTTCCTTTTCACATTACAATTTTCAACAAGATGTTGCTGAAATTCTTGAATATGAATCGGGCGAATATTTTCCATTTGCATCATTCCAAAATAATCGAGTGCACGTTGTAAAATATTATTAGTTTTAACATAAGTCTTTTCAACAGTTCCAAGTCTATACCATGGAAAAAAGTATTTCTCATAGAAGTCATTAAATTTGATTCCTTGTAAGTACACACCTTGCGAATCTGAATAATTCTTTTTTAATTCCTCCAGAGCTTCTTTTGCTTCACGTTGCGTTTTAAACCCTCTTCTTGTTGGTTGAATTCTTTTCCCAAAACGATCATATCCTAAAGTAACACTAAAATACCAAGTCCCTCTTTTTTTATCTTTGTATATATTCGAAACTCTCTTCATCAGTATTATTCCTCCCAAGAAATATTCAAAACTTCTTCGATAATATTTATGGGAATTCTTTTTATTTTTGTGTTTCGATAAAAAGAATAACCTCGTTGAACCAGAAGTTTTTTACATTCCTTGAAAATTTTGTCAGCGTAATACTGTGAAAAACCTATCTCAATTAGATCTTTACGAGTAGCTGTTTTCATTATAGCGCCTTCTTTGTTAATAGTCTTGGGTTTTAATCATTATTTTTACGAAATCAAAACTATTTTCATAATAATTGATTTCTAAATATTTAAACATCTATCAGCTGCAATATTATTGCACATAGGTATTTTACCTCTCCCCAGTGATGGCGAGCCAATTTGGTTACGGAAGTATCATTATAAAGCATTCAACTAATTCTCTTCATAGTATTCGCTCTGAGCTAGTTACCCGTCATGGCGTATCAAAAGAAGAAAGTTTAAAAACTAAAGTACTGATAGAATTGATATTTTCTTGTCAAAGAACAGAAGGGTTTTTCACCCTATGAAAATTTCGAACAAAAAATGTACAAAACTTTCATAGAACGAAAATGGAAAGAGAAAAGAGTCAGAAGACTAACGAGTAATATTAAAAGTCATGATTTTTTCCATTAACTTCGTCTCCAACCTTCTGCGAGTATATTCATCAACATAAAAAGGAGATTTAGCAAATTCTGTATAATCTTTGCGTAACGAGAGACTTACTATATATCCTTGATAGTGATTCAATACACAGTTCATTGCTATTGGATCGCCAGATACAGCTTCAAGTATTACTTTTGATGTTAGCGTTAAATGATTATCCTTAATATTCATTTCTTAGATACTCCAAATTTTCTCTCAGTTCATCTTCTGCTTCTTTGCGTTGATACCATATTCCTCCAACGCTCATCTGTAAAACTTCTCCAATTTCACGATCATTGAAACCAGCAAAGTAATATAATAAAATAATCTTTTTCTTTTGTTCAGGCAGATAATTAATTCCCTCAGATAAAGTAAGATCAGAAACAATTAACTTCATTCCAAAAATGGAATATAATTCACTATTTTCTATTGAACAATCTCTAACCTGAAAACCGTCTAAAATATCTTTAGGAATCTGTGACAGTGATACTTGACGCCTTCTTATACGTGAGTATTGTTTATTAATATTCCTCACTTCATTACGTATCACGGTCTTACAAAAACTATCAAACATATGAGTTATATGAGAATCCAGCGAATGATTCATATTTATTTCCTCCTAGACAACAGCTTTTTTATTCTGACATTCTTTCCTCTTTCCACTACTACTACAATTTGAGTTATACTTTTTTTCGAAAATTCAAAAAAAAATATACGTATAGACAAAATGTCCATACGTATTTCAGAAGTTATCATGTAGATATAAGGTATTTTTTCTTATTATTTTTTTATGAACAGTTGCCTCACGTAATGTAAGCTTTCAAGTGTCGATTCTTGTATGATTGATACACTTTTTTTGATGTAAAAATGTTGATTTACCATTCAGAAAATAGAAGTAACACGTTTTGATACTAATTAATAGATTAAAAAAATGAAGCTTTGATATCGATAACATTTTGCATTAATTCTACCAAAAAATTATCTGATTCTTTCGGAGATCTCAATAACCTCATTGTTAGGGCCTAAAAAATTGAAATATAGAATCCCCTGCTCCCAAAAAGGCAAGTTTTCAATTTTTTCATTTATTAAGGGGTACCCTAGCTGCTTGACTGTTTGATAAGCCAGCTCAATATCATCGGTATCCAAGGCTATATGATCAATAGCGCCTTTAGTACCACTTGAAGCATCTTCCCAAATTTCAATAACTGTTCCATTTAGATTGAAAAACCCCACATTACTCGTACCGTTTTTCTCTTGATTGATCAAGGTGAAACCCAAAGATTCATAAAACTTTTTCGAAGCCGTAAAATCTTCTGTTGGAATACCAATGTGTTGCAAGCCATTTAATTTCATCTGTCTTTCCTTCCTAGTGGTTAGAACCCACAACTATACTCTGTTGAATAGCGAATCTCTCCCATTTCAATGGTCCCTTCAGTAACAGTAAAACTGATACTCTTTCCGGGTTTGTCATACATTCGTGTACTCAATGCAACATCATTAATATAAAGAACGGCCAACGTCCCATCCACAATCAGCTTCACATCATACTCTTTTTCTGGTTCTAAATATAAAGGACGCTGTAACCCTTTATCAAACAGCTGTGGCCAAGGATAATTCGGTGTTTTATTAAAAGAAAGCTGCTGATTGTTCAGTGAAATACGATATTCATAGCCTTCTTGCGTTACTTGGTCTGTAAATAACTTCACTGCAAACTCTTTTGTCCCACTTGCTACAGTCACCTTTGTTTCCATTAAGAAATAGTCATCACTTTCAGGAATTATAAATTTCTCTTTCTTTCCATCCACCTGTTCTAAGCTAAAACCTGGAAAAGAGGTATTTTTTTCAAAATGATCAATAATTGTTTGGGGCAATCGAACTCCCAGTGTCTTGTCCTCTTTTTGGATAACTTGGTGTGGAACAAGCGCTCCTCCCCAATCCCAAATATTTTGATCGTCTTCAGCTTCTTTTGTGGCAACCCATCCGGTTAGAAAGCGACCGGTCTCATTTGTCCCAACAGTGCGTGCTGCATAATAAGCTTTCCCATCAAATGCTTCGTCTAGTGGTGACTGCCATTTATTGAACAAGCCTGAACCTATTCGATATTTTGTTTTTTTATCTTCGCAGTATTCCGAAAATAATAAATACCACGTACCATTCATTTCGAAGATGTCCGGCATTTCAATCATGTTGAATTCATCATTTGCCCAATAATCACCCATAAATTCCCAATCTTGTAAATCAGATGATTCAAAATACACAAGACGCCCCGTTGGTTTTTTCTTACTAGCGGGTTTTCTAGCCCCTAACACTAAAACATATTTTCCTCGCTCTTGATCATAAATCACAAAAGGGTCACGCCAATCGTTCTTATCGTATCCGGCTTGCGGGACAAGCTTGGCTGCTTCCCCAGACTTTTTCCAATGAACCAAATCATCAGAGCTTGCCACCATCAGGACTTCCGATGTTTTTCCAGCTAATTTTGCCTGACGGTTATGTCCTGTATATAACGCTAGCTGCTCATGTACTCCTTGAATAATACTTCCCGCATAGATAAACTGATCAATATCGTCTTTCCCGCCATGTGGAATCACTTCTCCATAATCTTCAAAAGTCACAAAGTCTTTAGTTGTCACCAGAGACCAACCAAAAGGATCGGTCAATGGCTTAGGCTTTCTAGTATCACGTTGATGAAATAAGTAGTAGACCCCATCTTTAAAAAATGGCATACAGTCACCAAACCAAAGTCCGTTTGGTTGATAAAAAATTTTTTGCATGGTTTCTATTCATCCTCTTCATTCGTCATTTTTTGTAGATCTTCATAAAATCCGATCGTAGTGTTCTGGCGTAACCGTTTTACGATAGCACTACCTTTTTCTTCCTGCAGTTTCATATTCATGGCTTCAATCAACAAACCTAAATTTGTTCCTCCAAGGAGATGAAATTCCTTTTGAAAACGCTCACCTCTTTTAGCAAACTCATTAAAGGGAGTCCCTCCAATTAAATCTGCAAAGATCAGGACATCCTCTGTTTTAATTAGCTCGACCGTTTGCTCGATCTTTATGCGAAAATCTTCAATTCCCTCATTTCCCAACGAGACGACGTGGCAATCAGCCGTCTCACCGAAAAACATTTTCAATGTTTCAGCAAAACCAGCAGCAATGCTACCATGAGAAGTAATTACAAATTCCATCTACCTATCCCTCAACTTTATTTGATAAAATCTTTTAAATATTCTTTGGCATCTCGCGGCGTCTGAACTACGGTCACCTCTACTCCACGATCCATTAAGTCTTTAAAAGCTTGTCGTTCAATGTCCGTGATATTTATCGTTGGCCGGATTCGCTCAGTCCCTTCTCGCCTTGATAAATTGCCGACATTGACACTCGTTATCGGTAGTCCTTGCTCAATTAGAAACTGAACATCAACTGGCGATACCGCGACAACAAGTACTCGTTGACCGGCATACTTTCCAGCAAGAATATTAGTAAGTGCTGTTTCTTTAGTAATTATTGATGTTCTAACATTTGGCGGAGCTGCTAAACGGACAACGGATTTCTTTACGTCATCGTTGGCCACGTCGTTATTAATTACCATAATTCTGCTAGCATTTAATTGATTGGTCCATTGTGTGGCTACTTGTCCATGGATCATTCGGTCGTCAATCCGTACATGGATAATCCCTTTCATCTGTTCACTCATTTTCAACACCTACTTCACTATATTTGCGGCTCTTAAAGCAATCGAAACAACTAAAATCAATAAAATAACGTATACAGGTTTTACTTTTTTACCTAATAAATAGTAGACAATTGCGACTACACATGCTGGCAAAAGACCCGGCATGACTTGATCGAATATCTCATTTCCTGTCATTTTCAAATCGCCTTGCTTAAATTCAAACGCGACATTCACTTTCACAACTGTAGCAATCAACGCTCCTACTACCATTAACCCCAAAATTGAGACAGCGTTGGTAATTGATTTAAGCTTGGTCTCAATTTGAGTTAATAAACTGCTTCCCGATTCCTTACCTGCTCGATACAGTGGGTAAGCGGTTAATCGCAATAAAATTGAGGCTATGATCCATAGAATAATTCCTACAAAGCTACCTTCTAAAGCCATATTTGCGGCAATTGCGCCAAATATTGTCCACGGAATGACAACAAAAACACTATCACCAATACCAGCCAAAGGACCCATAAGTCCTGTTTTAAGGGCACTAACGGCCTCTAATGCGCCGTTTTTTTCTTCTTTCTCAATCCCAACATTCATTCCAATAATGTACGGTGCAGTATAAGGTGTCGTATTAAAGAACTGAAGATGGGCTAATACTGATTGCTTCATACCTTCTGGGTCGTCTTTATATGTTTCTTTAATGAACGGAAGCATTGAATAGGCATAACCTAAGCCTTCCATTTTTTCATAATTCAATGAAGTTGCTCCATTGAGAATCCAGCGAAAAATTACTTGTCGATCGGTTTTGGTCAATTTTTTACTCATCTTCATCGAAACCTCCCCCTACTGTTGATACTGCCTGTTCCTTGTGAGCATTTTGTTTATAAACAATTAACGCAATTGCTGCACCTAGTAATGAAATCCCTAAGATCGGTAGCTGCAAATAAACAGCCAGCACAAACCCAACTAACAAATATGCAAAATAGTCTTTCGTAGGAAGATATTTTAATAGCATTCCAATACCCACAGCAGGGAGTAAGCCTCCTGCCACCTTCAATCCTCCTGTTACCCATTCGGGAATATAATTAATCGCACTGCCAACTAAAGTGGGGCCTAAGATAACCGTTAATAAAACTGGAATTCCCGATACAAAGCTCGTATTAATTGACGCCAAGTATTGCATCCATTCTAATTTACGATAATCCGCTTTTTGTGCAAATTTCTCAGCTTGCTGCTGGAAAAAAATGTTGGTCGACCATTTCAAAACATCCAATTGAACAATCAGCATCGCAACAGGAATAGCTAAAGTAATTCCAATCGCTGCATCTTGATTCGTTGAAATCGCCAAATAGGTGCCAATTAGCGCAGCTGTTTGATAATCTGGTACCGAAGCACCGCCAAAACTGGTGATTCCCAGTGTCATTAGTTGAAGCGTCCCACCAATGTATAGGCCTGTTTGTACATCTCCCATGATGAATCCTGTCAAAAAGCCTGCAACTACTGGTTGAGAGGTCCCTAGCTTGGGCCCTTCCTTATCCCAGTTAATAAAGAACCCATACAGTACAACTAATAGTGTTTGCCAAAATGCCATTCTTTTCTCTCCTTTCTGTTAATACTTTTATTTATGCAATTAGTATGCCAATTTTTTAAGGGGCTAAAAGTAGACGATAGAAAGCTTTTCTAACTATTAAGAGCGTCCAAAAAAAAATTGAACACCCTTTCATTTTTTAGACGCTCAATTAAATAGTGAAAAAAGTTTGTTCAAAAATCATAAATATTAATTCGTACTCTCCTTTAGGGATCTCTATACAATAGATCATCCTAATTTCCGAAAAAATCTTTTGTGATATTTGTAAGAACTCCGCAAATGTCTCTTGTTCTATCATTAGATTCGCATCAACTGCTCCATCCCCTATCATGATTCGTTCAATCATGCTGGAAAGATGTAAAAATAGGTTGATCCGTAAAAAACTTGGGATTTTTATTTGATAATATTTTTCGTATTCATAGAGCACTTTTTCAATATCATTAAAAACCTTTTTAGAATCTAAAAAGCGTAGTTTCATACTGGCACCCTCAATTGTGAAGAGTTTAATCAATTCATTTAGACACCGCTCACATTGATCAGCCGCGAGATAGTCCTCTAATTTTTCCAAAGTTTGATTTCCATTAATCACTTCTTCAAGATTTAAGCACTCAACTCCTTCAATGCATAAATCAATCGAAGACAAAACAAAAACAGTATCCTTAAAAATTACCTGGTCTTTCTCATCCGCTATTTTTTTCAATGCGTTTAAATCGAAGGTTAGAACCTCTAACTGTTCTGCTAAATAATTACTCAATATTTCTTTTACTTTTTCAGAAATCCCTTGCCCTGAAAGGCATGAAACAATAATATTTTTCTTTTGAGATAGTCCTTTGTAATATTGAACCTTTACTTTATAGGGATCAAAATCCATTTGATGAAAATAGCTCACCGGTTTCTTTTGACAAACTTGCATCCCGCACTCAATTGCTAACCCGGTAGAAACGTTGTTTAAAATTACTAAATCCCCGATTACATTTGATTCGATTTTTTCATACATCTGTTCCAAAGAACCCATATCGACAAGCACAATGAGCCCCTTTGATGTATCAATATTTTGGCAAAAATTATTGATTAGTGCTATAACATCTTCTGTCTTTCCATCAATGGGCATGTTGAATCCGTCATAGACGTAGTTTCCTAACAGTTTATTTGTTTCACTAGCTAATGCTGTAGCTGTTTGTCCACCATGCATCACAATCAGGCAATGGGTTTCAGGTAAATTTTCATAATATTTTGTTACAAGAAAAACCGTCCATCTCAATAATAAATCCTTTTTACTCCCTTCAATTTCTATATCTGTGCAAATCTTTTTAGCTAATAAGAGATATTTTTCATTTTGTGATGAAAATTTCCGTAAATGAGAGAACAAGAAACTCCTATCTATCTCATCAACTGCGTCAATGAATAGAATGAAAATACTAAGTGCTTCTGCTATTTCTTCGATCGCCCCCTTCCCTGCATTCATTATCGTGGTGGAAATACAATCCAATACGTAGGTCCTTAAAACCTGAAATTCATCATCTTTGAAATAATCATACCCTGAAATATTTTGGCATTTTTGATTGATTTCATTATCTAGCTGAGACATCTTCTCTTTGATTGAATCACTATTTTGGAATAAACCACGTAAATTAATAGTCGTAAGCGCCTCATAAAAGAATTGATTAGAATCAAAAGGAATGCCGGGCTCTATCCAAAAGCCACTATCAGATGGGTTACCTAGATAAATGGCTTCCTTTTTACTATTTTGGATATACCCTTCTGCACATAAAAGTTTTATTTCATTCTTAAGCTCCCCGATATTTCCTTCAAATGATTTTGACAAAAAATGGGTAAAAAGAGGGATTGGACAAAAAATTTTGCTCGCAATCTCAGTTGCTTCCGCACTCAGAAAGCCAAACAACAACTGAATTTTTTCCGAAGTGCTTCTATTGTTATAGTCTGGTAGGGTGATTTCGGCAGGAATCCTCCTTCTAAACGTTGTTAGCAATGCATTATTCGTATTTTCAGTGGTTGCTAAAATTAGTCGAACATTGGCCGATTCCCACTTTTCACTTTCTCCTAATTTCCGATATTTATGAGAATCCATTAATAGAAAAAGTTTTTCCTGATTTTCTGAACTTAAATTGTGCACCTCATCTAAAAACAAGTAGCCCCCATCTGCCGAAGACAGCATCCCCTCAGTATCCTTTTCTGCTCCCGTGAAGGCGCCTTTTTTATAGCCAAATAATACTGCTGACAATAATTCTGGATTATTCGCATAATCCGCGCAATTTACAACAACGAATTTCGCCTTCTGCTTGATTACTTCTCGGTCAAGCGCATAATGATAGATCAACTTTGCTAAGTAACTTTTTCCGACACCGCTATTTCCTTTTATAATCAACGGTAGACCATTAGGTGGATACATTACGGCAGCTTTGCATTTATTTATGGTCGACTTCAACGACTTGTCAAAACCAATGAAAGTAGAAAAGTAGTCCGTTGCTTCGTTTTTAGCTAATTGAAATAGGACCGGTCGAACAGTATCATTCTTAGATAGCTTCCTTTCAGAAAATAGTTGGTTCAAATAATGTGAAGCCACACTTCGTTTGATACCAAAATGAGTTGCGATTTCTTGCGCGGCAAAAGTCGCTTTTTCCAAGTCTTCTTCAATGTATCCCAAGACTGCTTCCTTCATCTTTATTTTCAACTCTTTTCCTCCCACTAGCTTTAATAGAAATAGACCGCCTCAACCTTAAAGCCAAGACGATCTCGTTTGTTTACGCTGAATGCTGTTTAACTTCTTTTGCCAATGCCAAGCAGCCAGTTATCCCGGCATGATCCCCTAACTTAGGTGTTACGATATAATCAGCAATCTTAGGTATACTAACATAGTCATTAAGTAACTCTAGAAATTTTTCCTGCACTTTCATTTTTAGTTGTGTCTGTTTCATGACACCGCCACCAAAGATAATCACGTCAGGAGAAAGCATCAATGTGGTGTTATAAGCACATTGAGCAATATAAGAGGCTACAATTTCCCATACTGGATCTTTTTCAGCTACTTCTTGTCCTTTTTTACCTGTTCTTTTTTCAATGGCTGGACCGGCTGCCAATCCTTCTAAACAGTCTTGGTGAAACGGACAGCTACCAGAAAAATGATCCTTCTGATGTCGCCTAACAAGCATATGCCCCATCTCTGGATGGCTGAACCCTTCAATGAAACGCCCATTTTGAATTGCGCCTCCGCCGATTCCTGTTCCTACGGTATAGTAGACTACATTAGAATATTCACTGCCATAACCTAAAATATATTCCCCGTAACAAGCCGCATTGACGTCGGTAGTCCAAGCGATTGGAACCGCAAAAAATTTTTTTAAAGTACCTACAAAATCAAAATTCTGCCAAGCACTCTTAGGAGTCGCTGTGATAAAACCATAAGTTTTAGACTCTCTTTGAATATCAATCGGCCCAAAAGATCCGACTCCGATACTTTGCAAATCCTCTTTATACTGAGTAAAAAATTCAATCACCAATTGCATTGTTTCTGCCGGCGTGGTTGTTGGGAAACTCGCTTTAGCCAAAAGATTGAAGTCTTCATCGCCAACTGCACACACAAATTTCGTTCCACCAGCTTCAATTGCACCATAAACCATTGCTTTCCCTCGATTTCTCTTTTTTAATTATGAATGATTTTTGCTAAATCATCATTCATCATACTAAATCGAAAAGCTTTTGCCCCTGTTCTACACTTTTCAATTCAGGAATAGATATTTTTCCTTGATATTCTGGAAATACCACGATAACATCATTGGGTTTGTCCCTTTCTTCCAAAACTTGAAGATTTACAAACATCAGATTGTCTCCAGATTTTACTTTTTGATTTTCTTTCACTTGAACATCAAAGCCCTGTCCGTTTAATTCAACGGTATCCATCCCAACATGTATTAAGAGTTCTAAACCGGATGCGCTTTTTAAGCTAATCGCATGCTTAGTCGGAAAAATGTTTGTGACAATTCCATTTATGGGAGAAACAACTTCACCCTTAATAGGCCTAATAGCAAATCCTTGACCCATCATACCCTTTGAAAATACAGGATCGCTCAATTCTGCCAATTCTTTAAAAATCCCCGTTGTTGGCGCAACAATCTTAACTTCTTTTTTCTTAAAAATATTTAGCATATCAGTCGCTCACTTTACCTGTATTGGCTGTTTTTTTGATGATAACTCATCTGAAAATTTACGATGCTTAGATTCTGGAATAAACACCTTATATTTGTCATATACAAGAATAAATATAATTGGCAACGTAAACGCAATAAGATTCCCAATAATATATGGTAAGACAGGATTAGCAATCGTCAATCCTGGTAAAACTGTCAAGCCCTGACCAATTGCTTTAACATCAAAAATCTTCATGAAAGCTCCACCAAAACCAGCACCGATAAATGAGCAAACAAATGGAACAATGGAATACTTCAAATTAACAGCAAATATCGCTGGTTCCGTAATTCCTACCAGAGTGGGAATGAAACTTGAAAGGGCAATATCACGATCTTTTGATTTCTTTTTAAATAATAGATACATCCCGATACAGCCTCCGCCCTGCGCAATTATAGATACTGACCAGATAGGTTGAATATAATTAAAACCTGTAGTTGCTACCAAATTTGCTTCAATCCCCTGAATAGCATGTTGCGTTCCAGTAACAACTAACGGTTGAAGTGCGCCAGCGAATACAAACGCTCCAAATGCCCCCATTTTCATATATAGAAAATCAATGATTCCTCCAAGAACATTACCAACAAAATTTCCTAACGGACCAAATACTAAAAATAAGGCAAAATTGGATAAAATAATGGTAACTGTAGGAACTAGAATATAAGCAAGGACTTGTGGTGAATACTTATTCGTAATTTTTTCAACTTTTGCTAAAAACCACGAGGTCAATATGGCTGGAAAAACTCCCCCCTGAAAAGCTACAGCCGGAATACTTAGACCAAATAAATGCCAATATTCTGGTTTGACTGCATTCATGACAAAATCATTGCGATTGGCAAGTCCCGGATGAATCATCACAAATCCGACTAGCAACCCTAAGATTGGGTTACCTCCAAAACGCTTTGTTGCCGAATACATAACTAAAACTGGTAAATAATCAAAAGTGGTAGCGATGATCCCAAAAAAACTAGCTAAATCATTTAGAAAAACATTATGGTCAGCAAAGGAACCCTCCATGCCAAACATTCCTGGAGTCGTTATTAGGGAACGAATACCTAATACCATAGCTGCTCCAATAAAAGCCGGAATAATTGGAATAAAAATATCTGAGAATACTTTGAATGCTTGTTGTAGTTTATTGCCTGAATTGTTAACGCCTTCATCTTTCATTTCTGAAACCGATACTTCTTTTACCCCAGTTAATCTTACAAATTCCGCATAAACTTTTTCGACTGTACCAGTGCCAAAAATTACTTGAAGTTGACCGCTGTTGAATAGAACACCTTTAGCTCCTTCAATATTCTCAAGCTTTTCCATGTCGGCCTTGTCCTTATCTTTAAGAATCAGACGTAAACGAGTGATACAATGAGTAACACTGGCAACATTTTCCCGGCCACCAATGTTGGCTAATACTTCTTCAGCAGCTTTTTTATAATCCATCTCATTTTCCTCCTCATATGCGGCAAATGAAGAGGTCTCACCTGCCGCAAGAATAGTGTAATTTTCTATTTCAAAATTTTATTTGAAAACTTTGAGTCAGATACGGTTAGTGATCCATTCGTAGCTGTAATTGTGATCGCATCGCCAAACTGATCATAAACACGAGCATTCAAAGCAATCCCATCAATATATAGAGTCAAGATATTGTCATCAACGATTACTTTCAAATTGTAAGACTCATTTGGTCTTAAGTTAATTGGTCTAATTAAGCCCTTATCCATGTATTGGAACCATGGATAGCAGGGATTTTTGTCAAAAGTAAGTCGACCTTCATCCAAGTTAAATCGATATTCATAAGATTCATCCGTCTCAAAGTTTTTGTAAAGCCTAAGTGAGAAGTCACTGAGCTGCTCATCAAATGAAATAGTTGTTTCAAAATTGAAAATTGTACCACTATGCTCTACAAGCGTCTTTTCTTCCCTAGTGTCAATCGTCGAAAGTTTCGTATCAATCAAACTAATTCCATCTGTAAAGGATTTCCATACTTCATCGATTGGTTTTACTCCTAGTGAGAAATCTTCTTTTTGATAAACCTCATGCGGTACAAAAGTCCCTCCCCAGAGATAATTATTTTTGTCATCTTCTTGGTCTTTGGTTGGAACCCAACCAAATAAAACACGACGTTCCCCATCGAAAGCGGTCCTTCCTGCGTAATATGCCCGTCCATCAAAAGCTTCATCTTTCGGTTTTAGCCAAGGACCATCCAGACTCTTACTCATACGATAAAGTATCTTATTCCCATCAGAATATTCTGAATAAACTAAATACCACCAATCACCTATTTTAAATAATTCGGGCATTTCAAACATTGTGTACAAATCTGGTGCCCAAAAATCTCCCTTGAATTCCCAATCAATCAAATTGTCTGATGTGAATTTTACTAAACGACCTGTTTGTAAATGCTTGTCTTGACCTTTACGGGCACCCAAAATTAATAAGTACTCTTCCTTTTCGTCATCCCAAACAACAAAGGGATCTCTCCAGTTTCGAATATCGTATCCTTCCTGTGGCTCTAATTCCAAAGCCGCTTCTGATTTTTTCCAATGAACAAAATCATCGCTCTCAGCATGCAGTAGAACTTGCGATGTTTTCCCCTGTGCTAAAAATTCTCGATTGTATCCAGTATAAAAAGCATGAACTTTCCCATTTGCTTCAAAAACTGACCCGGCATAAATAAACTGATCCCGCTCATCATCTTCGCCTCTTAAAAGCGATTCTCCAAAATCTTCATAATGGACAAAATCTTTAGTAGTCGCTAAGGCCCAACCAAACGGTTCTCCAAAAGGAACGGGGTTTCTTGTATCTCTCTGATGATAAACAAAAAATTTACCATCCTTACCATAAGGCATAACATCACCCACCCAAACATCTTTAGGCTGATAATAGAGTTGATGTTGGTTGCTTGTAATTGCTTGTTTTTCCATCTTCTGTTCCTCCATTGAAAAGGTTTTATTTACACCAATAATATATGTCAACCCGTTTCATATGTCAACCCGTTTCACATAAATTATTTTTTATCGACGAAAATTATTTTTTCGTCGATAATTCCTAAGCTGTATGATTTTTTAAAAGTCTTACCGGTAAATCTAGTTCATCTTTTTCTTCTTTCCCACCAATCATGTTTAACAATTTATGAACCGCCACACTAGAAATCTGTCCGATAGGTTGTTGGATTGTAGTTAAATCCGAATTATAGATTAACGTTTGCTCCGCCCCGTCAAAACCAACGACCTTAACATCTTCAGGAACATTTTTACGCATATAAATCAAACTATTAATTGCCAATGTAGCTAATAAATCGTCACCAGCAAAAATTCCGTCGATGTTTGGATGCGTCTCTAGATACTCTCCAATCATTTTTTTCTTATCTTTTATCTCTGCGACAAATGGAACCTCCAAAATTAATGGATCAAGGTTGTTTTCTTTCATAATATTTTTATAGGCTAACGTTCGACTATTAGCGGGTAGCTTTATTTTGCTATCACCTCTTATACATAAAATGTTTCTGCATCCATGACTAACTAATAATTGAGTGGCTATTTCTCCCCCCGTATAGTTATCACAAGACACAGTGACGGTATTCTTCCCTAGATTTCGATCTATTGCTACAATCGGTAATCCGGGAATATTATAATCATCAATATCTTTATTATGTGTTCCTACAATAATCCCATCAACTTGATTTTTCCTTAACATTGCTAGATATTCTTTTTCCTTAGTTGGATTATTTAAACTATTGCACAATAATACCTTGTAGCCTTTGTTAGACAGTTCAAACTCGATTGATTGAATCAACTCTGCATGAAAAGGATTTGTTATTGTTGGAAATATAAGGCCAACAGTATACGTCTCATTTTTAAACAGCGCTCGCGCCAGCTCATTAGGATAGTATTCCAGTTTATTCATGGCATCAAAAACTTTATTCTTAGTTTCCTCACTGATGTAGCCACGATTATTTAAAACTCTTGATACAGTTGTCGGAGAAACCTCTGCTTCTTTTGCAACTTCTCTAATACCAATTTTTTTCATTTTTTTCTGACAAGGTTGTAGGTCAACTCATTATCCCTACTCGATTTTTCGACATTCCAAGAACCCTGATTCCACTCATTCCTTTTCACAGTAAATAGTATCTACATCATAGCATTTATATCAGTCATGTGAAAAGTTAGAAAGTCCTTTTTCTCTCGCCAAATCGATTGTAACCGAATTTTAGTTTACTTTTAGGTGTCACTAAGAAAAGCTGAGGATATACCCCGCCTAAATCAGACTGTAGTCATTAATAAAGGAAGAGCTGAAATGAGCTGGTATTTCAGCTCTGTAAACTTTCTATTCTTAAAAATTTGCTATCCGGTAAAAGTTGCAGTCCCATCAATTACAGCGACCGAAAAAGCATCCGCATTGTTTTTTTCTACTCGACAACTTAATGTGATTCCATCAATCGTTATCACTGCTATTGTGTCATCAATCAGGACCTCAGCTTTATAGTCGGTATCAGGAAAGAGCGCGATTTTTCTTTCAAGTCCAATATTCATCATTTGGAACCATCTAAGATTTGGCGTTCGTTCTACACGTAATAATTGCTTTGAGACATCAAGATCAAAAACGTAACTCTCATTCGCTTTTTGATCTTGATAAAACATAAATTGAATATGTTTCGTTCCTGCTTTAAAAGAAAAAGTGGTTTCAATAGAATAATGTTTTCCTAGCCCTTCTTTATATCGGACTTCTTTTCGTTGACCAAAAGCATTGATTTCACCCAAGTTTATTGCCGACCGCTCTTCAACTTGTTCAATTATACTTTCAGGTAGTTTAGTTTTTAAGGTATGATCGGGTGTCGAATAAATTTCTAAGGGCAAAAGCGTTCCGCCCCACAAATAATTGTTTTCGTCCTTGCCCGCTTCTTTTGAAGGCACCCATCCAACTAAGGTATGAGTATTCTCGTTCGCAACACTTCTAGCGGCGTAATAAGCTCTTCCAGCGAATTCATCATCTTCAGGAATAGTCCAAGGTCCGCGGAGATTTTCACTCACACAGTAATGGGTGGTTTTTTTATAGTCATACTCTGAATAAATCAAGTACCAATATGAATCGATTTTTACAATTTCTGGCATCTCAATCATTGTATAGATGTTAGGCGCCCAAAAATCACCTTTAAATTCCCAGTCTTGACAATTCGTTGAAGTAAAATAAACAAGTCTTCCCGTTTTTTCCTTCTTGGGTCCACTCAGACGAGTACCTAAAATCAGGAGATATTCTTGCTTTTCCTGATCCCAAATGATAAATGGATCACGCCAATCATCTGGATCGTAGCCTTTTTGTGGGGTCAAAGATTCCACAACGCCTGTTTTCTCCCAAAGGAAACCATCACTGCTTTGAGCTTGCATTAAGACCTGAGAAGGTTTCGGACTATCAATGAACGTACGATTATATCCAGTATAATAGGCAATTTTATTGCCTAATGGTTCCTTAAAAACCGACCCTGCATAAATAAACTGATCCTGATCCGTCTCATGCCCCCGTACTAAAACTTCACCATGCTCAAAAAATTGGACAAAATCTTTCGTCGTTAATAGGTTCCAACCAAACGGCTCTCCAAAAGGAAGCGGGTTTCGGGTATCACGCTGATAATACAGATAATACTCAGAGGACTTGTCATTGAAAAAGGGCATACAATCTCCAAAAAAAGCTCCTTCAGGTCTAAACAAATACTTTTCCATTCACCTTCACCTACCTCTAAACAATTTTTAAAGCACTTAACACAAACGATAAGATAACCATTAAGACAATAATTTTATTTGGACTAACCTTTTTACGAATTAATGTAAAACACCCCAATGTTATTCCTAAAGGTAATATTCCCAGCATGATCTGATCGAGTACTTCTTGTAACTTAAAGGTCATCTCACCCATTTGAAATTTTAACGGAGTCGTAACTGTGACTGTTGTAAAAATCATCGCTCCAACCATTACCATCCCGAGAATGCCTGCAGACTTTGTCAAAATAGCAATCATTCCATTCTCATAAGCTTTCTTGATAAAGTCTCCACCTAGGTTATATCCTAGCTTCAAGCCATACCATCTAGTTAAGATGTTGGGGATGTTGTAAAGAATTAGAAAAATAATTGGGCCCAAAACATTTCCTGTTTCTGCTAAACTAATTCCAATCCCTGCAGCAATAACACGAATCGTGCCCCAGAAAAGAGAATCCCCAATACCTGATAAAGGTCCCATCAAACTTGCTTTCACCGCATTGATTGAATTTGGATCAAACTCCGTTGTGACCTTATTTTCCTCTTCCATTCGAGAAGCAATACTCAATGGAAACGGTGCCACAGCTGGGGTGATGTTAAAATATCCCATTCCTCGTTTTAAGGCTGCTGTTCGCTTTTCTTTATCTTCAGGATTAGGATACAATTTCTTAATAAATGGAATCATCATATAGCAGGCTCCTATTCCCGCACCGTTTATATAATTCCATGTTCCTTGTAATAAGAAGGAACGTAAGAACATTTTTCTAAAGGTCTGCTTATCCATTAAATTTTCAGAATTATTCATTAAAAAAATCCTCCTCTAATGATGACGTAGCTTCTATTGATGTAGCCTGCTGATTTCTCTTTTCAGCAATTTTCTTATTATCAAGTAGGTTTTTATCAATTGCTCCTAAAACAACTACAATAACAATCCCAAACAATGCAATGGCAATAAGTGGTAATTTTAAATAGGAAGCTGCTAAAAAACCAAGCAACAAGAAGATCATATTTCCTTTTTCATAAATCATGTTTAATAATAAGGATATCCCTAGTGCGGGCAATACTTTCCCTAAAACCGTTAACCCATTCATCACAAACGAAGGAATCGCATCCACTAATGCCGATACAGAGTTCGTTCCTAAATAGATTCCTAGAAAACCAACAATCGCATAGACTAATGGTCCGGCAAAAATACTGGCATAATGCAACAATTCGATCGATCTGATTTGATCTTCCTCTGCAAACTTATTAAATTGATCTAAAAGTAGTCCTCGAATAAATATAACTAATTGATTAATAAAGACGGCTAACAAACTAATTGGAATCGCTAGAGACAAAGCGACTTCTGTTCCTTGATGATTCAAGATAGCAAATGCCGTTCCAAAAATCGAACCGGTCATTGAGTCTGAAGGCATCGCCCCTCCAATACCGCTCATCCCTAAGAAAATGACCTCCAAAGAAGCTCCCATGATTAAGCCTGTTTTTAAATCACCCAATAAAAGACCAACAAACATTGCCATAACAAGTGGCCGACGAATCATCGGATCAGACAGACCACTATCAGATAAATTTCCAATAAACATTACTAATGCAATACTCAAAGCTGGCACTAACATAATTTTCCTCCTTTATAAAACTTCATTTAAACTGATATCTTGATCAGTTGGAACCGGTTGAATATTTACCTTTACACCTGTGTCTATTAATTGTCGAAGAACTTGTTCGTCCTGTTCACTTACAAAAATCGTTTTATTTAGCTGGCGTTTTTCTTTCCCTTCTGGATTATTCATTCTTCCGTAGTTGCCTAGGTTAATTAGCGGAATATTTTGAACTTTTTCCGCAATTTTTAACGCATCCTTGGGATTATCAATCACTACTAATATCTTAAGATCATTTGATTTTGGATTATTCAACAGTGCAATTGCTTTATCTACACTGACAAAAAAAGCTTTTATCCCTGCAGGAACTGACATTTTTAAGGCCATGATTTGTGTTTCATTATTGAGAATTTCGTCATTAGCGACAACAATTCTATCTACTCCCAAATATCGACTCCATACTACTGCCACCTGCCCATGAATCAAGCGTTCATCTAAACGAATCATACTAATCATAAAAATCCTCCTCCTCATTTTGTTTTTCATTTTGCAATTCCATCATTGAGACCGCCTTTTTACCGGATTCTACTGCTTTGTCTAAAACACCTGCGATCGGTTCTGCATCATTTGCCAAGACAAGTTCTAACACCATTGGAATATTCAACCCAGACAATTGTGAAATTTTAGGCTCTCCTAGTAAACCCATCATAGCAGTATTAATACTTCCACCAGGAAAATCAGAAACTAAAATAATTTCTTCTCCACTCGTTGCATATTCTAAAATGTTTTCAATTTTCTTAATGACATCCTGTGGGCTTTCTCCAGCTTCCATTGAAAAAGCAGACAAATTTTCTTGCTTACCACTTATCATTTCCACGGAATCCTTGACACCTTTAGCCATCAGTCCATGACTAGCAATAATCACTTTTCTCATAAAAAATCTCCTTCAATACTTTTTTCACTTTATTACTAGCAAATTCCATGCCAATTTGTAAAACGCTTCTAAATCAGCTCTTTTCACTAAAAAAAAACAAAGTGTCTAATCTGTTAACAGAGATTAGACACTTTGTTAGACGTTTATTTATTGATATTCGGTCCCATTAATTCATACAATAAGGATAGTTCATACGCATTTACTTTGAAATTGTACTTCATTTCCATTGATTGAAAGATGCTTCTAGATACATAATAGAATTCCTCCTGCTCATCTGTAAGCTTATAAGGCAATTCTTCCGCCTTTTCAGTTCTAGATAAGAATAGTCTTTCCATCATTAGCGCTGTATGCATATACAAGTTTAACTTGATTCTTCCATTTAAAGTAAAATGATAATAGTTTTCATACTTGGAGATAGCAGTCTCTACCTCATTCATAACAATATCGGGATTTAAAAAGTTTAGTCTATTAGCGATACCTTCCAAAGAAAAAAATTTTACTAACTCTTGCAGCAAATTATTAAAATCCTGTTGCGATAGTTCATTTATTAGTAAACTCTCCAAATGTTTAGCTCCTTCACCATCTAAAATATCGTAAACATTAATATTAGGAATCTCAAAAGATTTTGGAAGATCCGATGTTGTGAGGACTAATTTGGTTTTCGCAAAATAAGAGACATCATTTTGATCAATTAATTTACGCAACTCACGATAATCTTTAGTAAAAACCTCGACTGTCTCGTCTGCTAAGTGGATTCTGAAAACTTCTTTCAATTTATCAGAGATCCCTAAACCAGACATACACGAAATAATGATATTACTTGTTTGGGAAAATCCTTCAAAATATTGTGCGTTGATTGAATATTTTTCGGTAGCATCAACAGCGATTTGATTAAATGGTGCATTTATCATCATCTTTAATCCGATATCTAATGCAATAGACGTAGTTAAATTATTTAGTAGTAACAACTCACCTTTCAAATCATTTTTGATCTGCGTGTAGATTTGATTTAGCGAGCCCATATCAACAATCAGTACCAAACTGTCCGTGTGTACTTGTTTTTTGATAAAATCTTTTGTCAACTCCACGATTTCTGAAACATTGCTTTCAATCGGCATGTCCAAAGCTTCAAAAACATAATTGCCACATAATTGGTTCACGACCGTTTGAATACTGCTGGCGGTGCTATCGCCATGCGCCAATAATAATCCCTTCAATTCAATCGACTCATCAACATAATCAGACAAGGTCACTAGGATCAATAAACGTAAAAAACTCTTTTCACTATCTGACAGCGCGGGCAAGCAATCAAGAAAACGTTCGCTTAAATAGGCAGTACGTGGCAGACTGATGCTCAAACTACGATTGGCTTGAGCTAAATCGACTCCATATGTTGGCAAAAAAACATATGCGCGGCTTGTTATTTCAGCCGCCGGACCACTCTTAGTCAATCCGTATTTCTTTTCTAAAGTAGTCATCCAGCTGTCGCGATACATTTTTATCAACAGTTTTTGTCTCATTGAAAGAAAACTATTCTGATCGATTAGCTGTAGCAGATGCTGAGTTTCTTTTTGGATCATTGGGAAATTCTCATCAAAATCACCTTGCGTGCTTAATGCGACAATTTTTGCTAAATGATCATCGCAGTCCGCCCACTTATTTTGATCTAATTGAATGGCTTGATTTTTCTTAATAACCAGATCTGACAAAGGCACGTTCTCAACATCCACCTCTTCATCCCCTAATTGTGTAGCAATCTCATTTTTTTCAATAGCCAGTGGTTCTTTCGTTGAACGGCTATAGATATCAGCACAACTGATCTTAATCAAATTTTTCAATCGCCCGATATTTCCGCTGAATGGATAGAACAATAATAGAGACAACGCCTCTTTTAAAACGAGGATATCTTTTTGTAAGATTTCAGCCTCATTCTGGAAGAACTGCTGAATCAATGCTAGACGTTCTTGAATCGGGCGCTCCTCAAAGGTCGGTAATTGAATAGTGATCTGGATCCGGCGATTAAACGTCTCTAAAAGAAAATCTTCGTTTTTTTCAGTCGTCGCAAAAATAAAACGAACCTCGGAGCTGGACCAATGAACATTTTCCCCTACTGGACGATACTTGCCAGTATCCATAAAAAGAAATAACTTTTCCTGATTTTCTTTTGAAAGTCGATGGACTTCATCTAAAAAAAGATAGCCATTATCGGCGGTCGCCAACAAACCCGCAGTATCTTTTTCTGCCCCAGTAAAAGCCCCTTTTTTATAACCAAATAATGTAGCTGAAAGCAATTCTGGATTGTCCGCATAATCAGCACAATTCAAAATTGCAAAAGGTGCTCCTTCCACGATAACACCTTCAACTAAAGCATATTCAAAGATCTTCGTAGCTAGAAAGCTTTTCCCTACTCCGGTAGCTCCATTGATCAATATGCTCAAACCATTCGGAGGGTATTTAACCGCCGAAATGCATTTCTGAATCGCGTCTCGTAAACTACCATCAAACCCAATCACTGAACGAAAGGCTTGGTTGGCAACAGGACTATTTCTCACATCAAATTCAGCTGCTGGTTGCCATAAAACTGGTTTTCCGGGAATTTTATTTACTTGTTTGTCTTCCATCAGCCGAGTCAAGTAATGACTGACATTTTGTCGGGAAAGACCTAGATTTTTTGAAAGTTGCTCTGCCGTCACCGATTCATTTTCACCAGTTAGACGGGTCAGTTCATCAAAAACCCGTTCCTTTGCACTCTTTTTCATAACTACCTCCATTAATGTGTCTAAAAGGAATCATAAACGATTCTAGATGATGTGTCTAATTGTTTTTGTATCTCGTTGGATAGTTAGAGCTTTATCAAAGTATTCTTGATGCCATTAATTCTAGTTGACTATTGATTATTGTCCATGAATTCGTATGAATCTAGCCATCCAACACATCAATTTCAAAGGGGGGAGGGGTTTCCCCCATCACACCGAGCGTACGGGTTTCGTATACAGCGCTACATCTGTATTGTTCACGATTGTCTTAGATAGTAATATAGAGGCTTTCAATACGTCGAGCATTTCTGACTAAACAATGATGACAGTATAGAAAAATTTTCAAAGTCTATTTTCCATGAACCATATCTTCAAATTTTTTAGAGTATTCCTTTTCATTTAATACAACAACAGGAATCATCAACTCACGAATTTTTTTGCCCTCTCTTCTTAAAGTAACAATTATTGGAGAAAATTTTTCTTGAGACTCCCCTTTTATATATAATTTCAGTTTATCTTCAGGTTGAGTAAAGGGTATTTGAAATAGATGGCTACTTAACATCACACTCTTCGAATTACCTTCATACTCTTTTGGAAGGTTAATATAAAAACCAGCTACATTGTGCACTCCACCAGCTACATTCCCTAGTGTATTTATCATCGTATTGTTTTTATAATTTGGCTGATAATCCCAAATATAAACATTTTTGCAACCTACTTGCCAACGTGTGTCAGTTTGTATTTCTACTTCAACATCTTTCCAGTTTACAATTTCATTATGTGCAAAAATAAATCGCAAAAGAAATTCACTACAATTCCGACTATACAATTTTGGCATGACTATACCATATGGACCAAATTCAATCCCGTCTTCTTGAGCCATACATTCACTCTCAATTATTTTCACCTCTTTAGGTTCAAAATTTACTGTTCTAATTGAGACATCCAATGTTTCTCCAGACTCAAGACAAAAATTTTTATTTAGTGAATCGCCTTCAGTACCCGATCCAAATGGCCTTGCAGCTAAAAGAACTTTAAACGATTCATTGTTATTGTTTCTTACCTTAAACGCCGTTTCATTTTTCTGTTCTGAATAGACAATATCAAACTGATACCGTCCAATCTTTCCTTGTTCCAACTTAAAATGTGAAATAAGTCCCTGTGGTTGGATAATAATAGTTTTATTAAGGCCATCAACACGAATACCAAACCACTGTTCAATACTTTGTTGAACCCACTGGCCTTGTCCTTGACTGCATCTAGTTAAACACCGTTTTTTATTATGACCACGCGGCCACCAAAATAAAGAGCCGCTTTCATCTAATCTTTCATATAGTAAATTCAAATTATCTCGCATTTCAGCTCTTGTATGACTACCCCCTAAACGAATAGTACAGCCGGTTGCAGAGGGATGCATCCCATAGGGTAATTCCCGCATAATTTGAAATTCAGGATCATAACAAGGTAGGAACATGGATCTAGCATAACGATGCAAATTCACATATGGCTCATGGTTAAACCCATATAACCCATACAAAGGAGCTAATACTGTTGTTGTATCCTCACCAGCATAGTAATATTCTTTCTCCGACAAATAGAACCTTTTCGCATCAATATCATCTAGGTTTGTCCCACCAGTAATCTGTTTTCCAAATGGCCCGTCAGCTTCCATTACTTGGGCCATGTCTTCTGGCATTTTCATTAGGAATTCCTCTACCAATTTCGTATCTTCAGAAAAAATATCTAGGATATTTTTGTATCCTTTCAAAGCATAATAACATTGAACATTGGCCCCATAATCATATTTCTTAAAAACTGGCAAATCACTTGCGTAGCGACTTGAAAATAGTGTTTTCTGGCTATGCTTAAATGTGAGCAACTCCTCAAAAATACCTTTGATCCTCTTTGATATTTCAGGATTATCCTTAAAATATTTACTATCACCTGTTAATTCGAGATATTTTTGGGCAATTAGTAATGGAGATACGAGAAAAAATATGCTGTGATCATCATAAATACTATATCTTGGTCTATTCCTTTCAATTAAGTATTCGATTACTTTAGGGCCAATTTCAGGAATTGCATACATCACACTTGTAATACTCGGTACAAAGTCAATTCCCCAAGAACGAGAAAGGCCATGAGATGGGGCTCCCTGACTATTCGTTAAAAGCCCTCCTTCCCTATTAAAAGAAAGACAGTTAAAATTATCTATTAAAAAGCGTATATGCATGTCACGATACTTCATAGCATTATTAGGGTCCTCGTGTATTCCAAGATTACAAATCCCTAATCTTTCCTTCCAAAACAACGACGTGGAATTAATCCACTCTAGTGGTGTATGTTGATAAATAATTCCTAAAGCTTCATGAACATCTTTCCGCTCTGGAGCTACTGAAACAATCGTTGTAAATAATTTTCTTTGCCCTGGTTCTAAAGACAATTCTGTTGATATTCTTGGATTATTTGGATTTCCACTAATATCTGCATCCAACATTTGAATAGCTGCACAAGCTTCTGGATCCCAAAGTATTAATAGTTTCTGTTCCCAAGCCTCTTTATATGGAGAGTTTGAAAAACGTTCAAATTTTTCCCCATATTTTTCAAATTGATTGACAAATTTTTCGTCAAAGGAGAGACTAACTTGCCCCTTTACAGTCGTTGTAGAAGTGTTTTCAATTTCCATACAATACAAAACTGCTTCCGGACCTGGGAGTGGATGAATGCTAGTTCTTTTTAATGATTCTTTTTCCAAAATAGGCGCTAAAGAAAAGACTCTTGTATCAAATCTCGCATTCTTCGTTTCTGTAACTGGAAGATAGTGATCCAAATAAGTAGTAACTGAATTTTTTCCCGTTGTTGAAACAACAGCCCCACTATCTAGGTTAATTTCATAATTCATTTTACCTAAAAATAAAGAAGTATCTGTTTGATAGTATTGACCAATATTTCCTTTAAATTGTCCACCTAAATCACTCCCGCCAGAAGGTATAGCATAAATGCGATTGTGTGGAGTGCTTACAAAATGTAATCTTCCTTGAGTATCTTGACCAATTAAACTTCTTCCATTCGATTGAGTAAAAAGTTGTCTTTCACTCAAGGATAAATCGATTTGTTCACTCTCTTCATCAAATTTTGCTCTAAAATATTTTGAACGGTAACCGTTTTTCCAAAGTTGCTTCCAATTTTTATAGATAGGCTTTCCTCGTAAATACATATAGACAAGTCTCCTTTTGATATTAAATTTTTCCCAATCTTATGACTTAATCCTTATTTTTGTTGAAAAAATTCTAGTCTCGTCAAATTAAGATTCTTATTTTCTTCATCTTATAGGAAAAGGAAAGAACCTTTTCGAAGATTCTTTCCCTTTCTGACTTCTCAATCACTTGAATACTTAAACTAAAATAACCCGATGAGTGCACCAACAAGACAAAATACTATCAATATGAGCAATAGTTTAGTAATCGACATTTTTTTATACTTAATTGCCCAAAATACTAGAAAAACTAGACCTAATGAAAGTAAACCTGGAGCGATTTGATCTATAGTATCTTGAATAACAACCATTTGTCCATTAATGTTAAACTTAACTTTAGTAGTTAACTTTACGAAAGACGATGATAATGCCCCCATCATAAACATCCCAATGATAGATCCACATTGAATCAGTTTGTTAATCATACCGCTTTTCAGTACCTTGGAAACCGACTGTCTCCCCATCTTATACCCCATATTAAATAAAAAGTTCCCTACAAAACCATCAAATATATTATAGGCAATAATAAGAATTGGTCCTAAAATATTCCCCTGAATTGCAAAAGATGCTCCTAATGCGTTAACAATCGCCATAAAGGTCCCACCCTCTAATGCATCACCGATTCCTGCCATTGGTCCCATTAAACCTGTCTTAAAACTAGTGATGGTCTCATCTGGAATATCTTCTCCAGATGCCTTGGCCTCTTCCATTGCTAATACGGCCCCTGGTATCATTGCTCCCCAAATAGCTTGTGTATTGAAAAATTCTAAGTGGCGCTTTAAAGCTTTTTGTAATTCTTCTCCTGGTCCATATAACTTTTCTAAACATGGAGCAAAGGAATTACAAAATCCTAATCCCTGATAACGTTCAAAATTGAGGGTTAACTCACACCCCATCCACCATCTAAAATAGACATTCCTAATATCTCTTTTTGTCAACTTACTATTTTTTTGTGTCTCCATTGTTAAACTACCTCCCCATCATTTTCCTTTGGCCAAAATGTGATCAGTAGCGCAATGCAAATAGCGAAAATTGCTGCTCCCATAACCGACAATTCAAAGTATGCAACCAAAAAGAATCCTATGATAAAAAGTGGGATTAATCTATTCTTTCCAATCACAAATATTGTCATTGCAAATCCAAGTGCTGGAAGTACACCACCCATTGCATTCAAACCATTCATTAACCAATTTGGAATTTGATCTAACATGGACTTGATTAGGTCTGATCCAAAATAATTCGCGATAAATACAATAGGGAATCGTAAGATAAACCCAAATGCAAGGGAATACCATGTTGCACATCTTTGAATACCTTTAATATTTCCTTCTTCAGCAAATTTATCTGCTTTTTGTATCAAAAATGCATTTCCAGTTCGTCTGATATTATTAATGAAAACCCCAATTACTCCAACCGGGATAGCAATACTAACTGCCATCTCTGGCTTCATACCAGTGGCCAAAACAACCGGAATAGCAATTAATCCTGCTAACATACGATCAGCGGGCAAATTCCCTCCTGCATTTACCATACCAATGTAAATAACTTCTAGACTTGCGCCTGCAATGAGTCCCGTAGTCATGTCGCCATATAAAAATCCTAACACCATTCCAATAACTGAAGGAGATATTACGATAGGATAGATGGTATATCCTATAAAACTTCCTCCAATCCAATACCATGTAGCAGTTACCAATGCTAACGTAATAGTAGACATGATTTTCCTCCTTTATTCACCTACGCGTTTTAGAATTTCATCAAAACTTATTTTTGATTCTTCTGGAATTATTTGTGCACTTACCTCTACCCCTTCATTGTGTAATTCACAAATTTGCTTCAATTCAGTAGAATCTACCGATACAGCGGTTACAATTTTCTTTTTCCCTTGTTCATTTGGAATCCCTCCTAACTGTAATGTTGGAAAATGTAACCCCTTTTGATACGCTGCAAATGCTGAAGAAACTGTTTTAAAAAGTAACATAATCTTTCCTTCACCCAATTCATCCTTTTGATAACTTTTGCCTGCTTCCTCCGTTGACATCAACTCAACTTTCATCCCAGATGGTGCAGCCATTTGATAGATATCAACCATAAATGGGTCGTTTGATAAAGTGTCATCGACAATTAAAATTCGGTTACTGTTTGCGATCCTAGACCATTTTACAATCACCTGACCATGGATAAGTCGATTATCAATTCTTGTTAGTGTCAATTCTGCCATTCGTATCCCCTCCATTTTTGAATTCATGATATAGACGAACTATATTATTTCTACAGAGACTTTCATTGAGTTCTAGCGTGTCTATGGACTCTTCAAAGGATTTTTCTTCTTCAAGTATATCCGCTATACTCATCAACAAGCCTAAAGATAAATTCATAAAAGCTGGAATCTTACTATCCAGTGCTATTTTTAAAGCTACTTGAAATGTTGTACTCCCAAATAAATCGCAAACAAGAATAGATTGTGGTTTGTTTTTCGCATAAGATAAAACATCTTTCTCATACTTTTCTTTAGATGTGTCTTTTCCCAAAGGAAAAACCTTTATTTCACATGAACTTCCAAAAAATTCTTGAAAATCATTGACTAATGATTGCCCCCAAAAACCATGACACAAAACAATAATAGTCCTATCCAAAGTATCCCACCTTTCCTAATGAACAACTAGCTTAGCACATCATTTAATAATACTGCTTTATCTTTTGGAATCATTTGTTGGAAAATCCTAATTCCTTTTCTGTCCAAAAACCGTAGACATTCAACGTCCTCATTTGATAAAAATATTCCCTCACTAAATTTCTTTTTTCCTATTCCTGCAGACAGTCTTCCTATTATTAAATCATTCGCTAAAATACCTCGGTTTAATAAAATTTGTGCTACTGACAATCTTTTGAATAAAATTAAACAGTTGTCATACACTTCAATGGAATTATTTAACTCCGGAATTGTTAGAATCTCCACGGGATACTGTTTATCGACGGACATTCGAATAATATTCTTTTCTTGGAGATCAATTGCTGCGTCATCATCCACAATTAATATGGATGATAATTTATTTTCATGTAACCATCGATAAATAACCTGACCGTGAACTAAGCGATCGTCGCAACGAATTATGTTCATTTCACCAGCTCCTTCTTACTATTGAAGAACCATGATCGAATCTTTTGATACCTGTGCTGCTTTTGTGACTAACTCTTCCTCATTCTGTTGCTCATTTGATAAGGAAAGTTCTATTAGCAAGGGCAAATTTACACCTGTAATAATTCTAAAACCTCCTAAAGTTTTTAGAAGAAAATTTGCAACATTGCTTGGAGATCCACCCAAAATATCTACTAAAACGATTACCTCCCCTTTTTTCTTTAATACTGTCAATTTCTCCTCAACAATCTGCTTAAGTTTCTCAATATCATCATCTTTGTCCAATCCTAAGGCAAAATAATTATCCAATTTTCCTGTGATTAGTTCACAACTGTCTAATAACGCCTGTCCAAAATTTCCATGTGTAATAATCAAAAAACTCGTCATTCTAACACCTCCCTTTCACTTATACAGTAGCAATTATCATGCCAAGAATGGAAATTGCTCACTAAAAGCATTCATTTTAAAACAAAAATGACACACATGACAAATCAATAATGAGTGTCGTAATGTGTGTCGTTTTCTCTGTCTCTTTTTTTATTCATCATGGATGTGTGTCAATACTAGATTATTGGGATATTCATGAATTATCATATCCATAACATTCGCAACTTCCTCTATAGCGATTTTTAATCCGAAATACTCTTCAATGCCCTCAAATGCTTCTATTACAGAATGATATAAATTAGGATATTTTTTGAATAGTCTCTTAGGATTTTCATAGTTAAGTACTTCTTCAGTAAAAGATCGTTCTACCATACAAGAGCAATGAAATATGAATTTAACTAGAAACTCTTCTGATAGATTTAAGTTGTTTTTCTCAAGGATAATTTTTAATGCATAATTCGAAATGTCGAAAACTTTTTCAGGATCAATAAAAGATAAAATTCTACTCAGATTATCTATTAGTACCTGATCGAAGTATCTATGTTCTTCATTCTTTTTAAGTGTATTCGATCCTCTGTTTTCCTGTAATAGCTTTGAATATATTACGTCAATAGTATCTTTACTGCTCAAAACATAATTCGTTGCTTCAATAGCTATTGGCGTACTGATTCTGTCTAAAGTTCTTATTTGTATCCCTAGTTCCGTTTGAAGTTTATTTCCAAAACTCAGAATTGAACCCATGTCACCAAGAATAAGTACACCATCTCCCTCATTGATTTCTAGGACCAATTCTTTGGTTTTCTTATATACATTATCAATATCCTCTGTTAAAACCATATCAATAGCTTTAGCATGCTGTACTTGAAGCAATTGGTTCACAGTTTTTGCCATACTCGATGCCGTCGAGTCTCCATGCATTATTATAACAATGCCAATTTTTGAGTTTGGATTTCCCTCCTGTACCATTCTTTCTAAAATTCCAGAAAAAAAACGTTTATCAACAATCGAATAAAAACAGTTACTCTCGGTTTCAATTTTTTCAAAAATCTCTTGGGTCATTTTCTCTGAAGGGCTATGAGAAACAAACTCTCCAGGTGATTTTTCTTTAGGAATTAATTTACCTACATGATAGGCAAGCAATTGAGATACATGAATTACTTTTTCTTTGTCTTTTAAATAGGGAGCAAGGGTGCTGGAAACAGTATCTTTTATTTTCTTATTAATAATTGTTTCTAAAACTGTTGTATTTTCCGTCATCTCATTCTGGCTTTCAAGTAGTCTCGAATAGTCATTTGCTAACTTATTCATATATTGGAGAATTTCATCTTTTAAATTTTGTTTAGCTTGTTCATCTGAGTTTTCCTTTTCGTAAAAGTCTCGTATCTTTACTTCAGAAATACTATAATAGTCTTGATCTAGTATTGAATACACTTTGCTTTCCTTTGTGAAACTGTATTCTAATGTATTTGACAACTTGTAAATAAATTTTTTGTCTTCAAAATCTGTCAAATACCCTTGTTCAACCAAAGACGTTGAGACATCCTCTAACTCAATTACGACAGATCTAGTGTTTTCTGAGATAAATCGTAAGAAAGCTCCTGCACAGGCAAATTGAATATTACTTTTGAGGTTTCCAATGTTCCCTTTAAATTTTCCTAATAAAAAAAAAGTAAGTATATCTCTTGAAAGGAAGATATTTTGTTTAATACTCTGTGCTTCCCTTTCAAAAAAATAGGAAATTAGCTCAAATCTTTCCTTAATACTTTTTTCATTCAATGAAACTAGCCGAATATGAACAGGGATTCTTCTCAAAAAAGTGTTCAACATCACTTCAGAAGGTTTTTCTGTCGTTGCTGCAATTATTCGAACTTTTGACTTGGAGGATTCTCCAACTTGTCCCAACTTTCTGTATTCACCATGGTCCATCAATGAAAATAACATTTCCTGCCCTTTGTCACTTAATCTATGGACCTCGTCCAAAAAGAGAACACCACCGTCGGCAATTCCTACTAAACCTTCTTTATCTTCAAGCGCACCAGTAAAACTACCCTTAACGTACCCAAAAAGTTGTGAAAGAAGCAATTCCTGATTATCAGCATAGTCTGCACAGTTGAAAGTAATAAACGGACTAGTAGGTTTGATTACTTCCTTTTGAACGCCAAACGAATACATTTTCTCAGCAAAAAGAGATTTTCCAACGCCAGATTCTCCGGTTATCAAGGTGGCTAATCCATTGGGCGGGTAGAGAATCGAAGCTTTTGACTTAGTTATGGCTTCTTTTAACGACTCATCCCATCCGATCAGTTCTTTAAATGCTTCTCTCGAGTTTGTTTCAATACTATTTTCAAATCTAAGAATCTCAGAAATACTATTAAACTTAGTAGCATTCAATTGAATATTAAAAAAATTTTCTATCTCTTCTTTAGAAAGGTACTGAGTCGGTTTCCCCTTTATCTTGATCAAAATTCCTTCTTTTACGAGAGTGTTCAACTCTCTACTAGTATTACTTCGATCAATACTCAATTTTTCTCCAATCATTTGAGTAGTAACTCCATTATTAATCGTATGGTACATAAGCAATTGATTTTGAGTATCAACTTTGACTGCTTGAAGTATCTTCTGTTTACGTGAGAGATTTTTCATTTTTCCTCCTAACCGAAAATGTAGTCCAATACTAATATTTTCATATCTGTTTTTCCATCAATAAAAAGACCTTTTCGCTAAAAAGCTATCTTTCAAAATATTGTGAGACTAAATTTAGTTTAGTAAAAGTAAGGAATTCCTAAATTGGGCTTTCTGAATCAATATAGAGCAAGAAGGTAAAATCACTGTCAATTAAAATGGACAGTAATAATTATATTTCAAATCTATTATGAATTGATTATACAGTAGAACGCTAAATCCACATAATTGAACTCCAAAGAATTGGTTTTGACCAATGAATACGATAATTAATAAGCGCCGAACCGCGCTTACGATGTATAGACGCTGTAGCTTCAATTTATAAAAAATGTCTTGACCATAGAAAACCGAAAAAATATAAGATTGGAAAGAGCCGGTTCAACGCTTACGTTTCATATGTAAAAAGCACCAAATGGCTTAAACCTATTGCAGGTTCAGGCCATTTGGTGTGTAGATACTCAATGATTAAGTATTTAATATTTTTCCTAATATTCAGCAACCATTTGTAATTGATATAATCGCCACGTCATTGCTAAAAAGATATCTCGAAAATCATTAATCAGTATTCATTTTTTTGCTAGTCACTTTTGAAATCAAGATGTCCATTTCTGATAAATATTGAGGATCAAGAATTTTTAGTTAGATTACATATTCCTTAATGGCTACTTTAAACTAAACCCGGATTATTTTTTTCCGTTCGCTCTTCAAGCATTTTTTGTAACTCAATAGTTAACGATTTATTTTTTAACGAAACACATTCACAGGGGTCATCAATATACATTATCATATTTGAATCCATATCGAATCGTTCCCATCCAGGAAGATCTGATGTATTAGGATCATGATTTCTAGCAAAGTTAGCCCAATACTTAGCCATTGCATTACTAACACGTACATCGCTCTCTCCATAATTAATAAATTCACTACTAAGATTTTGAAAGTGGTATGCGTTTTCGCTCGCATGATAGGCCCCAAAATAATAGGGTTCTTTTCCAGGAGTCACTCTTTGAAAAATATAGTAGAAAGTTGGTGAAATTCTGTTCTTGTCTAAACACGAAGCAAAATACCTCATATTTGCAATAGTATTGTCAGATCTAAATCGTCCAAGTGCGTACGCAGGAGAAGCATCTAAATATGATCCATATTTCTCGTAGATAAACTTCTTATGATTTGGGTATTTAGTATTTACTGTTTTATCAAATCGCTCTTTTCCAACCTTGTCACGCTCTCCAAGCAAAATAGAAGCTTCATCTGCAGTACATCCAAGAATAATTGGAATATCATGAATGTTTCCTTTCAAAAAAGATTTTTCCAAGCGATCTGGAATTAATCGATTATCGACATATGGGCAGAATTCTGAGGCTTCATATTCATCAGGTTTACTCAATAATTGATCTACTGTGGCCGTAAATAGATCTTCATCATCAATACCTACACTATCCAAATACTTTTTACAGCGTTCCTGTTCTTGCAACTCATCGATATCCCACTCATCATGATTGAACGGTGATCCACTTTGAGTGATAGCAGCTTGAAATAATCCTTCAGCTTCCGGGCAAGTTAATAGGACATTAATAGCAGAAGAACCTGCAGAAACACCGAATAAAGTAACATTATCAGGATTTCCTCCAAAATTCTCAATATTGTCCTTTATCCATCGCAATGTCGCTAGCATGTCTTCTAATCCAGCATCAGGGGGAACTTCTAACAATATTTGAAGCCTTTGTCGTAATAAAATGGACGCCTTTTAAAAGAGATTACATTAGAAAATTATCCAGTGTCCTTTAGCCCTTTAATACTATGCTACTGTTCCTCAAAAAAGCTGCTTTCTATTTTCCTATAGATAAACTGGAAAATGGAAGCAGCTTTTTTCTTTGCTGGTAAGCTAGTTTAGCAATTTTGAAAAAATTTTTACTCAATGCTTGTTCATTTATTTTGTAAATAGATATACTTTTGCTTCATACGGTCTTATATTGTTTGCATCATCATCCCCGTAATTGCTAAGTAATAAGGTTTTTTCAACTGGTAAATGATCGTTTCGTTCCACCGTTTCAGCTGTGAAATTGCAGATAACGAATACTGTCTCTCCGTTATAATTTCTGCTATAAACAAAAACCTTAGGATCATTAAGATCAATTACCTGGTAATCCCCATAGGTAATAATGGGGTATTCTTTGCGTAACTGAATAATTTTTTGATAATAGTAAAAGATTGAGTTCGGGTCTTTCAAAGCCTCATCCACATTAATATCTTTATAATTTGAATTCACTTCCAACCAAGGCTCACCTTGTGTAAAGCCAGCGTGCAAATCAGTGCTCCACTGCATTGGTGTACGAGCATTATCACGCGAGGAATGGTGGATATACGTCAGCATCTGTTCAGCACTCAGGGTTTCCTTTTCTAACACATACTCTTGAAACGCATTCAACGTATCAATATCACGATAATTTTCAATTGTTTCAAAAGAAACATTGGTCATTCCAATCTCTTCACCTTGATAAATGTATGGTGTACCTTG
Organism: Vagococcus vulneris; assembly: GCF_003950515.1. Taxonomy (GTDB): domain Bacteria; phylum Bacillota; class Bacilli; order Lactobacillales; family Vagococcaceae; genus Vagococcus; species Vagococcus vulneris. The sequence continues at coordinate 213,480 of NZ_NGJS01000001.1, forward strand.
CATAAAATGTAAAACCGTTGCCAGCATTTTGGCTGACAGCTTTCTAAAGGCTGGCGAATCATTCCCAAAGCGAGAAACAACTCTCGGTCGGTCATGATTATTCCAATAAAGACTGTTCCACGCTTTATTAGACAAACCCGTTTGCCATTTTGATAAGATTTTTTTCAATTCGATTAAATCAAAACGATCGGCATTCCATTTACCAAAACCATCCTCTTTATTTTCAATATCCGCATGGTCAAATTGAAAAACCATCTGAAGTTCTTTCGATTCAAACCCCGCATATGCTAATGCGTCCTCAATTGTTACCTCTGGTGTTTCCCCTACTGTAATCACTGGATATCTTGAAAGAACTTCTTGATTCATTTCTTTCAAATACTCGTTCACTTTTGTGCCATTCGCAACCATCGCTAAAGAAGTCGTTCGTTTCCCAGCTTTGATCAATGGATCATCTGGATAACTCTTATCTTTTGAGATTAGATTAATAACATCCATTCTGAATCCATCTACCCCTTTGTCTAACCACCATCGCATCATCGCATAAATCGCTTCTCGGACTCTTGGGTTTTCCCAATTCAAGTCTGGCTGCTTTTTAGAAAAAATGTGTAGGTAATACTGATTGGTTTCTTCATCAAATTCCCAAGCAGAACCACCAAACTCAGACCCCCAATTATTAGGAGGCTGCCCCTCTTTAGGATCTCGCCAAATATAAAAGTCCCGATAAGGATTGTCTATTCCTTTTTTACTTTCTTGAAACCAAGCGTGTTCATCCGAGGTATGATTGACAACTAAGTCCATCATAACCTTTAACTTATGCTGGTGCGCAACACGTAATAGCTCATCAAAATCTGCCATCGTCCCAAATTCAGGTAAGATTTGTTGATAGTCACTAATATCATACCCATTGTCATCATTTGGCGATTGATAAATCGGACTTAGCCATAGTACATCTATTCCAAGTTTCGCAAGATAAGGCAAGCGTTGAATGATACCTTTCAAGTCACCAATCCCATCATTATTGCTGTCTTGAAAACTACGAGGATAGACCTGATAAACAACGGCCTCCTTCCACCACTCTTTTTCCATGACTCTCTCCTTAATGTTTTTCACAAAACTCGATTTTTTCTTTGTTTGGCCCTTCGATAATAAAAAAACTAATCCCTTTATTCCAATAGGCTAAAGTCTCGATACCCTCTGATAGGATTGGATAATCCTTCGCTTGAATCATTTCAAAGAGCGTATCAATTTCTTCACTCACCTGCAAGGCAATATGATCAATCACACCCGTATGTCCGTCTAGATTTTTTTGTTCGTATAATTCGACAATGAAATCGTTGTTTTCGAGAAACGCCACCCCGCCACCATCCGGTTGAATTTCTTGATTGACTAATTTGAACCCTAGCTGTTGATAAAATGTTATAGATTGAAGCATTTTTTCCGTCGGAATCCCAACATGCTGCAAGCCATTGATAAAATCTTTAATTTCCATTTTGCCCTCCAAATTACGGCAGTTTAATCACCTGTTCTGTTTCTAAATCAAAAAAATGGGCCTTATTCATATCAAAAGCCAATTCAATTCGTTCTCCTGGTTTATGAAAATCACGGGCATCTACTTTAGAAATGAATTCTGTCGAAGCTGTTTTCGTGTATAACATCGTTTCAGCTCCTAATAATTCTGAAACAACAACTTCTGCTTGCAAGGTGGAACCGGGTGTACTCTCCAAGACAATTTGTTCTGTATGAATGTCTTCTGGTCGAATACCAAAAATGACCGTTTTCCCTTCATAACCTTTTTCAAGCAATACTTTATTTTTTCCTTCAGGGATTTTAATTTTCAACGTATGCCCATCCGAAATATACCCATTCCTTATGGAGATCCGGAAAAAATTCATCGCTGGCGATCCAATAAAACCGGCGACAAAAACATTTTGAGGATTATTATAGACCTCCTTTGGTGTCCCAATTTGTTGAATGAATCCATCTTTCATGATAACGATGCGATCGGCCATCGTCATCGCCTCTGTTTGATCATGTGTGACATAAATCGTCGTTGTTTTTAATCGCTGATGCAATTTTGCGATCTCCGCTCGCATCGCTACTCTCAATTTGGCATCTAGGTTGGACAATGGCTCATCCATCAAAAATACTTTTGCATCGCGAACAATTGCTCGGCCTAAAGCAACCCGTTGCCTCTGCCCACCAGATAATGCTGCTGGTTTACGAGTGAGATAGTCGCTTAGTCCTAAGATATCTGCAGCATTCTCAACTCGCTGCTTTATTTCCACCTTGTCATATTTTCTTAATTTCAAACCAAACGCCATGTTATCAAAAACCGTCATATGAGGATATAAAGCATAATTTTGGAAAACCATAGCAATGTCTCGATCTTTTGGTGCCAGATCATTCACAATCGTTCCATCGATGATTAGCTCGCCTTCAGTAATACTTTCTAAACCAGCTACCATCCGTAACGTTGTCGATTTCCCACACCCCGATGGTCCAACAAAAACAATAAACTCTTGGTCCACAATCTCCAAATTAAAATCGGTTACTGAATAGTTTTCAGCATTTTGATATTTTTTATGAATACTTTTTAACGATAACTCAACCATATAGTTTCCTTCTTTCCTCCAAAAGACATTTCTTTTTCGTTCAATACTATTTATGAATGAAGTTCTATTTCTTTTGCTAACGCTAAGCCGCCAATCACACCCGCATTGTCTTCTAATTTAGGTGTAACCAGGTATTTTTCTAAAGGGGGTATCTTTACGTAACCATTAAGCAGTTCAGCAAACCGTTCCCGTACTTTTTTAATTAATTGTGGTTGTTTCATCACACCGCCACCAAAAATAATGATCTCAGGTGAAAACATCAACGTTGTATTATAAGCACATTGCGCTAGATAATCTGCCTCAATCTCCCAAAAGGAATCCTCTGGCACCAATTCTTGGCCTTTCTTACCTATACGTTTTTCGATCGCTGGGCCAGCTGCCATTCCTTCTAAACAATTGGAATGAAACGGGCAGGCACCTTCAAATGAATCCTCAGAATTTCGATGTACCAACATGTGACCCATTTCAGGATGGCTAAATCCTTCTACAAATTTACCGGATTGAATCACACCGCCACCAATTCCTGTTCCAACGGTATAGTAAGCAACACTGGTCATTCCTAACCCATGGCCCGCGACATATTCGCCAAAGCAAGCAGCATTTACATCAGTTGTCCAAGCAATTGGAACGGGTAAAGTCTGCTTCAGATAGCCGACAAAATCAGTCTGTGCCCACCCATTTTTAGGAGTAGACGTAACATAACCATAGGTTTTAGACTCCGGATGTATATCAATTGGACCAAAGGAGCCCACACCAATACTCTGAAGTTCTTTTTGGTATTTTGAAAAAAATTCAACCACGTTTGCTAATGTTTCTGCAGGACAAGTAGTTGGAAAACTCACTCTTTCAATAATCGAAAAATCTTCGTCCCCAACCGCACAAACAAATTTTGTTCCTCCTGCTTCAATAGAACCGTACATTTTTAATCAGCATCCTTATTCAATATTTTTTGTATAGATTTCTTTGGGCATTCTCTGATAACGATCATTCCTTCCTTTTTCCTGATACCAAAAAGGAGTGACTTCGTAAATACACTGATTGCTCTCGTCCCAAGTATCTGCTTTGTATTTTTCAATGAAACCTTCAAAGCTAGTGAAAAAAGGAACATTGTCACAGATTTGTACTCGCAAAACAGACGTATGACCATTGCCATCAACTGGCATTAATGACTGAGCTGCATACGGACTATCAAACAATGCGAAAGGAGGTTCCGCCGCCCACGCATAGCCAATATAGTCCTCACTTCCAGTTCCAAAGGTGGAAGGAAATTTTTCACCATCAACAAAAAATTTCTCATCTCCTTCACCCCACCACCAATCAATCGTCTTTTGATTGTCTTGACCATACCACCACTGTTGACTCTCTTCTTTAGGAGAAGCCCACGTGTCAAGAATGTGCATGTGTACACCACAAAATCTTCCTGTTCCTTCCGTCAGCAATAATGGCCAGTCCGGCCAACGCTGACCATCCTCAGTAAATTCATGCTGATTCAGTTGCTGGAAATCGCCATTATGCCATTTCGCATGGAAACGTAAATAATCCTCCGCCTGATCTTTTTCAAGTTCTTCAATTTTATAAGTAAAGATTAGCGGAATGTTTTCCGTTCCTTCATTGATTAACTCGACCTTTACTCCCTTTGAGTAAGGCATAAACCAATTTGAATAGAGTCGCTTCTCAGTCATCCCAACTGGCAAAGTTTTAAAAAGATTATATCCTGGCGAGCTACCAAAAAAATCGCCTAAGGGCACACAGACCGCTGGTACCTCTTCTTCATCCCAATAAATTGTTAATAACACTTCTCTTAAAATTTTTTTCAAGACGTCTGTGGGATAGCTTTCATGTTCCAATTGAACGCCCATATAGACCAATGCGCCGGATTCTTTTTTATCAAGTACGCAATGCGTTTCTTTGTCTAAGACAAACGATTCACTGATGGCTTCTTTTTCATAACGATCCCCGCGGCTGTAGAGAGCCCTGTCCATCTCCGCTAGTTGAATCAAACCTTCTTTTGAAATCACTTCTTGAAAGCTTGGAAGTATCTCATCTGGATAAAGGCTATAGGTAAAATGATAATATTCTCCCCAATCTTCTGAAAAAGTGATCTTAATGCTTTTTTCAAAGGGAATCGGAAGGAATGACGTGTATCCGCCTGAAAGTTTAGGCATCAAGCTAGGAAAACCGGCTGGTGAGACATTCTCAGTAGGCTGCTCAAAAAATTGTTTGAATGGGCGAGTATAACTCGCTTCCTCTTCTCCATCAAAGTAGACGTTCATCTTCCCTTGTTGAGGCTTTGCCGACCAAACTCGCCAAATCACACCTGGCCCCTCTAGTTCTACTGCAACATTTTCAGTTCCTTCTTTGCGAATAAACCCTGCATTGTCATCGTTGGCAGCCCAATCGACATAGCGCATCTTTTGATCGTCATAATATGAACGGCGATCATAACTACTAAAAGTTCCAGCTTTTTCTCCCGCTTTTGGTTTATTTGCTAAACGCCTCATATCTACTAAACGATCTATTAATTCTTTCAGACTACGACTTGACATTATCTATATTCCTCCCACAAAATGATTATTTCACAGCGCCATCCGCTACCCCTTTAATAATATGTTTTTGCATAAAGAAGTAGAAAATAATCACTGGTATAATAGCAATCAAAAGACCTGCTAAAGCTAAATGCCATTGTTTCGTATAGGCACCAAAAAAGTAGAACATCTTAATCGGAATAGTCTGCATTCCTGGTTTATTGATGACTAACGAAGGAAGCAAATAATCATTCCAAATCGAGATCGCATTTAATAGCGCTACTGTCACAGCAGTTGGCTTCAACATTGGATAAATAATCTTAAAGAAAATCTGCCAACGCGAAGCACCATCAATCGTCGCTGCTTCGTCCAATGATTTTGGAATCCCTTTTAGTGCTCCCACAAACATAAATACACCCATACTCACGTTAAAGCCTAAATGCATAAAAATCAGTCCCCCACGATTCAACATGCCCAATTTCCCATAAATTGAGACGAGAGGGATCATTACTGATTGGAATGTCACCAACATAGCGGCAACAAACACAAAGTAAGCTATTTTGCTAATTTTACTTTCTGAACGCTGAATCGCATAAGCGGCCATAGCTGAAATAATTGAAATAAGTAATACTGCGATAATCGTAATAACGAGTGTATTAAGAAACGAGCGGCCAAAATCTAGCTCCTTGTATGCTTCTGGATAATTTTCCGTTGTAAAATTTTCAGGTAAGCCCAAAGTGTTGGAAAAGATTTCGGTCTTTGACTTAAAGGAATTGACGATGATTAGATAAAAGGGCATCAGCCAAAGCAAAGCCAAAACAATTCCTACTAACGGAGATAAACTGAATCGTTTTTTAAACATTACACTTCAACCTCTTTTCTAGAGCTTAAGAATACTTGCGTAACTGAAATAATCGTTAGGATTAGGAAAAAGACCATCCCTTTCGCTTGTGCTAACCCCATTTCTCTCTGTGAAAAGGCTGTATTCACGATATCCATAGCAACCATTGTTGTTGACTTAAATGGCCCGCCCGAAGTTAGCGCTAAATTTTGATCATAAATTTTGAAACAGAAAGACAAACTCATAAACAGACTAATTGTAAATGCTGGCCGAATCATTGGCAGTTTGATTTGAAGCATCTGTTGCCATTCGCTAGCACCATCCAAACTTGCAGCTTCTAATAATGATTCATCTACACCTTGTAAAAAGGCCACGTAAATGACCATGATATAACCGGCATATTGCCAAACCACCATCAAGACCATCCCCCAAAAGCCCGTTGTCGGTGTTGAGAGCCACCCATTCAGTGCCTCGATACCAACCGCTGTACCAATGGCAGAAAAGGCCTTCACAAAAACAAACTGCCAAATAAATCCAAGAATTAGTCCACCGATTAGATTAGGCATAAAGAACACTGTTCGTAAAATGGTGCTTCCACGAAAGCCTTTTGTGACGATCAAGGCTAAACCTAGTCCCACCAAATTAATCAAGGCAACTGTCACAACAGAAAACTTTATCGTAAACCACAATGAATGCATAAATTCTTTATCACTCAAAATCCTTTTAAAATTCTCTAAACCAACAAACGTTGAAACTGAAATTCCATCCCACTTTGTAAATGAGTAATAAATACCAATTACAAAAGGAATGACAACAATCGCACAAACAGCTAGCACAGCCGGTAATAAGAAAGGATACGACCATTTCTGGTCGTTTATCCTTTTCTTCCCAACTGTTTTCGTTGAAACAATTCTTTTTGACGATTCCATTTTTTCCCTCCTATTTTTCTTCAGCTGGTTTCCAGGCCCCTTTTACATCAGAAACAACCTCATCCCAGCTTGCATCATCCGTAATATATTCTTGAATGCCTGTTCCGATTGAGTTTTTCAACCAATCAACATTTGTTGCGTTAAAGACGGATTGACGATAAGTATCTTCGTTTACATACTTCGTATATTCTTTAATCAGATTTACATCAGAAGCATAATCTTCATACCCTTGGTAGGCAGGAATAAACATAAAGTTTTCAACAGTGTTTTTCTTTCCATCTTCTGAGCAATTCATATAATCTAGGAATTTTTTAGCTGCTTTAATCTCTTTCTTACTAGCTTCCTTATTCACGATATAATAATTTAAACAACCACCGTCCAAGTACCGCTCTGGAGTGCCATCAACTGGAATAGGTAAAATCCCAATATTTTCTTGTGCCCATTCTTCATCGGCTTCAACTAAAGTTGGGACTACCCAGCTCCCCTGCATAACAACCGCTACTTTTTCACCAATGAATTTGTCATCAATTTGAGTCGAGTAATCCATGCTCACTGCCGGTTGAACACCATAATCATTTTGAATATCCACGTAATATTTCAACTGATCCGAGTAATCAAAATTGAATTTTGGAGCTGAAACAGCAATTGTTGGGTCATAATCAAATTCCGGTGCAATGAACACTCCTCCGCCATGCATTCCAGTTGACCAAGTTTCCTTTGCTGGAAAGGCAAATACCGCATCCAATCCTAATTTGTCCTTTTGCTTATCAATTTTTTTTACCGCTTCGGTTAAATCATTTTGTGTCTTAATGGTATCTGCATCAATACCAGCATCCTTGAAAATTTTCTTATTATATAGATAAGAGTAAACTTCCATACTCATAGGTACTGCTCCTACTCCCCCATCATCCAATTTCATGGATTCAATAGTACTCGGAATAGCATTCTTAATCGATTCTGTGTCAGAGACATCTGCAGCATATTGCTTATAATTCACGAACTGTTCTAATCCCGCTGCCATAAATATCGTTGGCGCTTCACCAGAAGAGAATTTTGCTTTTAGACTAGATTCCGAATCCTCTCCGCCACCTACAAAGGTCAAATCGATAGCGATATCAGGATTCTTTTCTTCAAACTTCTTTACAAACGCTTCCATTTCTTTCTTATACTCAACTTTTGACAAAAACATACTAATCGTTGTATCGGAAGCTTTCTTTTCATCCTCCCCATTGCCACAAGCTGCTAATCCACCCAAACTAAAAAGAACAATCGTCGATAATACCATTTTTTTCCAAATCTTCACAAAAAATTCCTCCACTTCTTAAAAATTATAGTAATTATTCTCACGAATGGTAACGGTACCATTCGATGTTAACTAATCCTATCATGACAAAAATACAATTTCAAGACTTTTTTTGGTAACGATACCATTTTGTGCTATACTATTTATATATTTAGGAGGTACCTATGACGACTATAAAAGACATCGCAAAATTGGCTAAAGTAGGAACAACAACTGTTTCTCGTGTAATAAATAATAGTGATAAAGTCTCGCCCACTACAAAAAAAAGAGTCGAACAAGCTATGCAGGAATTAAATTATCAGCCGAATCAATACGCCCGTACACTTAAATCAAACAAATCAAATACAATTGCCGTGAGCGTTCCTAGTATCTGGCACCCTTTTTATTCTGAATTCATTTTTCACATTGAAAAGAAGGTCGCTGAAAAGGGCTATCGTTTATTGATTTCCAGCAACGATTCGGATGATCAAGTCGAGATCGAATTTTTAGAAATGGTCCGTCAAAATAAAGTAGATGGCATTATTGCTTTGACCTATCACAACATTGATAGATATCTGTCCTCAAATATTCCCTTTGTTAGCATTGATCGCTATTTCAAGGAAAAAGTTGCCTATGTCACATCGGATAACTATCATGGTGGTGAAATTGCCGCCGAAGAACTTACTAAACGGGGCTGCAAAAAATTAGCTTATGTAGCAGCTGTAGCCCCTCAAAAAAATGATACCTTGAAAAGAAAGGACGGCTTCATTGATAAGGCTCGAGAATTGGGATATGAAGTTGCAGTTTTTTTGAAACCTGAACCCATCGAAGATTATCATGATTTTTTTGAGCAGTTTTTTGAAATGTATCCTGCTACGGATGGTATTTTAGCAATGAATGACTCCAATGCCCTATTGCTATTAGACTACCTACAAAGTAAAAATATCCGTGTTCCTGAGGATATTCAAATTATTGGCTATGATGGCTTTCGTTATTTTGAAAATTTTGAAACATCGTTGACTTCCATTAAGCAACCCATTCAACAAATGGCGGAAGCCGCTTTTGATTTACTTTTTCGTTTGATTGCCGGCGAAGAAATCGGCAACCCGATTGTCCTACCCGTTCAGTTCAAAGAAGGAAAAACGACGAAAAAATTCCCTTTGACAGATTAACTTCACTTCCTGGCAGAAAAAATGGTCACTTTAACTAGCTGGTTATTCGGCTTAAGAGGTCGTGACATAACTTCTATCACAGCCTCTTTTTCCGAATAATGAATAGAACTATTATCTTGGAAGTCGTTCTTCACGAACCAAGATGTTAGTGAATGCTGCATGTGGCTCCTTTTGATACCAATACGCTACAGATGAAATATCATCTTGCCGCTCATAAAGTTTAATATCGTCATTCCCTAAAGTCTGGAAGGTTACTTTTAAATCCTTTTTAAAACTAATTGGGTCTGGAAGGTGCCAGCGATAAAGGCCATGCATCGGTAACGCATCATCACCGAAACCATGAACCGGATTGGGATTCGGTTTCCCGGCACTGAAAAAGTCTCTCGTATGATCTCTTTTGGATTGGAAAGGATAGCCCATGAATAAGGTATTAAAGTTTTGAGCATAGGGCAGTTCGCCAAAAGCTTTTTTATGAAAAGCCCATGCTCCACCGAAGTAATCCTCGGCCCCCGTGGAAGTTATCGTAGGGAAAGCCTCATCTCCATCTAAGTAAAACTTGAACTCGCCCTCACCCCACCAGTATCTTTCCAGTGCGCATAAAGCAAAATACGTTCCGACATAATAGCCTGTTCCTTTGATCCCATCTATCAGTGTGTAATCTTCCCCCTTTGTCGTAATAGCCTCACGATTCCATTTTGCATGAAAATACATGGCCTCTTCTGGAACAGCGGTCAACGCATAATTGAATGTATAAAAAATATGTTTAATAAATTCCGGATGTTCATTTGTCAGTGTTATCTTCGCCTTTTTCCGAAAGGGCATTTCAAAATAGCAATTCATACCGGAAGTTGGGTTAACCACAATTGGTAATGAATTCACATCACATCTTGTTCCAAAACCATTGCAGAAAAAGTCGCCTAATGGGCTTTCGACAGAAGGCGTTTCTTCATTGTCCCAATAAATGCGTAAAATTAAATCACGTAACACAAAACTACCAGCAGTTGTCTTATCCGTTACAGTCATCCAAAAATGACGAATAATTCCGGGGCCTTCAATTTCTGCTAAAGTAATGGTCTCACCAGAATTTATTGGAACAGAAGGCGTCCCTTTTCTGCCAACCCCCAAATGACTAGCGGTCATAGCGGCTTTTCCTTTTTCGCCATGTTTATTTTCAGGTGAAATTGTTCGACTCTCTTCCCCTTGATGTAGCCAGATTTTGTTCAGATAATCCATCCTATTCATCCTCTACCTTCTCTTCATTTTTTTGCTCGTTCATATAAATAATTTGCTGCTGTGCCTCTTCTACAATAGAGGGAATATCCAGAGTATCATTGTCTAGCTGCAAAGCGATCGACATTGCAAGAGGTAAATTCATCCCAGCAATGACATGTACATGTTCAGAAATATGTTGATAGAACTTTTGATTCACGCTTCCACCAGCCATATCTGTTAAAATGATCACTTCATCCGAAGTAGCTAATAACTCCGGAATCTTTTGATCGATCTCTTCTGTCCCCTCTACATAGGCACATAAACTATTAATACGACTTTGGATACCTGTTAAAAATTCTAACGTCTCCTTAAAGCCTTCCGCTAGTGTCGAATGACTAGCGATTATCAATTTTCTCATAATCAAAATCCTTTTCTTTTTATGCTAATATTCCGAATGCAGCCATAATCATCGCAAAAACAATGACTAGCAAAATTAGGATAGTCATACTGATTTTTTTCTTACTTAATAAGTAATAGGCCGTCGCAGTAATCAATACCGGAATCAATGTTGGTAGGATTTTATCCAACATTGGTTGAATTTTCATACTAACTTCACCAAATGTAAACTTAAGGGGTGTTGATACACTAATTACAGAAGCAATTAATGAACCCACCACCGTTAATCCTAATACTGAAGCAGCTTCGGTTAAATAATTGATTTTTTCACCATATTCTGTAACAATCTTCATACCTTGTTTATAACCAAATTCAAACCCTCTCATCCGGAAAAAGAAAATAACCATAATCAAAATGAACCACAAGAAAATACCCACAGGATTATTTTCTAAAGCCATATAGGCGGCAATCGAGCCCATAATCGTTGGAATCATCGTCATCAACAACGAGTCACCAATTCCAGCAATTGGTCCCATCGTCCCAACCTTAAAATCATTGATTGCATCTTTTGCTTCTAATCCTTGTCTTTCTTCCATTGCTACACAAGCACCTAAAACGATCGCCGCTAACCATGGTTGCGTATTGTAATATTGAAAATGGTTATTCAATGCCTCGGTATATTCATCATCGTCCTTGTATAGCTTTCTTAAAATGGGGGACAATGCGTAGGCTACTGATGCACCTTGTTGTGTTTGATAATTAAAAGTACACACCGACATCAACCAACGATAGTTTGCTTTTCTAAGATCTTTTTTCGTCACTTGATAGTTTTCACTCATTTTATTCATCCTCCCCAATAAATCCTCCGTCTGAAGCACCTGCAGAAGCTGTAATTTGCGCATCCTTTTCTGCTCGGTGATAGACATTAAAGGCCAAAGCAAACCCAATAATTGCCGCGCCAATGATTGGAACCTTCAAAAAGGCGGCTAAGAAAAAGCCCACAAGTAAATAGCTAATGTATCGACCGGTTGGCATAAAGCGCAGTAGCATCGCAATACCCACAGCAGGTAACATTTTCCCAGCTAAGGTTAAACCATCCATAAACCAGCTAGGAAGAACTTCTAAAACGTAGTTTACAGCTGACTGGCCTAACGTTACGGAGATAAATACTGGAATCGCCGCTGATAACCCGAAGAAAATTGGTCCAAGCCATAAGATACTCGTCATTTTCTTAAACTCTCGTTTATTCGCAAATTCCTGTGCTTTTCTCACAACAAAGCCATTTAAAATTTTGACAATGACATCCAATTGAACCCCCAGCATACCAACTGGCAACCCAATCGCTAAGCCTGCTTCTACTCCCAATTGACTACCAAAAGCAGTAGCAATAATTGCACATGTCCCATAATCTGGTACTGAAGAACCACCAAAGCCGGCAACGCCTAAAGACATTAGTTGAACTGTCCCCCCTACGATCAACCCAGTTTTGACATCACCCATTAAAATACCTGTAAAAAGTCCCCAAAATACGGCATAATTCACGAAAATCATTGGAATCCCATAGTAGTCAACATGTTTGATAAACGCTAGCAATGTTAACATAACAATTTGAAAAATAGTGAAATGCATCGCGAGTCTCTCCTATCCTATTTTTGATTGAATATCTTGTGCCTTGTCTGCTGGAACAAATTGCGTGACAATCTCCATACCGGTCGCTAACAATTTTTTGTACGTTTCAACATTTTCCTCTGAGGCATATGCTCGAGAAGACAGTTGCAGGGCATTTTCTTTGACCATTGTTCCCCCAACGATCAAACGATCCAGCTCAATTCCGTTTTCTACTAAATGAAGAATCGTTTCCGGTTCTTTAACAATGACAAAAACTTTTTCTTTATCGTATTTTCCCTTTTTAAAATTGGTAATCGCTGTTTCCTCTGTGATAATTGACACTGCCATACCTGCCGGACGTGCTAAACGCATACTAGATTTCTTTATGTCATCATTTGCTACTGAGTCATCAATCACCATTACCCGATTTGCTTTAGACATTGGGGCCCATTGTGTAACAATAATTCCATGCAACAGTCGATTATCAATCCTAGACATAACAATACTCATAAATAATTCCTCCTTTATCTTTCACTTTTCATTAAGCAAGTTGCGTGCCAAAATAAAAATAGCTTGATAAATCAAGCTATTTTTACATAATCATAAACATATTTAACTTCATGCGGCGGGATGTCGACACTATAATAATGTTCAACGACACTAAATGACTGTTTAAAATAATTCTGAAAGTTATCGAACTCTTCCGTTGTATCATTCATGTAGATTTCATCTTCTAAAACACTTTGCTTGACCAGGCGTTCAATTAGACAACTAATATGCACATATAAGCCAAAACAAGTATTATTATCTAACGACACACCTAAACTGTTTTGCAAAATATAAATTGCATCAGAAACTTGTTCTAATAACTTTGTTGGATTCAAGATCGTCAGCTGTTCCATCAAATTTGTAAGACTAAAGTTCTTTAAGATATTATCATTTAGAAGTTTCAGTTCGTTATCGCTAAAATGTCGATTTAATTGATTCGAAAATTTTCCAATATTCACTCCCAAAATTAACTCCTCAATTGAAATAAATTCAATATCCTGTAATTGTGGATTTAGTGTGCCCACAATGAAAAGAATATTATTCTCTTTACGAAGCTCTTCTAAATAATTCTCATTCGCTAATGAATAATAGTCACAAGTTTCTATCACTAAATTTGTAGCAGTGGGAAAACTGTCCTCTAGTATCTTTTTCAATTTGAATGACGTTCCTAAACCACTAGCACAAGAGCAGACAATCATATCTTGTTTAAGACTTGACGCCTCATAAATATAATCAATACTTTGATTCTCTTTCACTTGTTCAAGAATCTGTTTAAGCGGCAAATTCAAAAGCAGTTGATTGGCAACATCGATCGCCATTCTAGTAGATACATTGTTAAGTAAGCCTAATTTTTTCTGTGAATCCAATTCTAAATTCTGATAAATACTTTCTAATGACCCCATATCGACTAGCAAGATAATTTCCTCATAACCAGTACGTTCATGTAAATAACTGTTGATTTTTTCTGAAATCTCACTGCTTGAAGTCGTTAGCGGCATATCAATCGCATCAAACATATATCTTCCAATAAGTCTATTTGCTGTGCTTGCGATACTGGTTGCTGTTAAATCACCATGCGCTAAAATCAACGCTAAACGCTTTTGTTGGAACTCTTTATTACACATTAACTTAAATAGAATGACTAAAATTAACTTATGAATCTCGGATAAATGGATATCCCCATTCTGAACAAAGCGATTCACAAGCTGAGCCTCTTGACTGCAGCTTCCCTTAATGCTGTTGTTAAACATGAGCAGTTTCTCATTGATTGGTACATGTGTTTGGTGAATCCAAGCGTTCAAAAAAATCGAAATGATTTGCAAATAATAATAATCCACTTCTATTTGAAAATCTCGCTCTAATTCCTTGATATATTGTCTAAATCGTATTACTTGATAGGTTGGATACGTAAGTGCGGCGTTATGTTGGACATCCACATTCTTCTGCCTGAAATATTTATCATAGTCCTCAAAAAGGGATTGAATGTCTTTTTTATCTGTCCATCGTTGATATAGTGACTCAACTAGTTCATTTACATTAAAGCTGTCATCTGCTTTTTCTAGATCATCTATTCCGATAAATTTTAACTCTGTATTCCTTGCTAACGTCTTCATCCCATTCAAATTGATCCATTGTGGTAAATGATACATTTGAATAGCTAGTTCTTCTGATCCTTCGGAAGAAGAAAAAGCGTTTGCGCATGTCAATTGAATAATGTTTTTTAGATTCCCAACATTTCCTGTAAAACGATAATTTAATAAGAAGTCTAATAGTTGTTGAGACAATATTATTTTTCTCCCAATCCTTTTCGCTTCTTCTTTAATAAATATCCTTATTAATTGCTTTCTTTCATACAGAGAACGGCTATCTAATGGTGGCAGTGTTAGCTTCACAGGGATCCTACGCAATAAAGTTGGTAAAAGTTTTTCTTCTGGCGACTCCGATGTGGCAAAAATGATCCAACAGTCCGAGGTATACCAGTTTTCATTGTCCCCCATTCGATGGAATTTTCCGCTATCCATGAATTGAAATAGCTTTTCTTGACATTCACTGCTTAATGCATGAATCTCGTCAAGAAATAGGACCCCTTTATCTGCTAATTCAGCTAATCCTTTACGGTCATTTTCTGCTCCAGTATACGCACCCTTTACATGACCAAAAAAATTCGCTAAAAATAATTCGGGATTATTAGCATATTCACTACAATTGACAGAGATAAATGAGGCCCGCTCATCAATAACCTCATTTGTAATAAGATCTCTATAAACATAATTTGCCAGATAGCTTTTTCCTGTTCCCGTCTCACCATGAAGTAAGATTGGCAATCCGTTAGGTGGATAATAAATGGCTGCTTTCATTTGTGAAATGATATTCCTCAAGCTTCCTTTACTACCAACAACTTGTTCTAAACCGAAATTAAAGAAATTATCATACCACTTTTCTGCCTCATCCATCGTGCTAAAAATATGTTGACCAGAAGTTTTTTCAGGAAATGAGAAAAAGATAACGGGCCGACTATTCACTTTCCCAAATTGACCATTTTTTACAAACTCGTTTAAATATTGAGAAACAATATTACGACTCACCCTTAATGTCTCTGAAATGGTTTGAGCAGTATTACTACTCCAAGTTTTTTTGCTTTTCGAATTTTTAAGAACAAATTCAAAGATCTCTTCTTTCAATTTTTCCACAACAATGAACCTCCTCGACACTAACGCAAATATCCGACACTATTTTATCATACAAATAAAGGGGGCGAAAGGAAGATTCAAATTGAATAATAATTTGAGAATTTTTCTCAGCTAAATTAGTACTTAAAAGTTATGATAGTTTATACTAAGAGTGTCAAAAAAATCACTATAATAGTTTAAGAACTGTTTCTCAAGTTTAATCAAAGGAAAATAATAAAAAAATTATTAGCTACTCTGAAGGTAATATTGCCGAATGCCTCAACTCTACGGCAAGAACAGTACTTATAATTATAATGAAGAAGCTCAGGTCATATAAAAAAGAAAGCCTTTAGTCAACATCAAAAAAGGATACCAATTTCAATTTATTTCCTCCATTTTGAACGAAAGAGTAGCCTTGTCTTATCCACTGAAGAACGATAGAAATAATTACTTATATACTTAAAATCCCTGATACATCAAAAGTATCAGGGACAACACAACTCTATTTTTATATCCACTTGCTGGTGTTCACAGTCGATTTGTTCGTAGTAATTAACGTAAAATCATGAATTCAGCTCATCAAACATGTCTATAGTTCATTTTCTGCCAAGGTCAAATCGACTTTTTTTATAAATGGATAATAGATGGCAATTGATGACACTATAATTATAAACTGCCATAAAGCAACACGCCATCCACCAATCAGAAAACCTGAGATAACAGGTGGCGTAGTCCATGGTACCATTACACCAGTAAATAAGGGAAGTATACCTAGAGACATGAGTATATAACTAGAAGCTCCTACTAAAATAGGAACTAACACAAACGGTAACAATAAGTAAAGATTCATAACAATAGGCACCCCGAAAATAATTGGTTCATTTATGTTAAACAAATTAGGAATGAAAGCTAATTTCCCTAGCTCTTTTAATTGTTTAGATTTTGCAAAAAATGTGATAAAAAGTACTAAGCCAATTACAATACCAGCACCAGTCATACAGAGAAAATTGTCCCAAAATTGTTGAGTAAAGATATGTCCCCCATTAGCGATCGATAGCTCTTTTCCTGAGTCAATAATTGCTTGATTATCTGCCATATTTGATTGCAGAATGGGTGATAATATGGCTCCACAAATATTGCCTCCGTGAACACCAACCCACCATAACAATGACATAATCATCGCCATAATTACAACTCCCCAAAAGGAATCAGTAATCCCTTGTAATGGTGTTTGAACCATCTTGTAAATAAACTCTGCAAAAGAAGAATTAGTAACAAAATAGAAGACAGCGAACAATAACCCTGTAATAGTTAAAGTGATTCCAGCAGGAACTAACGCCGCAAAAGAATCAGCTACTCCCTGAGGTACACCATCTGGCATCTTAATTCGAAGATTTTTTTTCATGCAGAAACTATATAACCAACCTACTCCGAGACCAATCACAATAGCACAAATCATTCCCTTTCCTGATGTCCAATCTTTTGAAATCACATTAATTGCCAAGTTCCCATCCTCTGTTGCCACAGAAGACGGTATCAGTAAAACAAACGCGGATAAAGCAGTGAGACTTCCGGCAAGTGATGCCTGGATTCCTTCATTTTTGATATAAGTGTAAGAAATACCGATTACAGCAAAGAACGCCATTAAATTGAAGGACGATTGAAAAATTTGTGAAAATACTATTCCCAATCTATTACCATTAACCCAGTTTGCTACTATCGGAATTGGAATATTTGCTAAAAGCAAGAAAATTGATCCCACGATAAGAAATGGCATTGTATACATCATACCATCTTTTAGTGCCCTAATTGCTTTGGTACTAGTGAACTTCAAAACTGCAGGTATCACTTTTTCATTAATTAAGTTTCCCAATTTATACACCTCTTTTATCATTTTATACCTAAGATTAATCTTTCAAACATTCTCCGTTTGAATCTATAACATCTTTATACCAATAAAATGAAGCTTTCTTATAACGTTTTCCTGTCCCAATGCCGCCATCTTCCAAATCAACATAGATAAATCCATACCTTTTTGCATATTCACCTGTAGAAGCGGCCACAATATCGATAGCTGCCCAAGGAGTATAACCTACTACTTCAACTCCATCAATTTCAATAGCCTTTATCATTTGTAGGATATGATTTTGCAAATATTCAATTCGATAATCATCCTCTATTTGACCATCTTGGAATTTATCATAAGCCCCAAAACCATTTTCAACAATAAACATCGGCAAGCCATAACGTTCATAGACCTCATTTAGAATTATTCTCAATCCGATAGGATCTATAGCCCATCCCCAATCACTTTTAGGAACATTGGGATTTGGTAATTCTATAAACTCGTTCTGCTCATCGAACTTCGCAGTTGTCGACTTATAGTAGCTGAATCCGATAAAATCAACACATCCATCTTTAATGAGCCCTAAATCTTCATTGGTAATATCCAACTTGAAAGCTTTCCGTTCCCATAACTTTAGAGTGTACGACGGATAATTCCCTCTTACATGAAGGTCACTAAAGAAATATCGTCGATCCATAGCTTTTACAGCTGCCATTACGTCTTCAGGTTTACTTGAATACGGATAGATTGGCCCAAAGTGAAGCATACATCCAACTTGACAAGTTGGATCAATTTTCTTTGCATCAATCACAGCTTGAGCGCTAGCTACAAATTGATAGTGGCTAATTTGATACATTGTTTCCTCAATATTCTCTTCACTATTGTATAAAACGCCACCACCAGTCCATGCATTAAAAGGATTGTCGGTATCAATTAAATTATTTATCTCATTGAAAGTCATCCAGTATTTTACTTTTCCTTTATACCTTTCAAAACAAGTATGTGCAAATCGTCTAAAAAAATCTATCATTTTACGATTCCGCCATCCTCCATAAGCTTTTGATAAGTGCAACGGCATTTCGAAATGAGATAATGTCACAATAGGTTGAATCCCAAATTTTAAACATTCATCGAATACACGGTCGTAATAAGCTAATCCAGCCTCATTAGGTTCCGTTTCATCCCCATTTGGAAAGATTCGAGTCCACGCGATACTTAGGCGAAAACACTTGAATCCAGCCTCAGCAAACAGCTTAATATCTTCTTTATAATGATGATAGAAATCTATAGCATTATGATTTGGATAGTACAAATTTGGAAGAACTTCACCCGTAATTTCTCGCGGCTGTGTCACACTGCCTGCAGACATCACATCTGTTACGCTTACTCCTTTCCCGTCAATATCCCAAGCTCCCTCGTATTGGTTTGCAGCTACTGCTCCACCCCATAAAAAATCTTCTTTCATCATCACTAATCAATCCTTACTTTTTTCTTTTTCGACTAATTCTGAAATATTTTCAATTTCTTCATAATTTTGAAGCAATTTAACTGATGTTAATACATCAAAAACATATTGTAAGCTTGCAAGGTAAACAAAATTACTCAATTCAATAGTGTTTTTAGTTGTCATTATGACTACCGTTTCATCACAGATTCGACTAATTTCCCGATTGTGGCTATCACAAATTGCAAGCAAATGATATTCATCGTTCAATAAATGATCAGCAATCTCATACATATGTCTATTGCGCCCTGTATGAGTTAATATAATTCCCAATGTTCTTTGTCTATTTCCTTTTTTTACAAATTTTGAATTCATGGGATTCAACGCATTGTAAGCGTACGCGTCAACACCAATTTCTTGAAGATTCAATTGAAAAACCTTAGCTAGTTCAAAATTTAAACCCTCACCATAAATTTCAATACGCCGAGCATTTCTGACTAAACAATGAATATTTTTCAGTTGATCTGATTCTATAAGATTTTTTGTATAACTAATTGAGCGTTTGTGAATCGCCTCAATTTTTTTTAAAATCATCAACATATCATCTTCAATTTGTAAATTTTGAACATCTAAATCTCCAGCTAATTCCAAAATATTAGGTAATTCTGAGGCATAAATCATTTTGAATTCTGAATAGCCACTGACCCCTGCTTTTTTACAAAGTCTAAATACAGTCGCGGAGCTTGTATAACTTACTTGCGCTAACTCTGTGATATTCATCGTTAATATGTCTTTTGGATGAGCTACCAAATATTCAACCAAATGTTTCTCTTGCGGTGTCAAATTCTCGATATTTTGTATTTTGTCCAGTAACAATTTTCTATCTCCTTCGGCCGAAATGGGGAAATACTACTGATCTGTTTCTATCTTAAAACCTTACATATCAAAAAACAATAGGTATAGACTTGTTAGAAAAACGTTTTCAAAAAAAACAATTCATTTCTTTAAGATTGAAAATATTTTCCAATCTATATGTTTCTAGCTTAATTTTACAATCAGCTTATTATAAAAAAAGAAAAAGGGTGTTCCTACTCAGATTGAGTAACAACACCAAATATTATAGAGCCCAAAAAATACGTCAAAAGAATCATTTGTCTATTCAAATAATTTTTTCATGTAGGTAATGCCTGATCGAATCAGTAACAGTCCATATTCAACTATCTAAAGATTAACCGTTTGCGAAAGCGTTGTTAATAAATTATTGCTAAATTTTCTTAGAATTTGTTCCCTTCTACATAAGTTGGCAAAGAACGCCTGACCAGTAAATTTCAATATAGGAAAAGGATCTAGAACCCTTTAAGATTCTAGATCTCTTTCTACTCTTCAAGTGATTGAATTATTTTTTTTGCGTTATTAAAACTAATTCCAAATCTAGAGACGCCTAGTTCTTTCATTTTATAAACTGTATCTTTGTCTCTAATCCCACCAGCTGCTTTTATTGGAATCCTGCCTCGAACCTCATCTGAAATTAACTTTATGTGACTAAGTGTGGTATTTCCTGATAAACCTGTAGCTGTCTTAATATAATCTGCCTTAGTATCAATCAATAAACAACTCGCTTCTCGAATTTCTTGATTGGATAATACCGGCGTTTCAATGATACATTTTAACGGAATGGTTGGACCAATCGCTTGCTTGACAGTATTAATGTCACGGCTTGCTTCTCGATACATCTTTCCTTTTAAATAACCAATATTCAGGACCATATCGATTTCTTTTGCACCTTGTTCAACTAAATACTTCGCATACGATGCTTTAATTTCAGTTGGGTCATGCCCTGCCGGAAAACAACAGCCTGCTCCAACCAATGTATCACTGCCTCTTAACTTTTCTACCATTAAGGGGACAAAACATCGCGGACCAATCACCGAGTAGAATTGATGATCTTTTGCATATTCAATCAACTCCAACGTGTCTTCCAATGTAGCACCCGCATGAGATAGCGTGCAATCCAACATTTGGGAAAACTGAAAAGTATTAACCATTCAATTTAACCGATATTGAGACGAGCCAACTCGTCATCGATTTTCTGCATATCACTCTCTGCTAATTGCCATTCGAACGTTTCGCAATTGATTTTGGCTTCTTTTTCATTTCTTACGCCCAATAATGCTGTATTTACAAAGCTTTTCTGAGTGGACCAATTAATAGCGACTTGTGCGACAGGTTTTTCATACTTCTCTGCCACATCATCCAAAGTTTCCAAAAGCTCCATAATTGTCGAAAATGCTGGTTCCTTAAAGAATGGATAGAATGTCAGCCGGAAATCCTTTTCATCGAACTGCGGCAGCTCACGAATAGTTCCTGTCAAAATACCTGCCCCTAATGACCCAGAAGTCATGGTAGCTATTCCTTTCATTTCTGCCCATTCCATCAATTCTTTTTGTGATTGGTTAACCATCGAAAATGGTGGTTGGATTACATTGATCTCACCATACTGCAACGCCTCTTCAATTAACTCTTTTGACGAATTACATAGACCGGTATATCGGATTTTTCCAGCTTTCTTCAAATCATTCAGCGCGGCCATCGTTTCTTCTATAGAGGTATTCACATCCGGCCAATGCATCAAATAGAAATCGATATAGTCAGTTCCCAGACGTTGAAGTGAGTCTTCTACCTCCCGTATGACTGCATCATATTTATTATTTCTAACAGGTTTTCCATCAAAATGGCTAATATAGGAGCCAAATTTAGTCGCAATATATAACTTACTACGATCATAATCTTTGATTGCTTCACCAACGATTTCCTCTGCTGTTCCTTCACCATAGATGGGTGCCGTATCAATGATATTCACACCTTCATCCAGCATTGCTTTGATCGCTGCAACTGATTCTTCACGATTTACTTCACCAAAGCTGCCTCCCGCTGAATTTTCTCCCCCCATTGCCCATGTCCCGACTGCAACAGAAGAAATCTCTAGGTTAGTATTACCAAATGTTTTATATCTCATCGTTTTTCTCCTCACTCTGAATTGAATCTGCTTGTTTTTTTATCAATTGGTATAAAATGTAATCTTGCTCTTTATTCAAGCCGCAGACATCTTTTAAAAGCTCATCAATTGTACGTTCATCACTTCTTTGTAAATATCTTAGACCGTATGCCACTCCTTTTGCGATATAGAATGGTAATACTTTATGTTCTAAACACAATTTTGCTGGACCAATGAACCGATCAGATGTACCCAATTTTGTCTCTGGATTAGCGATGACTCGTTGAATGGGGTCCTTAATATCTTGATTCAATTTATCTTGCATATAGACCGTCCACGCCTCATCTTCTTTCGAATCAAAAAGATAACTAGACTTAACTGCTTGATGAGCTTCTTCAAACGCCTTCTCAATCCATGTTCTTATAAGCTGATCTTGCTGAGCCTCGTATACATAGGTCATTCCTTCTACAGCTCCTATAAAAGCAGCCATTGTGTGGCGCATATTTCCGACATATACCTTCCTGTATATCCGACCTTCTGCATTGTCTACAAATTCAACATCTGAAATTTGAGGCTTTTCTCCTTTAAATGTTACTCCATCAATTTCCAAATGAGGATTGACAGTGATCATAACTGCGTATGGATAGTTTTTACTTAACTCATTAGACAACGGCAAGGCAGCAGAAAGGACCATTACCTGATTTACGCCTACCTTTTCATGGAAGTAATTCAACGCCTCTGGATCATCTTTCAAGTACTCAGTGACAAATCGACTGAACTTCTGCGGAGCTCCTAATGAATTCACACATAACATAATATTTTTAAAACTTTTTTGATTGCCTTGTTGAATCGTTTGTGCCAAGCATTTTGCTATACTTTCAAATGCGCCTTCATATACACAACAAAAAATGAAATCATGCAACATTAAAGCATCTGATAATTTGTTTGGAGAAACTATCGAAAAGGAAGAGATATGTTTCTCAGTTTGTCGAGATTTCTCCTCAACAAATACAGAATACCCTCCTTGTTCTTTCATTTTTTCTAAATTCTCAGAGTTAACATCATAAAAAGATAGATGATAACCTGCACTATTTAGCAAGTAACCCACAACACCACGTCCGATATTTCCGGCACCAATGATTAATGCATCTTTCATATTTTTTCTCCCTTAGGCTATGATGCCCAACATAAATAATGCTACACCGACTACCATTGTTCCTAATAATAATGGAACAACTTTAACGCCTCTATCTAGTAACCAATAAATGATACCTACAAGAATCAATGAGAGCATACCTGGTAAAATACTATCCAATGTTTCTTGTAACTTCATTGCACCATCTTTTACCGAACCTCCAATTACAATTGGAGTTGAAATTTTGATATTAAACGCGCACATCGCTCCAATGGCCATTAAACCTACAACTGAACATGCATAAGACACTTTTTGCATGAGGTTTGATTTTTCAGACTGGATAATAAAATCGCTTCCAAGATTATAGCCTAGTTTTAGAGAATAAAAACGCGCTAGGAAATTCGGGATATTGTAGACTAGCAGAAAAATAATTGGCGCTAAAGCACTCCCCTTCGCAGCCATTTCTGTAACCATCGCCGTAGCAATAATTCTTAAAGTTGCTGGAAAAATAGTATCACCAATAGCGGATAATGGTCCCATTAACGCTGTCTTCATACCGCTGATCGTAGTAACATCAAAATCATCAGTTTTGGCATTTTCTTCTTCCATCGCTAATGTAATTCCTAATGGGAAACCTGCCAATGAGGGGGTAATATTAAAATACTCAATGTGATGGCGAGACACTGCTTCATTCAACTTATCAGGCTGATCAGAATAAATTTTTTCTAAAGCTGGGAGCATCGAGAAAGTAAAGCCACTATGCATTTGTCCTGGGTAATCATTCATACAGTTTAATGCAATATATCTGACAAAAACGCGATTCAAGTCTTTTTTTGATAATTTAGAAGTCATCGTCCAAATCCTCCTGTCCTGTTGCCGGTGCAGTATTTAAGTTATGAGGGGTTAACATAATGATCACAAACATGACCGCTAACAATGTGATCGCAATTGTTGGCAATTTCAAGTATGCTGCCAACATAAAACCAATAAAGAAAAACGGAGACATTTTTTTACTAATAATCATTTTTAAAAGCATGGCGAACCCAATAGCGGGTAACAAATTCGCTGCTGCAGACAAGCCATTAATAACATCTACTGGAATAGATTTCACAAATGATTGAACAGCACCACTACCAGAATAGACTGCCAGTAAGCCAAAGATAAAATAAATACCAAAAGTAGATATCCAGCAACCAATCACATAGATTCTTGAAGCCGCCTTCATTTTACTTTTTTTCAACTGATTACTCATTGCTGTTGCAAATACTGAGTTAAAAAGTTTTACAACAATAAACAAGAATCCACCTAGAAGTCCGATTGGAACAGCTAAAGCCGTTGCTAATTCAGGTCCTGTATTGGTCATAATAGCAAATGCAGTTCCAATAACCCCTGCTGCTGCTCCATCAGGACTGACCGCTGCACCTACCGGGAAAGACCCGATAAAAATAACTTCCAATACTCCACCAATAATTATCCCCTGAGTCACATCTCCTAAAGCTAGACCCATCAAAGTTGAAGCAACCAATGGACGTGAAAGATAACAGTAACCAAAAAACATATCCATTTTACAAATACCTAACACCAGCCCTGCCAGTATTGCTTGTAACATATTATTTTCCTCCTCTACTCAAAAACAACACTCACGCGATAAGCACCCGGAACAGTTGCTGCCTCAAATGCAGCTTGAATATCCTCCAATGGGAATTTTTCTTCAACTAGTTTAGAAACATCTATCTTTTTATCACTAATCAAATCTGCAGCATATTGAAAATCATCAATATCCGCACTAAAAGTCCCTAGTAACTCCATCTTTCTATAATGAATCGTATTGGAGTCAATATTCATCTCTGGAGCTGGATAACCCGCGGCAAATAGGAGAATTTTTCCATCGATTTGTTTAATCATTTCTAGTGCTTGATTGTTAGCCGATGTTGCCCCTACAGCTACAACAACCGCATCCACTCCTTGATCATCAGTAAGGGCTTTTACCATCTCAACCGGATCTGCTTTAGAAACATCTACCACCTCAAAGCCATATTCTTTAGCCGTTTGAATTTTCTTTGGCATCATTTCAGTTAAGATCACTCGGCAGCCCATTTCACGAGCAATCAATGCATTTAAAATCCCCATCGTTCCTGCACCAATCACAACCAAGGTCTCGCCTTTTTTCACCCTCAACTTACGTAAGCCTTCAACAACTGTTCCAGCCGGTTCAACAAAGGCTGCTTCAGACGGATCAATCGCTGGATTCATCTTGCATAACGCCCGATAGGTCTTAACTACATATTGTCCACAACCAAAATTGCCATAATATCCATCATCAGAGGCAATATTCATGATTCCTCGATGCGGACATTGACTCGTTTTTCCTGCTTCACAATATTCGCACTCTCCACACCAATCGTAACCAACCCCAATGGTATCTCCAATTTCAAAACCTTTTACGTCACTTCCCATCTCAATAATTTTTCCACTGTACTCATGACCAAACGCCATCGGCAGTGGTTGTTTTCCTAACCGCGCCCCATTCCAAACACCATATTCTGAAGTACATAAATTACAGGCATTAACCTTAACAAGAACCTGATCATCCTTAAGTTCAGAAATTTTTCGTTCATGTACTTCTGCAATAAATTTTTCTGTAATGACGGCAAATTTTGTTGATGCTGGATTTGTCATTTGTTCTCCTCCATTTTTTTGATTTGATGATACGTAGCTTCATAAACTTTCTTTGGATTTTTTTGATACTTAGTTGCTGTATATTCCAAACAAAAATCTCCTGCATAACCAAATAACTCTAGTTCTTTTAAAACCTTAAAAAGTTCAAACTCTCCATCATGCCAAGCAACATGGGCAAATTGATTACTCTGATAATTTGTCAAATGACAATAATCTATCTTGTCACCAAAAGTCTGAAAATATTTTGAAATACTATCCTCACTCCGTAAAACTGTTCCCGTATCAAGAATGACTTTAAGATTTTTGTGATCAACTTCAGTAAAATACTCAAACATTCGATCACAGGAGTTTACAAGTTTTGTACTACTTTTGGTCAAAGGTTCGATTGCTATTTTAACTCCATAGGATTGAGCGAATTGGCATACCCACCGACACAGTTCAACCGAACGTCCCCAAGCCACTTCCCAAGCCTCATCTTGAAAGGACCAACCAGATGTAACCATAATCCTGGGCACTTCCAATTCATGGGCAGCATAGATAATTTGTTGAAAGTAATTTCTCGTCCGTTGGATTGCTTCCGTATTCTTTACAGCTAAATGGAAAGGATTCGGACAACTTTGTCGAGGACTTAAACAACTTATCACTAAATGCTGTTCGCTCAATTTCTTTCTCAAGGTATTTACATCTTCGTGCCAAAAATTGTCAACATAAAAATGTGTTGGACAGGTCCAGAGATCAATCTTTTTAAAACCAATCTCTGAAACCTCCCGTAAGAAAGTATCCAATTGATGCTGTTGGTAACAATGATTCATTGGCGCAAAACGTTCAATCATTTTACCAACGTCCATTTGACTTAAATAGCTTCATATAATGCATCAATTTCTCCTTATATCCATCTGCTCCGAGTGCATATAGCTGTTGCATATTCATTCGTTTCGTAGTAAATTCATCCATATTTACTCCAGCAGGGACTTTGATTTCAAAATTATTTTTACAACTTGCCTGTATTCTATCTAAACCAGACATGACTAAATCAGTGTTTAGATTTACTTTTTGAATTCCATGTTCAATCGTTTTTCTCAGATTTTCATCGCCAGAGCCAGAACCCCCATGAAGTACTAAAGGCTGTTCAATCTGCGCTGCTAAAGTATCTAGCAAAGGAAAATCGATCTTGCATTCTCCCTGATACACTCCATGTGAAGTTCCCACAGCCACTGCTAGACAATCAACTTGCGTTTGTTTTAGAAAGTCCGAAGCCTCTTCTGGCCTTGTCAAACCTGAATCTCTTGTCTTATCATATTCATATGCTTGACCCACATGTCCCAGTTCTGCCTCGACTGAAATGCCACAAGCATGGGCTATTTTTACAATCTCAGATGTTTCCTTTACGTTATCCTCAAAACTACTTTGAGAACGGTCGATCATGACCGAGCTGAAACCTGCATGAATCGCGTTTACAATATCTTCATAAGGTCCTCCATGATCTAAATTGAGTGCAACAGGAACCTCAGGGTATCTTCGTTCATAGAAACGAGCAATGTCCGCACATTCATAAATCCCATGGACGCCTGCAACATCTAAAATAATCGGTGCTCGCAATTCTTTAGCTGCTAAAAAACAAGCTTCAATGGTTTCACGATTGAATACATTTGGTGCCGCTACCCCATACTTCCCTTTTTTTGCTTCTTTAAGTAACTCATGCATTGGTATAATCATTGTCTTCCTCCAGTTTCTACTTATAATTTACGATCGTATCTGTTGGAACTTGTTGAATTTCTATGGTAATTCCGTTAGCGGCTAATTCTTTCAGTTGTTCTTCCTCACCAGGAAAAACATTGATAGCTTTGGAAATATTTTTTGTGCCTTCTCGTGCTTTCGTTCCACCAAGATTCAACTTCTCAATTTCTGGAACTCCACTGATCAGCTTGTATGCATCGCCAACTGAACCAACAACTATGAACAATTTATACTTTTCCGTCTTACCTGATTGAATTGCTTTAATTGAATCTTCAACGTTTTTGATCACAACCTTAATGTTATGGGGACAAGCCATTTTTAAAGTCGCCTTTTGTAATGGATCATTCACCACTGCATCGTTAGCTACAAGAATACAATCCGCTTTAATACTATTTGTCCAAGACAAAGCAACCTGACCATGAATCAAACGATGATCAACACGAATTAGTTTAATCATAATTTTCCCTCCTAAAAATCATCTTCTTCTAAATCCATTTGCAATTGATTACAATAAACAAAATTTTCTCGTGCACTCGTCATAGCCTTTTGTACTACTTCTGCTCCTTTCATCTTGGAATCATTGATCAATACCAGCAGTTCAATCACAAAGGCTAAGTTCATTCCTGCGATTAGATGGATCTTTTCCCCTTTATTGATTCTTTTTATCCATTCATTATTGACGCTGCCACCAAAAATATCGGAAACAATAAAAAGCTCATTCTCTTGATTTTCTAAAATAATGCGATCAATTTCTTTCTCAATATCTTCATCCTCTCTGACGTACGCGCAGTAATAATCGATATTATCAAAATTTCCTGCAATCATTTTAACTGTCTCAGTCATTCCTCTAGCCAAGTTACCGTGACTGAAACAAATAATTTTTCTCATCGAATTCCTCCTTCTTCTCTCTTCACTTTTAATATAGCAATTGGCGTGCCAAGTAGTTGGTTGCTAAGGAAAACACTTATAAATCAACTTGTTTTTGTTTTCTCAAAGCAAAAAGTGACACTATCTTCTTCAAAAGATAGTGTCACTCGTATAAATCAATAGTGTCAGTCAAGGTTTTGCGTAATATTGAAAATGTAATAGCACTCTTCTACAGGCAAAGAGATATTGTATAATTGTTCGATCGGTTGAAAAGCCATTCGAATGATTGAGCATAGGCGTTCCTGATGCTCGATGAAGTAATCATCCTGCGGAAAAGAATCCATCTGCTGACCACGAATCAAGCGCTCAATCATACAACTGATATGGACATAAATCGTTAATTTCTGGTTGTTATTCATTTGTCTATTCATAAACCGTTCTAATGACTCAATACAAGGTTCAATCTGAGTAATAATTTTACTACTATCTAAAATGGTTAGCGAATCAATAATCTTGTTCAAGGATAGATTTTTAATCATTTCATTATTCACTACTTCAGCTAGTTCTTTTGTTGTATGCTTTTCAAGTAGTTTCAGCAATCGATTATCCTTATCAGAAAACAAATCTTCAATTGAAATAAACAATAATCCTTCGATATAAGGATCTTTCGTACCAATTAAACCAATCACTTCATTTGACTTGAAGATTTCCATTTCGAAGCCATTCTTAAGAATCTGCTCAAAATCTTGAGCAGCAAATTGTATCGGGCTTTCCTCTGGCATGATCTTCATGAACATTTCCTTCAATTTTATGGCAGTGCCATATCCTGTACTGCAGGAAATGACGATCATTTTTTTCTTTTTCTTTTCTGGGTAAATGATCTGACAATGAATTTTCCCGCTTTCTTTCATTTTCTCAGAGATCTCAATCATACTTAATCCCTGCTGCAGTAAGTTGCCACCCCATAAAGCCATTTCAGTCGAAACATTATTCACTAAAATAATCGGTGATGAAATGCTTTGGACTAGCTTCCTCCCGATGTTATGCAGTGACCCCATATCCACTAACAAAAGTAACCCTTCCTGATATTGATTGTTCTTGATATATATTTCTACCCGTTCAATCAATTCGTCAACACTAACATCTAGTGGCATGTCAAATGAATCAAATATGTGGACCTTTAACATTCGATTAACAACACTGCTGATACTGCTTGCTGTTGCATAACCATGAGCGACAATCAGTCCACCAAACATACTTTGCTCCGTTTGATTAACACTACCCACCGCCTGTGTTAATTGAATAAAAAGTTTATCAAATTTAGTTAGAGAAATGTCCAAATTATTCTCTAGCATCTGAAAAAGAGTCGCCATATCCTGTTTCACTGATTTTTGGAGATACTGATACAGTCTTTCCAATTCAGCCTCGTCAATATTAAAATGCGAATTATCATTTTTTTTCAATAGATAATGAGCAATAATAAAGATATCATTTCCATTGAAAAAGCTATTTTTAGCATGTAGCACCATTTGAAAGCTTTCCTGAATCTGCCGGATCATATAGTTCAAAATCTCTTGTGAAGTATTCAGGTCATTAAAAATCAGCTGATCAATAAATGAGTATAGGTCCGATAAAACTTGTTGCTGGAACTCAGTCTGATCAATTGAATCTTCTCTAAGTGAATTAAATGTTCGTAATACATTAGAAATAAAACGATCGGCATATCTATTAAATATTGTCACTTCCTTAGACTCTCTGATTTCCATCAAAGGAGTAAATAGCACTGGCTCATTCAAAAATTTTTTCTCATTAAGAAGGTCAATATTTGCAGTAATCATTTCTTCTGGAATAGATGAACGTCTTATATCAACAGGGTTTTTATCTTTTTGAGCTGAAAATTCTTGCGCACAAACTCGTCTAATCAAATTCTTCACTTCACCAACATTTCCTTTATGTTCGGCATGAGTCAAAATATAGATTACTGTACTAGAGACACGTAATGAGCATCTCAAAATGTTCGCTTCCTTCTTCAACATTAAAAAAACTAAATCCCGCCGTTCTCTATATGTCCGATCAGAAAAGTTTGGAAGGTAACAGACCATTGGAATCCTTCTTAAAAAAGTCGGCAAGAAAGAAGAATGAACATCTTCTGTTGTAGCAAAAATTAATCGGATATTAGCATTCCTTTTATTGTCAGTTTCTCCGACTCGACTAAAAACTTTTTGATCCATCAGAATAAAAAGCTTTTCTTGACCTTCTGGAGGTAATCGATGGACTTCATCCAAAAATAAAATTCCTCCTTCTGCTTCCTCAATCAATCCGCCTCGATCCATATCGGCTCCTGTAAATGATCCCTTTTTATACCCAAATAATTGACTGGAAAGCAATTCAGGATTATTGAAATATTGCGCACAATTGAATACAACAAACGGCGACTTGTCTCCAAGAATCCCTTGCTGTAAGCAATACTCATACACCTTTTTTGCAAGCATACTTTTTCCTGTTCCAGATTCACCATTTAGTAAAATCGGTAACCCTTCAGGATAATTAGTCGCTGAAATTAGTTGATCAATCACGTTACTTAAGCTACCATTACGACCAATTACAGAATCGAAGGTATCTTTTTCTTCGATTCTAGCATTTTTCAATTCGGCGAAAGACGAATACTCTTTTTTAACCTCTCTCTTTAAAGCGCTCTCAACCAATTGCTTATGAAAAAATAAAACTGGACGTGTGTTTACTTTTATTAATCTGCCTTCATCCAACAGCTCATTTAAGTATCTGCTAGCTGTATTGCGTTTGATATTGAACATTTCACTAATTTGAATGGCAGTAATCGCATCCTGCTCATCGAAGGATTCATTAAAGTCAACAAATTCTTCCACATAATTCAGTATTTCTCTATTCATTATCAGCCCACCCTTTAAAAGTATAGTCAATAATATTTATCTATCATTTTACCAAACAAACTTGAGAAAACAACTCACCCCAAAAAATGAATGAATACAATAACAGAGACCATTATTTCCCGAATGATTAAAAAAATAATTAATAGGCCAAGAACTGGTTGAGTTTGAAGACTTCGTTCCAATGAAGTCATTTACAATAAACTATTACACCCAATTTGAAAATTTGTTTACTAATATTAATGACTCATAAACTTTGTCATCAATTCAATAAATTTCTGGGTATCTTCTTCTCCCATTTGCTCAAAAACATGAGCATAGCTACTTTGGATCTTTTCACAAGAATTGTTAGCACCGTTTGTTTTCCTTCCTGTTAAAGAAATTACGATTTGACGATGATCAATACTTGATTGTTTTCGTGAATTCATCTTTTTCTTCCCTAAAGCGTTCAAAATTGCGGATACGCGCATACTTGATAAATTTAGTGTCTCACTAATAAATTTTTGGACTAGCAGGACCCTTATAGATAGCAAGAAACTGGATAACATTTTCTTCTCCAGTATTTCTCTTTTTTTGCTAACTAGGATATGCTTGGTAATATTTAAGTAATAATTGAGAAAACTCATCTGCTACCTCTTCAAAAAATGGCATTTCAATCCTCCTAATTTCTGCCTAGCAAATTTTTATAAATCACGCAAAGGAGGAAGGTTATTAGCTGAGATGGCGAATATTGCTAGAAGAGAAAAGGTAAAGTAATTCATTTAGAAACTTTCTCATTTGAGGCACCTAATTTTTACAAAAAGAATGGGTACAAGGAGTTCGGAAGTATTAAAAATGTTCCAGTACAAAGTTGTGATTATTTCTTCTTGAAAAAGCAAGTTTAAAAGGATACTAGAGAATTTTGGATGAATACGCGAATAGATGTATATTATTTTTGTAGATTACCCTTACCCACTCAACGATCAAGCAAAAATTGCTTGATCGTTGAGTGGAAGCAGCATGTTGGTTACTAAAGATTTGTGAATGAAAAGCTATTAATTATTTAGCGATTATTTCTTTATGGTAACTCTTTTTTTCATTTATAGCATACTCGTTTTTCATTTAGCTTATGATGAATGACTAGCAAAACGGATGCGCGTATTACCTTTCTTTCAAGAAAAACTATTTCTCTTACACATACATTTTGTAATAACCATTACAGTTAATCTCTGTACTCTTTTGTCTTTGAAAATTTCATATAGTCTCCTGATTGAGTACGACATTTAGAGTAATCTTGTTTATAGAGACTTAATATCAAAGCATCGATTACAAAAATCAATCCTCCATTTTGCGTGTAGGCAGTCAATCTTGTTTTCTATGGATCATATAAGAAATGGATCAACATGGTTGAATAACCAGCTAACGTCGTGTTTCCAAAATTGGTAATAGAGATTACTATTTGACTTAGAACCCAAATAAAGAGTAGTGATCAAAATCATAAACAATTTTGATCACTACTCTCTTTGATTTTAACCATAATCAACTTTCTAATAGATCTTTAAACTTTATACGATTGTACAAAGTGTATAACCCATTCTTATCAACATTTTCATTTAACTTCTTGAACCCTTGTCTAGAATAGAAATTGTCATACATACATTCTCTACATTCCAAGATTACGTGTTCTCCACCAACAGCTTTACTAACTTCCCGCAATTGTAGATAACATTCATGCAAAATTTAATGTCCTGGCAAATCTTCAGAAGTATAAAAATCACTTCTGCCTAATTGTCCAATTAGAAATGCTGGAAATGAATTAAGATTATCTCTCCCCGGCATAGACCCTAATACTTTTTTTTGTTTCTTTTTTCCCATCTTAGAAATATCATAGGAAGTTAAAGCATTAGTGAAAAAACCCATTATAGAAAACTCGTTCTCATTTAATTTTTGTTTATCAATAAACAAAAAGGTTTTCCCAAACTCACTATTTTCATAGGTACATGCCTTATTATGCAAAAAATGTTCTAAATCTTTTTCTTTTTCACATGTAAATTGTTTTAGTTTATCTAATAGTTCGCCTTCATCATATAACTCTAAAAGTTCTCCTAAAGAAAAGACCACATAATCAGTCATTCAGAACTTTCTTTGGCGAAAGGACGTTATTAAGTTGACCTTGGAAATTTTTAGCACTAGAGAATTTAGATTCAAATTTTTTGCTCATATTTGCTCCTAATTTGTCACTAGTCATGACTGAGACAACTCTATCTTGTTGCTTTCTA
This sequence comes from Vagococcus vulneris, assembly GCF_003950515.1. Classification (GTDB taxonomy): domain Bacteria; phylum Bacillota; class Bacilli; order Lactobacillales; family Vagococcaceae; genus Vagococcus; species Vagococcus vulneris. The sequence continues at coordinate 247,142 of NZ_NGJS01000001.1, forward strand.
GTCACAGTAAAGTTCTTTTGAAAACTTGAAGTTGCCATAGTACTTTCCTCCTTCAAATTAAAACTATGCTTCCACAGGCGAAATTAAACAAGTCGTAGTTTTAAAATTTTGTTCCTTTCGTGTATACTAACACAATTAAGGAGCTCTTGTAATCAAAAATGCCCACTTCTTAATATTTTTGTTACAATACTGAAATATTAAAGAAATATACACCCTGCTCACTTTTTTAGGCACCTGGACTAATTCAGAACGACCATAAGCAATCCGTTTTATCAAATTGACTTTGTTACTGTTATTTGTAACAGATTCATAGATTGTGTGGAAATTATCAAAAAAAGGATTATAGCATTCATCTACCACAATCCCTTCCCCATTATCATAATTATTCTTGATCATTTACAGTCATTTTTAATCCCTCGTAAAACTCACTCGCTAAATGCAAGGAGCGTCCTTTGACAATTCCATCAACCGCATGTTCTGGCCGGTACGACGCCAATTCGCTTCGAATCCATTGTCAAATGATTTAAACTGATGGTAAGGAATATTTACTTCGGTTAAGTCATCCGTTAAGCGAACCAAACCAGTCATTGGCATTTGATTCTAGAATTACAGGGCTTAGTTGATCTTCTTGAATGATGGCAACATGAACCAGCGTCGGTGTGCCATATATCCCAAAAGGTTCGATTCCTGTGATACTTTGCTCATTCATAATTACTTGAAAATGTTCGGGATAAGCAGACAAGCCAACCTTTTCATCTCTTTGAATTGTGCTCATAATTTGTATGAACGCTTCTAGAGAAACACTTTCTGCTTTCATGATGTGCCTCTTTATAAATGGCTTTTGCATCGTACCCTTTATCAAAGATAGCAGAGGTATTTCGGATACCAAGTTTATTCAAGGCTCTGAACAGGTGTAAAATGGCAAGTATACGAGCTGATGTTCATTACTACACTTACCTTAGCTTATCTTAGAAAGAAAATTTTTAGTCTTATATTTTAATCTAGCCAGTTGTATAAAGAGACATGTGGCAAAGGTTCTGAATCATTTTTAAACTCATCAAACCGCTCCCTTCTACGAATTCCTTCTATAAAATATTGAACAGGATTATATATCATAGTTTGTATTCTCATCATTTCTAGCTGTTCTTGGACTATTTTTGTTGTTAGACTTTTAAAATCTAATAAAGATAAAATTTGCTGAATATCTTTCTGAGTAAAAAGGTGGCTTTTCTTTAAAAGCTTTTTTAAAGACTGAGTAGAATACTCTTGTTCGTTATCTTGTTCCTTTTCAATTTCTGTTATCTCTTCTTCTCTTTTATTAGTTAATCTCTTTTCTGTAAATCTACTATCTTCCGTATTTGACATCTCCATTTTGGACTTTCCAGATTGGAAAGTTGAAGAATCTTTGCTGCAATCGCCTTTTTTGGAGTTCCCATTTTGAAAAGTCCAAAAAGAGAAATCCAAATTATTTTTTTCACCCTCTGTCAAAAATAGATAGTTTCGCAAATTCAAATCAGTATTTTTTTTCATTGACTTATGGTAAAGAAGAAATCCTTTTGAAAACATCTTTTCTAATAATTCTTGCGTTTCATTAACAGAGAATTTTTCTGTATTGAAGAAATATTGATACAAATATTTTTTCCCTTCTCGTCTACGAAATTGAAGAATATAGCCTTTACTAACTAATTCATCCCAAATTTTATCAACCACTTTTTCACTGTTTTTAAAGCGTCTTCTGAGTTCAGTTTTTCGAAGTATCCAATTTTCTGGATAACTTTGTAAATTACACAATAACCCTATTGCTTCTAAACTAAGTACTTTAGATTGCAACAGTTCTCTTGGTAGACTTTCATATCCTTTATTCTTACTAAACTTCTGAATACTATCCATTGCTAATTCCTCCATAAAAAAAGAGAAAACAATCATATGATCATTTCCTCTATTATTCCATATTCAAAATTCAAAATAAGTTTTTTCAAAACTCGCTCTATAGTATTGTAATCACTTAATTTGGTTTTCTCTTTTACATAGAAATTATAGTAATATTTAATAAATAACTGTTCTGTATCTCTATTTTCCTTCAAAAACCTAAGATAAGCATCTTTTATTTTACTAACTTACATGGTTCAGTTGCTGCCTTTCCGTTCTTGGATAAATCTACCTTTATAACTTTATCGCTTTCAATCTCAATATTTTCCATTGTAGTATATACGTCGGAATCAACAATCTTCATTCTAATTTCTGTACCATCTTTTTTGATTTCATAGGTTGCGTTTACTTCACCATCATCATCTGCTTTAGCCATACCATCCTCGAAAAAGATGATTTTGCCTTCACCTTCTTTAGTCACAAATGTCCAAATACCAGTTCCTTCAGTAAGCGTTGCTTCTAATTTTTTATCTTTGTTACTACAACCAGTAAAAAGAAACAGTGCTAGAAATAGTAGCCCAACAATCTTAAATCCTATCCTTTTCATACGTTATCCTCCCCACTAGAATCTTTTCTAAAATATTCCAGCATAAACAGATAATATTTTTTGAAGATTTCCTTTTCATTTGAAAACTTATTTTGTAAAAGAAACGCGTCAATTCCAGATGCTAAAGCTCCGATTCTAAGAGTCAACTTGTTTTCAAGGGAAAAGTAGAAAAAGAGTTCAAAATGGTGATTTCTCACTAAGATCAACTTTTCTCCCGGCTGCAAGGTTTCAATTTTATTGTTAAGTTCATACAGGTTTCTTGAGTCATCAACATTACTATTAGGAAATAACTCCGTTGGAACAGATACAGTGTACCCTGCAGCAGTTAATTCGTTTAGAAAGGCAATCCGCCAGGCTTCCAACGGATTGAACACTGATAATTCTCTGAATTTTGCTTCATTAAAATCAATTATTTTTGCCATTTACTTCCACTCCCTTCTGTCAGGCTCTTTTGAGATTGATGTACTGCCATAATCTTGTACTGATACTTTTAATAATCAAATAGACCGCATAAATTATACTAAATAAAACGATCCATCCGATAAACAGTTTCAACAGAAAAATAGCTGCTGGAATAACAATAAGAGTCACGATCACGATATAGGGAAATACCCATAAACAAGCTAAAAAGATACCTATAAAAATGAGAACTAGCATTGCACTGATTGGAATTTGAATGTTTTCAGGTAGTGATTGAATCTTACTAATTCCCCACCCACAAAAAGAAGTAATACCTTTCAAAATCAATTTGACCAACCACGCAAATAACCATCCTACAGTATCTACTATTAAGTTTACTCCATTAAATATATGCGTGAGTAGATTCATTTTCATTCCCTCCTTTGGAATTCATCTAACACTTCTCTATACATTTTTTCTAATTCTGCTTTATCGTCAGAATTATATTCTGGTGAGTCAATCAGTTCATTTATTCGAGCAAATATATATCGCTGGAAATCTATTAACTCAAAAAAAGTCGCATGTTTCGTTAAATAACCTTTAGTTGTTCTGCGGTAAGTTGCAATCCGCTCCTGATCTTTATTTCTTTGACGATATTCTCTTTTTGCTTTACGCTCCGCTTCACTCGTTTTGTAATTCAAAAAAAATCACCTTTTTCTTTTTATAGATACTTTGCTTTAACTACTATTGAATTCTTGGTAGTAGAGAACAATATCCTTTTTTAAAATTACTATCTCTATCCACAGTATATCCCGTATACGGGATATACACAAGGGATTGTTAAAAATACTTTCACTCATCTTCCTTGTTCCATTGCTAGAGAAGTAGGTTTGATGGAGCTTACTTCATCTGCTATCTCTACAGTAGGTTGTTGAATAGAAGTAGCATTTTCACCCATTTCTAAAGAAAGGTTGATGGCTGTCTGTTTTTCTAGCAACTGTTTCAATTCCTCCTCTTGTTCAAAAGGCTTAGCGACTTGTCGCTTGGCTTGATCGAGTTTTTTAACCAGATCCTCTTTTTCGTTTCTCAAATTATTGATCTTTTCAGGAAGTGTCCGCAAAACATTCGTCATGCGCGTTAGAGACCCTTTCCCATTTTTTTCTACAGCAACCGTATAGCTTCGTTCTCGCTCTAAGGAAACAATCATTTGACCGAAACGAGAAGGAGCGATTTTTAGATCAAAACCGTGCATTGAACCGATTATTTTTCCTTCCATTTCTGATCCCATTTCTATAATCGAATTGAATGCCTCTAACGCTTCCGATCGATCTTCATAAACCTGGTCTAATAGTGTCATGGAGAATTCACCATTTAATTGCTTAGCGACCCACTCATTGTCCTTGATCGTTTTTTCCAAATTTATTTGTGTATCTTCCAACTGTTTGGGATATACGTTTTCTAAGTTATGAGTTAATGTTAATCGGCTAGATTGCCAGCTGCTTTTTAGTAACTGCAGATTCATGACTTCCCGATCGACTGTCATCTTTTCTAAAAGCATAGGATTGTTGGTGGCCAGCGCTTTAGCTTCAGCCGCATCTAACGTTGATTGGTCAATATCATCTGCACTTCTAGCAATGCTTTTACCAGTCATAACCTGATTGATAAACTTCAATTTGTTTTCTTGGGTCTGCCATAAATAAGAATCAAAAGAATTTCGAGCAACATAGCGATAAATCTGAACTTCTGAGTTTTCATTTCCTTGCCGCACACCACGACCATCCCTTTGGGTCAGATCACTTGGGCGCCAAGGAACATCCAAATGGTGCAGGGCAATCAATTTATCCTGGATATTTGTACCAGTTCCTAATTTTTCAGTACTTCCTAAAATAATGCGAACGTCTCCCCGACGAACTTTTTCAAATAATTCGTCCCGCTGCCGGTCGTTTTTGGCCGAATGAATAAAAGCAATTTCATTTTCTGGTATTCCTTTTTCAACAAGAACTTTTTTCATTTCATCATACACATTAAATTTATTAGGATTGGGCGTACCAGAATCTGAAAAAATAATTTGAGTCGATCTCTTTTCAGACGTACTTTGCCAGATCTCATAAACGTTTTCTGCACATCTGAATAGTTTTCCATCCGTATAAACTGGTGCTGCTGGCTCTAACAGTCGGGGATCAATCGCCATTAATTTGGCTTCATTAGTGATTTTCAGCATATTGTCTTCTCGTGGATCTACTTGCCCCAAACGCACCGCATCTGCTCGTTCGGCCAATTCAGCCATTTTCTTTTGCTGAAATTCTGAAGGTTCAGAAATCACCAATTGCGGTTTTCCTGTCGCAATTTCAGGAACTGGTAAATGGAGCATATCACTCGTTTGGATATCTGCAGTTAAATGGAACGAGCTCATTAACTCCGGTAGATTATGGAATTTTGCAAAGCGACTCTTCATGCGGAAGCCACTGCCTTCCGGATTGATCTCTGGTGCTGTAACCACCTCACCAAAAGTAGAAGCCCAGCGGTCAAATGTATGAAGATTCATCCGAGCTAATTCATCTGGTTGAAGATAGCGCTGCATGGTATACAATTCACTCATTGAGTTAGAAATCGGTGTACCAGTCGCAAAAACAACTCCTCTATTTTGAAATTTTTCCAACATATATTGGCACTTCATAAACATATCTGTCGCACGCAAGCTGTTTGAAGTATTCACACCAGCAACATTCGACATTTTTGTATAGGTATAAAGGTTCTTATAATTATGAGCTTCGTCGACAAATAAAAAATCGACGCCCAACTCTTCAAAAGTTAGTAGCCGATCTTTGTACTCTTCATTTTGGAGGTTCTTCAGCCGTTCTTTCAGCCGTTTTTCAAAACTGACCATCTGCTTTAAACTCCAAGATTGTCCACTTTCACCCTTTTCGAGCCGGATTCCTTCCTCAAGTTCACTCAGTTCTCGCTTGATCAAAGCGGCTCTCCGCTCCTTACTTAAAGGAATTTTCTCAAATTGACTATGCCCAATGATAATTGCGTCATAGTCGCCTGTCGCAATTCTTGAAATAAATTTTTGCCGATTCTTTTTCTCAAAATCTTTTTTACCGGTAATCAAAACATTCTTTGAGGGATAAAATCGAAGTAATTCTTGGCCGAATTGTTCCGTCAGATGATTAGGCACGATATACATTGGTTTTTTAATCAAGCCCTGGTCTTTCATCATCATACCAGCACTGATCATACTAGCCGTTTTACCAGCCCCCACCTCATGAGCCATCAATGCCCGCCCATTCTCAACGATCCTAGCGACCACATTTTTTTGATGGGGTCTTAATTCAAATTGCTCATTCATTCCCTCAAAAGAAAGATAGCTGCCATCATATTGTCTTGGCCGGATTCTGTTGAACGTATCATTGTAAATCCTCAAGAGCATTTCCGCACGTTGGGCATCTTGGAACAGCCAGTCTTTAAAAGCATGGTGGATATGTTCTTGTTTCGATCGGGCCAACATGGTTTCTTTTACATTCAGCACATCTTTAGTGATTTGTTCCCCATTTACCCAAACTTCTTCCTTATCAAAGATTTGAACAGTTTTCATATTTAAAGACTTTTCAAGAATTTGATAAGCATTGATACGACTGGTTCCATATTCGTTATTGATCAACACCGAATTATCCGATTTTTTACCGTTGATATGGTACGTATCCGAATACTGATTGTATTCTACTTTTATTATTTCATGTGAAAGCTTGAATGGTGCTGTATCTAACACCTCTTTCATAAAGGTGTGATACGTGTCCAGTGGTATCCAACTGGTTCCAATATCATATTCTATTTCGCTAATCGTTAAATCTTTAGGTATGACTTCTTGCAGCGCTACAATATTTTTTTCAAAGCGATCATCTGTGCCGGCCAACATTTTTGCCAGGCTTAATTTATGTTTCACGTCACCTGATAAATATTCGTCTTTAGGAACGTACGCTTTTTCTGTTTGCTTGTCCGCTTGTAAATATTTTTCGGTATCAATAAAAATGTGGTTATCAAACTGTTCTAACAAAATGGATTCTTCTACTGGATAAATCGACAACATATAGCTAAGATCCACCCTGCCAAGTTTTGACAAGCTATGGTTCAACGCTTCAATTGCACTATTTACTTTCGTCACAGGTTCAACTTGTCGTATGGTTGCCTTTCTAAAAACGTCACCTTTTGAAACTGAACCATCCTTTTTGGGAATTTCAATCGAAGAAAGCAGAGCAAAACGGTCATCTTCATAAAATAAACGACTGTTTACTTGTGAATTGATTGGACCGTATTTTTTGACGAATTTATCATAGACTCGATTCAATTCAGTAAGTTTATCTGCAAAAATAGTATGGTCAAAATCATACTGCTGCTGATAAGAAATAACTTCAGACAAGCAATCACGGATATCGATCATACCCAGCATTCGTTTTTTCCTAGTATCTCCTAGACTTACTTTCTCAATATCACCATTGCCGTGATAATAAATAGAGCCTTCTCTTTCAATATAGCTGTATAGAGGCAATTGTTCCTGGTCAAAATTAGGTGTTTCTTCATCAATCAGCGGCAACACTTCGGGTACCTTATAACTTAATTCTACTGGTGGAATGTACTCACCTTTTACTATCTGCAATCGATTTTGTAATTGCTCACTTAAATTGCTGTTCTCTTGCGGAACAACGGTATAGGTTCCTCCACGGAAATTCTTGTATTTAAATTCACCTAAAATAGAAGACCATCTTTCAGAATAGAATTTATTTACAGTAATTGGCGGATACAACGAGCCATCATCAAACCGTTGATGATTTTCAATTTCTACAGTAGATTCCCATGAGCGTACCCCGTAATCCCTCTTTAGTTCGGCAGCTTCTTTTCTAAAGAAAAGGATATCCGTTGTTACTTCTGTACCAGCAATCGCCTTAAAAGCAGTTTCCGGCAACCTAACAGCCCCCAATAACTCTGCCCGAGTGGCTAACTCTTTTCTGAAGTAAGAGTCCTTCTTATCCAAAGTACCCGAAGAAGTGATCACCGCAACAATGCCACCCTCGTGAACAAGATCCAGGGAGTGTTTGATGAAGTAATCATGAATATAGTAGCTTTCCAAGGTCTTTTGGTCCTTGATTCTGAAGTCCGCAAACGGCACATTCGCCACGACTAAATCAAAACTACCATCGATAAATTGTGTCTCTTCAAACCCTTTTTCTTGTATATGAACCGACTGCTGCAACTGCTTAGAGAGTGCTGCAGATAAATGATCCAGCTCCACACCATATAGTTGGGAGTTTTGCTTCATTGTAGCCGGCATTGCTGAGAAAAAGTTCCCTGTTCCCATTGCAGGATCAAGAATTCGGCCATTTTTAAAACCAAGACGTTCTACTGTTTCATACATTTGTTCTATAATCATCGGGTCCGTATAATAAGCGGTTAAAACACTTTCTCTGGCACTTTCGTATTCTTCGGTGGTCACCAATTCCTTTAGCTCTTCTCTCTCTTTTAGGTAGGTATCATTATCTGTATTAAAGATTTCAGATAAGCCGCCCCAACCAACATATTTAGCTAAAATCCCTTGTTCGTCGGCAGTGGCTAACCGATTCTCTTGCTCTAATTGTTTTAACAGTCGCAAGGCAGCCAAGTTATCCGCTAGGCGTTCTTTCGGTTTTTTACCATAAAGAGAATCATTGTTTTTGTCAAAGGAGAAATCTATCGGTACGACTGAATCTTTTTTGGATTCTGCTTTGTTGGTTGCAGCAGTGACTGCTTGTGCTTCCGTATACTGATAATCAAATAAGTCCATTTCACCTTCAGCCACTTGTACTACTTCGATCGTTTCAACAGTAGCTTGCACAATGGGCCGGTAGTATGTCTTTCCTTCAGAATAAGTGATTTCGACTGGCTCAATCTCAAATTCACCTTTTTCATTAACTAGATACGCCTTGTCATTCAATCGCTGGAAACGATAGTCTTCGGGTAATTCGTTCCATCCAGGTACATCGACTAACGAATCCGCGGGGACATCCCTCAGATCTTCTTGCGTTGATTCAGCCTGATCCTCCATACCTGATTCATCTAGGTTTAGATCGATTCCATAATCTCGTTGTTGTTCCTCATAATCACCTGCTTGCATATACGCATTTTCATTTAATAATTGTTGGATACCTTCTGCTACTTGTTTCCAGGTAAACGACTTTGATTCATAATAGTTCGTTAACGTGATTCCTTTATCTGCATGGGCATAATGGTAGGGTTTATCAGGTGTATTCGCCCCACCTATTCCATATCGCTCTTTCAGGAACTCTGCTCGTTTATCTACTGAAGGTTCTTCTTGGAAGAAATAATAAATATCTCTCTTTAGATTGATCAACATGTTTGATTTCAAGACTTCTGGCAAATATTCTTTCGGTGTGATTCCTGCATTTTTCGCTATCTGGCCATGTTGGTATCGTTGATAGTTCAATCTTTCCTCTTCCGAAAAATAAAGTCCTGCAGAAACCAACGTTTGGGTGTAATCTCGAACTTGGTTCCAGGTAAGACGCGTTTCTCTTTTATCTTCTCCCTCCCACTTATCTCGAATCCGAATTCCTTTGCTATCATGATCTGTAATCAGTTTAAACTGGCCGGTAGAGGTACTGCCACCAGTGCCGTATTCTTCTTTTAAGAATTGAGAGAGTTCCGTCTTTGATAATCCTTTATTAAAGGCGTCATAAATTCGGAATTTCCCATCCTGAAATTGAGAGCCCATTTTTACGACTGAAACCAGTTCTTTATAAGAAAATGGTTCGGCCTTGCTTAAACCGGAAGAAGATCCTCCAGTGTCATTTCGTAGGCTTGTTCCTTCAGCTGGTTGATCACTTGTGTCCGGTGTAATAGTTCTGTCGGCAGTTGGCCCGATCTCTGCTGCAGTAGTTCCTGGAAGATCCTCTGTTCTTTCGTCTTCAATTGTTCCTCCTTGTTCTTCAGATAAATCATCAACTCGCCGCTCAGATACAACTCGTGATACAGTGCTGCTTGATTCTCCTGCAGATATTCCTGTATCATCATTTCTTGTTTGCTCAGTTCGTGGTTCCCGGCCATTTCTGTCATTTTCGGATACAGTAGGCCGTTCTCTTCCTTGTAATCCAGCATCACGATCGGCTCCGTTCGCCGGTTGTACGCTTGGTTTTGTTGGTTCATTTTCTCTTGATACTGATTGATTTGAGCTAGATTGCTTTGCATGGTCATTCTCCTTTGAAAGTAATTCTCTTTTCGCTTGATCTATTTGTGCTAAAAGTGAACGGTTTGCATCAATAATTTCAGGGACAGCCTCAACGAATAGTTCTGGATTTCCGACAAAAGGCTGCACGTCGTCGATGTAATCCTTCCACCGAGGAAGCTGGCCAAGTTTATATTTCAACATAAACTCACTAACTTCCTCATAATATTCAAACGAATCCGACAAGTGTCCTATCCCCCGATTATCCGAATACTCCCTAACAATCCCATTCCAAAGACGATCAACAGAATCATCTGAAATCTGGAATGCCCGATCAGTGACAGTAGTGTATTGAACTTCATCCATCAGCCAAACCGGAAAAGGAAACTCTCTTCCAGTTGTTTGAGCGACATCAAATAAGTTCACATGGTAAAATAAGCCGTTTTCTTTTTGGTGCAACACTTTAATGGCCTTAGAACCTTGCGTAACAGATCGACCAATAGATTTCCAGGTATCGAAATCTGCTAAAAATTTTGCATTTGGATTCTGACCATAAGCAAACAAAGCACTTTCTAAGTCATACTTGTATAGTTGGCTGCTAAACTCTAAGAACTGCAAAATTTCCTGTTCATTACTAGTTACCTGTTCTAATATCTGTTTGTACATTGAAGCCAAATCATTGTGTAATTTGTTAATCGAATGTTGTTGATTTTTCCATCGATCTAATAAGCCCATACATCTTTCCTCCTAATATCAACGACTCATCGGCCATGATTCTTCATGTTTCTTTCCTTCAGGCACTCGACCAGGCTGATATTTCACACGATCCTCTTTATCTACTGCCTGGAACCCATAATTTTTTACTAAAAGAGCGGCCTCTTCAGGAGAGTCCGCTTCAAAGAAAGGTTCATGAAATTGTGAATCTTGAGAAACAGCGACATACTTTTTTCGTTCCTCATCTTTGTGGATTTTCATCTGCTCTTTACCATTGCGCTCATATACGGATTCAAGTAAACGAGCTTCTAATTGCACCAGTACTCTATATCGTAGAGAATCATTCCAGTCCTTAATAAGAGCGTCTGTTGGTCGGTAGCCAAGATTGCGATAATCTTCATAATAACTGCTTACTTTTTGATTTAGTCCATGCAGCTCAATCGGGTCCAGTCCCTCGTTAATACGAAACAATTTTTGGAAATCATACTCTTCAGTAGTTGTTTCAATTTCGGCTAGTTGCTCTGCCACATTCTTACTTTCCAAAAATAAATCAAAATCCTCACCAGAAAAGTAATGATCCACATTCCAAGAATTTGCAGTTTTCCCTTCGGTATTGAAATTCGTAAGCGCCTTGTGAGTGGCCGCAACTGCCCTCCAATCAACATTAAAAGAGCTGGCCGCTTCCTGGTAAATGGGAATATTTTCTTTAGGGATGTCCAAATCATGTGGAATCAATTTTTTGAAATGAATCTCTTGACCAGTCTCATTAATTACATAAGAAAGTTTGGATAGATTATCAAAAAAACGGTGGCCCGCTTGGTCATTATCAACGCCAATGTAAATCCCCTCATGAGGCAAAGAACCTTTGGAGAGATACATTTGATTGATAAATTTATAAACTGATTGCTCCTTCAACCCTTCCATTTCCGCTAACATACAATTCTCCAATTGTGGGTTCATGGACCAATAACTGAGTAGATCAATAGGCGACTCAAAAACGAACAACTTATTTGGCGTTCCGATTGTTACGTTAAATCCGAAATTCGTTTCACTATTTTTGGCGATTCCTTTAAAGCGGCCACGTTTAAATTTTTCAGGATTGTATTCAGAGCCTACCACGGAAGCCCCAACCGCTTTGCCAGTGTCCGACCAAACAAATATACTTTGCTTGTATTTATCTTCTTGAATGAAGCCTTTCTCGTGTAATGTTTCGACTAGAGTAGCTGATAATTTCCGCTGATTTACCAAATAATCAGCTGCATTAGAGAAGTCATTATTATGTTCAAAATAATACTGAAATGGTTCTTTGGGGTTTTCAGTAGTTTCAGTCTTTCTGAGCTGTTCATGGTGTTCCTGGGTTAAATAATTCAGCGCTTCTAAATGACTCATGTCGTAAAATCGGGAAACAAAGTCTAAGACGTCTCCATGAACAACTTGACCATTTTCAACTTGAGAGTTCCAATAAAAGCGATTCTTTCGCTTGTCGATCATTAAACTGTCATGCTCGATTCCCTGGGCAAAATTGCGCATATCAATATAGTCCATTCCTTGATCATCCATGACTGAAGTAATAGAAATTTTCTTGGCTTCAGTTAATAACTTTTGGTACTCATTTTTTTCCATTCATGTCACCTCCAAAATAGAAAAAAAGTGAGCATTTTCTACTCACTTCTTCTCTCAACGATAGCTCATATTTATCGTTCTAATCCGTGAGAATTTGAACGATTAGTGTGTTTGTTCGGTGTATCCATATCAATTTCGAAAACTGGACTTGTCCTTTTCTTGCTAAACTCTAAATCATTTGCGTTCACTTGAAATACCTCTTCTTCAAAAGAAATCTGGAACTCATCTTGAACATTACCTCTATAGATTCGTTCATCTTCTCCTGACCAGTTATCCGTCCATTTCACTTCATTCGGACCAACAACAAAATAATCCTGTTCCTGTTCTAAAGAAGATAAAACCAGCACTTTTTCATTTTCTTTATGCTTAATCTTAAGCAAATTAAAAAAACGATCGTCACCGATCGTTAACTCTGAATCAGGTATTTCAAATAATCCCTCATACTGCTTATTTACTTCATTAACTAAATTTCCAATCGAATAAGTTTGTTTTGCATTTGATGTATTCGCCATTAAGCTTCCCTCCTTTTTTTTGATAATAAAAAAAGAGAAACGAATAATTCGCTTCCCTTAAAAATTGTTATTATTTTTTTCATTAAAAATGTTTTTATGCACCCATTTTTTTGCTTACGATTGCATCAGTTAAAGTCTTTGAAAAGTTCAAATGAAGATCCTTTCCAAGCTTATCTGCCCACTTGGGAATAGTTAAAGTCTTTTTAATGGGATCATTATTCCCAAGATATTGGGATAGATCAACACTCACCATAGACACAAACGATTTTTCAAAATCATATTCAAAATTAAAATCTGAATCATCTTTAAAAGGATCATTCTCTTCTAAAGATAGCGAACTGATTAAGGAAGGTTTTGGTAACTCGCGTTCCTGTTCAATATCATCAGATAATAAAATTCCTAAATAATCAGACGCCATTTCCAGAGCTTCAGAGATTGTAGAACCACTCGTACCACCTGTATTGGGAAAGTCTGGAAAGAAAACAGAAAATCCAGGGTCATAGCCTTCGCTATTTTCGAAATAGAACAAGGCCGGATAAGAAACAAGCATCATTCATTCTCCTTTCTTTTAATGAAGCAGAACAGAGTTATTTCAACCCTGCTTGCTTCAAAATACCGTTTTCTGTCCCTTTGGGTAATTTCTGAGGAACAATGATCGGCCGGTTCACTCCAGGAAACCTCACTTTTATATGAGATCCTTTCCCACCTTTGACTTTAACGCCGCCGTGTTCAATTAGGAGTTTCACCATTTCATTTTGCGTCATTGGCATGTGCACTATACCTCCTGACAAAAATATTATAGCACGTATTACACGTATTGTAAATGGTTGGCTATAATTCTATCGAGATAATCCTTGATCTGGTTGTTCTCTTTCCCTCATATTCTTCAAGTAGACTTGTTGGTTCTTAATACTTTGAAAATCTTTTCTTAGTGCCTTTTTTACTTTAGATAAATCAGGTTTTGTTGTATGGCTACTCCGGTTTTTGGATTGCTTAGAAAGTAACTTATTCCAATCAACAGAACCGTCTTTAGTTGGGATATCATGTTCTGCTTTGTACTGATTGGACATCTCTTTTAGCAATGAATTACCCAACAAGGAATACAATTCTGCATTCTTATTGATCTTAAAATCATTTGCTCGTTGATACTCTTTTGTTCCTTCACCATACAACTTCATATAGAAAGAAGAATTTTCATCTAATAAATTTTGAAGCTCATGATACTCATTTTTTTCATACGTGTTGAGATAGGTCCTAATGAACCGATCAATATCTGGTCGTATCTCGTTCATTGCATTCATGTTGTACTTCCACTTGTTACGATCTGGCGGTAAAGATTGATAAATCTTATCGTATAAATAGTTTAGTTCACTATCTGGCAGTTGCCGCATACTTCCTTTGTGTTTCCCTAATTGGGTACGTATCATTGAAGATATTTGAGCCAATGGCTGATCTCGATCCAACAACTGACTCATGACCTGGCTTCTAAAACGATCAACATTTTTCTTCGATCGGAACCCCTTTCTCGCTTCATAGGTTGAACCGTCTTTTCTGGTAAAAGTGCCGTATTCACGAGTCGGTTCAGGTTCCACGATCACAATGTGGACATGAATATGATGTAGCTCATTGTAATGGATTGCGGCGGTCCACACAGCACTATTTTTTAGCTTTTCTGCATTTAACTGCTCTTTCATAGCGACTCGAATAGCATTCATAATTTTTGGTTCGTTTAATTGATCGTTTTTTGCGTCGTATAACCCAACTTCCGTCAGCCAATTCGTGTCAAAACTAACAACGTCTTGCCACATTAGCGAGTCATTGCTTTGCGCTTTTTGGAATAATTTTTTTACTGTCAGTCGTTCTTCTTTAGTTAAGTGATCCTTGTTGGCTGTAAACAATCCTGAAGACTTTTCGGGATCCTCCATATAATGATTGTAGCCGTCACTTTCCAAGATATTATACTGGTGAAATTCTTTCGTCCGTGTCGCTTCATCACGATCAATATAATCGATATATTTCTGAAATTTTTGGTTGTTTGACATGACAAATTTCCACTTCATAACCAGTGCTGCCTTCACCATAATTATTCAGCCCAATCCGCAAACGTAGCTCTTACACCAGCAGAATCTACCTCACTAAGACCTTCTTTTTCTGGTAGTTTTTGATCTTGGTCTGATGTATTTATTTTTTCTGCATCTGTTGTTAATGATTCACTCCGACTTCTTTTTTTCGCAGATAACTCTTTGTAATACTGGCCGACTTCATGCATTGCTTTTTCCATTGGTGGCGTCACCAGCTCACCCATAGGTAAGTAGCTGGTGACGTTCTTATCAAAGTTGTAACTGTTCCATAAATGAAGAAGGGTTCTAGCACTTTTCTCAGCGTCGCCACTACGCAACAAAGTAAAATGAACTTCTTCTTGAATTTTGTCTAACTGACCGGATAATTCTTTTTGCATGGAGGTCATATTCTCAGTAATGGTCCTATACATTTCATGTTCACGAAATATTTGCTCAAGTGCTTGATATGCTGGCCGACGTTTGCCATCTGACTTTTCCAAATAAGGTTCTAAATATGCCCAACCATACTCGGATTCGTCTGCTTCTCTCAAGTTTACTTCCAATTTTTTCATCAGGAGTTCTCCTTCCGAATGTCAATAAATTCATTCAAGGCTTTGGTATTTTCTTTGAGCACAAGAAGCATATTTTGCGAAACTTCTTGGACCAACGTTTCATACTTCTTATTCAGACCTTCCACTTCCGAATACATCACATGGTGCTCTAAAAGTCGGCGGATGTATTCTTCCCTAGACTGACTATTTTTTTTCGCCAGCTCATCAAGAGCGGCGACTGTTTTTGCGGGTAAGTTTCTAATTATAATGTTACTCAAATTATCAAATCCTTTGTCAATTTTTCAAAGTAAGGGAAACCGAATGTGTTCGGAGAACTTACAAATCCCTGACATTGTGAAACAATGAGAAGGGATTTTGTAAGAGCATAAGGGAAACCTGCTATCATAAATGATAGAAACCGCAGTGCGGTTTGGTTTTAGCGTGATATCAGAAAACTTTGTGAACCATGCTCCTTAGCGGGTCTGTTAATCCATCGACCTGGCTCCTTAGCGGGTCATTTAGTGCAAACCCGACTTTATAGCGGGTCAAAAAACTAGGACAAGAAAGTTATAAAGCTACTAGATTAAAAATTCCGGGAAAATACCATGTTCCGTAGCGGGTCTAATTTTTAGGGAGCGACTTATGAATTTTGCAGCTCCTCTTTCCGATCATTCAATTTATTCAGCTTCAAATTCAGCTCATTGTCACTTTCTTTTAAGGTAGATATTTCCTTGTCGATTGATTCGATTTGTGATTTATTCTGTTCAATCGTTTGCTTCACTTCTTCTTGTTCCTTATCGGTTTTTTCTTCAAGTGAGGCTTGCAGATTATCGTTAACCTTTTCGATTTTTCTGATCGATTTTCGATGAGTGGTCTCTTTCTTTGCATTGTTCCTCATTTCTTTTTGGGTCTGATCAATTTCCAATTTAACTGCAGATAGCTCATAAGACTCTTTCGAACGATTCGAATTATATGGATCATCTGTAGATATTTCATTTCTGACAAAATGGATTTTTTGATCGTCACCCATGGATTCTAAATCGACTTTTTTTGCGTAAATCGCGACGGCTAATTTCTCCCATGTATCAGGTAAATGTTTGACCTTAACGACGTAGAGATCTTCATTAATCTTCTTGATTGATGTATCATATTTCGTCTTATCGGTGCGATCTTTTTTGGCAGATACTTTCAACTCATCAAGAACAGTAGAGCTATTAACTGGTGAGGTAAAAGAGAAAATTAATGTTTCCTCTTTGGGATAGTACTGTCGTTCTATCAAAGTAATACTACGAAGTTCCGAAGAGATTTCGTCGCCTACTTTCGTAGATTTTGCATCGACTTCCGGTTTGACTAGAAAGCTACTTCCAAAGAAAAATAGGAAAACACCCACGATTGCGAACACCATTCGCTGGTATTTTTTTCGTTCATTTTTCTTCAATGAAATTTTTACGGCCACTTAATTCCTCCCCCCTTTCTTTCAAAAAATATTTCCAATCATTTGATGAATTTTTTTCTTATTTGTCCCTGAATAGTGGCGGTCTTTTTTAACAATCGTAGGAACACTTTTCAGGTTATAGGTTTGTATATAGTGTCGGTTAGCTGGCTGATTCATATTGACAAAAACGAGATCGTTTTTAACCAGGTTGTGATAATACAACAAAGGAAAAATGGACTGACAATCAGGACAATCATCACGATAAAAGACTATGATCTTTTCTTCTTTTTGAGTAAGTTTTATGGTCGTAGTGTTTTTTTCAAAAGCATTCATTTGAGTAATTGAACCTACAGTCGTTAATAACAGGACGCTTATTAATAGAAGAAAGACGATCCACTTCGGTTTATATCCTTTTCTCATACGTTCACCTATTCTTGATTCAGAATTGAGTTTTGTTTTTTACTTTAATCGATTTAAGGTATTGAAATTTCACCAATATTTTTGATTTCTATTACTTGTTTTACAGCAGGATCAAAGACAATCTTATAAAGAAATTTCCCCTCTTGTTTCTCACTTCCAGCGATTGATAATGAGTAGTTGACTAATACCATTGCAGTTAGATTTTTTTCGTCTGAGGACATTCTGTAGACCTCCGGTTGCCCTTCTAATTCAGATACAGTTGTGACACTTGGGGTTAATTTATCCGCATCTTTTGAGAAAAGAGCATCCAGAGTTGTCGTATTCGCATAAGGTTCTGCTTTCGTTTTTCGAGCCGCGACGCTGTCCGATCTCTTACTAGTATCGTAAGAATAAACGGTGTTGAATAACTTATTCGTAGTGCCCAATAATGCTTCATTCGCAGAACCATTTTTTTCATTATTTAGTGAATTATATTGTTCGGAAAGGTGCGTATATTTAGCGGATAGTTTCCTTTCATTACTCTTCAAGCTAGTGTTTTGTTGCCTTAATTCCTTGATACTTTGTGCCTTCTCTCGATTGTCATTCACTATGGAAAATAGAGCGGCGAGAAGAAAAATAGCGATCAAAACACCAGCGATTCCTTTCACTCGTTTAGAAACATTCTCCATTTTATTTCCCCTTTCCTTGGATAAATTCTACTTGCGAAGCTGTTGCTTTATCGATCACTCGCCAAGAACGTGTGCCTGACCCTGGACTCACAACATTGGTTTCACTAACTAACATACTGCCATCGGAATTGACGTACTCAACGACTGCAACATGACCGTATGGAGGAGTCGAACCTGCTAAACCACCATAGAAACTTGCAGCCCAACCAACTTGTGGTTTTCCCTTCACTACGGTGTAGCCTCTTGCACGTGCAGAAGCTCCCCAGGAGCCACCATTTCCTCCGTCACCAGAGAACCATTCAATCGGTTTACCAATTTGAGCCATACGATTATAAGCTCCCCAAGTACATTGTCCCATTGGGTATTGATTGCCAGCATAGTTCTTATTATCGGGCGCTGGAAGTGTTAACTTACCCTTGTACTCAGGTGGCACATCAAGTGTAGGCGCAGAATTTTGACCAATGACTTCACCTGAAGTATCACCGGTTACTACTTCGCAATTATCACTATCGCTGGCCTTGCCTTCATCACTTCCGAGGCCGTCCATAGTCCCAAACCAATAGTCCCCATATAGCGGAACTTCTTGACAATTTTTTCCTGGTTGCGGTTCTTCAATAACCTTGTTGTCACCACTATAGATGGCCACATGATGTGAGCTTCCAGCAGGTCCCCAAAAGACAAGATCTCCTTTTTTGGCTTCCTCTTTACTGATTTTTTTAACGGCATTTGATTGAGTCTCAGACGTGGGTTGTAAAGTGATTCCGACCTTTTGATAAACCAACATAGTAAGACCACTGCAATCCATTCCTTTGTCCCAATCACGGCCACCCCAAACATAGGGAATGCCAATTCTGCTTCGAGCAAAACCAACAATATTGGCACGTTTAGATGAATCCACTTTACCGGTTGATGAACCAGAACCTTTATCAGGTATTGATGGATTCTCATTAACCGCTCCTGATTTATATGGTGCCGTGCCGTACTTAACAACCGCCTCTTGATCTAACCATTGATACTTTTTACCGAGAGAGTTATAGGTACTCAGAAGCTTGACCAGGTAGCTTGGATCGGTCGCCCAGCCACCTTTAAATATCGCAGAAAGGGCACTCGCCCCATCTGTATTATTAATTGCTCCAGTGTAAAGAGTTTGGTGTGCCATGAACTCTGCTTTACCCACAATCCCCGCATTGTAATCCTTAAACCAGGTATAAGCGCCGCCAGTATTATCACCTACCGACGTTCCTGGCTTCGTTCCAGTAATATCTACTGAGTCATCACCGAATGTTGCTAAGGTAATAGGAAAGTTTGATTTACTTGATGTTTTGACGCCGCCCATATTATGCGCTTGCCATAGAGACGTTCCTGATGGATTCGTAAAATTAAATCCGTTCTCTACCATTGTTTGAGCGATACTTGCAGACGGTAAAAAACCTCCCGCTTTCCACGAGAGGATATAAGCATCTTTATGCTGTTTAACAAAATCGTCGATTGATGCGGGGTCAGCCCCGGAATCACCATTGATCGATATATCTGGACTATCCGCTGGATCACACTTATTATTTTGACTCATATAAAGCATTGAAAAGACTGAAAGAATCACAACGAATAACGTTCCCAATAAGAGAAAGTTCGACAAGATAAATGGAATTAGATACCTTTTAAAAAGTAAATTTTTAACCTTTTTACCCATTAGGCACCCCCGTTAAATAAGGCTAGTTCTTCATCCGTGACTTGGAAAGTCATTTGAATATTTTGGTCTCCAGCAATACTCATGATTCCCTGGGAACCGCCTACCTCCTTACTCGTTTGGAATTGTGCCATCATTGCGTATTCAGTTTCCGTAAAGATATTGCCGAAAATACTTTTTAGAAAGTTGAGCGAAGTCACATCTTGCTTCAGTAATATCTTGTATTGTGTTAATCCGAAAATTTCCTTTAGCTTATTGGCCGCTTCAACCGTATCTTTGTCTTGGGCATTTTCTGCATTTGGAAACATCCGCTCGACACGTTGTGTTGCTAACGCTAATCCAATAAACAATTTTCGTGCTTCAGACATGAGCGTAACGAACCATTTAGCCGCATAAGCCTTCTCAATATTTAAGATGTTGTGGCACTCATCAACAATAATTAAGCAGCGAATAATATCCCACCAATTAATCTGATTCCGATCAAATAAATCTTTCTGCTTTTTACCAATCCGTGTCACATTTCCCATGATATTATTCAGTGCTAAGAACAACTGACAGTCAAAAACTTCCGACCCTAATTTAGATACCCCTTCAATATCAAAAAATACGATTTGATTTTCACCAAGATCTGGAACGCTAGTTTTACCGTCAAAAATTCGTTTATATTGTTTTGTTAGAGGCTTCATAGTTATACGAATCGAGCTGATATGTGCTTTCGTGTCTTCAGGAGCATTTGGTTCAATCTTATCCAGGTAAGTAATAAAATCGCTCACTGTCGGGTATTCTTCATTAGACAAAGCCGTAATATCAATTGATTCATCTTCCTGCCAAATCCCATAGTCAATAAAGAAATCCCAAACTTGGTCCTCGAAAACACTAACTAATTCATCTGAAGCTTTTTTATTCCTAATTTTAAATAGGATACCCAGCATTGAGATATGCTGGGTAAATGATCCTCTTACATCCACGACATACGAGTCATCTTCTGTTTTCTTTGATACCAGCGGATAAACCTGGAACATATTTAAAACACCACCGGTCCCATCCAGGGGAATAGACACACCGCCGTATTCCTTAACTACATCTAGAAACTCACCAGATTTATCAAACCCTCGAATGACATTTCCCTTGGCGGCATTATCCCTCAACAGTTTTTTTAATACAGTCGATTTTCCCGATCCCATATCACCGGCTAAGAATAAGTTATAGTACAAACGCATGGCGTTTTTATGAAACATATCCCAATAAACTGTTCCGCCGGTTCGGGTGATTCCATAATAGAAGCCTGTTTCATCATCTAAAAACGTCTGATTATGGGCAAAACCTAAGCCCAAAGCTTCAGCTTGAATATCCATACCCTCACGTCGATTTCTAAGTCTTTTTTGTTCAGACATAGGAATGAATAATGACTGCCATTCTTCCTTTTGTTCTCCCAGAAACACTGTTGCTTTGTAACCATTCGAATCTAAGCTTTTCAGAATATCATTGACTTGTTTTTCCAACGCATCTAGCGTTGGTTGGCTGCAGAAAATACGAAATGCTACCTTTTTGATCTGCTCTCCCTGACTTCCCATGCTAAGACTCAGGTGGCGTAAAATATCAATTTCTTGTTCTAACTCGTCACGTTGCGTCGTCTTCGCTTTTTTTCTTCGGATCTCCAGTTCCTCAATCGTTTCACTCACGCCTTTTTTATAGGCGACACCTTCATCTGTTCTTGAATCCTTCATAACAATCACATTATCTAAGCTAGTGAGATCCATTAACCAAAATTCTGTCATGATCGTTGGTGTCTCAAAAATATGGATTGTTGCACGATAGCCATCACCAAAGCGATTGAAAAAATCGTCTTTAAAGGATATACCTCCTTGCGGTTGCGTATCATAAATAAACTGAACATCTTCATCAATTATTTTCTGTTTCATTGTCATAAATTTGAATCCCTCCTGTATTATTCAGGATATACAGCATTTTTTTTACATACTCTTTTTTCAACAACTTCGCTTGAAATAGGTTATCAAATCGTTTCAGATTGGATATGTTTTCCTCTAATTCATTGATCGTCCGACCAAATATCACGACGTAAGAAGTGAGTTTTTTATATGTTTTTTCAATATATTTGAGCTTTTCTAGCTCCGTCTGAAGAATCCGCATTTGATTGATGTCTTTCGATCGATCACGCTTATACTTCACATAATTTTGTTGTTTTTGATTCTCTTCAGGGAAATTCATAAAGAGTTCCTTTACAGAATTCCCATATTGCTTTTGGAATGACCAATAGTTATCGGTCACGAAATCGGCCTCTGATTCATCTAAAAGCTCTAAATCATATTTCTTGGTATCAAAAAAGGCCGCGTACCAACGCTGACCTCTAATGGATAGCTTCACATAATTTTTCTCATGGATTCCGGCGACTGGATAGACCTTCGTTAAACGATCAATCTCTTTGCGGACACCTCGTGGCTTCTTTTTTTCTTGCTTTTTCCGTTCAACGGAATCAAACTTCATGGCTCTCTTCCTCCTTTGGAGGGTTGATTGAATGGTATATTCTTCTGTCCTTCAATAACACCTGCATAGCAACTTGATAGTTCTTTTTTCCATGAATATCACTAGGAGACAAAAGTAGATACGAGATCACTGGATAGGTGAGAATATAAGGAATGCTCAACATTTCAGGCACTAAGTATTGAGAAATCATTCCGATAAACGGACTACCCACAATAAATAGTACATCTTTAAAATCAAACTTTCCTTGCTTGATATTGGTAATAGCTTCTTTCGGTCTGGCAACTTCTCTACGCATAAGCTCCCTTCTTTCTGGTTTATATAATTAATCTCTAAATGAATCCTTCACACGTTTGCTGGTCGCTTTGGATACATCGTAAACTTTACGAGATCGTGTATTTGTTGGACCGTTATAGACATTTCTAGCTGTATCCGCATATTTGTTCACCGCTTTTTCACCGAGTGTTTCGGTATCAATTGGCCGCGGCTGCATATCTCGTTGTAATTGAGCTTTTGCTTCTTGTACGTGTTGTGGCAATTGTTCTCCAGATACTTTCGGTGGTTGTGGCATAACTGGTTGACCGTCTAAAGCCTGACGAGCTTTAGAAGCCCCAGAGATATCTGAAGCACTTCTTGTTGGGGTAATTCCCATATTTTGGAAGGCTTCCTTATTCGCTTTTGCTTGTTCTCCTATCGCTTTATTGGATAATGGTGCACCAGGTGTTTGCATACCCTTTAAAGTGGCCGGTGATTTATTCGCTGAAGTAGTTCCATTTTCTGAAGTTTTTACACCACTTGGCCCGCCGAGCGGACGAATACCATCATTACCAGCACCAGGATTCCCCGTAGGGTCATTCCCAGCTGGATTATTTGCTGAAGATCCAGAAAGTGGATCATTTTCATTAGATTGAGGATCATTGGGCGAGTTTATACCAGGACTACCAGAACTCCCACCTCCTGGGCCATTATTTGGCAACTCCGGCACATCCGTTTTACTCGGTTTAAAGCCATCTAACGCTCCTTTTACAGCTGATCCTGTATATGCAACGCCTCTTGCAGCCTTTTGACTTGCGCCAGTTACTTTAGAAACAGCAGACTTCGCGGCACTTCCTATTCCAGATCCGACACCTCTCAATGCCGCACCGCCTTGAGCCGCTGCAATGACTGTTCGTCCGACACTAGACAACCCAGCGTCAATTCCAAATAATTGTTCAATGAAGTTTGGCCCATCTATGACTAGCCAAGCACCGCCGGCAACAGCAATCGGCTTCACTAAAGCAGATAAAGATGAATCTGCAATGAAAGCGCCCCATATGTCGAAAAAGTTAATCAGGAACATCATTAAATATAAAACAATAAATGAGTCTCTGATCTTCATTGCTAGTTGCTTATTTCGTTGGCCGTCTTTCAAGTCAGTCAACGCTATCCCGCTTGTAATGACATAAAGCAGACCAATCTCGTTAATTAATTTAGCAGATTTGAATATGACAAAAGCATAAACAATTCCTTTAGTGATCAATTCAAACGCAATCAACCACGGATGCCAAGAATAGCGATAATATGCGGGATCACCAATCCCCCAAAAGCTTTTCATATTTGCTTCTTTAAACTTTCCATCAACCTTATTCAAGCGCTTTGTTAACAGCTTTTGCCCCTCTTCAGATATTGGGGAAGCTTCAAAGAGCTTTCCGTCAGTATCAACTTGTTCTGTAATATCCAGCACCGTAAGATCATTTTTTTCTTTAATATCGTTTTGCGTATCGGTAGACTTCCATCCATTTTTATCAACGGTATATAGATCAGTGATATTATTTTTAAACGTTTGGACGCTGGCTGCTTGTTTACCATGTAAAAGATTTACACCAGCTGTCGTTAATTCTGCCCCCTGCTGCATTGCCCAGGGTAATACGAAAAACAACGTAATCGCAAAAATGATATTATTGATTAGTTTATCTCGATCAAGTTTTCTTGTAATAATCAGTTGCCAACCAAAATAAGCGACCGCAACGGTCGCTAGTGCCCAAATTACTGGCTGATATTTACCGATAAAATCCTGTACTGGTTGGTATTGATAGAAATTCATCAATCCATAGACTTCTTTAGCCGCTCCTGATAGGGCATCAACAACCCAGGCAAATCCTTTCAGTAATCCAAAACCGATTGCCCTCAGTACGTCCCACCAAAATGCCGCAACATGAAGCAGATCCTGAAATTTTAATAGTTGATCAACCAACCAAAACACCTCCTTCTTCTTAACCGTCTAATAGCGTTAGTTTTCTTGAGCTTATTCAAATTCCATGGGTTCTACTTCAATGTTGTTTTTAATCATCTCAAGTACCTTCTTAATGGGAACATCCACTCTATGAGCGAATGACTCTATCTGCATAGCTAAAAACGTAATATGCATTGGTTGATCTTCCAAAAGATTTTGGGAAATTTCAACTTTGGCAACTCCTGTTTCTCCTTGAATCACACGAGCTGCTCCTAATACCTCACACTTTTCGTCTTTCGGCATAATTATCTTCTCCTTTTTTATTTGATACCGTCCGATTGTGGAACAAAGATTTCTTAAATCAATCAGTGATCTTTCTATTAATATTTACGTTCAACTGATTTTTCATCCACCCAAAGAGTAAACTGATCAACAATCACTGCTATCTCGGTCTCCTGTAAGTTCGTAACTTTCTCGCTACGAATCCAGTCCGATAACGCGAGATAATATGGCTTAGACTGTGTTTCACTACGATGATTGTATCGTTCTTTTAAATAATTCAAATGATACTGTTGACGCTCTGTCAATTCTTTTTTCTCCATAATACTTCCTCCGTGAGTGCCCCAAACAACCTCCATTTTGTCCGATTGCGGAACTATCTTGTTTGTCATAGTTTACTGACGATAGTTTCAAAAATTGGGTGAACAATAAAATTAAAAACCAAAAAAAAGATTAGTAAAAAATTGCCTACATAGATAGCAACCCTAACCTTTTCTTTTAATGGTGAAGTTTGATCTATAGAAAGATACTCAAGATTTGTCATTACAACCAAAATTCCTATCGCTATAGGCAAAGAGATTAATCCCAAAGCTACGGAAGATAAAAACATTAAAATTACAAAACCATAAATCACTAATTTGATAGCATCCATAACAACACCTTCTTTCTTTTTCTCAGTGATAGCACCAATAGACGGACTATTTAGCTTACTTTGTATCATTGAGCAATTGCATTGCTCTTTCTTTTTCAACTCATAGTCGCCGGTGAATTAATCTTATAGTGAAAAATCAGCTTTAACCTCTGCTAGTTAATAGACTGTATATACTCTAAATAAGCCTTTTTGAGGTTTGGACGATTATCACTATTACAAAATACTCTTAGCTGTTCCATGGAAGTAAATTGATTCAATCGTTCTTTTTCTTGAGTCGTTAATCGATCCAGATAAGCAGCTTGTAAAAATTTGCCAAAAATCTTTGATCCCAATGTTTCTTCTAAACGAATGGTGTTCATAGTATCTAGTGAAACACTATCGATCGATTCCACGCGGGTTTTCATTAGCTTTTCCTCCTTGTTCTCATCATCGTAATTATTTTTTGGTGCTTGCTCTTCCTTACTAACTGGCTTTCTTTTCCACTTCACAATGTAATCAACTAGATTGATTTCCTCATGTCCTTTTTTATTGAGCTTCAATTCAGACAAATTCAATTTGCCATTAAAACGGGGCATTAAATATTCATAATGAAAGGTCATATTTGTTCCGGCATCGATATTGGCAAAAATCGGATACGGCGTGATTTTGTTTTCTTTAAGGTCGCGCCGCATTTTTGTTCGGTCCAGTATCCACTCACCTTCACGCAAATCACGCAATTCATTGGCCGTTAACAAGTTTCGACCTTCCTCATTTTCGCCATAAGATTTATCTGTACTCATGGGGTCTCCATGACGATCTGTCTTAATAATTGTCTTATCACCGATTTTCTTTGAAAAATATTCAGCGTCATCATATTCATCTGACATAATATAAATCTGATTTCCACAAGCGCCGGTGATTGCCTTGCTAAGTTTGTCACCATATTTATCATCTAATTGCGCATAGGATTGAACAATCAAGTGATAGACTAAATTTCTTTGAAGTCCGACATTCATGGAACGGCTCAGCCCATCAATAGCTGGGATGTTGGCTGCTTCCTCCAATAAATAGCGGACACGACGTTTCAAGCCAGTGCATGATAATGTGGCTTTTTCTGCCAACACTTCGTTTACTTGAGATAAAAATGTTGAAATTATACTGTAGTTACTGTCGTTCCAGTCTGGATACACAATAAATAAAGCTATTGGGCGATCCCCATAGCCTAAATCTTCTAAATTAAAATCACTATCAAGCGTAAGTTTTGCGATAGCGTCGTACGTATAGTTTTTTAATTTTGCCATTGTTCCTGTAAAAATCCCACTTCGTGTGATTCCTTGCGAGAATTTGATCGTGCCATATTGTTTCCTGGCGACGCTAGTCACTGGCAGTTGATCGAAAAACTTATCTAATGCTGTATTCCCTTTTTCATCAAGATAGGCTCCAAGCTCTTCTAACATACTAGTGACGGCATACATGTTTATGACTTGAGTCTTATCCTGTTGAATCCCAATCTCACAGATTGCAAGAATCAAGGCATTTAATAGGGATATACTCGCCTCTTCCCACATAGGTTCTTTCGCTTGGGGATTATGATACAAACTAAATGAAAGACTATTCGCCAACATTTGTGCCTTTGTCGTATCACCACGCATATACGCTTGTTTCACTAAATCTAACGGATTGTAATGAATCCCATTGGTCGGATCAACTAAATTTAGGCAATATACATCATAACCAAACCGCTCAAATTCTGATTTCGTATTTTTGAGCATATCGCCTTTTAAGTCATTCACAATAACCGAATCTTTTTCTTTGGCTCGCATGATCAAATCCAAGGTTGGATAAGAAAAAAGCGACGTCTTCCCTGATTGTGTCCCCCCAAGCGTTAGAGAGTTCGTATTTTTAGTATCGATGAATACATATTTTTCCTCTTTTTTCCACGGTCCAAATCCAATAACTTTAGTAAAGGTCGCAACCGGAATACCTGATTTCCCTTCATACTCTTTATCATTGAGAGGAACCATTTTATATTGTTCTTTTAACTCTTTTAGAGTTGTGAACTTCTCAGACCCCTTAGTTAATAGATTGATATCTTTGTAGGCGATTCTCATGCTATAAATCTTTTTACCAACGATCACACCATTAATACAGAGTAACCCTAAGTACACTAGGGAAAGAGTGACATTCGTGAGTGGTGGCTTTCCTAACCACGCGAATGTGGGCTGCAAAGGAAATACCCCACCTTCATTCACATAACTATTCAGTTTTGGAATGATTCCTTTTAAGGAAAGGATTCCATTAAATATAAGATTAATCAAAAGGACACCGAGAAGACAAAGTAAAAGGGCGACAACCGCAAGAAAATAGGGATTCGCTAAATGTCTTTTCCACTGCTTATATTCTTTATCCATGCAGATTCCCCCTTACTAGATTTCCTTTTTTATTGAATGATAGGCTTGTTTCACTCCTAATACCATTCTCGGGCCATCTTGGAAAAGAACAATCGCACTCATTGCAATAACGGCTAAATATGAGGTGTCCCGCTCAATAACTAAAGAATACATACAAAGGATGATAAGCCCTATACTTAGTAAAGAGTAGACAACTACTACAATCAGTTTTTCACTGTCTTTTCTAAAATATATGCAACAAACAGCTAGCCAGAGAATGAATAAAAATAATAGTTCCATCCTATTTCACCTCTTTCTTATATGCTTTTCCAAGACTACCGATTACAGTATGAGGATAGCCGAGACTGACTAACTCATAGATTTTCAGCTGGAAAGGAGTGTATCTCAACCTGAATGAGATCCGAAAAGAATCTGACTCATGCCTTAACCCCCACATAAAGAAATTATCGTTTAGCGATTGCTTCTCACTTTTTTCTCTATTTCCCCTGATATTTCGTAAATAACGTTTCCATTCCTCAGAAATATTGGGCAACCCTTCAACACCATTTGCCTCATAAATATTCTTCAGAGCTGGAAAGATGTCTAAAAAGACTCTTTTATCCTCAATAGCAACGTACCGACGAAAAAGGAGATAGGTAATGCCAGCAATAAGCGTATTTTTAGCGGAAACAATGGAACTACTTTGCACAGAAAGAAGATCGATTGCTCCAAACAGCCCCGTCCATACATACATGGCGATAATTAATCCAATACCCTTTTTTATATATTTTTTATTGTTCGTAATCAAATACATCCAACAAGAGGTTATGAATACTAGGACGGCAAGAGTAATAACGATGGAGGTAATGCTGAATTGATTCACCTTATCCGCTCCCTTGAAGCCTAAGAAAAATAGTTCATTGATATGGTTAAATCCTAAGCGTACCAAAAAAAATAATTGAAATAAAAAGGCAAGGAATAAAAATCCTTGCCCAT
This sequence comes from Vagococcus vulneris, assembly GCF_003950515.1. GTDB lineage: Bacteria > Bacillota > Bacilli > Lactobacillales > Vagococcaceae > Vagococcus > Vagococcus vulneris. The sequence continues at coordinate 275,907 of NZ_NGJS01000001.1, forward strand.
AGTGCCTAAAAAGCAGATAGAAATACTTTTTCCTTACACTCATTTAGCCACCGCCTCAGATCCTTGATTTGCTGATGCGGCTGCCTCTTGTGTAGTCGTTTGATCGGTTGATGCTTGTGTTTGAGTTTCTGTCGTTGAATGCTCTGGTGTAACAGGTGTTTCTGGATTGGTTTCAGCTTCTGGTTTAGGGAAGTTATTGAAATCATTGACCACATCTGATACAGCCTCATTTTGTTTGGCTGCTTGATCGTTAACAGCTTGAGCTGATTGGGACGCAGTATCGATTGCCTCCTGCATTTCAGTTGAATTTATTTCATCGAGCTGATTTCCTACTTGGACATTCGCTGCATTCATTTCACTGCTTGATACGGCAGCTTGATTTATATCTGGCTGAACCGCAATGCTTACTTGATCATTGTTATTTGCATTTGTAATCGCCGTAGTCACTTGCTGGGTGGCATCTGACACTTCCGCTTGTGTTTCTTGATACTCTGATTTGGTTTGATCCATTTGATCTAGCGTTTCTTGTGCGTTTTGAATCGTCGAGTTCATTTGATTAGTCGTTGAATTCGCTGAGTCTTGCGCGTCTTTAATTTCATTTACTTTTTGGTTCAGTTTTTCATAGGTTTCTTTGTATAAATCTACATTCACCTCTGGTACCGTTCCATCTTGATCCATTAACTGTTTTAGTTCATCTGACAATTGGTTGTATTCTTCAATCAAACTCTGAACTTTGTCCCATTGTTCAGCCGCTTTATCAGCATGAACTTGTGTATTCGATTCAACATTTTGCATACGATCCAATTCAGATTTTACTTTAGTCAATCTTTCGTTTACTTCATTTGCCTTATCCGCTGCACTGCTCAGTTCTTCTTTAGATTTAGCAATTAGCTCATCAACAGAAGGGGCCGGATCTGGCGTTGGTGTCGGATTAGGATTAGGATCAGGGTTCGGATTTGGTGTCGGATCAGGGATTGGGTTTGGATTAGGCGCTGGATCAGGAATAGGCTTAGAATCATTATCCACGTCTGGTTCCTTACTGGTTTCTTCATTTATTCCCTTGTCAGGAATTTGATCTTTGATCAAATTTGAATCCGTTGCAGGAGCTTTATCTACTTCAGCAGAATGAACGACCTCTGAAGCATTTCGAGCGTCTTCTTTTTTAGATTGATCGTCTATTGCGACAGCCAATTTTTCGACTAATCCTTGTTTCTCTTCCCCTGATGGCATTTGTACACCGAACAGACTATTCTCTTTTTTATCACCTACGACAACACTCAGCACATCATCTGCAGACTTGCTTTCTTTAGCTTTCTGCTTTTTTGGGGGAGCTACTTGCTTTTCCCATGCACTCTCTTTTTTTGATCCTTTTGATGCAGAAGCTTTCTGTTCAATTTTTTGATTTGACTGATTACTCGATTGATTATTATAAATCCCATATCCCACCGCACCACCTAATAAAGCGGCGGAACATAGGCTAATCCATAACCACTTCTTTTTTTGGCTCAATGGTCCCTTTTCAGGCATTTTTTCCTTATTCTCCGTCATTCGATTTTCCCCCTAATTGTTCTAAATTACTGGTCCATAATTCAAAGTTCTTTTCGGCTTCTTTACGATCAGTCTCAGATAGTTTTGAATTACTTTTATCCGTTTGGTATTTCTTTAGTAAATTCACTATACTTTTTGCTACTTTGATATCCTCTTCTAGTTCAGGATCATTGATTTCCTTATTGATTAATTCGGCCGCTGAAATATCTTGGTCTCTCAAATTTTGATAAGCTCGATCCTTTTTTGCCTGATAAATCTGATCATTAAGCGTGTCATTTTTCAGCACTTTATTAATCAATTCGGCTTCTTCCAACTTACCTTGTGCTAAATAGGCGTACCCTCTCATAGCCTGAACAGTTGTATCTTGATTTATTCCTTTAATTTCAGTCACTTGATTCCATTTTTTATTTAGAAATGCCCAATAGAAACGTGCCATGTCAGAATGGTGGTCATCAGCTAAGTTCTTCAATGCCTTTGATTTTTTTTCGTTATATAACTGTTCAATCAACTTCGACTCTTCATCTGGATACTCATTTAGTGCTTGACTATGTTTACCCTCTTTGACCAATTCGGAATAACTTTCCTGTTGATTTGAACCATTAGAACCAGTCACAAATAACGTAATTCCCGCACCACTGAAAATCAGAAGAGCCAATATAAGAATAAAAAGTCTCTTTTTTTTCACAAAAAAACCAGCGAAATCAAACGCTGGTTTTTTCGATATCTGTTTTTCCCTAGGCTCATTAACAACTTTCGTTTCGTCTAAAGATTGATCTTCCGCCGGAAGTAAGGCCACTTTTGGAGTTTCAGCTTCTGCGGATGTTTTTTCAACAATTGTAATTATTTGTGGTGCAGGTTCTTCTTCTGCTTTCCGTCCATAATCGTTGATTGGATTTGTTTCAGCTAGATATGCGTGATTAATCCGTTGGAGAAGTTCGGATTTTTCTTCCTCGTCAACATCTGGAAATTCTGTTTTAAGAAGATGTAGTAACAGTAGCCTCAAATTATTCGACTCATCTGTTCCTGCAACGAAATCACTTCTAAAAATCATTTCTTCATCATCGTAAATTTCAATGATCACATAATTGGGCTTCTTTCCAATCGATAGCGTCTTAGTGAAAACTTTGAGCTGATTATCCGCTTCGATTAAGGTATATCTTTTTTTGCTTGGCAAAAACTTACCTAGCCCTTTCTTGCTCGTTCCAAAAATTACATACAAGTGTTATCCTCCTTTCCCCAATGAATCAATCTAATCTGTTAGCTTTTTAGCCAAGTAACGATCATTTGAGCGCCAATGACGATAAAAATACCAATAACGATGTTTTTGACTCCGTCTTGTGCCTCATCTAATTTCTGACGATTTTTAGTCATGAAATGGTACCCCATTAATGCAAGCATCACAGCCGCATAACTACCAGCAATCGCTTGAATCCCTCTGAGAATAAATTCTAGCTTTCCAGTAATAAAATCCATGGTAGATTCCCCCTTATCGTATGATTATCCCAAGTGTTGAGACGGTAATTTTCTTGTTTGGTCTTTAAAGGATTTCAAAGCCTTTTGAATGATTTCCTCGTTCTCACTAAACACTTCATCGTATTTTTCAGCCAGCCACTCATCAAAATTTTGTCCTTTTGCTTCTAGGATTAATTTTGCGGTCGCCTTTTTTTTCACAAGTTCTTTATTTGTTACTGCCATGGGTGGACCTCTCTTTCTAATGTATACTTTCATACGAATCAGGATTACACATAATAATCAATGACATAGCCGTCATCTTCCTGCTTCTTTTTTTGTGCTTTGATTTCTTTTTCTACTTTTTCTTGGGTCTGATTCGGCGTCACTTTTTTGAATTCTATTCCAGCGAATTGCGTTAATTTTTCAAGCTCCGTGTAATAACTTTGGGCATCTACCTTTTTCACCCACATCTTTTTTACACCATATCCCTCCCAAAAATAACCCAACTCTTTCAATCCGTAGCGGTATTCATACCCATTTTCAATTCCAATATAGTAATAGGATAAAAAAGTAGGCGAAATAACTGGTCGGATAAAAAAATTTTCTGGCTCTGCATAATTTAAAAAAAACTGAACTTCACGTTCAGCCTCCTTCAACGTATTCATTTCTTTTTGCCAAGTTTGACTCACAGTAAACCAATGGAACCCTCTATTTTTTAGGATATTTCTGAATGAACGACCATTTCTAATGATCACCATTCTTTTCTCCATGTCAGGTATAGTCGGTACTTCCCAGTTTGAAGGCTCTCCAAAATAACGATAAAGACCTTTATAATCATTTGCATCAGTTTCTTCGGTCACATCCAAGAGATCCAACAATCTTAAAGCAACAGCAGTTAAATATAGTTCATGTAAACGTTGGTAAAATGGCTCTGCATGATCGCTATCCCCCAAATCCTCATACTCTACGTGGTGAGCGATTTCATGTAAACAAGTAATTAATAAAAAACGAGATTCCCGTGATAAATTAAATATCTCAATCATACGTTCTTTTCGAATGTAATGAGCGTGTTTACTTTTCAATTCTTTCGGCCTGATGCGGATAAAGTAACTCAGATATCTCTTGTACTCATCAGGATATGTGTAACGCAGTACGGTATCGATTGTCCCTTTGATCAATGCCTCATCTTTACTCATTCAATGACCTCCTAACCTAAAAAAAAATCGATCAGCGAATCGATTTTCGTTACTATTTAAACATTCCTCTGTTCATGGTAATTTCGATTACGAAACGCTTCCTCAGCAGCTATATCCGCGTTTTTGGCCGCAAAGCAAAGAGACATAACCATTACTCCAGAAACCGCACCTAAAAGTAAACAACCCACACCAACAGCTATTGTAAACATACGAATCATCCTTTCCGTTTTTAATGCCCAAATAGAATAGGTTGCGGATCTACAAGCCTACCTTGAGATAAACTGCTATCTTGGCACAATTCTAAATGCAAATGACTTCCGATACTATTTCCGGTACTTCCTACATAACCAATCGTTTGCCCTTGTACAATGGTATCACCAACTTTTACTGAATATTGTTGCTGGTGCGCATACAATGCGGTTGTCCCATCTTCATGTTGAATCACGACATAGTTTCCCCAGCTGTAATGATACTCAGCTTTAATTACCTTACCGCCTTTAGTGGCATGGATTGGTTCGCCTTGTGCAGCCGCTAAATCTAAGCCTCGATGAAATTCGCCACCTCTCGGTCCAAAGGGACTCGAAATAGTATAGCTATCCAGCGGTACTTTATACCCTTTAGTATTGATTTGTACACCTTGAATTTCCTTATCGAATTGAGTGAGATCATACGTTTCAATCAGCCCATTCAATTATAGCAATAGGTAAACTTTTGAAAGATGACTACTCTTGCAAGTCATAATCATACAAATCTCCAGTTTTTCCCCTGCTCCACACCGTACGTGCGACTTTCACCGCATACGGCGTTCCAACTTCTTCTTTTCAATAAATAATAAATAAATTACATTCTTTACGATACTTGTTCAGTTTCTCAAGCTGTTTTCTGGTCAGCTTGAATAGTCGTTTATACTTTTCAATCGTTTGAGAGTTGGTCGCATGAATGAGTTTGTGGATACCTTTGTGCAACACAACGAGATTTTTAAACTCATCTGTTCCCTTCAAGAATTTAGGTAAGATATGGTGGCAATGTATTTCACCCGCTGTCAGAAACAATCCTGTTACTGCACATTTTCCATTTTGCATAGAATACTTAGAAATTCGGTTATCTGCATATTCTATACTCCTGCCTAAATTGCTAGCTTTTTGTAATTTTTGAATCTCTACTGAGATAACAAATTTGAGTTTCTTATGAGTCTCCATTCGTCCCTCTTCTGTGTAGTCGTTCAAACTTTGTTTAAGATTCCGGCCTATTCGCCATTGGACATCTGCTAATGGGAATAAGTAACTGTTTCCTATTTTGAACGTTTTCACTTTGTTTTTATAGAATTTACTATAAATACTCGGAGGACTCCTTGGAACTTCATAGACTCCGACAGATTTCAAACGATTATACTGTGTATATAAAAGTTGATAGGCTATTTCAGAGAAATCGACATTGACATGAGTAGCTACTCCAAAGTAATTATGAATACCTAGAACGTAGGAATTATACTTTTGAGCGTTTTGCCAACTCGGATTTTTCTGCAACCTTTTTAAGTGCTGTTTTATCTTTTCACGTATTGCCTTTTTGTTTTTCTTTGAAACATGCGTATTTGCCACATATTTCTTCCGCTTTTTGACTGTTTTTATTTCAAACCCTAGAAATTCTGAGTTTCTTCTCCTGAGGTTTGTTACATTTGATTTTTCAGGAGAGATTTCTAGTTTCAAATGATTGTTTAGATATCCTTTTACTGCATGAAATATTTTCCAAGCAGTTTTAACGTTTTTCGCAAAAATCTTAAAATCATCGGCGTATCTTACAATAAACATCTCTTTCAAATCACTAGTTCGCATTGCTCGATATTTATTCCGTACAGTGTATTTTCTTTCTGTCGGAAACCTTTCCCATTGAGAAGCTACCCAGTTATCTAGATCATTTAGAACAACATTCGACATTAAGGGACTAAGTATCGCCCCTTGGGGGCACCCCTTTTGTTGAGTCCCTAGATTTTCAACTGGCGCTTTCAACATCTTGCAGATAATCGCCAATATCCTCTTGTCCTTTATTCCAATCGTATACAGTTGTTTTAACAACTTCGAATGGTTGACATGATCAAAGAATCCCTGGATATCAACATCTACGACATAGTGAAACGTTGAATTATTCATCAAATGTTGACATCTTGCAATTGCATGGTGTGCTGATCTATTTGGTCGGAATCCATATGAATGCTTATAAAACTTGGCTTCACATATTGGCTCCAACACTTGCTTGAACATCTGTTGGATCAGTCGATCTCTCATGGTGGGAATCCCCAACGGACGAGTTTTCCCATTTGATTTTGGAATTTCTACTCGTCTTACTGGTTGAGGATTAAAATTTCTAAGGCTTTTCCGTATTTCCTGGATAAATTCCCTTTGATCTCTGATTTTGAAATCCGAAATTGTCATCTTATCCACACCAGCAGTATTAGAACCTGTATTAGACTTTATTATTCTGTAAGCAAGTAAGATATTGTTTTCAGATGTGATAATTTTGTATAGATTAATTCCAGCTGTTCGATTTTGCGAGCTCCGTAGATACAACCAATCAAAAGTCTTCTGCATATTGTAGTATTCGTAGTATCGTAATTTCGTACTCACTGATGGCATGTTTCTCCTATCCCCGTAGTCCCATCATCTTACTCGACCCTGTGAGTTTCATTTATTTATTATTTATTTTTTTCAAAGAACAAATCTCGGGACTATCCCTCCACCTTAATTAGAGGTTTCTTCGGTACTGTGTCCCTACTCTCACGAGAATTAAGAATTTTTGGTAGAATACCTTATATTCAACACTCCGATAACAGTCGTTTAAGTAAGTGTTTCTCGCTTTCCACGTTCCAATGATCCTAGCTTTACATCTATCCTTAGGTGCTTACTATAAGCCTGAACATGATTATAAGGTCCTTGTTCCTTATCCCGAATTTCATAATCAAAAATCTTACTTTTCGGTAATGTTCCTTGCACTCGCAACTTTATATCTTTTCAGATACATATACATTTAGACCCGTACATTCGTAAGTTCGTCGGTTCTGATCGAACATTCTCACCATAGATAGTTTATAGCGTTCCGACTTATCCTTTGCCCTATGAATTAGCTACTTCACTTAGGCATTGTTCAGCCGACTTTACCTAGCTTTACACCCTTGGTTACTGTTATAACCAAGAGCATATAGGAGTATTAAACCAGTTGTTTCGGCAAACATGACTGCTTTCATTCCAACTGTCGAATCATTAGTTGTGACTTACTTTAGTTCGTAAATCCTCGCTTTTCGTGCTAAGCACTTATAGCGAAACGTGTCGCACTTTGGTTGTATTGTGTATCTGTCGCATACCGTCCTGTAAGAAACTTCGTTGCCTCTTGGTATGTTTTTGCATTCGATTTCCAGACTCCTGCATAGAATTCTGAGTCTCCGGTGATTCCTTCTTTCAATAACGTTGCATAATCGCTAAAGCAGTCCTCGTAATTTTCGTAGACTCTAAAACCCGCTTGAGTAGTATAAGGTGTGCCATTCCCCAAATCTTCTTGAGTGGCCATTGAAACAGATTTCCCATTATGCGTTCCTTTAATTCCAAATAGATTGTAATTAGGTGCTTGTGCTAATTTACTTTGACCGCTGGCCGACTCTAAAATGGCTTGAGCGACCATCACTGAAGCGTATAACTCTTTTTCTTTGCCAATCTTCCGTGCGGATTCGCCAATTTTCCGTACAAACGAATCCACCGACTCATCTTTTTCAAAATGAAAAGAACCGTCTTCAGTAACGGTCGCAGAAGGAACAAGCTCCGCTAATTTTGAAGTTCCCTGTTGATCGATCGAAGGTTCTTGAATTAGAGTGGTTTCTGATTTTGGCGCCACTTCCTGTTTATGTGACTCCTGAGCAGGCTGACTAGGTTGTGTCGGTTCTGCTGGTTTTTGCGGTTTTTGAATAAGTTTTTCCTTTGGTTGCTCTTGACTATCAGAGGTAGTCGTTGTGGTTGAATCAGTTGTTTGACTTGTACTATTTGAATCAGAGCTGGATGGTTGCGTTACTGATTCACTACTTGTTTCAGTTGTACTACTTTCTTTCGACGTGGATGTGGATGTCGTAGAATCGTTGCTAGTTGAAGAACTGCTATCTTCTTGATCACTTGATTCTGTTGACGATTGCACTTGTTCCATTTTGTCATCATGATTATGTGTTTCATTCGCTAAAGCGTTTAATGGTATCGAAAGAAATGCCTGAGTAGATAGAAACAAAGCTGAAGCGAGTCTAAGAAATTTTTTCACATATATCCTCTCCTTTTACAATTAGGTGTCCTTTTTATAATTTGAGATCTCCCAATAACTTAACATCTCAAAAGCTTATCTGTTATACGGTAAAATCAACCTTCTTTTTGGTATTTTTTCATTGTCGTTTACATAAAATTCAAAATAACCTTGTTGGTAAACATTCCTATTTCCCTTTCTTTCGTCGGTTCTCTTCTGATTTATCGGTACTTTCTCATATTTGGCATTTCCATTCATTACTTGCTTTCCCCCGATGACTTGAATATACGTTTTATAGTTACTCTGAGTTATCAGGCCTACGATTGAAACATCAAATATGCTCTCTTCGTTGACAAGCCCATTTCCAACTATTTCAGCGACCTTATTAATTGATAGGCGGATACTAGCTAAATTATCCGCCTCATCAAAATTTAGTTTTACTTCTTTACCGATTGTCAGAAAAAAAACATTCGCCTCATTTTGCTTAGACATTTGGTGTTCTTCTCCTTCTCCCTTATTTTTTCTCTCAAAAATGAAAGACCTCTCTCAAAGAAATGCTATTTTATTCTTCTCACACGATTTGAACCATACGAAAATATGAGCATGCCTAAAATAAAAGTAAGCGCTACACATAGTGGACTCGTATTAAATAATTTAAAAACGTGAATACTAAACGTATCTACCCGATTGTAGACTGGTTTCTTAATGATAAACCTTTTGTTCTCCCCTTTAGTACCACTGTCTTTTTCTTCAGATTCTGTTGCTTGTTCCGATGTACTCTGGACAGAGGATGTATCTTTTTCATTGTTGTCGCTTCCTCCTAGAATTTGTTCACCTGGGGTACTGATGGCTTTTTCCAAACCTAAATTCTCTTTGACAACATGAGTCCCTTCGTTTGCTGGATAAGACTTATGAAATTTTGCTTGGATTAGTGAACGGTTGGGTGTATGAAGACCGCCTTCACACCGAAAAATGGTAATTAGCGCGGGTTTCTCTTTTTCAGGCGGATCTAGTAAATGGCCTTCGGACTGATTCACTGTTTTATTCAAATCAACGACGTACTCATAAATGGTTGTAAAATCTGTAACAAAAACAATCGTGCCTACAGTAGTTTGTGGAAGGTCTCTCAACACCCCTCCACCCTGTACTAGATTATGAGCCATCATGACATAGTTTCCTTTACCCAATTTTTGATCAGGATAATAAGTTCCCAGACCGACCATCAGATTATCATTACTCATTCCAGCAAGTATTTTCGAATGAACATTTGATGAAGGAATGAACACAGAACCAATGCCCCAACTATTAACGAGTTTTTCGTAGTTTAATTGAGCATTCGCATACTGTGCTGGGGTAACTGGTTTAATTTGTGTTTCATCAAAATTACCTTGTTCTGTCTTGCTTTGCTGGAGACTGTCCGCCTCTTTTTTGCTTTGAATGGGGTGTACTACTTTTCTTACTTGTTGAATTTGATTGTCAGAACGCAATAGAACGGTATAGCCATAAATATAAAATCCACTGGCTAAGAGTCCCACTATTAACCAAAGAAGCGGCAACTTTACTAAAATTTTTTTCACTGCTTGATCGCTCCTTCTAATCAAACCACCTAAAAGAAAGAAGCACCGGTTAAAGTGCTTCTCCTAACAATTATTTTTCTTCTTTAGTTGCTTTCTTTTGGTTTTTTACATAGATTGTCACGCCGCCGATTGCAGCAATAGCAAGAATTACCAAAGTAGCAACGCTGATCATTGTTCCAGCGGTTTGCGGAATTGATTTAGTTGGTGTACCTGGTTGTGCAGGGGTAACTGGTTTTTCAGGTGTTTTAGCAACCAATGTTTGTTTTTCGTTCTTTAAATCAAAGTGTTTTGCATATTCATTTTTGTGTTCTTTATCCGTATATGCAATGTGTGTTGCAACTAATTTTTCACCGTCTTTCAACGTATTGGCTTTATAGTTGTAAACCGCTTTGAATTCATAAGATAGTTCTTTAGCCGTGTGTTCAGATTCGTCAGTACCAACAACTGTATCTTTTCCATCTTTATCGATTTTATGGAATTGAGTCACATAGTAGAACGTTTTGCCGATATCTTCTTTAGGAACAGTGGCTTTCACTTCATCGATTAATTCATTGTCTACAGTCGGATCAAATGATTTGCCGCCGTCCTTGGTTACAAACAATGTTTCAATCGTTGGTGTTCCAGGAACAACCGGACGGATCGTTTGCTCTTTGTTGGTTAAATCATTGTGTTCTGCTACTTTTGGTCCATCTTTGATAAATAATTCTTCAGTAAACACATAAGAAACAGTATTTTCGTCTTTTGATGTATCTACCATTTGTTTGATCACATCTTCTTCTTTGTCGCCTTTTGCTACAAAGTCATGAGCGCCTTCCCAAACGACTTTCGCATTGTCGAAGTCGTCATTAACGACTCTCCACAATTTGATTTTGTTGGTGTATTCAATCCCTTTTTGCGCATTTGTAATTGTCGCAACATCTTGCATTGGTGTTTCTTTCGCTGGGGTAAATGTTTTTTCACCATCTACTGTAGCCTTAGTGCGAATTTCAGGCATTTCTTGAATTTTGTTTGTTAAGAACAATTTACTCAAATGAATCACGTTAGAACCTTCATTGATCTTGCTTTCTGGAACAGTCAATGTTTTGATTGCTTCATTTTGTCCGTCTTCCGTAATAGTGAAAGTATATTCACGTTTTTCTTTATCGAATTTGCTATTCACGATTAAATCTTTGATTGTTTTGTAGCCTTCAGGAGCTTTTACTTCTGACATTTTGTAGTCTCCGTAAGGGACTTCGTTAAATGCCCAATAACCATCGTAGCCATTTGCATCTGTTTCAGTAGTTACCTTGCGCTCTTCACCCTTGGTTGGGTCAATAGGATTTAAAGTAAACTCAATGCCATTATAGCCAGATTTTACGTCACCCGATTTTGAATCAACATATTTAAAACCATCAAGACTGAATTTAATCACGTTTTCTTTTGAGGTCGTTTTTGTTTCAATGACTTTCGTATCTTGATCTTTATATGTGATTGAAAAATTATGTTTCGTATTGTCGATTTGATAGCCTTCAGGGGCTACAAGTTCTTGCCAGTAATAATTTCCTAACGCCAAATGTTCTACGCTGGCTTGTTGTTCTTTGTCAGATAGTTCGAATTTGATTTCGTCGCCTTCCAATTTATTTCCTTTAGATGTCACAGGTTTGAAATTTTCACTCCATTTAACAGGCGTACCATCTTGGTGGAATAATCCATAAGTAGCACCATCAAAGGTTGCACGACCTTGGGTTTTCGCGCCTGTTTCAGCGTCTTCTTTAGTTAATAAAGTAGATCCAACAACTTCTTGGTTCGTACCTTTAGAACCTTCGATAATGATCGCTGTCATTTGGTCTTTATACTCAATTTTCACGGTTACTGGTTTGAAGGTGTTCGCAAAACCATTTGAAGCCGTTTTTTCTGTTACAACATACGTACCTAAAGGAAGGTCTTTTCCTGTTTCAGCATGACCTTTATCGTTGGTAGTTATTGTACGAACAACTTCACCTTTTTCAGTGTCTTTATGAATTTCAAAAACATTTCCAGCTAAGGTGTAGTTGGCGTTCCACATATCAGAACCACTTTCAACACCTTGTTTTTCAACTAAGATTTGTCCTTTTGCTTTCGTATTACGTTGCGTTAATGTAATTACTTGACCGCCAACTACGTCTCCTTCTACCACATCAGATTCACCTAAAGCAGAACCTAAAACATAAGGATTTGGTACGGCAATCTCAGTTGCTTTTACATGAACACCATGACGAACGTCCTTAATGGTTGCTTCACCATTGGCATTAGTTGTTACTGTTTGGGTTGCTGGGGCACCATTCCCTGAGAATTCAACTTTGAATTGAGTATTTGGAACGACTTCACCAGTTTCTTTGTCTACCTTTTTGATCTTGATATCGCCAGCCGTTTTGATTTTGAATTTTACTGTATAAGAGGCTGGGGCTTTTACGCTAGGTAAGTAAACGGTTTGAGAACCAGTTTTCTCTAAAGCAATTGGTGTACCTTCCATATAACTTCGTTTAAAAGCAATGCTTCCATTTTGTACACTAGGATCAGTAGGCGTTACGTCGACTGATTTCCCATCTGCAGCAATGTTCCAATTTACCTTAGCACTATTCGATACTTGTGTATCGTATGAATGTAAATCAACGGAAGATGGCAACGTTTTGGTTTCGCCAAAGACTAAATCAACCGTTTTACCATTGAATTCTGGTGAACGTTTGTATTCAGCAATGCCATCATACAATTTTTGTTTTTTAGCTTGGAAATCTGGAATCCCATTGATAGCATTCACTTTGATTCCATATTGTGGTAATAATTCCCAAATCGCGGCTTGTGTTGTAATACGATCAGCATTCGTCCAATTTGAACCAAATGCATACGCTGTATTCCAAACGACACTGGCAATTTGAGCGTCAACTGGAATAGCATTCACACCAACGGCTTCATATCCTGGGTTTACACTTGAACCGAAGGGGACACCAGGCTCGATACAAAATACGGTTTTATCGTTTCCACCACCATCAGGTGAAACTGCCATTGCAGCAGTTTGGTCTGACCAAGGTGCGCCATGTTTTGTCCCTGTCATAGTATAGACTTTGTTCGTATCATAGTACACTTGACCTGTTTCTCCAGGCTTCATTGTTAAACTTGGATCGATTGCAGCATTCGCTGAAGTTGAATGAAGTCCAATCCCTAAAACGACCGTTGCCATTCCCAACAATGAAAATAGGAATTTCGACATTTTACTTTTTTTTCTTAATAAATCCACATAAATCATCCCTTCTTGTTTAAAAGCAAATAGGCACGTAACGGTATCCATTACGTGCCTTCCTACATATTCAATTGTGTTTCTATACAATCCCCCCTTTCACTAAAATTCTATAATGAACATATAAAAAAATGGCATTACCGAAAAGAAAAAAGACACCTAAGAAAAATTCATTCTTAAGTGTTTTTGAATTGGTTTTATTTTATTGTTGCCCCTAAAATGCCACATATTTCTATAACTATATTCCGTTTGTTATAAAGGCATTGTTTTCATTAAATCCCATAAATTAGAAATTCCAAAGATACTTTTCCAATATAGGCATACTGTACAAGTCGAACTGTATTTGGAATGTCTTTACCATTTTCATATTTATCCATTGACCATTTTGTAATGGGTGGAGAAAAAAATTTTCCAAAGTCTTCTCTTTCCAAACGATGATCTCTTCTAATTTTTCGTAATCTCAAACCCATTCGGTAAGAATCTAATCTTTCGAAACTTCTAATCTCTTTCCCTTTTGCCAACATATGACTAAAATTGTCTCCAAATAAGATATAAGAAACAGTAACATTGCCTATATAAGCAACATTCATTAATCTTTCAATATCAGGAATATTCATTCCTTTTTCCCATCTATTCAAAACGTTTTTTCCAACTGGACGTGTAAAATTCTTTCCAAACTTTTCGAGTGTTTCTCCTCTTAGCTTTCGGATAACTTGAATCCTTTCTCCCAGTGCATCTTTATCTACAATTGGGAAGTTAAAAGAACCATCCTTTTGTTTGATTTCCAGCAACATTTCTTTTTCTTTATCGAGTAAAAATATAGTGATTCTTCTTTGTAATTCTTTTGAAGGTTTTCTTTTTCTATTTAAAAAATAAGATAGTGAAACTTCACTAATCTCCATTTCAAAAGCTAAATTTTTATTAGATAAGTCGTTGATGTCTCTATAATGAATTAGCTGATCAATAAGACAATCAACTTCATCATTCTTAAGTAAAGTATCTATATTCAAAACTTTACTTAAGGCATTGTCTATCTCTTTTGATATCTTTCTCGTTCCTTTCTCATACTTGACTAAAGCACTTTGAGAAATTCCGCTCAACTCAGCTAACTTCGTTTGAGACATTTTTTGTTCTTTCCTTAAAGATTTAAGAAGATCTCCAGAATAATTTTCAGACACGAAAAAAGCACCTCCTTATGAGATGCTTTTATCGTACACTGACAGTTAATAATCTTCAAGGAAAATATTCCATTTTTGTTAATTCATTTCCAACCGTGACAACCGTATGACAGCAAAAACTTTTTTAAACAGTTAAATCACGCTTTTTTTGCTACTCAAAAATATTGATTTAATAGGCTTTTCACTTTGAAGCAAGCTATTTCGCGTTATCTTGTTCGTCCATCTTCAGAACAGCCATAAAGGCTTCTTGCGGTACTTCGACCGATCCGATAGACTTCATGCGTTTTTTACCTTCTTTTTGCTTCTCTAATAATTTACGTTTACGAGAAACATCACCACCGTAACATTTAGCTAATACGTTTTTACGCAAGGCTTTAATATCAGTACGTGCCACGATTTTTGTCCCGATTGCTGCTTGAATCGGCACTTCAAATTGTTGGCGTGGTATTAACTTACGCAATTTCTCTACAATCGCACGACCACGCTCGTAGGCAAACTCTTTATGGACAATAAAGCTTAACGCATCAACCGTTTCAGCATTCAGTAAAATATCCATTTTCACTAAATTGCTTTGGCGGTAACCGATTAATTCATAATCAAATGACGCATAGCCTTTGGTACTTGATTTTAGTTTATCGAAAAAGTCAAAAACAATTTCTGATAATGGTAAATTATAGACCACATTTACCCGATAATCATCAAGGTAATCCATTGTGACAAATTCTCCACGTTTTCGTTGTGAAATTTCCATAACGGCACCGACATAGTCATTAGGTACCATAATCTGTGCTTTAACAAAAGGCTCTTCAACTGAAGCAATCGCACTTGGTTCTGGGAAATCTGCAGGATTATCAACTGTTATTTTTGTTCCGTCGGTTTTGTTAACATGATAGATAACTGATGGTGCTGTTGTGATTAAATCTAAATTAAACTCGCGCTCCAAACGCTCTTGAATTACATCCATATGTAATAACCCTAAGAATCCACAACGGAAACCAAAGCCTAAAGCCTGTGACGTTTCAGCTTCAAACTCTAACGCTGAATCATTTAGCTGTAATTTTTCCAAAGCTTCACGCAAGTCGTTATATTTTGATGTATCAATTGGATAAAGTCCACAATAAACCATCGGATTCATTCGGCGATATCCTTCTAATGCTTCTTTAGCTGGGTTGTCAGCTAGAGTAATCGTATCACCGACACGTGTATCAGAAATATTTTTGATGCTTGCGGTCACATAACCAACGTCACCAACCATTAGCATTTCTCTCGGAACTGCTTTCGGTGAAAAGATGCCAACTTCGGCTACTTCATATTCTTTACCATTACTCATCAATTGAATCTTGTCACCAGGTCTAATAACACCATCCATCACACGAACGTTAAGCACTACACCGCGATAAGCATCGTAAACCGAATCAAAAATCAACGCTTTTAACGGAGATTCCAAATCACCCTCTGGTGCAGGGACATACTCGACAATTTGTTCTAGTATATCTTCAATACCGATACCTGCTTTTGCACTGGCTAAGACCGCCTCGCTGGCATCAATACCAATAACATCTTCAATTTCTTTGCGAACTCGTTCCGGATCAGCTGCAGGTAAGTCAATTTTATTAATAACTGGTAATATTTCTAAATCATTATCAACAGCTAGGTAGACGTTTGCAAGAGTCTGCGCTTCGATCCCTTGCGCCGCATCAACGACTAATATAGCACCTTCACATGCTGCTAAACTTCGTGACACTTCATATGTAAAATCGACGTGCCCCGGTGTATCAATCAGGTGAAAAATATATTCTTTTCCATCTTTCGCATTATAAGCTAACTCAACGGCATTTAATTTAATAGTAATCCCGCGTTCTCTTTCTAAATCCATTGAATCCAATAATTGATCTTGCATTTCTCGATCAGAAACAGTTTCTGTTTGTTGTAAAATGCGATCGGCCAATGTAGATTTACCATGGTCAATATGTGCTATGATGGAGAAGTTACGAATAGACTCCTGTCTTTTTTTCATTTCTTCTAAATTCATTGTACTCCTCACTTTCTATTCAATCAGCATTTCTAATTATAGCAACCTTTTGTGCCTTTTTAAAGTATTTTCATACTTAGTTTGATATAATAAACTATGAATAAACTATTAGGAGTTTTAATTATGAATGGTGAAGACGTCAAAAAGGTACTGACTTTAAAGAAAGTGGAACTCAAGTATTTAAAACAATTTAACGAACTACTACGATATGTTTTCCAAGTAACTGACTCAGACTTAGAAGAAGGCGGTTATGAGGATGAATCTGAGATTATCCGTGCAAAACGACCGGTTCTTCGTGAAGCTGACGTATTCGGTTGGTTTAACGAAGAGGATAAACTCATCTCACAAATTGCGATTTATCCATGTGAAGTGAATATCCATGATACAATTTATGATATGGCCGGTGTCACAGGTGTAGGTACCTACCCTGAATATGCGAATCGCGGCTTAATGAATGATCTAATCATCATTGCTCTTAAAAAAATGCGTGAAAATCGACAATTTATTTCCTATCTATATCCCTACAGTATTCCATACTATCGCCGTAAAGGTTGGGAAATCATGTCTGATAAAATTGCATTTGAAATCAAAGACTCCCAACTACCAAAACGTGTTGATGTGCCTGGTCGTGTCGAGCGAGAATCAATTTTTCATGATGATGTTTATAATGTCTATAATGTTTTTTCTGAGCAAAATCATGGGGCAATGATTCGAAAAGATTTAAATTGGGAAGAATATTGGCGTTGGGAAAAAGAAGAAGAAAGAACTGCTGCAATTTACTACAACAAAGATGGTGAACCGCAAGGATTTTGTTTTTATTGGATTGCTGAAGAGGTTTTCCATATTAAAGAAATGGTTTATCTCAACCAAGAAGCCCGTTTAGGTTTATGGAATTTTGTATCAGCTCATTTTTCAATGGTAGAATTTGTTAAAGGAACAACCTATAAGAATGAACCGATTGCTTTTCTTTTTGAGGATAGTGAAATAAAGGAAATTATCGAGCCATACTTCATGGCACGAATTGTTGATGTTGAAGAGTTCATAAAAAAATACCCTTTTATCACCACTGGAAAGCCATTCCATTTCATTGTTGAAGATGAACTTGCAGAGTGGAACAATCGTATCTTCAGCTTATTATGGGACGAAAACGATGAATTAACCATTACAAACGAACCAATTGGAAATCCAGTCTATGTTGATATCCAAACCCTAACCGCTCTATTTATGAGTTATAAGCGTCCTTCTTATTTATATAGAATTGAACGGTTAAAAACAGATAAAGAAACATTACGAACTCTAGAAAGAATTATCCCCGATCAAGAAGCTTATTTTAGCGATTACTTTTAAAAAAAGCACTCCAACCGGAGTGTTTTTTTATTTATTTAATTGTATACCCACCATCTATAACCATATTTTCCCCAGTCATTAAATTTGAAGCATCTGCAGCTAAGAACAAAGCACAAGCAGCCACTTCATCCGGATAGCCAAAACGACCTATTGGTATTTCTTTTTTCATATCGTCGCCAACTTTACCAGACCAGGCTTTTTTACCAAGTTCAGTCATCACTATCGTTGGTGAAATACTATTCACATTGATATTGAACTGCGCCCATTCGTAAGCTAAGACTTTTGTCATTGATAAAATGGCACCCTTGCTTGCAGCATACGCAACATGATTATCCAACGCTACTAGCGCTGCTTGTGATGCCATATTAATAATTTTACCTCCATGATTGGCAATCATCGTTTTACCGATAGCCTGAGCCGTCAAAAAACTACCTTTTACATTAATATCAAAAGTTTTGTCCCAAGCAGGTTCTGCTAAATTTTCAGCATCGTCTAAAAAGCAGACACCCGCCGAGTTAACTAAAACATCAATTTTATTATACACTTTAATTGTTTCAGCAACTGCTCGTTCAACTTGATCCTTTTGCGTCACATCAACAGTTAAACCAATAGCTGATTTACCATATTTATCTTGTGCCATAGCATTAGTGCGTTCATTAACATCAAAAATCACTACACGTGCACCTTTTTTTATAAAAATCTCAGTAATTGCTTCTCCAATGCCGCTCAAACCACCAGTAATTACAGCAACTTTGTCGTTTAACCCAAAGTTAATATCAAATTTTTGATAATCCATTCAGACATCTCCTTAGTCATTAAATTGTCAAAATACATAATAATCGTAACATATTGTCTTTTTTTGTCAAAATATTAGGGTAAAAAAAGAAGTTAAAGAATAGATATTCTTTAACTTCTTCGGCTGATTAGTTAGAAGCAGTTTTTTTCTTTTTCGCTGCTTTTTCACGCTCAGATTTATTTAAAATTTGTTTTCTTAAACGAATACTTTCAGGTGTTACTTCACAGTATTCATCATCATTTAAAAACTGTAATGATTCTTCTAATGTCAGAATTTTTGGTTTCTTAATAACTGAAGTTTGATCTTTTGTAGCAGAACGAACGTTAGTCATTTGTTTAGCTTTTGTAATATTAACACCTAAGTCATTTTCACGGCTGTTTTGACCAACTATCATTCCTTCATAGACTTCAGTACCTGGCTCAACGTATACAGTTCCACGTTCTTCAATACTCATGATTGAATATGTAGTTGCTTTACCTTGATCAATTGATACTAAAGCACCATTACGACGACCAGTAGATAAACCAGAAATAACTGGTAAGTATGAATCAAACGTATGATTCATAATACCATAACCGCGTGTTAATGACATAAACTCTGTCGAGTAACCGATTAAACCTCTAGCAGGTGCTAAGAAGATTAAACGTACTTGACCATTACCATTATTAATCATGTCTTGCATCTCTGCTTTACGTTGTCCTAATGACTCAATAACGCCCCCCATATATTCTTCAGGAGTATCGATTTGAACAAGTTCAAATGGTTCACATAAAGTTCCGTCTACTTCACGGTAGATAACACTTGGACGAGATACTTGTAGTTCAAAGCCTTCACGGCGCATATTTTCAATCAAAATTGATAAATGTAGCTCGCCACGACCAGAAACAATCCATTTATCCGGTGATTCAGTTGGTTCAACTTTTAATGATACATCTGTTTGTAACTGAGATTGTAAACGCTCTTCAATCTTACGTGCCGTTACATATTTACCTTCACGGCCAGCAAATGGTGAATTATTTACTAAAAATGTCATTTGTAAAGTAGGTTCATCAATGTGCAGAATTGGTAAAGCATCTTGATGGTCAACAGGTGTTACTGTTTCCCCAACAAAAATATCTTCCATACCAGACAAAGCAATTAAATCGCCTGCTTTAGCTTCTTGAATTTCAACTCGATCCAATCCCAAGAAACCTAAAATTTTAGTTACACGGAATTTTTTAACTTCACCATCTAATTTCATTAAGGCAACTTGGTCACCGACTTTGATAGTACCTCGGAAAACTCGACCGATTCCGATACGTCCGACGTAATCATTATAATCTAATAATGATACTTGGAATTGTAAAGGTTCATCGCTATTATCAACTGGTGCTGGAATATGTTCAAGAATAGCATCCATGATATAGCCCATTGTATGTTCTTGATTTGCTGGATCATCTGATAAACTTGATGTCCCATTTACCGCAGCAGCGTATACGACTGGGAATTCAAGCTGATCATCGTTTGCTCCTAATTCGATAAACAGTTCTAATACTTCATCAACAACTTCCGCTGGACGAGCTGTTGGTTTATCAATTTTATTAACAACCACGATTGGAGTTAATTTTTGTTCTAATGCTTTTTTCAATACAAAACGTGTTTGAGGCATTGTTCCTTCGTAAGCATCAACAACTAAAACAACCCCATCAACCATTTTCATGATACGCTCAACTTCGCCCCCGAAATCGGCATGTCCAGGTGTATCTAAGATATTGATATGTTTGCCGTTATAGTTAATAGCTGTATTTTTAGCTAGGATTGTAATTCCACGCTCTTTTTCAATATCACCAGAGTCCATGGCACGCTCTTGTAATTGGGTATGACCGTTTAATGTTTCTGATTGTTTTAGCAATTCATCAACCAAAGTTGTTTTACCGTGGTCAACGTGGGCAATAATTGCAACGTTACGAATATCATTTCTTAATTTCACTATTTAATCTCCTCACTATTTTACCTCATAAAATGTATCTCTACATTTACTTCGAAAATTTACCGACTGTTTATTATAACAAAAATAAAGCCTGAAAAAAAGGGAAAAGTTTTCAAACTCTTAAAAAATTAAAAAATTCGCTCTTTAATTGATTGATATGCAGATGGTGTGGCAACCACAAAATAACTTCTTTCGCCTAAAATATCATAGCCGTCACTTGTTAAATTGGAATACTTTAATCCCAAAGGTTTTGCTAAAGCAATCCCTGCTGCATAATCCCAAGGTGCTAAATTTGAAAGGTAGGCACACTGTTTGCCCAAAATAACATTGATAAAATCCAGACCTGCACAGCCTAAAATTCTTGTTGCTACAGATTCTAAACAGATGTCTTTCGTACCGTGGATATTATTGGCAAACATGAAACGGTTTGTAGCTGTCACACCATCACCTAGTGTTTGGTTCTCAACTGAGTTAATCTTTTTATCATTACAAAAAACACCGACATTTACGCCGCCAAAAAGAAAACGATCAGCCATAACATCATAAATAAAACCTAAAACTGGTTGTCCTTCATCAAAGATACCTATCATGATACAAAAGTTTTCACCCTGTTTTACAAAATTCATCGTACCGTCAATCGGATCAATCACCCACAAACGCCCAACTGTAGACTTGACTTGATCACCCAAGCCTTCTTCACCGATTATGTGATCTTTAGGATAGTGTTTTCTAATTTTTTCAGTTAACAGCTTTTCGGTTGCCTTATCGACACTGGTTACAATATCTGAACGTCCAGATTTTTCTTCTACACTAAAACCTTTTTTCAATTCAGCTTTTACAAATTCTCCTGCCTCTAAAATCCAGCTTTTCACTTGATTCATTAATTCCATATCTTTCATTTTACCCGCGCTCCTTTATCCTTAATACACCAGTCTTTTGTGCTCTTGCGGATTTTACTGTTCGATAAAGTGAATAACCTGTCAATTCTTCAAATTCATTTCCGAGCTGACGTTCTTCACCAATACTTTTAACAATATCTTTAAAATTCTTATACACACCAAGGAAATCTTCTGCCGTTACTCTCTTTGTATATGTTTGTTCTAATATCTCCCACATCGCCATCACAGTAACAATTTCTTGTGTTGACCATTCTGGATTTAATGGGTAACTAAAATTTTCCTTCATTGATTCACCTACATTTTCTTCATTAACTAAATTGTAACAAATATTAGTTGTGTTGCAAACTTTTGTTTTACTTAAAAAGATTGTAGACCCAGTAACTAAAAAAGATATTAACTACAAAAAATATACTTTACGAAAAATGTTATAAGAAAATTACCAGTAATATCACTTCTCTTTAAAATATCACAATAAAGATAAAATTATACATCGTATTTGCTTTAATCTTACTCCTTTAATTGCATTTAAAAATTTAAATAAATCGAACATTAATAATAATTTTTTAAATACAGAATATCGTAAGTATACTAGTAATATCAAAGCGTTTTTAAAATTAAAACTAAATCAATTTATAACGGCTTTTATTTTTAATAATGTTAAAATAATATAAATAATATTAAATAGGAGGTTGAGTTTTGGATTGGTTTCTTGAATTAGATAGTGAAGAACAAGTATTTATTAAAAAATTTTTAATGGCTTCTAGATCCCTTAAAAATTTGGCAAGTGAATATCATGTTAGTTATCTCACTGTTAGATTAAGACTAGATTGTTTAATTGAAAAAATAAAAATTTCAGATTCAAAAAAAGATTCATTTGAAATAAAAATCATGCAAATGGTGATAGAAGAAAAAATTACTTTTGATATTGCTAAAGAAATTCTTAAAAACTACAAGGAAAATTCTTATGACTAATTTAATTGAAATATTAATAGTCATTGGTGTCGTTGTTTTTCAAACGTTTGCAGGGTATATTGGAAATAAATATCTCGGCAGTTTTTTACCAGGTTTATTTATGATCTTTATTCTCTATGTGATTGTGTCTGGTAATTTTACGCTTAGAGATATTCTTATGCTTCCTTTTGGATTTCTAACATTAATTGGAATTTACACAGGAGTGCGATAATCCAAAAATATAAAATAAAAAAAGAAATGGATAAATTGAAAGCCAAAGACAGATTAGATCAATAACTTTCGCTTAATATCGTTCATTATTTTAGAACTAAGGGTCAAATTTTTTATACTCTACATTAATACTGACGGGATAACCAGTAAAAAAACAAATAAGGAGAGGTTTATGATTAGCTTGAATTTAATAAATCATTTTTTTAATCCAAGAAATATTATTAAAGAGGAACAGAATGAAGAATATGAAGGGGTTATTTTTGAAAAGGACAATCTCAAATACAGAAGCCGTTTAGCTAAAAAAACAACTAAAAAAAACGGCTACTTTGTTGTATTTTGGGAAAAAGACGAATTCAAAAAAAATAAAGCCTATTCTTTCGAAAATGCTCCTGACTTTACTTTAGTATGGATTGCCGATCAAAATAGAAAAGGGTTATTTAAATTCCCTAAAAAGATTTTATTAGACAAAAAGATATTAAGAAATGATAACCAAAAAGGAAAAATGGGGATTAGAGTTTACACAAATTGGGATACAGATTTAAATACAACTGCAAAAAAAACACAAGACTGGCAAAAAGATTATTTTACAGAACTCAGTCAACTGTAGAAAAATAAAAGACCACTCATGAGTAGTCTAAAAAGCCTTGCACATTCAGCAAGGCTTTTTAGACTATTCAAAATATTGTAGGATAATTTCACCAGTTTGTGCATCAATTTATGTTTCTTTTTTTAAAATCAACACCCAATATATAATACCTAGCATACTTCGTTAGATGATGAAAAAGTCTCTTGGATTATTTTAATAATATTATTTGAATTATGCGTATGTTCATTATCAAATTCCGCTTTTATATTCTTTGACAGCTCAAGTTTTAATTATTGATACCCACTGAACCCAAGTTTTTTAATTTGACTCTTGATAATTTTCTTCATGATCTGGAAACGTAATGCTAAATGTTGTCCCCTGATTTAATTCGCTATCAACCTCAATTCGACCGTCATGCAGTTTCACTAATTGATCAACAATAGATAAACCTAACCCAGATTCTCCATATTTTGTATTTTTGCGTGACGGATCGGCTTTATAGTATCTATCCCACATATTCTTTTGCTGCTCTTCGCTCATACCGATACCTGTATCTGAAATCTCAACCGTCGTTTCTAAATATCCTCTAAATACCTTAACAATAATTTTTCCATTCTCAGTAAACTGAATTGCATTTGTAATAATATTAACCATTACTTGCACAAAACGATCGTAATCAGCATATAATTCGACAGGCATATTTGTTTCTAAAATCAGCTGATTTCCTTTATCGGAAGCCTTTTGTGATAATTGCTCGACAACTGTCTCCAATATTTCAGTAGCATTTAATTTTTGGATAGCCATCGTAATTTGGTTGGTTAATATTTTTTCGTAATCTAGGTTTTCATTAACTAGACGGATTAACCGACGGGTTTCGTTCTTCATTAAATCTAAACATTTTTCCTTCTGATTTTCAGGAATAGCATTGTAAGATAAGCCCTCTATTAAGCCGTTAATGGTAGTCAATGGTGTCCTCATTTCATGAGCTACGTCTGCCATAAAATTACGTCGACGTTCCTCTTGTCGTTCAATTTCTTGATGAGAATCTTCCAACGCAACCGCCATTTTATTAAAATCTTCTGCCAAATCATCTAACTCATCTTTATTTTTTACTTCTAAATGAACATCAAAATTCCCAGTTGCTATTTCTTTTGTTGCACGACGAATTCGATTAATTCGATTTACTTGAAATTTTGCAAAGATATAGCTAATAATAATCGCAATAAGTGATGATAAAATAAACCCTTTAAATAAGTTTTGTGTCAAAGAACTGACACTTTTATCTATACTACTACCTGGCTGATAGACAATCAAGACACCTTCATATTTGAAGTCTGTTGAGAAAAGTGGCTGCATATAAACAGTGATCGTCTGATGTTTACCCGATAAGTCCTTATCGTTAATTAATTTGGTAATTGGTTTGCCATCTTTCAACCCTTTAAGTTCAGCATTTGATATCACTTCATTGCCTGTCATTCCTTTACGTTCAGCGGGATATGTTGCAGTCAGATTTTTATCTAACACATAAAAGCCAACACGTTGATTTCTTAAAATTGTTTGGGTGGTATCTAACGACTGCTGCAATGTCCAATCAAATGTTTTAATATTAGACAACACCGTCTTCGAATAACCCTCTAATTGTTCATAAGCCGACTCTCTGACTGTATTTCTGGTAAACTGCGTAAATGAAATGCCGAAAACAATTAACACAAGTAAAATCACAACAAAGAAGGCAATCATTTGTTGGACTAAATATCTCATTAGGCTTGCACTCCGGTATCATCGAACTTATAGCCGACACCCCAAACAGTTTGAATTACTTGCGGTCCGACTTTTTCAATTTTTTGTCTTAATTTCTTAATATGGGCATCAACTGTTCGTTCATCACCAAAATATTGATAATCCCAGACTAGTTCCAGTAACTGTTCTCGAGAAAAGACCTGTTTTGGTTTTCCTGCTAGAGTCAGCAATAAATCAAATTCTTTTGGTGTTAATCCGTCGATTCTTGCGTCATCTAACAATACTTCACGTGTTTTTGTATTCATCTTAAAATGGTCTGTTACCACATCATAATCATTCTTAGCACTAGAATCTACTGGGTGTGCTTCTTCAGTCAACCCTGCTCTTCGGTGCAAGGCTTTGATTCTCGCAATTAAAGTTAATGGGCTGAAAGGTTTGGTGACGTAATCATCCGCACCCATTTCAAGCCCAATTACTTGATCACTCTCAGAATCTCTGGCAGTCAGCATAATAATTGGAACTGTTGAGGAAACTTTCCTAATTTCACGACATACAGCCATCCCGTCCATCGTTGGCAAATTGAGATCCAATGTAATAATATCCCAAGAATCCGGATTTTCTAAAAATGCATCCAATCCTTCTTTTCCATCGTGCTTAAATGTCACATCCCACGATTCATTTAAGAAAAACATTTGCATCATCTCTGATACTGACTCATTATCTTCAATCATTAAAAGTTTCATTATTATTTTCTCCTTTTTTTATAAAATCATGCTGCTCATTATATTGTTCTAAATTTTTTTCAATCAAATAGAATGTCATCATTACTGGAATAAAAATTATTAATAATTCAATAATAAAAAAATGTGTAATACCTAACAATTTAAGTATATAACCTATAGCTAATGTAATCAAACCTACTACCAAAAAATATTTTGCAGCACATTTTTGTGCAAACCGATAACTGGCGTCGCTCGCACGTGCACGAGCTGTCCGATAACCATATTTATAGTACTTCTTTTTTGAAGGAAACATTACATAAAGAATACCGATTGCAATCATAACCCAACCTGTAAAATAAAAAACCATATACACACTCTCATCTCTATCGCTTTCTGTACTACATCTTCACTCCATTTTATCGCGTTATGATGAATTTTCAAAGAATTTTATAAGCAAATGTTTTGTAAACGTTTTTATTTTTTGAAATACTTGTTTTATTTAAAAAGGTATGTTAAGTTTAATTTAGGAATTACGTTACCGTAAAGTTTGCCTTCATTTTATTTTTATGAAAGGAGAATGAATATGGTATTTAAAAACAAACAATTGCAATACAGAATCACTTTGGATACTGATGCAAACATTTTTATTGTATATGATGCAAGCAACGAAAGTGTTTCAGCAACAGGCAATTCCATTGAAGAAGCAAAAACAAAATTAAATCAATTAGTTAAGGAGTAATCACCTTGGACGAATCCAGTAATTGACAAAGGCATGCTTTTCCATCAAGTTGGAGAATATGCCTTTTTATTATGCAAAAAATGACAATCCGAAAAATATCCGAATTGTCATCTAATATTAATACTCCTGTTTTCGTGATTTGCGTTTAACGCGATCTGATTGACGTCGTTCGACCTTACGTTTTTGTTTATCGTTATCTGAAATGGCCTGTTTTAATTTCTTTTTATAAGCCGGTTTAACTTTTTTCTTCTTTTTCTTAACCAATCCCATCATTTTTGGATCTAATTGTTTTTGTGTTTTATCACGCTTTGTTCGACGATTTCGATCGTAAGAATCTAAAATTTCTCCATGGCGAATAGCTTTTGGATGAAAATCAATACCCATTTTCTCCAATTCAGCAATTTGGACTTCATTCGATGGATCATAAAGTGTTATTGCGATACCGGCCATTCCATTTCTCCCAGTCCTGCCAACGCGATGAATGAAAAACTCTAAGTCATTAGGAATTTCAGCATTTATAACATGCGACACACCTTCAATATCAATACCCCGGGCAGCCAAATCGGTTGCCACAACATACTGGAAGTCTAAATTTTGAATAGATTTCATCACTCTTTTACGTTCACGAGGCGGAATATCGCCATGAATTGTTGCCACTTTCAATCCTTGCTCTTTCAAGTATACTGATATTTCATCAACACGCTGTTTAGTATTAGCAAAGACCATTGCTAGATAAGGGTGTCCTACCGTCAGTAAATCAAATACCAATTTATTAACATCTTGTCCTTTTGTCGATATTAACCAGTTATCAATGTCTTCAGAAATAACCGACTCTGGTTTTATATGCTCAATTACTGGACTATCCATGTATTTTTTTAGAAATGGTTTTAGTTTAATCGGTATAGTCGCAGAAAAAACTAGCATTTGCAGATGATTCGACAAAGTTGCAGCAATCTGATCAACATCTTCTAAAAATCCCATATCTAAAGTCATATCTGCTTCATCGACAACAAAAGATGAAGCTGTGAATGTTTTTAATGATTGACTATTAATTAAATCAAGAATTCGTCCAGGAGTACCTATTACTATATGTGGCTGCTGATTTTTTAATTTTTCTATTTGACGTTTTTTATCAGTTCCACCCACATAATTTGCAACGCGACATTCTTCATGTGAATGATTGGCAATTTGCAGCGCAGCTTGATAAATTTGTTCAGCTAACTCTCGACTAGGTGTTGTAATAATAATTTGTACTTCGTCTTTACTTAAATCCAACTTATTCATTAAAGGAATCAAAAACGTATGTGTTTTACCTGATCCAGTTTGAGACTGGCCAACCACGCTCTTCCCTTTTGAAATAACCGGAATTAATTTTCTCTGTACTTCAGTGGGTGTTGTAAAATGCTTTTCAGCTAATGCCTCCAATATAAAAGGCTTTAAGTTATAATCTGTAAATTGATTCATTGCATTTACACCTTCTTTCTTTGTTTGTTTTCATTTCCTTTGGCATTATACCATAGTCATCTAAAAAAAGATGCCAAGTAAGATTAAAATAAAAATAAAATATGTAAAGATTGAATAAGTTAAGCAAGAAGTTGCAAATTTTTCATCCGCTCCATAGCCTCTTGCTAAGATAGGCATTGAATTTTGAACCGGCATAGCTGATTGAAGTATAAAAACTTTTAACATCAAGTCTGGAATTGGAATAATAAATGATAAGAAGTAAACTATTAGTGGAGATACCACATAGCGACCAAGTAAAACACCTGCTACATCTTTATTCATTTTTATGTTTTTGACACCCGTCTGATAAATAATAATTCCAATAACAAAAAGCGACAAAGCAGTTGTCATACCGCCTAGATAATCAGAAAAGTCAACTAAAGGCTTTGGTACTGGTACACCCGTCAATAACCAAAGAATCCCAATTATAAACCCTAGCAGTGCAGGCGAGAGTAACTGCTTCATGAATTTTCTAGCATCAAAATGAGTTTGACTATGCCTCGTTTCGGGATTATCTCTAGCAATTAGTACAATACCTATTGTAAAGAAAAAGCTAGTATTACAAATATAATACAATAGCGCATAAGGAATTGCTTTTTCACCAAAAATTGCCATATTAATTGGAAGTCCCATAAATATAGTGTTTGCTGCGGTAAACATTACTTGAAACGTACCCTTTCTTGCCAGCGGTACTTTTGTTAATTTAGCGTAAATAAAACTGATTCCAAACGTTATTAAAATAGAAAGAAACGGTAATAAAATACCTCTAAATAATTCTATAAATTCCGCTTTTGAAAACCGTTGTGTCATATTTAAAAACATACTGAGCGGGAGTGTGATATTAAGTACCAACTTTGAAAACATATCCGCCACTCTATTATCAAACCATTTGATCCACGTTAATAAATAGCCTAAAACAATAATGGCAAAAATAACTAAAATATTTAAATACGAGGCTATCACAAATTTATTCTCCTATTCTATCCATTTCTGAGACATATTCTCTTGGAAGACGGTCTGATAACCCACAAGTGATTTCATAATTAATCGTGTTTACATATTCTGCTCCCGATTGGACACTGTTAAATAATGTGCCGTTTCGCCCGAAAATGGTTACTTTGGTACCAATTCTAACCGCTCTTTTTAACCTTACCATAAATTGATCCATACAAATTCGACCTACAATTTCAGCCTTTTCACCATCGACGATAACCTCAAAACCTTGAAAGCTTCGTCGCAACCCATCAGCATAACCGACTGGCACAGTTCCTATCCATTCATCAGTGACAGCCTCATAAGTTGCTCCGTAGCCTATTTTTTCTCCTTGACTTACCCGCTTCACTTGAATCAATGTACTTTCAAAACTGATTGCTTGTATTAGCGGATAGGGCTCTGGTAACTCTCTACCTGATGGATTCAGACCGTACATCGCATCACCAAACCGAATCATATTGCTACCCCATGCATCATGCCAAAGTGCAGTTGCAGAGTTTGCCGTGTGAATATATGGAATATTCTCGGGAAAAATATCACGCGCTTTTTCAAAACGCTTCTGCTGCAATTCAAAATGTTCAATAGAGACCGAATCTGCCGTAGAAAAGTGAGTAAATAAACCTTGAAGAATAAAATTTGAATTTGAATTAAAAAAATCAACAACCTCTTTCATCTCTTGACGATGGCGAATCCCGATGCGTCCCATCCCCGTATCTATTTTTACATGTATTAAGATGGGACTTTTTAAATGACACGTTTCTGACATCTTATTAATTTGTTGCAACCACTCAATACTTGGACACGTTACACTTAATTTATAATCATGAATTAATTGTAGATAATCCGGTGATACATAACTTAGAACTAGAATAGGCAGAGTTATCCCGCTGTCTCTAAGCTCAATACCTTCGTCTAAATTTGACACACAAAATCCCGTGGCTCCAGCTTCAATTGCTGTTCGCGCTACTGCTACAGAACCATGTCCGTAACCATTTGCTTTAACGACAGCAAAAAGCTCTTGTCCTTCTGATAGACGTTTAATTTCACTTTCTACATTAGCCTTTATAGCTGCCAGATTGACAATAACTTTACTTTCTCGGTGAACACTAGGTATCATGTTAACCCATCCTTTTCTGTTAAATTTTTTAAAACAAAAAAGACTTAACATTTACATTAAGTCTCTTACCGTTTTTGGTGCAACACCAATTGCTACAGATTTTTCACCTAAATGTGTGGCGATAACCGGTCCAAAATCACATATTTGAACATCCAATAAATTATTAACTGTTAATAATTCTTGTTTAACTTGCTCGGCGACTTCTAAATTATTACAGTGAATAACATAAAAAGTACTCGCGTCCATTTTAGAAGTTATTTCATTTAATACGATATCTTCAACTCGATGTAAAGCTTTTTTCTGAGAACGAACTTTTTCAGTTAATACGATGTCTCCACTTTGAAATGACAAAATAGGTTTAATTTTAAATAATGTACCAATAATAGCTGCGCCATTTTTCAAGCGACCACTTCGTACTAAATGATTTAAATCATCTACAACAATATAGCCTTCAACTTTTTCTCGTACGTCACTTAATATGTCAACTATTTCTTTAGCTGATAATTCTTTATCAGCTAAATCTGAAGCAATCTCAACAAGTTTTCCCATCGGTCCACTAGTAATTTTTGAATCAAACGGAAATATATTTATCTGAGGAACTTCTTGCGCAATAATATGGACGGTGTTTACAAAACCTGAAATACCGCCTGAGAGATGAATACTGATAATCGCATCAAAACCTTGTTCTGCTATTGTTTCATACAACTTAACAGCTTCACCGAACGCCGGTTGAGATGTTTTTGGCAAACTCTCTGACTCTCTTAAAAGATCATAAAACTTATCTGGATGAATATCAATTGTTTCATGATACACTTGATTATCAAGAATTAGGGGAACTGGAAGAATAAAAATATTATCCTTCTCTCTGTATTTGTCGGTTAAAAAAACGGTACTATCAGTTACAATTGCAGTTTTCATTATCTATCCTCAATTCTTTTAACTATCAAGCCAAATAATACTAAAACTATACTATAATCTCGAACTGATGTAAAGTCTGTTTAAAAAATCTATTTATTTAAAAATGTGTTAATCGCCTGTTTATTTGTGTTCTCATCAATTTCTAAAACACTGCCTGCATAATCATAATACCCCTCACTCCAGCTTCCTTTTACCGGAACAGTCAAAATATCTAACGGCTTGTGTCGACTGAACAAATAGTTAGCAGATAAACT
The DNA here is from genome assembly GCF_003950515.1 of Vagococcus vulneris. GTDB lineage: Bacteria > Bacillota > Bacilli > Lactobacillales > Vagococcaceae > Vagococcus > Vagococcus vulneris. The sequence continues at coordinate 307,177 of NZ_NGJS01000001.1, forward strand.
AGGATAAATTGAGAAAGGAACGTCCGTTTCCGTATAGCCTTGTATCTTGCCAACTGCTTCAGGTAAACGCCATGCATTTAGCGGATTAAGTCCTTGTTTGACTAGAGCAGTCAAAACTTGCTGTTGGCGTCGCACACGACCAAAATCTCCCTCTTCATCTTTTCTAAAACGAGAATATTGCAAGGCTTGCAGCCCATTCATTTTTTGAGGCCCCTTCTTAATTACAGTTCCTTCAACAGCAAGATCCTTCTCAGCATTAATCGATAGTCCTCCGGGCGCAATTGTCTCAATAATTTTAGGAAAAGAATCAAAATTAACAACTGCAAAATACTGAAGCGGTACACCAAAAGTAGATGTAATTGTTTGTCTCACAAGTTCTGGTCCGCCGTATGAGTATGCAGCATTAATTTTATTGTACTCAACACCATTTTCTGTCTGAATCGGAACTAGTGTATCACGCATTATTGAGACTAATTTTGGCTGTTTGTTTTCCTTACTGTAGTGTGCAATTAAGATTGAATCTGAGCGGCCTTGATCCTCGCCACGCGAATCGCTCCCCAGCAGCAAAACATTCACTGACCCATCGACAGATTTTTGCCCCTTAAAATCAGTTACCTTTGTCGGATAGTGCATATTATCATTTTTTGCCGCAAAATAACCTTTATAATATGTGCCGACTATGAATGTAGCAATGATAATAATCAGTAACAAAATATAAAACAAGCAACCTTTTCGATGTTTTCGTTTAGATTTTTTTTTGGTTTTTGGTTCTTTTGTTCCAAAGTCATGTTGTTCTCTATTAATTTGATTACTTTTTATTTGATTACTTTGTTTCTCTTTGTTTTCTTCTTCACGTTGACGTCTTAAGTCCATTCGAGACATTTTAGTCATCAGTACACCTCACACCTCAATTATTAATTAGTTTCTCCTTAATAGAATAGATCAATTTAGAAAAAATTGATATGCTATGCGATCATTTTTAATCTATTTTTAGACTATTGGAGCGATATATACTGGGTACTTACCGAAATCTCTTATCTGTGCACCTAATATCGTCAGTTCTTCTAGCGCATTTTGCATTAATTGATTGTTGTCATGAATTACGTCTATTAAAAAATAGTAATCACCCAATTTGGTTCTTAATGGTCGCGACTCGATTTTACTCAAATCAATTTCGCGCCAACTGAAAACAGATAAAATCCGATGAAGATTTCCAGGACGATTATCTGTCATTTGTATACCAAAGGACTGCTTAGAAACATGCTTCTGCAACATTGATGGTTTAACTAATTCTGTCCCGATTACCCAAAATCTTGTTTGGTTTTCTTGAAAATCCTGAATATCACGACTGACAATCGAAAGGCCAAATGTCTCAGCAGCTTCAACGGATGCTATGGCTGCAATAGGAATATCAGAATGGTTTGCAATAATCTCTGCGGCCTCTGTTGTTGACTCTGTCATAATCTGTACAGCATGATTTAAGTGTTCTTCTAAAAATAATTGTGTTTGGGCTAATGCCTGCGGGTGAGAATATATTTTATTACATAACTGCCAATTATTTTTAAAATTAGGATGAACCATTAATTGTTGATTAATCGGCAGAACAATTTCACAAACAACAGATTGGTTTAAATAATGGTACATGTAATCAAGAGTAGTATTAACAGTTCCCTCAATCGAATTTTCAATAGGAACCACAGCAGCATGGACTTCACCGGATTCGACTGCTTTTAAACACTTTGCGATTGATGTGTAATCTTTTAACTTAATATCAGCTTTTTCAAAATAATTTGCTACAATTGAAGTAAACGATCCATATGGTCCCAAATATCCTACTTTCATAAATTTCCTCCCATCATGAACTCACTTTATGAATAATTTCATCACAAATTTCCTCGATTGATTTGTCAGTAACATCTACTTGATATGCGGCACTTAATTCATAAAAATCTGCTCTTTCCAAAAACAAGCGATGAAAAGAATCTATGTTTTCTTCCATTGCAAGCGGCCTAGTCGTACGTGTATCTTGTTGAATACGTTCTAACAGAATAGACGAATCAGCTGTTAAATAGATAACTGATTCATGTTTTAATAATTCTTTGCGATTGTGTTCATCAACAATTACACCACCGCCTGTACTTAATACACAAGGTACAGCAATGTATTTTTTTAATAACCAACTTTCCGCTTCACGAAAATAGGCTTCTCCTTTTTTTTCAAAGATTTCTGGTATTGTCTGGTTTTCTTCTTTTTCTATCTCATGGTCTAAATCAATAAACGGCAATTCTAAACGGGCTGATAATGCTTTGCCAATCGTACTTTTCCCTGAACCCATGTAACCTATTAAGCAGATACCGTTCATTATTGCGCCTCCATCAATTCTTGTAAAACATCAAAAAATGTCGGAAATGAAACAGAAACGGCTTCGCTTTGGCTAAGTTCAATTGATTCATCAGTGAGTAACGCCGCAATTTGGAGCATCATTCCCATACGATGATCTCCATAACTTGTTACTTGTCCGCCATGGATTGTCTGATTACCTTCAATTATCAGCCCATCTGCTGTTCCTTCAATTTTGATACCTAATTTCGTTAGTTCTGTTGCAACAGCGGTAATTCTATCTGTTTCTTTCACCTTAAGTTCTTCGGCATCTCTAATAATTGTCTGTCCAGTTGCCTGAGTAGCAAGTAAAGCTATGATCGGAATTTCATCAATTAATCTTGGAATAATATCTCCTTCGATAATTACGGAATAAAGTTTACTAGACCAAACATCAATTGTGCCTGATTGATTTTTAGTATCTATGTCGCTAATTTCAATATGACCGCCCATTGCACGTACTACATCGATAATCCCTGTTCGTGTCTCACTAAGACCTACATTCTTTATTTGAATATGACTATTGGGAATAATTAAGCCAGCAACTATAAAAAAGGCTGCGGATGAAATATCGCCTGGTACAACAACATGCTGTGCTTTAAATTGCTGCGGACCAGTTAGTTTAATCTTTTTCCCTTCTACTTCGATACTGCCCCCAAACTGCTTAATCATGTCTTCTGTGTGATTACGAGTTACTTCCTTTTCTATTAAAATAGTCTCACCGTCAGCTTGAAGTGCCGCAAATAATAAGGCTGATTTTACTTGAGCACTTGCAACAGGAATGTGATAAGAAATTGGTTTTAATGAAGTAACTGGATTAATCTCAATTGGTGGAAACTCCGAATTTTCATACCCGGAAATTTGCGCTCCCATTTCTTTTAAAGGCAATATCACGCGATTCATAGGTCGTTTTTGAATCGACGCATCACCTGTTAATGACGTGTGGAACGGCTGCCCTGCTAAAACTCCCATCATTAAACGAATAGTAGTTCCTGAGTTACCTACGTCTAAAATACTATTTGGTCTCTTTAAACCAGTCCAACCAACACCCTCAACAGTTATTTCATCATTATTGTCTTCAATTGTTACTCCAAGTTCTCTAAACAATCGAATCGTACCTAAACAATCATCGGCTCTTAAAAAGTTTGCGACTGTCGTCTTGCCTTCAGCTAATGCACCAAACATAATACTGCGGTGAGATATTGATTTATCACCTGGCACATAAATTGTGCCGGTTAACGGACCTCTGGCTGATAATAGTTTCATTTGCTCCCCTCCTGTGTCAAACATTGATAAGTCGTACCCTGCTCAATAGCGATTCTCGCTTTATTCATATCTAACTCATGTCGAAACGTCAACTGCAACACGCCAAAAATATCTTCACGTGTTTCTAAAATTTTAATATTAATAATACTTATTTTGTGATTTGCTAAAATTCTAGTCACTTCAGCGATTACGCCATAATCATCAGGGACATTAACAAATAAGTCATAAAATGCTGGTATTGCTCCTTCTTTATGAATCGGCAATTCATTGCGAACAATTTTCCCATGATTAAAAAATTGATACAATTTTTTATCGTCTTCTTTTTCTAACCAATTTTGGACTAAAGACATTCTATTCTGCCACTCAGATAACTGCTGCAATAACACATCACGGTTAGATAATAAGATATCCGTCCACATTCTGGGGCCGGATGATGCAATACGTGTGATATCACGAAACCCTCCCGCAGCTAATTTTTTTGCATTCGGGTGATTTTTAATCAAATCATCGGCTTCTAAAACAATACCGGATGCAATAATATGCGGCATGTGACTTAGTTTCCCAGTAATTTCATCATGAATTTCTGGTGTTAGTGTAATAAAAGTAGCATGCGTTTCAGATAATAAGTCCTTTAATTTAGCTATTGCCTCACAACTCTTTTCATCATTTGGCGTAAAAATATAATATGCATTTTCAAACAATTGACTATCAGCAGCGATAAAACCGGTTTTATGCGAACCTGCCATCGGATGTCCACCGACAAAAGTGATATTGTCGCTAAAAATAACTTGTGCTTCACGACAAATTTGACTTTTTGTACTACTCACATCTGTTATGAGGATATTTTTTTTTAATTTTAGTTGTTGTAGCTGATTCATGAGACGCAATGTGACGGAAATCGGAGTGCATAAAAAGATGATATCTGCATTTTTCACAGCTTCGCACAAACTAAGTGTATAGTCGTCAATCACTTTTGCTTGCTTTGCTCCATTTAATTCTTCTAATGAATCGCTCCACCCGATAATTCGGATTTCCGAATACTTTTTCTTAATACATAAACTAATTGAGCTACCGATTAAGCCGACACCCAACAGTGCTATTCGTGTTGTAGATTTCATTCTTCTCACTCCCTCTCCTTTCCCTTACATTAAAATGCCCTAGTATATTCGCGATAGTTGTCAACACTCTTTTTTACTTGTTTAAATGAATCAGCAGAGAATTTATCTAAAACGGCTTTCGCTACTTCAATCGCTACCATCGCCTCTGCTACAACACAAGCAGCAGGTACTGCTGAACTATCAGATCGTTCAACACTCGCTTTATAAGGTTCCTTCGTATCAATATCGACTGACATTAGCGGCTTGTACAAAGTAGGTATCGGCTTCATAACACCGCGTACAACAATCGGCATACCGTTTGTCATACCGCCTTCAAAGCCGCCGAGATGATTTGTTTTTCGTGTATAGCCATCTACCTCAGACCACAAAATTTCATCCATTACTTCACTACCGGGCAGTCGGGCAGCCTCAAAACCAACACCAAATTCAACGCCTTTAAAAGCATTAATACTAACAATCGCCTGAGCTATCTTTCCATCTAATTTTGTATCCCATTGTGTATGACTCCCCAATCCAACTGGTACACCGCCAACAACAACTTCCACGACACCGCCAATCGTATTTCCCTCTTTACGTGTTGCATCAATTTTTTCTTTCATGGTTTCTTCAATCTGCGGATCGACACAACGGACTGCAGAAGCTTCAGCTCTTTCTTTAATTTCTGCAACAGTCATCGTTTCGGGTATCTCGCCTCTAACACCGCCGATTTCCAAAACATGCCCAGCAATGTTAATTGCTAATTCACTCAACAATTTCTTGCAAACAGCTCCAACCGCAACTCGCATGGTCGTTTCCCTTGCAGAGGATCGTTCAAGAACATTACGTAAATCGTCATGCTCATATTTAATGCCACCAACTAAATCAGCATGTCCTGGTCTCGGTTTTGATAACCGTCTTTTCTTTTTTTCCCGATCCGAAACTGGTTCAATCCCCATAACAGTCGCCCAATTTTTGAAGTCATCATTTTTAACCACTAACGTCAGCGGTGATCCTAAAGTTTTACCGTGTCTTAGACCTGATGTCACCTCAACTGTATCTGTTTCAATCAACATTCTTCCTCCGCGGCCATAACCGCCTTGTCGACGTTTTAATTCAATATTAATATCTTCTACGCTTAGGGGAATACCCGCTGGTAAGCCATCAATAATCGTAGTTAATTCTGGTCCATGCGATTCGCCTGCCGTCAAAAATCTCATATTATTATTCCTCCTCTTTTTCTAGATAATCATGCATCTCGTCAATTGCTATTGTTTCAATTTTCCCGACGCCGATTTCATCTAAAATAATTATCTTTATTTCGCTAGCTCGTGTTTTTTTATCATGTGAAATAGCAGAAAAGAGTTTATCTTTCTCCCATTTTTCCAAAGCTATCGGAAGATTAAATTTTTGCAGCATATCAGTAATTCGTCCTGTTGTTCCTTTTTGGGTTAACCCTTTTTCTTCTGCTTTCTTGGACATTTGACACATCCCCATTGCAACACCTTCACCATGAGTAACAACTCCATAACCTTGAGTCTGCTCGATTGCATGGCCGATTGTATGTCCAAAATTCAAAGTTAATCTACTGCCGTTATCCAGCTCATCTTCTTCAACGACTTGTCGTTTAATGTCACAACAGGCAAAAATCAATTCATTTGCGTGATTTAAAACATCTTGCTCACCAGATAATGTATCCAGTAATCCCCATAAACGACGATCGGCAATAGCAGCACATTTAATAATTTCTGCCATACCCTCTCTTATTCGACGAGGTTCTAAAGTATTTAGAGTCAACGGATCAATTAATACACCATCTGGTTGAGCAAAAGTACCAATTAAATTTTTAGCTGTTTTTGTGTTAACAGCTGTCTTGCCACCGACACTGCTATCGACTTGCGCCAGTAAAGTTGTCGGTATTTGCAGAAAATGCAACCCTCTCATATAGGTTGAGGCAACAAATCCGGTTAAATCACCCACTACACCGCCGCCAAGAGCTATCACACCATCTTTTCGTGTCATACCGAAATCAGCTAAACTTTCATATAGTTTTCCAGCAGATGACAAACTCTTACTCATTTCTCCGGGAGCAACCACAAATGTGCAGACATCAAAACCTTCTTCGCGAATTGCTGTTTCTACTTGCTCACCGTATAAATTAAATACTGTTTCATCAGTAATAATTGCTACTTTTTGCGGTTTCCATAATGAAGCTGTCCACTTACCGACTTTTGCGAGACCACCCTTTTCAATTAATAAGTCATAAGAATGTGTTGGTAACGTCACTGTTAATTTCATTTGATCCTCCTAGTCTATTTGTCTACGAATTTCTTTAACTTTAACCATAGCTTCTTCTATAACGTGGACTTGATCCATCATATTTAGATATCTTTTTTCATTTAACGATTGTTGTCCATCTGACCATGCTTTGTTTGGTTCCGGGTGAATTTCAACAATCATTCCAGATGCTCCCGACGCAACACCAGCCACTGCCATCGGTGTGACTAAGTCCCATATACCCACACCGTGGCTTGGATCGACAATAATCGGGAAGTGGCTTAATTTTTGAATGAGCGGCACAGCACTTAAATCCAGTGTGTTTCTTGTTGCTGTCTCATAGGTTCTGATACCACGCTCTACAAAAATAACATTCATATTTCCCTCAGCCGCGATATATTCAGCTGCATTTAACCACTCATCAATTGTTCCTGAAATTCCACGTTTTAAAGCAACTGGCATACCAGTCTTACCGACAGCCTGTAACAATTTAAAATTCTGCATATTTCGTGCGCCGATTTGTAAAATATCTGTGTATTTAGCAACTAGTTCTAAATTAGCTTCATCCATAACTTCAGTAATTACTTTCATGTCAAATTCATCAGCAGCTTGGCGAATGTATTTTAGTCCTTCTTCTTCTAATCCCTGAAAAGCATATGGAGAAGTTCTTGGTTTAAACGCGCCACCTCGTAATACAGTTGCACCACCAGCTTTAGCAATTCGTGCACACTCTCTGATTTGATCAAGACCTTCTATCGAACACGGACCCGCCATCGTTACAAATGTTTCACTACCACCGATTTTTAAACCGTCAACATCAATCACTGTATCTGTTGAATGAAATTCCCGCGATGTTAATTTGTAACTACTCTGAATCCTTACTACATCTCTAACACCCTCAAAACTCCTAAATGGCAAATCAAGAATTTTTTCTGTTTGACCGACTAAACCGATAACAGTCTGAGCTTCTCCTTGACTGACATGTGTTTCCAACCCTTCATCATGAACTCTTTTTATCACCAATTTAATTTGCTCATTTGTAGCATTCTGTTCCATAATTATTATCATTTTTATTACCTCCTGTTTTCTTCTTTTTCTAAATGTTGATGAACTGCTTTTTTAACTACAGCTACCGGCATTTCTTGATTAGTCATTAAATTAAAAGAATATGCCGCCTGATGAATCAGCATACCAATACCATTAATTGTTTGGCAGCCATTTTCTTCAGCCTTTTTTAATAATTCTGTTTGTAGTGGATAATAAATCAAATCGCTGACAACTAAATTTTTATGCAAAAAATCACAGGTCGGGATGGGCAAACCTGGTTGTTGTACCATACCAACTTGAGTTGCATTCACTAATATATCTGATTGACTGATGATCAAGGCCATTTTTTCTTCATCTTCATATGGAAATACATTTATTTTAGCATCAAATCGTTCAGAAATTGATTGATAGAATAATACTAATTTATTAAACTTTTGGTCCATTCGTTTAAAAATATTAATTTCTTTTACTTTAGTTTTTGCTGCCTGAATAATAATCGACCGTGCCGCACCCCCTGCACCTAAAATGGTTAAAACTTTATTATCAATATCTATCTCGTGCTCATTAAGGGACAAAATAAAGCCTAAACCATCTGTGTTATGTCCCTCTAGTTGACATCCCTGATTAACAACTGTATTACAAGACGATGCCAATACTGCAACATCAGATACTTTATAATTATCAGCTAAAAGTTTTGTCATAACATCTTTTTTATACGGCATTGATATATTTAACCCCTTGATACCCATTGGTATAATTGCCTGATACGCCGCATCAAAATTTGCTTCGTCTACCTCAAAAGCCATATAGACAGCATCCATGTGTAAATATTGAAAAGCTGTATTATAAATTAAAGGTGATAAGCTATGTTTGATTGGATTAGCCATTACACCATATAATTCTGTCATACCTGTTATCTCTGCTGTCAATTAAAATTCCCCCTTTTAAATTACATTTTACGATAAAAAGACGATAGCTATAGCGGTTTAATACAACCATCTATAGTTATCGTCACGTCAAAAAATGCATTTATGTAAACGAAAAAGCCACTATAGATTTTTAATATCTACGTGGCAGTTAAAGTCATGATTAATTCCCCTAGCCATCATAGATACAAACAATTGTATTCAACCTTTGTTTGTACCCACTCAGATGATTGACTACAAACAATGTCTATAATAGCTAAAGTAAAAGTTATTCAGTTGTATGATGTTATTCTGTTGAATTAAATTCATTTTAGACACCTCAACTTATTTTTCGTAAATGTTGGATTAAGTATATCTAGATTATCCTAGACTGTCAATCATTATTTTAATTAAATTTTCATTTTATTTTCAGAAAGTTGTTTGATCGACTAATAAATTTTTTGGCGGGTATATTCTATTATATTTTCTTTTGTTATAATACGAATGAAGGATGTGACGAAATGACAAAGAAACTGTTAATTATCTCAATTGATGCGTTAGGTGCCAAAAACATCATTGAACAAATTGATTATTTACCGACAATTAAAAGTTTACTAACTAACGGGACATGGGTTAAAGAAATTGCTGAAGTCTACCCTTCTCTAACCTATCCGTCACACACAACGATTGTCACAGGTGTTTACCCTAATAAACACGGCATTATAAATAATACAAAAAAACAAATGAATCGACGTTCTCCTGATTGGTACTGGTATTCAAAAGATGTTAAAGTTACAACACTTTATGAAGCCGCCCGTCAAAAAAGACTAAAGACTGCTGCTTTCCTTTGGCCGGTTACAGCTGGCAGCAATATCAATTATAATATAGCTGAAATCTTTCCAAATCGTATTTGGACAAATCAAGTATTAACTTCCTTAAAAGCCAGCACACCTTATTTTATGTATCAGATGAATCGAAAATTTGGACATTTGCGACAAGGAATTAAACAGCCTTATTTAGACGACTTCGTTACAGCATGTGCTGTCGATACAATAAAAACTAAAAAACCGGATTTAACTATGATTCATCTCGTCGATTTGGACAGTATGTATCATGCTTACGGTGTAGAATCGGAGCAGGCATACAACGCACTATTACGTCAAGACAAACGAATATTACAGCTTCTATCAGCTTTAGATGATGCTGGTATGCGAGACGAAACTAATATTGTTATATTAGGCGACCATTATCAGATTGATGTTCATACGATGATTCGCATCAACAGTCTATTCACTCAAAAAGGCTGGATGACAAAAACTAAAAATGAACTTCCTCCAAGAAATGCATCATTATATGCCAAAAGTACGGATGGTTCTTGCTACATATATGCTGATTCTAAAAACAGAGTTGATGAGGATACTATTTTAGCAGCTTTAAAAACAATTAAAGGCATAGAAAAAATTTATCTGCCGCCTGACATTCAACGTATGGGTGCAGATACTAATGCTTTATTTATGCTAGAAGCAAAGTCTGGCTATTACTTTATTGATGAAGCTAACGGACATATTATAGAGGAAGTTAATCAAGCAGATATCGGCAAACCGGATCGTTACCGTGCAGTCCATGGCTATCACCCAACCAAACCCGAATATGCGACTACTCTAATTTTTAACGGGCCTGATATTAAATCGGGACATGTTATTCCGAAAGCAAAACTCATTGATGAAGCACCGACCTTCGCTGAATTATTAGGAATAACTGATTTTTCAAATCATGTCGACGGCAGCGTGATTAAAGGTATCTTTAAACAGTAAACCAAAAAACAACGTATCCTGTTTAGGACACGTTGTTTTTTATCATCATTCTAAGTGCTATCATTTTCTAATGATTTTGTCCACCAATTGCGGACAAATCATCTTTGCCATCAAATTCAACAATCGCACCGATTGCTGCTGCCAGCCCTTGAGTTATATCAGTTAAACTCATTGCAGGCATACCAGGTCGTTCGACGACTTGTTCTGGTAAAAAAGGAACATGTATAAAACCAGCCTTCAATTGCGGAAACTCTGTTTTCGCCATAAATAATGATTGATACATTATGTGATTACAGACAAACGTTCCAGCTGAATTGGAAACTGCAGCTGGTAATCCTACTTCTTTAATTGCCTGAACCATCGCTTTTACCGGATGCTGTGAAAAATAGGCGGCCTCACCATTTTTTTGTATGGACACATCAATCGGCTGGTTGCCGTCATTGTCAGGAATACGTGCATCATCTAGATTAATAGCGACACGTTCAGGTGTTAAAGCAAATCGTCCGCCAGCTTGACCGACATGCAGAACATAATCTACATTGATTTCTTGCAGCTTAATACGAACTGTATCAGCACTCTTGCCGAAAACTGTTGGGATTTCCAACTTTATTATTTCTGCACCCTTAATAACTTCCGGCAGTCCCTTCACAGCTTCAATCGCCGGATTTATCGTATCTTGACCAAATGGATCAAACCCTGTAACCAATATTTTCATTTGATACCCTCCCAAATTTCATCATATTAAAATGCCCAATAATACATTAACACAATATGAACAACTATTAAAAATAATGCAGTTGGTATTTGTTCTTCAATAACACCAAACTCACTTTTCATCTTTAAAAGCGAAACTGGCAAAAAATTAAAGTTTGCAGCCATTGGTGTCATCAACGTCCCGCAGAAACCAGCTGTCATCATAAGAATAGTAGATAATTTACGCTCATTCCCTACAATAAGATATAAAACGTGGGGTGATTTTACATATTTCTTTAGAAATAAAAAAAATGTTATTATTTTATTATAATAAAAGGGAGTGATAATAATGAAAATTGTTAGCTGGAATTGTCTAGGCGCATTCAGATTAAAAAGGAAATTCATTGAGTCTTTTGAAGCAGACTTATATATCATCAGTGAGGTAGAATCCGTTGACAAGCTAGGAGTAGATTTTACTGATGGAACGGTCAACTATCAATATATCATTTTTGATGATGACAAAAAAGGACTATTGGCTTACAGTAAAAAACATAAGGTACAAAGAGACGATATTCAAGACTTACACATGAGATACTTTTTACCCGTTACGTGTAACAATCAAAAATTTGTTGGAATTTGGACAAAAGATTACTACGTCTCAGACATATATACATATTGTTTAGCAAATGATAATAACCTTTCTGATAGAATATTTATTGATGATTTCAATTCAAGTGTTAATTTTGATAGAAATACAGTCAGAAAATATAGAGGATTTAGTAATTTAAATAATTGGTTCACTTCAAAAGGATACATTAGCGCTTACCACCTTAAAGAAAATGAAGAGTATGGACAAGAGTCTCAGCATACATATTGGACATCTATTAAAATTAATGGTGAAAAACAAAAAAAGAACAGATACCATATTGATTATTGTTTTCTAGACAGAGAAATTCCCTTCAAATTTAAAATTTTAAATAAAAAACAGATGATGCAATAAATCGAGAAAATCTAACTTGTGATCATTATCCATTGATGTTAGAAATATGAAAGTCTTCAATAAATAATTAATGAACATAAAAGAAGATAGATAATCCCAAAGTATAGGAAGATCTGTTTTTTCTTTTCTCATACCGTCAACACTTAAATCAAATTGTATTTTTTATCTAAGTATTAAAAATCTCTTTTTCCACTAATTAAAATATAAACTATTATGCTTAATTTCCAACCCATAAAATAACATGTAATATAAAATAAGCAAACGATAACTTAAATATATTTTTTATCAAAAAAGGGAGTTAATTACGACATAATCTGAACTCACTCGCCAAATTATCAGTTGATCCTGACACCACTACTAAGAAGCAATACACAAGAAATTTTAACCCCAAACAAACTCAAAATTGTTATAAAATTAATAGATATTCTGTCCGGAGAAAACTTTAAACCACAATATATAATAGAAGAAAAAACAAATGAACCAAAAAACATTCGCAACACTTCATATTTTTTTAAAATCATAGTTGAGCTTATATTGTTTAATGAAATTTCTAATTGTTCTTTTCTGGTTGAAATTCCTAAACGTGAATTTTGTTTCTTTTTCAAATATAAATAACCTCTCCTAGTCGATAAAATAAAACGATTGCTTATATATTATACACAATACACATTTCTTAAATCATCAATTTACCAATAAAATGTGATAAAAAATAAATACTAATACACATATCTTCACTTTTGACTTTTATAGTAATTGATAAATAGTCAATCTTTTTAAAATAAGGAATTTATTTTGTTAGAAAATCTAAATATCATCGCAATAATTATTCGATTAAACATACTAAATAATAAAAATCTAAGACTGAATCAAAACCTCCAGTGTGAACTGGAGGTTTGTTCTTCGGCTGAAAGCCTCTATTGCCGGCCTGAGCCTAAAAGGCTCACTGAAAAAGTCTCCCTTATGCACCACATTCACTCGCTGATCCTAAAAG
>NZ_NGJS01000010.1 GCF_003950515.1 Vagococcus vulneris
GCTGGGAGTGGAAGTACAGTGATGTATGGAGCGGACCAGTACTAATCAATCGAGGACTTAACCAAAAAAACGGTGTCGATATGAAGATAAATAATTCAACTCCAGTTTTGAGTGAATACTCACTCAACAGAATAGGTAATAAAAGTGCGGTGGCGATGGCAAAAAGGATACACCTGTAACCATGCCGAACACAGAAGTTAAGCTTTTTAGCGCCGAGGGTAGTGAAGGGTTTCCCTTTGTGAGAGTAGGACGGTGCCGTGCTTTTATTAGTTATCCGGCATAGCTCAGTTGGTAGTAGCGCATGACTGTTAATCATGATGTCGTAGGTTCGAGTCCTACTGCCGGAGTTGTTTTTATGGATGTAGTATTTGAATCTGGAGAGTTGTCCGAGTGGCCGAAGGAGCATGATTGGAAATCATGTAGGCGGTGATAACTGTCTCAAGGGTTCAAATCCCTTACTCTCCGTAAACTTTAAGGCCCGTTGGTCAAGCGGTTAAGACACCGCCCTTTCACGGCGGTAACACGGGTTCGATTCCCGTACGGGTCATTAATTATAGAAATATAATTAATGGTTAGTTGAATATAATCCAATAATAGGTTCCGTGGTGTAGGGGTTAACATGCCTGCCTGTCACGCAGGAGATCGCGGGTTCAAATCCCGTCGGGACCGTATTTATTGGCGCAGTAGCTCAGTTGGTAGAGCAACGGATTGAAGCTCCGTGTGTCGGCAGTTCGATTCTGTCTTGCGCCATTTGGAGGGATAGCGAAGTGGCTAAACGCGGCGGACTGTAAATCCGCTCCTTTGGGTTCGGCAGTTCGAATCTGCCTCCCTCCATTATAATAGGGGTATAGTTTAGTGGTAGAACTACGGTCTCCAAAACCGTCAGCGTGGGTTCGAGTCCTACTACCCCTGTTTAATTTAATATGGCGATTGTGGTGAAGTGGTTAACACATCGGATTGTGGTTCCGACATGCGTGGGTTCGATCCCCATCAGTCGCCCTTTTATTTATGGGCTATAGCCAAGCGGTAAGGCAACGGACTTTGACTCCGTCACTCGTTGGTTCGAATCCAGCTAGCCCAGTTTTAAGTAGCGGCGGTATAGCCAAGTGGTAAGGCAGAGGTCTGCAACACCTTCATCATCGGTTCAAATCCGGTTACCGCCTTTTTCTAATTAATATATATGCCGGCGTGGCGGAATTGGCAGACGCGCTGGACTCAAAATCCTGTGCCCGCAAGGGCGTGCCGGTTCGACCCCGGCCGCCGGTATTAGTTAGATTTTTTAAAATAAATATATGGCGATTGTGGTGAAGTGGTTAACACATCGGATTGTGGTTCCGACATGCGTGGGTTCGATCCCCATCAGTCGCCCTTTTATTTATGGGCTATAGCCAAGCGGTAAGGCAACGGACTTTGACTCCGTCACTCGTTGGTTCGAATCCAGCTAGCCCAGTTTATTTTTTTGGCCCGTTGGTCAAGCGGTTAAGACACCGCCCTTTCACGGCGGTAACACGGGTTCGATTCCCGTACGGGTCATAATGTATTATTTAAATCATTCCAGTATGAAAGGCGCAATAGCTCAGTTGGTAGAGCAACGGATTGAAGCTCCGTGTGTCGGCAGTTCGATTCTGTCTTGCGCCATTTGGAGGGATAGCGAAGTGGCTAAACGCGGCGGACTGTAAATCCGCTCCTTTGGGTTCGGCAGTTCGAATCTGCCTCCCTCCATTTTTTAATTAAAAATAATATGGCGATTGTGGTGAAGTGGTTAACACATCGGATTGTGGTTCCGACATGCGTGGGTTCGATTCCCATCAGTCGCCTTTTTTTTTTGGGCTATAGCCAAGCGGTAAGGCAACGGACTTTGACTCCGTCACTCGTTGGTTCGAATCCAGCTAGCCCAGTAACTTTTATTAGTGCATTGATAGAAAGAATAATTATTTTAAGTAATGAGAGCCGAATGGTTTTTGTTGCTTATTTGTTTGTCTTTAAAAATGAGTAATGTTCTATATTTATAGTTTCAAAAGCTTACAAATTCATGAGCTATATTTTGATTAGTTTAATTTTATTAATAAACCCATCTAGTGGTCTGCTAGAAAATGGAATATGTTGGTAAATATTATTCAAAATACTAATTGAATCAGACATTAATTCGTTGTTCAATAACAATAGGTCAGGGAAAGCTTATAAATTTTAGTTAATTCCTTGTTTAGACTAAGTAAATAGCCCCCTTATATCAGTCTTAGGCGAAGTGCTTTTAAATAAACGATAGTAGCGATATCATTAGAATTTTTTAAGAAGAGTTCCAAATGTGATTTATATAGTCTTTCAAATCAAGTAAAACTTGAGTACAGTGGTTATGAGACATGTGAATCTCTTTTTTTTAAAATGTGGTTTTGTCACTTTAATTTATCTGGAAAATTCATCTACATCAAAAATTATACAGCCATAAAAGTAAAAGAGGATAATACCTGAATAAGTATTATCCTCTTTTTAATGTGTAAACAATAATTGGGCTTGTTTTAAGTTAAGATGAAAAGTTTGTTTTGAATGATTAATTGTAAAAACCATTAATTCATTAAAACTGTCAATTGTAATTATATTAATCGTGTCTCCGATTTTCAAATCTATAGATGCTAAATAGTTAAGAATAAGTGAGTCATCCAGCACTCTTTCAAGAATGATACTCTCTCCAGATTGGCAAGTTGCGATTGACTTAAGTGCAGATTCACGGTAGTTATCAACCGTAGGAATGATACCGCCATGCGGGCATGTTTTTGGTTCATCTAAGTATTTGTATAAACGATTAAAGAAAATAGGATCTTTAACATGCTCTAATTCTTCTGATAAATGATGAATTTCATGAAGTGAGTAGCCTAATTTTGTAAATAAAAATGTTTCGATAATACGATGATTTCTAATGATGCTGATTGTTTGATTTAATCCCGCTAGTGTTAATTTTACACCAGTATAAGGTTTGTATTCTAATAATTGATCGTCACGGAGTTTTTCAACCATTTCTGTAACGGATGCAGGTGAGACTTTTAAATGGTTTGAGAGTGTTTTGTTTGAAACAAATTCGTCAATACCATTATTTTCATAGATAGCTTTTAAATAGTCTTCTTTATTACTTGATGATTTTGCCATAGCACCCTCCACGTGATTGAGATATTTTGTCTAACTAATCTAGTATACCATAATTTTTAGAAATTATATAAACATTAAAGTAGTTTTATATTTTTTTGAATTTAGCTGTGATATACTTAGGTAGAATATTAGAAAGCGAGGAATAATGCATGACAGTTTTTTATTGGTATCCTAAATGTTCTACATGTAAAAAAGCAAAAGCGTGGTTAGAAGAACATCATATCATATATGAAGAAATTAATATGATTGAACACCCTCCTGCTAAAGAGTTGCTTATTGAATGGATGGAAAATAATAAATATCCAATTCGACGTTTTTTTAATACAAGTGGTGCCAGATATCGTGAACAGCATTTAAAAAATATTGTTAATGATTTTTCTATAGATGAAGCAGCAGGCCGGCTGACTGTTGATGGAATGCTGATAAAACGTCCGATTATGCTTTTGGATAATAATCAGGTATTACTTGGTTTTAAAGAATTAGATTATGAGCAAGCTTTTTTAAAATAGTAGAGGTGAATAAAAAATTATGACAGATAAGAATTTGTGGATCAAAGAAGAAGATGATTTAATTGTTGTCGGCCTAACGGTATCTGCACAAGATGATTTGGGGAAAATCAGTTTTGCATCTTTTCCTAAAGTAGGACAAAAAGTTTCACAAGGTGACGAAATTATAGAACTTGAAGCTGAAAAAGCAGTTGTTGAATATGAATCACCTGTGTCTGGTAAGATAGTAGAAATTAATAATCAAGATGTTACATTACTGGATGAACCAAAAGCTTGGTTATATAAGGTAAAAAAATAGTGAAAAAATGACAAACTATTAGAGGTTTGTCATTTTTTCTTTTTAAATTCAGATAATTAACTATATGACATTTCGCTTATGTTCAATTTGTGTTAAAATTAATTTGATAACTTGTGAAAAAATTATATAGATTATATGAAGTGAGGAATGTTATATGGCATTAGTTAAAATAGTATATGCGAGTATGACGGGTAATACCGAAGAAATATCTGAAATAATTGAAGATAAGTTTGTTGATGAAGGATTAGATGTCGAACGTGAAGAGTGTTCTGATGTTGATTCGGATTTTTTTGATGACGCAGATGTTTGTGTTATTGCAACATATACTTATGGAGATGGAGACCTTCCATTTGAATTTGAAGATTTTTTCTCAGATCTTCCTGATGAAGATTTGACAGGTAAAATTTATGGAGTTGTCGGTTCTGGAGACACAGAGTATGGTGAATTTTATTGTCAATCGGCGCGTGATTTTATCGAACAATTTGAAAAAACTGGTGCTAAAAGAGGTGCTGAATTAGTCTGTATAGAACATAATGCAGAAGATGAAGATTATGATTTATTGCAAGGATTTGTTGATGAATTGACAGAAGCTGTGAATCAATAAATTTTTTATTAATAAAAGAGAAGGTGTAAAGATGGCACGTAAAATCACAATGGATGGTAATACGGCAGCAGCTTATATATCATACGCATTTACTGAGGTTGCTGCAGTTTATCCAATAACTCCAAGCTCGACAATGGCGGAAGTGGTAGAAGAATGGTCAGTAAAAAATCGTAAAAATATCTTTGGAGAACCGGTGCAAGTCGTCAGTCTGCAGTCAGAAGCTGGGGCTGCAGGCACAGTGCATGGTTCTTTAAAAACAGGTGTTCTAACGTCTACCTATACTGCGTCACAAGGCTTATTATTAATGATTCCAAATATGTACAAAATTGCGGGAGAGTTACTCCCATCAGTCTTTCATGTGGCTAGTCGTGCGGTAACGACTAATGCGTTAAGTATTTTTGGCGATCATGGAGATGTGATGGCCGCGCGACAGACTGGTTTTTGCATGTTGGCTGAAAGTTCAGTACAGGAAGTAATGGATTTATCGGCGGTAGCTCATTTAGCTAGTATCAAGGCTAGTTTGCCATTTATTAATTTCTTTGATGGGTTTAGAACTAGCCATGAATTACAGAAAATAGAGACAATTCCTTATGATGAATTAGCTGAATTAGTGGACCAAGATGCATTGGCTCATTTTAGGTCAAGAGGGATGAACCCGAACCGTCCGAATGTCTCTGGGACGGCACAAAATCCAGATATTCATTTTCAACAAAGAGAAACAATAAATGGACATTATGAAGAAGTTCCTAAAATTGTTCAAAATTATATGAAACAAATAAATAATATTAGAGGAACAGATTATGATTTAACCAATTATTACGGTGCATCTGATGCTACTGAAGTAATAATTTCAATGGGTTCTGTGTCACCGACGATTCGTCAGACGGTTGATTATTTGAATAAAAAAGGCTGTAAAGTGGGCCACATTAATATACATTTATATCGACCATTTCCAACTGATAATTTGCTGGAAAAACTACCTGCAACAGTTGAAAAGGTCGCTGTTTTAGATAGGACTAAAGAACCAGGTGCTGATGGTGAGCCGTTGCTGTTAGATATTCAAAGTGCATTATATCGGCATATCAACCGCCCTATTGTAATCGGTGGGCGTTATGGTCTAGGATCTAAAGATGTGGCTCCAAATCAGATTAAAGCTATTTTTGATCATCTAAGACTTTCTCCTGATGATTTGAAGTATCGATTTACTATAGGTATTACTGACGATGCAACACATCTATCATTGCCATTGGGACCGCAATTGGATTTAACACCAAATAATATTTTTCAAGCGAAATTCTGGGGGTTTGGTTCAGACGGTACAGTAGGAGCGAACAAACAAGCCATTAAAATAATTGGTAATCATACAGATAAGTATGCACAAGGTTATTTTGCATATGATTCGAAAAAATCTGGCGGTTTGACTATCTCACATATTCGCTTTGGCGAGGAACCGATTGATTCCACTTATTATGTTGAACAGGCAGATTTTATCGGATGTCATAACGCTTCATATATTCATAAATATGATTTAATTAATTCATTAAAACAAAGTGGTACTTTTATTTTAAATACTACTTGGGATGAACAACGTGTCAAACGATTGCTGCCTAAACGTTTGAAAAAAATGCTTGCAGATAAGCAAGCCGACTTTTATATTATCGATGCTATGTCTTTATCGCAAGAAGCGGGGCTTGGCAGACGGATTAATACTGCCATGTCTACAGCTTTCTTCGAGTTAACCAATTTATTGACACGTGACGAATTTATTCCATATTTAAAGGACGAAGTTGAGAAAGCATATGGCAAAAAATCCGAAGAAATTGTGCGGCGTAATCATCAAGTAATCGATGAGACGTGTGAGCATATTGTCAAAATTAACATACCTGATGAATGGCATGAAATCGTTGTTGAAGAAGAAGTCATTGATCTTAATAAACCAAAATACGTTAGAGAAATTTTAGAACCTGTAAATCGCCAAGAGGGTGATTCATTAAGTGTGAAGCAGTTGATAGATAACGGCATGATAGATGGAACGATTCCAAGCGGTACTGCGGCATACGAAAAACGCGGTGTTGCATTAGAGGTTCCAGAATGGTTGCCGGAAACGTGCACAATGTGTAATGAATGTGCGTTTGTTTGTCCGCATGCAGCGATTAGACCATTTTTAGCGGATGATGAAGAAATGCAGGAAGCACCAGAAGGTTTTATTACGCGTGAAATGAAAGGTGCAGACGGTTTACTTTATCGAATTCAGGTATCTTTGGAAGATTGTACTGGTTGTGGATTATGTGTTGAAGCTTGTCCAGCAAAAGAAAAAGCATTAGTTATGCGTCCATATTCAGAACAAAAGGATGAAGCAGTCAACTGGGCTTTTGCAATGACACTTAAACAGAAAGCTAATCCGGTAAAGAAAAAAGAAAGTATTAAAGGGTCACAATTTGAGAAACCGCTGATTGAATTTTCGGGAGCATGCTCTGGCTGTGGTGAAACATCCTACGTAAAATTACTGACACAACTTTATGGCGACCGTCTTATGATGTCAAACGCTACTGGTTGCTCATCTATTTGGGGAGGTTCAGCGCCTGCTACACCATATACAACAAATGATGAAGGTCAAGGTCCTGCATGGAGCAATTCTTTACTGGAAGATAATGCTGAATATGGGTACGGTATGTATATTGCAAATAAGACACAGCGTCTGCATCTTAAACATCAGATGGAACGAGTTATAGAAGACTCAATCGGTTCAGATTCATTGCGAGAACTCATGGTAGATTGGATAGACCACATGTTTGAAGGTGAAGGCTCTAGACAACGATCTACTAAATTGGAAGCAGCTTTATTAGAGGAAGTAGCCTTCTATCCAGAATTATTGCCAGTGTATGAACAACGAGATCTTTTTGTAAAACCAAGCCAATGGATAATTGGAGGCGATGGTTGGGCTTATGATATAGGTTTCAGCGGTTTGGATCATGTATTAGCTAGTGGTGAGGACGTTAATTTATTTGTTATGGATAATGAAATGTATTCAAATACAGGTGGTCAAGTATCTAAAGCAACGCCAACTGGGGCAATTACAAAATTTACTGCGTCGGGTAAACGAACAGCTAAGAAAGATCTGGGTATGATGGCAATGACCTATGGACATGTTTATGTCGCACAAGTTTCCTTAAATGCTAATCCGGCACAAACAATAAAGGCAATTGCTGAAGCTGAAGCTTATCCGGGACCATCACTAATTATTGGTTTTGTTCCATGTATTAATCATGGAATAAAAGGCGGTATGAGTCATGCAATTGATTTTTCTAAGGAAGCTGTCGAATCAGGGTATTGGCCATTATATCGATATAATCCGTTATTAATGGAAAAGGGTAAAGAACCAATGAGAATTGATTCTAAAAAAACAAATTATGATATGTTACCAGACTTCTTTAAACTTCAAACGCGTTTTTCTGCATTAAACAATGTTTTAAAAGATGAAGAGGAAGTATCACATCTTTTAGAAAAATCAGCAGATGATGCTATTGAAAAGAATCAACGATATAAAGAACTTAGTGGCAAATAAGAAAAAGGAGGCAGCCTGTTCAGGTTGCCTCCTTTTTAATTTGCAATGAATGAATGCTGGATAGTGTCCCGGCCTTTTGCTTTCGCGATATACATTTCTTTATCAGCTAATTCAAAAATATCTTGATAAGATTTTTGAATATTATCTGCAGGGGAAGTTTGTTCAACAGTAATTATTCCAATTGATAATGTCAGTTTGATTTCGTTTTCTTCAATTATTAGTGGATGATTTTTTAAGTAAAGCTGTATAGTTTGACAGTATTTTATTGGTGACACAATGGTATCATCAAAAAGAATTGCAAATTCATCCCCGCCGATTCTAAAACCAAGAATGTTAGAATTATTCGTGACCGAGTTAATAGCCTTGCCGAGGTGAACTAAAATATCATCACCAAATAAATGTCCATAATGGTCATTTATTTCCTTAAATTCATCACCATCAATAATAGCTAATGAAAAAAAACTACGCTGATGCATTGCCTGTGTGTAAAAATTTTCTAGAAATAGTGAAAACACATGTTTATTGTATAGATTTGTTAATAAATCAAATGTTGACCGTTCTTTATAACTGATAACTTTTTTAAACATATTAATAATGTTATCTAAAATGATAGAAGTAATTAAAAATAAAAGAGTGTATAAAAAAATATAAATCGTCACATTGATAATCATGTTATTTGTCCAAGCTGGATAATAAATAAAGAATAGAATAAAAAAACGTGTCATTAAAGAATAACTTAGGTAGATAATCCCCGATTGCCTTAATGTTAAATGTCGATTGTAGATTGACCAGCTGATTAATAAAATAATAAATATAAACAAAGTATTATCGATATAATTGATTAATGGAGTGTCTAAAAGAAAGAACTGAATATTTTTAAACATCATAATAATGATGGCAGCAATACCGCCAATCATTGGCGCCCCATAGATGATGGAGAAGTAAACAGGTAAATAGCGAACATCAATATAAAACTCTCCGCTTATTGAAATACCGTTAAATGAAATTAGAATACCTAGACAACCCACAAGAACACCGAGAATAATTTTGACGCGTGTTGATAAAACAAGACGGGGCGACTCAGGTGCAAAAGAGAATTTCGTTTCTTGTTCATTTTTCATAGATATATATATGGCTGTAAAGTAAAATAAAAAGATACTACTAATGATTAATGAAACATTGATGACAATGAGATTGATAAACTCAAATATCATAAATTAGTTACTCCTCTTCAATGTGTTGTACTTCTTTAACCATAGTATCACTGAGCTTAAAGAGTTTATTAATGGAAATTCTAATAGTTGCCCAATCTTGATTTGAGGGGACATCATCAATAACAATTAATTTTTGAACAGGTAAAATATTAGTATTGAAAGTCGTAATGATTAAATCATATTTATTAAAGTAAGCAGGATCAATATTATCTAGAAAGACAACAAGATCTTTATACTCAGTTAAATTTATTTTGTGTCTGAAATTTTTTCGTATCATTTCTGCTAAAAAATGACAGTGTTCTTCACCTAAATCACTTATTACGAGTACTTGTACTTTAACCTTCTTTTCTTCCAGTAATTCTGAAAGATTTCCCCATTTGACCATGATATTGTATAAGATAACATAATTATATGATGAAAACCACGGGAATCTAGTATTGCTCTCCATTGATTTAAGCACTTTTTCCACGACACTGCTGAAGAAAGGAAAATTGTTTTTAATTGTCTTACCACTATAGTAATATTTATCAAAAATTATATAATTACGATAAGGATATACTTTGTGGAAGAGATAAAGATGCACTAAGTAATCTTCAATTTCATCTGCAATTTTATTATTTAAAGTTAAGTCAAAAACATCTCGGATTGTTTTAATAAGTTGTCGTATTTCTTTAGTAATATCTAGCCTTTCTTGTTCATTTGTCCAATTATTTCGATGGTAAAATAGTGAATATGCCAAGTCAGTAATGAGGTAATTATCATAAGTAATGTCTAATTGTTCACATATTTTTAATAATTGCGGTTTTGATTTTTCAAGTATTTTAGTAAAACGTTTGTTTTCTATTGAATTAGCGATGGACCGCTCGATATAAAAACCTTGACTGATACGAATTAGGCTGGTGCATACTAAATTGGTTAATTTCATTACTTGGTTTGACTGGATATTTTTATTGTGGGAATTTAGTAAAGATAAAACAAAGTCGATGGTGTCTTTTTTATTCATTGGATAAGGCCATTCTGTGACTGAATAAGCTTCTCTGAAAAAACTAGTAAAAAATAGTCGGACATTTAACTCAGTTTCACCAATAATACGACAAGGCTTTTTTTCTAAAGTTAAGCTGTAATTAGTTAACGACAATGTCAGTTCGTTGATAATCCGGTATAAAGAAGATTCACTAATAAACAGCGTTTCACCCCATTTCTCAATACTTTTGGTTGTATCAAAGAAGATGGCGTCTAATAAACGAAATGAGTCAGAGTTTTTGAAAACATAATTATAGACCAGCATAACATGACTACTAGGCAATGTCGTAAGTCTCACTCCGTTTTTCTTCGATGTTTCTATTAAAAGGTGTGGATACCAATTATCTTTTAAATAGCTTATATCATTATTTATTGTTCGTAAGGAAGCATTATTTAACTTAGCTAATTCATTTGAACTAGTCCAACCTGGCGCTTCATTCAACTGTTCGATAATTCTCAATCTTCTCTGCATCGGAATATCTAATAAATCACGCAAAGTAACCCCTCCCTTTGAGATTTTTTCACAGTATATATAGTAAAGATACACTATTTTATACAATAAATCTACAGAATGAAACAAGGATCTTATTTAACAATTAGGAGAAATAAGATTATTAGGAAATAAGACTAACTAAATTCAAATTTGTCTGTTATTATTGTAGCAAGAGATGAAATGGGAGGAAGTAAAACTATGTTTATGCCATATTATGTATTTGATCCAACGTATGGATTAGTAATTATTGGTTTGTTGATTTCGTTAGCAGCTTCAAGCTATGTAAAGAGTACGTACAATAAGTATTCTAAAGTGTCTAGCAAAAAAGGACATACAGCTAGTGAAGTTTCAAGTATGCTGTTAAGAGATGCTGGAATTAAAGATGTCGGTGTACAAAAAATTTCAGGTGATTTAACAGATAATTATAATTCGCATACTAAAATACTCAGTTTATCTGAAACAGTGTCTGATTCGACATCCGTTGCTGCGATAGGTGTTGCAGCTCATGAATGTGGTCATGCGATTCAAGACCAGAAAAAGTATACCCCTTTAAAACTGCGTAGTGTTATGGTACCAGTTGTAAACTTCAGTGCACAAATATCAATTCCTTTAATAATTATCGGCTCAATATTCTTTAGTAGTATGCCATTTTTAGTTTATATTGGTATTATCTGCTTTGCGTTAACATTTTTATTTCAAGTTGTTACGCTTCCAGTAGAATTTAACGCATCTCGCCGTGCGTTAGCAGTATTGTCAGATAACCATTTACTGGACGATGATGAATTAGTGATGGCACGCAAGGTATTAACTGCTGCTGCGCTGACTTATGTAGCTGCGACTATCGCATCATTGTTGCAACTTTTACGATTAATTTTAATTTTTGGCAACCAAAATCGCCGTAATTAGGGATGGCTGATAATTAAATAACACAGAGTCAAATCAGTCATATTTTTTAATGATAAACCTGTACGTTCATAGAATTTATCCATGCGGTATTGCAAGGTATTTCTATGAAGGTACATTTTTTTTGCCGTTGAAGCTAGATTGCCTTGTTCCTGCCAAAGTGTTGTTACAATGTCATGCATGTCTTGATTTTTAGCTAGAATTAGACGAATAGATTGCATAATCGAACTTTTTTCAATACTTTCTTTGGTTAAGTATTGTAAAGCAACACTTTGGAAAGAGAAACTGGTAATTTTATCAACTTGATAGTTAAAAAAGATTCGTTGCTCTTCTTTGAAGGTTTCCGTAAAATTGTTTGACATTGGCTGGTACATACCAATATATAATTCGGGGCGTAGTAAAAAATCACTTTCGAGTGTTAAAATCATACCTTCAATATCTGTATCTGAGTATTGCAAGGCTTCTTTTTTTTCAATAACAATCGCGTAAGTTTCTGTGATAAAAAAATAGTCTTCAACAGAATGGAATAAAGCAGTAAAACAAGTTAACCAGTCGGAAGCAACAGATTTATTAACAGTGTCTGGTAGTTTTAGTTGAAATATGCGGAATGTTCCATCATCCATTGCGATATCTTGATGATTGAATAAAAAATTATACCACAA
This sequence comes from Vagococcus vulneris, assembly GCF_003950515.1. Lineage (GTDB taxonomy): Bacteria > Bacillota > Bacilli > Lactobacillales > Vagococcaceae > Vagococcus > Vagococcus vulneris. The sequence goes on from NZ_NGJS01000010.1 coordinate 12,410, forward strand.
TCGATTTTTAAACTTTTCATTTTTTGCATCCGTTTGAAATAAAGCCTGTAATAGTTTTATTTCACGCTCAGTTAAATCTTTTTTTGGAATATTGAACCAAACGCCTTCAACGTAAAGTGATAAGTAATTTGATAGTCCTGGCGTATTAGAATTTTCAATATTATAATTAGGATAGATTTTTTTTAATTCGGAAAGATTCATAATATAATAGTCCTTTCAAATTGTTTTAAATTAGTGTAACATAATTAAATTATTATTTGTTATTAGTTAGTATGAATCAATGTAATAGTTATGAGGAGGGCACATGAAAATATCAGTATTAACTGGGGAACAAAAAAAGTATTTTATGAAGGAAGCTATTTTAGAAGCTAAAAAAGCTGAATTGATTAATGAGGTTCCAATAGGGGCAATCGTTGTTTTGGATGGAAAAATCATCGGAAGAGGACACAATGTAAGAGAATTGTCACAGGATGCTACTACTCATGCTGAATTATTGGCGATAAAGGATGCTAATCGTAAGTTAGGTAGTTGGCGTCTTGAAAGAGCTCAGTTATTTGTAACTTTAGAGCCATGTCCAATGTGCAGCGGTGCAATCCTAATGTCACGTATTGATGAAGTCTTTTATGGTGCTAAAGATCCAAAAGGCGGTACAGTTGACAGCTTAATGAATTTATTACAGGATAACCGTTTTAATCATATGTCATATGTAGAATCAGGTATCTTAGAAAATGAATGCGGTCAATTACTAACAGATTTTTTTAAAAAATTAAGAAACCGAAAGAAAAAACAAAAAAAGACTAGTATTTCAGATAGAAGTTTAGTATAATAAGTTTTGCCGAAAGGCTAGGACAATGGTAGGCTCGCTAAGCGTGTCAGATCTGGAAGGAAGCAGCACTACGTGAGTGCTACCATGTGTCTAATATAAATAGGCCGGTTATAGGCTTTTTTTTTATAGAAAAAAATAAAAGTATGAAATACTTAAAAAATAATTATCTATGACTTGATACTGAGAAAATGCCAGATAGTTAATTTTTAAAGTTTTTTTGAATACAATAAGTTATTTTAAATACGTATGTTTTAGAAAAAAATAGTGAAAAAAATCTGGAAAACTTTACAAAACTATCAAAATTAGTATAGAATTAAAATTAAAGAAAGATTAGAAAGATGAGAAAGGGGTAAAAATATGATTTCGTTTAAAAATGTTGAAAAATATTATGGTGATTTTCATGCATTAAAGAATATCAATTTAGAGATTAATGAGGGCGAGGTTGTCGTTGCAATTGGACCATCTGGGTCTGGTAAAAGTACGATGCTTCGCTGTATTAATGCTTTAGAAGAGATAACCACTGGGGAGTTAATCGTTAATAATGTTAACATTCATGATCCTAAGACGAATTTAAATGAGGTACGTAAAAATCTGGGCATGGTTTTTCAACACTTTAATTTATATCCTAATATGACTGTATTAGAAAATGTGACACTTGCACCACTTAAAGTATTAAAGGAAAGTAAAGAAGAGGCTGTTGCTAAGGCTGAAAAATTACTAGAACGAGTTGGTATGTTGGATAAAAAAGATAATTATCCGTCCCAATTATCTGGTGGACAACAGCAGCGTATTGCTATTGCGCGCAGTTTGGCAATGTCACCAGATGTCATGTTGTTTGATGAACCAACATCAGCCCTTGATCCTGAAATGGTAGGCGAGGTTTTGGATGTTATGAAATCTTTAGCAGATGAATCTGGTATGACCATGGTTGTGGTGACACACGAAATGGGATTTGCACGTGAAGTTGCTGATAGAGTTATCTTTATGGCTGATGGCCAAATTCTTGAAGATCGGGAATCTGAATCCTTCTTTGATAATCCTCAAGAAGAACGAGCTAAACAATTTCTAAGTAAAATTATCAATCATTAAAAAGAGGAGGGAAAACAACATGAAATTAAGACAAAAAATCATGTCTGTTGCAAGCATCCTTCTTTTAATTATTCTTTTTGCAGGCTGCGGTAAAAATAAATTATCCGATGAAAGTACTGCTGAACGAATAAAACAATCTGATAAGATTGTTTGGGGTGTAAAAAATGATACCAAACTTTTTGGTTTGATGAACATTGAAACAAGACAAGTAGAGGGATTTGATATTGATATTGCTAAGGCGATAACTAAAGAAATTCTAGGGTCATCTAAGAAAGCTGATTTTGTCGAAGTTACATCAAAGACAAGAATTCCATTATTAAAAAATGGAAATATCGATGCTATTATTGCGACAATGACCATTAGTGATGAACGAAAAAAGCAGGTTGACTTCTCAGATATTTATTTTAAAGCTGGACAATCCTTGTTGGTAAAAAAAGGCAGCGATGTCAAAACAGTTGCCGATTTAAATAATGGTAAAACTGTTCTAGCAGTTAAAGGATCGACTTCAGCTGAAAATATCCGAAAAGCTGCTCCGCAAGCTAAAGTGTTAGAGCTGGAAAACTATGCAGAAGCATTTACGGCATTACAGTCAGATCAGGGTGAAGCGATGACAACAGACAACAGTATTTTGATGGGAATGGCAGCTGAAAATCCAGGCTACGTGTTGACTGGTGGTAATTTTACTGATGAACCGTATGGTATAGCTATTAATAAGGGACAAAAAGAATTCCAGGTACAGATAAATCAAGCGCTTGAAAAAATAACTAAAGACGGTACATATAATAAAATATATAAAAAATGGTTTAATGAAGAGTCTAAATAGAAAGAGGTGGAGTAAATGGCAGAAATATGGGCAAATTATCAGAGTGCAATTTTTTCAGGTTTAAAAGTAACCATTATTGCTAGTTTGATTGCTTTACTCTTCAGTCTAATTATTGGGACAGTAATGGCAATTTTTCAAGTATCTCATAGTAAGGGTTTGCGTCGTTTTGGCGAGATTTATGTTAACTTTTTTCGTAATATTCCGTTAATTATTATTGTGATGTTTTTCTTTGTTGTACTACCGATGTATGGTTTTAAATTTAACGGGATCACTTCTGGGACAATTGGGCTAACACTCTACACATCAGCCTTTATTGCAGATACTGTTAGAGCGGGAATTGAAGGTATTCCAAAAGGACAATTAGAGGCTGGAATGGCTTCAGGTCTGACATATGTACAAGCAATGAGATATATTATTCTTCCGCAAGCATTTAAAATTGTTATCCCGCCGTTAGGGAATCAATTTATTAACTTAGTTAAGAATTCATCTATTTTATCTATTGTTACGGGTGCTGATTTGATGTATCAAGGCGACTTGATTGCCAGTACGACATTTAATACATTGGGGACATATACGTTAATTGGCTTATTCTATTTATTTTTAACGTTGCCGCTATCTTATTTGATGAAATATTTAGAAACACGACTAGTATACAGTTAAGAGAGGAGACCGATTATGTCAGAGGCATTTACATTCGCTAATTTGCGATTTATTTTTGATGGATTAATGGTCACTCTCGAAGTGGCAATTGTATCTATTATTTTTAGCTTTATTATTGGCGGATTACTAGGTGTAATTCGTTATATGAAAATTCCGATTGTTTCAGTCATTGTAGGCTTTGTAATTGATATTATTCGTAATTTACCTTTATTATTAATTATTTTCTTTACCTATTTTGCCTTACCACAGATTGGAATTCAATTCAGTATTTTTTGGTCAGCTGTAGTCGCTATGACTATTTTTGAATCAGCGATGCTGTCTGAGATTATTCGCGGTGGCTTGTTAGCCGTTCCCAAAGGGCAGATTGAGGCCGGACGGTCAACTGGTTTAACAACAGTTCAGACGCTGTATTACATTGTACTTCCACAAGGAGTAAAACTCATGGTTCCACCGATTGTCAGCCAATTTGTCTCATTAATCAGGGATACATCGTTGGCGGTAGTTATCTCGTTACCGGAATTAACACATAATGTAAAGATTATTTACGCACAAAAACCATCGACAGTTTTATGGATGTTTTTAATTATGGCAATTTGCTATTTTGTTATATGTTTTTCATTATCACAATACTCAAAACGATTTGAAATAACTCATGCGAAATAGCGTATTAAATGAGCGGTAGGAATAGACACTATTCTATTGCTCTTTTTTTATTTTTTTGTCACAATATTGTTAGTATAAATAAAAGAGGTAAGTTATGAAAACAAAAGATCGAATTTTATTTTTTCTAGAAAAGAACAAAGGACATTATGTTTCTGGCAGTAAATTGGCAGAATCACTGGGGATTTCGAGAAATGCTGTTTGGAAAAATATCAAACAACTTGAAAGTGACGGTTATTGCATAGAGGCGAAAACAAATCTAGGCTACCGATTGGTTGAAACGTCGGACAAGTTGACATTGAGTGCGATAAAATCCGGTTTAGAGAATACGTACCAAAAGCTGCCGGTCCACGTATTTGATTCAATAGATTCTACTAACAGGTACGCAAAAGAGTTAGCGAATAATCAAATTACTCACGGTACTATTGTTGTGGCAGATGAACAAACTAATGGTAAAGGACGTTACGGAAAAACGTTTGAGTCTCCTGCTTCTTCAGGTATGTATATTAGTTTTGTGTTAGATCCGTCGTTAATCGATCTAAATAATATTAGTTTAGTTACACTTTATACAGCCGTTTGTGTTCAACAAACTATTCATGAAGCCACAGGAATTAGTTTGAGTATAAAATGGGTGAATGATTTATATTACCACGATAAAAAGGTTTGTGGCATTTTAACAGAGGCAATAACAAATGTTGAGAATAGTGAAGTAAAATCACTTGTTGTGGGGATTGGACTGAATATTTCAACAGTACATCATAATTTTTCAACTGAAGTTAGAAAAATTGCATCTTCATTATTTGAAAAAAGTGGGCAAACAATCAATCGCAACGAATTAACCACCTTATTTATAAATAATTTTTTAGCAGGATTATCGAGCATTGATGAAGACCGATTGATTAAGTTATACGATTCGTTTTTAATGTGGAAAAATGAAAAAGTAAATGTGATCCGTGGTAATCAGGTGTCTTCTGGTATTGTTAGAGGGATTGCAACGAATGGTAATTTAGTGTTAGAGGACTCTGTAGGAGAAATTCATACGTTTAACTCTGGTGAAATTCAAATAAAAAAATAATTGTCACCTAAATAATTATATAGGTTTACAATTAGGCGCTACTAATTTATACTTCTAAAAAAGGAGTGTAGTACAATGCAAAAATTTTCAGCGCGTCAAATAAGTTTAATTGGACTAGCAGTATCTTTAATTATCATCATTTCTCAAATAAGTATTCCAATGCCTTACGGTGTTCCTATGACACTGCAAACTTTGATTATTCCAGTAGTTGGTATTTTATTAGGTAAACGGGATGGAACAATAGCTATATGTATATATTTAATTTTGGGTTTAATTGGATTTCCAGTATTTGCAGGTTTTTCTGGTAGTATCTTATCGTTTATTGGGCCAACTGGGGGATTTCTATTAAGTTTTCCCATCATGGCGTATTTAGCTGGTCAGTGGTCCGATGATAATGTGAAAGTTTATATTGGCCTTATTTTAGGCACATTTATTAATTTAACCATCGGTACTTTATATTTTAGCTGGGTGACAGGGAGCACATTAAAAGTGGCGTTTATCGCTTGTTTTGCGCCATTTATTTTTACAGCAATTATTAAGATTGTGTTAGCAGGATTTATTGGGATGAAAAGTAAAAGAATATTATATAAGAAAATTAAGGTATAAAAAAAGAATTCGACGATTAGTTGTCGAATTCTTTTTTTAAGATATGGCGATTATGCAGTGGTTGAATGGTCCGATGGTTGTGATCATACCACTTAGTAATTTGTGCTAATTGTTTTTCAGATATTTCAATTAAATCAGGCATAACATACCATTCAACATTTTCTGTTAATGGGGGTGTCGTTAGAGAACCAAGATAGTGATAGAAAGTATGATTTTCAGGGAACAGTTTCTCCAAATCGACAAAGTGATCTGTGGATTTTTCTTCCATAATCTCAATAATCTGATTGAATACATCATTTTCTTTACCTAACATAAACAGAATGCCGATTACAGCAACTTTACCACTTTGAGCTTGATGAACAAAATGTAATTCTAATGGAAAATGTGTGTTATTGATAGTGTGTTCACTGTGTGCGTGGAAATGGAATTGTTGTAAATGAAAAATTCTGCCATTTATTGTTGCCTTTCCAGTCACATTACCTTGAATAGCATAGCCGGTGTCAATAATTTCATCCACTGTTGTAGAGTAATCAAGAATAATTTCACCAACATCTTCCATTAATTCTGCTTTTGTTTCATCTATATTGATGGGAGATTGCGACATCGCTGTGTCGAAACACCAGTTATGCTGTTCAAGATAATTCCAATCAATTGTTGTTGTTGCTTTTTTCATTAACGTCACCTCAAAAAACTTTTTTAATCAGTCTAGCTTACCTTTTTGAATAATAGCAATTGTAACGCTTGTGAAAAATCATGAAAACTATGATTTTGGAAAAAGAAGGGTACTTTGCATTAAGTAGACAATTTCATACTTTAAAGTTAAGTTAATCAGCTGATGTTTTATGAGATAATTTGATTGTGGTAAATCTGAAAGGTAGCAAAGGAATTGTTTTTTTTCAGATGTATCTGCTTTATTTTTAAAATAACCCCATATATGCTGGTACGCATTTGTCAGTGAACCAATTGATGGCTCGTATGTATAGGCATCAGCTAGTAGTTGAATAAATTTTTGATGCTTATGTTCAGTCCATTCATTATTTCGAAATAGTTCTCTGATTTGCTGATAATGTTTTTGAGAGTGTGCCATAATAGCATATTTTTCTTGTGCCCATTTTTCTTGATCCTGTTTTAAAATATTCATTGTGATACAATCCTTTCTTTTTTAGTCTACACCTATTGTTAAAAACACGCTATAATTATATTAAGAGCGTCGAATCGATAAGGGAGGTTGTTAAGTATGAGGGAGTTTTTTATTAATATTAGACGGTCTATTTATTTTTTAAGTCAAACCAAATCGTATTTTAAGAATGTCATTTTAATGCACTTATTTATAATTTTCTGTGTTACCCCAATACTAACACAGACGACACTTTTTATCTTGCAACGGGGAAGTATCCCATATCTATCATTTGATAATGCAACGGACATTTTAATTCATCATCCTGTTGTTTTTTTAGGATTAATCAGCATATTAATTCTATTAGTAGTTGCTGTTTTTTTTGAGTTTGCCTTTCTTTTGCAGAGTCTTTATTTTATTCAAATACGTAAACCTGTATCGTTAAAACTATTGCTAAAAGGAACATTTATTCAATTAAAGAAAATGCGTGGGACAGCTTTTTTATTTTTCTTTTTATATTTATTTTTAGTTCTACCTATTAGTGGTATTCGTTTTAACACAGAATTGTTAACAAATTTTCAAATACCGATGTTTATCATTGATTTTATTTTTGAGAATCGAATATTGGTCATTGGTTTAGCGATAATTGGTTATTTGTTATTGCTTTATCTAGCTATTCGTTTAATTTTTGTTTTACCAGAAATGATTTTGAATGATTTTCATTTGCGTGAGGCAGTCAAGCGCAGTTGGTTAGAGACGAAGAAAAGTTTTATGAAAATCCTACTTCAGTTTGTAATAGTCATGTTAAGTGTGTCGCTTGCTGCAGGTTTAGCCTATAGTCTAACTATTTTAGGTCAAATTTATATGGAAAATCATTTTAAATCTTATTCATTGACAAGTGCCACGTTCTTATTGACAGTTTTACAATTTATTTGGTTACTACAAACTGTTTTAACTAGTGCAGGTATCTTTTTTGTCACACTAGATTATATGGAACGAGAAAAATTCTTGCCGTCACCTCCATCGTGGTATGAATCAGCAGCTGATAAAACAATTAAATTTAAAAAAATAAAATTTAGTGTATTTGTTCTATCATGTTTAAGTATTTTTTTTGTGACCAATTTAGGTAATCGTGAATTTTTAAAATATCCTGATCAGATAACGCCTAAGACAGTATCTCATCGAGGTGTTGATAATCGTAATGAGGTACAGAATTCTATCGAATCTTTAAAACTAACGCATCAGACGTCACATCCAGATTATGTAGAAATGGATATCCAAGAAACCAAAGATCATCAATTTGTTGTGTATCATGATTTTAGTTTAAAAAATTTAGTTGGTCTTAAGAAAAAGCCATATGAGTTGAATCTGGATGATTTAATAAAATTAAAAGTGAAAGAGTATGATAAGACAGCTAACATTGTGTCGTTTGATGATTATTTAGCAGAAGCAGATCAACTTAATCAAAAATTATTAATTGAATTTAAGACGACAAAGAATGACAGCCCAGATATGATTGATAATTTCTATAAAAGATACAGTGAAAATATTTTGAAAAATAAACATATTTTTCATAGTCTTGATTATAATACAGTGGAAAAGTTAAAAAAATTAGATTCTCGGTTTTTTGTTGGTTATGTTATGCCTTTTAGTGTAGTCGGACCGCCTAAGGGTGATATGGATTTTTATTCGATTGAATACACAACATTAAGTTCAAATTTTGTAGACAATGCGCATAATAATGATAAAAAAGTTTATGTTTGGACACCTAATGATTCAGAAACAATGTCTCGCATGATGTTTTATGGTGTAGATGGTATTATCACTGACCGGATGTCATTATTGAACAAAATAATTAAGAAGGATGAACAAAGATACTCTGATAAAATGTTATATTTCTTAATAGGGATTGGTTAATTGTTTTATCTCCTTAATTATAAAATTTTTTGAATATGTGAAAGTCTTCTTTACATTCATAACAAATGCCGATAGAATGTGAGTGTAAGGGGATAAAAAAATTAAGGAGAGTTCTTATGAAATCTAAGTCACCAATGTTTGAAAAAATCGATGCTACAATAGCGAAAAAGATTGAGCTTCTTGACAATCATTATGCTCGTTATGCCACAAGGGCTGTATTGGCGTGTTTATTTTTATCTTTGGGAACCGCCATTGCGTTCTCTGTAGCAACATATGGTGAAGCAATTGTACCAAATCTAGGTAAATTCTTATTCTCATTTATGTTCAGTTGGTCACTAGTTATGATTCTATACATGAATGCTGAGTTAGGAACGTCAAATATGTTATATGCGACGTCAGGTGTTTACCGAAAAGAAATTTCGGCTACCAAAGGTATGAAATTATTATTCACTTGTGTATTTTTCAATTTAGTAGGTGGAGTTTTCTTTGCTTATCTGATATCGTTAACCGGTCCATTTCAGAATTTACCAGCTGACAATTACATGTTCACTGGGGTTGCGGCAAAATTAGCAAAACCAAGCTTACAGATTTTTGTTGAAGGTATTTTCGCCAATGTTGTTGTTAACACAGCTGTTCTAGTTAGTTTACGCATGCGAGATGATGCAGGTAAAGTTTTAGCCATTATTTTTATTATTTCAATTTTTGCATTTCTCGGTTATGAACACGTTATCGCTAACTTTACGGCATTTCCGTTAGCATACTTTGCTTCACACGGAACTGTTGAGGGCATGGAATTTTTAAATGTCAGTCGCAATATTATTTTTGCATTTTTAGGAAATTATGTAGGCGGAGGTTTACTAATCGGATTAGTTTATTCTTGGTTAGACCGTCAAAACACAGGGTATGTTGATTAAATATAAAAGTAAAGTTCACTAAAATTAATTAGTGGACTTTTTTATATGCATTAAAACTAAATAAAAAGGATGAACTAAAAACAATGAACACAACGATTATTTTTGACGTAGATGATACACTGTATAACTTGATGAGCCCCTTTGAGGCAGCGATAAAAGAAATGTATCCTGATCAAATAGCTGACGAAGACATGGAGGAATTATTTCATGCATTTAGATTTCACAGTGATGATTTGTTTCCGCTAGTTGAAACAAAGGAGCTGCAGCTTGAAAAAATGCGAGAATTACGTTTAATTAAATCGTTGAAGCAATTCGATGTTGAAACTACCTCTCAAGCAGCGCTGAAATTTCAAGAAATTTATGAAAAAAATCAAAGCCAGATTGTACTTGATAAAGAAATGCATAAAACACTAAGATGGTTAAGGGATAACCAGGTTGATATGGCAGTATTGACGAATGGACCAACAGTGCACCAATATAAAAAAATAAACCAGTTGGGAGTTAAGAATTATATTCCGAGCGAGCGGTTATTTGTGTCACAAGAAGTTGGTGTTTCTAAGCCTCATGTTGGTGTATTTAAACATATTGAGCATACGTTGGGATTACCGAATACTGATAAAATATATTATATTGGTGATTCATATGAAAATGATATTGTTGGCAGTCAGTGTGCTGGTTGGAAAAGTATCTGGTTGAATAAGTATAATAAAGATATGTCAGCCCAATATTATCAACCTGACTATACCTTGCATCGAGATGATTCATTATTAGAATTGCTAAAAAAAATTTTAGTAAGGAATTAATTTATTTATTTTTAGTATATTTACAGTGAGTATATCTAATGATTATTTTTAATAATAACTGCTGTTTTAAGGATTAAAACATAAAAAATAAGCAGCCACTTGTGGCTGCTTATTTTTTATTTAGTCCATTGTTTAACTTTATCTTGATTATCTTTGATCCAATCTTTTGCTGCATCATTAGGAGCTTTTCCGCTGTTGATGTCTAGCATAACTTTTTCCATATCATCAGTTGTCCAATTGAATTTTTTCAAGATGTTGTAGGCTTTTTCATGATCATCTTTAAAACCTTTTCGAGTTACAGTATTTATTGATTCTTCGCCACCCATTGTTTTTTTAGGATCTTCTAAATATTTTAAATCATATTTAGCAAACATCCAATGTGGCGACCAACCTGTAATGACAATTGGTTCTTTCTTCTTAATAGCTTGGCCTAAAGCAACGGTCATTGCTCCAGATGAAGATGACTCGACAGACCATCCGTTAAGATTACCATAATCTTTAACTGTTTTATCAGCTGCCTCCATTACTCCAGCACCAGGTTCGATACCGGTAATTTTTTTGTCAGCTTGATTGGTTAAATCTTCGATACTATTGACATCCATATAAGAAGGAACTACTAAACCAAGTTTTGCTCCTTTAAGATTTGGCCCTAATAGGTCAACTTTATTTTTATATTCATCATAAAGTGCTTTATGAGTCCCTGGTAGCCAAGCACCAACCATTGCATCTGACTCTCCATTGGCTAATGATTTCCAAACAATCGCGTTGTCTAAGGGAGTGATATTAACATCTAGTCCTTGTTCTTTCAGTACTTCTGCAATGACATTAGTTGAAGCTACTTCAGTGTCCCATTCAACATATGATATATTAATAGTGTTTTTTTGTTTTTGATTTGCCTTAATGGCACTTACAGCACCTAAACTTACTATGGCAAGTGCTACAATACCACCGATGATACGTCTTTTTTTCTTTTGTTCCGGCGATAGTACTTTCTTTTGAGATAGATTCTTAGGTCGGTTAATTTTCTGTGTGAAACGATCAATGATAATTGCTAGAATAACTAGCGCTACACCGTTTACGAAACCATTACCGACTTGTGCTTTTTGAAGTGCAGAAAGCACACCACGTCCTAAACCGGGCGCTCCAATCATTGAAGCAATTACCACCATTGAAAGAGAAAGCATCGTTGTTTGATTAATACCTGCTAAAATAGTACCTTTTGCTAATGGTAATTCAAGTTTAAATAATTTTTGCCAACCAGTTCCACCAAATGAATCCGAAGCTTCAACTAATTCTGTTGGTACTTGTCGAATACCTAAATTGGTGAAGCGGACGGTAGGTGGTAAAGCAAATATTACTGATGCGAAGACCCCAGGAACCATACCAATACCGAAGAATGCAACAGCTGGAATTAAGTAAACAAAACCAGGCATTGTTTGCATAAAGTCAAGTATAGGGGTAATTATTTTCTCAGCCTTATTGCTCTTAGCCATTAAAATCCCAAGTGGTACACCGATAATAATGGAAACTAAACTTGAAATCACGACTAATGTTAAAGTACTCATTAGTTCAGACCATAATCCTTGATTATAAATAAAGAGTAAACCAATAAGTGAGAAGATGGATAAACCAAACTTTTTGTTTGAGAGTACGTAAGCACCAATGACAACAATTGCGATAAAAATTAACGGCGGAATTAAATTTAATAAATTTGTTACGCCATCCATGACGCCTTGACCGAAAGTCTGGAAGAATGAGAATAGTCCAGCAAACGTTTGAGTCAACCAATCAGTAAGACTTTCAACCCAATCAGCAATTGGTAATTTGTTCATCAATAATAAGTTATTCATTAATTGTCACCTCTTTGTTACTAGATAATTCTTCTGATTCAGTTTCACCAGAAGTCGCTAAAGCTTCAATAACGGCACCACGGATGATGACTCCTAAAATACGATTATTATCAACTACAGCAAGAGGAGTAGGTGAATCGTAAATTATATTAAAAATGTCGCTAACTAACATATCTTTAGGAACTGTTTTAATATCTGTTTCCAGTACATCTGTTAATTTTAGTTTTTCTTTACGAGCCCGCACAGCATCATCGGCTGTTATTAGACCACAGAAATGCCGTTTTTTATCAACAGCCATCAGCATACTCACTTCTTCGTTTCGCATTTTAGCGAGCGCTACGGCAGGACCATCAACATCAATATTTGTAGTAAGAGCTGGTACCATAATATTTTGGGCAGTAAGAACTTTAGATCTGTCCACATCTTCAACGAATTCACGAACATAATCATTTGCAGGATTAGTTAGAATTTCTTCACCTGTACCAATTTGCATTATTTGTCCATCTTTCATCAAGGCAATACGATCACCGATTCTTAGTGCTTCATTTAAATCATGAGTAATAAATAGTATTGTCTTTTGAACAGATGATTGTAAATCTAATAATTCATCTTGCATTTCTCGACGAATTAATGGATCGAGAGCTGAGAAAGCTTCATCCATGAGTAAAATTTCTGGATCATTAGCCAAGGCTCTTGCTAATCCGACACGTTGTTGCATACCTCCTGATAGTTGTTCAGGATATTGGTCTTTAAATGAAATAAGACTAGAATTTTCTAATGCTTTTTCAGCCCGTTTTGTCCGTTCTTTTTTTGGTACACCTCTAACCTCAAGTCCGAATTCGGTATTCTCTAGAATAGTTCGATGTGGGAACAATCCAAAATTTTGAAAGACCATGCTCATTTTGTGCCGACGAACTTCTAATAAGTCCTCTTTATTCATCTTTGATATATCTTCACCATCAATAAAAATATTTCCTGATGTGGGTTCAATTAAGCGATTAATTAGTCGAATCAATGTAGACTTTCCACTACCGGAAAGCCCCATAATGACGAATATTTCACCCTCATTAACATCAAAATTGACATCATAAACACCAACTGTAGCTCCCGTTTTTTTTAGTATTTCAGTTTTTGATTTTTTTTCTTTAACCATTTCAAGGGCAGCGTGATTTTTCTTACCAAAGATTTTAGTTAAATTTTTGACTGATATTTTTGTCATATTTAAAAAATTCCTTTCTATGAATTTTATTTTAAATTTTTGAGTCCTTTTTAAGTGACCACCTAATTTTAACACTGTATGGTCACTTGTGTCAAAAAAATAACAGTCAAAAACAAGCAAAATGCTGTTTACTGTTGTTTTTATTTATAAAAAAAGTTTGTTATTCTTTGTTTTGTGTATTCGTCACCAACAAAGTAGAGAGTATCATTTGGACGAATCATAGCATACGGGCCTGGAGATATTATGAGATTATTCTCATGTTTTATCGCAATAACAGTCGCGGCGGTCGCCTGCCATAGATGAAGGTCACTTAAACTTTTATTCAAGTGATTTGATGTATGGTCAATGATTAATTCATAAGGTAATAATAGATCATGAATATGGTCACTTTGAGTTTGGTTTACAAGTTCATCAATTGCGTCATTTAATAAGGATAGTTCTTCTTTCTGTTTATCAATACGCTGTTGAATATTTTGTTTGATCTCTTTTATCGCTTGAACATTTGAATACTTTTTTAGAAACTCACCAGCTTTTAGTTGAGAAGATACGAAAACACCGCTACCATGTTTTACTGAAACAATATCAAGATCGACGAGAACATTGATAGCTTTTCTCGCAGTTTCTGGGGACACTTTAAAAGCATTAGCTAAGGTTGAGCGAGAATGCAGCTTTTCACCGACATGGTATTGTCCACTCTCGATACGTTTTGCGATACCAATTGCAACTTGCTGATACTTTGGTAAAGTATCTTTAGTTTTTTGAGCCATTTTAAAAACCTCCTATTGAACATCTTTATAGATTATCTTACAAGATACGTAATTAATATGCAAAATAAAATTAAGTAATTAGAAGATTATAACGCTTGCAACCAATCAAATAATCTATATAATATGAATAAGAATAAAAAATTGGAGGTTTTCGATGGAAACAGAATATCAGCGTATGATTAATGAAAAGCTTTATTTTGCAAGTAAAATAGAACAAGAAAAAAAGTCTGCCCCTAGTCAAAATTTGACACAAGAAATAAATAAAACAAAATATACAGAACCTGAAAAAATAATTTCCTTATTAAAACAGTTATTCGGAAAAACAGGAGAAAATATTTATGTTAGCCCACCACTTTATGTAGATTATGGATTTAATACTTATATCGGTGAGAATTTTTATGCAAATTCAGATTGTGTTTTTTTAGATGTCGCAGAGATTCATATTGGAAAAAATGTCATGTTGGGTCCAAAAGTGAGTTTGTTGACACCTGGGCATCCGATTGATGCTGGTGTGAGAAATCGAGGACTTGAATTTGGAAAAAAAATAACGATTGGTGATAATGTGTGGATAGGTGGTTGTACAGTGGTTAATCCTGGCGTAACAATTGGAAATAATTCAATCATTGGTTCAGGGTCGGTAGTGACTAAAGATATTCCAGATAATGTGATTGCGGCAGGGAATCCAGCTAGAGTACTCCGTGAAATCACAATTGAAGATAAAGAGTATTGGGAAAGTGAAGAAAAGAATTACTATGAAGAGATAAAAAAAAACCGTTGACAATTGTAGACCTAAACGATATAATAAAAGTGAGTTTAGGTCTTATTTTTTTGCTAACGACGTTTACATTTGTAGATTTAAAGATTTAAGAAAAGGGAATGATTAATTATGGAAAATGTGTCCAATTCAGAGTGGGAAATAATGCGTGTTGTATGGACAAAAAGTGAAACAACAAGCAGTGAAATAATTGACATACTTGGAGATAGGCTGGATTGGCAGCCTTCAACAGTAAAGACACTTTTAGCACGCTTGGTTGATAAAGGTCTTTTAGTCACTAAACGTGATGGGAAAAGATTTAAATATTCTGCATCTGCTAGTGAAGATGACATTTTTAATACCGAATTAAGAATGCTGATGTCTAAGATTTGTAATACAAAAGTACACAGTGTTATGACGACATTGATTGACGAATACGATTTGAGTCAGTCAGATATCGATTCACTAATTAAAAAATTAAATGATAAAAGAAAAAATGCACCGGAAAAAATAACTTGTCACTGCATACCGGGACAATGTAAATGCTGATTATTAATAACAATTGGAGGAATTCAAAATGACTAATCAAAAACAATTTCATGTGGATGGGATGAATTGCGCATCCTGTGCCCAAAGAGTAGAAAAAACAGTGCAAAAATTGCCGGGAATCAATATGGCATCGGTCAATTTAGCGACTGAGACATTAACAGTAAAAATAGATAACAGTAAATTGTCGGACAACGACTTAAGTTTGGCAGTTTCACAAGCAGGTTATTCACTTGTTTTGCCATTGGTTGAAAGTACTTTTAAAATAGATGGAATGACTTGTGCATCGTGTGCGCAAACAATTGAAAAATCAGTTAGTAAATTAGCAGGTGTTTCAAAAGTTGCTGTTAATTTAGCAACAGAAAAGATGGTAGTAGAGTTTGACAAGTCCGTCGTGTCAAGCCAAGAAATAAAACAGGCCGTTAAAGATGTCGGCTATCAAGCATTAAGCGAGAAAGATACTGCAGTTTCAATTGATAAAGAAAATGAGAAAAAGCAAAAAGAAATTAAATCAATGTGGCGTAGATTTTGGATTTCTGCAGTATTTGCAGTTCCTCTATTGTATATCGCGATGGGACATATGATTGGTTTGCCGTTGCCGGAAGTTTTGAATCCAACGATGCACAGTTTGACTTTTTCAATAACACAATTAGTATTGACAATTCCTGTAATAATAGTTGGACGAAATTTTTTTATTGGAGGATTTAAAGCATTATTTAATGGTCATCCTAACATGGATTCATTAGTTGCTTTAGGAACTAGTGCTGCTTTTCTGTATAGTTTATATGGAACCATCTTGGTAGTTCAGGGTCAAACTGATTTTGCTATGAACCTGTATTATGAATCTGCAGCAGTTATTTTAACATTGATTACTTTAGGCAAATATTTTGAAGCAATTTCAAAAGGAAAAACTTCAGAAGCTATCAAACAATTGATAGGTTTAGCTCCGAAAACGGCTAGAGTCTTTAAAGATGGCCAAGAAGTTGAAACACCGATTGACGATGTAATGGTAGGTGACATTATTTCAGTTAAACCTGGTGAAAGAATCCCTGTTGACGGTGAAATTATAAAAGGATTTAGTTCGATTGATGAAGCAATGATTACTGGTGAAAGTATTCCAGTTGAAAAAAAAGTCGGTGACAATGTGGTTGGCGCCAGTGTTAATCAAACCGGGACCTTTCAATTTAAAGCTACAAAAGTTGGTAAAGATACAACATTGTCACAAATTATCAAGTTAGTCGAAGAGGCTCAAGGATCAAAGGCGCCGATAGCTCAGCTTGCTGATAAAGTTTCAGGTGTCTTTGTACCGATTGTAATTATTTTAGCTCTTTTATCTGGCTTGGCTTGGTTCTTTTTAGGTCAAGAGTCATGGATTTTTGCTTTGACGATTACAATTTCTGTTTTGGTTATTGCCTGTCCATGTGCATTAGGTTTAGCGACGCCAACGGCAATCATGGTAGGGACAGGTAAAGGTGCTGAGAATGGTGTTTTAATTAAAAGCGGAGCTGCTTTGGAAACAACGCATAAAGTAACATCGATTGTATTTGATAAAACAGGAACGATTACGGCAGGAAAACCGAAAGTTACCGATATTTTAACACTTAGTGAGTTTTCCAAAGATGAGTTGTTGAGAATAGCCGCTTCATCCGAAAAAGGTTCAGAACATCCTTTAGGTATGGCTATCGTTGAAGAAGCAGAGCAGAAAGCTATCGAATTATTAGAAATAGAATCGTTTAACGCGATTCCAGGTCACGGAATTCAAACAATAATCAAAAATCAAGTGTATTATTTGGGAAATAAAAAATTAATGAATGATAAAAAAATAAAAGTTGAATCATTTGAGAATGATGCCAATCAATTGGCAAGCAATGGAAAAACCCCGATGTATATCGCTGATGATAAACAATTACTTGGTATAATAGCTGTTGCGGATACGATTAAATCCAGTAGTTACGCAGCTATTAAAGAGCTGCAAAAGATGAATTTAGAAGTTATTATGATTACTGGCGACAACGCAAGAACAGCTGATGCAATAGCGAAACAAGTTGGTATTGATCGTGTTTTAAGTGATGTGTTACCCGAAGATAAAGCAAATATGGTGAAAAAATTACAAGAAGAAAATAAAAAAGTAGCTATGGTTGGCGATGGAATTAATGACGCACCTGCCTTAGCTCAAGCTGATGTGGGTATTGCTATTGGTTCTGGAACGGATGTTGCTGTTGAATCTGCAGACATTGTGTTGATGAGAAGTGATTTAATGGATGTTCCAACAGCCATTCAGTTAAGTCATGCGACAATTAAAAATATTAAAGAAAATTTATTTTGGGCATTTGCCTATAATATTTTGGGAATCCCGGTTGCGATGGGGATACTTTATTTGTTTGGTGGACCACTTTTAAATCCGATGGTAGCTGGTGCAGCGATGAGCTTTAGCTCGGTTTCTGTATTGCTGAATGCCTTACGACTTAAAAGATTTAAACCTAAAGAATAAACAGAGACAAAATAAGATGATAACGCGTATAAAAACGTTATCATCTTATTTTTTTTAACTAGATTATTTGATCGGTTCATGATATTATTTTACATATACGTTTTTATAGTATGTGTTCATGTGAAAACAATCTCAAACTTTATATGAAGGGGTTTAAGTTATGGTAGACACAGTAGCGGATTTTATGAATAATGATGTAACGACACTCTTTGTTACAGATAGACATGGGAATATCTTATTAGCAAATGAATTTACAGCAATGACATTAGGTATTCCTCTGGGAGAGTTATTGAATTCAAATGTGTATGATCTTGTTAATGAGAAATTATATGACGGATCAGCGACGATTAAGACATTGAAAACCCAGGAACCTTCAAGTGTTGACTTGAAAACTAGAGTAGGTTATCAAATAAAATCAAAATCTTCTCCTATCTTCTTTCCAGATGGAACTTTACATTTGGTTGTAACTAAATCAGATCCGATTGATGAAGCGGAAGTTAAGAGATGGTTAAGAGATGTTGAAAAAATTCCTAGAGATCATGTAGAAAAATCAGACCAAAACCAGAACATTGATGACTGCGGTGGCATTGTTGCCGAAAGCTTTGAATTAAAGAAAATTTTACGTGTCTGTAAACAAGTGTCTCAATATAATAGTCGAATCTTAATTTTAGGTGAATCAGGTGTTGGAAAAGAAGTAATTGCTAATTATATCCATAGACATAGCACGGTAGCAGATAAACCATTTATTGCGATTAATTGTGCAGCAATACCTGAAAATCTATTCGAATCAGAATTCTTTGGTCATGAGAAGGGTACTTTTACTGGTGCAGAAGAAAATAAAATGGGTCTAATTGAAGCTGCAAGTGGAGGGACTTTATTTTTAGATGAAATATCTGAAATGCCGCTAAATCTTCAGACAAAACTTTTGCGAGTACTTGAAACATCAACAATTAGAAGAGTGGGAAGTTTAAAAGAAATTCCTGTTTCGTTTAGATTGATTTCAGCTTGTAATCAAAATTTATTTGAACAAGTTGAAGAAAAAAGGTTTAGAAGAGATTTATATTATCGTATCAATGCTATTCCAATAACTATTCCGCCTTTACGCGAGCGCAGACAAGATATATTGGCTTTAGCAAATCATTTTTTAGATAAATATAATAATTTGTATCAAAAAAATATTATACTAACACCTAAAAATTTAAATTACTTGATTACAAATGAATGGTTGGGAAATGTCAGAGAGTTGAAGAACTATATTGAGTATACGGTGGTTACCTCAGACATAGAAATTGATGACGAACAAAATGATAAAAAATTAGACAATAAATTAAATTTAGAGTCTTCCTTACAAGAATTAGCTAAAAACTGTGATTATAAAACATTTTTACAATTTGTAGAAAAAGTATACTTTAAACAAAAACTAACTGATGTAGAGTGGAATATCAGCCAGGCTGCGAGTAATTGTCATGTTAGCAGACCACTAATCTATAAAAAAATTGAAGAGTTAAAATTGTAAATAAAGTATACATTATAATAAAGCAAAGAGATAGTTTGTCATTGAGCATGACAAATTATCTCTTTTTAATTTATAAAACGCCTTTTTATAGGGTTTTTAAAAGTTGGCATGTTACTTGCTTATATTTATTCGAGATAGCATGTTATTGTTATCACAATAATTAACTAGTTAAAATTTTAAATTACTTAGAGGAGGTATTTTTTACTTGTAGTAATAATAGAAAGGTAGGTAATTAAATGTGAAAGTCATAACAAGAGAAGAAGCAGCAATGCTCATAAGAGATAATGATACCATTGCAGCAAGTGGATTTGAGCTTGCATGTGCTAATGAAGAATTAGCAATCGGTATAGAAAAAAGGTTTTTAGCAACAGGTTCTCCAAAAAATTTGACAGTTGTTCATTCAAGTTGTTGGGGAGATAGAAAAGATAAAGGAATGTCTCATTTATCCTATCCAGGATTGCTAAAACGTTGGATTGGTGGAATTGTCAAGGCGTCATCACCAAAGCTATCAGATATGATTCAAAACAACCAATGTGAAGCATAT
This sequence comes from Vagococcus vulneris, assembly GCF_003950515.1. GTDB lineage: Bacteria > Bacillota > Bacilli > Lactobacillales > Vagococcaceae > Vagococcus > Vagococcus vulneris. Next base: position 32,587 of record NZ_NGJS01000010.1, read on the forward strand.
AATTTTCCGCAAGGAGTACTGGCTCAACTGTATCGAGAAATTTCAGCTAAGCGCCCAGGACTTATAACTAAAGTTGGAACTGGGACCTATGTTGATCCGCGAGTGGAAGGCGGTAAGATGAATGAGGTAACAACGGAAGATATTATTGAAGTGATTAATTTAAATAATGAAGAATGGATGTATTACCCATCTTTCCCTATTCAAGTTGGCATGATTAGAGGTACGTATGCTGATGAAAATGGTAACTTAACTTTATCTAAAGAAGGCTTACATATGGAAGTCTTGCCGATAGCTCAAGCAGCCCATAATAGCGGTGGCATCGTTATTGCTCAAGTGGAACGAGTTGTAAAAAATGGTACTTTAGATCCTAGAGATGTACATGTCCCTGGTATTATTGTTGACTACGTGATTGAGTCGGAACCGGAAAATCATTTTCAAACTGGTACTACACAATATGAGCCGGCATTTAGCGGCGAAATTAAGATTCCTATTGATAGTATTCCTAAGTTGCCACTTGACAACCGAAAAATTATTGCGCGTAGAGCGGCTATGGAATTGGAAGAAGGGACTGTCTTAAATCTAGGTGTTGGAATTCCAGTAAATGTATCAACAGTAGCAGCTGAAGAGGGCGTAAGTGATAGAATCATATTAACAACAGAATCAGGTGCAATCGGTGGCGTACCTGCTGGACTAAAAGATTTTGGACATGCATACAACAGTGAAATGATTATTGATCATCAAGCACAATTTGATTTTTACGATGGCGGAGGACTTGATTTATCTGTTCTTGGATTAGCTCAGGTTGATAAACATGGTAATGTCAATGTTAGTAAATTAGGTAATCAAGTGATTGGTTGTGGTGGATTTATTAATATTTCTCAAACAGCCAAAAAATTAGTATTTACAGGTACTTTTACAGCAGGTGGGTTAGAAACAAAAATTGAAGATGGTCAATTGATTATTTTAAATGAAGGACGCAACAAAAAATTTGTTAACCAAGTAAATCAAATAACTTTTAATGGAGAATTTTCATCTAAACAAAATCAGGAAGTTATTTTTGTTACTGAACGTGCTGTCTTTAAATTAATTTCTGGTGAATTAGTGCTAATTGAAATTGCACCAGGTATTGATTTACAAAAAGATATCCTAGATTTGATGGAATTTGAAGTTAAAATAAGTGAATCATTGAAAAAAATGTCACTAGGTTTATTCCGAGAAAATTGGGATGAACTCGCTGAGTTAATGAGGTGAGGGGATGGCGAAAAATATAAATGGTAAAGAAATCAATCGTTGGGTAGTGCTATTCGCATCAGTTGGTATTATTGTTTGTCAAGGTGGAATTTATGCTTTTAGTGTTTTCGCCTCACCAATTGCAAAAGCACATGGTTGGCAAGTATCAGATGTCATGTTTGCTTTTACACTTGCTATTGCGTTATCACCATTCCCAATGTTGCTTGGCGGAATAATCTCAGATAAAGGAAAATCAAGGGAATTAATTTTCTTCAGCTCAATGTTATTAGCGATTGCCTTTGTTTTAACTGGTTTTTCAACTGCTAAATGGATGCTTTATCTAAATTATGGTATTTTAGGCGGTTTTGGGTTGAATTTAGGATATATCGCGTGTATCAATAATTCAATCCGTTTTTTCCCTGATAAAAAAGGATTAGCGTCGGGGACGGTTATTACAGGTATCGGTTTAGGAACCATGATTTTTGCACCATTTTCAGCATGGTTGATTGGTAAATTTGACATTAAAATGACGTTTGTTATTCTCGGCATTATTTATGCAGTTATTTCAGTTATCTGCAGTCTTTTAATTCAGAATGCACCAATTGAAAGAAAAGAAGCAGAAGAAATATCAACCTCCAAAAATGGTTATGTTAAGAATTTAAATTGGAAACAAATTCTTAAGAAGCCGATGTTTTATATAATTGTTCTGATTTATGGAGCAGGTGGATTTTCTGGATTGATGATTTCATCAAATGCAGCGGATATTGGTGAGAGTATGTTCCAGTTAACGCCGATTATTGCGGCAACATTCGTCAGTGTTTATGCTTTTTGTAATTGTATTGGACGAGTAATTTGGGGCGGTTTATCAGACAAATTAACACGATCAATTACTATGATGATTATCTTTGTTTTTATTGGTATCTCAGCATTATCCTTTATTTTCGTTCATTCTGTTGTAGGATTTGCAATCGGAATGATAGGTTTTGGTTTATGTGAGGGTGGTGTCAATGCGTTAATGCCGCCGTTAACAATGGATAGTTTTGGTGATAAATATCAAGGTGTAAATTATTCGTTCGTATTTGCAGGATATTCAATAGCGGCTATGATAGCCCCAAAATTATCAGCATCAATTGCTGAGAAAAATGGTGGAGATTTTACCCAAGCGTTTATTGTCGGACTTGCGATGGCAATTTTCGGATTTATTCTAACAGTTTGTTATAAAAAATTATTATCAAATCAATTAAAGAATTAATGAAAGGAACTTTATCATGAAAAAAGACATTACAAAAATTTTAGGAATTAAGTATCCAATTTTTCAAGGAGCAATGGCTCAAATCTCAAAATATCAATTAGCAGCAGCTGTATCAAATGCAGGGGGACTTGGGATTATTGCGTCGGGAGGTATGAGTGAAGAACAATTACGTGAAGAAGTAAAAAACTGTAAAAAAATGACCGATAAGCCCTTTGCAGTTAACTTGATGCTGATGGCACCTAATATTCCGGATATGATAAAAGTAGTTGTAGAAGAAGGCGTAAAAGTTGTCACAACAGGTGCAGGAACACCTAAAAAATATATGGATACTTTCAATGAAGCAGGTATTAAAGTTATTCCGGTTGTACCAAGTGCAAAAATCGCAAAAAAAATGGAAGATATCGGTGCTGTAGCAGTTGTAGCAGAAGGGTCAGAGGCCGGTGGTCATATTGGAGAACTATCAACAATGGTTCTTTTACCTCAAGTTGTTGCTGCAGTTGATATTCCAGTTATCGCAGCCGGCGGTATAGCTTTAGGCAGTTCCATAGCAGCGGTTTATGCATTAGGTGCTGGTGGTGTTCAGGTTGGTACAGCATTTATGCTGGCTGAAGAATGTCCAATACCACAAAACGTGAAAGAGTTTGTAGCAAGCACAGAAGAAATGGATACTGTGGTTACGGGTAGAAACGGTGGAGCTCCTGTACGTAGCATTCGCAATAAGATGATTGAACAGTACATTAAGTGGGAGAGAGAAAATGTTCCACGCGAGCAGCTTGAAGAATTAACAATGGGGTCAGCAAGAAAAGCAGCTGCAGGAGATATTGAAAATGGTTCTGTGATGGCTGGACAGGCATCAGGTTTAGTAAGCGAAATAAAACCAGCAAAAGAAATAATTGAAACAATGTTTAACGATGCAAGAGAAACAATAAAAAATTTAAAGGTTAACTTTTAGGAGGAAAATAAAATGAAAAAAGCTCAAGATATTAAAACAGTTGTATTAACAGGTGATGATTTAACATTAAACGAACTAGTTGCTATTGCAAGATATGATGCTGTTGTTGAAATTAGCGATAAAGCAGTTGAAGAAGTAAATCGTGCAAGAAAAATTGTTGATGATATTGTCGACAATGAAATTGTTACATATGGTATTAATACAGGATTTGGTTCATTATGTAATGTTTCGATTTCAAAAGAAGATTCAATTCAATTACAAGAAAATTTAATCAGAACACACGCCTCTGGTTATGGAGATCCTTTCTCAACAGATATTGTTCGCGCTATCATGGCTATTCGCGCTAACTCATTAACAAAAGGTTATTCAGGTATTCGTTTATGTGTTATTGAAAAATTGGTTGAAATGTTAAATAAACATGTGTCACCAATCATTCCAGAAAAAGGCTCTTTAGGGGCATCAGGAGATTTAGCTCCCTTATCACATATGGTATTGCCAATATTAGGTTTAGGTGAAGCAGAATATGAAGGCGTTAGAATGTCTGGTAAAGATGCAATGGCTAAAGCAGGTGTCGAAACGATGTCATTGGCTTCAAAAGAAGGGTTGGCTTTAATTAATGGTACACAAGCATTAACTGCAACCGGCAGTCTAGCTTTATATGATGCAATGAGATTGTTAAAAGTTAGTGATATTGCTGGAGCATTATCTCTAGAAGCTCAAAACGGTATAATTGATGCGTTTGATGAAGAGTTACATGTTATTAGAAATCATCGTGGACAAGTTCAAACGGCTAGTAATATCAGAGCTCTTGTCGAAGGTAGTACATTTGTTACAAAACAAGGTGAATTACGTGTTCAAGATGCTTATTCATTAAGATGTATGCCTCAGATTCATGGTGCAAGTAAAGATACAATTAATTTTGTCAGTGAAAAAGTAGCTATTGAAATGAATTCAGTAACTGATAATCCAATTATTACTAGAGATAAACGTGCAATTTCTGGAGGAAATTTTCACGGACAACCTATGGCACTTCCGTTTGATTTCTTAGGAATTGGTACAGCAGAAATTGCTAATGTATCAGAAAGACGTTTGGAAAGATTAGTTAATGTGGAACACAGTAAATTAAGTTCATTCTTAGTCGCTAAAAGTGGATTAAACTCTGGTTTTATGATTACACAATATGCTGCTGCAGCATTAGTATCAGAAAATAAAATTTTAGCGCACCCAGCGTCTGTGGATTCTATTCCATCTTGTGAAAATCAAGAAGATTTAGTAAGTATGGGAACTATTGCTGCGCGTAAAGCTAAAGAGATTGGAAAAAATACATCTCGTGTTGTAGCAACTGAAATTTTAGCAGCATGTCAAGCAATTGATATGAGAGCAGAGAAACAACCAGATCACAAGCTAGGAAAAGGAACTAAAGCAGCTTATGATGTCGTAAGAAAATATTGTAAATTTATTGATGAAGATAAAAATATCGAAATGTACAAAGAACTTGAAACAATTACTGATCTAATTATGAGTGATGAGTTCGTTGATGCAGTAGAAAATGCTGTGACAATCAATATTTAATCAAATAAAATATCTGCAGGGATGATAATCGATGCATGCCTGCAGTTTTTTTATAATCTATTTATTAAAAATTAGAGTATTTAGTGTTAGAATACATCGATTATATTCTTACGATGTATAATCATTTAGTGAAAGTATGTAAAAAGAGGTGAACTATGTCAGTTTTAAAAAACTATAAGAGTTCTTTTTTTCTACTTATTGGAATAATAGTTGGTGCTGTCCTAGGGATTATGACTCCTGATTTTGCTAAACAGTTAGAGCCGATTGGTCGCTTATTTTTAAATTTTATTTTTGTATTGATTATTCCTTTGGTCTTTACAAGTATGGTGTTAGCGATTGTCAGCAACCAAAGTATGGAGCGTGTTAAACGAATTTTGGTTTGGACATTAATTGTTTTTGTTGCAACCATTTTAATTGCAACAGCAACAATGTATATCGCAAATCAATTTTATAATCCTTTTGATGGACTGGATGTTTCCAAATTAAAGTCGGGGACTGAAGCTGTTAAACAGAATCATGCAACCGAGTCACTTGGAAATGTATTGGTGGATACCGTCAGTGTCAGTAATTTTTTGGATCTTTTTGATAAAAGTCATTTATTGGCATTAATTATTTTTGCTTTGTTTTTTGGTGTCGGTATTTCACTAACAGGCGATAAAGCACAGCCCTTAGTAACTATCATTGAGGCGTTAAATGAGGTTATATTGAAATTAATCTCATTAGTCATGCTTGTAGCACCAGTTGGTTTAGGAGCTTACTTTGCTTTTACTTTAAGCAATCTTGGTAATCAAGTTTTGGGCGGTTATCTTAAATCTCTTATTATGTATATACTAATCGCATTTTTCTATGTGATTGTTATTACATCGATTTATGCGTTTTTCGGAGGTGGTTATCAAGGGTTTGTATCATATTGGCGCAATAGTTTGCCAGCTGCATTACAGGCTTTAGGTACTAGTTCTAGTGCAGCATGTATTCCGACAAATATTTTAGCACTAAAAAAAATTGGTGTGCCGGAAGACGTGAGAGAAACAGTCATTTCATTGGGAGCTAATGTCCATAAAGATGGTTCAGCGATGACAGGTGTTCTTGAAGTTGTTTTACTCTTTAGTATGTTTGGTCGAGAATTGAACTCACTTGAAGCAGCAATGGGTATTATTGCTGGTGGGTTTTTAGTCGGTGTTGTTATGGGTGCGGTACCTAGCGGAGGATTCACAGCGGAAGTTTTGTTGATATCACTATTTGGCTTACCAATTGAAGCGATACCAATGATGGCTGTTATTTCAACCATTACAGATATGTTCGCAACGACTGTTAACTCACTGAGCAACATTACATGTGGTATGATGGTCACAAGATTTATTGAAGGCCGAGATTGGTTAAAATCTTAATTTAAAAGAAGTATTACTTATTTATATTGAGTAGTGCTTCTTTTTTATAATTATTACAAATAATTATTTGCTAATGAAATTTACATCAATAAGCTATAAATTCCGTATTTTTGCAGATAACTTGTATTTTTGTGAGATAATAGCCATTACTATATTTATTTAGAATTAAAATAGTGTTAAAATAAATTATATGAATAATAATTATTATAAATAGATGACTAAAATGAAAGATATCTAATAGGAGGTTCGGAAATGAAAGTAAGCATTTTTTCTAGTTGTGTAGTAGATTTAATGTTCCCAAATGTCGGAATTGCAATGGTTGAAGTATTAGAAAGGTTAGGCTTCGAAACGACATTGCCAGAAAAACAAATCTGTTGCGGTCAGCCGACTTTTAATAGCGGTTATGAAGAAAAAAGCTATGCAACTTTTAGAAATCAAATTGATGCATTTGAAGACTCAGATTATGTTGTTGGTGGTGCGGGATCATGTGTTGCGATGCTTCGCGAATACCCTGATTTACTTAAAGATAAAGATCCGATTTATTATGAAAAAGCAGTTAAACTTGCTGAAAAGACTTATGAATTTAGTCAATTTATTTATAGAGTGGTTGGATTAACGGATGTTGGTGCACATTTAGACGGTAAGGCTACGTATCATCGTTCTTGTCATATGACAAGATTACTAGGTGAACGAGAAGCTCCGTTTATTTTATTAGATCATGTGGAAGGGTTAGAGATGATTCCATTACCTCACATTAATAATTGTTGTGGATTCGGTGGGACTTTTTCAGTTAAAATGCCGGAAATATCTGAAGAAATGGTTACTGAAAAAATGAATGACGTTATTGATACTGGGGCTGAAATTTTAATTAGTGCTGATATGGGTTGTTTAATGAATATCGGTGGTAAATTTAATCGAGATGGACACCCGATTAAGATTATGCACATTGCTGAAGTATTGAATAGTAATGTGGATGAGACAAAAATTAATAGGCAAGCTATTGCAGCAACGGAGGAAAAATAGATGGGATTATCAACAAGCACGAAACCTTTCAAAGAGCGCATTGAAGAAAGCAAAAAAGATAAATTTATGCAACAAGCTGTAGCAAAAGCACAAGACACACAATGGGTGAAGCGTGAAGATACGAGAGATGCTTTAGGAAACTGGCAAGAGTGGCGTGAACTGGGTGAACAAATACGCCAGCATTCAATTAATTATCTTCCAGACTATCTTGAGCAATTTAGCGATAATGTAGCAAAAAATGGAGGTCATGTTTTCTTTGCGCAAACAGCGGAAGAAGCGCAGAATTATGTGAAGCAGCTGGTTATTGAAAAACAAGCAAAAAAAATTGTGAAGTCTAAATCTATGGTTACGACAGAAGTTGATATTGATCCAATGCTTTTAGGTTTGGATGATGTCAATGTCATGGAAACTGATTTAGCAGAGTTTATTTTACAAATGGATAATTGGGACGAACCTTCTCATATTGTTTTTCCAGCGATTCATAAAAATCGTGAACAAATTAGACAGGTTTTTGAAAAAAAATTAGGTTATAAGGGTGATAATGATCCTAAAAACCTAGCAAAGTGTGCTCGTGAAGTAATGCGTAAATTCTTTTTGGATGCAGATATGGGGATAACGGGTTGTAATTTTGCAATTGCTGATAGTGGTATGATTAACCTTGATACTAATGAAGGTAATGCTGATTTAACAATAAGTATACCTAAAACGCAAGTAGTACTAATGGGGATGGAACGCATTGTTCCATCAATGAAAGAAGCTGAAGTTTTAGATAATTTATTAGCGCGAAGCGCTGTAGGTCAAGTATTAACAACCTATTGTACATTTGCTGGTCGAAAAAATAGTGATGAATCTGATGGACCAGATGATTTTCATGTCGTTATTTTAGACAATGGACGTTCGAAAGCTTTAGGGACGGTTTTTCAACCGGTTCTTCAATGTATTCGTTGTGGTTCTTGCTTAAATGTTTGTCCAGTTTATCGTCATATTGGCGGTGAAGGTTATGGATCAATCTATCCAGGACCAATTGGTGCAGTATTGTCACCCATTTTAGGTGGGTATAAGCAATATAAAGAGTTGCCATATGCCTCAAGTCTTTGCGGGGCTTGTACTGAAACTTGTCCTGTTAAAATTCCTTTACATAACTTGCTGATAGAGCATAGAAAAGTAATGACGGATGATTTAAAAATGCAGCATGGTTTTGAAGATGTTCAAATGAAAGTTGTCGGGAAAGGTACAGCTTCACCTAGATTATTCAAAATGGCGCTTCATATGGCACATGGTGGAATGGGTCCTTTAAGTAAGAAAAAGGGTATTAAAGTTCAAAATATGTATCGATATGGCGGATATATTGATAAAGGACCAGGATTAGTAAAAGGATGGACTGATGTACGTGACTTACCACGTCCACCTAAATATTCTGACAGCTTTAGAGAATGGTTCAAAGAACATAAGGAAGGTGATAAATAATGGTAAATTCAAAAATTCAAAATCGTGAGGCGTTTCTTGAGAATCTCTATGATAAATTAGGAACTACTCCGCAATCGGTTGAGGAACATCCTTTTCAGCCGATGAATAACCTTCCATTTGAAACACTGTCGGATAAAACACCTGATGAATTATTGGATATTTGTAAAGACCGTGCGGATCAGATTGGCGTGCAAATATTTGAGACTACTAAAGGACAGTTATCAGAAGTAATTAATGCTATCGTTGATGAATGTGGTGGTGGTCCAATCATGTTGCCATCAATAGATAATTTTGATGATTCTATTTTTGATTTATTTAAAGAACGTTATGATGATGACATAAACTATTGGCAAAAAGGACCGGAGTTTAGAGAAACTAATATTTCAACTGCTCAGAATTCAAATTTATCAATTGCTTTTGCGGAATTTCTTTTAGCTGAATCATGCTCTGTAGTTGTTGAGACTTCAGCAGAGCAAGGTAGAACGCTGCACTTTTTACCAAATTATTATATTTCATTAATCCCGAAAAGCAAACTTGTTCCACGAACGACTCAAGCAGCTGCGTACTATGATAAAAAGATATTAGCTGGAGAAAAAGTTGGATCTGCTATTCATTTTATTTCGGGACCATCCAATTCTGGAGATATTGAAATGCAATTAGTCGTTGGATTACACGGTCCGGTAAAAGTATTTTATGTAGTTATTGAAGATATGTAAATGTGACAATAGATGTCGGCAGTCAATGCTGACATTTTTTATGATAAAAAAAACCTACTGATAAAATCAGCAGGCTGTGTCCGGACATTATTTGTAAAGATTAGGCAAGTTTAATACCAACCGTTGTTTAACCAAAATGTTTTAGCATTTTCCCATGAACCATAACGATTTTCAACATAGTTATCAGCAACACGTTCTTGATTGGCAGGTGAATGATCACCGTTTAAATAACTAGGATCTAATTGGTAACGACCAATATGATGTCCATTTGTTGCAGAATAGCTGCCGCCAGATTCCTTTTGTGCAATCCATTCTTTCGCGCTTGAAGATTGACCTGCGTAATCGGCTTGGACTGTTTCTTGTTGTTGTGCAGGTTGAACAGTTTGTACTGGTTCGACTGCTTGTTCTGATTCTGTTGAGTCAACTGTTTGTGTGTTTGTAGTTTGAGCATTACTATCTGTTTTGATTGTTAATTGTTGGCCGACATAAATAAAGTGAATATCTTTAATATTATTGTCTTGTGCAATTTTATCGATTGCATTTTTATTGCCAAAGTACTGTGTTGAAATTTCAGACAGTGTATCTCCTGGTTTTACTGTATGCAATGTATCAGCAAATGCTTGAGTTCCAAATAATAATCCGATAGCAAAAGTTGTTCCTAAAAATAAAGTTTTTAGTGATTTCATAAAAATAAGAAAGCTCCTTTTCACAATTAAGTGTTTATAGTTTTAGTGTCGTTCTTATCGACAAACAATACTTTAACACTTAAAAATATTTCTTAGGTAAAAGATTTAATGAATTTTTATGACAGAAAAAACTGAAATTGTTACAAATAGATATTCCACGACATAATTTTAATTTATAGAAAAATATGAAAAAAATACAAATTAATCATATTTTGTATAATTTTAAAACAATGAATTGCTATAATGTGCATTTAAAAGTTTAATAATATTCAAAAATTTAGATTGAAAATAAATAGAATATTACGGCTATTACCAAAATTTCTATAGTGACATCATTTTGACTTTTTATAAACCTATAGTTAATAAAAATATTTTGCTATTTTTTTAGAAATTAATATAATTAAAGGTATAATAGTTAGGCGAGAGGTGGTGATAGGATGATAGTCGATTCTAATTTACCGGTTGAAAGAGACCGCTTGAAAAATAGATTAATTCGTTTAGTAAAAGAGGATAATGATATTGTTGGCTGTTTTTTTGGCGGATCAATTGGAACAAAAAGAGCAGATAACTATTCTAATATTGATGCAAGGATAGTTTTAAGAGATGGAATTAATACAAAGAAAAAACAACTAGATATTATTCATACAATCGGTGAAATTCTTTTCATTGAATCTTTTCGAGAGGATTTTTCGATTATCCATTACGTAACATTTATAAAATTAGATTTGTACGTTTATACGGAATCAACGCTGCAGCCTAGTCTATGGATTAAAGAAATTGATATAGTTAAAGATAATGGACTAATTCAAAGAGTTATGGAATACTCCCAATCAATTCAATACCGTGCATCTCAAGAAGATTTTGATCTATTATTAAATCGATATTATGCAAATTATTTCGAGCTATATCGTTGCTGGAAGCGAGGGGAAATTAACCACTTAGAGTTTATTTCATTAGCAATGAAACAAAGTTTGGTATCACTATGGTATATGGCGAAAGGAATTTGTCCCAATCAATTGTATGATTGGAGCAAATATGAGGGACAGCGATCACAACTCTCACATTTAGAAAAAGCCTTTTTAGCAAGTTATACACCATTAGATATTAAGGAATTGTCAGGATTTACAAAAGAAATCAGTATCTTGATGCTCGAGGTAGCTGAAAAAGTAGCTGTTTATAATAATTTAAATTTTTCGAGAGAAACTTTTCAAAGGGTACATAAAAAAATTAGTTTTTCATAAAGAAGGTTTTAGCCTATAAAAGTGGCAAAACTAGATTAAAGACCAAACCGATTGCTCTGTAGAACACCTCTAAAGTTAGAATAAGATGTCTAACTTTAGAGGTGTATTTTTATGAAAAAAATATAAAATTGAAAACCAAGGTTCTTTAGGATTTTTTTTGATAATGAATGTGGGGTACTTATAGTTCAAAGGTAAACATTAATTTAAAAGTAATTTTTAAATTAATTAAATTAGTTAAATTTCTCCTGTTGCTAAATAAATAGATACAAAAATTTAATAGTAAACAACCTTTTGTTTATAACAGTTATTTCTATTGTAAAATTTAAATGGGGATTATTTATATGAAATGAAAAACACGTTATTTTATTTTTGAAGTAAGCGACTAAAACTCATAATTAGAGAATAAAAGAAGACATTATAATTATCATTGAATTAGTTAATTTATAAAAATTATTTAGGTTTAATTTTATTTTAACTAAAAGATAAGAATCTTAATTTTTCTGATATATCTAAAATTTAAAATAATTATAATAAGAAAAATCATCTGAAAGAATCAACTTTCTTAATTCATAATAGAAATTTTAGTGTTAAAAAATGACTAAATTTTTTATTAAAAATTACAAAATAAAATAGTTAGTTTTTAATTTTTTTATCTGATAAAAAATAATAAAAGTACGTCCAAAGGTGGTGATTTACGCTGCTTCAATAGTTGGAGGTCTAATAATATAGTGTTATTTTTTAGTGCTAATAAAAAAGTTATGTTTTTTAATAGAATGAATAATATAGATCTAAGAAATTTTATCTTGAAATAATTTTATTTATTTTATCTGAGTATAATGTATAGTTAATTTAATAAATAAAATCATTGCTTATTAATATGCATAAGATAGAGAAGGAGCTGTCGCATATGAATTAAATATACTAATCTCTTTATAAGACACTTTGTTAAATGTATTAATTAATTTATTAAATTGCAAAGATACAAACTTTATTTTATAACATTATTAAGAAGATGAAAAATTACTGGTTTAGGTTAGCAATCGTTTAACAGATGAAATTTATGCAGGGCTTTTGAAAGTAGATTAATAAAAAAATTTGTTAAAAACAGAAAGGATGAACATTTACAAATGTCATATTTATCAGATATCGAAATTGCAAAACAAGCAAAAATGAAACCTATTAAAGAAGTGGCTAAGCCTTTAGGTATTGAGGAAGATAGGCTCACTTTGTATGGTAACTATAAAGCAAAAATAGATGCTCATGAGTTAGAGCCTTTAAAAGGAAAAGAAGACGGTAAACTGATTTTAGTAACGGCTATTACACCAACGCCTGCTGGAGAAGGTAAAACAACAACTTCTGTTGGTTTAGCAGATGGTCTTACTAAATTAGGTGAAAAAGCAATAATTGCTTTAAGAGAACCTTCTTTGGGGCCAGTTTTTGGTGTTAAAGGTGGAGCTGCTGGTGGAGGATATGCTCAAGTCGTTCCAATGGAAGATATTAACTTACACTTTACAGGTGACTTCCATGCCATTGGTGCAGCTAATAACTTACTAGCAGCTTTAATTGATAATCATATCCATCATGGCAATGCTTTAGGCATTGATAGTCGAAATATCACTTGGAAACGAGTAGTTGATATGAATGACCGTCAATTACGTCATGTTGTTAACGGACTTCAAGGCTGTGCAAATGGAGTACCACGTGAAGATGGTTATGATATTACCGTAGCATCAGAAATTATGGCTGTTTTATGTTTAGCCAATGATCTAGAAGATTTAAAAATTAAATTAAAACGAATGATTATTGGTTATAACTTTGATGGTCAACCTATTACTGCAGGGGATTTAAAAGCTGAAGGCGCTATGGCTACTTTACTAAAAGATGCGATTCACCCTAACTTGGTGCAAACACTAGAACATACACCAGTAATTATTCACGGTGGACCATTTGCAAATATCGCTCACGGCTGCAATAGTGTTATTGCAACAAAATTAGCTTTAAAGTATGCAGATTATGCTATTACTGAAGCAGGGTTTGGTGCAGATTTAGGTGCTGAAAAATTTATTGATATTAAATGCCGCTTAGGTAACTTAAAACCAGATGCGGTTGTTTTAGTAGCAACAATTCGAGCACTTAAAATGCATGGTGGTGTACCTAAGAAAGAATTAGAATCGGAAAATGTTGAAGCAGTTATGATTGGTCTAACTAACCTAGATAAACATATCCAAAATATTCAAGATGTATATGGAATGCCATTAGTAGTCGCTATTAATAAATTTCCACTCGATACAGATGCCGAATTAGCAGCCGTTGAAGAAGCTTGTAAAGAGCGTGGTGTAGATGTTGTTCTTTCAGATGTCTGGGCAAATGGTGGTGAGGGAGGAAAAGACTTAGCAGAAAAAGTTATAGAACTAACAAAACGTCCTAATAACTTCCAATTTGTTTATGATTTAGAAGACAGTATTGAAGAAAAATTAAATAAAATCGTCCAAAAAGTTTATGGTGGTATAGGTGTAGAAATCGTACCTACTGCTCGTAAACAGTTACAAAAATTAGAAGAGTTTGGATTTGGTAATATGCCAATTTGTATGGCTAAGACACAATATTCCTTATCGGATGATCAAGCATTAATTGGTGCACCAAAAGATTTTAGTGTTACAATTCGAAACTTGAAAGTATCAGCAGGTGCTGGATTTATCGTTGCATTAACTGGTGCAGTTATGACAATGCCAGGTTTGCCGAAATCTCCGGCTTCAGAAAGAATTGATATTGATGCTAAAGGTAATATTACAGGCCTATTTTAAGATTAGGTAGTAATATAAAAATCACTGTAATCTCTAGGATAGATGATAATTTTTCAACTTGGAGTGGAAAATAATTTACTGAATTCTTTCTTTTTTATCTAGTGGAGATTATGAAAAAAATTTAATTTCCTTTTACTCAGCCGTGATTAAAATGAGTAGCTTAGCTTAAAAGAATGATTACTCAGTTGTATCTACTACAGTTTTTGTAATTGTTTAACAAAAAAAGGGATAGGAAAATTGAAGCTTCCATAGCTGATAGCAAAGAATCGATCGTTATTTTAGGTAATACTGTAAAAGATGGCAATTATCTTATACTACTAAAATTTTTGTTAATCTATTCCTGATGAGCACCGGAAATGCATTGTATGCATAATGATGGAAGAAATATTTGTGAATAGATTAATAATTTGTTTGATAGTTCGTATTTTTATCAAGTGATTTAGATGGATGTTAAAGTTTTTTCTATTGAAATCTGTGATATTTAGTTTTTATCTGATATCTTATATGAGTGGGTTTCCGTGCGAATAAAATAACGTATCAGGTTAAGTTGCTTATGAGAAGGGAAACCTTATTAGAAGTGTACTTGATTTATATATTAAGCTAAATCAATAACAGAATTATAAACATAAGTAGGTAAAAACTTTATTTATAAGTAGATGTTTTATTAAAAATAATTTATTAAGCATATATTTTAGGAAGAGAATGTTAACATTTTCTTACACATAAATATTTTAAGAATAACAATTTTTTTAGAGTGTTAATCTCAGAAAGGATCTTTTGAAATGAAAAGAATAACCAGTTATATAATGTTTTAAGTAAAAAATATAAAAAATTTAAAAGCGAACGATTAACATTTGTTTTTAAATAAAATTCGTTAAAAAGTTGACCTCTTTTTTTTTACTTGATAGAATGAGTAAAACGAGAGGAGTTCTGATGATGAATGATATTTATGTTGTATTGGGAAGTATCTCTGATTGGCCAACGATGAAAGAGGCCTGCTTGATTCTTGATGAATTTGATGTTTCTTATGAAAAAAAAATAATTTCTGCCCATAGAACACCAGATTTAATGTTAGATTTTGCTGAGAAAGCAAAAGAAAATGGCGGTAAAATTATTATTGCGGGAGCTGGTGGGGCAGCTCATTTACCAGGAATGATAGCTTCAAAAACAACATTACCTGTTATTGGGGTTCCTGTAGAATCAAAAAATTTAAAAGGCTTTGATTCACTACTTTCGATTGTTCAAATGCCTGGGGGAATACCAGTTGCAACAACTGCCATTGGGAGTGCTGGTGCTAAAAATGCCGGCTTATTAGCAGTTGAAATGCTAGCCATTACTGATGATAAGTTAACAAGAAAATTAACAACTTATCGAGATGACATGAAAGAGGCTGTGTTAGAGAGTGAGGTTCATCTTGACTAATATAATAAAACCAGGGGAAGAAACAATTGGTATTATAGGTGGAGGCCAATTAGGCCAAATGATGGCGCTTAGCGCTAAGGAAATGGGATTTTGTGTAGGTATATTAGATCCTGTTTCAAACGCACCAGCAGCTCAAGTTGCTGATTGGTCAATAACAGCTGATTATGATGATGAAAAAGCTATAAAAGAATTAGTTGAAAAATCCTCGGTTGTGACTTATGAGTTTGAGAATGTGAATGCCAATGTATTAAAAAAATATGTCTCAGAAGAAAAACTCCCTCAAGGAATTCAGATGTTAATTATTAGTAAAAACAGGGAATATGAGAAAGCTTTTTTAAATAAGTTGAACTTACCAATTGCGTCTTATGAGATTATACAAACAGTAGAAGAGTTAAAAAAAGCTGTTCAAAAAATAGGTTACCCCTCAGTATTAAAAACCTGCTTAGGTGGTTATGATGGTAAAGGGCAAATTGTTATTCATGACGAATCAGATATAAATGAAGCTGAAAGATTATTAGAAAAATCTACTTGTGTTTTAGAATCTTGGATTGAATTTGAAAAAGAAATTTCTGTGATTGTTGCAGGAGATAGGAATCATACTTATGAAGTTTTTCCAGTAGCTGAAAATCATCATAAAAATAATGTTTTATTTAAATCGATTGTGCCAGCAGAAGTTTCTTCATCGACTCTTGAGAATGCGCGCCAAATTGCGTTAAAGGTAGCAGAAACCTTAAAAACGCAAGGAGTAATGACCATTGAAATGTTTGTGACAAGGGAGAAAGAGGTAATTGTGAATGAAATTGCACCTAGGCCTCATAATTCAGGTCACTATTCGATTGAAGGATGTAATGTCAGTCAATTTGATTTGCATATTAGAGGAATCTGTGGTTGGCCGTTGCCCAAAATATCTCTATATCAACCAACGATAATGTTAAATTTATTAGGAGAAGAAGTTACTCGTTCTCAAGCTTATATTTCTGAAAAGCCTGACTGGTACTTTCATTATTATGGAAAAGAAGAAATTAAAGCTGGTAGAAAGATGGGACATATCACTATTATGACTGATAACATTAATAAAAGCTTGGAAGAAATTAAAAAAACAAAAATTTGGAAATAGAGTGGGGAGCACAATGTTAGAACGTTATACAAGAAAAGAAATGGGAAATATTTGGACAGATAAAAATCGTTATCAAGCTTGGTTAGAGGTTGAGATTTTAGCCGCTGAAGCTTGGGCTGAACTTGGTGTAGTACCCAAAGAAGATGCAAAAAAAATTCGTGAAAATGCTAGCTTCGATATTCATCGAATTATAGAACTTGAAGTAGAAACTAGACATGATGTAGTGGCTTTTACAAGGACGGTCTCAGAAAGTCTAGGAGAAGAAAGAAAGTGGGTTCATTACGGATTAACTAGTACTGATGTGGTAGATACTGCTTATGGTTATTTATTAAAACAAGCAAATGAAATTTTACGTAGGGACTTAAATAACTTTAAAGATATCTTAGCTGAAAAAGCAAAAGAACATAAACACACTGTTATGATGGGGAGAACTCACGGAGTTCATGCGGAACCAACAACATTTGGTCTAAAACTAGCTTTATGGTATTCGGAAATGGAAAGAAATATTAAGCGTTTTGAACACGCAGCACGTGGTGTTGAAGCTGGCAAAGTAAGTGGAGCAGTTGGAACATTTGCCAATACACCTCCATATGTAGAAAAATATATTTGTCATCAGTTAGGTATTCGTGCTCAAGCTATTTCAACTCAAGTGTTACCTCGTGATTTGCATGCGGAATACTTGGCTTCAATAGCTTTAATTGCAACTAGTATTGAAAAATTCGCCACAGAAATAAGAGGACTTCAAAAATCAGAAATTCGTGAAGTAGAAGAATTTTTTGCAAAAGGTCAGAAAGGATCTTCTGCAATGCCTCATAAAAGAAATCCAATTGGCTCAGAGAATATGTCTGGTTTAGCACGTGTGATTCGAGGGCATATGGTTACAGCTTACGAAAATGTTTCTTTATGGCATGAAAGGGATATCTCGCACTCATCATCCGAGCGAATTATCATCCCTGACTCAACGATTCTTTTAAATTACATGCTAAATCGTTTTGGTGACATTATCAAAAATCTAACTGTTTTCTCAAAAAATATGAAACGTAATATGGATGCAACTTTTGGATTAATCTACAGTCAACGAGTTTTATTAAAACTAATAGATAAAGGCATGTCTCGTGAAGAAGCTTATGATTTAATTCAACCAAAAACAGCTATCTCTTGGAATCGACAAGTCCAATTTAGACCGCTATTAGAAGAAGATAAAAGAATCACATCTATTTTATCTAATGAAGAGATTGATGATGCTTTTGATTATAATTATCACATTAAGCAAGTTAACACAATTTTTGAGCGAGTAAAAATATAGCTCAATCGGTCACGCAAATTCTTCATCAAAGGTCTCTAGTGTGTTTAATTATATCAGAAAATAAAAAATGAATGAAATAGATTAGATGGAAGATTAGATAATAAGAAATTATTGCTGGTTAATGTTTAGTAGGCTAATTTATATGATTTATATCTAATTAGTTTCTTTAATGAGAGAGAGAGCAACTTTAAAATTATCAGATTTTATTTTTAATAACAGAATTTTTCTAGGTGTCAATTAAATATGATAATTGGTGAAAATCGTTTTATTCTTGAGTTTGGTTAATTTTTTGTGATTATTAGGTAAGTTAAATTGCTTAAATAAGAAGAACAATTTCACAAAAAATAGTGAACATCCATCAAGCAAGAGTGAAAGCTCAGAAGAAAGTGGTAAAAATTATTAAAAAGACAGACTTCAATTATAATAATCAAAGCTAATAAAAGAATAAGTTGGAATTGTCAAATACAAGTTCGTCTTTAATTCGAGATTTACTTTAAATTATTGAAGTTATTGTACTATTTTTATTGATGTATTATTGTATTATTTAAGAATAAAAACAAGTAAGAGCCTTTTTGTAGGCTCTTTTTTTGTTCGCTTTTAAGGTATGAAAATAATCTTTTTTCCAAAAATATAAATAAACACGAATAAAAACGAACTATTATAAAAAATAAACGCTATAATGTTAACTAAAAGTTGACTATCAGATTTTGACTTGGTACACTTTGGATGAAAAGTCGAACAAAATTAATATTTTTTTTAAAAACGATCTTAAATAGGAGGTGAATACAAAGTGGTTTCAACTATTTTATATGAAGGTAAAGCTAAAAACGTACATTCAACAAAAAAAGGAAATGAACTTAGGCTGGAATATTTAGACCAAGCAACTGCTTTGAACGGTAAGAGGAAAGATAAAGTTGTCGGAAAAGGTTCTTTGAATAATAAAATTACATCTAATATTTTTTCTTTTTTATCTAAAAACAATATAAATCATCATTGGATAGAGCAACTATCAGAAAACGAACAACTGGTAAAAAAGGTAGAAATTATTCCTTTAGAAGTTGTTCTTAGAAACATTGCGACAGGAAGTTTTGTGAAGCGGTTGGGTGTTGAAGAAGGCTTAGAACTTACTACGCCAATTATTGAGTTTTATTACAAAAATGATGACTTAGATGATCCTTTTGTGAATAGTGATCATATCGAATTTTTAAAAATTGCTACAAACGAAGAGATTCTATTTTTAAGAGAGGAAACACTAAAAATAAATAAGTTGTTACAAGAGTTATTTTTATCAATCAATATTACTTTGGTAGATTTTAAATTAGAATTTGGAAAAGATTGTGATGGAACCATTATTTTGTCAGATGAAATAACACCAGATACTTGTAGACTGTGGGACAAGGAAACAAGGGAATCGTTAGATAAGGACATTTATCGTAAAGACTTAGGAGAAATTGTTCCAATTTATACAGAAATTTTAAAACGATTAAAAAAACGAGGAGAATAAAGATGTTTAATATAAGGGTATATGTAAGTTACAAAGAATCTGTTTTAGATCCACAGGCAGAAGTTATTGAAAAAGCTATGAATCGCTTAAACCAGGGTGAAATTTCTCAAGTAAAAATTGGGAAGTTTTTTGATTTTTATGTAAAAGCAGAGACAAAAGAAGAAGCAATTAAAGCTGCCAAAGCTATTAGTGACCAATTATTGGCTAATGTTAATATGGAAAGTTATTATGTTGAATTATTGGAGGACAACTAAGATGAAATTTGGTGTAATTGTTTTTCCAGGTTCTAACTGTGATATTGATTTGTTTTTAGCAATCAAAGAAGTGGTTAAAGAAGAAGTCGCTTATATTCCTCATACAGCTGATGATTTATCTGAGTTTGATGTAATTCTTATTCCTGGTGGCTTTTCTTATGGCGATTATCTAAGATGTGGGGCTATTGCCCGTTTTTCAAAAGTCATGAGAGCAGTCATGAAATTCGCAAATGAAGGCAAACCAATTTTTGGTACTTGTAATGGTTTTCAAATTTTAACTGAAGCAGGACTTTTACCAGGAGCCCTCTTAAAAAATGATTCGTTGAAATTTGTGTGTAAAACTCAAGAAGTTAAAATAGCAAATAATCAAAGTTTATTTACATCATGCTATAAGAAAGGTGATGTATTAGAATTACCTATTGCTCATGGCGAAGGAAATTATTACTGTGATGAAGAAACTCTAGAAGAACTAAAAAGAAACAACCAAATTATTTTTACTTATGAAACAGAAAACCCAAATGGTAGTTTAGAAAATATTGCTGGAATTACAAATAAAAAAGGTAATGTATTAGGTATGATGCCCCATCCTGAACGTGCTTTAGAAGACTTATTAGGTAGTGATTCGGGTAAAAAAATGTTTGAATCAGTTGTTGATTACGTAAGAAAGGTAAGGAACTCATAATGGTATTTTTACATGAACCAACACCACAAGATATTAAAGAAAAAAAAATTTATGCTGAGTGGGGGTTAACAGATGAAGAGTATCGTTTGATTAGTGTAGATATCTTAGATCGTTTACCTAACTATACAGAAACTGGACTTTTTTCAGTGATGTGGAGTGAACATTGTTCTTATAAAAATAGTAAGCCTATTCTTAGAAAGTTTCCAACTACCGGGCTTCAAGTTCTTCAAGGACCTGGTGAGGGTGCAGGGATTGTTGATATTGGAGATAATTTAGCTGTTGTTTTTAAAGCTGAAAGTCATAATCACCCTTCAGCAGTTGAACCTTATGAAGGTGCAGCAACTGGTGTTGGAGGAATCATTCGTGATATTTTTAGCATGGGTGCTAGACCTATTGCTATATTAAATTCACTTCGTTTTGGGGAATTAATAACAGATAGAACTAAATTTTTATTAGAGCAAGTAGTGTCAGGAATTGGAGGTTATGGTAACTGTATTGGTATTCCTACAGTTGGTGGTGAAATTGGATTTGATCCCTGCTATGAAGGGAATCCGTTAGTAAATGCAATGTGTGTTGGTTTGATTGAACATAAAAATATTCAGAAAGGTCAAGCTAGGGGGGTCGATAATACAATTATGTATGTTGGCGCTAAAACAGGGCGTGATGGAATTCATGGGGCAACTTTTGCTTCAGAAGAATTTACTGCAGGTGAAGAACAACAGCGTTCAGCTGTTCAAGTAGGTGACCCTTTCATGGAGAAATTATTAATGGAAGCATGTCTTGATTTAATCCTAAATCATTCTGATATTTTAGTAGGGATTCAAGATATGGGGGCAGCTGGTCTTGTATCATCAAGTAGTGAGATGGCCTCCAAAGCAGATTCTGGTTTGGAACTTTATTTAGATGATGTACCTCAAAGAGAAACGAATATGACACCTTATGAAATGATGTTATCTGAGTCACAAGAAAGAATGTTGTTATGCATTAAAAAGGGCTCTGAATCACAAGTTATTGAATTATTTAAAAGATATGGCTTAGAATCCGTTAATATTGGAAAAGTAACAGACGATAAACATTACCGTTTATTCCATAAAGGAATTCAAGTAGCAGATTTACCAGTAGATGCTTTAGCAGAAGAAGCACCAGAATATCAAAAAATTATGGCAGAACCAGCTAGAATAAAAGTATTCAGTCAATTGGAAAATTTTGTTCCTGAAATAAAAGAAGCTTCTGATGTGTTAATAAATCTACTACAACAACCCCAAATTGCCTCAAAAAAATTTATTTTTGAAACTTATGACTCTCAGGTAAGAACAAATACAGTTGTAGGACCTGGTAGTGATGCAGCTGTTTTACGTATTCGAGGAACTAATAAAGCTTTAGCTATGACAACAGATTGTAACAGTCGTTATCTATATCTAAATCCAAAAGTCGGTGGCAAGATGGCTGTTGCTGAAGCTGCGAGAAATATTGTTGCAAGTGGTGGGAAACCTCTAGCTATTACGGATTGTTTAAACTTTGGATCACCAGATAACCCAGAAAGCTTTTGGGAACTAAGCACATC
Source organism: Vagococcus vulneris (assembly GCF_003950515.1). Taxonomy (GTDB): domain Bacteria; phylum Bacillota; class Bacilli; order Lactobacillales; family Vagococcaceae; genus Vagococcus; species Vagococcus vulneris. The sequence goes on from NZ_NGJS01000010.1 coordinate 54,767, forward strand.
AGCAGATGGTATTGCAGAGGCGTGTCGTGAGTTAGAAACACCAGTTATTTCAGGGAATGTCTCTTTATATAATGAAACAAACGGACAATCAATTTATCCAACGCCAGTTATCGGAATGGTTGGGCTAGTTGAAGACTTAACTCATATTACTAGGCAAGATTTTAATGAGGTGGGGGATTTGGTTTATATTATAGGTGAAACAAAAGCTGATTTTAATGGAACTGAAATTCAAAAAATGTTGACTGGAAAGGTTGAAGGTGTGCTAGCTGATTTTGAGTTAGAAGTTGAAAAGAGAAATCAAGATTTGTTATTTGAAAGTATTCAAAAAGGATTAATTGAAAGTGCCCATGATTGTTCAGAAGGTGGCTTAGGAGTTGCATTAATAGAATCATGTTTTAAAAATCGACTTGGTTTTAAGGGGACGTTTCAACAGGAAGCAAATTACTTATTTGCAGAAACTCCTTCTCGTTTTGTTGTATCAATCAAAAGTAAAAATCAAGAAGAGTTTGAATTGTTGATGGGAAGTGTGGCGACATTAATTGGAGAGATAGTTGAAACTCCAAGTTTTAATTTAGTATGTCGTGACCAAAAAATAATCGTTAATATAGATGAGGCCAAAAAATTATGGGAGGAAGCCATTCCATGTCTTATGAGGTAAAAGGATTAAATGAAGAATGTGGTATTTTTGGCATTTGGGGACATCAAGATGCGGCTAAAGTAACCTACTTTGGTTTACATGCCCTTCAACACCGTGGTCAGGAAGGTGCAGGGATTGTTGCTAATGATCAAGGTAAGTTAAAAGGTTACCGTAATTTAGGGTTATTAGCAGAAGTTTTTGATTCACCCGAACATTTGGAAGATTTAACTGGAAAAGCAGCCATTGGTCATGTTAGATACGGAACATCTGGCTCAGGAGGTATTAATAATATTCAACCATTTTTATTTAAGTTTTATGATGGTGATTTTGCATTAGCTCATAATGGGAATTTAGTAAATGCCAAAAATTTACGTCAAGAAGTGGAAAAAACAGGTGGTATTTTTCATTCAAACTCAGATACTGAAATATTAATGCATTTAATTAGAAAAAGTGCGGCTTTAAATTTTAAAGATCGTTTAAAAGAAGCATTGAATCAAATTAAAGGTGGGTTTGCTTATTTGTTACTTACGGAAGATGCGATGTATGTGACTCTTGACCCTAATGCCTTTAGGCCTTTAGCTATTGGGCAAATGAAAAGTGGGGACTATGTTGTAGCCAGTGAAACTTGTGCTTTAGATACGGTTGGTGCAACTTTTGTTCGTGATGTAGAGCCTGGTGAACTAATAACTATTACTGACTTTGGTATGGAGCTCGATACTTATACAGATGAAACTCAGTATTCAATTTGTGCTATGGAGTATATCTACTTTGCAAGACCGGATTCAAATATCAAAGGGGTTAATGTTCATTCAGCAAGAAAGAATATGGGTAAAAAATTAGCAAAAGAATATCCCGCTGAAGCAGATATGGTTATTGGTGTGCCAAACTCCTCGCTTTCAGCAGCAAGTGGTTATGCTGAAGCTAGTGGTATTCCCTATGAAATGGGTTTAATCAAAAATCAATATGTAGGTAGAACTTTTATTCAACCCACTCAGGAACTACGTGAGGAAGGTGTTCGTATGAAACTTTCTGCTGTTCGTGGTGTTGTAGAAGGTCAAAGAATTGTTTTAGTAGATGATAGTATAGTTCGTGGGACAACGATTCGCCGAATTGTTAAATTACTTAAGAATGCGGGGGCTAAGGAAGTTCATGTTAGAATCAGTGCCCCTCCTTTAAAATATCCTTGTTTTTATGGAATTGATATTGAAAATAAAAAAGAATTAATTGCTGCCAATTTAAGTATTTCAGAAATTAAAGATGAGATCGGTGCTGATTCTTTAGATTTTTTAAGTGAAGAAGGTTTAGTTGAAGCAATTGGATTAAACTTAGATGCTCCTTACACAGGTCTTTGTATGGCGTATTTTAATGGTGATTATCCAACAAAGTTATATGATTATGAATCTAATTTATTAGTTGAGCAAGGAGTGTAGAAATGGAGAATGCCTACAAACAAGCAGGTGTAGATGTTGAGGCCGGTTATGAAGTTGTATCTAGAATCAAAGAGTACGCTAAACGAACTGAACGATTAGGTGTTATGGGAGCAATAGGCGGATTTGGAGGATGTTTTGATTTAAGTCAAATTCATGTAAAAAATCCAGTTCTTGTATCAGGAACAGATGGTGTGGGAACTAAACTTCTACTAGCAATCGAAGCAGACAAGCATGACACAATTGGGGTTGATTGTGTGGCTATGTGTGTGAATGATATTTTAGCTCAAGGAGCAACTCCACTTTATTTTTTAGATTATTTAGCAATAGGGAAAAATAATCCCCAAAAAATTGAAGAAATTATTGTTGGTATTTCTGATGGTTGTGTTCAAAGTAATATGGCTTTAATTGGCGGAGAGACTGCTGAAATGCCTGGAATGTATCCTGACGAAGAATATGATTTAGCTGGTTTTTCAGTAGGAGTAGCTGAAAAAGAATCTTTATTAACACCAGAAAAAGTTCAAGATGGAGATGTTTTAATTGGTTTACCGTCAACAGGTATTCACTCTAATGGTTTTTCATTAGTTAGAAAGATATTTTTTAAAGATAATGAGTATACTTTAGATACTAGATTTGATGAATTAGACAATAAAACATTAAAAGAAGTTCTGCTTGAACCTACCAAAATTTATGTTAAAAGTGTCTTACCTCTAGTTGAGAAACAGTTAGTTAATGGTATCACTCATGTGACGGGTGGTGGTTTTGTAGAAAACCTACCGCGAATGTTAACTAAGGATCTATGTGTTGAAATTAATATAGGGTCATGGGATATTCCTCCTGTGTTCTCACTTATGGAAAAAATAGGCAAATTAAAGCCTTCTGAAATGTATGAGATTTTTAATATGGGAATTGGTATGATATTAGCTGTTTCACCCCGAAAAATCGAACAAGTAAAAAAACAGTTAGCACAAGAAAAAGAACATTTTTTTGAAATTGGAAAAGTTGTTTTGAAAGAAGAAAAAGCACTGATTTTTAACGAGGATAACCTATGAGAGTAGCAATTTTTGCCTCAGGAAGTGGTTCTAACTTTCAAGCTTTGGTCGAGAGCTTTAACAAGCATGAAATACCAGGTAAACTAATTTGCTTATTCTGTGATCAAGAGAAAGCATATGTAATTAAAAGAGCACAGAAAGCAAAAGTACCATATTTTGTTTTACCAAAGAAAAAGACACAGACTAAAACTGATTATGAAAAACAAATCATTCATTTTTTAAGAGAAGCAAAAATTGATTTAATTTGCTTAGCTGGCTATATGAAAATTTTAGGTAAAGAAATACTTGAGGCTTATCCTAATCGAATTATTAATATTCATCCATCTCTGTTGCCTAAGTTTAAGGGAGTACACAGTATTGAGCAGTTTTATAACTCTTCTGAAAAAGAAACGGGAATTACGATTCATTTAGTGGATAAAGGAATAGATACAGGACCGATTATATTTCAAAAAAAAATTATCTGCCGAGAACAAGAAAGTTTAGAAGACTTAACGGAAAGAATACATGAATTGGAACATGCATATTATCCAAAAGTTATTGCAAAATTTATAAGGGAGAATGTAGAGAGATGACAATCAAACGGGCACTAATTAGCGTTTCAGATAAAACTAATGTTGTAGAATTTTCAAAAAAATTAAGAATATTAGGTTATGAAATTATTTCAACAGGAGGTACACAACGGGTTTTGGAAGAAGCAGGTGTTGTAACTGTAAATATTGAAGATGTCACGCATTTTCCTGAAATACTAGATGGTCGCGTAAAAACGCTACACCCGATGATTCATGGAGGTTTACTTGGGAAAAGAGGTCTAAAAACTCATATTCAAACAATGAAAGAACATAATATCATGCCCATTGATCTAGTCTGTGTTAATCTATATCCCTTTAAAGAAACATTAGAAACATCGAGCGTTTCTGAAGATGAAATCATTGAAAATATAGATATTGGTGGCCCTAGTATGCTAAGAAGTGCAGGTAAAAATTTTGAAAGTGTGACAGTTGTTGTTGAGGCAAGTGACTATGAAAAGATTTTAGCTGAAATCAAAGAGTTTAAAAATACCACTTTAGAAACTAGAAAAAAATTAGCTGCTAAAGCTTTTAGACACACAGCTAGCTACGATGCTTTAATTGCAGATTATTTAACAAAATCAGTAGGAATAGAAGAACCTGAAGATTTAAATTTAACATTTGAGTTACAACAGTCACTTCGCTACGGAGAAAATGGTCATCAAAAAGCCAGCTTTTATGCTGATAAACAAAGGAAGGCTTACACTATTTCGTCAGCTAAACAACTTCACGGAAAAGAATTGTCATTTAATAATATTAAAGATGCAGATGCTTGTTTACGTATTATTAGAGAATTTGAAACCCCTGCAGCTGTGGCTGTTAAACACATGAACCCTTGTGGAATTGGACTCGGAGAAACTATTTTTGAAGCTTTTAGTTATGCTTATGAAAGTGATCCGGTTTCAATTTTTGGTGGCATTATTGCTTTAAATAGAGAAGTTGATTTAGAAACAGCAGAAAAATTAAGTCATATTTTCTTAGAAATTATTATTGCACCAAGTTTTTCAAAAAAAGCTTTTGAATTACTTAGCCAAAAGAAAAATATTCGTTTACTAATTCTTGATATGACAAATACGTCTGTGGCTGGTGGTAAAGAATATACTTCTGTATTAGGTGGTCTACTTATTCAAGAGCATGATGATATAAAAGAAACTAAGCAAAATTTTGAAGTCATGACAAAACGTGAGCCAACAAAAGAAGAATGGGACGCTTTAATTTTCGCATATAAGGCAGTTAAACATGTTAAAAGTAATGCCATTGTAGTTGCTAATAATCATCAAACACTGGGTATTGGAGCAGGTCAAATGAACCGTGTAGGCTCAGTCCAAATTGCCATTAATCAAGCAAAGGAAAGACTAGATGGCGCTGTTCTTTCTAGTGATGCTTTTTTTCCAATGTCTGATAGTGTTGAAATTATAGGAGAAGCTGGTATTAAAGCGATTATTCAACCAGGTGGTAGTATTAGAGATCAAGAATCTATTGATATGGCGGATAAATACGATATTGCCATGGTTTTTACAAAGGTCAGACACTTTAAACATTAAAAGGAGATAACCATGAAACGAAATATTTTAGTTATTGGTAGTGGTGGTCGCGAACATGCTATATGTAAAAAATTCTTAGACAGTTCTAAAGTAAATCAAGTTTTTTGCGCAAAAGGTAATGATGGTATGAAGATTGACGGTATTCAAGTTGTTGATATTTTAGAAAATAAGCATGAAGAGCTAATAAATTTTGCTAAAGAGAGAAAAATTGATTGGGTACTGATTGGGCCAGAAAATCCTTTAATGAATGGTTTGGTAGATGATTTTGAGGATTCAGGTATAAAAGCTTTTGGACCCAAAAAATCGGCTGCTTTGATAGAGGGGTCTAAGGAATTTGCTAAAGAATTAATGACTAAATTTAATATTCCTACCGCTGAGTATAAGAGTTTTTCTGATTTTAATCTAGCTTATGAATATGTAAAAAATAATTCTCTACCAATTGTGATTAAAGCAGATGGTCTTGCTGCAGGAAAAGGTGTGGTGATTGCTGAAACTTATAAAGAAGCCAAACATGCTTTAAAAGAAATGCTTGTGAAGAACACCTTTAATAATGAATCACCAAAAGTTGTGATCGAGGAATTCTTGGTAGGTGAAGAACTCTCATTATTGTCTTTTGTCAATGAAACTGGCATATATCCTATGGCGACAGCTAAGGATTACAAGGCTATTTTTGATAATAATAAAGGCCCAAACACCGGTGGTATGGGTGCCTATAGCCCAGTAGAATATGTCACAGAAGAGATAGAAGAGAGGGTTCTTGAAACAATTATTAAACCAACTATCAATGGAATGAAAAGTATAGGAACACCTTTTACAGGTGTTTTATATACTGGATTAATATTAACAACTAATGGACCCAAAGTAATTGAGTACAATGCTCGTTTTGGTGATCCGGAAACACAGGTTTTATTAGAAAGACTTGATTCTGATTTGATAGAAGTAATTGAAAGCCTACTTAATAATAAAGAACCGGTGATTAAATGGAAAGAAGCAGGTGTCACTCTAGGTGTTGTTGTTTCTGCTAAAGGCTATCCAAACGATTATGAAACAGATATAAGTTTGCCAAATTTTAAAAAGAATAACACAATAAAAATTTTTTACTCAGGTGTAAAAGAAAAAAACCAAAGATTATTTTCAGATAGTGGTCGAGTTTTTCTTGTTACTTGTAGTGATGTGTCACAAGAAAAAGCACAAGAAAAAGTTTATACGTGGCTTAATGAACAAAACCTATCATCATTTTATTATCGACATGATATAGGTGGAACTATTAAAAAAACAAACTAGCTATTTTTAAAGAGTAATTAATTTATTTTTTATCTGTATAATTTTTGATGTAGATGAAGAAATTTATCTACATCTATTTTTTTATAAAAAAAGAAACATATTAATTTTCCAGGTAAAATTAAATTGACAAAATCAAATTTTAGAATTATTTATTATCTAATTTATCTTTTATTAAAGAAACAACGATTTCCTTATCGACTATGTCTATTCATCTTTTCTAGTGGAATCTTTAAAAACTGATATAGAAGTTTCTAAAACTATAAATATATATAATATTACTTAGTTTTAAAGACAAATAAATAAGCAACAAAAGCCAATTGGCTTTTGTTGCTTATTTGTATTTATTTTTACCCATCTACATCATTTGATGTAGAGAATTTTTTTGCTTATTGCTATTATTTTTGTAGTAGTCCAATGTGGATAAACCTTTAAAGTAGTTTAATTTATTTTAAATGCAGTGGTTTGAGTAATCTAACTCCGTTAAATAGTACGACTAAAGTACTGCCTTCATGAACTAAAACGCCAATCGGTAGTGACATAGCACCGAAAATATTGAAAAGAACAAGAGTTAAAACAACTAGCATTGAAAAGACAATATTTTGCATAACGATTTTATCTAATTGTTTAGACAATTGATGAGCATATTGAATCTTGGTCAAATCATTCTGCATCAGTACGACGTCTGCAACATCAATAGCGACATCAGTACCATCACCCATTGCAATTCCAATATCAGCATTTACTAGAGCTGGTGCATCATTGATACCATCACCGACCATTGCTGTTTCACCGTATTTTTCTTTCAGTTCATCGACGATACTAGATTTATTTTCCGGTAAGACATTTCCGAAAACATCATCAATTCCTAAAGTATTCGCAACAGCTTGTCCTGTTTTGGCTGCATCACCAGTAATCATGGCTGTATGAATATGTTGAGATTTTAAATAATTAATTACTTTTTTTGCTTGTTCATTAGGTAAGTCCATCATAGCAATTAAACCAATGACATTGTCGTTTTCAGCGATATAAACAACAGTTTTTCCAGCTTCGGTATGTCGGTCAGTTTCAATTTTTAGTTCTGCAGCGACATTTGTGAATAAACTAGGTTTACCGATTCGGTAACTATTTCCTAAATATTCGGCGACGATTCCATGACCAATTTGATTATCGATTTCAATGATTAAATCTTCTGTCGGTTGCAGATGAGCAACAATCGCATCAGCTAAAGGATGATTTGCTTGTTTTTCCATAGCCGTAATGATGTTTGTCATAAGCTCTTGTTTATCTTCAGTATTATCTAGATAGAATACGTCAGTAACTTTAGGTTTTCCTTCTGTTAGTGTGCCTGTTTTATCGAAAGCAATAGCTTGTAGTGTAGCCATATTAGATAAGTAGGAGCCACCTTTAAAAAGGACACCACGTTTAGCCAAATTTGAAATTGCTGATAGCGTAGCAGGAATATCACTGGCTGCTAAAGCGCAAGGAGATGCAACAGTTAAGAAAACCATTCCTTTATAGAAACTTTCGTACCAAGAATAATTTAAGATAAAAGGTGTCAAAATAATATAAATCGGAATGATGATGAGAATAGCTGTCACGTACCTTGGCTCGAATCGTTTAATTCTGGTAGCAGTTTTGGATAAGTTGTTTTGTGATTGATTAACTAATGCAAGTATTTTGGCGAAAACAGTATCTGAACTTTCTTTAGTAACGGTCATCGTGAAAGTACTATTTCCGTTAATCGTACTGCCAAAAACAGTATCACCTATCGTTTTATCTACGGGAATACTTTCACCATTGATTGAAGATTCATCGATTGATGTAGCTCCAGAACTAATTATGCCATCAGTTGGTATCTGATCGCCATTAAGTACTTGGAGCGAGTCGCCAACATTTAGAGAATTTACATCAACAATTTTGGTTTTTCCGTCTGGTTGTATTAAACGAGCTTCAGTAGGATTTAATTTCATTAAATTAGTGATTTCACGTTTACTTTTATTTTCAACATAATGCTCTAAAAAGTGTGCTCCGGCAAATATTAAAATTAATAGTGCTGCTTCGCGATAGTCACCGATGATAGATGCTCCGATTGCTGCTAAAGCCATTAGAACATGAACGTTAGGTGTAAACTTCCGGTTGGTCTTCGTTTCCTTATAAGTATCCTCAAAACCTTCAATAATTATATGATAACCCGATAAAATGACTGTCCCTACAAACATTATTGAACTGATAGCTGGAGAGATTGGAAATAAAGCAACAATAAAAAGTACAAGCCCAACAACATAAAGAATTGTTGGTAAATTACCATGGTTATGCTCATGGTTATGATTAGCATCACAAGATTTTGCAGCAGATTGAGTATTTGCATGTGACATAATTAAGTCCTCCTTTATATGAATATCTTTTCATATGTTTATTGTAACCTATAATTATTTAATATGCAAGTAGTAGAATTAAATACCGTTTTATATAAAAAATAAAAAGTTTGATTGAGTTGAAAATAAAAAAAGCATAAAGTACTAATTAATGCAGTAAGAAAATTTTAATTGCTGTGATGAAGTTTGAGAGGGGTTTTTATGTTTAAATTTATAGTAATCAGTTTGATTGTTCTTGTAAGTCTCAGTTACAGTATTTTTTTATTTAAGGATATTTATACTCATCGTGCAGAGTTGAAAAGTGAAAAACCTTCAAGCAAATGGCTGCCGGTTTCTTCATTTGTTATCTTTTTTCTTTCAACTTTCGGTATTTCAGATTTTGCTATTAGTACGGTTGTTTATTCTAAGTTGGGATGGGTGGACATCAAAAAACTGCCCGGTACACTGAATACTCAAGGGGCTATTCCTTTTGCAGTAATGGCTCTTTCATATGTATCTTCTGTAAATGTAGGAATAAAAACGTTAATTGTGTGTATTATATCGCAAATGGTTGGTGCATATATTGGCCCAAGAATTGTAGTTAATTTATCTGAAATATCGATTAAACGTGTATTAAGTATTGGCTTGCTAGTTGCTGCTTGTTTAATTTTTGCAGGTCAAATGGGTTGGATAAAATCTACCGGTATGGCAACTGAATTATACGGATGGAAATTATTGACTGCTTCATTAGCTTTGTTTACGTTTGGTATGCTGAATAATATTGGAATAGGATCTTTTTCTGTAACGATGGTGACGGTATACTTATTGGGGATGGATCCTCTCGCAGCATTTCCGATTATGATGGGTGCCTGTACTTTTTCAATCCCTATCGGTAGTATGCAATTTATAAAATATGGTCGTTATAATCGCAAAATAACTTTATCAAGTGCAATTTTTGGAATTGTAGGTGTATTGACAGCAGTGTTATTAGTTCAATCACTGGCTACGTATATGTTGAAATGGTTAGTTATTATTGTGCTTTTATATAGTTCATATACTATGATGACCTCACTTATTCGTCAAAAGAAAGATGCGCTTTCATCAAAAATATAATAAAAAAAAATTTATATAAAGGCAGTCACAGCAGGCTTTTTCTGTGACTGCCTCTTTTTTTTAACCAACATATATTGTAAAAAATAGTAACTAACTATTGTGAAAACAATCACTTTAGTTTATAGTAGTTACCATAGTAGCTACTAGTTAAGTGAGGTTGATTTTTATGGATACGATTATTCAAATTATGAAGAAATATAATTTTACTGAAATGGAATCACTTGTGTATGTGACATTATTGGAGAGAGGAGCACTTACTGGGTATGAGGTAAGCAAGCACTCAGGGGTTGCGCGTTCAAAAGTGTATAACATTCTTGAAAAATTAGTGAAAAAGGATTTGGTTATCGTAAATAAATCAGAACCAAAATTATATGGGGCTTTATCTGCGGAGGAGTTTATCAGCAGATTGGAGTCTGAAACACAAACAGATTTACATCTATTAAGTCGTCAATTCAGTCAAGTTAAAGAGTATCAAGAAGACGATTTGCTATGGAAATTGGAAGGGTACGATAATTTATTAAAAAAAGCAGAGTATTTAATTTGTCATGCAGATAGTTCAGTATTAATACAAGTGTGGAAGAAGGAATTAACACCGCAAATTTTGAAAGCGTTACAAGAAGCAGAAAAGCGTGTAAATCAATTTGTTTTAATTGCTTTTGATTGTGATAGAAACAAAAAATTACCATTTAAAAAAGTTTATTATCATGGGTTTGAGCAGGATAAGCTGCAAGACTTTGGTAATCGCTGGATAAATCTTGTGGTTGATGATAATGACGTCTTGTTTGGTACGATTGATGAAAATCAGATGGGCAATAATGATATTACATTAACTAAAAATCGAGCTATGTTGAACTTAGCTAAGGAATATATCAAACATGATGCGTATACATTAAAAATAATTTCAGAACTTCCTGAAGAATTACAGAAGAAATATGGCAATCATTTTGAAAAAGTCAGATCTATCTACTGGGAGGAATAAAGATGTCTAAGGTAATCTTATTAGGTCTAATTATTATTGTTAACTTTAGTTTTTTAGTTGTATTTGTGAAAGATGTTATAAGTCATCGACAGGATTTAAAAGAAGAAAAAGCAAATTCAGTTGGTTTAGGGATATCATCGTTTCTCACATTTTTTCTATCTACATTTGGTATTTCAGACTTTGCCATTGGCACAGTGCTGTATCCAAAAATGAAATGGGTGAGTATGAAAAAACTTCCGGGTACTTTGAACACGCAATGTGTTATTCCTGTAGCAACAATGGCATTATCTTATATATCATCCATAGAGGTAGGAGTTAAAACTTTAGTTGTCTGTATAGTCGCTCAAGTCATCGGCGCATATATCGGACCTAAATATGTGGTTAAATTACCGGAACGCACAATTAAATTGTTTGTCGGCATTGGTTTGATTATTGCAGCTTTCTTAATTTTCGCTGGTCAAATGAATTGGATACCATCTAACGGAATCGCGACAGATTTATATGGCGGGAAATTAATTCTCACAGCTGTTTTACTTTTTATCTACGGTGCATTAAACAATATCGGTATCGGTTCATATTCATTGACAATGGTAACCGTATATCTTATGGGTCTGAATCCGATTGCAGCCTTTCCAATAATGATGGGAGCTTGTACATTTTCAGTACCAATTGGTAGCATGCAATTTGTTAAATTTGGTGAATATAGTCGTAAAATTACATTATTTACGTCAACATTTGGTGTTTTAGGTGTGTTAGTTGCGGTATTTTTAGTTAAATCTCTAAACACATATATGTTGAAATGGTTAGTCATTATCGTTTTACTTTATAGCTCATATACAATGTTACAAACACTTACTTCAAATAAAAAAATTAGTGTTGAATAAGAAGGAGGATATTAAAATGTTAGTATTAAATACAAAAGAAATGAAAGAATGTTACTCTATGCGTCAGGCAATTGATGCAGATAAGGAAGCGTTAGGGTTGTATTCCAAACAACAATCAATTGTTCCATTAAGAACAAATATTTCGGTGGATATCCATAAGGGTCAGAGTCTTTATATGCCAGCTTATGTAGCAGGTGATACAAGCGAATCATTGGGTGTAAAAATTGTTTCAGTATATCCAGAAAACATAAAAAAAAATCTGCCAAGTGTACCAGCAAGTATGGTGGTTATTGACCCGGCAACAGGAATTGTTTCAGCAATTATGGATGGTACACATCTGACGCAATTACGAACAGGTGCTGTGCAGGGTGCTGCAACTGAACTACTATCGCGAAAAGACGCTAAAATCGGTGCATTGATTGGTACAGGCGGACAAGCTGAAAGTCAACTAGAAGCGATGATTACTGTTAGAGATTTAGAAGAAATCCGTATATTTGATATTGATTACGATCGTGCCAAAGAGTTTTCAGCAAAGGTTTCTGAAAGATTCTCGATAAATGCCCGTGCTGCAAAAACAGCTCAAGAATGTGTAACTGGAGCAGATATTATCACGACTGTTACAACGTCTCGACGTCCAACATTTGAGGCAGCCTGGATAAAAAAAGGTGCTCATATTAATGGAGTGGGTTCTTATACGCCTGAAATGTGTGAAATACCTTCTGATATGTTATCAAAAGCCGATGTCATTATTTTAGATACGATTGATGGTGTATTACAAGAAGCTGGTGATTTTATTCAACCGTTTGATAAAGGAGAATTGACAAACGAAATAATCAGGGGCGAATTAGGACAATTAGTCAATGGCACTATTACCGGACGAACATCTGATGATCAAATTACGGTTTTCAAAACTGTTGGGACAGCCGTATTGGATGTTTATGTTGCCAATGAAATAGTCGAAAATGCAAAAAATAAAGGTTTGGGAACAACAATAAATATTTAAAAAAAGACGCCTTGGTGAAGGGCGTCTTTTTCATTATCTAGAATTACTTGAATGGCGATTAAAATTGTTGTTGTTTGTATTCCTCTTGCTGTCTTTATTATTACGATTGTCAAACCGATCCGGTGATGACATAAAGGATTTCCAAGCATCTTTATAGTTGTCGTCTGTTCCACCGATACCAAAGCGGAATTCGCTATCTTTTGGACCGTTATTGGCAGAATAAAGACTGTCAATCTGTTTGCTGTCCTTCAAGTTAAATGTACCTAGATCATTTATTCGTATAGTATCAGGTTTTTGTCCGGTAAAAGAAGCAACTTTTTCTTTTTTGACGGACGGATCTAAACTGAATTTATCATTAGTGCCGAATATTTCAGGATTTCTTTGATAAACATACGCTGTCATTAATGCCCAATACTCCATATTTTTTTTATTCCAAGTATCATACATTAGCGTATTGTCATCATAACCAATCCAGCTGCTCATCGTTATAGCAGGTGTTGATGCGGTAAACCAATAGTCCTTTTGATCTTGTGAAGTACCGGTTTTTCCGACCCAGTCAGCTTTTGCAAGTGTCGGATTTGCTCGGTTTAAGACATTTTTAGCTTCTTGTCCCGTACCACTATTGATTACGTCGCGCATCATGTCATTCATGATAGTTGCGGTAGAAGGTTTAAAGACATTTATTGGATTGGCTTTATGCTCATAAACAACTTTACCAGAAGCATCTGTAATTTTATCAATTGTGTAACCTTCGTTGTATGTACCTCTATTTGCAAGCGTTGCATAAGCAGATGTTTCTTCATAGACTGTCAACCCATGATCAGTACCGCCTAAGGCAATCGATTCTCGTGTATACTCTTCAGGGTTTAAGCCGATATTCATCTTCTCAAAGTATTCCTTTGGATTAGCATTTGATGTAAGCATCGTATCATAGAGATTAACAACAGGAATATTTAACGACCATTTGAGTGATTCTCTGACAGATTTAAATGACTTAGAACCAAAGTCAGAATAATTTTTAACTTCGTCATTGTTATCACGATACTTCATTGGAAAATCAGCCAATTGACTTTCTGAACCGATAATCCCTTTATCAATGGCCGGTGCATAAGCTAGTATCGGCTTCATAGTCGATCCTGGAGAACGTCTTGTTTGAAATGCATGGTTGTTTTGATTCTGATTATAATCACGTCCGCCGATAAAACCATAGACACGCCCAGTTTTGTTATCCATCAGAACGCTACCTGTTTCTAGCAATTTGCCGCGACCATCATCTAGGACTCGTCCGTATTGTTGAACAGCCTCCTGCATGTGTGTATGAACACTCTGATCAATAGTTGAATGAATGGTTAATCCGTTTTGTCTAATTTCTCTTTTGGCTAATTCAAAGTATTTATTAAAAATTTCTGGAGATTCATTAATTTGTTTTTCAGTTACTTTATCTTTTTCATAGTAGGTCGGCATCATCAAACGAGCGGCTTCATCATAGAGATAATTATATAAAAAACCTGAATCAGTAAATGAAGGTGCTTCTGGTCTGATAAAATCTTTTGTTAGATCATAATTTACTGCATCTTCGTATTCTTTTTGATTTATCATTTTTTCACGATACATATTAAATAAAACGATATTTTTACGTTTTATTCCAGCAGAGACATCTTCTTTGATTGTAGCATCACCAGTATATGGCGAGTAATAAATCGGACTTTGAGGAAGACCAGCTAAATAGGCTGCTTGAGCAAGATTGACATCTTTCGCATGCACACCAAAAATTCCTAAAGCTGCCTCTTCAATCCCAGCAATATTTTCACCTTTATTGTTTCTTCCAAAAGGCGAAACATTTAAATAAGCTGTTAGAATTTCTGTTTTAGTCATATACTTTTCGACTTCAGTAGCTAAAATCATTTCCGAAGCTTTACGCTTATAAGATGTTTCATTAGTCAAAAGTTGTTGTTTGATGACTTGCTGTGTAATGGTTGATCCGCCTGAGCCGCTACCAAAACCAGTAATATCAGAAAAAGTGGCACGAGCAACTGCCTTTGGAACGACACCGTGGTGTTCGTAAAAGTTTTCATCTTCAGTTGAAATAAGCGCTTGTTTTATTAAAGGAGAAATTTCCTTTTCACTAACAGGCGTGCGTACTAAATCAGATTTTATAACTGAAATTAATTCATCATTAGAATATGTGATTTTAGATTGTTGCTCAAGCTCATGAATTTTAGAACGTAATGTTTCTTTGTCAGGTATTTCTAACTGATTAGTCAAAGCTGAGAAATAACCTAGTCCGACACCAAGTCCAAGTGCTCCACCGGCTAAAATGATAAATATAAGGAAAATAACGACTGCCCGAATGACACGATAAATTATATTGAATTTAAAAGTTGCTGAACTTTTATTAATCTTTGGTTTATCGGTATCCGTCTGGTCTAATTGAGAAGTATCCTCTTGTAAGTTGCTGCTCGGTGTATTCGGAGTTTCATTCTCATTTTTAAACAAACGATCACCTCTTTGTAAATGTAAGTTATACGATATTATAGCATTTTACCATAATATTGAATAGATTAAGAGTTTGATTGTCGCAGTATCTTAATAAAAAACAAGCATCTAACTTGTCATTTATTAATCAGAACGGTATGATTTGAAAAGAAATATGAAGTCAGGAGAGATAATTTATGTATCTAGGTTCGCACGTAAGTATGAGCGGTAAAGACATGCTATTAGGATCAGCAAAACTAGCAGACAGCTATGGTGCAAATACGTTTATGATTTATACAGGAGCACCTCAAAATACAAGACGGAAACCCATCGAGGAATTAAATATAGAAAAAGGGCAGTTATTTATGACAAGTTCTGATATAAATATGGATAAGATTGTTGTTCATGCACCATATATTATAAACCTTGGAAATACGACTAAACCACAAAATTTCGGTTTTGCTGTTGACTTTTTGCGTCAAGAAATTGAACGCGTTGAAGCCATTGGCGCTAAACAAATTACTTTGCATCCTGGAGCACATGTTGGTGCTGGTGCGGATGTTGGCATTAATCAAATTATAAAAGGCTTAAATGAAGTGCTGCGGTCAGAGCAGACCCCCCAGATAGCACTGGAAACAATGGCTGGAAAGGGAACTGAAATTGGTCGTTCTTTCGAAGAACTAGCTAAAATAATTGATGGTGTCACATATAATGAAAAGTTATCAGTTACGCTGGATACGTGTCATATTAATGACGCTGGATATAATGTTCGGGAAGATTTTGATGGTGTCTTAGAGGAATTTGATCGTATTATCGGCTTAGATCGACTTAAGGTTATTCATGTGAACGATTCAAAAAATTCGCAAGGTTCGCATAAAGACCGTCATGCAAATATTGGATATGGAACTATCGGATTTGATGCATTGAATTATGTGGTTCATCATCCGCAATTAACGGAACTGCCTAAGATTTTAGAGACACCGTTTGTCGGTGAAGATAAAAAAACTGCAAAAGCACCTTATAAACATGAAATTTTGATGTTAAAAAAACAAGAATTCAACCCAAATTTATTAGAGGATGTTTTTAATCAGAAATAAAAGAAAATCGTCCTTTTCATTCACTAAAAATTTTAGTACAATATGTACTGTTAGGCACATTTTAACAGGAGGAAGGAGTGTAGGATTATGAATACAGGATTAGCGATTCTTTTAATTGTTGTTGCTTTACTAGCTGGACTAGTCGGCGGCTTCTTTTTAGCGAAAAAAACATTTGAAAATCAATTAGAGAAAAATCCTCCCGTTAATGAGGATATGTTACGTATGATGATGTCCCAAATGGGTCAAAAGCCATCAGAGAAAAAAGTTCGTCAAATGATGCAAAATATGAAAAATCAAAATTCTAAATCTACTAAGAAGAAGAAATAGTTTGATAGCTCATGATTCGTATCTTGTATTTGATAGATACTGAAAAAAACGGGTGCGGTTTAACGCAGCCGTTTTTTTATTTGGAAGGAGAGTTTTAAGTATGGATGTTTTTAAGAAGCTGTCTTGGTTTTTTAAGACAGAGAAAAAAACGTATGCTATAGGTGTGGGATCCTTAATACTAGTTGCGTTTATTCAATTATTACCACCAAGAGTGACAGGAATAATTGTTGATAAAATCAGTAATGGTACATTGACAGCCGTCAATTTAACAATGTGGATCAGTATTTTAGTTGTTGCAGCAATAGTAGTTTATGGTCTACGCTATTTGTGGAGAACCCATATATGGGGTGGGGCAGCTCGTCTTGAGAAGACAATGCGAAAAAGATTATTTCATCAATTTACAAAGATGGATCAAAATTTCTATCAAAAGTATCGAACAGGTGATTTAATGGCACATGCTACTAATGATTTAAATGCGATTCAAAATGTTGCTGGAGCAGGTATTTTAACTTTTGCAGATGCTTTTATTACTGGTGCTATTACTGTAGTGGCAATGATTTTATTTGTTGACTGGCGTTTAACATTATTGGCATTAATACCTTTCCCTTTTTTAGCTTTAATTTCAAGTAAATTAGGAAGTAAGTTACATGATGCTTTCAAAGAATCACAAGCAGCGTTTTCTAAACTAAATGACAAGACGCAAGAAACAATCACCGGTATTAAGGTGATTAAAACGTTTGGTCAAGAAGAAGCAGAGATGAAAGATTTTCAGAAAAAAATAAACTATTCAATTAAAAAGAATAATCGAGTTAATGCATTAGATGCTTTATTTGATCCGTTAATCGCTATTGTTATTGGTGTGTCTTATGTTGTATCAATTATTGTCGGCGGTGGTTTTGTTGTTAATGGGACGATTACAATTGGCCAATTAATTACATTTTTTAATTATATCGGTATGTTAGTTTGGCCAATGTTTGCTATCGGTCGCTTTTTTAATGTTTTACAGCGAGGTAATGCCAGCTACGATCGTGTGCAGCATTTACTAAGTGAAAAATCTAGCATTGTTGAACAGCAAGATGGTATTAATGTGCCCGCTAAAGGGGATCTGAACTATAAAGTTTCATCTTTTACTTATGCAGGTGATAAGGCACCAAGTCTGCAAAATATTGAATTTAACTTAAAAGAAGGTCAGACTTTAGGAATTGTCGGAAAAACGGGTTCAGGAAAAACAAGTATTTTAAGACTTTTATTAAGAGAATTCGATCAATATGCAGGAAACATTTCATATGGCAGTCATTCAATTAAAGAGTATCAACTAGATGCCTTGTTGCACTCAATTGGTTATGTTCCTCAAGATCATTTCTTATTTTCAATGACCGTTCGAGACAACATCCGATTCGCCGTACCACATGCCTCTCAAGAAAAAGTCAATGAATTTGCAGATGAAGCCGTTATTCATGAAGATATTTTAGATTTTCCGCAAGGGTACGACACGATGGTTGGTGAGCGCGGCGTTTCATTATCTGGTGGTCAGAAGCAGCGGATATCCATTGCTAGAGCATTGATTGTTGAACCTGAATTATTGATTCTAGATGATGCTTTATCAGCGGTTGATGCAAAAACTGAGGAACAAATTTTATCTAATTTAAGAAATAAGCGTAAAAACAAAACAACTATCATTAGTACGCATCGTTTAAGCAGTGTTATCCATGCTGATGAGATAATAGTTATTGACAAAGGGCGTATTACCGAGCGTGGTACACATGAAGAATTGGTGGCACTGGGCGGATGGTATAAGAAAATGTATGATTATCAGCAATTAGAA
The DNA here is from genome assembly GCF_003950515.1 of Vagococcus vulneris. GTDB lineage: Bacteria > Bacillota > Bacilli > Lactobacillales > Vagococcaceae > Vagococcus > Vagococcus vulneris. The sequence continues at coordinate 73,334 of NZ_NGJS01000010.1, forward strand.
AGTAAAATAGAAGGCGGGGTGACAGCATGAGTGAACCACAATCAGAATGGACTAAGACTTTAACCATGAAGGAGCAGACAACGATAATTAAACGGCTGTTTACTTTTGCAAAACCGTTTAAATGGTATTTTTTTGGTGCATTGACATTTTCAATTATATTGGCAGTTATTAATATCCTACTACCAAAAGTTTTACAGATTTTTATGGATAATCATTTAGAGTCTAAGAATGCAACAACACAAACAATCCTTTATTTTGCTGCTTTATATGGGATAGGAGTATTATTTAAGGCAATTGTTTGGTTTGGCCAGTGGATTTTATATTTTAAGGGGTCATTAAATACGTATCAATCAATCAGAGTTCGACTGTTTAATAAATTACAAACAATGGGAATGCGATATTTTGACCAAACACCGGCTGGGTCAATTGTATCTCGTGTCACAAATGATACGGAAACGCTATTTGAGTTTTGGCTGTTCTTCTTGTTCATTATGACGGCTATCTTTGGGGTAGTGGCATCTTTTATTGCAATGTGGGGTATTAGTCATCAACTTACTTTGATTTGTATGATATTTTTCCCGATTTTATTAATAATTATTTGGTATTATCAAAAATACAGTTCAAGAATTTATCGAGGAATGCGAGAACGTTTGAGTCATCTGAACACTAAATTAAATGAGTCAATTACAGGTATGTCAATTATTCAAATTTTTCGTCAAGAGGAAAGGTTAGAAGAAGAATTTGCTGAGAGTAATAATGCTTATTTATCATCACGTTATGACATGATTAAAACAAATTCTTTGCTGTTAGCACCTATTATTAATCTACTTTTTGCGTTGGCTACAGCTATGATTTTAGGTTATTTTGGTATTTTATCAACTCAATCACCAGTTGAAGTTGGTGTCATTTATGCGTTCATTTCATATGTACAGCAATTCTTTAATCCAATGACGAATATGATGGATTCTTTAAGTGTTTTTCAAGATGGATTAGTTGCTGGCGGACGCATTATTAAAATTTTAGACCATGATGAATTAACACCACAGCAAAATGATGGGGCAAACGTCAAAATTACTAATGCAAAAATTGAATTTAAAAATGTTACATTTTCATATGATGGAAAAAATAATGTATTAAAAAATATTAGTTTTGTCGCAAATCCTGGTGAAACTGTTGCGCTAGTTGGTCATACAGGAAGCGGAAAAAGCTCAATTATCAATGTACTTATGAGATTTTATGAATTTTATGATGGACAGATTTTAATTGATGATTGTGATATTAAAGATTTTCCAATAACAGAACTTCGCGAAAAACTAGGCTTAGTTCTTCAAGATGCATTTATGTTTTATGGTGATATTTCCAGTAATATTCGTTTATTAAATGAAAATATTACGGATGAACAAATTATCGAAGCAGCAAAGTTTGTCCAAGCAGATACATTTATCGAAACACTGCCCGACAAATATCATGCTAAAGTATTAGAGAGCGGTTCAAGTTTTTCTAGCGGACAGAGACAGTTGATTTCTTTTGCCCGAACTATCGTAACTGATCCAAAAATACTTGTTTTAGATGAAGCAACTGCGAACATCGATACTGAAACGGAAACTTTAATTCAAGAAGGATTGCAGCGAATGCGATCAGGGCGAACAACGATTGCTATCGCTCACCGATTATCGACAATTAAAGACGCTGATTTAATCTTAGTCTTAGAGAAGGGGAAAATTGTCGAGCGGGGTACACATGACGAGTTGATTTCTCATGAAGGTCTATACAATGACATGTATCAATTACAAAATAATGAAAGAGATTTAAGACAACATTAGAGAGGAATCAAACAGTTTATGTTGATAAGCACGAATAAAAAAGAGTGGCTTGGTAATGTTAGAAACGATATCTTTGGTGGATTGGTTACCTCTGTAGCACTTATTCCAGAAGTTATCGGGTTTGCTATTTTATCAGGTGTTAATCCTATTACAGCATTATTTGCCTCTGTGATTACAATCATAGTAACTTCATTGACCGGTGGTCGGCCGGCGATGGTATCTGCAGCTGCTGGATCAATGGCTCTAGTGATGGTAACTCTGATAAAAAATTATGGTATTGAATACATGGTGGCGGCTACAATTTTAACAGGTGGCTTACAGCTGTTCTTTGGTTACTTAGGCATTCATCGTTTAATGCGTTTTGTGTCGAAACCCGTTATGTCAGGTTTTGTTAATGCTTTGGCTATATTAATTTTTATAGCCCAGATTCAACAGTTGATGCACGTGTCATTTGCAGCTTACGTCATGACTATATTTGCAATTGCAGTAATGTATTTGTTTCCGTATGTGACAAAACTAATTCCGGCAGCGCTTATTGTAATTGTTTTAATGACAGTTGGGACATTTACTTTTGGATGGAATGTACAGACGGTTGGTAATCTAGGTGATATGTCGGGAAACATCCAGGGACTTCATTTGCCGAGTGTCCCCATGAATTTTGAGACATTGCGTATTATTTTTCCAACTGCTCTTGCTCTGTCTTTAGTCGGATTGGTAGAATCATTGCTGACATTGCCTATTGTGGATGAGATGACTGAGACAATCGGGGATAGTCGACGCGAAGTGAAAGCACAGGGTTTAGCCAATATAGTGACAGGTTTTTTTGGTGGACCCGCGGGATGTGCGATGATTGGACAAGCAGTGATCAATGTGAAGTCGGGTGGCAGAAAGCGGCTCTCAACGATGGCTGCAGGGATTGTCCTTCTATTGCTGCTTATCGTATTTAAAGGTGTCATGCTTCAAATTCCAACACCTGCACTAATTGGTATTATGATAACTGTCGCCATCACAACCTTTGATTTTGACAGTATAAAAACAGTAAGAAAGTTATCTTTTATTGAAGCAACAGCGATGATTCTCACGATTGCAGTGGTTTTATATACACATAATTTAGCTGTTGGTATTATTGTTGGTGTTTTAATTACTTTTTTGGATTTAAAATCATTACAAAAAAATAATTAGTTGTGAAAAGAATCGATTGATAATAATCGGTTCTTTTTTTGTTTCTTTTTTTAATGTAGTACTTATAATAAGTGAGTGTTTCTAAAGAAGAGAGAGAAGAATAAATTTGAGAAAATTCTGAAAAAATTTTCTGCTGATAAAGAATTTTTAGGAGATGGCTATTGACGAGAAAGGAGTATCGGAGGTAACACATACGAATTAGCCATTTTAATTGCTAGTTCTTGTGGAACTACAAGTGTATACATCTGCGCAGATTACTGTTTCAACTGCTAATCAAGTGATCATTCCAATAAAGCTTATAGATTTAGACTTGCAATCGACAAAGTGTATTTCTAGAAGTGTTGATACTCAAGATTTCTTAGATAGTGAATTAGATAAGTTGTTGATGAAATTTAGTGATATGATTAATTAAAAATCTAGAATAAATTATGTAAAAATTAAACTGACTTATAAAGAGATAGTACAAATATAAAATCAACATTGTTGAATACAAAAATGCAATTACTTATCTCCACTTAACTATCGAAAAAGGTAATTGCATAAGTATTTTTTACCTGTCTCATTTATAAGGTTCAGTCCCAATCAACTACTTATCCGATTTTTCATTTTTAGAAAAATTGGCTTTATAACTGGTTCTAAGATAAAATAAAATAGAATATTTCCTACGGCGTGCAAACTATCAAAAGTAATTCCTTGTAAATAATAGACCCAAAATATATCTATTCCTATGAAAGGAGCTTGTATCAGAGAAATAATAAATCCATAAAGATAACCTAAAAATCCAGAAAATAATGCTCTAACGATAATTGAGGATTTTATCAAAAAGCGTTTAGCTAATTTGATTGTTAAACAAATAATTAAATAAGCTATTATTTGAGCAATGGTCCATGGTCCCATACCTAGATAAATATTTGAAATAAACATACTCAGGATTGCAATCAGACTTCCAAAATAGGAACTGATAAATAATGAACTCATTATTATAATGTCAGTGAGTGGTTGCATATTCGGAATACTTTGAAAAACTAAGCGACTGACAAATGCGGCAGAACTAACTAGTGCCACATATGAAATGAAAAATGTTGATTTATTTAAGTTCATTTAAGCGCCATTCAATTTTATCGCCTGAGTTAACCTTAGTGTCACTGGCACCTTTTGAGGCTTCTTTGTTATTGATGTAGTACATCCAATATTTGTTTTTTTCTTTATCTTGTGATTTGCCGTTAATTTCAGTAACAAAACCATCTTTTTCTTTTGTATCAAAGTTTTTCTTTAGTATATCCATTACAGTCTGGTCTTTAGTTGTTGTAATATTTTTTGATGATATTTCTTTTGCATCTTCTATTAAAGTGATTGTAACATTAATATGTTTTTTCTCTGTTGAAGACGAAGATGAAATAGTGGAACTGTTTGTACTTGATGTTTGTTCTGCTCCGCATCCAGTTGCTATTATAAGAAACGAGAGTGCTGATAGTAATAATAATCTCTTTTTCATAGTAAAGCCTCCAATTTTTATTAGTTTTAATTTTAACTACATTTAGACATGAAATCAATAAAAAAAGCCTTTATAAAGGCTTTTTTTATTGATTTTTACATATGCAAAACTTTGTTTAAAAAGTTCTGCGTACGCTCGTTTTTTGGATGGTCAAATACTTGCTCCGGTGTCCCATCCTCAATAAAATTACCGGCTTCAATAAACATGACACGGTTAGCAACTTCTTTTGCAAATCCCATTTCATGTGTAACGATAACCATAGTCATTCCTTGCTCAGCCAAGTCCTCCATAACTTTTAACACATCACCGACCATTTCGGGGTCTAAGGCTGATGTTGGTTCGTCAAATAACATGATATCAGGGTTCATAGCTAGCGCCCTAGCTATGGCAATACGCTGCTTTTGACCACCTGATAATGAGTCTGGATATGCATCGCGTTTATCTGCTAGGCCAACTTTTTCAAGTAATTCGACAGCTTTTTTTTCAGCCTCAGCTTTTGTCATTTTACCTAAATCAACCGGTGCTAATGTAATATTGTCGATAACTGATAAATGGGGAAATAGATTAAAATGTTGAAAGACCATGCCTATATGTTGACGGACATGATTAATGTTGGTATTTTTATCTGTCAAATCTGCTCCGTCAATAATGATTGCACCGCTAGAAATTTCTTCTAATTGATTTAAACAACGTAAGAAAGTACTTTTACCAGAACCTGAAGGACCGATAATACAAACGACGTCACCTTTATCTATGGAAACATTGATATTATTTAGAATGGTGTTGTCACCAAATTTTTTTACTAAGTGTTCTACTAAAATCTTTTCTGTCATAGTTGTAATTTCCTTTCGAACATTTTACCTAATTGTGTTAGTGCAGTAATAAGAATTAAGTACATTACTGCAATGACAAAGTACACTAAAGTACTTTGTAGATTTCGTGCTACAATCATCTTACCAGCTTGCAGTAATTCAATTAAACCAATAGCAGAGAGAATGGTTGTATCTTTTAAAGAAATAACGAATTGATTAACAAATGAAGGAATCATAATACGAATTGCTTGAGGTAAAATGATTTTTTGCATTGTTTTTCCATAAGACAAGCCTAGACTGCGAGAAGCTTCCATTTGACCTGAAGGAACGGCTTTAATACCGCCTCGAACAATTTCAGAAATATACGCACTTGCATTTAGTGTCAGAGTAACGATACCGGCTACAAACACTGGGATATTGAATCCAAGAACACCTGGTAAACCGAAATAGATAAAGAATGCCAAGACCATTAGCGGAATGCCTCGAATTAAATCAACGTAAATCGTCGCAATAGTTCTGACAACCCTACGCTCAGATACGGACATAAGACCAAATAACACGCCCAATACTGTTGCAAGGGCAAAGGATAGAAAGGCTAACCAAATAGTCATCCAAAAGCCTTTTAGCAATCTCTCCCAGTTGTTTGACAGCATACCTGTTAATGTAGATTCATCAACTGCTTTCTTTTTTGATGCTGAAATTTTAGTATCAGTTTGGATATATTTACCTAATAATTTATCATAAGCTCCAGATTTTTTCATCTCGGCTAAGGTTTTATTAAACATAGCAATTAATTCAGGATTTGTCCCTTTTTTAACAGCAAATCCATATTGACCGCCATCTTCTTTTGCAATAGGCGTTTGGATATTTTGACCTTGAGCAACAGCATAACCGATAACAGGATAATCATCCATAATTGCTGCCACTTCATTAATATCCAGAGCGCTGAATAGTGCATCAGTTGTATCTAAGTAAGTAATTGAATAACCGTATTTATCTTTATTTTTTTCTAAAAAATCAGCACTGGCAGTTCCAATCTTTGCGGCTATCTTTTGTCCCTTTAAATCTTTATAATCTTTTATTTTATTATTTCCTTTTTTAACAGCTATTTGGACGCCACTGTCAAAATAAGGTTCAGAAAAATCAAATGCTTTAATACGTTCATCAGTGATTGTCATACCAGCAATAACACCGTCAGCTTGACCTGACTCAACGGCTTGAACGGCAGAATTGAAACCGATAAATTTAAAATCAACATTAAATCCGTTTTGTTTAGCAACTTCTTTCATTAAATCAACATCGATACCTACATAGTCACCATCTGCATTTTGATATTCAAAAGGTGCATAGGTTGAATCACTTGCTATAATATAAGTCTGTTTTAAAGGCTTAGTATCAGTAGATTGATTGGATTTAGATGCTGAATTAGATGAATCAGCAGCCATCGCAATACTAGAATTTACTAGAGTAATAATGAAAACTGAAAGCAATATTCCAACTATTTTCCCCATTTGTTTCATTTTTTCGTACATAAACAAACCCCTTTCACAATATTGGACAATTATATACTAAAAAACAGGCTCTTGACAAGCATTCTGATATATTGGTATAGGTAAAAATATAAAAAATATCCAGTATATGAACAACGTGAGTTACTACTTGTTACAAATTTATTTATTATTAATAAGTTGTTTTTTAAGAATAGTAAAATTGCTTTAGAAAATGGTATAGGTTATAAAGAGATGAAACCAACCAATTTGTTGTGTTATTGTTTATTGGCATACGTTACTAAACAATTCTTTCTCCATCTTTTGACAAATAATACCATCTTCAATAAAATCGTCGGATGTTCTACTATATCCTAGTTTTTCGTAAAAAGGTACGGCATGTTTTTCGGCATGGACTTTAGAAATTAAGCATCCGTTTCGTCGACCGCGGTGTTCTGTTTCGAGTACTAAACGGCTGCCAACTTTTTTATAGCGCCATTTTTCATCAACACAAAGGCGGTCAATTCGTAAAGTGACTGCATCATCTTGAACATACCTTGAAGTACCGACAGGCATTTTATTTTTATCAAACAATACAAGATATTCTGTATCATCTGTATCATGCTCATCAAACTCTTGTGTTGGGTGAATACCTTGTTCATTTACGAAGATTGCTGTTCTTAAATCAAAGGCTGCTGCTCGAACCCAAGGCTCGTTATTAAATTGTATCGAAAACATAATATTACCTCTTTTCAATTTTATGAATAAAGTGTATCATATCTTCAATGAAATTATGGGGGAATTTTATGAAAAAGGTATGTTTTATTTTAGTTGTTATTGTATTAATAGGAGTAATAGGTAGTCTAGGTTATGCTACTAACTACTTATTTAATTATGCAGTTGTATCTGGAGAAAAAGATTTTTTAGATAAACCGAATAAAGAAAAGCAAAAGAAAGAGTGGGACTTTTCAAAAGGAAAAACTAATAAAACAGAAATAGAAAGTAATGATGGACTTACTTTACGGACAACGTGGGTCAATCAAACTAAGAAAACGAATAAGGTAGTAATCGCGGCACATGGATACATGCAAAGTGCTGAAAAAATGGGGGCGTACACAAAAATTTTTTATGATTTGGGCTTCGATGTGTTGGTTCCTGATAATCGTGCTCATGGTAAGAGTGAAGGAAAATACGTTGGTTTCGGCTGGCTTGATCGTTTAGATTATTTACGATGGATTGATGAGGTTATCAAAAAAAAAGGCAATGATGTCGAAATTGTTTTGTTTGGAGAAAGCATGGGTGCTGCAGCGGTGATGATGGTGAGCGGAGAAAAACTGCCGCCTCAAGTGAAGGTTATTATTGAAGACTGTGGATATGCATCGGTAAGTGAAGAATTAACTTTTCAATTAAAAGATTTATTTAATCTGCCTGCTTTTCCGTTGATTCCGCTGACATCTTTTTATACAAAATTAAGAGCGGGTTATTCCTTCTATGAAGCAGATGCTGTTAAGCAGCTCCAAAAGAACCGTTTACCAGTTTTATTTATACATGGCGACTCAGATAAATTTGTTCCAACAAGTATGGTATATGAATTATATGATGCAACCAAAGGATCTAAAAAAATGAAAGTATTTAAAGGATCGGGTCACGCTGAATCTGTTAAAGATTATCCTAAGGAATACCAAGAGACAATCCAGAAATTTTTAAATGAATATCTGAATTAATTAATTGAAAAGTTGACAGAACGGGTTCTATTACATATAATTTATGGAGTATGAGAGGATATAGATTTACTAAAAATATTTGGTATAGAGAGCTTCTGGTTGGTGAAAAGAGAGCCCAAATAAAAGTAGTCTGCTCCCTGTCGATTTGTGGTATTCAATTATCACGTATAGTCTGCGTTAAGGACTTAAAAGAGGTAATGACTGTTTGAGCATCATTGCAATCAAGGTGGTACCACGACTTATCGTCCTTGACTGCAGGATGCTTTTTATATTTTTTAGGAGGATATGATATGAATAAATTATCTAGTCAGGAAGTACGTAGTAAATATTTAGATTTTTTTAAATCAAAGGGTCATTCGGTAGAACCGAGTGCTTCACTTATCCCAGTTGATGATCCAACTCTGTTGTGGATTAACTCAGGTGTAGCAACACTAAAAAAATATTTTGATGGAACCGTTGTTCCAGAGAATCCAAGAATGACAAATGCTCAAAAAAGTATTCGTACAAATGATATAGAAAATGTTGGTAAAACAGCACGTCACCACACTATGTTTGAAATGCTGGGTAATTTTTCAGTTGGAGATTATTTTAAAACGGAAGCTATTCATTGGGCGTGGGAATTATTAACTGATGATAAATGGTTTGGTTTGGATAAGGATCGTCTATATGTGACAGTTCATCCTGATGATTCTGAAGCCTATCGTATTTGGAATGAAGAAGTCGGATTGCCAGCGGCATCAATTGTAAAGCTGGAAGATAATTTTTGGGATATCGGTGCTGGCCCATGCGGACCAAACTCTGAAATCTTTTTTGATCGTGGACAAGAGTATAATGATGTTGCTGAAGATGATCCGGAAAATTATCCTGGCGGCGAAAATGAACGTTATTTGGAAATTTGGAATCTAGTTTTTTCAGAATTTAATCACACAGATAATCATGAATTTTTACCATTGCCTCATAAAAACATTGATACAGGGATGGGATTAGAACGAATGGTCTCAATTTTCCAAGATGCTCCGACTAACTTTGAAACAGACTTGTTCTTACCAATAATTCATGCGACAGAAGCAATGAGCGCAACGCACAAATATGGTGAGTCACCCGCGGTTAATACATCATTTAAGGTTATTGCCGATCATATTCGTGCTGTATCATTTGCTATTGGGGACGGAGCTTTACCTTCAAATGAAGGACGTGGTTATGTGTTGCGTCGTTTAATTCGTCGTGCGGTTATGCATGGTAAAAAACTAGGTATTGACCAAGCCTTTCTTTATAAATTAGTGCCAGTTGTTGGTGAGATTATGGGCAGCTATTATCCTGAAATAACTGAAAAAGCTGACTTTATCGAAAAAATTATCAAGACCGAGGAAGAACGATTCCATGAAACAATTAATGATGGATTACAAATAATTACTGACTTAATTTCAGAATTAAAGGCATCGAAACAAGGTACGTTAGCTGGGCAAGATATTTTTAAATTATACGACACATATGGTTTCCCAGTAGAATTAACTGAAGAGATGGCTGAGGATGAAGGCCTAAAAGTTGATCATATTGGTTTTGAAAAAGAGATGGAAGCTCAGCGTAATCGTGCCCGTTCTGCTCGCGTGAAAGAAAGTTCAATGAATGTGCAATCGGCTTTATTAACTGATATTAAAGTGCAAAGTGAGTTTGTTGGTTATACAGAGCAAGAAATTGATGCTAAGTTAGAAGTTATTATTCAAACTGATACGATTGTGTCTACGACTGACAATGGAGAAGCTCAATTAATCTTTAATTTAACTCCGTTTTATGCTGAAATGGGCGGACAAGTCGCTGATAAAGGGCGAGTATTAAATAGCGATGGTATCGAGGTAGCTTCAGTAGTCGACGTTAAAAAAGCACCAAACGGTCAATCATTGCATCTAGTTAATGTGATTGGTCAATTAAATGAAGGTGATACATATCGACTAGTTATCGACCGTCATTTGAGAAATAAAATTATTAAAAATCATACGGCAACACATTTATTGCATCGCGCATTAAAAGAAGTATTGGGTGAACACGCTAATCAAGCGGGTTCATTAGTAGCACCAAATTATTTACGCTTTGACTTTACTCATTTTGAACAAGTAACAGCTGAAGAATTAGCAGAGATGGAACGTAAAGTTAATGAGAAAATATGGGCTGGCATGCCTGTAATTACGACGGAAACAGATATCGACTCTGCTAAAGCAATGGGAGCAATGGCTTTATTTGGAGAAAAATATGGCAAGAATGTACGAGTTGTTAATGTTGACAATTATTCCATCGAATTATGTGGTGGTGTTCACGTTGGTAATACAAGCGATATCGGCATCTTCAAAATTACATCTGAATCAGGTATTGGTGCAGGTGTGCGTCGTATAGAAGCTGTTACTAGCCAAGAAGCTTTTGAAGCATTACGAGTAGAAGAAATACGTTTGAAAGAGGTTGCTAAATTAGTTAAGGCACCGCAATTAAAAGAAGTAGTAACTAAGGTCGAGCAACTTCATGAAAATTATAAAGAGTTACAAAAAGAGAATGAACAATTGTCTGCGAAGTTAGCGAATGCTGAAGCAGGTGATATCTTCAAAAATATCGAAAAAATTGGCAATATCAGTTATATTGCTCAACAAGCTTCTGTTAAAGATATGAATCAGCTAAGACAATTAGCGGATCAATGGAAACAAAAAGAGTTATCTGATGTATTGGTTTTAGGCATAGTGTCAGGAGAAAAAGTTAACTTGTTAGTTGCTATGACGAAGTCAATGAACGATAACGGCTTAAAAGCTGGTGATCTGATCAAAGCAATTGCACCTAAAGTTGGTGGCGGCGGTGGCGGTCGACCAGATATGGCACAGGCAGGCGGTAAAAATCCTGCTGGTATGTCAGAGGCTCTAGCTGAAGTTAGGGTTTGGTTGGAAACAAAGATTTAATTTTGTGGTTCATTTTAAACAAAGATATTTTTCTAAAAGGCAAATTATTTTTAATACTTTGCCTTTTTTTTGTTTTTTTGTGTCCCAAAAATTACAATTTCCTTATAAATTCTTGTATACTTAAGTTAAATAAGTAGGAGGTTTTTTTATGTCGAGAAAAATTATATCAGCTGAACAGATTTCCTCATCAGGACCTTATTCACATGCTGTAGATGCCGGAGATTATATATTTTTATCTGGTCAAACAGCAAGAAATTCTAAAGAGTATATTGAACAATCAAATAGTGTTAGTGAGCAGACCAAGCAAGTATTTATGAACTTGAAACAGGTTTTAACTCAAGCAGATTTGTCTTTTGAAAATGTTGTGAAAGTTAATGTTTTTCTAACAAGTATGGAGCATTTTGATGAAATGAACGAAATTTATAAAAAAACTTTCAGTAAGCCCTATCCTGCGAGAACTTGTGTAGCAGTTCAAGCCTTACCTTTAGGTGCAGATGTTGAAATTGAATGTATCGCTAAAAGGGGATAATTTTCAGATGAATAAATCAGAAAAAGTATTTTCAATGTCTTTTAATAAATTATATCCGCTCTACGTAAAAAAAGTGGAGCGTAAAGGTAAAACGAAAAAAGAAGTAGATAAAATTATTCAGTGGTTGACAGGATATAATCAGATACAACTTGATAAGCAATTGAAAAAAGAAGTTAGTGTTGAAGCATTCTTTAATGAATGTCCCCAGTTTAATTCTCAAGCTGACTTGATTACAGGTGTGATATGCGGATATCGTGTAGAAGAAATTGAAAATCCGCTAATGCAAAAAATTCGTTATCTTGATAAACTGATTGACGAATTAGCTAAAGGTAAAGCAATGGAAAAAATTTTAAGAAAATAAAAAAAACAAACGGTAAGTATCTGAGACTTACCGTTTGTTTTTTATAATTAAGAAATATAACAAAAAAATAACGATTAAAATATTATTTACTTTAAGAAACTATCATCTAGCATATAAGTAGTAAATGTTGTGTTTTAAATTCAAGAAGTGATCTCATCAGAAATGTTCATCTAATTTTCTTACTTAGTCTTATTTTTTCTGACATCATGCGGATTAAATACAAAAAAGACTAATTAGGAACAGAAACAAGAAAAAAGTTTGTTACCAGTTTTTTCGGTATAGACCATTATCAAAGGTATCGTTGGTGATAAGATGACAGTCGATATTTATTATTCAGGCATGCGGCGATAGTCAGTCGTTTGATTCTTCTGTTAAGGATGTTGAGCGAAATCAAATCGCTAATTTATTTATCTTTCACAACTTTCTGAAGATTTGGTTAAACACACTCGAGCCAATTTTAGAGCTTTGCCAATTATAGAAGCAGCTAAAGAGTTAGAATTTAAACCAGTCGCTGGTTTAGAAAGTGGGTGAGAGCACAATAAAAGCTTTAAGAGTATTAAAAAATTTGAATTTAAATCATAATTTAATCAGAAAAAAAGTTATTTCTGATGATGTTTTAGCTCTGGCTTACTTTAAGCATCGACTATAATCAGTTAACTGACTTAGTAGGTTTAAAAAATTACTGAATCTAAAATAATTAATTGTCAGTGGTAATTAAATTGATGAGTTGAATAATATTGTCAATTTAAATAAACAACTAAGATATTTGGAGAGAGGGAAAGAAATTAAGAACTTGCAAGATGTGGAGAACTTTAAAGAGTTAAAAATAATTTCAGCATCTAATCATGCTGTTCAAAGGATGTCAGAATTGACAAAACTGGAAAATATCTCAGAGACCAGATTAAATAATTATACAATTGACGAGTTTAATAGTTATAAAGGATGGCATTAAAAAGATCTATTTGTACTATCGTTAGACACTTAAGAACTTTACAAAACAGAAACGATGATAAATCAGTTATTTTATGTAGTGACTTTAACTACAAAAAAGCAGAAGCGAATGAATCAATCAGCATTAACCAAATAGAACCAGAAAAAAGCAGTTGTCGAAAATACATCTGATACGAATAATTAGGACGCTATTTCTTTTGAACACAAGGACAATACACACAATAAGACTTATACAAGTGAAATAAATATACGGTGTGTGCTCTAATGTAAATGATTGAAACATACTCTTTATTTATACGTACATTTTGTGTACAATTAAATGGAAGGAGATGGTGACATGAATAAAAAATCAATCTTTAGCGTTATTGCTGCGTTATGTTTATTTTTATTAGCCGGATGCGGTGCAAATAAATCAAAGTATAATGGTGTTGAATCCGAAGATTTTAATTTTGAACAATATGACAGTCATATTAAATTAAGCGATTTTAGAGAAAAACCGGATGTACACAAAGGTGAAAAAGCTACATTTGTTGTAAATATTCTGACAGTTGTTCCATCAAAAAGACCTGGTGGTGATAATCGATATTTAGTTGAAACAAAAGAGGGAACTACTGAGACAACATCACTTTTATTTATATGTTTTGAAAACCACCTGCTATGCGGGTGGTTCAGAAGAGCTTTCAGCGTGGTATAAAAAAAGTCTCCTAAAATGATAAGATATATTTGGTTTCCCGACCACGAAATATCAATCATTTAGGAGGTCCCTTATGAAAAAGGACAATCAAAGTTTATCACACACAACATGGAAA
>NZ_NGJS01000011.1 GCF_003950515.1 Vagococcus vulneris
TGAAACAGGAGATTGATGTTTTAAAAAAATACAAGGAGTTGGAAAGGATGTGGAAAAAGAAGTATTCTTAAATTTAGTTGATTCTTATAAAGGAAAACTATCTATAACATGGTTATGTAACTATTTTAGGGTAGCTAGGAGTACTTACTATCGTTGGTCTAAGAAGAAATATGTTGACGATAATCGAATTAAAATGATTCAGCAGCTGTGTAAAGAAAACAAGTTTACTTATGGCTATCGAAAAATCACTTTTTTACTTCGCAAAAAGATAAAAGTTAATCATAAAGTTGTTCAGCGTATTATGCAAAAATATGGATGGAATTGTAAGGTGAAAATAAAGAAAGCAAAACGTCCTGGTTCTATTAATTTTAAAATCTCTAACGTGATTGATAGAGACTTCAGTTCAAGTAAGCCACTAGAAAAACTTACAACAGATATTACTTATCTTGATTATGGTCCTAAAAGACTATATCTTTCTAGTATTATGGATTTATTTAATGGAGAAATACTTTCTTATACAATAAGTGAAAAACAAGACATTGCTTGTGTTTTGGATACCTTAAATCAATTACCTATTCTCTCTGATAAGTGTGTGCTTCATTCTGATCAAGGTTCTGTTTATACCTCATACGCTTATTATCAAGCAACAAAAGAAAAGAGCATTACCAGAAGTATGTCCCGAAAAGGGACCCCTGCAGATAATGCTCCAATAGAATCGTTTCACTCCATCCTAAAGGCTGAAACGTTCTCGCTTGGAAGCTCTACAACTAGTGTAATTGAAACTGTACAAAATTTCATCAACTATTATAATAAAGAAAAAATTCAACAAAAATACGATTACTTATCTCCGATTGATTATCGGAAAAAAGTAATCGCATAGGTGTTTTTATTACTGTCTCATTTTAGCGGTTCAGTCCCGGTAGCGGTTTTTTTATATACTCGCCACTAATTTTATTAGCAATATCTAATGAGTACTATCATATGATTCAAATCAAGATATGACTATTACTAATGACTATCCCTTAACTACAAGACGCTCATCATTTTTGTCATAATTACAAGCTCAATAGACAATAATATGAAAATACGAATAAAATAAGCTTTATAAAAAAACAACCTGTCTACTTAACAAGTTGTGATTTAACCACTATTAACTCACTATCTTCTAAGGACTTTAGACTATGATCTCCATTCGATTCCATTCTAACAATAATTCCTAGTTAAATTATCTCTTGAAATTTGTCACCATAAAAGATAATTTTCCCATTTAACGGCACAACGACTATAGTATAAGGTGGAATAATGACAGGAATTTCTTTAGCGACCTCTATCACAAGTTTAGCTACCATTTGTTTTTCTGATTGGAAAAGATATCCAATTTTACCAGTACCTTAATACTCTTCCATTATCACTAACCTACTTTCTTTAATTGAGAATGATTTTCCGTTCTAACTCTTTCTTTATTGTCCACATGTCAACTATTTTAATAATTCAAGTTATAAAAAAAGAAGCCCAATAAAATGGACTTCTCAATGTTCTTTGTTAATAAGTTATTAACGGCGAACTTCTTTAATTCTAGCTGCTTTACCATGTAATGCGCGTGTAGATTTATCATCTTAATTAGTTATTTAATGAGTTGCTAAAGATATATTATTAAAGTTTTTACGTTGCATTCATTAGTTATTAATCATTCAATGATTCTTTAATAATTAATGTTTTTTGCCCCTTTTTTGCCCCCTTTCAAAAAGTGTTCTATTACTTTTTTTAAATGTGTACAGCAGTTCATTCAAATCACAAAAAATAAGCCTAATCCGAAACGGACTAGGCTTATTGATTACTCTACATTACTATGCTTTACTCTACTTTTACTCTATACTCGTTTAACGTGTGACTTAGCTAACGTGACTACCGTTCCAGTTAAACCGGCAACATAAGCATGCGTTGTTCCTGCTGGAGTAACTTGAATGTTCCGAACAGGGAATCTAGTACCTTTTTTCAATAGCACAGTTTTATCAACATTTTTCCAGTCTGGATAGTACGTTTGTAAATCTTGCAACGCTTCAAAGTAACTGCCTTCTGAATAATAATCGTCTCTAACTTTCACTGTACTCCCTCCTCCTGATACTCCATTAGCTACATCTTTAGCGAATTGTTGACGGCTAACACCCATCTTAGCTAGATATCCGAATGGGTCCGTGTGGTCACCACCAAAATTGTAGCTACACCATTCATGAGATTTAACTCCTTTAGTCCATTTACCGCTTGCGTCTAACTGCTTAGGAATACCAAACTGATTACATAAGTCTCTGATTAGCTCGATGTAGATTGCGTAGTTCTTCTTAAATAGATTCTTATCAAGCGTATGTTGCAACTCAATTTGTGCCGGTGCGTATGGATTGGCATCTAATGCTCCCCAGCTAACATAACCAGGTTCACCGATTAAATATACCTTACCATCACCAACAATGTGAGTTGTGTAAGCATTACGCCAAGCTCGTTTCATATATGTTGCTTCATTTTCGCCTGTAGCGCGACTGTTTGCCGTCTCGTGGCAGATGATGAAGTAATTCTGTGCTTTACGACTATCTCCTTCGTTAGCTGCTAACATAAATCGTTTGTCTACTGAATATCCCATAATATTACCTCCTGAAATTTAATAAAAAAATAGCCCTCAGTTTGAGGACTAGGTTTTATTTATTTTGTTCGTATCCTTGCTTCATGCCGATTACTGCAGCTTCGATTAAGCTATCTAATTCAACATCAGTAATTGGAATCTGTTGCTCGTTCAACATCTGAACCGCTCGTATTTTGGCTTTGTCATATCGAACTTGTCCATCTTCCACTTTGTAGATTTGTTCAGCTGCATTGACTGCAATCTTAACAGTATCTTGTTTTGTCTTCAGTAAGTCCAACATTCCTTTCTGTTTAAAATAGGCTGTTGTCTTTGCACTTAACACTGTCACTGCTCCTGTAATTAATATAGCTAACAAGTTAATCACTGCATCTTGTAATCCGTTCATATACATCACTCCTTTAATTTCTTTCTAGT
Organism: Vagococcus vulneris; assembly: GCF_003950515.1. Lineage (GTDB taxonomy): Bacteria > Bacillota > Bacilli > Lactobacillales > Vagococcaceae > Vagococcus > Vagococcus vulneris. The sequence continues at coordinate 3,050 of NZ_NGJS01000011.1, forward strand.
TTTTTTAGTCGCGCTTCAGTCTGTTCGTTATGAACTTCTACTCTGACCAATCGCTCTCTAATTTCTTTATTTTCAATCCTAATTTCTTTTGTATCGCTAGCAATATTTTTGACGTTATCACTGATATTTTTTAAATCAGACTTTAAATTGGTCATGTTGGCAGTCTCTTCTGACGTATCTTTTTTCAATGCTTTCCATAGTCCAATAATTGTTGCAAACATCCCAATCACTCCGAATAGAACGGCATATTCGATTTTTAACATAATCACTTCTCCTTTCTTCAGAATTAATTGATAGCAGCATCGCCACCTTTCAGGGCAAAATAAAAACAACTACTTGTGTGTAGTTGTTAAATTAATGTTATTTATTAATTAGTGTCTCTTTATTAAATTTTTGACTTGATATTGAAAGAATACAAATCAATGTAATGAATCGCGTTGCAAACAAATCAATTCTAGCATCCCTTTTCAAAATATAACCCCTTTCTATTTATTAGGATACAAGAATATGTCTTTTATAGCAATGTTATTTTAATCGAATCTTAGCTCCAAAATGACGACAAACTGCATTGGCTGTAGTGTTAGACGAAGGCAACATCATTAAATGCAAAGCGTCCTTAAATGTAATAATATCGCCAGATTGAAACGCTGGACCACTACCTCTAGCGATATCGACCTGCTTGATCTCAATTATCTCAGACATATCAGTTGATACATCTAATGCCGTCAAAGCTGTCAATACTTTAGTAGTCGACGCTGGTCTTAATTTCTGGTCAGGATTTTTGAATGATTTAGGCAGTGTTTTAATGTTGTTGAATAATTGGTAATTAGAATCTAGTTTAGTTCCCCAAGTCGATGTACATAGAACGCTAGTATCTTCGCCTTTGCTATTCTTTATTGAGTCTGCCAGTTGCTTAAACACCATAAATCGATCACCAACAGTTCCTAGCAAGCTACCAAAGTAAATATCTCCGTTTTCTTTGTCTTGTACGAATAAAACTAAACAATTTATATCATCATTAGTCCCTGTTTTACCGCCTAAAATGGTGTAAGATTTTTCTAATTCGGCGCTTTGAACGGTTGATACGATAGACATTTCCCTTTTGTTAGCTCCAATAATGTCAAACGTATATTTTTTTACTCCCCACGCTTTCAGTAAATCAGGATAGTTTAGTGTATCTTTTAACACTAAAGACATATCATGAGCAGTTGACTTATGGTTATCGTCTTCTAAGCCCGATGGGTTAGTGAATGTACTGTTAGCCATGCCTAATAATTTAGCTTTTCTGTTCATTGCTGTAATAAAATTTTTGGTTGCTGTTTGGTTATCCACTTCATATTTTGATTGGCTTTCGTCTTTTTTTGTAAAGATTATCCTGTCTAAATAATCTTTTGACGGAATATTATTGCCAAATGTTTCAGTTAAATTTATCATTTGAATGTTTTTAACATATCCATCTAAGTCAGCGCTTATAAAGCTACCAGCAAAAAGTTTGATATTAGTGTTTGGCGATTTTGTTAAATCAATGATACGAGATACTTTTTCAAATTCGTTAGTTACTTTAGTTGTAGCGATTGAAATATCTGTTTTCATATCCAGTGTTTCAAATTTTAAGCCTAAAAATCCTTTAATAAATCTATCGCATTTAACTTCGCAACTAACATAATATTTTTTATTAGCTAACGCTAAAGTTTGCAGAAATTGAGAGGACCCACTCGAAAACGCTTTGACCATATTTATGCCTTCAACAGTCACTATCTCTGGTGTACCGGCATTTTTAACCCAATAATCAGTCCCGTTTAATTCGCTATTTTGAACTTCATTTTTGGCTGATAAAAAGACGGGTGCTTGATTTAATGATTTGATATCTTGTCTGATAGTGCCTAACAATTGAATGTCCTCAAAAGTCATCGCATCTAACTGACTTTTAGATAAACCTGTATCAGTCATGTTAACTAAAACTGGATAGCTAATATGCCCACTTAGGTTGGCTTGACTAAATGCTCCCACGATTAAATTTGCTTTAGATTCTCCAATGTTAACAAACGTTGTACTCTTAATTTCCGTACCAACAGAATTCCTGGAAAGGTTGATTGAATTATTACTTAAAACCATTTCAATTCCTAACTGTCCACTGGTGTATTTGCTGATTGTTAAATTTGAACGAAGGTAATACTCTTTGTTTTTTTCTAGCTGAATAATGTATTTCAAGTAAGCAGACTTAGTTCCATTTATTTCTAAACGATACCCTTCACTTAGTTTAGAGCGCTGAGGTATTTCAGTAGTATCTACCTCATAAACATTAGTCAAAAATCTCCCTTTAAACAGTGGATTAGGAAACAAATTTTTACTTCCTTCTTTAGAAGTGGTTTTCTCAATGAAATCTAGCTTGTCTGGCAGATCAACAAACTCATTCCCAACGATACTATTTCTAGCGTTTTTTGTTTCCAAAGAACTAATATTGTTAGCTGCTGAATCACTTTTAAAAGTTGCTTCAAATAATTTTGAATATTTAACGATATGGTTTTTTGATGTTAATCTAAAAGCCATCCGAATGTATTTGCTGTTTTTAACAGCATTTTTTAGCTCTTCATTACTAGTTTGAGTCCCAAATTTTAAAACGTTTAAATCATCATCATAAATCGCGTAGTTGAAATTATTATTACTTACAAGACCCATACCTTCCTCAAATATATTGAAATTGCTCAGCAATTCAAATTCTTCATGATTTTCAACTTTACCCGTTTCGATATTAATATTTAATTTTTCAATGACTTTCGATTCATCAAATAAGTTTTCAGAAGTTAAAAAATCTAATTTGTTAATCGTAACGCTATTATCTTTGATAACAGGGTTTAACTTTGCATCTTCAGCCTTTTCTTCTGCTGATTTAACTCGCTCATCGACATCTTCTTTAGTTGTTTTTAAATCTTCAGTTAATTGAGTTGCAGTACCCTTAACTTCATCGACTCCTTCATACAACTCTTTATAATTTTCATTGTGTGCATCTTGACTCTTTCGATTCCAGTTGCTTCCTATAATTTTCCTTGCCATTTACTTATCACTCCCCTTTTACAAATTCACATAACTCCATGACATTCCACCATTTCCTGTGTCTTTTAGATCATAAACAACAGATTTACCTTTTAAGGCATTAGCTATGTCGATTGCTTTGACGACATCAGTAAAAGACCAAACTGTACTATTGTACATAAAATATAAATAGCCAGTTCCAAATAGGATGCCGACACGACCATCATCTGTCACTAAAGACGGATACGGACTGCCATTGTAATTAACAGTGTCAAAACTTAGCAAACGCCCACTGCTTCCTCTCATGCCGATGTCACCGTTCATGTAAAGAGGTAAATCTGTGTAGATACCTTTTCTTCCAGCATATTTTCCTCGTGGATCAACTGTCAGCATAGACCAATAAGGTTCTTCTGCGTTCGTTTTCGTTTGCAAAGTCATGTAGTCACCTTCCATGCCTAAACTCAAAGCTAATCCGACGACATCCAAATTATCAGACTTCGCTGTCTCGCCAATACCACCAATAAATCGTTTTCCATTGTAAAAACTATGACCGTCAGCATTGATAGTCGCTGTTAACTGATGTTTGCTATCATAGAAATCAAATCTATCACCAAAAATTTCTATATTATCTGAATACTTATTAAATCCGACTTGAACCCAATTAGCTTCCAATGCATCGACTTTAATCGTGTTCGCAATAATCACATCGCCATAGATACCACGACCTGTAATCGCACTTTTGAATGTCTTGCCGCCGTCATCTGACACTCCCAATCCGGCAGCATTAAAAATTACTAGCTGATTCGGGTCTTTCTTATTAATTGCTAGTATACTTCCATTCTCATCAACCTTAAGCTGTGTTTGAACGTTTTTAAGTATCTTAGTCACTATCTGTATCTCATTTGACATAGCGCTAAATGGCAACTTAGTTTTACCGGCTAGAATATCGTTAATCGTGTTAACTGCATTGCTTAACTTACCGTTATACCGATCAACGATTCCTTGACTTCCAAAAGTAAACTGTAAATCTAAAATATTTCCTCGCCAATCATACTTGATAGAACGTTTAACAACTCTGACTTGTTCTTCAAGTTGAATCCGTTCATCTATTAGCCATACGGTATCACCTAGATTAGTCACTGCGTAAGGGTAGTTCTTCTTTCTTAAATCAACTAAGTCAGCTGTAACAGATATCTTGATAGAATTATCAACCAGTGCTTTTAAATTTCTATCCATTGTGTCAGCATGTTTGATTGTCCCATTTTTAATAGGTGGTCCTTCACGCTTACCAATAATTTTAGCTAAGGGACTGGTATACTCTCGTATGAGTTTGGCTTTTTGCCATCCTGTTTCTCCCTCGTCTTCAAAGTCACCATATCCACGTTCAAAGGTATAAAACTCTTGTCCGTCCACTTCATGGCTGATGTTACTAGCATTCAAACGATATCGGTACATGACATCTTTATCAGTTCCAATTTTTTCTCGAATAGTTACCACTTTACCAGTGAATGTAAACTCTGCTTTAATCCGTTCTAATACTTTTTGAAACATGGCTAAGCAGGTTTCACCGTCACCGTACCCTTGAACACGGATATTATTCCAAGAGCCAACTAACGTATAATCATAGTCTGTTGGTTCAAAAACTGCTTCAAATAATTGTGCGACAGAATATGAACCATCAAAACGTTGGTAAATTCGTGTCGAATCCATGATATCGTAAAGTTTAGGAATCGCACGTATTGTTTTAAATTGATTATTACCAAATCCTTGTTTTTTACAATAAACGATTCGATAAACTTCATCGTCATCATCTACCAATTCCCAGAACTCACTTAACTCTTCGATGAACACTGAGTTAGGTTTATTGGCCACGATATCCATGGCAATACTTATATTTCCATTAATTTCATCATCTACAGTGTATGTAGACATGAGTGGATATTCTTTACCTTCTATACTTCTAACGTACATCTACACTACATACCTCCTATCGATACAAGAAATTAAAATCAAAACTAGCATTAGCTGATGTCGCACCTTCTAATTCAATTTGATTCCAACCAGGTACCAAACTAATAAATTTTTTTGATGTATCTTTTGTTGAGTTTAGCGAATTACAAGTTATTACTGGTCCATCAAATTGCCAAGTTTCACTACTTAACGGTTTTCGGTTGATATCTATTCGACTGTTATTAGTTCGATTAGCTAGGCTTACTCTGTCGCTTGTCGCTTGAATGCTACTCATGATTATTTTTAAATAACTTTCAAATGGGTGTATTTCAACATTACCGGCGTTGAACACTCGGAATGTTTTACCAGTAAAGCTATATTTCAATTCAGAATCATCTACTGTTTCAAGACCCATGCCATAAGACCAACTGTCGTCGTTAAATAAGCCTTTAACTTGAATAGTTTGAGTTGTAGCAACTGATATACCATAAGGAAGTTCAACCGTTTCAAACTTCATAACACCTTGACCCAATTTATAGGTCTGATCTACTTCAATCACATCTTTTAATCTGACTTGATATTGTTTACCTGAAAATAATTCATTACCAGTTCCGTTATCTCGCATTTCTCTTATCCAAAATGCTTGATTACCGGTTACTTTATCAAATATTTCATCACGAATTAGCCCCACATCATAAATATATTTAGGATAAAAATAAAACGGAACAGTGATACTTCGTTTAGTATCATCTGCTCCGAAATCTAATGTTCTGTTATTTCCTTCAATGCGTTTAGAATAAACTTCTTTATCAATAGATGAGACTAGAAAATCCTGAACAATCACATCTATTTCACTTAATTTAAAGGAATTATTTATCATGACATCCATTATCTAGCCTCCTATCTAAATATTTTTACCGAGTCATCCAAAGCATTTTCAGTATTCACATATGTTCTCAACCAATCAGCATCACCTTCATTTTGAATGTAGATATTTACTGGCTGCTTTGTTTCTTTCTTATCAGAATAATCAAATATTTGCATATTGCTATTCCGTTTAGCTGATTCTTTAGCATATTTCATACTTGCATCATGTGGTATCACTTGACTTCCAGAAGGTAGTAGAACCATTTCTCCACGACCACCTTCATTCATTCGAGCGAAACCGCCTTGCCAATTAGTCGTCCCCGATTGAAGATAGCTAATTTCACCAATTGATACTCCAGGTATTTTATTAATAATACCAATTGCAGAATTGACACCGCCAATGACACCATTTACAACGCTTTTTACGCTACTTACCAAAGAATCGACTGCTGAAGATATGCCGTCGAACACACCACCTACAAATCCTGTAAGTCCTGACCAAGCGTTTTGGATGCCACTAAACACATTAGAAATAACACTGCCTACTTTATTCATAATATCTGATACAATTCCAAATACCTTATTAAATACAGATGAAAATACAGCAGATATAGTTGCTACTATAGTTCCAATAGTATTAAAAACCGTCCCTGTTATTTCAGTAACACGATTCCATACACCTACAATAATTGTAAACACTGTATTAAAAATACCTGCTATTGTTTGGACGATTGGTTGAATAGCACTAACAATCGCAGTTATAATTCCAGCAATAAAAGCGACAATAGGCGATATAATGGCCATAACATTTGAGATTATTGCTCCAACAATGGCAATTATCGGATTTAAAGCTGCGATTACTGCAGTAACAACACTAATTACCACATTAACAATACTTCCTATGATTGGAAGCATGGCTTGGATAATGGTGACAATTGCTTGGATAATAGCGATTAGAGCTGGTGCTATAGCTGTTACAACATTCATTATTACTGTTATTATTGTTTGAATCACTGGAATTAGAGCACTAACCAACTGAGCGATTAAAGGCATTATTTGAGCTAAAACTTGCATGAACGATTGCGCTAAGGAAACAATAATTGGAACTAATTGATTAAACAAGCCCAAAATAATTGGTAAAACTTGCGATAAAGTAGACATAAATAATTGACCTACCTGCATAACAACTGGAAGTAACGTTTGAAATGCCGTCATAACTAACGGAATAGCTGAGCTTGCTAATTGCATAATAGCACCACCAATTGTACTAAATGTCTGAACTAACATTGGCCCTAGTTGTTGTGCTAATGCTACTATTTGTGGTCCAAACAATCTAAATGCACCTATTAGTATCTTAATGACTGGGTTAATACCCATAATAGCCATAATTATTGATGTAATCACTCCGCCAGTTCCACTAGTACTAGCTTGAAACTTACTTCCTAATTCACTAGCAAACGATTGAATACTTGGTATTATCGCTTGAATAATTCCACCAATCGTTTGAAATACAGGTTGTAGATATTGCATAACAGATTGAAATGCAGTGCCAATGCCACTTAATGCCGTTTGAACAATTGGAATAGCTGCTTGAATACCGGCTGATAACATTGGACCTACTTTAGACCCAAAAGCTTGCAAAGCTGGCATGACTTGTTGAGCAAACCCTTGAACTGTTGCCACAACACTTTGAAAAGCGTTAGTTACTGTATTTCTGAAAGATTCGCTCTTAATCATTGCACCACCAAACGCTACGCCTAACCCGACAATAGCGGCTACCACTAAACCAATTGGACTAATTAGGAACCCTAATCCACTAATTACTGCACCAAGTCCCGCTCCTAATGTTCCTAAAACAATTAGCAAAGGACCTATCGCAGCTGCTAAAGCAACTACAGTAGCAATTGTTGACTTAGTCCCATCTGACATATTATTGAATTTATCTAATAATCCCCCAACTGTTTGTGCTAATTGAGATAAAGCTGGCGTCTGAGTACCTAAAATAGATTTAACCAGCGCATCCCCACTACCCATCATTGTTTCAATGGAAGCTCCTAGAGTCTTTTGCATTTCACTAGCCATTTTCCCGGCATCGCTACTATCTTTTATAGCTTGACTCATTTTGTCATATCCGTCGGCACCTTCAGCGAGTAACATCCCCATACCACTAGCCGATTCAGTACCAAAAATAGTAGCTAATGCTGCTTGTTGTTGTGCCGGAGTGTAGTTCTTCAATGACGTTCCTAATTCATCTATAATACTTCGCATGTCTTTGAAATTACCACTTGAATCAATAGCAGAAAAGCCTAGTTCATTCATAAGTTTAGTGGCTGCATCAGTTGGAGCTGCTAATCTTTGAAAGGCCATACGCATAGTTGTACCAACTTGACTGGCTTCAAGACCCTTATTCATCATAATACCTGATGCAGTTGCTAATTGATCCATGCCAATACCTAAGTTATGGGCAGCAGGCGCTGCGTATTTGAATACTGTCCCCATATCCCCAACTCCGGCAGCCGAAGCGTTTGCTGCTCCAGTAAGTAAGTCTGCCACGTTTGAAGCATCTTTAGCTTCTAAACCAAATCCATTAATCGCAGCGGACACTGTATCAGATACGATTGCTAAATCCTCACCACTAGCAGCTGCAGAGGATAAAACACCAGGCATCATATCAATAATTTGAGTTGTATTGTAACCCTTAGCTGCCATTTCTAACATTGCATCAGACACCTGTTGAGCATCTACCGGAAATTGTGCTGCCATTTCTAAAGATGCTTTCTTCAAGTTATCAATATTATTCCTAGAACCATCAGCAACTAATGCGGCTTTGTTTATTGATTGTTCAAAGCTAGCCGTAGATTTAACTGCCTTTAAGAAAGGAGCAGTGATTCCAGCTGTCAATCCCGCTCCAACTGCTGCTGTTTTAGCACTAAAATTAGTAATACTTTGACCTGTAGATGACACTTTACTTGAAAGCTCATCCATTTTACTTTTAGCACCATCAATCATTTTATTAAAACTAGAGCCATCACCAGTAATTCGAGCGCTTAATGTATAATCAGCCATTAATCACCCTCCCTTCTTGGCTTCATTAAGCCATTAGCTTTATAAATTTGTTTAACCCAATCTTTTCCGTCTCTTTCTTCAACTTCCAAGACAACTGACATGGCATTTTCATTAAATTCAATATCAGCTTTTGCTTGTTTTTTCTTGAATAGCTCTTGAAACTTAGCGTTTTTCTTACGCATCGCATTACTAACTGCATTGAACACAGCGTCACGTAGATATGTCGCATCATTGATCGTTTTTCGCTCATACTCCTTACGTATGAACGCTTTTTCCGTTTCAGTTAATGCCATATAATCTGATTTCGTGTAACCAAAATTGACCACAAAAAAAGCCAAATCAATGTCATCTTGATAAGGCTTTGCTAACTTATATTTTTTTGTGGATTCTGGCGACATATCTGGACTACTTTCCCAATACTCATAATCAATGAGTTCTAACGGAATAAAAAACCTGCATCCTCTTGAAGTTTCTCCACGATCATATTATTAACTGTAATTGCACCATTTTCGTTAATAAATGGTTCAAACATTGCAGTAGCTTTAGATTGAGGAACAACTTTTAAATCATTAGCCGTCACTAATCCAAATGAGAACAATGATTCCATCAGTTGAATTGGTAAGATTCCGTTATTTTGCACCACTTCAGCACTAATGCTTTTTTTGGTAACCATTTCAATTGTTTTGATTTTTTGTAAATTATAACGCAGTTCATACACTGTTCCATTTACTTCAAATTGGCCTGTTTCTAACCCTGTTTCTTCTATCATTATTTAGCCCCTTCTGGTAGTTTATTTGCTTCTTCTTTTCCTTCTAAATCAACTAAAGCACCCATGCCATCGAGCTTAATAGAATAAGTCATTGCATCATCGAATGGTGCTTCAAATGAATAGTCTGTTACGATTGCTAAGCCACCAAACATGCCCTTTTTATCTTTCATATTTAATACTTTGATACATACTGGATCATCACCATCAAAATATTTGGATAACTCTTTATGTGACTCATCACCTGACACATACAGTCCATCGTTATCGATTGACCACTCTTTCATGCCACCGATTTTAGATTTCCATCCCCCTTGAGTATCTTTTGAGGTGATTTCAATTGAGTCTTTAGAGCGATTAATCGTTAACCCTTGTTGTCCGGCAATCGCCAATAATTTATCACCTGTTGAATTAAAAATTGCTAAAATAATATCTTTTCCAGCTATCGCTTTAGCTGCTGAAGCAGTGAAATCGCAATATAAGTTATTTTCAAAAGCTGTTGCTGCTTGTACACCTGTTTCTTTATTTTCTCCTGCCATCTTGTTTCCTCCTAAAATTTAGTTTTATAACCATATAGAATCTGTAACGAGTACCCAATAATCGTATGTCTTACATCGTCTTCATCTTTTAATATCTGTTGAACACCAAGTGGTCGTTGAATTAACAACTCGTATCCTTCTGGTAAGCTAACTTCTACAGTCATTGCTTCTTCAATTGATTGTATTAAGTCAAAAATTGGAACTGAGCTTTCAGAACCCTCTGCCCACCCATGAATGAAAAGCTGATAGTCTTCTTTCCACATTGTTTTTGACGGTACAGTTGTCTGCCCAACAATTTCAACATGAATAAAAGGTAATTCGGTGTCTTTTGGAAAATGATCGTACACATCATAGTCTGTATGTTGTCTCAGCACATCTAAGACACCTGCTAATACATCAACAAAAGATAATTTTTTAATCAAGGTATCACTTCCTTAACTCTTCTTGTAAATCCTTTTTATATGTTTCTCTCTGCGCATCCACATTTCGTTTTAAATAATATTGTCCAGGAACAAAGCCACCATTACGTGTCCTATGCCCATACTCGACGTGTGGTGCGTATTCTTTTAAATAGCCAACTTCATCGCCACGATAAGATAAAGATTGTAATAATTCGCTTGTATCGTACGGTGTACCACCATCACTCGGTACTGCTCCATCGCGATAGTATTGTTGACGACCACGTTTATAGATATCTCTAAGCTGTTTTTCCTGAACCTTTTTTAAATCAAATTGAGATTTCTGTTCTAACTTCTTTTCTAAAGCTTCAGTGCCGAATAAAGTAAGTTTCATTCAATCACTTCCCATAAGCTTTTAAATAAACAACTCGCCACCGTTCATCATCTTCGCCTTTGATTTCTTCAATCTCAAAACGATTGCCGTTTAACTCCAAATAAAAAGCCTTCTGCAATGTTTTAGTAGAAAGCGTTGCAATAACCTTTTGAAGTTTTTTTGTAACAATACGACTGTCTAAAGCTATTTCATCAGCAGTCCAAGTAGACTTTCTACCTTCACCAGTTTCAAATAGCTTGATTTCAGTAATATCATTACCAAGCCTATCTTTTTCACCAGTTTTTATTTTCTCGAATAAAGCAATCTCATATAATCTCATTTGAACACAATCTTTCCTGATAAATTATTGAGTTCTTCAGCCTTTTTACGCTTATAATTCTGAAATTCTCTATCAAATTGGCTTAAAATATTATTAATAAATTTAACACTAAAGACATCAGCTTTTTCTTGTTCAATGCCTTCATAATATTTTCTACGATACATCGCTAAAACGACATCAACTATGATTGAGTTAAATTCGATTGGTAAGTCGTTAATTCCTGTATAGAGCTTGATTCTGTCTAGCGCTGTTGTTAAATATTCATCGAGTAACTCATCCGAGATTTTAGACTCTCGGACTTTTACTCTTTTTTTTATGTCTTCATGAGTACTCACTTGATCACCTACTATTCATTAGGTTTGTTTTCCTTTTTTTCTTCTGGTTTTGGTTCTTCAATAGTAGTTTCTACTACTCCGTTTAAAACTTCAGTGAACAGTTGAATTCCTTCTAATGCTACTGTTTCAACTGTTAAGTTGTTTAGAGTAGTACCATGCGTCACACCAATTAAACCTGATTGTTCAGTCGTTAAATTAAACGTACGAGCCATTTCAGAAGATGACACATCTTTATTGGCTAACACAATGTTATTAACTGCTGTTGTGTACACTTTACCTTCTGGGATGCTGTCAAACACAACTACTGTTTGATTTAGAAATCCCGTTAATAAGGTAAAACCATAATCGGTTGATGCACCTGATTGGATAGGTGCTTCACCTAGATACTTAGCAACATCCATTGGATTGATGAATGAAATCATTGGTACATTTCCACGGAAATACTTTTTAGCTTCTCCCCAACCTAATGACAAAGCACTTTGTAAACCAGTCGCTTTTTGTTTAGTTGGTGCAGTTCCTAGGTAAGTAAAGAATTGATTTTTAATAGCATCTTGAACTTCTTCCAAAATTTCACGGTCAGTTTCATTTACTGCCATATCATATCCATGACGATCAATTGCTTCAGCAGTTACAACTTTACGATATTTATGCAACGGCACGACAAATTCCCGGTCTTTCTTACGTTCAACTTTTGATAATGGAATCGTTTCACCTTCGCCTACGGCATTATTAGCAGCCATTGTCCGAACCCACTTGTATGTTTGGACTTTTTCATCTTTAGTTAAAGTCATACGACGGGTCACACCTAAAACCTGTAATAATTCATCGATTGAATAACCAAATAAGTTTACAAAATCGATTGATTTAATTTCTCCTAAACCATCAGTTGTCACAATGTCTTTTTCAGCGAATTGCTGTAAGTTCATCTTTAGTAAATTTTCTTTTTTCATGTTGTTCCTCCTATTTAAATAAATGTATGTTTTCTTCGATTAATTTTTGACGCTTGGTTGTATCTTTGATAGCCATGATTTCTTCTTTAGTAACTTCTTTATGACTACCAGGTGTTAGATTTAATTTCGGTGCTTTACCTGACAAAGCAATCTTGACACCTTCTTCAACCTTACGTTGTAACAATGACGAGAATGCTTCAACAGCTTGTTTCGTATCTTCTGCAGTATCTCTAACCACAAATGCTAGTACTTCATCATCTGCATTGATAGATTGTTCTGACAGCATTTTAGACGCCTCTTTAGACATGCTGTTTAGTGAGTTTTTGCGACGTTCTTCTTCAAGTTGTCGCTTAATACTCTCTAGCTCGTATTGTCTTTTTTCTTCAGCGTTCATCTTAGCTAGTTTTTCAGCTTCTTCCTTCTCTTTCTGCCAACGACTGTGTTTCGACTTAATGATTTTGTCTACATCGTCATCAGTCTTAAAGTTGAATTTTGCTTTTAATTCTGCAACCTGTTCGTCTGATAAATTTTCAATATCAATTTTAGGCGTTTCAACTGCTTCTTCTTCTGTGGTAGTTTCCGGATTATCGCCACCATCAGAACCAGTGTCAGCACTAAATAATTGTAAATTCATCTTAAATAATTTGTTTTTCATGATAATCTTTCCTTTCCATATCTTTTAAAGTGAATAAATGCTTGCACTTTCCATAGCTTTTATAACGTCTTCAATGCTTGGACAAAATAAAAAAGCCTAGTAATTTCTTAGATTTTGATTTCTGTATTGAGTAAGAGGCGGACCGTCAATCCTTCCAACAAATTCAAATGGTTCTTTCGGATTAATATCTATTGTTAAGTCTCTATACAACTCTTTCAGTAATTCATCTTTATAACGAATTACTTTGCATTTTTGAATCGGGTCCCAAACCTCAATTGTTTCTCTAGCTATTGGTTGGGATATATTTACTCCCGATTTACACGTTAATGGTTTAAAAGGGTTACACTCCATTCCTGCGCCTCCTACTTTTAAAAAGCCTAGTGACTAGACTTTTAGATTTGTTTTGCAAAGCCAGCAATATTATCGATTACAAACATTGCTTGACGTTTTACTTGTGTTGACACTCCAAAATATTTAAACGAAACTACTCCGGATTCAGTCTTGAATTCCTCTACTTGATTAAATAAAGCTGTTCCACCATTTTTAAAATAAATTACTATTGTCATATCACTTACCTCTTTCTAATTTTAATTAAAATAAAAAAGCAGTCGTTAGACTACTCTTCCGGAACTATGCCTGACCGACAAAACGAATGCATTGGCGGTGCGTTAAGCCCTGGTTGATAGTTCTTAAACTCGAATACTTCATCGTTCAAACCTCGACATGTTACTGATGTTCTACCATCAATAATAGCTATAAACCGATATTTCTTGACACCACTTTCCATAAACGCATGAGCATTAGCAGAATTAAGCATGTAAGATGATTCTGTCCATACTAACCGCTTAGCATAAAAAGCACCTGTATCAGTTTTTTTAGCTAAGTCTTTTAGCATTTCATCATAAGTTTTACCTGTCGCTAAGCCGTCTCTAAATGTGGTGTTGAACCATAATCTCAACCGGTCCTTGTTTTCCCAAATCCTGTCTGAGAAATTCTTATCATCGAACCATTTTGCATTTAACGTTTGATTTAAGAGTTTTTTATCAACATTAAAAAAAGCATCGGAATTTTCCAAATGCTTCATTGTTGCTTTGTATCCATAATCATATGAGCTTGCTAAATAATCGGCCATTTGGTTTTCTTCAACGATGCCTAATTCAGCTATTCTGATTCGTGTCGACATCTGAAGGCCTTCTAATCGATTCAACTTATAAATGCTATTTCTAATCGGTAGTAGTCTCTTATATTTCGGATTATTCTCAACAAACGTGTCAAAGTTCTTGAAAATCGCATTTCGTTCTTTTTCATTTAAATATTGCATCATGTCTCGATATGCTAACACATCTTCTTTAGCGTACTTTTGGTAGTAATAAGAAATATGCTTTTCAATATCAATCAGCAACTTGTCATATTCTCTAGCCAATGCATCACTAAACTTTTTATCACGTTTATCAAGACCCGCCATAGTTTCTTGTTGGCGTTTAATCCAATAACTACTCGTTTGGACGTTCTTCTTGCTCATCTTCTTCAACTACTTCCTGTACTCTTGAAAATGGATCATCAATAACACCACTCATTTCTTCTTGCATACGTTTAGCAACTTCTTGCGGGTCATTAATTGTTGAAATCATTGCTATTCTATCAACAAGTGGCAATAGACCTGCTGCTGCTTGGGCTGCTTGAATTTCTGATAATACATCCCTTGGAATGTTCCGGTGAAAAGTGAAATCTAAGTTAAACCATTCATCACGTTGAGCAGTTGGGACATTCGTTGGTAATTGGAATATCATTTTAAAGCGTTGGTTCATACTACTAACGAATTTACGCTCTCTAACTAATGCTAGGTTTTCCATTTCTTGCAATTTAAAGCTAAGCCCTACTCCTGAAGCATTTCCAAAGGATTCACTGTTTAGATTAGTGACCATTGCCATTTGATAGATCAGTTTCTCTACGCGGTCTAATAAATGTTCTTGGGAAGTATCGCCATCTGGCTTTTCTAAAAATTTAACGATGATATTTTTAATTTCTGTTGCATTATCTGTTCCAAAGAAATTAATAATTCGATTATCTCTAATTTTAGCTGATGAGTCATCGTCCAATTCCACACCTAAAATCGCTAAGTAAGCATCTGCAAAATAATCGACATCGTTTGACTTTTCTGACAAGGCTTTATTAAAGCCATTAATTAACGATATAACTGGTTCAAACAATCCGATACGCTCATCATTATTAATGTATTCAACAACCGGTACATCACCATAGAAATGTGGGACTTCTTCGTTGAAATCATAACCATCCTTACCTTCAGAAAAATAAATAACTCTATCACGAGCGTATATCTCACCAACTGTTTTATCATCAGAGTTTAAATAGTATCTGACAGCAAATAATCTACGTTGCAGCATGGTATTGTCATAAACAATAAACATATCTAATGGGTTATTGTAAGTGATGCAAGTATTAGCTTCTTCGTCTTGAAAAATTAACTCGTATGACCTACCAAATATACTGACGTATTTAGATAGTGTTGAATTATTATCATCTTGATCATTACGTTTCAAAATATTATTAACCAAATTTGATACATTATCATTTGGGTGACTAGTACTCACTCTTTTTCCCATGAAGTAACCGTTGAATGTTTCAACAATATAGCTAGCAAAGTTAGAAACTAAACGATTGTCCGGCTTGTATTTTTCTTTTGCATCAGCTTCAACAATTTCATGTTTACCTCGATACATTTTATAAAGCATTTGATACCGCGGTAGCTCTTGCTCATGTAGTTTAATGTACTGACTTAGTACATCGCTATTCATTTCTAATTCTGGATCTGCTGTCATAATTTGTGGTGGTTCATAAAAAATAGGTTTTGCCATTATATACCTCCTTTAAACATTTTGACTTTAACTTTAGTATGAGTTTTACCATTATAAGGCTCTAATGAATATCTAAGTGCATCAATGATATGGTTATTTTTATCTTCAGGTTTATTTAACCAGTTACCTTCTTTATCACGGTCATAACAGTAAGTATTAAACTCTTCTACTGTTTTTTCGCAAAGAGGATGAATATACATTTTTAAACCTTGCATAAAATCTATACCAGCTAATATACTGTCTTTCCCTTTTCTAGCTGCTTCAATGCGACTAACACCTTTATTCTTTAACTCAGCTATCACAATAGATGAAGCACTATCTGCTATTATTTTAGCTTTCATTAAATCTCTTTTTTCAATTTCACTTACAATATCTGACGATAGTAAGCCCGTCTTATAAAGTTCTCCATATATCCATAGTTCTTTTTTATTTTCATCATATATTGATGATGGTAAGGTAGTCGGATCATGAGAAAATCCGAAGTCCATACCGTGGACGGTCAAGCCAATTTCTTGTATTTTTCTATGTATATCAAACTCTCTAACCTCAAAGTTCTCAAACACAAGTCCTTCTGTTATTCCCCAATCACCATCACATACCACTCTGGCACGTCTTGGGTTAGTTTCGTATAAATCTAAGTACCTGGATACATCTTGTTCATCTAACCACTCGTTATCTCTGAAAGTGGTCGTATCCGAAAAGACATGTTTCTTTTTAGTATCATCATCAAAAAAAAGACGCTTAAGCCAATGTCTTTCAGACCACGGGTTAAACGTTACAGTTATTTGTTTGTAAAAATTTGGGTCTTCATAAGAACCACGTATTGATTCAACAACAGTTTCAAACTTTTCTGGTGTTTCAATTTGATAGGCTTCTTCAAACCACGCCCAACAAAGCATCCCTGTATCGACTGCTATAGACGTTACCTTTAACTCATCATCTAGTCCTCTAAACAATATCTTTTGACCAGTTGCTTTTACAGTTATCTCTGGCAGTGACTCATTAAACTTAAAATAATCGTATACACCCAACTTACTAGCTGCCCATTTAAAATCAGTGTACGTTGATTGCTTGTTGGTGTTTGAATATCGACGGACAACTAAAATGTTAGCCCATGAATATTTTAAAATGTCATGTACAAACGTTAATGCTGCTGTTTTAGACTTCTTGCTACCACGAGATCCTTTTACAACTCGATAGAATTCCTTCGTATGGAAGAAACGATTATAACCCTTACCTAACATTTGACTGATAGATATTTTAGTTTCAGTCATCGTCATCAAGTGGAACGTCATCCACAAAGGTAACAGATTTAATATCCATTTCTTTCTTATCGGTGAACAATGCATAACGTTTACCAATGTCGACAGCTGCTGCTCGTCTTGTTTGAACGCTTGGTTGCAACTCAACAACTTTTTGATGTCCATCCCCGTCCAATAAAGCAACAGGTTCTCTTACTTCGCCACGCATTACACTTGTTAAAAATTCCATAACCTCTTGGGCATCAGCAGTGCGTTCATTCTTGATTTCCTCAAGCCGTTCATCTATATAAGCCTTGACGTTAACGTCAGTTAACAACCTACTTGCTGCTGCCTTAGCTGTTGTATCTTTTTTTATATGAGGGTAAGCGACTTTATAAGCTCTTGTACCATTCATATCAATCAGCCATTCATCAGCAAATCTTTTATGCTTTTCGTTAGTTATCACATCATTCACCTTCTTTCTTTTCGCATAATAAAAACGCATAACATGATTGCTATGCGTTGAATAATTTATTTTTTATAATCAAATTTAACAATTTCTTCTTTCACTCCTTCTTGTATATCTGCCCTTTGATATAGAAAAAGTGCTAAAAATTCTTCTTTGGATTTTTTGCTAAATATACCTAATCCCCTTAGATTAATATTTAACTTTTCACTATAGGGAGAAAACAACGCGTTCCAAAGTATTAAATTATATCCTTCTTTAGTTATTTTAATCCTTATTAATTCTATAATAAATTTTAAATCTGCTTCATTTAAATAATGGTTATCTTTATACTTATTTACTTCTGTTAACAATAAATTTAATGTTCTTAAATAATCACCCGTTGAAGCGTCTTCGTCATTAACTTGTTTAGTTGCAATACTCCAGACTTTTTTAAACGATTTATAATCTGGTATTGACGGTGACTTTAGACCATATTGTATATCATTAAATATTTCAGGTTCGGGGAATACGTGACCTGCTATACCTCCCAGCTCATATAAACTTATGGTATCTTTTATTTCTTTTTTCTCAAGCTCAGTTAAAAGCATATTCATTTTACTATATAAATTATCGTAATTATCTTTATAATCTTTTTGCTTTTTCTCTTCTTTATCTTGTCTCATTTGTTTAATTATATACCAGAATGCACCTACTGTTCCTATTGCACTAAGCCAATCAGGAACACTTCCCCAACTTAAATTCATACTAATGATTGCTAGAATGATGCCTATAATAATCCCTATGATAGCTACCACGATATGCTCCTTACTTTTTTATTGCTCTAATTATAACACAAAAACCCTACCAATAAAGATAGGGTAAAGGAGATGTAAATTTTGATAGCAATTAATTAATCTGCGGACTACCGAAATTTATCACACTAATATCATAACCTCGATATATCAATATTTACATACCATAAATGAGTATACATTTATGATACATTTCAAAATAAGCGTAATTGTTTATCTTGATTTATTTTATTTGAGTAGTAGTCTATTTCATTCAACTTGTTTTCTCTCTCACATCGTCTACTTTCATAATCATCGACAAACTTCAAAATGCTTCTGATATCACTATGCTTCTTTCTAATATAAGAGGCACTATAGCCAGTAACCTCAGCAATTTCTTCAAGAGTTAAATTATCAACATATTTTAACCTTACTATTTCATTATCAATACCTGAAAAAGAGTTTATTAGTTTAGTTAATTCACTCTTCTGACCTTCTAATCTTAAAATTTCTCTCTTTATTCTTTCAATATTTATCTCCAGACTAGCCGAACGAGAATTTTTATCTATTTTTACTTTAGATAGATCTCCTTCTATCCATCGATTTAATTCTAATTGTGATTTATTGAGATTCCATTTCAAGTATAACAATTGTTCATCAAGTTCTTGATAATCTTTTAACCACTGAAACCTCATGGATTAACACCTAGCTTTCTTCCCAATCTTCAACCAAATCAATTGTACTAACCCCCAAAGACTGTGCAATTCTTTGTAACGATCTTATACTACACCCGTTAGTTGTTTTCTTCCGTAACATATTTTGAATAGTAGCACTTCCCACATCAACTTCTAACATCTTTTTACTTACATTATTTTGTTCCATATAGCGATTCATATTATCTACAACAACATCAATAATGTAACGTTCACCCTTTGGAATCACTTTTACCACCTCATTTTTTAATTACAACTAAATAACTATCTTCTAAATAATTTAGAAACATTAACATTTGACTTATTACTAGCGGATGGTTGTCATATTTTTGGCACATATATCCAATTGACTGAATGACCCACTCCCAATAAGTATCGGACTGATTAGTATGTTGTCCCACCATTTGATTATTAGCTTCCATCCACTTAATAACATCTTGATAAAAAGAATGAAAGTCCACAAAACTCACAACCTTTCTATCTGAATAAAAATTCCAGGTATTTCTGCATAAAATTTTTGAATTAACTCACTGGCCACCAACTGATCATCCTTCCAAAATCCTAAATCAGTCATGCAATCTTTCAATAATTTATTAAGATTGTCAGTATCCGGTTTAGTAATCTTATACTCACCATCACTATGCTTACCAGTAATTGGGAATAACCATTTTACAGTGAGATGTATTCCCTTCTCAATTTTATGTTCTGGAACATGCTGTCCGAGATGAGCCATTAATTTAGAACGTGCTGCTTTTAAATCAGTTGGTTCATAAAATATCGGCTTACCATTTTTGACTGTTACTTTCTTTTGCTGGTGAGTTGTTGTTGGAGGTTTCATCGGCATAAAAAATCTAATCACTCTTACCACTCTTTTCTTGTTATTTAATTCGATTTTTTTATTTTTCATTTTTTTCTGTCACCTCTAAATAATTGTTCTCTGTTTCCCTTTTGTGATAGCTAACTACTGGTAGTAGCTATCACAAGGGACAGGAACACTGCAGTGACAAGGTTTCTAGTAGTTGTTACCTCTAGTGAACTCTATATAGTTATCACGCAAACTTCGTTTTGTTACTGACTGTTACTCTCACTAGAGGTAACAAACTTATTGATAACCTTTTTTGTTACTATTCCATCAACCGCATCGAACTTTTCATGTTTTTTTACTCTCTTATAAACTGCTGTTCTAGAAATATCTAAATAGTCAGCTAACGATACTGCTTCCACTGGTTCACCATTTTCACTTAATACATTAAATGCTTCTTCTAATTCTTGTTGAGTTTTGACACTCCTGCTTTGATTAGCTTTTTTAGTATTCTTTTGCCAAGTTTTAGATTGCTCCTCTTCTAAAGAAATATCTTGAAGACTATCATCTAACTCATGAATAGGATATTTAAACCAAGCATTGACTGCTTTCATTTTCGGGAACTCCCTTAATGTTCCTTCTAATCTCCAAGCACTCGATTGTCTTGCTACATCAACTGCTTTGATTCGTTCCTGCTCAATCAACTTTTTAGACTGCTGATCCATTATTGCTGCATTCAAATGATAAGACATCTGTTTAAAACTTAACTCATCGTCTTGCGATACTTGATTGTACGATGGATTATATTTTTTTATTGCATCGATATAGGTTTGACATTCGGCTCTATGTTCCTGTAAAAGATACCTATCTTCTGTGAGTGGTAATTCAATTAAATCTAAAATAGCATCTGGGTCCCTTGCAAAAACCCCACTACCGCTCGAACGGTCTATCGAGTTTTTACCACCTTGACTACCTTTTGAATGATGATGACAATAAATGACTGCACAATTCAATTCAGTTGCTATCTTGTCGAATTGATTCGTAAAGTTAGCCATCTCGTGAGCTGAGTTTTCATCACCAGTCAGCACCTTATATATTGGATCAATAATAACCGCAATATAATTATTTTTTTGAGCGCGTCGGATAAGTTTTGGTGCTAACTTATCCATCGGACTTGTTTTCCCCCTCAAGTTCCATATATCAATATTCGACACATTATCATGACCCTTATTTAATTTGTTATATATTTCCACAAAACGCATCTTAGCGGATTTATCATCTAACTCTAGATTGACGTAGAGTACCTTACCTTTAGCACATGGAAACCCAAACCACTCTCGACCTTCTGCAATCGCAATGGCTAATTGAATAAGTGAAAAAGATTTACCCGCTTTACTTGGTCCAGCAATTAATAGTTTATGCCCCTGTCTTAATACCCCTTTTATTAATTCAGGTGCCAGTTCGATTTTTTGTTCAAATAAATCAGTTAAATTTTCAGGGTCCGGCAAATTGTCATTCATATCCTCAATGTATTCTTCCCATTCTTCCCAACTTGATTTACCAATATTCGTATCAATTAAAAATTGTTTCTTGTTTCCTCTTATGAAACCGGGTAAACGAGTTAATCTTGAAGGATTCTTGTTTTGCTTATCAACTTTCAGTCCATTCTTTTCAACAATTTTATAAAGATAATCCACTCTTTCTTGATACTGCGGATAATTCACCGCATCTACTTTAACGATGGCGTGAATACTTTTACTCCCACTGTAAGACAAAGCGACAACTGGTAATTCTAATTCCCTAATGATTTCATTTTGTTGTTCAATACTCATGTTGTCTGATTCCACTAATGCATACCTAAAATCAACGACATTTGTATTTTTTACCCCTTCCCCATCTAAAGGATTAAACCGAATCCACGCCCCAGAGTTAATATTTGGATCACCCATCACGGCACCAATATCACCGTTACAATTTCTAAGCCCTTGAATAATATCTCCAGCAGTTTTCGTATAAACACCACTAGACTTTGGTATCCACTTCTCAATATCACCATTTGTATGTAAGTATCCATCATTCACATAACCGATTATGTCCCCCGGATTAAATACTGCTTCTAAATAATCGATAATTTGTTGTGAAGGATTCCAAAATTTTGGTTCAGCAATTTCTTGGCCCAATACCCAATCAGTATTGACTAATTTGTATCCTTTATCTACATCCGTTGCTATGAAGCTATCATTCCAATCTAGAAAAGCATCATCGCCATTTCCCCATTTACTAGTCCAGCCGTTTTCTTTTGCTAATTGTGTAATAGTAGCTCCTGTAACTGGTGATCCTGTACCTTGAAAGGTTTCCCATTTTTTAAAGCATTCTCCGTCATGGTATCTTGAATCATTGCGACTCCATTCATCCCACACAGAAGCATCATAGTTTTCATGTTTCAATGCCATTCCTACATTAGTCCATTCTTGATAATTTAATTGCGATGGATCGATGTATTCTAATAATTCTGTTAAATCTAATTTATTATCCAGTGGTATCACCTACTTTCTTTTGGTATGATAAAAATACATACTATATTACAAAGGAGTGTTTTTAGTGCCTCAAGTAGAAGTTTATGAATACGATAAAAGAAGTAATAGTATTTCGAAAACATTAGCGAATATTGAAGAACCTCGTATATGTTCGCATTGTAAAAATACTGGAATTCAAACATTTGTTGATGGATGTATTACAAATGGTGATTACGATAAATATTCTGGTTTATTCATCTTTGCTTGTAGTTTTTGTGGTTCAAATACAATTAATTTTATGACTAAATTCTCACCTATTGGTGGTCTTTATATGGCTAACGAAGCAACCTTTAGAATTGTGGATACTATTCCAAAAAACGTTATTAAATCAACAAATATCCCTGAAGAAATATCCAGTGAGTTCCCTGACTTCTTTGAAATTTATAAACAATCTCAAAAAGCAGAAGAACAGGAACTTGATAAAATAGCAGGTATGGGTTATAGAAAATCTCTAGAATTTTTAATAACTGATTTTCTTATCACATATCCGCCAGAAGGGGTTAAAAAAGAGTGGTTAACTGATCCAACAACTACGCTCTCTTCAAAAATTTCAAAACTTGAAAAACCTAGAATAAAAGACCTTTCTAAAGCTATTTCTTTCATAGGTAACGATGAAACTCATTACTCAAAAAGGCATCCTGAACATGATACTCAATCTATAAAAATATTTCTTGATGCCTTGATAAGTGAAATAAAAAACGAGTTAACTTATTTAAAAGCAAAGGAACTACTTAACAAACCTAAATAATTAATTTTTATTTTCTTTTCTTTTAAATATTCAATTAATATTCTATTAGTTTCAATCGCTTTTTCTAATACATGAGAATTTAACTCTAGTAATGCTTCTAAAAATATGATTCGTTCTTTTAATTCTTTAATTTCTTGTTCCATATTTATTCACTCCCATATGTACCTGGAACAATACCATTTGGAATTCTCCAACCATTGCCAGCTATTCTATCTATTAATTTACGAGCTGTTTCAAATTGCCATGTACCTACATGTTGGAATCCTCGTTGTTCTAAGAAACGAATTTGTTTTGGCGTAGTTAGTCCATCATTTCGTCTCTTATCTAATCTTTCTAATAACTTGGTAGCTTTTCCGGCGTTGTCAACTTCGTCTGGAAGGATGCCAAGTTTTTCTAATGCCTTCAATTGTTTATCTGTTGGTGGACCCATTTCCCAACCAAAGCTGGGAACATAATTAGATAAGTCTTCCGCTTGAATACTCATTTCAAACTGCAAGGGATCTACAAGTTTCTTCTTACGTTTTTTCATTTCGGATAATTGTTTTGCTAAGGCTTCTTCACGTTCTAACACTGCGTCTTTTTCTGCTTGTTCCACTTCTTCCAAAATATCTATTGGGAACTCTAAATCTTCAACATTTTCAGTTAACTTTTTGGCCACTTCTTCACTACTGGTAATTAAATGAGCTGGATGACATAACTCATGCCGTTCCGTGTGCCAAAGAAAGTCTAATAATAATAAGTGGTCTTTCCCTGGAAATAATCGGGTACCTCGCCCAACCATTTGTGAGTAAAGCGAGCGTACTTTAGTTGGTCTCAATACAACGATACAATCAACACTTGGACAGTCCCAACCTTCAGTAAGCAACATGGAGTTACAAAGAACATTGTACTTATCATTTTCAAATTCCTCTAAAATTTCAGCACGGTCTTTACTCTCTCCATTCACTTCTGCAACTCTAAATCCTTTTTTATTTAAAATATCTTTGAATTTTTGACTTGTTGCGACTAAAGGCAAGAACACCACTGTCTTTTTATCCATACAGTGTTCAACCATTTCATTAGCAATTGATTCTAGATACGGGTCTAAAGCACTTCCTAAATCCTTTGTTTTAAAATCGCCTGCTTGTTGACCAACTGAACTTAAATCAATCTGAACTGGTAGGGTTAGTGCTTTGATTGGTGATAAATAACCACTCTTAATAGCTTCTACCAAAGAATACTCATAAGCTAAAGAATCAAAATAAGTTCCCAAGTTTTGCATATCTCCTCTATCTGGTGTAGCTGTAACCCCTAAAACATTAGCATCTTCAAAATGTCCTAAAACTCGTTGATACCCACCTGATACTGCATGATGTGCTTCATCAATAATAATCGTGTCAAAGTAATCTGGTGGAAATTTACTTAATCTCTTCTCGTTTTGAAGCGTTTGAACACTTCCAACTACCACTCTAAAAAAACTACCTAAACAAGTATTTTCCGCTTTTTCTAGTGATGTTTTTAGTCCTGTTGATTTCTCTAATTTTTCTGATGCTTGATCTAATAGTTCACCCCTATGAGCCAAGACGAGCACACGCTCGCCAAGTCTCACTCTATCCTCAATTACCTTACTGAAAACAATTGTCTTTCCAGTCCCTGTAGGTAAAACGAGTAGGGTTTTTCTCATACCATTAGACCATTCTTTTTGTACTGCTTCTCTTGACTCTTGTTGGTATGGTCTAAGTTGCATGTTTTTCCTCCTAAGCTAAAATAGTAATTCTGTTTGCTTCAATTTCTTCTTTTAATTGTTCTTTAAAGTATTCACGAATATTAACAATTGCTTGGTTTCTCCATGCCCCACCATCAGCTTCAAAGATTGCAGCACTTGGTCCATCTTTCATACGAAATACAAATTGGCTAGTTGGTTGTTCAACTTCTAAGAAAGTACGATACGGTGATAATTCAACTGGATTAGGTACTTTTACATCAGCTTTGCTTGCAACACCTTGATTGATAGTAACTACTTGGCTAACCCCATCATCACCAACAGTTTTAATATTATCTTCTGAGACATTACCGACTACCTGAAGTAAAATTTTACGATCTTCGTTTTCAACAAATTTAGATTGGAGAGCAATATTAAATTCTTCCAAATTATGATAAGTATCAAATCTAAATTCTGGAACAATAGCACTTGCTACGGCAAGCTTTTCACGGCTACCATCAATTTCTAAAGTCCCTATCAATGAAACAATTTCTTCATTCTTAATTTGTAAAATTAATTTTTCATCTACTCTTTCAAGATTTGACTTGATATAGTTAACCATGCCACTAAGAGTATTTAAAAGAACCTGTTCTTTTGCGTTAAAAACTCGAGGTAAGATTTCTTTGACTTGTCCATCATTATCAAAAGCTAACCACCGTTCTTCATTATCAAAGTTAACTAATCTATCTTCAGGTGTGATCCCTTGTTCCATTAAGTATTGAATTGCTTCTTTTGTCATTGTCATAATTTTTTATCCTCTTTTCTTTTGTAGGTCAATTACTTGCTGATTTTCCATTTCTTTCTCAATTACATCAATTGGTTCGCCAGTATCTGTCTTAGCTTGTAAATCATCTGGGTCAATGTATGTCTGACCTTTTGCACTAGACTTCAATTCACGAGCTTCTACTTGACCAGTATCTAAATTTTTACCAGTCAAAATAGTTGTTGCTACGTCAGTCAATGGAGCTAATGTTGATTTAACAAAACTAGTCATGGAGACAACTTCTCTATTGTCATCAGGTGTTAAATCAATTGTAATCATTACTTTTCGTTTTGCAGTCGCCTTAGTATTAGGATCTTGAATATTTTGAAACACTTTATCCATCTCTAAGTCAATCTTCTCTTGAAGACCTCCACTAGCAATACTACTTAAATCTAAATCAATATTTTTCATACGTTTCTCCTCCTAAAATGCTCCTGGTTGAAAACCATTATTTTGTGGTTGATTAGCTTGATTTTGATTAAAATTTTGTTGTTGATTTTGAACAGGTGGTGCTTGGTTAAAACTCTGTTGATTATTCTGTTGCTGTTGTGCAGGAGCATTAGATGCTAAGTACTCTTCAACTTGATTATTACTTCTTTCCTGACCTTTTGAAGTGTACGTATTGATATTTAGCTTAGCGTTCCCACGACTCCCTACGACTTGTGACCAATTTGGTTTAAATGTTTCACCTAAAACTGGTGATTGACCGATACCACTAAAGAACTGCGTTAATTTCCATTGCCAATTCTTCATTAAGTACAAGCGATCAATAACATTTGTCTTTCCTTCTGGTCCTGTAAATTCCATTGTCACTTCCGCATAAGGTGCGCCATTAGGAATCTTAGTACTTGTTCCGTCATATATCTTTCTTTCCATATTTGTTACAGTGAATGGATATTCACCTGGCTGGAAGAGTTTAAAACTACTTTCCTCTGCGGTAAAACTACTATCCCATGATAAAAATTCATTTTCTTGATTCATCATATTTTATTTCCTCCTAAAAAGTTCTTATTTTTGTGTTAAGCATGTTCATGACACCAGCATCCCAATTAGTCACTAGATATCCCCACAGATCATCAGGAATATTTTCAATAGGTGTGTCTTGTGGCATAAAGCCACCGGTATAAATGACTTGCATAATTTCATCAACAGATACTTGACTATTTTTCATTAAATCAGCTACAGACTTTGGAATGACAGTTGTGATATTCGGCTGTGGTCCTCGGCTAAAATCTTGTTGTTCTTTATTCATAAATTCGTTTTGTTGAGTTGATTGTTGTAGCTCGGTTACTTGACTATTCTCTAAAAACACTTGTGCTATTTGAGAATAATCAAATGGCAATTCATCAGCTAATCCCCATCTATTCTTAGCATCCCATGCTGGATTATGAGTGGTGTACATCATTCTTTGACCGCCTGTTGCTTTTTTACTATTAGATTTGCTATCAGTGATAATTGTATTTTTAAACTTTGCAAACAATACCGCATCCGCCCACTCTTTAGGTAGTGGACCATTTCTTTTTTCTAGCTTTAATTCATAATGATCATACTGTCCTAGTTGATCTGGTTCTTCTACTTTTCTTTGAACGGCATGAGCGACCAGTACGATATTAATTCCTGAATCACAAACATCACTCAATAAATTTAAAAGGCTTCCGAACTCTTTTTGTAATGCTATAAATTTTTTACCATACCCCTCAGAGTCAATCACAGTCCAATTGTTCGATTGCATCACATGCTGCTTGCATAATTCTTCTGCCTTATCCAATGTATCTATGACTAGCGTTTTCCATTGCTTTTTATCTTTAACATGGTTAATTTCTTGAAGTAACATATTCCAACTCGTTGGCTTTGGTAATCTATCAACGTTTAAATGCTTACTTGAGTCTTCCACATCAATAAAAACAGGATTTGGAAACTGACTAGCAAAAGTTGTTTTACCTATTCCCTCTACTCCATAAATGACGACCTTTTGGGCAGTTATAATTTTTCCACTACTAATTTCAAACATATTTAAAATGCTCCTTTCCCTTCCCAAGTATTATTATTTACTGGCTTAAACGTTCCATCTGCTACTTTTTCATCAAAAGAACGACTATCACCATCAAATGCTTGAACTAAGGAGCCAGAATCTTCTTTTGTATTTTCCTTAGCAACGTAGCCATCCTCAATGATTATTGAACACTCTTCACCAGTAGACACGCGTGTAGCAATAGCTTGTAGTCCTTCTTGTTCAAGCCAAATACCAAACTCATTTAGTGTATTTGTATCCATCTGCTCCAATTTATCAATTAGGATAAATCCGCATTCTGGCTTTAACTTTCTAACAATAGCCGTAGCCACTCGCAATTGTTCTGAACCACTCATGTTGTCCCATTGCTGACCTTTGTAAATCAATTCGCCATTATCAACTGAAAGTTCTGGTAATGGTAGATTGGCATGTTGAAGTAAATTGGACTTATCTTGTCTTAAACTTTCAATTTTAGAAGTTAATTTTCCATACTCTTCGCGTTGAATTTTAGCATCATCCTCAGCTTTTTCTTTATCAAGATTAGCTCTAACCTTGAGATTGATTTGTTCAACGTCTGCAATACTTTTTTCTAGCTGTTCCGTTGATTCATCGTGTAAGTCTATAGCGGATTTACGAGCAATTTCTAAATCTTTTTTCGTTTCAGCTTGTAACCCTTCAAGAGTATTGAGTTGTCCTTGTAGCTGTTCAATTTGTTTCTTAACACTAGCAATATTACTTTCGCCTTGAGAAATTTGAAACTCAATCTGTTTAATTTGCTCCCTCTTACGCTGATTCTCACCATTTTTAGCTAGTATGACTTGTTGTTGATTAATCAACTCTGATACGCTCACAAGCTCTTTAGGTGTATCTGGATAATAAGTCATTTCTTTAGCAAACTTCTCTTTTTGATCAGCAATCTGACCAACAGCACGTCGTTGGTTATAAATATCAGTTTCTTCTTTTTCAATATTAAAAAGCTGCTCTCCTACTCCGATAATTTGAAGTAAAGTGTTAGCTTTCTCTTTACTAGTTGAATCCATAAATTTTGGTAAGTCGATGGCCAATTCTTCAACGAAACTATTAAGTAATTGTTGCCCTGCTTTTTGACCTTGTGGATCAATAACCTTAAGAGAGCTATTCTTTCCTTTACGCTCTACAATTAAGCCATTATTCATGGTGATAGAAATATTAGGTGGTGTTACGCTACCTTCTCTATGCACTTTACTAGGCTTATATCTGTCACCTCCTAAAGCCCAAGCAATAGAATCTAAAATACTTGTTTTTCCTTGTCCATTAGGTCCACCAATAACTGTTAAACCATTTGCTGTTGGCTCAATTTTTACTGCTTTAACACGCTTTGTATTTTCGATTTCCAATTTATTGATTTTCATTGACATATCGTGCTACACTCTCCTTATATACGTATTTTTATTTTTTTCATTACCATCACTGTTCCCGCAGTGGTGGTTTTTTTTATTTTGCTCGCTGCTTCTCATGTTCATCGCTAATCAGCCAGTCAAAGACTAACGCGGTTGTAAACACGCATAGCACTATCGCCGTCTGCATGCTGTATATTCCGGTTAAGACTGCTGTTGTGATTAAAACTGTTGCGATGATAACGCAGAACAGTCTGCTTAATGTTAGCGTCGTGACCATTATTTTCGCCTCCTATCTTTCCAAATGCTATGTGCTGATGTAGCTGATAGTGTGCATATTGTTATTGCTAAAATAAAAATTATTAATAAATCCATGCGTCCTCCTTGAAAAATAAAATAGTTAGCGTTATAGTAAGCGTGTACATAGATTAACTATTTTCTATTACATCCCCGTTAAAAATCTATACATTTTTACTAGTCATGCCACGGAAATGGTATGGCTTTTTTGTTATACTTAACAAATAAATGCCCGTGTATTCTTCCTTGAAAAATAAAATGATTAACGTTATAGTAAAGTCGTACTGTAGTTAACTATTTTCCATTACTTCCCCCTTTTAAAATCTATATAATGTAATTAGTCATGCCGCTTCTGTGGTGTGGCTTTTTTTGTATCATTTTTTTCGATATGTTGCTTTGCTAGAAATTGATAGTAGCCTGTTTCAAACCACCATTTATCCGCTGCTTGTTTGTTTTTAGTCCAGTCCATGTTGTGCCTCCTACATCGTTATTTTTATTTCCTTTAAAAAGAAACATTTGATATAATTAAAGTGTTCAAATCTCTACACAGGGAGAGTGATGTCTTATGACAAAACTTTTGAACTTTACTGTGTCACAATAGGTTGGAATTCATAATTGGTAACTCCTCCTGTTACCCACTCGTCGGCTAGCGACGTAAACTTAGGCAAGGTTTTGGTTAATTTGGTAGATTTGTCTCATTCAACATAGAGTGCACAGCTCATATATGAATGCATAAAACTTCAAGAACACCATTACCTAGGAGTAGTGAATTGGATCTATTTCAATTGCAGTGCTGGGAACTATACCAGTGAAGTATTGAAAGCAAGCGTACACTTGTTTGTTGACTTTAAAAATTTAGTACCTATTCAGTTGTACGGCTGAGTAGGTTTTTTATTTAAAAAGCTCGTTCATATCAAACTTTGGGAATTCCCTTTTGATTGTCTGCAATAGATTAAAGCTGGGTCCTACGAAACCATTTTCCAATTTTATGTAATGTGAATATGAAACGCCTAACCTGTTTGCCATATCTTTTTGCGTTAATTTATATAAACTACGTAATTTTTTTAATGCTTTCATACTCACCCCTCCTATCACTTAAATTTATTTTGGTGTTTCCATATAAGAAATTCTTGATAAATGCTTTCATCAATCCAAACTTCCTGTGTAGTCGGTGCTATATATGCTTCTGAATATATAGGATGTTTTCTTAATTCTTCAGTTCTCTTTGCATATGTAGAATCTGACTTTGCGTATTTTTTCATAAACTGTTCTTTGCTTAACCAAGGACGTACTGTCATAATCGAACACCTCCTACGCTATGTTGTCTGTTATTTTGATATAATTACCTCAAAGGAGGTGATTACTATGACTTATATTTATGCAAATCTAATCGGTACTTGGCATTGTCTCAACGACGATGATAATTGTGTAATGGGACCTAATATGGTTTCCCCAAGTCAATGGTGGGAAGAAAACGCATCATTATGGGCTCCAATCCAAAGAAATGAAGCAGACACACTGTATCAATTTCCATATATCATGATCCACTATCAAAATGCCGATTACCGTATTGCTCCATGTCATATCCAAATCGTGGCTAAATAATATTATTTTTGCAGTTATCTTTTATTTTTCTTAAATTTTCATTCGTAAGTGTGACCTTACTTTGTTGACTTGAATAAAAGGTAGCTGCATGTTGTTGTAATAAATTAAACTGTGCCGCTGTTAATCCATCTAGCAAATCTATAAATATGTTTATTTTTTTTTCATCAATTTCCATTCCTACAACTCCTGTCCTACAACTCATACATCGTGATAATTGCATCAATAATCCCATTTGCTTTTGCCGATGTATCTTTACCTGAAATAATTAGAGACATTGAACTTTTACTAATTCCAAATCTATTAGCTAGCATTGTATAGGTAATAAAACTGTTACTCTCGACAAACTCTTTTATTTTCTCTCTATCTTTTAGAGTGATTTGTGCAATTTCTGTCATATTTCCACTCCTTTCTTTATTATTCATAAAACAAGTTTAGCAACGAATTGTTAAAACATGTTGACGTTTTTAACACAAGATGTTAACATAAAAGCATAGTTAAATAAGACATAAAAACATTGATTAAATCACTTTCTTGGCGGATAGCGTTTTATAATCAGTCTAGTTTTTTATTGTCTATTTAGTTACTAAACTTGTTTACAAGAATTATATTAACATTATTTGTTAATCTATTCAACTAATTTTAACATATTTTGTTAAATATTTTTTCTTGAACGAAAGGATTATTGATATGACAACGTTTGAGAGAATAAAAGAACTGGCTAAGAAACAAGGAAAATCTTTAAATAAAGTGGAAGATGAGCTTGGATATGGTAAAAATGTATTATATCGACTGAAAAATACAAATCCTTCTTCTGAGAGATTAGAAGAGCTTGCTGACTACTTCAATGTTTCAGTTGATTATTTACTAGGAAGAACTGATGATTCTTCTATTATCAATTCACCGGATTGGGCGACTGAAAAAGATGTATTAGATTTAATGGAAATGTTAGATTCAAATGTCAATATGGCGTATGGCGGTGAGGAGCTATCTGACTCCGAGAAGCAACGTGTGAAAGACGTTTTAACAGGTATCTTCTGGGAAAAATTACAAAAGAAAAAAGGTCTGTGATGTCACTTGAAAGAAAATATAAGAGTTGCTATCACAAGTCTTTATGGCTTAGCCAATACATATGATCCATTTGTAATTGCGGAATTACTTAATATTGATATTTATTATGTAGACTTCAATAAAAAACCCTTAGGACACTGTTCTACTATGTTGAAGGAAACTGTTATTACACTTGATCAATCACTTAAAGATAGTAATCAACGTTTTATGGTATGCGCTCATGAGCTGTTTCATGCTATTAACCACCAAGAATATGCTAGTTATTACTCTATAAGTAAAAATACTAAGAGTAAGATGGAACATGAAGCTAATGAATTTGCTATTGAGTTGTTAAAGATGATGTATTCAGAAGAATTTGGATATGTGGCTAAGAGTTATAAAGAACTTGGAGTTTATGGTGTAAGTGAAGAAATGTTGGAGTATATGTAAAGATTCTTTAAATGGAGGAATGAAAATGTCGGAAAAAAATAATGAGGCTATTTTGTTAAATGTTTTAAAAAAATCTTTATCCGAAATACCTGTATTAGACTCATCAGTAGATTATTGGTTAGTTCGCGCTAAATCAGGGCAGTTTTACACTGATTTCAATATCAATGATTATGTCGGTATTGGATGGAATGAAATAACTTTAGACGATATTAAGAAGACTAATAATTCTTCTGAACAATTAAAAAATATACTTAAAGAAAAATTAATTGTTCATACTGATGTGCCAATAGAAGATAATTCAAGTCCGTTGGATGACTTTTTAGATTTAGAAGAAAATCAGGAAGAAAAAAAGACTATCCTTTCCGAAAAACAATATGGAACATGGGCAGGTCAATTATTAAGGTTTGTAAATAATTTGAAAATAAATGATATAGTCGTGGTACCCTCCGAAAATTCAGAATTTTTATTAGTAGGTAAAATAATAGACGATATCTATGAATTAACTGATGATCAACTGTTAGAACAAGAATTAACAACTAACTATAAAAAATCTCAGTTTAAAAAACGATGGCCAGTTAAGTGGTTTGGCTATTTCGACAGGAACGAAGCCGATAGTAAACTATATAAAATGATTTATGCACAAGCAACGTTATCTAATATAAATGATTATAAGCCATTCATTAACAGAGCTATTTTTCCGTATTATATTCAAGATGAACAATTATTCATATCAATGCGTGTTACACAACCGAATGATATTGACAGTGAGTATTTAGGACAATTCATCTACCAATATTCTTTATTAAACAAATCTGTAGATGATAACAGCAAAGTGATTAGTAAAGTCAACGTCCAATCTGAAGGAATCATCGAACTAATTTCTAATATTGCTCCAGCGGGACTTATTAGCTTTGCATTATTATCCGGTATTTTAGTTGCACCTTATGGTGGTGAATTAAAATTTTTTGGAAGTTCAATAAAAATTCCTGGATTTTTAAACGGATATCAAAATAATAAAAATAAAAAGTTAGAAAACACTAGTAAAGAATTGGAAAATTTAAAAAAAGCCAGTGATCTAGCAAAAGAATTAAAAGTACCTATTTCTGAACTTGGTATTAAATTACCACAAAAACTAATTAATACTATAGAAAAAAATATGGAAGAAGAAGTAAAAAAAGATTCTCTATCTGAAAAAGACTCATCTAACAAAGATGAAAATTCAGACAAAGAATCCTAGAATTAGTTTACTTTGAATTCAAAATTTCTAGTTAATAGTATTGCTATTAATAGCGAGATACAGACTATTAAATACTCATTAGTAATCATGGAATTGTTTAAAATAAACAGAGACAAGGTAAAAAACAAGAGGAAAAAAGTGACATATACAATAAAATTAGTTAGTTTTTTTCTCATAATTATTATCTCCTTCCGCTGTTAACATAAATATAAGTTAAATTATTACTAATTTCAAGAAAAAAATAGCACTCTATCCCCGACCAAGAGAACTGAGTGCTAAAACAAAAAAATCACCTAGTAAATAGGCTTCTTTTCTATACCCTATTTTACTAGAAATAGGAGGAATATACAAATGTGGATGGAAAAACTTCCGAACGGAAAGTATAAATATATTGAAAGATACAAAGATCCGTATACAGACAAACCAAAAAAAATAAGCGTGACTTACAATAGTAAAAGCAGACAAGCTAGAAAAGAAGCGGAAATAGAATTAAATAAAAAGATTACTACTATCCTCAATAATTCAACATCGATTAATACAGAAATAACATTTGGAGAAGTTTTAGAGGAATGGCTAATAAGATATGAACAACAAGTAAAAAATAGTACTTACTATGCAACAACTCAATCAATGATTACGTTAAAAGAAGTAATCAGTCCTAACTATAAATTTGCTAAAATAGATCACTTATTATTAAATAAGACGTTTGATACTTTACTTTATGAACGAAATTTATCAAATGCCTACGTTAAAATTATTAAGAGTAGAATTTCTCAAATGTATAAATACGCTATAAAAAATGGTTATGTACAGGAATCACCCATGAGAAAAGTAGAAATATCATATAAAAGAAGAAAATTTGAAACAATCGATACTTTCTTTTTAGAAGATGATGAATATGAAGAATTAATTGAGATCACAGAATCAAAGAATATAAGATACGCTTTACTCTTTAAATGGTTATATCTTAATGGAATGAGAGCAGGTGAAGCACTTGCTTTGACTAACAACGATATAGTATATGAAAAAGAGTCTGATAGTTACTATGCTTCTGTTAATGGAACACTTGAATATCATGGAAAAAAGATTCATGAACAAACAAAATCCGATTCAACTAAATCAATAGCAGGTATGAGAAATGTCGATTTATCTGCTAAATCCCTTTCTATTTTAAAAGAAATGAACGAACTTAATATAGACCTGGACAATGAATTTATTTTTTGCACAATAAAAGGAACTCCTATTCAGATATCAGCAATTAATTCTTTTTTACGTTCATACGTTGAACCTAGAATGATGACTAATAAAAAATTAAGCAGTCACATATTTAGACATACTCATGTGTCTAAATTAGCAGAATTAGGGGTTCCTCTTTATACTATTCAAGATAGAGTTGGACACGAAAGTAGTGATATTACAGAAAAAATTTATCTTCATGTTACAAAGGATGTAAGAGATAAACTGAAATCAGATATCGAAAAATTGTAATGCCTGCCCCTTTTTTGCCCCTTTCATACATTTTCATCGATGATTTACCGAGGGATATCTCAAGTTAAATAACTCTTTATACACAAAAAGCACCCTATTTTCATAGGGTGCTTTCCATATTAATAACGAATTATTAACGACGTACTTCTTTGATTCTAGCTGCTTTACCGTGTAATGCGCGTAAGTAGTAAAGTTTCGCACGACGTACTTTACCAAAGCGTACTACCTCAATTTGAGCAACGCGTGGCGTATGTAATGGGAATGTACGTTCCACACCAACACCATTAGAAATTTTACGAACTGTATAAGTTGCGCTGATTCCAGTTCCACGGCGTTTGATTACAACACCTTCAAATAACTGGATACGTTCACGAGTACCTTCGACAACTTTAGCATGGACACGTACAGTGTCTCCAGGTCTAAATGCTGGGATATCAGAACGTAATTGTTCACTTGTAATTGCTTCGATTAATGGATTCATTTTCCACATTCTCCTTATTCCGAAATACTCATACGATCAAGTCACAGCGGAGTATTGTAATAGGTGAGTTTTTCACTCACTATGGTATCTTACCATAAAGAAAAAGTCATGTAAAGTTCTTTTATTTACAAAATACCTTCTTCTACTTTTATTTCATGTAAGAGTTCGATCATCTCATCCGTTAGTTCCATGCTTTCCAACATATCAGGTCGTCTAAGGAATGTTCGCCGTAGTGATTCTTTTAATTGCCACTTAGCAATTAATTTATGATTACCATTTGTCAGGACATGTGGCACTTCCATGCCGTGATAATTTGCCGGACGCGTATACTGTGGATGTTCTAAAAGACCAGTTGAGTGAGAGTCACCCTTTGCTGATTCATCATTACCTAGCACCTCTGGAAGCAAACGTACTGTAGCATCAATCATGACCATTGCACCTAATTCACCGCCTGTCAAAACGTAATCACCCAATGACACTTCATCCGTTACCAATGAACGAATACGCTCATCATAGCCTTCATAATGTCCGCAGACAAACACAAGATTTTGTTCTTTCGCAAAATCTTCTGCCATTTTCTGATCAAATTGTTTTCCTGCTGGGTCTAATAGAATAACGCGAGGTCTAGGATTATTGGATATATTTTTTATTTCTTTTAAAGCATCATCTATCGGCTGAACCTTTAACAACATACCGGCACCGCCACCATATGGATAATCATCGACTTGCTGATGCTTATTATCAGAATACTCTCTAAAATTTGTCACATTAATTTCAAGCAGTTCTTTAGCAATTGCTTTACCTAAAATCGACTCATTTAAAACACCTTCAAACATTCTTGGAAATAAAGTCAATACATCAATTCTCATCAGTCCATCAACCCTTCAGGAATATCGACAACGACTTTGTCATTTGCTACATCAACTGAAAGAATAACTGACTCAATGTATGGCAATAAGATATCCTTTTTATTTTTCCCCTCTTGTTGTACCACCCATACGTCATTTGCACCCGGAGATAATATTTCTTTAATGCTGCCTAATTTATTACCATCTTTGTCGTAAACAGACAATCCGATAATCTCATGATAATAGAAAGCATTCTCTTCTAAATCACCTAATTCGTCCTTAGATATTTTTAAAATCCCGTCCCGATAGTGTTCGACATCATTAATCCATGGGTGATCTTCAAAGCTTAAAATATCAAAGTTTTTATGTTTACGATGAGATTTAATAGTTAATTCTTTCTTCGGTTTACCTTCTTGAAATAGCCATAGTTTATTGCCGGTTTGATAGCGTTCGTCTGCAAAGTCTGTTTTAGAAATAACTCTGACTTCGCCTTTAATACCTTGTGTATTTACTATTTTACCAACATTTAAGTATTCTTCTGTCACCAGTTTAACGCCCTCTTTCTCAAAATAATTTCTATTGTTTCATAGTTATTGCCCTTTATACTTAAAAAAAGCAGATTACCACTAACCTAAGTCAGTCGTAATCTGCTTTATTGTTACGCATTTTCACTTGTAGCATGTTCTAAAATATTTAAACGAACTCGTTTTGGTTCATCTGTACGAATACTGTAAACGATAGTTCGAATAGCGGTTACTACTCGTCCCTGCTTACCAATAATTCGCCCAATATCTTCAGGCGCTACTGAAAGGTTATACTCCATAAAAGCATCTGATTCTGATACTTCTAAAGAGACTTTTTCAGGTTGACTAACTAACGGGCGGACAATGGTTAAAACCAAATCTTTTGCATCAGTCATTCAAATCCCACCTTATTTTTTTGTGTATTTAGCGTCGTGATGTTTTTTCATAATTCCTTCACGAGATAAAATGTTGCGTACAGTATCAGAAGGTTGTGCACCTTTTGATAACCAGTCTAAGATTAAGTCTTCTTTAACTGTCACTTCAGCTGGGTTGATTAGCGGGTTGTAAGTTCCCACTACTTCGATATAACGTCCATCACGAGGTGAACGAGAATCTGCTACTACCATACGATAAAATGGTTTCTTTTTAGAACCCATACGTTTTAAACGAATTTTAACTGCCATTATATTGGCACCTCCACATATTTCTTTTCTTAAACACAAGACATAGTTTATCAGATTTGAAATGACATGTAAAGTGTTTTTTCTTTACACATTTATTTTTTTATAAACTGCTGGTAATTTAAAATGATCAGCTGCTTCAAATTGTTCAGCCACAGCCAAAAGTAATGCGTCATTTCCTTTTGCTGCCATTAGCTGTATCCCCAAAGGTAAACCATTAGCTGCAATAAATGTCGGTAAACTGATTGCAGGTTGACCAGTTAAGTTAGCTAATTGAGTATAAGGTGTCAGGTACAGACCCTTTTCAAACATATCATAAACTAAATCAGCTAGCTCCATCTTGCTTAAATCCTCAGCATGAGTCATTTTTAGGCGCAATGCATCACTTTGAAAATCGGTATGAATACTTGGCGCAGTGGCTGTTGCCGTAGGAGATAAAAAAATATCGAAGGATTCAAATAGATCTTCCATCTTGACAGTCGCTTCATCCCAAGCACTAAATGATGACACATAGTCAGCAGCCGTTAATCTTTTACCATATTGATAAATTGTCCATGTTGAAAGTTCCATATCATTTATGGTCAATTGACGTTTGAGGTCATTTGAGATGTTTTTCATCATAGCAGACGTTTCCCCGCCATTCATCTCATAATAACTCCTTATCAATCGGGAGCCATCAATCGGATACCTAATAAATTCAACTGAATGTCCAGCTTGCTCTAAAAACGAAGCAGCCTCGATAGTCGCTTGGTTTGCTGCTTGAGATACCAAATTTCCGATTGGCGAATCAATACAAACAGCTATACGTAATTTATTACTATGCGGCAGACGGGGAATAGGACGTAAAAAGGGCGAACACTGATTATTAGGGGCCAATAGTGGAAATAATGTCTTTAAATCACGGACAGAAACACCTAAAACAAAATTGATTGATGCACCTTGCCAATCACGCCAACTTGAAGGACCGGTAACGATGTTCCCTCGACTCGGCTTAAAACCGATTAAACCGCTGAAACTGGCAGGAATCCGTATCGATCCCCCACCATCACTAGCACCTGCTAAAGGAATTACGCCTGAAGCAACCGCTGATGCCGCTCCACCACTGCTGCCACCCGAATAAAAATTATCATTCCAAGCATTTTTTGCTGGACCGTATAATAAAGCATCAGTTATATTTTTAAATCCAAACTCTGGGCTGGTTGTTACTCCGAAAGGGATAAATCCAGCATACTCAATTTGGCGAACAAAATTATTAGTTTCTTTTGCTCGATAATTTTTGAACAGGCGTGAACCAAAAGTTTGTCTGAAACCTTTTTTGGCTTGACCTAAGTCCTTCAATGCTATCGGAACACCGCTGAATGGGGCTGATGATACACTTGAAATTGGTATCTCCAATTGTTTCATCGCTAACTCTTGATTAACTTCTACAAAAGCATTTAATGTATTAATTTCATGCGCACGTGTCACCGTTTCTATCATAAGTTCTTGTGCTGATATTTTTTTTCTTTTAATTTTCTGTGCATAGTACGTAGCATCTTTGATCAATTTAACAACTCCTTTCATTTTTTATAGTGTACATTCTTTTTAAGATACTTTACAATTAAAGAAATAAAAAATACTCAATCTGCTTTAGAATATGATAAAACAAAATTATATACAATTTTGTTTTAAATAAGGAGTGACAACATGCTGATAGCTAACAACAATCTCACTTTGCGTTCTTATACAGTTAGCGATATCTGTCCAATGTGGCAGCTTGCCTACAATGATGACTTGGAATGGATGAAGTGGAATGGACCATATTTTAATGATCCGATTTTGGAGCTGGGAGCTTATCGGCATGAAGCGCATGCTTATTTTGTTGATTCTCCGCTGTCAGCTGTTATAGAATACGACGAACAAATTATCGGTCAAGTTTTTGCCTATTGGGACGATGGCTTAATGAAAAATTGGCTGGAGTTTGGTATCTGTATTTACGACAGCGCTTACTGGAATTCAGGTATTGGCAAACAGGCTATCGCGTTATGGATAAATCATCTTTTCACTGAACTGCCAGACATTACACGAGTCGGCTTTACAACTTGGTCAGGAAATACAGGTATGATGGCAATTGGCGAACGACTAAATATGACACAAGAAGCACGTATTCGTAAAGTGCGTGTAGTAAACGATGTCCACTACGATTCAATCCGCTATGGCATACTCCGAGAAGAGTGGCAGGCTACTCATCTAGAATGATACCCTGTTGTGTCAGCCACGATGTTAATTGTCGCGGTGTTTTAAATTCAATAAACTTTTCTGAATAATCGTGTCTGAGCTGCTTGTAATGGAGACGAGCAGCTTTTTTCCGCCCTTCATACAGAACCCACCAAATAAATTCACTATCTAATTTTTCCTCACAGCCCTCCGTCATATCTTGTCGGTTTGTCCCTCGATATTTTTGATAACGTTTACTGACACGGTACAAACACCGCCAACGTGAAAAATTTAAATAAATAATTATATCAGCTTGATTCAGGCGCTCTTTTTGAAGAAACGTTGAATAATTACCATCAATCACCCACTGTTGGTGTTCTATCATAAATTGTTTAATTATTTTTTGAGCTTCTAAGCAATCACGAACTTGCCAATTAGGTTCAAATTGGACAGTATCTAAATGCAAAACAGGAATCTCGTAACTTTCACCAAGCAAGCGTGCTAGCGTTGACTTGCCACTGCCGCTATACCCTAAAATAGCAATCTTCATCTGATAACCTCCCTAAAAAAAAATCAGGTCTTACTGTTACTCACGGCAAGACCTGAACTCTTATTTTTTCTTTTTCTTTTTATTTTTTTTCATCTTTTTCTTATTTTTTTTCATCATTTTATTCATAGCCATTTTGCCTAATTTACCTTGAATTCCGCCACCCATCATATTTTCCATTCCGGCAGGCATATTTCCTTTAGACATCTGTTGCATCATTTTACGTGATTCGTTGAACTGTTTAATCATACGGTTGACTTCAACCACACTATTACCCGAACCAGCGGCAATCCGTCTTCGACGACTAGGATTTAAAAGTTCTGGATTCTCACGTTCAGCCGGTGTCATCGAAAAGACAATCGCTTTTTTACGGGCAACATCTTTAGGATCGACTTGCAGATTATCTAGACCAGGAACATTATTCATCCCTGGAATCATTTTAATCAAATCCTCTAATGGCCCCATATTCATAACTTGATCAAGCTGTTCAATAAAATCATTAAAGTTAAATGTATTCTCTCGCATTTTTTTGGCTAGATCTTCAGCCTGTTGTTCATCATATTCTCGTTGAGCTTTTTCAATCAAGGTTAACATGTCGCCCATACCTAAAATACGACTAGACATCCGATCTGGATAGAATACTTCGATATCTGTCAGTTTTTCACCAGTACCAATAAACTTAATTGGTTTACCTGTTACCGCACGGATTGAGAGTGCCGCCCCGCCTCGAGTGTCACCGTCCAACTTAGTTAATACTATTCCCGTTATATCTAATTGCTCATTAAAACTTTGTGCCACAGTTACTGCATCTTGTCCGGTCATAGCATCGACAGTTAGTAAGATTTCATTTGGTTGAGCATAGTCTTTGATTCGTTTCAATTCATCCATTAATTTTTCATCAATATGTAGACGACCAGCTGTATCAATAAACACATAATCATTTTTATTTTGTTTTGCTTGTTCCAATCCTTGTTTGACAATTTCCACTGGATCAACATCTGTTCCCATTTCAAAAACAGGAATATCCAATTGCTGGCCAATAACCTTTAATTGATCTATCGCAGCAGGACGATAAACGTCAGCTCCGATAAGTAATGGGCGTGCCTTATTATTTTTCTTTAAATAGTTGGACAGTTTACCAACGAATGTTGTTTTACCAGCACCTTGCAAACCGACCATCATAATAATTGTTGGTATTTTTGGCGACTTATTCAGTTCAGAGACTTCTGAACCCAATACTTTCGTCAGTTCCTCATCGACAACTTTAACTATCTGTTGAGTGGGGTTAAGTGAATCTAAAACCTCGATACCAACAGCACGTTCACCAACTCTTTTAGTAAAACCACGTACTACTTGCAAGTTAACGTCGGCTTCTAATAAAGCTAGACGTATCTCTCTCATCATTTCTTTTACGTCTTCTTCACGAACTGTACCCTTTTTCTTCAACTTACTCATTGCGACCTGAAGACGGTCTGTTAAACTTTCAAAAGCCATATATAATTACCCCTCTAATAATTTTCTTCGATTTCCTGAATACAATCTAATAATTCAAAAATATTTGTTTTATCTATTGGTTGTCCTGATAATCCTAGTTTGATTTCTGCAATTAACTCATTGCGCACAACATAATTAGAATATAAGTGCAACTTACGTTCGTACTCTTCAAGTAGTTTTTCCGTACGTTTAATATTATCATAAACCGCTTGACGACTAACGTTATATTCTTCAGCTATTTCACTCAATGAAAAATCATCCGCATAATAAAGTTCTACGTAGTTCATTTGTTTTACCGTTAATAAGGTTGAATAGAATTCAAACAACGCATTCATGCGATTTGTTTTTTCAATTTCCACTAGTTTCCCTCCATTTCATCGGACAAAACTCAGTCCATAATATTATAGCATAACTTTATAAGTTTGTTGACATTCAAGAAAAAAAAGCCTCAGATCACTGAGACTTTTTTTTATCAGTTAATTCATCTGTTTTAATCTGTTCGTCTGGAACCAACGGAATATAAAAAGTAAAAGCAGATCCATGATTAAGAACACTTTTTAAACTTATTTGTCCTTCATAATTATCAACGAGTTGTGAAGCAATTGATAATCCTAGACCATTGCCACCAGTATGTCGCGCCCTTGCTTTATCTACACGATAAAAGCGATTAAATACCTGCTCAACATTGTCAGGGGATATCCCTTCACCAAAGTCTTGAACCATAACTTCTAAATATTTATGTGATTTGCTCATTGAAATAAGTATTTCTTTGCGATCATTCGAGTATTTAACTGCATTATCAAGTAAAATAACTAAAATCTGTTCAAAATGGTTTCTGTAAATTTTCACTTGACGTTCCCGCGATAAATCATCGTCTAAATTAAAAGTGAATTCAGGGTAAAGCATTCTAAAATTATTAACGGTTGTATGAATAACTTCTTTAGCATTAGACACACGATCTTTGTAATGAAATTCTGATTGCTCAGCACGAGATAAATCCAACATTTCTTGCACCAAACTTTTCATCCGGATAATTTCCTGCAATGAAGCCTCCAAAGACTCGTCTAAAACTTGTGGGTCATCTTTTCCCCAACGATTCAATAAGTTTAAGTGACCTTCAATAACAGCAACTGGCGTACGTAATTCATGTGAAACATCTTCGACGAATTGTTGCTGTCGCTGAATAAATAGTTGCATACGACCAAGAATCAGATTAAATGCGTTAGCCAAATCTGCCAATTCATCATTTCCCTTTGGTACGGGCATTCTAACGTTTGTTAGTGGGAATTCTTCAACTTCATTAATTGTTTTTGCCATCTTTCGAAGCGGATAAGTAAAATATGACGAAAGAAGGAAACTTATAATAACCCCAACAATGATACCTACAGCTGCAATTGTTACTAGTGTTTTAAACAAATCTTCCCGAACAGAATAGTAACTATTAAGTTCGAAAAATCCTTGCGCATACCCAACTAATTTATTAGTTTCTTTTGAATAAATTGGTTTCATCAAAAATAAGCCCGCTCGATTATTAAATGTATCTATCGTCATATTGTTCTTATTATTTTTATCAAATGGTAAATAAAAATTCTTTGTTTCAAATAACAATAAGCCCGTATCACTGTAGATTTTAACATTCAATTCTGG
This sequence comes from Vagococcus vulneris, assembly GCF_003950515.1. GTDB lineage: Bacteria > Bacillota > Bacilli > Lactobacillales > Vagococcaceae > Vagococcus > Vagococcus vulneris. Next base: position 46,949 of record NZ_NGJS01000011.1, read on the forward strand.
TTGTGACAGTTCAGAAATAAATGTATTTAAATTCATTAAGTTTGACTCCAAAGTTTCACGATCATAATATGTGTTTCCCATAAAGTCCCCAGCTGTTTCTTTTAAATAAAAGACAGAGCTACTCAATGTTAATACATCTCGAGAACGTCCCAGTCGACTGGACACCTCGTCCATAGTTCGTGTAAAATTATTTTTTTCTTCATTAATCAACACATTACTAGAAATTTGAAAGGTCACATATCCAAAAATCCCTAATAAAATAGAAATGGACAAAGCTGTTAGCAATGTCCATTTTAGTGTAATTGACTTCAGCGATAGTTTCGATGAGTGTGTGATATTTTTGATAAAATTAATCATGATCGCATCACATACCCAGTACCACGGACTGTTTGGATATAACTATCTTCTCCAGGAACATCAATTTTATTTCGTAGATAACGAATATACACATCAACAACATTCGTTTCCACTTCAATTTCATAGCCCCACACTTTATTTAACAAAACATCACGTGATAATACAACGTTGATATTTTCCATTAAAATTAACAATAATTCATATTCACGCTTTGTTAACTCAATAATATCCTCACCACGACGAACCACACGATTTTCTTTTTCAATTGTCAAATCACGATAAGTTAAGGTTGTTTGTTTCGTTATATTCTTATCGCCTTCAATATCAATACGACGTAATAGCGCACGTAAACGTGCCAATAATTCTTCGATAGCAAAAGGTTTGACAATATAATCATCTGCACCGTGATCTAACCCTGATACACGGTCGATAACTGAGTCACGAGCCGTCATCATAATAATTGGTGTGTTTTTCACTTGGCGAATACGACGACACACTTCTAAGCCATTAAGTTCAGGAAGCATTAAATCTAAAAGAATTGCCTCCCAATCACCCTCTAATGCGGCTTCAAGTCCTGTTCGTCCATTATAATGTACCTCTGCTTCGTATCCTTCATGTTTTAACTCTAATTCAACAAATCGAGCTAAATTTTTTTCATCCTCAATAATTAAAATTCTATTTGACATATTCAACACATGCCTTTCCATATTTTCAGTAGAGACTCATCATTACTTAAATTATTATAACCGTTTTCTAATTTAATTGCCATTAGAATATTCGATCATACATAATTATTAAATAATCCAAGTCGCATAAGAAAAACTCTCAACCAAACGGGCTTGAGAGCCTTTCATGTCGTCGCTAATTATTTATTTTCATCACCATACCAATCATAATGGAACACTCCATCACGATCTTTTCTTAAATAAGTATGTGCACCAAAATAATCTCTTTGTGCTTGAATAATATTTGCAGGTAGATCAGCAGTACGATAAGAATCGTAGTATGAAATTGCTGAAGAAAATGTTGGACTAGGTACACCTGCTTGAACAGCTAGTGATACCACGTCACGAACAGCTTGTTGGTATTCTGTTGTAATATTTAAGAAATAATTATCTAATAATAGATTCTTTAAATCTGCATCTCTTTCGTAAGCATCTGTAATCTTTTGTAAAAATTGTGCTCGAATGATACAACCTGCACGGAAAATTTTAGCTATTTCGCCATAGTTCAAATCCCATTTATACTCATCACTTGCCATTCTCATTTGTGCAAAGCCTTGTGCGTAACTCATGATTTTGCTGAAATATAACGCTTTGCGGATTTTCTCTATCATCTCAAATTTATCACCAGTGAACGCTGGGATTTCCTTTTGCGGAATAACTTTGCTTGCTGCAACGCGTTCTTCCTTTAAGGCAGAAATATAGCGTGCAAAGACTGATTCAGTAATTAATGGTAATGGCGTTCCTAAATCTAGTGCATTTTGGCTCGTCCATTTACCCGTGCCTTTATTACCAGCTGCATCTAAAATCACATCTACAATCGGTTTATCAGTGCCTAAATCATCTTTTCTTGTCAAAATATCAGAGGTAATTTCAATTAAATAGCTGTCTAGTTCACCTTGATTCCATTCAGTAAATACTTCAGCCGTTTCCTCAACACTTAAGCCAAGAACACGTGTTAAAATATCATAAGATTCGGCAATCAGCTGCATGTCTCCGTACTCAATTCCGTTATGAACCATTTTGACAAAATGACCGGCACCATTTGGCCCAATATATGCGACACATGGTTCGCCATCTTTTGCTTTAGCCGCAATTTTTTCAAATATTGGTGCAACTAATTTATAAGCTTCACGTTGTCCACCCGGCATCATTGCTGGACCTTTCAACGCACCTTCTTCACCACCTGATACACCAGTACCAATAAAGTTAATCCCTGAACTAGCCAGCTCCTCATTGCGTCTAATGGTATCCTTAAAGAACGTATTACCGCCATCAATTAAAACATCGCCTTTATCCAAGTGAGGTAACAAACTTTGAATGGTTAAATCTGTTGGTTTTCCAGCTTTTACCATCAACATAATGCGACGTGGTTTTTCCAAAGAATTGACAAAATCCTCAATTGTATAGGTAGCCACTAAGTTTTTATCACTATGTTCTTGTATCACTTCATCAGTTTTCGATCCTGTACGGTTGAAAATAGACACACTATAGCCGCGACTTTCAATATTTAAAGCTAAGTTTTTTCCCATTACCGCCATTCCAACGACACCGATTTGTTGTTTTGACATGAATTAACCTCCTAGTTTTTAAAAAAGTATTCCAAACTATTATAGCGTATTTTTTAATAAAATATAAGTAAACAATGAGAAAATCTCAAAAAAACTAACAACATATTAAATAAACTTGCAAAAAACTCTTATTATTTGATAGACAATTTTAACATATCTAAATTTTTACGCATTACAGATAGATAATCGTCCCCAGACTTTTGCTGCTTTTCAGACAAGCTTTCTAAAGGATTTAACACTTTTAATTCTGCACCTGTTGCAGCTGAAACCGTCGCAGCCACTTTAGACGAAGCAGAACTTTCAGTATAAATAATCGATACTTTTTCCTTCTTCACAAAATCTTCAATCTGCTTCAATTCTTTTGGTGTTGGCTCTTGGTCAGGATTAATACCAGAAATTGGAATTTGAACTAAATCGTATTGATGAGCCAGATATGAAAAGGCCTGATGTTGCGTTACAAATTTCCGATTAACCGCATCTTTAAATGCCTCCTGATATGCTTGTTCTAATTCCGTCAATTTTTCAGCATATTCCGCGCCATTCTTTTGAATCAATGATTTATGTGTATTATTTATTTCGGTTAATTTTTTAGTAATTGTTTCCACTTCTTGCTTTGCTAAAACCGGATCCGTCCAGACATGTGGATCATATACATGTGAATGCTCCCCGCGTTCATGTTCTTCCAACTCTTCATCATGACTTTCACGATCCTCTAAAAGCTTAATATCCTTGGATGCTTCAATAACTTTTACTTTTGATGTGTCAATTCCCTTTAAGACATCGGGTACCCAAGTTTCCATTTCTGTAGAATTATAAATAAAAACATCTGCATCTTGAATTTTCGCCATATCTTTAGCACTAGGTTCAAAATCATGTGGTTCTACCCCTTGCTTAATTAGCATTGAAACATCACCAGCATCACCAACAATATTTTGAGTAAAATCATACATCGGATAAAAGGTCGTGACAATTTTAAGTTTATCAGATGTTTTTTCTGTCTCGCGTGACTCTTTATTCGAACTGCAAGCTGACATAACGACCAGGAGTATCAGCGCAGTTACTATATATTTTAATCGTTTCATTTACACTCTCCTTCACTTAAATTATGCATTAACTATTTTATATTTCTCCATGTTTACTTGACTAATCTAAAAAACTTACAACATTCAGCAAAAATTGATGAATATTGTAAGTTGATTTAATTATTTACGTTTTTTTTTTCCGCCAAAAGCATCTTTCATTTTATCAAAAAATCCTTCTTCTTGCTCCACAACGTCTTTACCACCGCTAACTTTTGAAAACTCACGCAATGCGTTCTTTTGCTCTTCAGTCAAACTTGTTGGTGTTTCGATAGTTACCGTAACATGTTGATCACCATTATTGCTACTTCTTAATTTCGGTGCGCCCTTACCCTTTAATCGGAAAGTCGTACCTGTTTGAGTACCAGCTGGGATTTTCAATTTGACACGTCCATGCACTGTTGGTACTTCTATTTCATCACCTAAAGCTGCTTGCACAAAAGAAATCTTTTGATTAAAATAAATCTCTGCGCCTTCACGCTCAAATATCGGACTATCTTCCACACGGAAAATTACAAATAAGTCTCCATATGGCCCACCGTTATAACCAGCTTCACCTTGTCCAGCTAATCTCATTTGTTGTCCGCTTTCGACACCAGCAGGAACTGTTACTTTAACTTGGTGAGACTTCATCATACGGCCAGATCCATGACATGTTTCACATTTTTCTTTGATAATTTTACCAGTACCATGACATTCATCACATGTTTGACGACTCATCATACGACCAAGCGGAGTTTGTCGTTCCACATTAATCGAACCAGCGCCTTGACATTTTGGACAAGTTTCAGGGTGAGTACCTGGTTTGGCACCTGTTCCATGACAAGTGACACATTCATCTTCACGATTGTAACGAATATTTTTTTCTAAACCGAAAACTGCTTCATTAAAAGTTAAATCAAGCGTATATTGTAAATCAGACCCTTGACGAGGTGCGGTTGCTGAATTAGAACGACTGCCGCCGCCACCACCGAAGAATGATTCAAAAATATCCTCAAAACCACCAAATCCACTACCGCCAAAATCTTCAAATCCGCCAAATCCTCCAGCACCACCGGCACCAAAGTTTGGATTAGTACTTGCATGACCATATTGATCATACGCAGCTCGTTTTTGCGGGTCGCTTAATACTTCAAAAGCTTCAGATATTTCTTTAAACTTTTGTTCAGCATCAGGCTCCTTATTAATATCTGGATGGTATTTTTTGGATAATTTACGATATGCTTTTTTTATTTCATCGTCTGTTGCTGTTTTAGATACACCTAAAACCTCATAAAAATCCCTTTTTGACATATAGTTTACCCTCCATTAAAGATGTCTCAATCCAATAAATCATACCATAAAATATTTTTATCGGATAGCTTTTTGACAAATAAATCATGAAAAGAAAAGCCAAAAGCTCAATGCTTTGGCTTTCTTTCAATCTATTACTGATTATTTTTTGTCGTCATCATTAATTTCTTCAAAATCAGCGTCAACTACATCGTCAGCACCAGTTTCAGCTTGCTCTGGATTAGCTTGTGCTTGTTGTTGAGCGGCTTGTTCATAAAGTTTAACAGTTAATGCTTGAACGATTTCATTTAAAGCATCACGTTTTGTTTTCATTGCTTCAACATCATTTGCTTCAACTGCAGCTTTTAATTCATCTCTTGCATCTTCAGCTTTCTTAACTTCATCAGCATCGACTTTACCTTCTAATTCACCTAAAGTTTTATCAACTGAGAACAATAATGCATCAACATCATTACGTAAATCAACTTCTTCTTTACGAGCTTTATCAGCTTCAGCATTTGCTTCAGCATCTTTAACCATTTTTTCAATTTCATCATCTGATAAGCCTGATGATGATTTAATTGTAATAGTTTGTTCTTTTTGTGTACCTAAATCTTTAGCACGAACATTAACGATACCATTTTTATCAATATCAAATGATACTTCAATTTGAGGTACACCGCGTGGAGCAGCTGGAATATCAGTTAATTGGAAACGACCTAAAGTTTTGTTGTCTGCTGCCATCGGACGTTCACCTTGTAAAACGTGAATATCAACAGCTGGTTGATTATCAGCGGCCGTAGAAAATACTTGTGATTTACTTGTTGGAATTGTTGTATTGCGGTCAATTAATTTTGTGAATACACCGCCCATAGTTTCAATACCTAATGATAATGGCGTTACGTCTAATAAGACAACATCTTTGACGTCACCTGAAATAACGCCTCCTTGAATAGCAGCTCCCATTGCAACAACTTCATCAGGGTTAACTGATTTGTTTGGTTCTTTGTTAGTTTCTTTACGAACAGCTTCAACAACAGCTGGAATACGTGTAGAACCACCAACTAAGATAACTTCATCTAATTCAGAAGCAGAAATCCCAGCATCTTTAATTGCTTGACGAACTGGTACTTTAGTACGTTCAACTAAGTCAGCTGTTAATTCATCAAATTTAGCACGAGTTAATGTTACTTCTAAGTGCAATGGTCCAGCTTCGCCAGCCGTAATAAATGGTAAGCTGATTTGAGTGCTCGTTACACCAGACAAGTCTTTTTTAGCTTTTTCTGCTGCATCTTTCAAACGTTGAACAGCCATTTTATCTTTTGATAAATCAATACCGTTTTCTTTCTTAAATTCATCAACTAAGAATGTGATGATTTTTTCATCAAAGTCATCCCCACCTAGATTGTTATCACCGGCAGTAGACATTACATCAAAGACTCCGTCGCCTAACTCTAGAACAGACACATCAAATGTACCGCCACCTAAGTCGAATACTAAGACTTTTTCTTCACGATCTGTTTTATCTAAACCATAAGCTAATGCTGCGGCAGTTGGTTCGTTAACGATACGTTCTACTTCTAGACCCGCAATTTTACCAGCATCTTTAGTTGCTTGACGTTGAGCATCATTAAAATACGCAGGTACAGTGATAACAGCTTTGTCTACTTTATCACCTAAGTATTCTTCCGCGAAACCTTTTAAATATTGTAAAATCATTGCTGAAATTTCTTGAGGAGTGTAATTCTTTCCTTCAACTTCAACTTTAAACCCAGCTTCACCCATATGACGTTTAATTGATGAAATAGTATTTGGATTAGTTACTGCTTGACGTTTTGCAACTTCACCAACTTGAATTTCACCATTTTTGAAGGCAACAACTGATGGTGTCGTACGATTTCCTTCCGGATTTGCAATAATTTTTGCTTCTCCACCTTCTAAGACAGATACTGCAGAGTTTGTAGTTCCTAAATCAATACCGATTATTTTAGACATATAAAAATCTCCCTTATTAATTAAATTATTTTTTCTATTTTAACGTATTTTACTGTGTCACAACTACCATCGTTGGACGTAAAACACGATCTTTTAAAATATAGCCTTTTTGAAGAATTTGAACAATTTCGTCTGGTTCTTGTCCGTCTTCACAAGGAACAGTTTGCACTGCTTGATGTAAATTAGGATCGAAAGGTTGACCTAAAGCTTCAATTTCTTCAACATTTGATTCATTAAGTGCATGTATCACACTTTCTCTTACCATTTCGATACCTTTTTTCATGCTTTCTCCATGTTCATCCGTTGCTTCAATGGCTAAAGCACGATCCAAATTATCCAGTGCTGGTAACAGTGATTTTGCCAAATCTTGAGCACGATATTTAGCGGCGTCCTCACGTTCTTTTTTGTTGCGGTTACGCATGTTAGCAATTTCAGCCTGCGCACGTAAGAACTTATCTTCCATATCTTTCAATTCATTTTCTACTTCATTAATTTTTGCTTCATCAGATAAATTGTCATGTTTACATTGACATTCTTCTGACTCACATTCTTTTATTTCATCAACACATTCATCATTATTGCTATTATTTTCTTGTTGTTGTGTATGCTTTTCAGCCACTTTAAACCATCTCCTTCCAATGATTGTTATTAAGTACGATCAACACTGCGATAATAGTCTTCAAGATTTTCTGATACTTGTTGCGACACTGTATCCAACAAGCCTAACAATCTTGTATATGACATAGCAGTTGGACCCAGAAGTGCTATCACTCCACTACCATGTGATTGAACAGTATAAGTCGTCGTAATTAGACTCATGTCTTTTAAAAGAAAATTATCTAATTCATCACCAATTCGGATAACCTGATGGCGCTGACTTGGTAAAATCAGTTCAACAATCTGATCCCGATTATTTAAAAATGAATAGAGCGACTTAAATTGACTAACTTCTGTTGTAGATATTGCATCAAGTAAATTGATACCACCGCTGACATAAACTTCTTCATCAAACAACTGTGCAAACACAGTATCGAATAACTTTAACATATCTGCTGAATTAGCAAAGTAACGTTGAAGTATCAACGGTATTTCTGTTTTTAATAATTGATAGACAGTTACTAAATCCCTACCCACCAACCGTTCATTAATAAGATTAGTCATCTTAGTTAAATCATCTGCGGATAGGATAGATGGAACTGTAAACACTTGACTCTCAACCGAACGCATATCTGTTATTAAAATAGCAATTAACTGATATGGGTTTAACTGAATTAGTTTAAAATCAGTCAATGTTCGATCTTTGATATCAGGTCCTAAAGAAAAAGCGGTGTAGTTCGTCACGTTTGAAAGTATCTCTGCAGATAAGGATAAGATTTCATCAGCAGCATTGAATGGTTTGTTCATTAGCTGCCTAATCTCATACTGCTCATCTATTGCTAACTGAGATGGTTGCAATAAATTATCAACATAATAACGATACCCTTCAATCGATGGCATCCGCCCTGAAGATGAATGGACCTTCTGGATTAAACCTAAATCCTCAAGCTTAACCAGCTCATTTCGAATAGTTGCTGAACTAGCATCAATGCCGTTCTTTTTTAACGTATTCGAACCAATCGGACTTTTAGTATCTGTATACAAATCAACCAATAATTTAAAAATCCTTAGTTGTCTGTCACTCAACACCTAATCATCACCCTCTTTTTTGGCACTCTTATTTGTTAAGTGCCAACTACATTTATTAATATACCAACTATATAAATAATTGTCAACAGATATCTCTCTTTTTTTAGCACTTAATCAATCAGAGTGCTAACGCTGGATAAACTGCATGAAATTAATGGTTAATCACTAGTTATAATTTCATTTTATTTTTATAAATAAAAAAAAAGCACAGAATTTCTTCTGTACCTACTTACTTAATAGAAACTTTTCAAACACATCATTACCAAGAATTAAACCTTTATCAGTCAGTGATAAATAGTCTCCGTTTTGTTTTAACAAATTATCTTTAATCAAGCGTTCTGTAATCGCACCATACACGCTAGCAAAAGGCTGATTAAATTTTTTCTCAAACTGACGGGTCGATACACCCTTTAATTTTCGGAGTCCAAGAAACATCTCTTCCTCCATATGATTGATCAGTGTTAATTTTTCCTCATTGATAACCGGCAATCTATTTTCTCGTAACGGTTTTAGATAGTGTTGAATAGGTCCATGATTCTTATAGCGCCGATCACCCAAGTATCCACTGGCCCCTGCACCAAACCCGTAATAATGTTCATTATTCCAATAGACTAAATTATGTTTGCTTTCTTTACCCGGTAAAGAAAAATTGCTGATTTCATACTGTTGCCTACCTGCTTCAGTCATCCGAAAAATAGCACGTTCAAACATATCGCCTTCAACATCAATTCCTGGTAAATGCAATCGACCTTGTCTTGCCCAGTTGTAAAACATGGTTTTATTCTCTAAAATTAGCGAATACAACGAATAATGAGGTAAGTTAAGGGATAATGCTTTATCTAATGTGTCTTCAAAACTTTCCATTGTTTGATTGGGTAACGCAAAAATTAAATCTATACTGACATTTTGAAAATCAGCAATATCAAAAAGGTTCATTGTATCAAAAACATCTTGTGCTGTATGTTTGCGCCCAATTTTCTTTAATAGTCGATCATCAAATGACTGGACTCCCATTGACAACCTATTTACTCCATAACTTTGCAAAACCCTCAGCTTATCAAGTGTTAAATCCCCTGGATTGGCTTCGACTGTAAATTCATTTTTTTCATTAAATGGCAGGTTTTCACGAATCCCGGCCAGAAGAACATCTAATTGCCTGGCACTTAACGAGGTCGGTGTCCCTCCACCGATATAAATTGTTTCAGTATCTGATGATGGATAAACTTCTTTTGTCAACTTAATTTCTTGAATCAACGCTTGGATATACTCATCAACAGGCTGACCTTCAAGAAAAACTTTGTTAAAATCACAGTAAAAGCAGATATGCTCACAAAAAGGTATATGAATATACGCTGATGTCATTTATTTCTCCAATCCTTTGAAAAACTCACGTGTGTCTTGTTCATCTTGTCGTAATTGATTAATCAAACCATCCATACTATCAAATTTCATTTCTGAACGTAAAAAGTGATACCATTTAACATCAACCTTTTCACCATAAATATCTTGATCAAAATCAAGTATATTGACTTCAATCGTCATAGGTCGATTTTTCTCAAAAGTAATATTATAGCCAATTTGTGCCATCCCATCATACCAATGATCAGCAACTTTGATTTTAACTGCATAAACACCAACATTAGGAATCAATGATTGAATAGTTGGCTTTACATTTGCTGTAGGATACCCTAACAATCTTCCGCGCTTATCGCCATGAACGACCGTTCCATGTATTTGATAAATATATCCTAGAAAATGATTAGCAGCTTCCATGTCACCATTTGCCATCATTTCACGAATATTTGTAGAGCTGATTTTTAAGTGGTCTTCGGTTTTCTCTTTAACTTCGATAACATCAAAACGACCCTTTGCAAAATTAGGTAAGGTTTGCATATTAGCGATATCAGCCTTTCCGTAAGTATAATCAAACCCTGCAACTGCAGCTTTTGCATGTAGTCCGACAATATACTCATCAACAAATTCCTGAGGTGATAAATTAGCAAATGCAGATGTAAATTCAATCACATAAAGAATATCCACACCAAGTGATGCCATCAATTCTTCTTTTTCTCTAACCGTTGTTAAATACTTAATTGACATCATGTCTACCTTTTGAAAAACAACTGATGGATGATGATTGAATGTCATTAAGGCTAATTTGATGCCTCTTCTGTCAGCCTCTTTTTTTGCTATTTTAATTACTTCTTGATGCCCGCGATGGACACCGTCGAAAAACCCGAGAGCCAAAACGACATCATTATTTGGTATATCGTCAGCATAGTAAGGGTGATGTATTTTTATTACTTTCATCAATTATATTCTCCTCTAATTCAGTCATTTCGTAAGACTTTAATCGGTTTAATACAGTTATTTTTATGTGGATGTTTTCCATACAAACATACAGCGTAGTTTTTGTAAAAAATCGCAACCGGTTTTTCCCAATCTACTAAACCAAAATAGTCATCTGGAAGTACAGAGCCATCCCTCACTCGCTTATATTGGTCAGATGAAATATCAATTCTCGTAAACTCAGTTAGTGCAGTTTCTAAAGGATATAAACAATCATCTATATTACCAGCACTCATCAATTCATTAACATCCTCAAGTGATACACTGTCTTTAGGGTAAAAGCCGCCACTGCTGATGCGAGTCAAGTCAGACATGTGGGCAGCCTTTCCAAGAAGTTTCCCTGTATCTACGGCTAATGTCCTTACGTATGTTCCTTTTCCACATTCGACTTCAAATTTCCATGATTGCGTTTTTTTTACGTCATCATAAATCGACGAACTTGTTCTTTTATATGAATAAATCTGTGCACACCTCGTAGGCCGTTCAACTGTTTCGCCAGCACGAGCATAGTCGTACAATCTACGGCCATTTACTTTTACAGCTGAATACATGGGTGGTTTCTGCTTAATTTCGCCGATAAATCGTGACATAATTTCATCAATTTTTTCCTCTGGAATTTTCAAATCAAGAGGGGTCTCTTCAACTACTGCCCCACTTTTATCTTCTGTTTCAGTTGAGTAACCTAATGTAATTTCACCAATGTATATTTTCCGTGAGTCTTGAAGATATTCAACAACTTTAGTTGCTCGTCCGATACAAATTGGCAGAACACCATCAACATCCGGATCTAATGTTCCGCTATGACCTACCTTTTTTGTTCTCAAAATTTTTCTTAACTTAAACACACAGTCATGACTTGTCATGCCGCGCGGTTTCCATAAAGGAATAATTCCATTCATTTTTCATACTCCCTTTTTAAAAAGTCCTTACTATTATAACACAATTTATTAGTAGCAGATAAAGATCCTCACAAACAAAATAGCAGCAAAAAATAAATCCATAGATTTTGATAGTAATTAATGTCAAAGGCTATCTCATAGGAAATACAATAAAAAACTGCTGTTACAGGTAGGAATACCTGTAACTGGCAGCTTTTCAGTGTTTATATTAGAATTATCTATCAGGAAATTGAAACTACAGCTCCCAATCCCATGCATGTCTCATATCATCCATCAAATGAATCACTCTATTAGTTACTTCACGATGATCTACTTTTAATGTACCGGTTTTTACCAACTCATTTAATTGATCCATTTCATAATTAAAGACATCGTAACCGTCACCTTCTTTTAAAACAACGACTTCACCATCATTTAAATAAATTGTCCCAGTCGTAGCTCTTGGAAATTCATTAATGACCAAATATCCTTGATCACCGGATAAGATAATCTGTTTAGGCATTTTACCTCTAAAAGAAATCATCACAGAGGCCAATTCCCCGGTGGCCGTTTTTAAAATCGTTGTTGATTTTTCATCCACATCTGTTTCTGACATGACGACTTCACTTGAAATAAGCTCAGTGTCAGTTCCAAGTAAATAGACAGCCGCTGATAACGCATATGTACCGATATCAAATAGCGCTCCCCCACCTTTTTCTTTTGAAAAAAAGCGGTTATCTGGATCAAATTCTTTACAGCTACCAAATGTGACATTAATACTGCTGAGTTTCCCTAAGATATTCTGAGACAATAAGTCTTGAACCTTTAGATATAGCGGCATATAGAACAAACTAACTGCTTCCATCAATACAAGGTCTCGTTCCTTTGCAATCGTAAACAACTCCTGCGACTGTTCTCCCGTTAGAACCATAACCTTTTCACATAAAACATGTTTACCAGCTAGAAGAGCCCGTTTAGCATAATCATAATGTGTTTGATTCGGTGAACCTATATATACGACTTGAAGAGCTGGTTGCTGTATAAAGTCATCATAATCAGTATAACCAAGCGGTAACTTATGAGTAATCAAAAACTTTTCCAACGAAACTGGATTGCGATTGAAAACACTTTGAATAGTGTATTTTTTTTTGTCAATTTGGTTAACAAATTCTGTGGAAATCCACCCTGTCCCAACAACGCCAATATTCTTTATCATTATTGTCCCCCCAATAAATGTTTAAAAAAGACCTAGAGACTTAGCTCCAGGTCAGAACTCTCAATTTTCAATCTATGGATAAATACGGTGAAGTAAACGCGGAAACGGACTTGCTTCACGCACATGATCAATACCGCAAACCCAAGTAACCGTACGCTCTAAACCTAAACCGAAACCTGAGTGAGGAACCGGACCATATTTTTGCAGATCCAAATACCATTCATAGTCTTTTCGGTCTAATCCGTCTTTTTCAATTTGTTCTAAAATATAATCGTAGCCGATTGCTCGTTCGCTACCTCCAATAATTTCACCATATCCTTCTGGTGCAATTAAATCAGCTCGAATAACAACATCATCGCGTGTAGGATGTGGCTTCATGTAGAACGGACTCATTGATTTTGGATAATTCATTATAAAAACAGGTTTTTCATAATGATTAGCAATAAACGTTTCATGAGGCGAACCAAAATCGTCACCCCAAGTTATATCGTCGAATCCATTTTCTTGAAGAAGTTTAACAGCTTCATCATAAGAAATACGAGGAAACGGTAATACTGTATATTTTTTAAGTAATTCTTTGTCACGTCCCAAAACGTCTAAGGCGTAATCACAATTTTCAAGAACTTTTTCTATCATAAATGCAACATATTGCTCCTGAATTTCTAAACTTTCATCTTGTGACACGAAAGCCATCTCAGGTTCCATCATCCAAAACTCAGTTAAGTGACGGCGTGTTTTTGATTTTTCTGCACGGAAAGTCGGACCAAATGAAAAAACTTTTCCAAAAGCCATAGCAGCAGCTTCTAAGTATAATTGACCCGTTTGTGATAAATAAGCTGGCGAACCAAAGTAATCCGTTTCGAAAAGTTCAGTAGTTCCTTCAGGTGCACTTGCAGTTAAGATTGGTGGATCAATTTTAATAAATCCACGCTCATTAAAAAATTCATATGTCGCACGAATTAATTCATTTCTAACTTGCATAATGGCATGCTGTCTCGATGAGCGCAACCATAAATGACGATGATCCATTAAAAAATCCGTTCCGTGTTCTTTAGGTGTGATTGGATAATCGTGACTTTCCCCAATAACTTCGATACCGGTAACACCGATTTCATAACCAAACTTAGAACGAGTATCCTCGCGTATTTCACCAGTTATCATGACTGCTGTTTCTTGATGTAAGTTTTTGGCTAAGTCAAATAGTTCGTCACCTACTTCACTTTTTACGATAACACCTTGAAAATAAGCTGTTCCATCTCTTAATTGTAGAAAAGCAATTTTTCCGCTTGACCGTTTGTTTGCAACCCAAGCTCCAATTTTTACTGTTTCCCCTACATGATTCTTTGAATCAATAATCTGTATTGTTTCCATGCTAACGCTCCATCCATTTATCTATTATTAATTTTATGCTCAACAAATTCATGAATTCGTTTCACTGCTTCTTTTAGTACATTTAAATCTGATGCATAGCTTAAGCGAATATTGGTCTTAGTTCCAAATCCTTCGCCAGTAACGACTGCTACATGAGCATCTGTTAATAAATCCTCCACAAAATCAGACACACTATCATAGCCACATTGTATCAATGTTTCAGAAATCTCAGGGTATAAATAAAATGCACCATGAGGTTTTTCAACTTTAAATCCAGGAACGGCGGCTACAAGAGGGTAGATAACGTTTAGTCGTTCCTCAAACGCACGTCTCATTTCTTCAACGCTCTCTTGATTACCAGTTAATGCTTCAATAGCAGCAAATTGACTAACAGTTGTTAAATTACTCGTTGATTGGCTGATTAATTTATTCATTTGTTTGATGATTTCCGAATTACCTAGCGCATACCCGACTCGCCATCCTGTCATTGAGTAAGCTTTAGATACACCATTGACAACAACCGTCTGTCGACGTATTGCTTCACTTAAACTGACAATCGGCGTAAATCTATGACCGTTATATACAAGTTTACCATAAATATCATCTGCAATAATCAATACACCATGTTGAACAGCCCAATCACCGATTAATTTCAATTCCTTTGCTGAATAAATCATGCCTGTTGGATTTGATGGCGTATTAATCATAATAGCTTTTGTTTTTTTAGTTAAAACTGCGTCCAGCTGTTTCACCGTAACTTTGTAATCATTCTGCTGATCAGTTTCAACAAAAACCGGTACACCCTCGGCTAGCTCTACTTGCGCACCATAACTAACCCAATACGGAACAGGAATAATCACTTCATCCAGCGGATTCAGGATAGTTTGAAACAGGGCATATAGAATAAATTTAGCCCCTGTCCCCGCAACAACCTCATTAGTCTGATAGGTCACACCATAATCGCTTGCTGTTCGTTTGACTATTGCATCAATCAATGCGGGCAAACCACTGGCGGCTGTATAAAAACTTGCCTGTCCGTTTGAAATTGCAGAAATAGCTGCTTCTTTGATTCTTTCAGGTGTTTGAAAATCCGGTTCACCTAAGGTCAAGCTAAGCACATCAATCCCTTGCTCTTTCAACTTTTGCGCTTTAGCAGCAGCGGCAAGAGTAGCAGACGGTTTAATTTGAGTGACTCGTTTTGAAAGTTCCATTACCTAACCCCTATACATTTTTTATTTCTTCAACTATTTTTAAATCAGAATAATCTACGAGATAATAAGTTAATCCATGTTCTTTACTAGAAGTAACAATCTCCCAAACAGGCTTACCCTTTTGAATACCGAGCGAAACTTTCTTTACATGATCTGAACTATTCTTTTCTAGTATAGAACGTATAACTTCATCTTCCGTCGTTCCTTTATCTTGATTCATGATAACGGCTTCGCTGCCGTCATCAGGTATGAAAACAGTCAAATTATTGCCTTTTTCATCGGTTCCAAGCACTGTAAAATAGGTTTTTTCTCTAGTAAACCAATAAAAATCATTCATTCGTTGAATCCCGGCAATTTCAGCTGCTACTTGTCTAGCTTCACTGCGTGCTTTACGAAGCGGACGATTGCCTGCCCAGATTATCAAAAAACTGCCGACAATAAAAATAATTATGACAGAAGTGATTATTTTTAAAACCTTTTCCTGTTTTCTTTTTTTCAATTTGTCACCCCGCTTATTTCACTATTATATCAGAAAAAGCCAAATTTTTAAGAGGTTTTATTAAAAAATTCTTCTGTTAATCTTAACATCCCAAATTGATTAACCACTTTTATCGTCAGCTGTTCAGGTAAATACGATTCAAGCAATTTATGATAACTGCTACTAACCAGACGATTATCTAAAACAATCATTACTCCGCGGTCAGATTCTCGTCGCAGTAATCTTCCTAGACCTTGCCTTAATCTAAGCCCTGCTTTCGGTAGCGCATCAGCATAAAAAGGATTTTCACCTTGAGCTGTTAAATATGCATTTCGGATCTTTACTAGAGGACGATTAGGTGGATCAAACGGCAACTTTGTAATAATAATCGCATCTAAAGACTGACTGCTTAAATCAATCCCCTCCCAAAAACTGTCTGCGCCTAAAATGATTACTCGATTTCCTTTTGCAAAGCGTTTTACAATCTTTTCATTACTCCCAGTAATATTTTGAGCTAAAAGATCAATACCAAGCTTTTGACAGACTGGTAATAACAAGTGATAAACTTCTTTAAGCACTTGATGCGATGTAAACAATAGCAGCATGCGCTTTAAATTTTCTGTCGAGCATAATTTATCCACCATTTGACTAATCAATCGACTAAATTCGGGAATATTGCCGAAATCGATTTCTTGATCATACACAAGAAATTCTGTTTGAGTAGTATAGTCATATAAATCATCTGTCTTATACTTTGCAACCTGTGTCAAATTTAATTGTGTTTCATAATAGGTGCTATCCGTGTCTATCTGCAATGTCCCTCCGGTAAAGATAACCTTCTTAAATGATTGATACCAAGCAGTATTTTCTATAGAAAATGATTGATAATCAAAGGCAGCTAAAACTAGGTGACTAGATATCTGTTTCAGCCACCTAACTAATGTTTCATCACCTAGTTTAAAATATCTGTCGGTCAATTCGAACAATTCACTCAATCGTTCAATTGCATTAAAGTACTCCTGAACAAACCAACTTCGACCATAATGATCCAGTAATAACTGTTTAACTTCCTCGGTCACAAAGCTGAATTCTTTGATCATTCGCAGTAATTGCTTCAATTCACGTCTGATATCAACCGGCCAGCTGTTAACGGCTGATTGTTCAAATAATTCATTCTCAATAAAAGGTTTATTTAGGCGATATGATTTAATGAGATACCTTTCAATCACTTGACAGCTTTCTTTAATTTCCGTCAACATCAGTTGATGCAACGACAACGTTTCATCTAAAAGATGATTAGGTTCCGTACGCCACTTGTCCTCATCTTGAAAAAATTCACTCATTTGATTGATTAGTATATAAATCTCTTTAAAGGCGACCTTATCAATACCTTGACGCTCGATAGTAGGCAAAAGCTGGTGCGCTTCGTCAATAACTAAAGTAGCAGCTTTTTTAAAAATCTGATGATCTGATTGAGAAACTAAGAAAGCATGATTAACCAAAATGACATCTGCGAATTCAAGTTGTCGATAGCGATATCTTAAAAAGTCCACGTCATAAAATAGATCTTTTTTATTTAATGTCGGTAATCCGCGATGGTAGATATCCTCATAAAAAGCATGATTCTGATTCAAAGTTAATTCAGAAAGATCCCCAGTATCGGTTTCTAACAACCAGACTAAACAAGCCATTTGATATAATGCATACTGTTTCTGTTCAGTTTTTTCATGCATTATCGAAGAGAAACGTGATAAATCAATAAAGTGGCGACTGCTTTTTAAAACAACACCTTGCCAATCATAATTTGTCATTTGTGATAGTTTAGGTAATTCCTGCTGAAGCAGTTGATCTTGTAAAACAAGGGTTGATGTAGATACAACCAGCGGACCCTTTTCATGCAAAAGTATCGGAAATAAATAACCGATTGATTTTCCTATACCCGTACCAGCTTGGATAATCATATTTTTAGTCTTTGATTCATCTAAAAATTTGTCTATCAAATCCATCATTTGTACTTGCGGTTTCCGCAATGAAAATTCTGGTTCAAATAATTGAATTTTTTCAGTATTAGTTTTAGGAAAAGTTAACGGGCATTCCTCGCGATGCTCCATGAAACGATAAGATTGCTTTTTTAACGCGATATCGCTGATAATGTGATACGAAACATCATAGTCCCTTTTTCCTATACGTTTATTTTCTGAAAACATTTTAAAAAAGTCGTGATTATTCATACCTAATGATTTTGATAAATTAGCTAAACTGCTACGCGTTATATCTGGTAAAGAAATTAATTTTTCTATTAACTTTATTAAAATATCGGCTGTAACAGTTGCGTCACTCAATGCTTGATGCGGTTGGTCATGAGAAATATCAAGATATTCTGCTAAATCTGACACACGATGCCCTGCCGACATAGGAAATAAAACATGCGCTAATTCCACTGTATCTAAACATTCAACTGCCAATGGACTTTCACCACAGCGCTGAAATTCACTATTTAAAAATGACAAATCAAAATAAGCATTATGAGCGACAAACACACAGTCTTCGAGCTGCTGTTTTAGAAAAAAAACAATATCTTCAAAGTAGGGTGCCATGGCCACTTGAGCATTAGTAATACCTGTCAGTGCCTCTATACTTTTAGGAATATTTTTCATCGGATTTAAGTCCGTTGAAAACTCATTAATCTTCTCACCATTCTGAACAAGGACACAACCAATTTGAATTATCTTATCTTGTTCCAAACTAGTACCCGTTGTCTCAATATCCACGACGGCATATATTGATTCTTTATTCACTTACAATCTCTCCTCGTGCACGTCAGTTATCCTTAGTATTATACTATATTGTGCTAAATTTTTCAGAAAATCTGTCAAATTAATGTTTCGATAACGATGACTGATTGTTTTCAGTTATAATTTATGGTTAAATAGATTATATAAAACTAACTATAAAAACAGGTGGAACTATACATGACAAATTTAAAACTATCAAGCGTGATAGTCGCTATTTTGTGGGTCATAGCCCTCCTTTTCTCCTATAGTGATTCAATATTTTGGTATGGTTACGCTCTCATTTCCGGTGTCACCCTAATGTTGGCTTTTTTTCTTTTATTCCAATTAAAATTAAAACAGACTTACCAGCAGACCAACTACAGAAAAAGGAAAAAGGCGACACAACAACGCAAAAAATTAATTGAATATTTTAGTAACCAGCAACGCTTAACCAATGATTTCGATACACAAAAACCTAATCCTAATGTCAATGACAATCGTGCGATTGAAACAACTTTTAGGCCAAGAAAAAATGCTAATCATAATGTTTCTTTTTTCAAATTAAAAGATAAAATGTCCTCCATAAAAAACAAGGAATATTTACATAGCAAAATACCTTTACTGTATCAAGGAGAAATGCAAATTACTCTGAATGAAGCTATACAAGACTTAAAGGCCCAGCACTATTTTAAAAGTTATTACGGTGGCATTACCAATACAGATTTAATCAGCCATTTTGATGAATATAAAGATCGAAATGTTTTTGAATTATATGATAATACTTTTCCAAATGCATATGCAAAGGTCTTATTTGATATCACAACAAATACCAATCGAATTGGAATTTTTATCAACAAAGAATTTAAACATCATTCAGATGATTCAAAAAACACAAATTCTTTAGATGAAATAGACGAAGACAATGACGATATTATGCTAGGTTTCATTGCAGTCGAAGATTCTCATCGTGCAAACCTCTTACTGCAAAAATACTCAAATATCCAAGTTATTGCAACAATATTAGGTGGTACGTATAAACGTGTCTATCAAAACAGCAAGGGGCAGATTCGAATAATCAAGGATTTTATCAATTATGATTTAACGATTTCATTAGCCTTTTATAATAATTAAAAAAGTCAGCTTGAGATTTTCAAGCTGACTTTTTTATTTTAATTTATATAACCGATAAGTTAATTTTCTTTCAAAAAATTGACTATGTTCCGATACAAGACGATAATTCTCACGAATATTTTTAGGAACTGATTCTTCTACAGGTTTTTGATACTCATTTCGTACAACAATAAAGTCAACTTTTTTTTCGTTTACTGCTTTATTTTGAATATCCATCATTTCAGGTAGTTGATTATAAGCGATATTTTGTTTATGAAAGTATTTTACACTTGGTAATATACCCGCAGCTTCATAAAAACCACCATCCAAAAATCCATAATTTAACAAAGTTGGATTTTTTTCCTTTTTGATAATTTTAGCAAACTTCTCCTGTGCATACTCTGAATCATTTGAATCCAAAGTCACCCATTGATTACTAGGATAAAATTTTGAAGACTTGGTATTTTCTGACATACCAATGACAACAACCAGACAAAAAATGGCTACAAAAAACAATTGTAATTTCGTAATTGATGCATTAACAAAAGTCATAAGCAATAAAATAGTCATCGTCCCAAATGGTAAAAGGATTAAAAAGTAATAATTATTTACCTTACCACCATAGAAAGTGCTGATAATTAACATAAAATATGCCGAAGCATACATAAATTTAGAATAATTATTACTCAATATTTTTTGTGATAGCAACAAAGCTAAAAAGCCAATTAAAAAGATGCCAATTGTAATTGGACTTGCCATCATCTTTTCAACAAAAATAAGACACGCATTAAACAAAGCTCCAAGTGGACCTGACTTTGATTCACTAGGATATAAAAAGATATTGACATAGAAGTAGTTAAAAAGCAAAGCATTCCAGCCTTTAACAGCGATAAAATAAATAACGATTGGTAACGTAACTATTAAAAATCCTACGATTGAAAAAATGACTGCTTTTAACAACTCACGAAAATCTTTATTTATCAGCAAACAAATTGCTAAGGATAAGTAAAAACCAATCCAAGAACCTATCATTGTATATTTAGACCAGAATAAGTACCCTAAGGCAATGCCAGAAAGAAAATAATCGACTACTGATAAATGAAGATGCTGTTTTTGCGCCTTTATTATCAAATAAATACTGTACATAATTGGCACAAACGATAGCTCTTCAACACCACCACCTTGTTTAAAAAATGGTGACATTAATAAAACAAGATAACTTATCAACACCATTGCGATTGTTTTTCTACTATTAAAAAAATGTCTACCAATTTTATATAGAATCATTGATGTCCAAGTCAAACTAATAATTTCTAAGATATAAATACCAAAATAACTATCAGAAAAAACTGCTGCTATTCGATAAATAAAAAATAATATAGGTCCCTTTTGTTCGGCTAAATCCTGATAAGGAATCAAACCATGATGCCATGCTCGACCCATTGTAAAAAAGGCATTAACATCCACCCAATCATTAAAATAATATAAAGGTGAATTCTTTGAAACTATTCCTAAAAAAAAACTAGACAAAACACCAAAAAAGAGAATTAAATAAACGGTTGATTTTGATATTCTGTTGGTAAACTTATCTTTGATTCTCATTGATTTTACTCCCCTTCAATAATCTCTATAATTAATTTTTTTCTTTAAAAACAGCTTTTTTAGAGATGATATAATTTATAATTATCGCTAATACTTGAACCAACAAAGCAAAAATAAATTCATTCAAGAGGGATGGACTACCAATAAATTTATTCATCAATGGATTACTAAAGAAGAATGATTGATAATCAAATTTGTCAAAGAATAGTAAATGAATAAAAAAGTCTGGAAATTTATCAACAGTAATATAAGTTATCCCTAAATCGAGACCAAAAACAAATAAACGACCGACAATAAAACCAAATAGTTGAAAAATAACAGCCTTTATTTTCCAATTGCGATCCTGGAACACAAAAATTTTATTTGTGATAAAAGCAAATAGAATCGCAGCTACTTGAGCACACACCACTCCAAACATTGAATTTTCTGTTGCCGCCACAACAGAAAAACGCGTAACAAAATACACGGCAGTTGTTAAAGCTCCAAAAATAATATATGTAATTGTTTCGCGGTTAACTATTTTTTTCATCTATATCCTCTTCCTCATCGCAATATGACTGTATAAAATATAGTGGGCGATCTTTTGTTTCCATAAATATTTTCCCTAGATATTCGCCTAAAATCCCTAATGATAATAATTGGAAACCACCTAAGAACAGGATTAAAATAACTAATGTAGGATATCCCGGGACACTATTTCCGAAAATTAATGTCGAAATCAAAACAAAAATCATATAAACAAAAGAAATAAGTGAAACAACAACACCTACAAATGTTGAAATTTTTAATGGAAATGTTGTATTTGATGTAATACCATCTAAAGCCAAGCCAACTAAATCAGTAAATTTCCATTTTGTCTCACCTGAAAAGCGCTCCTCAGCATCAAATAAAACTTCTTTTTTACGATATCCAATCCACATGTATAGTCCTTTAGTATATCGTTGCGTTTCTCGCATGCGTCTAATACCATTTATACACACCTTATCTAACAAGCGATAGTCGCCTACCCCTGAAAGGACTGGAACTTTTGAAAATTTTCGCAAAATCTTGTAATAGAGTTCAGAACATTTTTTCTTAAACCAGGACTCACCTTTACGCTCACGACGTTTTCCATAAACATCTTGATAGCCTTCTTCCCAATACTTCACCATTTCCAAAATTGTTTTCGGTGGATGCTGTAAATCTGCATCCATTGTAATAACTGCATCACCTTGAGCATAATCAAACCCAGCAGCCATCGCAATCTCTTTACCATAATTTCTTGATAAATCGACAAATTTAACACGCTTATCATTTTTACGAAGCTCTCTTACCTTGTCTACACTGTCATCCATACTACCATCATTGATAAATAAAAATTCAAAATTATATTTATGATCTAAAGGTTTTAACGTATCATTTATTTGTCGATAAAATTCATTAATATTATCAGACTCGTTATACATCGGTATACATATTGATATTAATCTCATGACTTTCTCCTTATCATCTCTTTACACACTAATAGTAATTATAATTGATTTATTCCTTAATATGCAAGTATGTTTTCTATTCCAATTTTTTAGACAATCATATAATTAGAATATCACCTCTTTACATGTTATTATCAAATAAGAAATCAATAGGAGTGATAATTATGAAGATGGCACATACATGTGTACGTGTAAAAAATTTAGAGGAGTCTATTACTTTTTATAAAACTGCCTTTAACTTTGAAGAAAGTCGTCGCCGTGATTTTCCTGAGAATAAGTTTACTTTGGTTTACATGACGTTACCTGGTGACGATTATGAACTAGAACTAACTTATAACTACGATCATGAAGGTTATGATTTAGGCAATGGTTACGGTCATATCGCAATTGCGACAGATGATTTAGAAGGTTTACATGCAAAACATACTGCCGCTGGGTTGAACGTGACTGACTTAAAAAACCTACCAGGTGTTCCTCCTTCTTACTATTTTGTCGTTGATCCAGATGGCTACAAAATTGAAGTTATTCGCACCAAAAATAATTAATAAAAAACTCGCCCTTAATGGCGAGTTCAGATTGTAGACAAAGTATCAGGTTTCCGATACTTTGTCTTTTTTTCTTGGTAAAATAGAGAAAAGGAGTTGATTGCAATGTTGAAGAAACAAGATATGAGTAGACGTGATCAAATTGGTTTTTA
>NZ_NGJS01000012.1 GCF_003950515.1 Vagococcus vulneris
AAACATTGAAATTCCCTAAATCAACCTACATGTACTGGCAGAAACGCTTTAATCGTTCAAATCCAGATCAAGAAATAGAAGACAAAATATTAGAGATTCGAAAAGAACATAAGGATTATGGTTGTCTGCGAATGACAAGCGAACTGAAGGATAGAGGTTTTCACGTTAATAAAAAGAAGGTTCAACGTTTGATCAAAAAAACTAGGAATCGAAGTGAAATCATACACTAGAAAATCACGACGCTATAGTTCTTATTGTGGTAAGGTTGGTACAGTTGCCAAAAATCGTATTCATCGACGATTTTACACAAGTGTCTGCCATCAAAAAATTACTACTGATACAACAGAATTTAAGTATTTCGAAGCAGACACCAATGGTGTAATCCGTCAGAAAAAGCTTTATTTAGATCCGTTCATGGATTTATATAACAGTGAGATTTTATCTTATAAAGTTTCTGAAAAACCTAACGCTCTTGCGATTATGGAAGGATTGGAAGAAGCCATTCAAACAACTAATGATTGTCCTTTTCGTAGAACATTTCATTCAGATCAAGGTTGGGCATATCAAATGAAAGCATATAGTTGTAAATTAAAGGAACACAAAATCTTTCAAAGTATGTCCCGTAAGGGGAATTGTTTAGATAATTCTCCTATGGAAAATTTCTTTAGTCTTTTAAAACAAGAGATTTTTCACGGTGAAGTTTATCGTAGTTTTGATGAGCTTAAAATAGCTATTGATGATTATATCTACTACTACAACATAAACGAATGAAAAAGAAATTAAACTGGCAAAGCCCTGTTCAATTTCGAAAAGCAACACAATTTGTAGCTTAGATATTAATTTTGAAACATCAAAAAAAGGAGTGGATTTCTCCACTCCTTAAAAGTCTAACTTTTAGGGGTCACTACATTTCGGCAGCTCTTTTTTTAAAGACTAATTTAATCTTTTTATTTAACGGTACCATTCATCTGGTTGCCAAACCCACTGTTTTCCATCTTTTTCTAAAAGATCAAAAGAACATTCCGGTCCCATTGTTCCAGCGGTATAATTTGGGAAGTTAGGTATTTCTTTATCCCATGTTTGGCGTATGGCATCAACAACTTTCCAAGAACTTGCGACTTCATCCCAATGAGTAAAATTAGTGGCATCACCTTTCAGTGCATCCAAGATTAATTTTTCATATGCTTCAGGTGAATTTTCGCTGGCTTCAGCTGAATGGCGGTAATCAAGTCTCACTGGATCAATATTAAAACCATCACCAATTTCTTTTCCATTCAAAGTTAATGAAAATCCTTCTGTTGGTTGAATAAATATGGTTAAGACATTTTGCGGAATACTATTAGCTTCTTGAATAGGTGTTTCAGAACCCCTGAAAATATTGATGGGAGATTCTTTAAAGACGATATTAATCCGAGTTCCTTTTTCTGTCATTCTTTTACCAGTGCGCACATAGAATGGAACACCTGTCCATCTAAAATTATCAATTAAAAATTTACCTGCTACAAAAGTCTCAGTATTAGAAAGTGTATCGACACCTTCTTCTTCACGGTAACCCTTAAAGTGCTGCTGCAGTTTATCGCCAGTGCCATATTGCCCTCTGACAAAAGCATCTTTAACTTCATCTGGTGAATAGACACGTACTGCTTGAAGAGCAGTAATCTTTTCACTACGAATGGCTTCATCAGAAAAAATTGTTGGGGGCTCCATTGCGAGTAAAGCAACCACTTGCAGAATATGATTTTGGACCATATCTTTTAACGCACCGCTCTGATCATAATAACCGCCACGTTCTTCAACACCGATACTTTCTGCTAAAGTAATTTGAATGTTATCGATGTATTTATGGTTCCAAAGAGACTCAAATATGGTGTTGCCAAATCGAATGGCTGAAATATTTTGAATCATTTCTTTACCTAGATAATGATCAATTCTAAAAATTTGTTCTTCAGAAAAAACAGCTGATATCTCATTGTTAAGCTTTTTCGCACTTTTATAATCAGTACCGAACGGTTTTTCGATGACTAAACGACTGAAACCATGCTCTGTCATAATATTTTCAGATTTAATATGACTTGAAATAACTCCGAAGAATTGTGGTGCCATCGCTAAATAAAAAAGTCGGTTGCCTTTTAATTCATAGGCTCTATCTAGTTCTGCAGCGATTTTCTCCAAAACAACGTATTCTTCAGTATTATTCACATTATGAGATTGGTAGTAAAAATGGCTTGTGAATTCTTCCAATTCCCGCTGAGTTGGTGATAAACTTTGAATAGACTCGGAAACTACTTCACGAAAGAAAGTATCTGACCACTCTCTGCGGGCAGTACCGATGACTGCAAAGTGTTTATTAATTTGTCCTTTGCGGAATAATCGAAAGAGTGAAGGGTATAATTTACGTCTTGCCAGATCCCCAGTTCCTCCGAAAATGATAAAAAGGGCTCTATTTTCTAATGTCATATATTTGCCAACTTTCTTTCTTGATAATTAAAATTCATTACTTATCATTTTACTTGTTCACTTCAATGAAAGCAATCATTTAAAGTCTAATGGGATAAAATTAGAAGCTAATGAAGATATATGCATTTAAAATAGTCCGTTTTTTTTAATAAGCTATGTTATAATAATGAAAATAGATAAAAGTGAGGCAAAGATGATGGCAAAAAAGTTTTCAGAGATGCACAATATTCCTTATTACGAGTGTGATGTCACTAAGCAACTAGCAGTTCCTAGTATTATGAAGATTGCAATCAGTGTGTCAGAACATCAAAGCGACTCAGTTGGAGTCACCGATGACTTTATACATAGCTTTGGGTTAGGCTGGATTATCACACAGCATGATATATACATTAATCGTTTACCCAAAGAAGGCGATAAAATAAAAGTTACAACACTCGCTGAGAGTTACAATAAGTACTTTTGTTATCGTCGTTTTTGGCTGCATGATGAAGAAGGAAATGAATTAGTATCCGTTCTGACTACTTTTTGTTTGATGGATTTGGAACAGCGTAAAATAGCCAGTGTGCAAGAAGAGATTATGGCGCCTTTTCATTCTGAGCATATAAAAAAAATTAAGCGAAATGATGCGATTCTGCCGATAAATGCGCCAACAGATGAAAGAGAGTATCGTGTAAGATATCTAGACATTGATACCAATCGTCATGTTAATAATTCTGTTTATTTAGAATGGTTATTGGATACTGTCGGCTATGAACGCTTAACGTCGCACTCTATTCAACGTATTTTGATAAATTTCAATAAGGAAGTCAGATATGGCGACGTTGTTCAAAGTCGTTATGAACTCAATACTGAGACACCTGATATTAGTCGACATGTCATTATGAATGATGATATAGTTTGTGCAGAAGCAAATGTTTATTGGAAGTAAAAATAGTAAGATTTAAATAATAAAAAACCACCCCAGCTTACTTAAAGATGAAGGGGTGGTTTTTAATTATATAAAGTAAAGCTAGTTAATTTGCTACAGTCGTCAAATTAATTTAACGAAATATTATGTTTCTTTAATTTACATGTCTGTAATGCTGTATTGTCAATGATTGTAACGCTGCACGTATTATTCTGACTTGTTTACTAAGGAATTATTATCTAATTATCTAATATAGGATAATTAGACATATCAGTAATAGAAATAATTGTAGGATTGATAGGATTATTTCTGAGTATTCTTTGCATAATTTGTCTGCTTAAAGTAATGGTATCCTCCATAGCAAAAAAGTGAACAGATAATAAAGAAAGTAATCATCGATATTGGATTAGATAAGACCCCACCGATGATGATAACTAGACCGCCAATAATTGCTAAAATTGGTGCTATCAAACCAGTTAATGTGTTTGTAATTTGCTTGGTCCAATAAAGATGGAGTACTTTAGTATAAAGCAAAATGTAGTAGAAATAGCCAAAAACGATAGCAATCTCACTAACGTCACCGGTTGTCAGTAGTCCGAATTTTTGAGTAGCATAGTGAATGGCGTACCAAATCAATCCAACAATCAAGCTGATTAGAGCAGATCGGCTTTTTAGTTTGGTAGTCGTCTCTTTCTGATGATTTGATGTAAATGATGGAAACATTTTTTTTGTCATCAAGGCATAGGGCATGCGTAAATGTCCCAAAACCACTCCGTTAACTACACCTAAAATTGATATGAGTACAAATACCAGCAAAACTGTTTTACCACCTGTTCCAACTAAAAGTTCACCGATAGTTGTCACGGCACCATCACCAACAGACATGATGTATTCAGCGCCGAGAATATGCGACATGCCCAAATAATAAGATAAATAGACGGCAAGTACAATAATCGGTCCTATGGTTAAGGCAATCGGCATTGTTTTTTTTGATCGTCTTACTTCATGTGAGATACTTAAGGCAATTGGCCAACCATCATAGGAAAAAGCCATTGGTGCTAAAGCTGCAAGCCATCCAAAACCTACATTTTGTATGGGTTTTGTGACTGTCTCTGTGGGTATTTCCGGATGTGGTTGATGCCAGAATAGTGCAACCACTCCAATAGCAAGTAGTGGAATCAATTTTGCAAATGAGGAAATGACTTGAAAGTAACCGCCGAATTGCCTAGACAAAATATTTAGTGTATAAAAAAACAGTAGATAAAATAAGCCGATTGCCATTTGTACATCTAATGAATGCGGGAGGTTAAAAAGTAGAGTTGTGTATATACCAGATGCCCAAGCAACCACAACTGCAACTGTTGGATAATATAAAAAGGTTTGAAACCAACCAAAAGCACTAGCTAGTCGGCTCGAAAAAAAGGCTTCAAAGTAGGCAACCATCCCACCTGATTTATCTGTCAAAGCTGCTAGGTTAGTTAATGAAATGCTACCAAAGATAATACTTAGTGCACCGATTATAAAAACTAAAACGCCTAAATAGATATGTCCTCCTGTATATAATAAAATGTCATCTATTTTAAAGAAAATACCTGAACCGACACAAATACCGACAATCATTGAAACCGCCGTCCAAAGACCGTATTCTTTTTTTTCTATAATAATAATCATCCTTTCGCAAATTTCTTTACTCAGTACTATACCACATAACGTTTGTGATAAAATAGTAACTATGAAGATATTATTTAGTATAATTTAAAATAGTTATAAAAGCTTTAAGAATCGGTGCTATTATCTCTTGTTAGTTTATGGTACTATATTACTATGATTATGATGAGGTGATGGAATGAAAAATAAAGAATTATGGTCTAACGTTGCATGGTACGGTGGTATAATTCTTATTATGATTTTGCTTAGAGCATTTGTTTTTTCTTCAGTAGTTGTGTCTGGAAATTCAATGAATCCGACACTTGTTGATGGAGAAAGAATCATCAGTTTAAAACATAGCAAGATAAAGCGCTTTGATGTTGTAACTTTTCCAGCTCCTGATGAACCAGATAAAAACTATATCAAACGTGTCATCGGGTTGCCAGGAGATACTGTCGAATATAAAGACGATCAATTGTTTATTAATGGTAAAAAATATGCTGAGCCTTATTTAGATGAATATAAGGGTATGATTGATGAGATGCCTGAAGGAGCTCCGTTAACAAAAGATTTTACGTTGAAAGAAGTGACTGGCGACAATAAAGTACCAGCAGGCAGTTATTTTGTTCTTGGTGATAATCGACAAAATTCTAAGGATGGACGTATGATAGGTTTTATTAAAGAGAATGATATATTGGGAGATGTTAAATTGTCGTTCTGGCCACTATCTAAAATTGGTGTAATTAAATAAAGTAACATTGATAGGTGATGAAAATCATCTATTTTTTTGTTTAAAAAACGAACAAGTGTTTGATTTTTTCTATGTAAATTATGTTAAACTATGATTAGACTTTTTGAAAGTAGGTGCCGAATAGAATGAGTATTCAATTTATTATTGGTACGGGCGAAAGAGATCATACGGGAACTGCTCTAAGACAAGCAGTTAAATGGCTTGAGGAGTCTGAAAACCACGAAGTATACTATCTTGTCCCGAACCATGTTAAGTTTGAAACTGAAGTATCCGTATTAAGGCGTTTATCAAAATTACCTGAATACGCAGCACTGGATAATATGGCTAGTACTAGATTGCAGGTTTTTTCATTATCTCGTCTAGCGTGGTATAAGATGCAATATACACCAAGATATCAGCAAAAAAGGCTGTCAGATGCTGGAAAATTTATGTTGATTCGACAAGTTCTCTTAGAGATAGAGATGGAATTACAGATTTTTCGTTATGAAATTAATAAAACTGGTTTTATCGAACAATTGGTAGCAATGTTTGATGAATATCAACTAGGGAATATTACAAGTGAAGATCTGTTAGATGCAGTTGAGCAATTTGATGGAGCTTCACATGTGAATGACTCTAAGGAAAAATTACTGGAAATTCAAAAGATTTACGAGTGTTATCAGAAAAAGTTAATTGCAATTAACGGTGAAACAAGTGACATTTTATTAGATTTAACTGAATATTTGAGTCAGATTGATTTAACTAATGTAATGGTTATTATCGGCGGTTATTCAAGTTTAACAGCTGTAGAGCAGCAATTGATGCAACGTTTGATGTCTGCTGCTGGGGAATGGCGTATGAACTTAATAGTAGATAAAAGCTATGGAATTGAATCTCCGATACAACAGTCATTATTTTATAATCCCGGTAAGGTATATTTTGATTTATATCAATATGCCAGACATAAAAAAATTCCAATTTTAGTTGATGCATTAGCTGACATGCCTAAAATCCATGAAGATATGACATTAATCGGTAATGTTTGGTATGATGCACATCAAATGACTGCTGACAAAAAATTATCCAAACTGAATCATTCGGAAAGTCTACAAATTTGGGCGTGTGATGATGCTTACGGTGAAGCTGTTATGGTTGCTAAAAAAATCAGACAATTAATCATAGCAGGTTATCATTATAAAGATATTAAGATTATGACTCGTGATCTGACTTCTTACCGCCGTGTTCTCGAGCCTGTTTTTACTCAAGCGGAAATTCCTTTTTATATAAATGAAGATGTCGAGATGAAACACCATCCGTTAATTGAATTTATAGATTCTCTATTTCAAATTAATATGTATTACTACCGCTACTCTGATTTGATGCGACTATTGCGGACGGAATTGTTTATGCCAGAATTAACAGATGTTAAGGAATTAGATTCATGGGAAAGTGGGGTATCCATTTTACGTCAACGAATTGATTATACTGAAAATGTTGTTTTGGCATATGGTTATAACGGTTTCTACTGGACGCAAGAGTCAGATTGGTCATATGTTACTTACGAGTATAACGGGCAAGAAGTATCAACTAATTGTGATATGTTGATACAAGACGAGTCTAATAAGGTGCGTCAATCAATCAGAGATCACCTATGCCCATTTTTTGAGAGTTTAGCAACAGCTGAAACTTACCGGCAGGCGAGTGTGATTTTTTATCAATTTTTAATTAATGTTGGTGTTCAGCATCAATTGGTTATGCTGCGTGAACAAGCTATCAATCAAGGCGATTTAGTTTCGGCAAAAAATCATGAACAAGCATGGCAGGCATTGGTTGATTTGTTAGATGAACTCGTTGACTTAATGGGTGATAATTTATTTATTTTAGAAGACTTTATCCAAATCATTCATAGTGGACTTGAAGGTCAAACATTTAGTAAGGTACCGGCTGCTTTAGATCAATTGATAGTTACTTCGGTCGACATGGTACAAGCAGAGAGAAGTCGTGTCACGTTTATGTTGGGGGTATCTGATCAGGACTATCCAAAAAAGATTGAAAATAAAACACTTATGACAGATGACGAACGGCAAATGCTAGCTGAGTATCTGTCAATTGAAAAATATCTAAAAAAAGATACGACCAGCGAATTCGCACGGGAACCTTACGTATTTTATTTAGCTTTACTTTCTGCGACAGAACAATTGATAATTACTTACCCACAAGCTAGTGATACTGTAAAAGAAATCAAAGCCTCAAGTTATTTGCGTCCGATTATCAGAAATCTGCAATTAAACATTGAAACGAAAAATACACCAATTACAATTAAAAATATGGATAATATCAATTATTTTGCAACATATAAATTATTGTTAAGCGATATTATGCCTTTAAAACGTGAAGCGATAGATAGTAAACAACCTTTATCGTGGTTATGGCAGCAGTTAGAAAAACGTTTGATTGATAAATTGCCCTTTATTGCGAATCGTGTGTTGGCAAGCAGTGATTATAAAAATATTCCTGATGATTTAACACAAGAAAGTGTGGCGAGTTTGTATGGCGATACAATCTATGCTTCGGTATCTAAAATTGAAAACTTTAATCAGTGCCATTATAAATATTTTCTGCAATATGGTTTAAAATTGAAAGAACGTGAAAAATTTGAATTGTCATCAGCTGCTACCGGTGATTTTTTTCATGACTCATTAGACCAGTTTTTTAAGGAACTTATTAAGCAAAAAAAACAATTGTCAGAGTTATCAGATGAAGAAATCAACTATTTAGCTGAATCTGTTTTAGCTGGTGTTTTTGCAGAAGCAAAGTTTTCAATTCTAACATCTAGTCAACGTTTAAATTATATTCGCTATCAATTAAGTCAAACAATCAAACGAGTAATCTGGTCGCTTCGCAAACAAAGTGAACGTACAAAAATGACGACATTACAGACAGAAATTTTATTTGGAGAAGCGTTGGGAGAAAAAGGTCTGGCTAGTTTAGATTTTGATTTGCCTCATCAAAAAAAATTAAGTGTTCGTGGAAAAATTGATCGGCTTGATATGGTTACCGTGGATAATCAGCCTTATTTAGCTGTGGTGGATTATAAATCAAGCCAACATAGTTTCAGTATGAGTGATGCCTATTATGGTTTGGCATTGCAGATGATTACATATTTAGATGTTGCACTGCAAAATGCGGTTAATTTAGTCGGACAGCGAGCAGAAGCAGCGGGTGCTTTTTACCTGCATGTTCAGAACCCGACACTCAAAGAAGCGTCACAATTAACTAATGAAAAAATTGAACTGGAATTATTAAAAGAATTTAAGTATCAAGGCATACTTGTTCAGAATGATGATTTATTAACAGAATTAGATGTTACCGTTGAGCCGACAAAAGCCTCGTTAGTGTATCCGTTTAATCAGTTAAAATCAGGTGAAGCTAAGTCAAAACAATTTGTTACACCAGATGACTTACAATTATTAATCCAGCATAATCATCAACAATTTATAACGGCCGGTGAAAAAATTTATGAGGGAAAAACAACATTAAATCCGATGTATAAAGGAAAAGAGCGAATTGCTTGCCGCTTTTGTCCTTTTCGCAGTGTTTGTCAATTTGACGCGATGCTTCCAGATAATAACTATCATCGTATCGAGGAATTACAGGACGATATTGTTTTAGGACGATTAAAATTAGGTAAAGGAGAAACGACAGATGGTTCAAATACCAGTGAGACCGAGTAATAGTCAATTTACCGATGAGCAGTGGCAGTCGGTGTATGATGGCGGTACAAATTTATTGATTTCCGCTTCTGCAGGATCTGGAAAGACTACAGTTCTGGTTGAGCGTGTCATCCAAAAAATTAAATCAGGTATCAGTGTTGACGAGTTGTTAATTGTGACATATACAGAGGCTGCAGCGAAAGAGATGAAGGCACGTATTCAAACAGCCGTCCAGGAGGCAGTTAACCAAGAATCTAATGAAAAGCAAAAACAACATTTGATTAAACAGCTGAGCTTGCTGCCGACTGCGAATATCAGTACATTGCATGCTTTCTGTCTGCAGGTTATTCGCAAATATTATTATTTGATTGATATTGATCCAGTATTTCGCTTACTAACGGATGAAACAGAGAGCATTTTATTGCGTGAAGATGTCTGGTTTGATTTGCGTGAAAAATTATATGGAGAAGATCAAGAAATATTTTATCAGTTAACAGAAAACTTTTCGAACGACCGTAGCGATGATGGTTTGACACGTCTTATTTTTTCGTTGCATCAATTTGCAACTGCTAATCCAGATCCGATCGGTTGGTTAGACTCATTAGTACAACAATATGATCTTACATCTGATAATATGGCAGATATTCCGCTGTATCAAACTGCAATACGACCAAGTATTATGGCTGATTTAGTGCGCATTGAAGCACAGTTAAGTCAAATTCTTCGATCTATAGAAGGAGAGCCGGATTTTGCTAAAACATTACCGATTATTAAACAAGATTATGATCGTGTCTGTCTTCTTCAGCAGTATGTCGATCAAAATAAATGCGACGAGTTATACGATGAGTTAGCAGGACTGTCATTTGCTCGTATGTCCGGACCGACTAAGAAAAACGGAACACCGGAGATTCTAGAAATTTATGAGCATGTTAAAACAGCACGTAAACAGTGTAAAGAAGCTGTTGAAAAGATAAAAGAACGTTATTTCGCACAGTCTCCTCAAGAAATGTTGGCGCTGATGAGAGAATCAGAACCGCTTGTTGCAGTGATGAGTGAAGTGGCTAAAAAATTTTTAACAGCTTTTAGAAATGAGAAAGCACATAAAAATGTGGTGGATTTTAACGATTTGGAACATTTTACTTTAGATATTTTAGCGGAAATAATAGACGGTACAAGGAGAGCAACAGAAGCATCGACTTATTATCGTCAAAAATTTAAAGAAGTTCTCGTTGATGAATATCAAGATATTAACCAACTTCAAGAAAATATTCTATTTTGGTTAAGACAGCCCAATAATGCTCAAGGGAATTTGTTTATGGTTGGTGATGTGAAACAGTCTATTTATGCTTTTCGTTTAGCAGATCCCACGTTGTTTATTGATAAGTATACAAAGTATGCAACAGAAGAAGGCGGCAGGCGAATTATCCTAGCAGAGAATTTTAGATCTCGTGCACAAGTTTTAGATTTTACAAACTTTGTTTTTATGCAGTTGATGACGCATGATTTAGGTCAAATTGATTACGATGACAGTGCAGCGTTAATCACTGGCTATTCTGCTTATCCTGAGGATGAAAACTATGAAACTGAGATTTTAATATACGAAAGTCAGAAAGATGATGAAGAAGTATCAACCGATAGCGAGCCATTCGATTTTGTTCTAGATGATAAAACTGAAGGTGAATTATTACTTGTTGGTCAAAAAATAAAAAAACTTATCAACAGTCAATATCTAATCTATCGAAAAAAAGAACAGAAAGCCACACCCATCAGTTATAAAGATATTGTGTTACTGACCCCCACCAAGAAGAATAATCTGGTTATTTTAGATGTTTTTAAACAACTAGGTATTCCGCTATTGGTAAATGACACACAAAACTACTTTCAAGCGACAGAGATTAAAATTATGGTGTCGCTATTACAGATGATAGATAATCCGTATCAAGATATATCAACCGTCTCGGTGCTGCGATCGCCAATCGTTGGCTTAAAAGAAAATGAATTAGCAGAAATTAGGCAGTACCAGACTAACGGTTATTTTTATGATGCGCTGTTTGAATATTTGCAAAAAGAAAATGTGTCAGCTCTCTATGAAAAAGTTTATGCGTTTATTGAGCAATTTAATACGTGGCGAGATATTGCCAGAAGAGAATCGTTGGCAACATTAATTTGGCGGATATATGAAGAAACTGGGTTGCTGGATTTTGTCGGAGGAATGCCTTCTGGAAGACAACGGCAAGCGAATTTGCATGCACTGTATGAACGGGCTACTGCTTATGAAGAGATGAATTTTAAAGGATTATTCCAGTTTGTTCGACTGATTGAGAAAATGCAGGAAAAAAATAGGGATTTGGCTGAACCGAATCAAATCAGTGATGATGAAGATGCAGTGAGAGTTATGACGATTCATGCAAGTAAAGGTTTAGAGTTTCCCGTTGTTTTTGTCATTGATACTGCAAAACAATTTAACTTGCAGGATATTAATCAAACAAGATTTATTTTTGATGAACACTTAGGGGCAGGCATTAAATACTTAGACCGTCAACAGCGAATTCTTTTTAATACGCTACCTTTTTCAGTGTTAAGAGAAGAAAAGCGCAAAAGATTACTGGCAGAAGAAATGCGGAAATTGTATGTTGCATTGACTCGAGCTGAACAGAAGTTATATCTAGTCGGCTCATACAAAAGTCAGGACAAAGCATTAGAACAGTGGCAAAAACAGTTGGTTACGGAAGATATCGCGATTGACGCGCCAACCAAATTGGCGCAGCGCAGTCTAATGGATTGGGTAGGAATGACGCTTGTTCGGCATCCTGAGATACAAAAAGAGTATCCAGATATAGAAGTTCTTCCTAATAAAGTACTGGGCAGTCACCCTATGACCTGTTCTTTAAAATTTATTGATAAGCCAACTTTACTGGCAGGACTAGAAAGTCTTTCCAAAAATCATGAAAAAGAAAAATTAATCATCGCACAAAAACCTAATCCACAATTGTTGAAGGAAGTTATTGACTGCTTGGATTATGCTTATCCCAATAGTGCAGCGACTAAGACAACTAGCTATCAATCTGTATCAGAAATTAAACGTGTTTTTGAAGACCCTGATAATCAAGACTTACCTCAATTGGATGTAATAAGTGAAACAGATAAGCGTTCACCCGCAGGACATCGTTATGTTAATGAGACTCTAGCTAGCCCGACTTTTATGCAAGAAGTACAAGGTCCGACGGGAGCGGATATCGGTACTGCCACACATTTATTGATGCAGCTTTTACCCTTAGAGCAAAAACCAACAGAAACAATTATCAAGTCCTTGTTAGCAGATACTGTTCAAAATAAACTTATCTCCGCTGAGACAGCCGAAAAAGTTGATTGTATACATTTAGCGACCTTTTTTGATACACCGTTCGGTATGGAACTTTTGGCGAATCATGCATCACTAAAAAGGGAACAGCCTTTTTCTATATTAATTAAACCGAGTCAATTATTTTCAGATGGTTCTGATAAGTTAGAAGATACTATCCTAGTTCATGGGATAATTGATGGTTATTATATCAATGGTAATGATGTTGTGTTGTATGATTATAAGACAGATTATATTTCTGATATCCCATCTGAAAATGAGTTGTCAAGTATTAAAAAACGATACCAAGGACAAATGAATTTATATAAATTGGCACTATCCAACATATTAAAAAGAGAGGTAACGGTTGTTAAATTAGTATTGTTACGTCCGCAAATTATTTTAGATATATAATTTAACTTTGTTAATCAATAGATATAAAAAATAGTTTATGCTACAATTTATAAAAAGAGAGGAGTGGGAAAGTTGTATAAAACGACGGCAGAATTAAAATCGGAAGTTAAAGAATCTTTAAAAGGCCGGTGGGGTGAAGCTATTACATTGAGTATTGTACCGATTATAGTAAAAATTTTAACTATTTGGGCATTAATAGCAGCCTCATTCTTGTTTGGTTCAGTCTTATATTATGTTTTTGGTAAAACAGGTATATCAGGAGTTGAACAATTTGATTTAAGTGGTGTATCGCAAAATGATGGAAATAGTAATTCGCCAATCATAACGCTTTTCTTGAACTTTATTCAATTGTTTTTAACAGTCGGTATTTCATTTACATTTTTGGATGTTATCCGACGTGGAAAATCAGAAAGTATGCAGTTTAAGCAAGCATTTCGCTTGTTTAACGGGAAGGACCTTGGTCCAGTATTATTGTTGAATATTTTGATGTATATTTTTAATAACTTATGGTATTGGTTGTTTATAATTCCCGGCTTTATAAAGAGTTATTCTTATTCACAAGCTAATTTTATTTATAAGGATTTATCGGAAAACTCTGATACAACGAGTGTTGGACCAACGTATTATATTACTGAAAGTCGTCACTTAATGAATGGACACAAAAAAAGATTATTTTGGTTAGATATTACTTTTTTAGGATGGTATATTTTATCACTTGTTACATTTGGATTAGCTGAATTTTTTGTTACACCGTACGTAACTGCTACAAAAGCTGCGTTTTATAATGATTTAGCGAAAGATAAATATAATCGTAAATAGAAGAAAAAAAGTATGAGACAATTCTCATACTTTTTTCATTAATTTTATAGAGGGCAATCAAATCAATTTAAGAAATAGTGAGTAATATATACATATACCAATTATCCCGAATTGGTTTTTCATACTTAACTCCTACCGAGATAGAGAGTAAATAACAACCTTCATTTCCACTAAGACGACGGTCTTAGTGGTTTTTTTACCAAAATTTTATAATGGACCTTATTGTTTGTTTTGTATTTTATATAGTTATATAATTTGTTTGTATAACAGTTAATTGTTTTTAGATAATGAAATGGGAGGCGTTTTCTGATGAAATCTAATTTAGTTAAATTAGGAATAGGGCTAGGAATCATGGCACTTGGTGCTGCTTATGTAACAAGAAAGACTGGATTTTTTGAAGATGATAGTCATCTATACGACGAATTTGAATCGTTTTAAAGTAAAAACATCATCATATAAATGGTAATCAAGTAGTAATAATGGAGGCTTATAACATGATAAAGAAAAAAGCGATAATGATAGGTGCCGGTTTAGCTAATATGGCGGCTGCGGTTTATTTGATTCAAGAAGGAAAATGGGACGGTAGTCAAATAAAATTTTATTCACTTGATGATCACGGAGCTAATGACGGAGCTCCGACAAACACAACAATTGATGAGTACTGGAATAAAGACTATCCAATGAAAAATCAAAAAGGATTTGTTGCAAGAGGCGGCCGGATGTTGAATTATCGAACATATGTGGATTTGATGGATTTGTTGGACCGTATCCCATCAGCCACAGAACCAGGTATGACCGCAGCTGAAGACACAAGAGAATTTGATGCACAGCATCGTACCTTTGATAAAGCTCGTTTATTAGAAGGTGGCAAGGGGATTATAGACGGCGGTCATTTAGGCTTAAGCAATAAAGGCCGAATGTTGTTGACGCAATTAATTGCGATGCCTGATTCAAAGGAAGAAAAGCTGGACAATGTTTCTATCGCAGAATATTTTAAAGATGATCCAGATTTCTTTGAAACAAATTTTTGGTTTATGTGGGAAACAACTTTTGCTTTTCGTGTAAAAAGTTCTGCGCAAGAGTTGCGTCGTTACATGCATCAAATGATTTATGAATTTACACAAATTGAACATTTAGTTGGTGTTAATCGGACAAGATATAATCAATATGAAAGTATTATGCTGCCTTTGATTAACTACTTAAAAGCAGAAGGTTGCGAGATTGTTTTGGATCGCTTAGTTACAGACTGGGAATTTAAGGAAACACCGATGCAGGATGAAATTACAGTAACTGGTTTAGATATGTTAAATACTAAGACTGGTGAAAAAGAGCATGTTGTTGTCGATAGTGATACGGCTGTAATATTTACTAATGGTTCAATTACAGATTCTGCTACGTTGGGTGATTACGATACACCTGCTCCAGAAAATATGGACTACGGTGCAGCTTCTAGTTTATGGAAGAAAGCTTGCGAACACTTCTATAACCTTGGTACGCCGGATAAATTCTTTGCTGATCGAGATAACAGCGAGTGGGTAAGTTTCACGTTGACGACAGATAATCATGTTTTATTAAACGAAATTTCACGTATTACAACCCAAGAACCAGGCAATGCACTAAACTCATTTATTTCAACTCATCCGATTACACCGCTTATTCATAAAGATGTTAATATGTCGATTGTCGTTCACCATCAACCGCATTTTACAACTCAAAAACCAAATGAAGCAGTTATCTGGGGTTACTTCTTATATCCAAGAAGAAAAGGTGAATTTGTTGACAAACAATATATTAAAATGACGGGTAAAGAAATGGTGGAAGAATTGATTGGTCAACTTTCTAAAGTAGATCCAGGACCGGGCAATATTCGTGATAAAGAAGCTGAAATAATGAATAGTGTGATTAATAGTATCCCTGTTTATATGCCTTATGCTTCAGCTTTGTTTAATAATCGTGCGAAGAGCGACCGTCCAAAAGTAATTCCAAAACATTCAACTAATTTGGCTTTCACAGGTGAGTTTGTTGAACAACCTTATCAAATGATTTTTACTGAACAGAGTGCCGTACGTTCTGGTGAAATAGCAGCTTTCCATTTTGCTGGTATACCAATGTCTCGTCTAGTTGATACACCACGCTACGATAAAGATTTAAAAACACTAGCTCGTGCAGCTAAGAAAATGTTCGAGTAAATCAGGTAGAAAAAATTAGAAATTAAATAAGAAAGCAGTCGATGCATTTTGCGTAGAAAATGATTTTATCACGTATGTCTCGACTGTTTTTCTTTTTTTTTAATAGGTTCTCTCTCCTAAAAATATTCTAAATGAAATGTTATAAAAAATTAATGATAATTATTGGCAAATTGTATTATGTTTTTAAATTGATCAAGCGGGAGTTAAAAGCAGTGTGACACTTTATCTGTGATATACTTACTTAATAGACAAAACGGGTAAATAATTGGAGGTGAAGGTATGGCCGCCGACTTAGTATTTCCATTAAATAATGATACGTCTCGAAAAATCATTCATATAGATATGGATGCTTTTTACGCATCAGTTGAGGAGCGTGAACATCCAGAATTAAAAGGTAAGCCGCTGGTAATAGCTCGACATCCGCGCGAAACAGGTGGTCGTGGTGTTGTGACAACTGCAAATTATGAAGCACGAAAATTTGGTATTCATTCTGCGATGAGTGCTCAAGAGGCATTTGAACGTTGTCCGACTGCAAACTTTGTGTCGGGCAATCGTCAACTTTATTCTCAAGTATCTAAGCAAATACATCAAATCTTTCATCAATACACTGATATCATCGAACCATTGTCATTAGATGAAGCGTATCTTGATGTGACAAGCAATAAAAAGAATGCTAAAAGTGCGATTCGTTTGGCACGAATGATTCAGTTAGACATTTGGCGTGAGTTAGACTTAACATGTTCAGCTGGTGTCAGTTATAATAAATTTTTAGCTAAATTAGCATCAGATTATGAAAAGCCTCATGGGTTAACAGTTATTATGCCTGATCAGGCTGAAGAATTTTTGAAGAAGCTCCCGATTGAAAAATTTTATGGGATTGGAAAGAAAACAGTACCAAAAATGCAAGAGATGGGAATTTATACAGGTGCAGATTTATATGAACAAAGTGAAATGGATTTAATTCGTGAATTTGGTAAGATGGGCTATTCGCTTTATCGTAAAGTTCGCGGTATTCACGATGCTCCCGTTCAAGCTGAGCGCGACCGTAAATCAGTTGGGCGGGAGGATACTTTTAGGCAAGTATTAATTACAGAAGAAGAAGTCATTAGTAAACTGCGCTATTTGGCAGCGGATGTCGAAAAATCATTAGAACGTAATGGGCTACACGGCACGACAGTTGTTTTAAAAGTGCGTGATAAGACGTTTGATACATTTACTCGCCGCGTAACTTTGCCAGATTATGTGAGTAAAAAAGAGGATCTATATTTTTATGCTAAACAATTGTGGGAAGAATTTGATGATATTGTTGGCCAAGGAATCCGTTTATTAGGTATCACAGTAACAAATTTGGCACCAAAAGAATTTGAATTAATAAAATTGCCGCTATGGGCAAAAAAAATACCGGACGACTGGTTGTGATGGCCTGACGTCCGGTATTTTTTATTGTTTTGTCATTTCTAATAAGCGATCTTTTAAATCTTCTTCCATACCAGCTAATTCGATTTCTGCATTGCGGCGTTTTTCTTTACCTTCTTTTTGAATGCGCAATGTTTCTTGGATGGTTTCAATTAAATCATTTTGTGTTTTTTGTAATGTATCAATATCTACAATACCTCGTTCGTTTTCTTCAGCTACTTCAATTGCTGAAATTTTTAACATTTCTGAATTGCGTGTTAACAGTTCGTTTGTTGTATCGGATACTTGTCTTTGAGCAGTGACCGCGTCTTTTTGACGTAACAGTGTTAAGGCAATTGCTACTTGGTTTTTCCAAAGTGGAATGGCTGTATTAATCGATGCCTGAATTTTTTCAGCCAATGCCTGATTTGTATTTTGTATCAAACGGATTTGTGGTGCTTGTTGAATGGTTATTTGTCGTGCTAATTTTAAGTCGTGGGTTCGTTTTTCTAAGCGATCAGCAAATTGACTTAGGTCGCTGACAATCTGTGCATCCATTTGGTCGCCGGTCTCTTGCGCTT
Organism: Vagococcus vulneris; assembly: GCF_003950515.1. GTDB lineage: Bacteria > Bacillota > Bacilli > Lactobacillales > Vagococcaceae > Vagococcus > Vagococcus vulneris. The sequence goes on from NZ_NGJS01000012.1 coordinate 18,193, forward strand.
TTTTTATAGCAGCAGGAATGGTTTCTGTTTGTAGTTCTTCAATTTTTATTTCACCGGCAGCGATATAAATGTTCAAAGCATCAAAGTAGTCTTTGTTTTTGGTATATAGCTGTTCTAACATTATATTATCCTGTAACAAACCATCTTTTTCACGGTCTAATTTTACAGCGATTTTATCAATCTGAGCACCGATTTTCTGGTATTTTGCAGTCGTTTCATAAATTGATTGTTTTACTTTACCAAATAAGCGTTTAAATACGTTTGAGTCTCTAGCCTCTAATTCGCTAGGACTGGCTTCGTTTAAGCGATACATTAAATCTGTTAAAGTATCACCCATTGGACCAATATCTTGAGTCTGAACATGATTTAACATCGTATGCGAAAATTCGCTTAATTTTTGTTGTGCTGCTGCACCGTATGTTAAAACAGATTGACTGTCATTTGTATCAATCTGCTGTGCCAGATTTTTAGCTTGTTCCTGCCTCTCAACAGATAATTTATTTATCATTCGATTGTCGGCCGCCGTCGACATGTGTTGGTTGGTATCTGGACTGATTGGCATATCAAATGGGTTGCTGAGCAAATCATCAAGTGTAGTTGATGAAAGATCTTCTGTTTTTTTAATTTCGTCTGTCATTAATTGTTATCTCCTTTATATTCAGTATCACTGACCGTTCGTTCGGCAGTTTGTTTCGCTACTTTTAATTCAACATCAAGATCATCTAAATCATCTTTAACTAATTGATTATAATCAAGTACAATCAGTTGTGATAAATCCTCAATGGCCTTTGCGCATTCGGTTAAGGCATCATACGTTTGTTTATTCTTTATGTCGTGATCATTGATTTCAACATAACGCTCAGTTAATTCAGCGATATTTGGCAAGTGAGTGTATAAAAAATCATTCGCCTGATGCAATTTTTTCGGCTCTTTAACTAATTCTTTAAAGATAGCTTTAGTAGCTTTTAAAGTTTGGCACTTTAAGTCTATCGTCCGTAATTTAGTGACATCTGTCATGTTTTTTTCAAGTACTTGAATTTGTTGTTTTGTTTCAGCCATGGTGTGTCTGAAATAGTCGATTTCACTGCTGCTCATTCCTAATTCGCGATAGTGATCTTCTTTAGTTTTAGATAAGTTAGGTATATCTAAGCCGACAGATGTCTCTCTTTTTTGTCGGTTTCTCACCCATGATACAGTGGACCAGACTAGTGAACTTAGCGCAATTAAAAAGAAAACTGGGCCCATAAAAGAGTCTTCAAAAAGCTCTGCTAAAATGAATGAACCGATAATGATTATTGTAGGGATTAAAGATTTAAATTTATGCTGTTTATAAGACATGTTATTCCACTCCTAAATGTATTTATTTGGCAGCAGCGCTGTATAAAAATATAGTAGCACATTCTTTATTTTTGTATATCAGTCGAAAGAATGATTTCTTTCTAAGCCGACAATATGATTGAAAAGGCTAGTAAATAAAGGTATTATTATTTTAACATACTTTATATAGTAGGAGAAAATGACCATGGATAAATTTGAAGAAAAAACAATTACTCGCCAAGAAATATATAATGGAAAGGTTATTCAAGTAGTGGTAGATGATGTATCCTTGCCTAATGGTCAAAGGGCAAAAAGAGAACTGGTTTTTCACCAAGGAGCAGTCGGAATTATCGCCGTTACACCCGAAAATAAACTGGTTTTAGTTAAGCAGTATCGTAAAGCGATTGAACAATCCATTTTAGAAATTCCTGCTGGGAAAATTGAAAAAGATGAACCAAATGCACTGGTTACAGCCATGAGAGAATTAGAGGAAGAAACGCATTATCGTTGTGAGAGTATGAATTTTATTACAAAATTTGTATCATCGCCAGGTTTTTCTAATGAGTGGTTATATCTGTATGAAGCCGTTGGTTTATATAAAATTTCTACTGCTGAGGCTTTACCGCAAGATGATGATGAGTTTCTTGAATTAATCGAATTAAGCTTAGAAGAAGCGAAAGCAAGAGTTGATTCAGGTGAAATATGTGATGCCAAAACGCAATACGCTATATTATATTTGGAAATGCAAAGCAAATAAGAGGAGTCCATATGTATAGAAAAGAAAAAAAGAGTAAGATAAAGAATGATAGATCAAATCCGATTGACAGTCAATCAGCCGAAAAGCCGTCAAAAAAAGATTCAGAACCGCAAATTTTGACACGAGAAAGTGTTCGTGCGTTTAAAAAGAATAAAAAAAGGAATACTTGGCTAAATATGGCAATCATCATTGTCGGTATTTTATTAGCCATTACTATTTATGCAGTATTTAGATTATAAAAGGAGTAAGTGAAAGATGAAAATTGGTATTATAGGTGCAATGGAAGAAGAAATAGTTTTGTTGGCAGCTCAATTATCAGAAAAAAAAGAATGGCAAGAAGCCGGTGCAAATTTTTATTCTGGGAAAATCGGCAGTCATGAAGTTGTTTTAACGCGTTCAGGAATTGGTAAAACACTGGCTGCTGTGACAGCAACTTTATTATTGAGCCATTATCATGTAGATGCTGTCATTAATACTGGGTCAGCAGGAGGTATCGGTGAAGGTTTAGCTATCGGTGATTTAGTTATCTCCAGCAAGTTAGCATATTTTGATGCTGATGTAACAGCTTTCGGTTATGATTATGGACAAATGCCGCAAATGCCTTTGTACTATGAGGCAGACCAAACCTTAATCGAAAAAACAAAAATTGTAGCAGATTCGCTTAGTATCACTCATTATACTGGTTTAATTGTTTCTGGTGATACATTTGTCAGCAGTCAGCAAAAAATCACTGAGATTAAGGAGCATTTTCCAAAGGTATTAGCAAATGAAATGGAAGGTGCTGCAATCGCACAAACTGCTTATCAATTTCATTGTCCATTTATTATTATTCGTGCAATGAGTGATACAGGTGATGAAAATGCTAGTGTTAATTTTGATGAATTTATCATCGAGGCTGGAAAAAAATCTGCAGAACTTGTATTGGCGCTACTAAAAAAATTGTAAAAATTCAGGAGGTCGGTTAAATAATATGGAAGCTCTTATTTCAATTGATTACACGAATGATTTTGTTGCAACAGACGGAAAGTTAACAACGGGAGAAGCAGGTCAATCAATCGAGAAGGCTTTAAGTAAGTTGACAGAACAGTTCATTAAAAACAATGATTATGTTGTGTTTGCGATTGATGGACATGACGCACAAGACAGCTATCATCCTGAGAGTCGGCTATTTCCGCCTCACAATATTATCGGGACAGAGGGGCGTCGTTTGTACGGAACGCTACATCAGCTTTATGAAGATAATTCTGATTTAGAAACGGTATACTGGTTGGACAAACGTCATTATTCTGCATTTAGCGGAACGGATTTAGATATTCGCTTACGGGAACGAAAGATTACTACGATTCATTTAACGGGTGTCTGTACGGATATTTGTGTGCTTCATACAGCTATAGACGCTTATAACCTAGGGTATTCAATTGTAATACATGAATCCTGTGTACAGAGTTTTGATGAGATTGGGCATACTTGGGCGCTGACACATTTTAAAAATACTTTGAGTGCTCAAGTTGTTGAATAAATAAGTTAAACGTTTGCTGTTATGTTGCAGGAAACGTTTTTTATGTCATAAAAAATGGATTCATCTGCCACTAAAGTCAATTATTTCTATTGTTTGCAGCGTATTACTTTCTAAATTTGAAAGCGCTACGTTTGTGTTGTGACGTTCAAATAAATTATTTAATAACACGAAACATAAGTCTAAGGTCGCATGCGGATTGTTTGAGATTTGTATAAAATAAATTATATAAATATAAGGGAGTTGTCAGTATGAAAAAGAAAAGTAAGGTGTTAATCGGCAGTGGAATTTTTTTAGCAGTAATTGCTTCTGGAATAACTATTTTCAGTATGCGATCGGCGCCAGAACCAGCAGTTCCAGAAAATAAGATTGAGTTTTATACTGTTAAAGATATTGATCAGGTCTTTATCAATGGTGTTGTAACGCCAGTCCAATCTAAAGAGTTTACAAAAGATACAACGTTAGGCAAGCTTGGAGAGTTGAAAGTCAAAAATGGAGACTATGTGGAAGAGGGCACTTTGCTTTATCAATATGTAGATGACGCGACTAGCACACAAATAACTGATTTAAAATATCAGATTGAATCCACTCAAGCTGAAAAAGAGAAGGCTGCAAGGCAAATGAATTTAAAGATAAAAGAATTGACTAGCGGTCAAGCAGCAGCTCCAACAGGACTCAAAGAAAGTGAAGCGGGTGTAGAAACAGAAGCTTCGCCAGCTGCTACTCGCGAAAGTATAGAATTAGAGTATGATCTAAACAGCTTTGATATGAAAATGAATCAATTGCAAGCACAAATTAATGAATTAACTAATAAACAAGTCAATCAAGTAACCGCTCCTTTTGCAGGTGAAGTATCAATTCCTCAAGAGCAAAACAGAGACAGCGCTATTTTAACTCTAACTTCAACGGACTTTTATGTCCAAGGTCAGGTTAATGAACGAGACTTGGTAAAAATTAAAGAAAAACAACCTGCAGATGTTAAAACTATTGCCGGAGATAAGTTGTATAAAGGTGAAATTGTTTATATTGCTAACACGCCAGCTTCTAATGCTCAGGGAGCAGGAGATGCCGGAGGAGGAGCAGGCGGTGCAGCTAGTCAAGGCGGCTCAATGTCAAACTACATCGTTAAGTTAACTATTAAAGATGGTAAAGATATTAAAGAAGGCTACCACGTGCAAGCGTCAATTAAATTGAATGATGAAAAAATTGAAGTTCCGAAAGAAGTTGTTAAAACAGAGAATGGGAAATCATATGTTCTTGTGGATGATTTTGGCACCGTCTTACGTAAAGAAATAACAACAACAGACGAAGGAGCTACGAGAGGTAAAATTGTCGTCACTAGTGGCTTAGAATCATTAGATAAAGTGATCATGTCATCTGATAAACCTGTAAAAGAAGGAGATATGATTGACTCACCAGGTGATGTAATGGATTCATCAATGTCAGGGGAGGCGAAGTAATATGACTTACACTGACGAAAAGACACCGTTGATTGAATTAATTGGTATTAATAAATATTTTCCTATGGGTAAAACAAAATTGCATGTTTTAAAAGATTTAAATTTAACAATCGAACGTGGTGAATTTTTGATGATTATGGGCAAATCAGGAAGTGGAAAGACAACACTAATGAATATTATCGGATTTCTCGATAAGTTGTCAGACGGAGACTATCTTTTTGATAGCGAAGACGCATCTGAATTAAATGAAAATCAAAAATCACATTTGCGAAATGAATCCATTGGCTTTATCTTTCAACAATTTTTCTTAATTCAATCACTCAATGTTTCTCAAAATGTTGAATTACCGATGGTTTATGAAGGGAAACGCGGTGAAAAAGAAAGAAAAAAAGTAGCAAAAAGATATTTAGAGATGGTCGGCTTAACTGGAAAAGAAAAATCAAAAACCACTGAATTATCTGGTGGACAACAGCAGCGTGTAGCAATTGCCAGAGCCTTAGTCAATAATCCACTTTTAATTATGGCTGATGAACCAACAGGTGCGCTCGACAGTGAAACAAGCCGTGATATTATGGAAATATTATCAGAATTAAATAAAGAAGGTAAAACCATCGTCATGGTTACTCACGACAGAGATATGCGTAAATATGCTTCGCGTGTTGTTTATATGAAAGACGGTCTCTTCTTAACAGAGGAGGAGTTTGAAAATGCTTAAAAATCTATTGCTTAGTACATTTCTAAGCCTCAGGGCGCATAAATTACGTGTGTTTTTGACGATGGTCGGAATTATTATCGGGATTACAGCGGTTGTAACAGTTTCTTCAATCGGTGAAGGAATGAAACAAAGCAGTCTGAAACTATTGGAATCAGCTGATGCAAATTCATTACGCCTGAAATATAAAGTAGATGTGACTGATGATGAAATAGCAGCCAGTAAAGAATTTGATGAATTTGGTTTTAGCTTAATTGACATGAAAACACTTCGTCGTTTGGACAATGTTGATAATGTATCAGCTGATTACAGTATGGGTTTTGGCTCATCCGTTCAGAGTATCGATAGTAATATTGCTTTTTTTGAAAAACAAGGATCAGCCATGATTATGGCTAGCAAGAGTGCCAGCGAAAACAAGGTGGCTTATGGTCGTGATTTTTCTGCGCAAGATACAAATAAGTATTTGATTATATTAACTTATGACACGATGCTTAATGCTTTACAGATACAAGAACCAAAACAAATTTTGGGAAAAGCCATTGATGTAGACGGCTTAAAATTTCAAGTGGTTGGTATTAAAGAAAAAAATGAAGATAGTGGCATGATGGTTTCAAGTGAAACAGACTTTTTGAATGCTGTTCCTAAGGGAGCATTTAATGAGTTGGCTAAAAGTAAGCCAATTAATGCTGTTAAACTGCGAGTTAAAGATGGTGCTGATCGACAAGCGGTTGTTGATCAGGCTAATAAACTATTGAAAGAAAGTCATCCTGATTTGGTGGGAGTGTTTGAAGAAGATAAATCAAATGAAGAAATGCGTCAAGAAATGGAAAGCATGCTTCAAACAATTGTAATGGGCCTAATATTTATCACAGCTATCTCGTTGCTGGTCGGCGGAATTGGTGTTATGAACATCATGTATGTGTCGGTATCAGAACGAAAACGTGAAATTGGTATTCGTCGTGCAATTGGAGCAAAACCTTCTAGTATCTTAGCACAATTCTTATTGGAAGCGGCATTTATTACGTTGATAGGTGGAATTATTGGTATTTTACTTGGATGGGGAATTGCCTCGCTAATTACTTGGCTGACGCCGATGGAAGCAATTGTCAGTCTAAAAATGGCATTAATTTCTGCGGGTATTTCAGCTGGAATTGGCTTGTTCTTTGGGGTTATCCCGGCGATCAATGCGGCGAAAATGGATCCTATAAAAGCTATTTATCAATAAAATAAAACGCATCTTAGCCAAAAATCTTGACTAAGATGCGTTTGTTTATTTGACGTGAAAAATAAAAATCCAGATAATTGCTGAAATAACTTGAAGAACGCCTACTGACAGACCAAATATTAAAAATCGTTTTCCTTCTTTAAAGAAACGACTGAAGTCTAATCTCAAACCAATTGCAGCTAATGCGGTAATTTCAAACCAACCGCTGATACTATGTGATATTTGACTAACAATTGTTGGAATAGAAACAAAACTATTTAATAAACAGCAGAGTAAAAAGCCTAAAACATACCAAGGTAAAGGCAACTTAAATTTTTTAGTTGGTTGTTCTGCGTGATTATTAAACGTTTCAGTCATAGCTGAGGTGTCTTTATCAGCGATTTTACCAAAAATATAGACGACAGCTACAAGCATAATTATTCGCATAATTTTAAAAAGTGTTGCGTAGGTAACTACATCTTGGCTAACCATATTAGCACTTGCCACAACTTGTCCGACAGACTGTAGTATGCCACCGATCATAGCACTTTGAGTAATAACTTCTTGTGGATAGAGTTGAGTCGCAAGAATAGGTAAAAGTAGCATTAGGATTGTCCCCAGTAAATTAACTAAGGTAATGATTTGACCTTTTTCTTCTTCTCCAGCGTGAATTTCGGGAGCAATCGCACCAATGGCTGAAGAACCACAAACAGCATTGCCACCCGCCATTAAAAGTGTCATGCGTTTAGAAAAATTCAATTGGTGTCCAATGACGTAAACTCCGACAATGGTTGTTGTCATTTGAACAATGATGTAGCCGATGCCGTTCAATCCTAAAGTAGAAATTGTTTGAAATGTTACCGTCATTCCTAATAATACGACTGACCATTCTAAAAGCTTGCTTTCGGCTAACTTTGTTCCTCTGCCTAAAAAAGATTGTTTAAAAATTGTATTGCCTAAAAGAATACCAAGCAGAATAGCGATTGTTGCACCGCCAAGGGTGGGTAAGAAAATAGCAATTCCTTTGCTGACCCAAGCTACAATAAAAGATAAAATAAGTCCAGGTAAAAAAGATTTTTTTAATTGTTTCATATATGCCACACTTTCATTTGTCATTTAATAGTTCAAGTATACAAATATTTTAGTTATTTGAAAAATTAATTATTACTATATATACTATAAATAAATTAAATAGTATAGGTGGTACTAATTAGATGTTTAAATTACTTCAGACATTTCAGACAGCTTATGAAACTAGGAATTTTTCACATACAGCTGAGGAATTATTTATGTCGCAACCAGCAGTATCTAATCAAATTAAGCAACTGGAATTACAGTTAAATTGTGTCTTGTTCAAACGTATGGGTAAATCAGAGATGCGACCGACAAAAGCAGCTGAGATCTTATATGAACGTTTATTAGATTTATCAGATGATTGGCAAGATACATTAAAATTAATGCAAGAACAAGAAACAAAACAAGTGACTTGTCGTATGAGTGCTTCTAATACATTTGCCAGTTACTATTTACCGGCTTTAATGCCAGATTTGTTAGCAGCTTTTCCAACGGTTCAATTTGAATTGAGTATGGGAAACTCGGAAGAAGTGTTAGATAGTATTAAACGTCACGAAATCCATCTGGGATTTATTGAGAAACCATTACAAACACAAGGAATTGAAAGAGTTCCCCTGTTATCGGATGAATTAGTACTGGCTGGTAATTTAGAAAGTTCTCGTTGGCTGATCAGAGAGAAAGAGTCAGGTGTTTATCATTATACTTTGCGATATTTAACTGAAAATAACATAAATCCTAATTATATACTGGTCAAAAACAATGATATGATTATCGGATTGCTAAAACAAGGTATCGGTAAAAGTATCGTCTCGAAAAAGGCTATTCCACCGGAGTTGTCGTATCGTCATATCAATTCTGATTATCAGCGGTTATTTTATTTAATAAAGGGCAGTCATTTGATGGATGAAACGTATGAAGAAATAAAAAACTATATTGAAAACTATTATAAAAGAATTGAAAGGTATTGAATTCAAAGTGTCATTCAATACCTTTCTTTGATTAATTTAAATGTAGTTGGCTCTAGCACCACCGATTAGTTTTGGTCGTGAGCCGAGAGCAGTAACATGAGCTTCACCTAGCGTGTCTAAAATTGGCCGAATTGGAATTTGTACGTGTTTAATATGCATACCTATAGCTGTGTCACCGATATCAATACCAGCTTTTGCAGTGATATGTTCTAATTGAACGGGCTGATTCATAATCTTATGGGCAGCTGTAGCACAAGCACCTCCGGCTTTTAAAATAGGTACAACAGAAACAATATCATAAGGCTGTTCTTTAGCAGTTATCGATTCAACCGTCAGTGACCTATTAATGTGTTCACACCCTTGTACAGCTAAACGAATTCCACGTTCTGTTAGTAAGTTATATAGCGTAGTGACAATTGTTTCGCCAATATCAGCGCTTGTAGCCTTACCGATATATTTGCCGATTATTTCGCTGGAACTGCAGCCGAGTACAAATATATCACCTTCTTTAACATCGGCTTTCTTTAAAATATCCAATGTAATGGCTGTTAAATCGTCAATTAGTTGTTTGTCTGAAATCATAAATTATCCCATTCTTTCTGAAAATTTAATTATTTATTTTAGTATATCACAGTGTCAAGATAAGCAAAGCAGAGTAATATTATAATAATAAAATGCTCATTGATAATTATGCAGGTAATAATAAAAAGAAAAAATATGATATACTTTATTAAATAAACAAAGTAATTTATAAGATTGAGGCAACTCTAATGAAATCAATAAACATAAGAGAAAAGAATTAGAAAGTCAATTAAAAGTAAGGATTAAAAAGGATTATGTAAGCAATTAAAGATACATACACCCGAATCTAGAATGTTGAGAATCTAAGAGTTTTAGTGAAATCTGAGTGGTAGATTAATAGTAAAATATTTCTGAAGCCTGGCTAAAAGTGGTGAATTATAACAAATTATGGAGGTAATAAAATCGTGAAAAAGATATTGGCTGTAGCAAAACATATCCCATTAAATCAAGTGACTGAATTGCAAAAGGAATTTTTAAATTATCAAGTGTCATACGCACAGGATTTAGAGACGGCAGATTATCCGTCTATCGAAATTATGTACGGCTGGTCTGCATCTTTGGGAAAAAAATTGTTGAAATTAACTGATAGTCATCTAAAATGGATTCAAGCAGAGTCAGCTGGTGTAAATCAATTTGACCAAGCACTATTGGCTAAAAAAAACATCCTCCTTTCAAATGCTAGCGGTATTCATGGGCAGCAAATGAGTGAATCAATTTTAGGAATGATTTTCGCATATACTCGTCAGATTAGACAGAGTATTTTAAATCAAGAAGTGGCAGAATGGCAGCATGCATTGCCAACCACAGATTTAGCTGGTAAGCAAATTGTTATTTTGGGAACCGGACATATTGGTCAAGTATTAGCTAAAACATTAAGTGTGTTTGATGTTACAGTGACTGGTGTTAATCGAAGCGGTCAGAACTATGATTATTTTGATAGCATTATTAAACATGAAGAATTACCAAACAAGCTGAGTCAATTTGATATCCTCATATCACTTTTACCAGAAACGAATGAAACTTTAAACTTTTTTAACAGGGAATTTTTTAAGATGGTAAAAAAAGGTGTCATCTTTATAAACGCCGGCAGGGGTAGTGCTGTTGATGAATCGGTTTTAATTGAGGCATGTCAAACAGGAATTGTCAGTTTTGCTGGGTTAGATGTTGTTAAGCACGAACCTCTTCCTAAAACAAGTGATTTATGGGAACAACCAAATATTTTAATTATTCCTCACTTAGCAGGATCGACAGATCAATATTTTAACCGTTTATTTCCAATTTTTAAAGAAAATCTACAATTATTTGAACAAACTGGTGACATTATTCGTAATAAAATAGATTTAACAAAAGGCTATTAATTAAATTAAAAACGGCTGACCATTTTTGGGTCAGCCGTTTTTTTAGACGAATTTAACACAGACCACTTCGGGTGCGTAAACATCTTTTTGCAGTAACGTTAATTTTCCCGATTCAGTATCGCGACTGAATAATGTCAGATTATCACTGTTCTGGTTAGCGACAACAATATGCGTCTCATCAGGACTTAAATTGAAATCACGAGGGAAATCACCTTCAACTGAAATATGCTGAATTAATGATAATTGTTCCCCTTGATTATCTGTTTTGAAGACGGCAATAGAATTATGTCCACGATTTGAGACATAGACGAACTTTCCGTCTTTAGAGATACGAATGGCAGCTCCGCCGTTAAAATCATTGTAATCTTCGGGTAGTGTTGAGATAGCTTGCAACTGAGTAAAAGCACCAGTTGATTTATCATATCTTAGAACAAAAACATCGCTGGATAACTCGCCAAAAAGATAAGCAATTTCTTTATTCGGATGAAAAATAAGATGTCTTGGACCACAACCTGGTTGAGCGTTAAAAGAAGCAGCTTCAGTTAAATGACCATCATCAGACACGTCATAAGTATAGACAGTATCATTGCCCAAATCACAGGCTGCCAGCCGATGATCAGGAGTTAAATCAATATAATGTGCATGCGGTCCATCTTGGTTTTCATGGGGGCCAGTTCCTTCGTGTTGAATTGTATCAGCTAATTCAATACCGCCATCTTTTAAAATACGGTAACTTTTTAAAATTCCTTGATGATAGTTGGCACCGTAAACCAATTGCCTCTTATTATCAACTGCAACGTAACATGGCGGTGCACCAACGGCTGTCACTTTATTAATAAAGGTCAAATTGCCGTCTGGATTTCGTGTATAAGCTGAAATACCGCCTTTTTCACCATCCTTAGTCACGCTGTATAAATAATTGTCTGTTGTATCCAAATATGTTGGATTATCTTCTTTGATCAATAATGATAAATTTTCTAATATCTGGTTGTTAAGGTCAATCGTATATATTCCTTGACTTTCTCTGCGTGTATAACTACCTAATAGTATTTTTTTAGTCATGTGAACACCCTTTCAGATTTGATTAAGTCGATTATAACATACTCATTTTTTTTATGAAAAGAAACCTATCTTAATAAAATTTTTCTGTTTTTAACTAAGCTGCCACTTTAAAGTAAAATACTAGTTCCAATAATGTTTTATGCTATAATGATGTGTAGTACGGTTAAAAAATATAATTACGAGGAGATACACCATGATTAAATCAGTTGTAAAAAATGTGGGCAATCAGGCTTTAAGTCCAGAAGATAATTTAGTTGTTTTATTTAATACTAACGCTACACCAAATCTATCTGAATTTTGTGTACTGCAAGAAGTAGAAGAAAATGCATCTTTTGATTTATCAATAGGTGATGCTATTTCTTTTGATGATCAAACATATACCATTAAATTTGTTGGTCCTTTAGCAAATCGAGACCTAAATGATTTATCACATACATCGATCTTCTTTCAAGAGGTACCTACTGATAATCAAATTGCTAATGCACTTTATGTTGAACCGCATAAAATGCCAATCATTTCAGAAGGTACAGTTATCACATTTTCATAGTATGGAGGGAGTTTTATGTCAGAACATGATAATCAATCGGGATTAAAAACATGGTTTGATAAGTGGTTTCTAAACAATAAATTAGTCACAGGACTGCTAATTATCATTTTATCACTAATCACCATTATGCTTTTCCAGCAAGTATCTGGTTTGTTTAGACCGATTGCACAGTTTATCGGAATTGTCGGTTTGCCAATAGTGATATCTGGATTACTCTATTATTTACTTAATCCGATTGTGGATATTATGGAGCGTCGTGGCATACGTCGAATAATTACAATCACTATTCTTTTTGTTTTAATTATTGGTTTGATTACATGGGGCATTTTAATTTTAATTCCCAAAATAGAAAATCAAACACAAAGTTTTATTAAAAATTGGCCAGTCTATTGGCATACGATTGAAACTAAAGTATCAGAGATATTGAATATGCCGATATTTGATAAATACGGGGCATCGATTGAAAAATCTATTACTGATTTTACCGATTCAATCAGTAAATTAGCAAGTACAGCAGCTAAATCAATATCAGGTAATGCATTTAAAGGTATCGGGAGTATTGTTGGTGCGGTTGCTAGCGTTGTCGTAACTATTGTGACGGTTCCGTTTATTCTGTTTTATCTACTAAAAGACGGGAAGAAATTAATGCCTTATACAACTCAGTTTCTTCCAACACGATTTAGAGAACCAACAAGCCGAATACTAAAAGATATCAATAATGTTCTATCTTCTTATGTTCGTGGGCAAGTTACTGTGGCAATCGGTGTGGCACTTATTTTTATGATTGGACTTTCGATTATTGGAATGGATTATAGTGTGACGTTAGGAATCTTAGCTGGAGTGCTCAATCTGATACCGTTTTTAGGTTCAGCACTGGCGATGATACCAATTATTGTTCTTGCGATGGTCAGCGGACCTAAGATGCTGTTGGCTGTTATTGTAGTGTTTGTTATCGAACAGACTCTTGAGGGGAAAGTTATTTCACCATTAGTTTTAGGCAATCAATTAAATGTTCATCCCCTAACTATTATATTTGTTTTATTAACGGCCGGAAAATTATTTGGTGTTGTTGGTGTCATCTTAGGAATACCAGGATATGCCGCAATTAAAGTCATCGTGATGCATACTTTTAGATGGTACCAAGAAGTATCTGGATTGTATGAACCTAAAGACTATATAAAATTAAAAGAATACGATAGTTAATATTATCTAGGCAGATAATCCATGCGGTTATCTGTCTTTTTTGATACTATCAAATCAGACAAAGTATCTGTTGGATATGGTAAGTAACGCAGTCCATAATAATCTTTGTGTTGAAAGGTAGATATTAGAGATATGAGAAAATTTTTTCGAGACTAGTCCATCTGAATAATATTGAACTAGAGATTCGTTCAGCTAATGAATTTGTTATTTGTCTCTACAAGAAATTAATCTTTGTGAAATATTAAATTTATAGTGACCATCTGAAAGAAGATATTATTTCAAAATAAAAAATGCTAAAAGCCTTTAAATAATTTTGTTAATTGTTCGAAGTCTTTTTATCTTTTTAAAATAATGTAAAGTAACAATAAGATAATTTACAACTTTTTTCAATAAACAACGAAATATTTACTTAATTTTTACGAGCAGGTGGTAAATTGAAGGTAATTAAAGGGAGGATAAAATTTATGACAGTAATTGAATTGACAAATATTTCTAAATCATTTAATGGACAGAAAAAAGTACTAAATGATATCAGTTTATATGTAAATCCAAAGGGATTTTTTCGTGCTAGTTGGTCTTTCAGGTTGTGGTAAGAGTACGCTGTTATGGACTGTGGCGGGAATATGACAAAATAGGAACACCGACAGAAGTCACATTTAATAATGAAAACATTATTCAGATGACGTAATGGGTGACAGACATGATTTAAGAAGAGACATTTGTCAATTACGGAACAAACGGTACTAATATGTCAGCTGGTTTCTTACGCGAAGAGCTCGCTATGTTTATTAATTCATCTGTAGTTGCTAAGCAGATTTTTGGTACTGCATATTTTGAGGTTGGCATCGGGTATTTACTTCATACTGAAGCAAAAGATAGCATCGGTGTAGCAATCGGTGGTGCAAGTGTATGGATTACAAAAAATAAAACGCAAGCTGAAGTTGATGGTGCGTGGGATTTCATGAAATACACAATAACGCCAAAAATTCAGGAGAAATGGCATTTAGACATGAGCTATTTCCAGTAAATACATTAGCTTATGAAGAAGACGTCTAAAAACAGCTTATAAAAAAATCCGGCAATGAAACTGACTGCTGTTCAGTTGCATTCTACTGAAAATATTCTTGCAACATAAGGTGTATTGACTAATGTGATTATAGACGCACGCCAAATTATTGAGGTAGATATGGACAGCATTTATAATGGAGACGATGAAAAAGAAACGATCAATCAAGTATCTAAAGATATTAATCAAGTGTTGAAGTAATCAAACCGTTCAAATGGTAAAATGGAGGGAAAATTTTGAAGATTTTCGCACATCGTGGCAGTAAAGGAACTCATCCGGAAAATACTTTGGCAGCAATTGAAGAAGCTGTCAAAATAGGAAGCGATGGAATTGAAATTGATATTCATTTGTCAAAAGATCGAGAACTAATTGTCATTCATGATGAGACGCTTAATCGGACAACTGATAAAAAGGGGGCTATTCATCAATTAAATTTAACTGAGATTAAGCAAGCTGATGCGGGTAGTTGGTTTTCAACAGAGTTTTTCTCTGAACCTATACCAACATTAAATGAGGTATGCGATTTATTAAATAGACTGAACTATCGAGGTGTTTTGAATATTGAATTAAAAACAGATATTTATTCTTACGATGGAATTGAGACGATAGTTAATGAATTAATGAATGGGCAGTCACAACAATTTACGTTTATTTATTCAAGTTTTAATTTGGCAACTTTAGAAAGATTACACCAGATAGATAAAAAAACAGATAAAGCTTGGATTATGGAAGGACGACAAAGTGAGTTACAGCAGGCTCGTGCGACTGAATTTATTAATGCGATTCATCCGCATTATTTCGCTGTAACGCATAACAAAACGCATATTGAAGCATGTGGGCAGCTGGTGAGACCATGGACTGTTAATAAACAGCGAACTATGAAAAGGCTGTTGATGGAAAAAATTGAAGGATTCCATACTGACTTTCCTAAAGAAGCTATTCACCTACGTAATAGTGTATTATCGATAAACTAAAAAAACCCACTGACTAGTTTTGAGCAAACATTAGTCAGATGGATTTTTTTTATTAAAAATTGATGCCGGCTTTGTGTGCCTCAGCCAATGCTTTTCCTAATATTTCGTCACGTTGTTCTGGATGATGATCAATGCCTTCGATATATAATTGTCCTTTGTCTGTTACACCGATAAAAGCAAAGATGTTTTCGATATATTGAGATGATGGATCTTGACCATCGTACATACCGCCGCTTGATTGAATATGGAATAATTTTTTATTTTCAGTTAATGGAACAGGACCGGTTTCAGTGTATTTAAAAGTTTTACCTGCGACATTAATGGTGTCTATCCAAGCTTTTAAACGTGTTGGAATGTTTAAGTTCCATAATGGGTTAGCAATAACAATTTTATCAGCTGCTAGAAATTGATCAGTTAATTCAGCAAAACGAGCCACTTTGGCTGATTGTTCTTCAGTTAACTCAATACCTTGTACTGCATTTGACCAACCGCTTAACATATCACCGTCAATTTCCGGTACATAATCATTATAGACATCTAAAATAGTAACAGTATCATCAGCATGGCTACTTCGGTATCCATCTAAGAAAGCTTCTAAAGCTTGTATTGATTTAGAATCTTTTGATGATAAAGGGTGTGACTTAATAACTAATACATTTGACATAATTCATTCCTCACTGTTAATTAATAATTTTTATACTTATAATTAATAAGTAATTAAACTATAACTTACAAAATTAAAAGAGTAAAGCGTTTCATCTTTTTATCCTTCATTTTACACGTCTTCTAGATGATTTTTTTTTTATTATCAAGTATACTATCATAGAAGATACGGAGGTAGCAGGATGGCGCAATTATTTTTTAAGTATGGAGCAATGAACAGCGGTAAAACAATTGAAATCTTAAAGGTCGCTCATAATTATGAAGAGCAGAATAAACATGTTGTCTTAATGACTAGTGGGATTGATACTAGAGATGAAATAGGTATCATTTCAAGCCGTATTGGTCTAAGGAGAGAGGCAATACCGATTTTTAGCGAAACAGATGTGTATAAGACTGTTCAAAGATTACCATTCAAACCATATTGTGTCTTGGTTGATGAATCGCAATTTTTAGAAAAACATCATGTCATTGAGTTGGCACGCGTGGTTGATGAATTAGGTATTCCTGTTATGGCATTCGGTTTGAAGAATGATTTTAGAAATGAATTATTTGAAGGCTCTAAATATTTATTATTATATGCTGATAAATTGGAAGAACTTAAAACGATCTGCTGGTTTTGTCATAAAAAGGCGACAATGAATCTGCGTATGAATAATAATCAGCCAGTTTATGATGGTGCCCAAATTCAAATTGGTGGCAATGAATCATATTTTCCAGTATGTCGTAAACATTATGTGAATCCCCCTTGTGGCGATACCAAAAAAACTGTTACACTAGGTGATGAGGAAAATTAAAGGAGACGGAGAAAAAATATGTTTGATCAATTACAGGCAGTGGAAGATCGTTACGAAGAATTAGGCGAGCTATTAAGCGATCCCGAGGTAATATCTGATACAAAGCGTTTTATGGAATTATCGAAAGAAGAAGCAGGAACACGAGAAACAGTTGAAGTTTATCGCCGTTATAAACAAGTTATCAGCGGTATTACTGAAACAGAAGAGTTGTTGGGAGAAAAGTTAGATGCCGATTTACAAGAAATGGCTAAAGAAGAATTATCTGATTTGAAAGAAGAAAAAGATGTTCTTGAGGAAAAGATGAAAATATTATTGTTACCTAAAGATCCAAATGATGGTAAAAATATTATTATGGAAATCCGTGGGGCTGCCGGCGGAGATGAAGCAGCTTTATTTGCCGGAGATTTATTTGAAATGTATCAAAGTTATGCTATCGCTCAAGGTTGGAAATTTGAAGTAATGGATGCGAATATTACTGATATTGGTGGTTATAAAGAAGTGACAATTATGATTACGGGCGACAGTGTTTTCTCGAAATTAAAATATGAAAGTGGTGCACATCGTGTGCAACGTGTTCCTTCGACAGAATCTCAAGGTCGTGTTCACACATCAACAGCAACAGTTGTTGTATTGCCCGAGGCTGAGGAAGTCGAATTAAACTTAGAAGATAAAGACATTCGTGTGGATATCTACCATGCTAGTGGTGCCGGCGGACAACATGTTAATAAGACCGCTTCTGCTGTTCGTTTGACACATTTGCCGACCGGTATTGTTGTGGCAATGCAAGATGAACGATCTCAATTAAAAAATCGTGAAAAAGCCATGAAAATTTTGCGCGCACGCGTATATGATCAGTTGCAACACGAAAATCAAAGTGAATATGATGCCAATCGTAAATCTGCGGTGGGTACTGGGGACCGTTCAGAACGTATCCGTACATATAACTTTCCGCAAAATAGGGTGACAGACCACCGAATCGGTTTGACAATCCAAAAACTAGACCAGATTTTAGCTGGGAAACTGGATGAAATTATTGATGCTTTAGTTATTTATGATCAAACAGCAGCATTGGAGAAGTTGAATGGATAGTGTACAAACTTACGTTGAAGTCCTAAAGTGGGCTTCTTCTTTTTTAAAAGAAAATGGGAAGGATGCATTTTTAGCTGAGTATCTCCTACTTGAGCGATTAGGCTGGAATAAAACACAGCTCTTAGTGTCATTTAAAAAAATTATGAAACCAGTTGAGTTAAAACAATTTCGAGAAGATATTGCTCAAGTTGTTTCTGGAATACCGGCGCAATATGTTATCGGATCGACAGAATTCTATGGAAATCGATTTAAAGTGACCACTGACACCCTTATTCCCAGACCAGAAACGGAAGAACTTGTGGAATTGTGTTTGCAAGAAAATAAAGCCCCTGTTTTAAACGTTGTTGATATTGGAACTGGAACTGGAGTTATCGGTTTATCATTGAAGTTAAACCGACCGGATTGGCATGTGACACTAATTGATATTTCAAAGGCTGCGTTATCTGTTGCTGCTGACAACGCTAAAAAGTTAGCACTTGATGTTGATTTAATTGAAAGTAATGTTTTGACACAATACAAAGGTTCAAAATTGGATATTATCATCTCAAACCCGCCCTATATTTCATACTTTGAAGAGGCGGTGATGGATGAAAGTGTGAAAGAATATGAACCAAATACAGCTTTATTTGCTGAAGATAACGGATTAGCTGTTTATAAGGATATCGCAAAAGAGGCGCAGTATCACTTAAAACCAAAAGGTAAAATATATTTAGAAATCGGTTATTTACAAGGAAATGCGGTAAAAAAGATTTTTCAACAGGCGTTTCCAGAAAAACAAGTTGATGTGATAAAAGATTTAAACAAACATGATCGATTGGTTCGTGTTGGTTAAGTAAGGAAGTTATACATATGCAGACAAAAATTTTAAAACTAAATGATATGAATGATGCGGTAAAGGCAATTCAAGCAGGTCAGTTAATTGCTTTTCCGACAGAGACGGTTTATGGCTTGGGGGCCGATGCACTAAATGAAGATGCTGTTAAAGCTGTTTATGCAGCAAAAGGTCGACCAAGCGATAATCCGCTGATTGTTCATGTATCAAGTGAATCAGAACTTATACCGTTTGTTAAAGAGATATCGGCTGATGCCCAAAAATTAATGGATACATTTTGGCCAGGGCCACTCACGTTGATTTTTAAACTAAAAGATGAAAATAGTCTGCCAAAAGCAGTAACAGGTGGATTAGAAACAGCGGCTTTTCGGATGCCTGATAAAGAGGTGACACGTGATTTGATAAAACAATCTGGTCGAGTTCTGGTCGGACCAAGTGCTAACTCGTCAGGAAAACCAAGTCCGACTCAGGCAAGTCATGTGTTAGATGATTTGTTTGGAAAAATTTATGGGGTGATTGATGATGGGCCTTGCCGTGTTGGTGTTGAATCAACCGTTATCGACGTGTCTGCTGTGACAGCTCTACCGACAATTTTGCGCCCTGGTGTGATTACAAAAGAACAGATTGAGACCGAAATCGGCCCAGTTTTAATTGATAAACATTTAATTGATCAGCAAGAGGTACCTAAATCACCTGGTATGAAATATAAACATTATTCACCTGATACACCGGTGATTATGATTGATACTCTATCTGAAAAAGTATGGTTAGACTGTGTGGAAAAATTAAGTCAACATAATAAAGCAATTGGTATCTTGGCACATGGAGACTTAGTTAACAAGTTATACTCTTCTGCCGATGTTGCGACTTTTAAGTTATCGGTAGATGAAAAAAGTGTTAGTGAAGCTGCAAAAAATTTGTTTGCAGGATTACGTTATTTAGACCGTTTAAAGCCAAATTTAGATGTTATTTTAGCGGAAGTTTATCCGGAAGTCGATGAAGGTACGGCTTACATGAATCGTTTGAATAAAGCAGCCGGAGGAAAAGTGTATTCAACCAAAGAAATTGAGAATTTATGATACAATAGAGAAAATATTATCGATGAGGGGTGCTAGTATGACACAAGACTATCGTGAAGAGGATATAGCAATTTGGGAAGCAATTGATCAGGAAAAAAATCGTCAAGAAAATAATATTGAATTGATTGCATCAGAAAATTTTGTTTCTGAAGGCGTAATGCATGCACAAGGTAGTGTATTAACTAATAAATATGCAGAAGGTTATCCTGAACGCAGATATTATGGTGGTTGTGAGTTTGTTGACGTTGTTGAGCAATTAGCTATTGATCGAGCGTGCGAATTGTTTGGAGCAAGTTATGCCAATGTTCAACCGCATTCTGGTTCACAAGCCAATACAGCAGCGTATATGGCGTTATTAGAACCGGGAGATACAATATTAGGTATGGATTTAACATCAGGAGGTCATTTGACCCATGGCTCACCTGTTAATTTTAGCGGTAAAACCTATAATTTTGTATCATACGGAGTTGATCCGATAACTGAGGTTATTGATTATGATGTCTTAACGATTTTAGCAAGAAAACATCGTCCAAAATTAATTGTTGCCGGAGCGAGTGCTTATTCACGTGAAATTAATTTCAAAAAATTTAAAGAAATTGCTGATAGTATTGATGCTAAACTTATGGTGGATATGGCTCATATTGCTGGGTTAGTAGCGAGCGGTTTACATCAAAATCCAGTACCATATGCAGATGTAGTTACATCAACGACACATAAAACTTTAAGAGGACCACGTGGCGGCTTAATCTTGACAAATGACGAAGCCTTAGCAAAAAAAATAAATAGTGCTATTTTCCCAGGTATTCAAGGTGGTCCGTTAGAACATGTTATTGCTGCAAAAGCTATTGCTTTTAAAGAAGCTTTGCAGCCAGAATTTAAAGAGTATTCAAAAAAAGTTATTGCAAATGCAAAAGTAATGGCAAGGGTCTTTAACCAGGCAAAAGAATCTCGTTTAATTAGCGGGGATACGGATAATCATTTATTATTGGTTGACGTCAGTGGTTTCGGCATTACAGGGAAGCAAGCTGAAGCTATTTTAGATAGTGTTAATATTACAGTCAATAAAAATACAATTCCTTTCGAGAGTTTGAGTCCTTTTCAAACAAGCGGAATCCGAGTTGGTACACCAGCAATTACTACGAGAGGTTTTAGTGAAGAAGATGCTGAAAAAGTCGCAATGCTGATTGTTGAGTCGCTACGCCACCATGAAAATGAGTCAATACTAGCGTCTGTAAGAGAACATGTTGATGGATTAGTCAAAAAAAATCCACTTTATAAGTAAAAAGCGGGCAATTGACTAGTCAATTGCCTTTTTTTCCGTTACAATAGATTAGATAAAAATTTAAGGGAGCGAACTAACATGGGAAAATTTCAAGTAATTGATCATCCGTTGATCCAACACAAGTTAACTATTATCAGAGATAAAAATTGCGGAACTAAAGTTTTTAGAGAAGTCGTTGATGAAATTGCTATGTTAATGGCTTATGAAGTATCACGCGACATGCCTTTGGAAGATGTTGAAATTGAAACACCGATTTGTAAAAGTATCCAAAAAACATTAACAGGAAAAAAAGTGGCGATTATACCAATTCTTCGTGCCGGTATTGGTATGGTAGACGGCATGCTCGAATTAATTCCGGCAGCAAAAGTTGGACATGTTGGCTTGTATCGCGATCATGATACTTTAGAACCTGTTGAATACTTTGTTAAATTACCGGCAGATATTGCTGAGCGTCAATTATTAGTTGTTGATCCGATGCTGGCAACTGGCGGATCAGCTATTATGGCTATTGATTTACTAAAAAAACGAGGTGCAACAAATATTAAATTTGTCTGCTTAGTAGCCGCACCTGAAGGAATTAAAGCTTTGCAAGAAGCACATCCTGATGTAGATATTTATGTCGCTGGTTTAGATGAAAAATTAAATGAAGACAGCTATATCGTTCCAGGTTTAGGAGATGCAGGCGATCGTTTATTTGGAACAAAATAAATAGATAACAGCTAATCATGAAATTTATAAAAATAAACATATGGAATTCGGACAACTGAATTCTATATGTTTTTTCTTTTTTCACGTATAATAATTATTGAACGGAGTGTGTTTTATGGATCAAACATTAAAATATTTATTAACTGTTAAACAAACAGTAATTTCTAATTTTATTTTAGATTATTACCGAATAATCGGTATGACAGATGAAGAATTTATTTTATTTATGCAATTAATGAAGTATAACCAACAAGGAATCTATTTTCCTGAGTTAAGCGATGTATCGTATTATACAGGTTATAGTACGGATAAGATTTTTCAATTAATTCAGACAATGGTTAATAAGAAATATTTATCAATTGAAACAAAAATTAATGAACAAGAAAAAAAAGAAGACTATTATGATCTTACTTTAATTTTTGATAAAATAATTCTTGCAAAAAATCAAAATGAGAATAAACAGGTAAAGAATAATCATGATAATGAAGTATCCAAACTATTTCAACAATTTGAAAAAGAATTTGGCCGTCCTTTATCTCCAATGGAGCTAGAAACGATAAATCTGTGGTTGACAGATGATCATTATCAAGTTGACATTATTTTATTAGCTTTACGGGAAGCTGTTTTAAATCAAGCATATAGTCTAAAATATATTGATCGTATTCTACTATCTTGGGAACGAAAAAATTTAACATCGAAGCAGCAGATTCAAGAGGATCAGAAAAAACGTTTAAAAGCAGTTGATGAAAAAAGAGGTCAGACTACACAAGAAGAGATTTTACCAGATGTTCCTCTATTTAATTGGCTTAATCCGAACGAAAGAGGTGAATAAATATGTTATCAAAAAAAAAGACGATGGAAGCATTAGGTTTGATGCGCGATATGTATCCTGAAGCCAAGGGTGAGTTGCGAGCAGATACGGATTTTCATTATTTGATTGCTGTTATCTTAAGTGCCCAAGCGACAGACGT
This sequence comes from Vagococcus vulneris, assembly GCF_003950515.1. Classification (GTDB taxonomy): domain Bacteria; phylum Bacillota; class Bacilli; order Lactobacillales; family Vagococcaceae; genus Vagococcus; species Vagococcus vulneris. The sequence goes on from NZ_NGJS01000012.1 coordinate 41,411, forward strand.
ATCCGTCAATAAAGCTACACCCGCATTGTTTGAGTCATATCCGGATGCAAGGTCTTTAGCCGATGCTTCATTAGAAGATGTGATGGATTTAATTAAAACAATTGGACTTTATAAAAATAAAGCAAAAAATATCATAAAAACGGCTAAAGTCATCTCCAAAGAGTATGATGGAAAAGTTCCTCAAACAATTACTGAATTAATAAAGCTGCCAGGGGTTGGCCAAAAAACAGCAAATGTTGTGGCGGGCGATCGTTTTGGTGTTCCAGCGGTCGCTGTGGATACACATGTCGAAAGAGTGAGTAAAAGACTGTACATCTGCAAACAGTCGGCATCAGTGAAGGAAGTTGAAGAAACACTTGAATGTAAAATTCCACGCGAATTATGGGTTACAGCACATCATACTATGATTTTTTTTGGCAGATACCATTGTACGGCCAAAAAATCCAAATGTGAGGCTTGTCCGTTACTACATCTTTGTTATGCAGGCCCAAAGATATTAACTAAACGTATGGAGAAGGTAAAAGAATCATAAAGTTTACTTAAACTGCTAAATTTAAAAGAATAACTAAAGGAAAACCTGCAATATCATCTACTAAGATTGATATTGCAGGTTTTTACAGTTATTCAGTTAATTTTATTCTCTTTCCTGATTATCTGGCTGTTCGACAGGTTCTTTTGAATCGGCCGGTGCAGGTGTAGATTCTTTAGGTTCTTCTCTTGGGGAAGAGGATACCAGCGGTTGTTGAGAATTATTTGGTTGTCTTGATGCTGGAGTTCTTGCACCTTGCTGATGATCAGGGACAACATTTTCTTCAGGTGTCTCATCGTAATAGTAATTATTATCTTGAGAATAGCGATTATATGTTGATTGAACAGGTGCTGCACTATTTAAGTGTCCCTTAATATAATATTCATTACCTACTTTTACGACATCGTTTGGTTGTTTCCAATCAGTCGGTGCTATTCCCTGATAAAGATAGGTCATGAAATTACGATATATATCCATAGCTAATTTCTGATCTTGGTATGGAATCGGTTTGAAGTAATCATCATATCCGGTCCATACAGCTAGTGAATATTTTGGTGTGTATCCAACAAAAGAGATATCCGGACTGCCAATACCGCCGTCTTTTACTTTAGATAATGCATCGTCAGCATAATTTGAGGTTCCTGTTTTACCAGCTTGGATTATGTTAGGAATTTGCGCTGGAGTACCAGTTCCACGTTTGATAACATCCTTTAAAATATCAGTAATTAAAAACGCAGTGGACTCTTTCATGGCCCGTTCGCCTTTAGGATCGAAGTTTTCCTCTGTTCCATCTTGGTAAACAATTTTATTTATGTATGAGGGTTGGTAGTAAATTCCACCATTAGCAAATGGTGCATAAGCTGCAGCTAACTTTTCAGATTGTGATTGGATGGATATCGCTGATCCTTCATAAATATCAGTGTTCAAACCTAATTTATCAGTAAATTCTTTTGCTTTATCAGTTCCTACTTCATTCAATGCTTTTAACGCAGGTATGTTTCTAGAATCTACCAGTGCTTCCCGCATCGATATGGCACCACGATAAGATTTATCATAATTGTATACAGACTGATGATTAGTTTTATAACGATAGGGTTCATCTACAAAAATTGTTCCTGTCCCTTTGCTTTCATTTTCGATTAATGGTCCATAAGCAACTAGAGGTTTTGATGTTGAACCAATGTCTCGATTTGATTTAGGGTTAGCTGCCCGATTTAGCTTGTACATATCCTGTCCATTTTTACGACCACCAATTTCGGCACGAACATAACCGGTCTTAACATCAATCAGTGTTGCTGATGTTTGAAACTGATCGTCTGGAAAATTAATCGATGTTTCGTCACTATTGACTAAGTTGTACAGGTAGGTCTGAGCTTCCATATCGATATTTGTATAAATATCCAACCCGTCAGTGTTAACGTTTTTCTTCGTTTTCTTTTCAACTTCTTCAACAACTTGATTGATATATGGATCTGCAATGACACGTGATGATGAGTCCTCTTTCATTGGTTGCAAGCCAGCATCAATTGGTGTATCCACAGCCTCTTTGTATTGTTGATCATTGATTTTCTGATTTTCTAACATCTGTTTCAGTACTAAATCACGTCGCTGTTTTGCCGCTTCTTTATTTGTATAAGGATCATAATTATTTGGTGCTTGTGGAATACCTGCTAGTAGAGCATATTCTGGTAAAGTGAGTTTATCAAATGGTTTATTATAATAAACATCCGCAGCTGTCTTCATTCCATACAAGCCGTTTGCCATATATACACGGTTTATATAGTACGTTAGAATTTCATCTTTTGATTTAGTTTTTTCCAATTTTAAGGCCAACCAAGCTTCTTGGGCCTTTCTTTTGTATGTTTGATCTTCTTTTTTCGTTGTAAAATAGGATAATTTTATGAGTTGTTGTGTTAGAGTACTTCCACCTTGCGTATGGTTTCCTTTTAAATTGGACAAAGCCGCACCAGCAATACGGACAGGATCGACACCAATATGTTTTTCAAAACGTTGATCCTCAACTGACAAGACTGCATCTTTTAGTTGAGCTGGTATTTCTGTTGGTGTAATTGCTTCACGTTTCTCTTCACCAATTTCAAACAGCAAATTATTGTTTTTATCGTAAATTTTGGATGATACTGTATCTTCAAGTTTTGCGTAGTCTAATTTTGGTGTGTCTTTGATATAATATCCGAAGATACTGGCACCGACAATGATCGGTACCAAAATAAAGAGAAGGATAATAATTAGAATTGTTGTAATTATATTTCTCTTAGATTTCTTTCGTCGCATTTTTGTATCAGCCATTATAAGAATCTCCTTTTATTATGTGTTGTTCCAAAATTTCTAAATAAGGAATAGCAGGGGAAATTCCTACAAAAATTTCAAAACCAAATGTTTCGATTGCTTCTAGAGGAATCGACTTGCGTCCAGCATTTTTTTGATTATCCCAATAATCAATAATTATATCAGCTTTTATTAAGAAGCACCTATTTAGTGAAGAAAACCAAATTAAAACAAAGACAATGCCACGTTGTTTTAGGCATTGTTTCATATGATTGATCTGATGTTGATGAAAATTATTCAATGGAAAAGATGTTTTGTTTTTGGTTGCTTTTGCCTCAAAATCAAGATAAAATCCCTTATAAACTCCGTTATAGTCAGTTGTTGAGGCTTCTTTAAAATAGGCTTCAGTAACTACTGCAGCACTTCGCTTAGGATAGTCTACTTTAACTATTTGAAGAGGCGTCGGTTTTTTATGAATTACTGCGATACCACGATCTAAATAATAACGATTACTTTGATTGATTTGTTCTTCAAAACTCATACCACGTTTACCGTAATTAATAGTTTTAGATTTATAAAGTTGATGGTTCTGTTTTGCTTGTTGTTGAGATTGTCCATTCGGGTAGTTTACTGCCAAAAGATCACACTCCTAGCATGTATTATATCAAAAACTTCTTTATAATGAAAAGGAATAAAAAAAATCTTAATAATTTATGACGGTTAAATTTAAATAAATTGATTAAAAAGATTGTAAAATCAATTAAAAATGATTATAGTAGATACTAGGTTAGTATCTCTAATACAGATACTTGGTCGATGATTTGGCTGTTCAACAATCGAATCGCATAAATTTGTCGAAAAAATGACAGAACAATTTTTTAGAGGATGAGGTGTAAGTTGTGTCAAAATTAATATATTCAGCACGTGATATTTTACAAAAAGAATTTAAAACAAAAATGAAGGGTTATGACCCAGTTGAAGTTGACGAATTTCTTGATAATATCATTAAAGACTATGAAGCCTACAATCAAGAAGTCATTTCTTTAAAAGAGGAAAATGCTCGCTTGGTTAATAAGGTAGATCAGCTATCACAAAACCAAGCAACATTATCGAGAATGAAACAAGAAATACCAAAATCAAATTCTGCTACGAACTTTGATATTCTAAAACGTTTATCAAATCTTGAAAAAGCAGTCTTTGGTAATAAGCTGAATGAAATTGATGTTACTGTTAATGAACAAGCTGTAAACAGTTTAAATTCAGCTGCGCAAAAAGTGTTAAATGATGATTTAGGTGCAACTAAGCGTTTTTAATTAAATAATTGAATATTTGTAGTTTTCGGATAATCGCAGGATAGAGTAATCTATTTTGAGGAAAGTCCATGCTCGCACAGGCTGAGATGCGTGTAGTGATCGTGCTTAACGAAAAAATAAGTTAAGGTACTTGTTAACTAATGAGTAACGGCAGATAAAATGGCTAAGGTGCTTTGTGCACTATGTCAGAGTAGTCTTGAAAGTGCCACAGTGACGAAGTAATTTTAGAAATAAAATTAGTGGAACGGGTAAACCCCTCGAGCGAGCAACCCAAACATATGGTAGGGGCACCAATCTCAAGGAAATGAACTTAGAGAAGGGACAGTGTATTCTGTAGACAGATGATTATCATCATTATCCGTTCCTGAGGGATAATGATACAAAACATGGCTTACAGAAAACTACAATTAATCAGGTTACCTTCCTTATAATTTTATATGGAAGGTTTTTTTATAAATACAAATAACTAATAAAGGACAAAGAGATGAAACAATTTAAATTAATTGCTACTGCTGCAAGCGGTATTGAAGCATTAGTCGGTAAAGAATTAAGGCAGTTAGGTATTGATTGCGATGTAGAAAATGGTCGTGCTATTTTCACAGGTGATATGCGAACAATTATGATGGCTAATCTATGGCTGAGAACAGCGGATAGAATCAAAATCATTGTTGGCGAATTTGAAGCAAAAACATTTGAAGGTTTATTTGAACAAACGAAGGCTTTACCTTGGGAAGATTTTCTGCCGATGGACGCAGAATTTCCGGTAGCCGGTAAATCTATCAAGTCAACATTATTTAGTGTTTCGGATTGTCAGGCAATTACAAAAAAAGCAATCGTTAGTCGGTTAAGTGAGTATTATTCTCGTTACGGAAGACTTCCAGAAACAGGAGCTAAGTTCCCGATTGAAGTGGCTTTACTTAAAGATAAAGTTACGATAACTTTAGATACTACGGGACCAAGTTTATTCAAACGGGGTTATCGTACAGAAAAAGGCGGTGCACCTTTAAAAGAAAATATGGCAGCAGCAATTATAGAGCTGACTAATTGGCGTAAAGAACGCCCGTTCTATGACCCTGTATGTGGTTCAGGAACTTTTTGTATAGAAGCTGCATTAATCGGTCATAATATTGCACCTGGATTTAATCGTGAATTTCTGATTGAAACGTGGCCTTGGTTTGATAAGAATATAGCGGATACCGTTCGTGCAGAAGCAGAAACACAGGCTGATTATGATATTGACCTTGATATTATGGGAACAGATATAGATGCACGAATGATTGAGATTGCAAAATCGAATGCAGAAGAGATTGGATTAGGCAGTTCTATCGTTTTTAAACAAATGCAATTAAAAGATTTCACAACGACTAAAGAGTATGGCGTGATTGTTGCTAATCCACCGTACGGCGAGCGTTTAGGCGAGGAAGAAACTGTTCAGCGTTTGTATAAGGAGATGGGACAAGTTTATCGTCCACTTGATACATGGAGTAAATATATTTTGACTAGTGATTTAACATTTGAATCACACTATGGTCAAAAAGCAACGAAGAAGCGGAAATTGTATAATGGTGCTTTACGAACGGATCTTTTCCAATATTGGGGCAAGCGTCCGCCAAGAAGGGAACGGACTAATAATGACAATGGAAAATAAATTTTTAGCTTATTTAAAAGAAATTGCTTTGCTCAGTGAAGCAGGAGGGTTAGCGGAGTGGGATGCTCAAACGGGAATGCCTGAAGAAGCGGCAGAATATCGTGCAGAGTTAAGTAGTTATTTAGCGGGTCAAGCCTTTGATAAAGCTACCAATCAAACAATGATAGATTTTTTAACTTACTTTAAGAATCATCCAGAAGAACTTTCTGAATTCGGACATAGTGTTTTTGAAAAAGTAAAAGAAGAGTATGACTTAAATGCAAAAATTCCTGCTGAAAAATACCAAAAATTTTCACGATTAACATCGGTTGCCCACAGCAAATGGCTTGAAGCAAGAAAACAAAAAGATTATAAATTATTTAAAGAAGTATTAGAAGAGATAATTGCTTTTGAGAAAGAGTTTATTCCACTATGGCGTAAAGACGAAGCAACACCTTATGATGTGTTACTGAATCAATACGAACCAGGCATGACAACAGCAAAATTAGACTTGGTTTTTGAACAAGTTAAATTAGGGATTATAGAAATTAGAAAAGAATTGGCAGAAAAAGGCACACCCCCAAGAACTGATTTTTTAAAAAGATATGTACCGATACCACAACAACGGAAATTTGTGACACAAGTTGCATCAGATTTAAATTATGATTTCAAACGAGGACGATTGGATGATACTGTCCATCCTTTTATGTTAGATTTAAATCGAAAGGATGCTCGGATAACAACACGATGGGATGTTAACGATTTTTCTATGGCTGCTTTGGGTGTCATTCATGAATCTGGTCATGGAATATATGAACAAAATATTTCAGAAAAATATGACTACACACCATTAGCAGGTGGCGTATCTATGGGAATTCACGAGTCGCAATCTTTGTTTCATGAGATTATAATCGGCGGCAGTGAAAATTTCTGGTCGCGTGAGTTTCCTGTACTCCAACGTTTGACTGGTGATGTTTTTGAAGATATTGATTTAACGACTTTTTATAATGGTTTGAAAAAAACAGAATCCAGTTTGATTCGTGTTGAGGCTGATTCCTTAACATATCCTTTACATATCATTATTCGTTATGAGATTGAAAAAATGATTTTTAATGATAATCTTGATTTAAATGAATTACCTAGAATTTGGAATGATAAATATGAAGAGTATCTAGGTATCCGACCGGAAAATGATTTAGAAGGTATTTTACAAGATGTTCATTGGTCTGGTGGTAGTTTCGGTTATTTTCCATCCTACGCGTTAGGCTATATGTATGCGGCGCAGTTATATCACGCCATGAATCAGGATATTGATGTCGAAGAAATTTTAGCATCGACAGATTATCGTCCAATTACAAATTGGTTAACCAAAAACATTCATCAATTCGGAAGTTCAAAAAAACCGAATCAATTGATTAGAGATGCTACAGGGGAGGAATTAAATCCGCAGTATTTGATAGACTATATGCGGTCATTATATTTTAAAGTGTACGGTATTTAAGCAATAAGCCAAATAATAAAACGTCTTTTGAAAATTAGAAAGGCGTTTTTTTCTGGAATAATCACTTTAATCATGATAACATGTAGGCGTATAAAATTTTAGAGACGAGGGATAAAATGATTTTTGGTGCAATAGAAGCGGGTGGGACTAAATTTGTTTGTGCAGTGAGCGATGAAAATCTTCAAATTTTGGAACGGTCCAGCATACCGACAACGACACCGCAAGAAACAATGGAACATGTCTTCGCTTTTTTTAAAAAATATGAAGTAGATGCAATTGGTATTGGTTCATTTGGACCAATTGATGTTAACCCTAAATCGGAAACTTATGGTTATATTACTAAGACACCAAAACTAGCATGGCAAGATTATCCGTTTTTAGCAGAGATGAAGAAACACTTTGATGTACCATATGGTTGGACGACTGATGTCAACGCTGCTGCTTATGGAGAAATTAGAAAGGGAGCTGCTTTTGGCAACTCAAGTTGTATTTATATAACTGTGGGGACAGGCATCGGTGCAGGCATTGTTATCGATAATAAGGTGATTCATGGTTTTGGTCACCCTGAAGCGGGTCATTTACTAGTTCGACGTCACTCAGAGGACAGTTATGAGGGAAATTGTCCGTTCCATCATGATTGTTTGGAGGGAATGGCTGCTGGTCCAGCAATTGAAAACCGTTTTGGAGAAAAGGCACAGAATTTGGGAGAAACACATCAAGCTTGGGAAATCGAAGCCTTCTATTTGGCTCAAGCTTTAGTAAATTATACATTAACTGTCTCACCAGACAAAATTATCTTCGGCGGAGGTGTGATGAAGCAAAAACAGCTGTATCCATTGATTTACAAAGAATTTGATAAACTAATGAATAATTATATTGTAACACCGCCATTAGAAAATTATATTGTTCCATGTGATTTAGGAGATAATGCTGGTATAACTGGCTGTTTACTTCTGGCGATGGATGCTCTGGAAGAGGATTTAAAACAAAAATAATTATAAGTATAAAAAGCTACTTAGTACAATAAGTTTTTTTTGTGAAAAATATTTAAAGTAAGGGTTATCCTTACTTTAACCTTTTGTTAAATTGTATTATAATATCTGTGATAGTAATAACAAAGGAGTGGATAATATGATAGATGAAAAGAAAATTGATCGTATGAGAAACGGAAAAGGGTTCATAGCAGCGTTGGATCAAAGTGGTGGTAGCACTCCAAAAGCATTATTGGCGTATGGTATTCCAGAAAATACATATCAAACAGAAGAAGAAATGTTTGACATTGTGCATGATATGCGTAAACGCATCATTACAAGTCCTCAATTTACGTCTGAACACATATTAGGAGCAATTATCTTTGAAGGTACAATGAAACGTAAAATTGGTGAGTTGTACACAGGTGAATATTTATGGGATAAAAAACATATTTTACCTCTGCTTAAGATTGATAAAGGCTTAGCAACTGAAGATGATGGTGTTCAACTTATGAAAGATATTCCAGATTTGAATAAAACATTAACTGAAGCAAATGAACATCATATATTTGGTACAAAACAGCGTTCATTCATTTCAAAAGCCAGCGAGCATGGAATTAAAGCTGTTGTAGACCAACAAATTGAGTTAGCAAAAAAAGTTTTTGCAGCTGGCTTAATTCCAACTATTGAGCCAGAAATCGATATTCATAGTCCACAAAAGGGTGAAGCAGAAGTCATTTTAAAAAAATATCTTTTAGAAGAATTGAATAAACTAGCTGATAACGTATTAGTTATGATTAAAGTTAGTTTGCCAAATGTTCCGGATTTTTACAAAGAACTAATCGAACATCCTCGAGTACTTCGAGTATTGGCTTTATCAGGTGGATACAAACGATCTGAAGCTGATAAAAAACTTGCAGAAAATCATGGCATGATTGCTAGCTTTTCGCGCGCATTGCTGGAAGATTTGACGTATCAAGAAACAGATTTTGAGTTTGAGTCAAGCTTGCGTTATGAAATTCAAGAAATTTACGGAGCATCAGTAAATAAAGATTAAATATAAAGAAACGGTTAGGGGCTTTGTCCTCTAGCCTTTTATTTTTCTTTTTATTTAAGAATTTGTTACAATAATGTCATAAATAATTATGGAGGGAAATTGTATGAAAAAAGTACCAGTTGGACAAACTGATGTTTTAATTACAGAAATCGGCTTAGGAACAAATGCCGTTGGCGGGCACAATTTATACCCTAACCTTGATGAAAGAGTAGGTAAAGACTTAGTTCGTGAAGCTGTTAAAGCAGGAATAAATTTTTTAGACACGGCATATATTTACGGTGAGGGCCGCTCGGAAGAGTTAGTTGGTGAAGTAGTCTCTGAATTTAAACGAGAGGATATTGTCGTCGCCACAAAAGCAGCACACTTGCCTAATGGTAATGGTTTAAGCAATCTTCCTGATTTTTTAGAGAAGAGCGTCTACGATGCACTTAAACGACTTAGAACAGATTATATTGATATTTTTTATATCCATTTTCCTGATGAGAATACAAAAAAATATGAAGCTGTAGGTAAATTACAGAAACTTAAGGAGAAAGGAATTATTCGCAGCATTGGTGTTTCAAATTTCAATATGGCACAATTAACTGAAGCTAATCAAGATGGTTATGTGGATATTGTACAAGATGAATATAATTTGCTTGTTCGTGATAAAGAAAACACAGTGATGCATTACGCGAAAGAAAATGAGATATCATTTATTCCGTATTTTCCATTAGCATCTGGTTTATTAACAGGTAAGTACAGTTCAAATGTTACATTTCCAAGTAATGATTTACGAGTAGGTCAGGATTTCTTTAATGAGCCTTTATTTAGCAAAATCATTAAATCAGTGGATAAATTAAAACCGATTGCTGTTAAATATGAAACGACAGTTACTAACTTAGTTTTAGCTTGGTATCTAAGTCGTCAGGATATTACAGCTTTAATCCCTGGTGCGAAAAATAAGGATCAGGTTTTAGCCAATAGGTCAGCAGAGAAAGTAAGTTTAGAAGTGACTGACATTACGTTGATTGATACCCTGTTTTCGCTTGGAAAATTTAATAAAGAAGGTTAGCATGTGATAAAAACCATTGTCATTGTTGGACATCCCAGCCCTGCTGATTCGGGGTGTCAGCAATTTTTAAGAGAATCTGCTCAATTGGAGCAAGTTGAATACTACATTGCTACCAATCAAATGGATTATCAGCAGGTTAAAAGAGTCCAAGAACATCTTGTTGAGTTTGATAGAATTATTTTTCAATTTCCAATGTACTGGTATAGTGTACCTGGTCATTTTAAAATGTGGATTGATACTGTTTTTGAAAACAGTGAAAGAAATAATTTGTTTAGTGGAAAAGAGTTTGGTTTGGTGATTAATTATGGTGTCAAATCCTCTGATTTTCAAGCCGGACGAAAGGAACGGTACACCTTATCAGAATTATGTAGGCCTTTTGAGTCTTTTGCTAATAAATTAGGTATGATATTTTTACCGATATTTTCAATCTCGCAGTTTTATTATTTAACGTCATCCGAGATGAAAAGATTGGCGGTTGATTATCAACAGTATCTGACTAAAAAAAATTCAAATGATTTTTTGTCCAAAGAAGTGTGGATACAGCAGCGATTAAATTTATTTGCAGTACAAGAAAAAGATGATAAACGATTACGAATTTTTAAACATATCGTTGATCACATAGCATCAAATCGTGATCAATTATCTTCTTTAGAAGAATCATTAACTTGGATAAAGGAAGAAAGTAGTTATGAGTAATGATGAATGGATAGTTCAACAAATTGATGCGTTAATTTTATCAAGTAAAAACTATATAGAGATCGCAACATTGGAGTCTGCAAAAGAATTGATACTGGAACAATCTAAACGTATTGAACAACATACAGCTGAATTAGATGGCAGCTTGTGGAGTCCAAAAGAATGGTAACTCGCTGAAATTTCAGAATAGATATAGTATACTAGATATTAATTAAAGAAGTTGCGGGTGAAGTTATGCGTAAAGTAAAAAAATTAGCGATTATAGTGTTTTTGTTTTTATTAGCAGGATGTTCAGCCAAAGAAACCTCAAATTTGGCAAAAACAAGTAATAGTGAGTCAAAGATTATGAGAGAAAATAAAAAAAATAATCATGCAGCTCTTAAGAGACAGTATGTTGTAAATAATATGTTAGTAGGACAATCCAAAATTAGTTTTAACAACCAAGAATTTTCTCATTTATCTGATGGAAAGTTTACTAAATCATTATTATGGGGAACATTTCGAAGCGATAAATACCCTGATGTGTATCTTCAAATTAATGCAGCAGATAAAGAACAGCCGATTTACGGTGAAATTAATGGCTACGAACTTGAAGGGGTTAATTGGGATAAACCATCAGCAGTTCAATACGTAAACGTTATGGAAGAGGCACTGCAATTTTCTAAAGATAAAAAATCATTACTATATAAAGGACGGACTGGTGACGTTATTTTTTCTGTATCTTTATTTGGTGATGAAAAATTAACAGATAGAGAAGTATTAGCATTAAAAAAAATATCAAAGAGTATTAAAGTTGAGTTTGTCGGTGAAACATAATAAAATAATCAGCTGTTTTTGGATAATGAACATTATTCAGTTTAGCAGCTGATTATTTTATTTATGTCAAAACACTGGATTTCTGTTATGTTTTGTTATATGTTTGTTATGATATCGTAATGTTCCTATCTTAATATGTGAAGGGGAGTTTGTTTATCGAAAGAAAGGAATTAGTGACATGAGTATTCAATTAAAAGAAGTCTCAAAGTCAGTTGAAGGGTTATTAATTTTAAACGATATAAATCTAACACTGGAGAATAAAACAATCTACGGTTTAATCGGGCAAAATGACTCGGGGAAAACGACTTTATTACGTATTTTAGCTAATTTACGATTTGCGTCTGAAGGGTATATTGAAATTGATGGAAAGGATGTTGAAGAATTCCCAAGAATTATTTCCAAAATATATTTTCAATCGCAAGATAATATTTATCCGAAACATGCCAAGCTTAAACGGATTATTAAGTTAATTAGCGGATTTTATTCAGGATTTCATATAGATTATTGCCAACAGTTGTTAAAGAAATACAACTTAAATGAGTCTGATATCTTTAATAAATTATCGATAAAAAAACAAATGCTTTTTAGAAGCTGTTTGGCTTTCAGTATAGATACTGATTATATATTACTAGATGACCCAACATTTTCACTGGATGCAAGCTATCAACATGAATTATTTAATGATTTAAAAGCAAGTTATAAAAGATATCCAAAAACATTTGTCTTATCAACTCATTCAATTAATGAGATTCAAGACTTAGTTGATAATATTATTATTATTGAGGATGGTCAGATTATTGTTGAAGATAAAGTCCAAGATTTAATCGAACAGGTTTATATGCTTGAAGGGTCAGAGCGCGATATGCGTGACTTCCTAAAACAGAGAAATGTTTTAGGACAAGAATATGTGGAGGGCAATATCCGTGCCTATGCACGTTTAACAAAAGAAGAAGTGTCGAATGCAGGGCATTTGCAAATTCAAACAATGGATTTGCAGGAGTTGTTTATTCGTCTAACCAGAAATCCCTTTAAAGAGAGCAAGGGGGATGAGAAATAATGAAACAGAAAAATATTATTGTGAAACAAATGTTGTCATATTATTTAAAATCTTTTGTAGTTTTTTTGGTAATCTATATGGCGGGATCATCTTTAGCTTATGCATTAACGAGATTTACTACGAATGATATTAGAATGATTAGTGTGAGCTATAGCTTTTATGTATTTATTTTTATAGCGACATGGTTGTTTTTTCTTAAAAATATTACTTTTTATAGTTATCATTCGATAGCACGTATCGATATATTAAAGCAGGGAGTGTTTGGTCAATTCTTTTTTTCACTGATTGCAAGTTTTTTACTAATAGCTATGAATGAAGTTGCGGCGTTGGCACATTTTAGTAAATTTATGGCATCATCCCGAGCAATTAAATCGGTGTATGTGGCACCGTTAGGAGTTAATCAGATATTGAATCTGATTATTACAGGATTATTTTTGATGATTTGCCTTTTTACAGTTATGCAAATAGCTAATTTATTTGCGATCATTGCTTATTCTTGGAAAATGAAAAAAATTTTAATTGTACTAATATCTAGTTTGATCATTATACTCTTGGTAGTTATCAGTATTCGTTATTGGACCTCACAAATGTACTCATATGGTATCGCTGCTTTAGGATTTCTAACAGGTACGGGACAAAACCTAGTTCCATCGATTGTCCTGCCACTAATTGTACTACTGATTGTTTTAATTTTTGTTTTAATTTTTAATTCAAAAAAAATTAAAAAAATTCAAATTAACAAAGAAACGACGTTTTAGTTAAAAGAACCTGTGACAACTGTGTCATAGGTTCTTCTTTTCTAAATCAAGCAAGTATTTTTTTATAGTTAGTCCATCAGATGATGCGCCAAAAAAGCCCGATACCTCTCCACTTTTTTTAATGACACGATGGCAAGGTAGTAATATAGGCAGTGGATTGAGTCTTAGAGCTTGTCCGACTGCTTGATAAGCTTTTGGTGAGCCAACCATGTTTGCAATATCTTGATAGGTTCTAGTTTCACCATATGGAATTTCTTTAAGACTAAGCCAAACTTTTTTTTGAAATTGTGTGCCGTTTTTGATAAGAAAGGGTGTTTTAAAGGATTTTAAGTTACCGTTAAAATATAGCGTTAATTCATTGCTGAATTCTGTTAAAATAGAATTATCATTTGTCGAATGCTTTTTAAGCGGTGTAAATGATAGTGTTGTAATAGCATTATGTTCAGCATTTATATAAATTGTGGTAGGTTCAATCTTGAATGTTAACATATAAGCCTCCTTTAAATATTCTTGATAAATTTATCATAATATATAAATAAAATTGGTGCAAAGGTCGTGTTTTATATGCAACAAATTCGTTTTATCCATACGAATGATATTCATTCCCATTTTGAAAATTGGCCGAGAATTCGCCGCTTCATTAAACAGCAGCAAAAGGATGCTGTCCAAAAAGGAGTAGATCATATTACTTTAGATATAGGTGACTTTATGGATAGGCAACATCCACTAACTGATTATACTAATGGTCAAGCTAATGTTCGATTGATGAACCAAGTAGACTATGATGCAGTGACTATTGGAAATAATGAAGGTATAACTAATAGTCATGCTCAACTGAATGATTTATATAATAAAAGTAATTTTGATGTGGTATTAAGTAATCTAAAAGATAAAGAAATTAATGATACGCCAAAATGGGCAGTAACACATAAAATAATCACTACAAAAAATGGAATTAAAATCGGTATTATGGGGTTGACTGCCCCGATGACTTTAACCTATGAGCCTTTTGGTTGGCAAGTATTAGATGTCGATGTAATGCTGGCAAAAGAGTTGACGGAGTTGAAGGAAGAACAGGTAGACTGTATTGTTTTATTATCGCATTTAGGTTTACCGGTTGATAAGCATATTGCTGATGGATTTCCTTCTATAGATATCATTTTTGGGTCACATACTCATCATTTACTTGAAAATGGTCTAATGCGAAATGGTGTTTTATTAGCTGCAGCAGGTCGATTTGGTGAGTATATCGGAATTGTAGAAACTGTGTTGGATGATAATACTAATACAGTGATTAATAAAATTGCATCAGTTACCAAAACAGAGGATTTACCCATGCAAAAGAGTGATTCGTTTGAAATAAGAGAGTTAGAAATGTTGGGATTAAATGGCTTAAAGAATCAAGTGATTACAGTTTTGAAACGTCCACTTCTTAGAGAAGATAGCTCTTTGATCAGCTTGACTGCTGATGCGATGAGAAGTGAAGGTGAAACTGCAATCAGTTTTATCAATTCAGGTCTGTTTCTAACTGATTTATTAGTAGGAAATTTAACTGCTTTAGATTTACATCAGTGTTTACCACATCCGATGAACTTAATAAATGTTAAGTTAAAGGGAAATGAACTAATTAGATTGGTTCTTGAAATAGAGAAAAACAGAGATTTCTTAAGAAATTTTCCTATTGTAGGCATGAAGTTTCGCGGTAAAGTATTTGGTGAAATGTGGTATCATGGATTGAAATACGATACATTAACAAAAAAAGTGATTTTTCCAGATGGAAGTTTTGTGAAAGCTGATAGATTCTATACGGTCACTACAGTTGATCATTTATTATTTCTACCGTTTTTTCCAACATTAGAGTTGGCCGGAGAGACAACCCTACTTGGACCAAAATTTTTACGAAATGTTCTTGGCGATTACTTAAAAAAGATAAATAGTGACGAGCAGGTGAGAAAATGAAAAAAGAACAAGAATTAGAAATAGAACAAGAAGATAGCGAATTAACTGAAGCAGATATTGAGCGACAACGGCTAATCGACTCATTCAATGCAGATGATTTTGCACTGGGAAATGGTACTTATCGAGTGATTTTAGATTATCGTGAAGGATTTGATTATGGAAAAGTATTAGACCGCTATCAGGAAATTTTAGCAAAGTATGATTATATTGTGGGAGATTGGGGATATGACCAGCTCCGATTAAAAGGTTTTTTTAAAGATGACTTTAAGAATGCCGCAATTGATGCGAAAATAAGTCATTTAGATGACTATTTATATGAATATTGTAACTTTGGATGTGCTTATTTTATTATTGAACAGACCGGTGAATTTCAAAGAAAAGGTAGAGATACGTCAGGTCATGCTTCTAATAAAAAAAATCGTAATAAAAAAAACAATGCTAAACAGCAAGCACATGTAAAAGAAAAGAAAATCGAGAAAAACAATAATCGAAAAAAAGATAAATTTAAAAAGGCAGATAAACAAGTAAAGGTTAAACAGGATTCTAATAATAAACAGCTAAAAAATCCAAGGAAAGACAAAGCAAGAACATTTACGATACGACAAAAAGAAAGGTGAGATTGATTTTGAAATATAAGGGATATTTGATTGATTTAGATGGTACTATTTATTTAGGAGAAAAGCCGATTGAGGCAGGGAAAAGGTTTATCGATTACTTAAAAAAGGAAAGTATCCCTTTTTTATTTGTTACGAATAATACAACGCGATCACCTGAACAAGTTGTGAAAAAGTTAAAAGATGTTTGCCAGATAGACGTACCAGTTCAATCAGTATATACAGCAAGCAATGCGACTGTAGATTATATGAAAGAAAAAAAATTAGGCAACAGAGTCTATATTATAGGTGAAATGGGCTTGATTGAAGCAGTTAAAGAGGCCGGTTTTATTATTGATGATGAGACCCCTGATTATGTAGTAGTTGGTCTTGATACTGAGATAAATTATGACAAATTAACAAAGGCAACTTTAGCAATTCATAACGGCGCACATTTTATTGGTACAAATCCAGATAAAAATATACCAACTCATTTAGGATTACTGCCGGGTGCGGGTTCACTAATTTCTTTAATAGAAACAGCAACACAGACTAAGCCTGTAATAATTGGTAAACCAAAATCTATTATAATGGATGGTGCACTTAATATTTTACATTTAAAGAAAAAGGATGTCATTATGGTAGGAGATAACTATGAAACAGATATTAGTGCGGGGTTAGATAATAACATTGATACGCTTTTAGTATTGACAGGTTTTACAAAATCAGGAGATGTTCCTAATTTAAAAGAAAGACCAACGTTTATAATTAATTCACTGGATGAATGGAATTTTTAATATGTATAAAGTGAAACAGAACCTTAGTATTTTGTTTATCTTTTTATTTGTTATTTCGTTATCTGTCGCCATTACTATTAATTCTAAATGGTTGTTTTATTTTGATATTGATTACCTGAATATCACTGATAAAGTTGATTTAACTAGAGCTGATATTGTTAAAAATTATCGTGTTTTATTAGATTACTTAAATTTGTTTTGGCATAAACAGTTAGTTTTACCTGATTTTTCAAGTTCAATATCGGGAATTAGACATTTTCGAGATGTAAAAATGTTATTTCAATTAGATTATATTATATTGCTACTTACAATTGTTCCAGGAATTTATAGTTTGGTGAAAATGTATCGTGCTAATACTTTGTGGCTCATAATGACACCGATTAAATATTTCTTCATTATTTTAGGGGGATTAATCTTTGGCCTCATTATTGGATTTGATACTTTCTTTAATTTGTTTCATGAACTCTTATTTACAAATAACGATTGGCTGTTTGATCCTGTAAAAGACCCAATAATCTGGATATTACCACCTGAATTTTTTATGCATTGCTTTATTCTTTTTTTTATTTTGCTACTAGTGTTTACTATAAGTATCTATATAATAGCTAAATATCAGTTCAAAAATATTATAAAATAATAATTTTAAAGAAAATTATAAAAGTTCTTGCAATTGAGTAAGAATATTGATATATTATTACATGTCGCTAAGACGTATTATATTTAGAACGATAAATTATGACAATTAAATTTTAAAAAAATATTGACAAAATATTATTCGGAATGGTATGATATAAAAGTTGTTACGACAACAATTTAGACCTTTGAAAACTGAACAAAGTAAGACAAACCAAATGTGTAGGGCGTTTTTACGAAAGTAAAAACAAACCATATTTAGTGAATAACAATTCGTTAGCAAGTTTTAAATTAATGAGCTAAACATCGCAAGATGTTATCATACTTTTATTGAGAGTTTGATCCTGGCTCAGGACGAACGCTGGCGGCGTGCCTAATACATGCAAGTCGAACGCATTTCTTTT
>NZ_NGJS01000013.1 GCF_003950515.1 Vagococcus vulneris
CTTTCGCTAAAAAACGAACTGAACGTCCAGTTTGATTAAGTTCTACAATCATTTGTTTAAAATCTTCTTCGTATCGGGTCATAAAAAATCATCCTCTCGTAGATAAGTTTAATATATTCTTGTCTCTACGAAAAGTTGTCTAAGATTTGATACTAACACCATTTTGCATGAATTCAACAGAGAAAATTTGTGACATCTTTTAATGTGAGTTTAGAAATCTCTTTGGCTTTTCAGTATATAATGAGATTAAACGATGGATAAAAATTCTTACTTAAATAATGGTTATTATAAGAAATTAATTTTTTGTTTTAATCTATGAAACAAAAATATTTAAATAACTAAATTACTTATTATGGAGTTTTTTTACATATAAAAACCTTTAGCGTGAACTAAAGGTAAAAAAAATAAGTATTTAATTATAAAGTAAAGATGCTAAGATATACAGTAACCAAATGTGCACTGGATAGAAAATGTAAAAGAAATATTTCATACTTCTACCTTTTTCGCCATTATACAACAATATCGGAATAACAGAAAAAACCATCATCCATTGAGTATTATTTGTAAATGCTCCAGCAGGATCTTGTATAAAAAATAAAAACGCTACAATAGCTATTACAAAACACTGCCATAGTTTGTTTTTCCTAAGCAAATACATAATAGGTATTAAATAAATCACTATATTATTTTCAGCAAATAAAGTCATCGGAATAAATCTTGCTAAAATTACGAATAGCATGTTACCACTAGATAAACCGATTAATGGAATAATTGACAACACTAGCGGAGCTACTAAACATAATAATCCCATTAATAATTGACTAATTTTCTTGTTATTTTTAAATTCTGATAAAAAGTCAATACCATACATTGCTAAAACTCCAATAAATAAGTCTGTAAAAATATTATTCATTAAGCCTATTTGCCCTAATTTAAAGAAATGTTGAACTATTGTTGAACCAATATTCATCACCCAAAAACCAAGTAATAATCTAAATAAATATTTGTTTTTATTTCTTGTATGGCTAAAACCTTCTACACTAACAAAGAAAAATAATGTTGCTACAGGTCTACCGAACCAGTCTAACCAATCAGGTGTCCCCATAATAGAAAACATTTCGTGGATATGATCAACAAACATTAAAACTATACCAATTATCTTTAAATCAAAAATTGTTAAATTCCTTTTTTTTATTACTTCCATTTTTCTCCCCTACATTTATAAATACTAAAATTATTATATAAACATCATAACAAAAAAATAACTAATTAGAATAAGTCTTAAGACCTATCTTGTAGTTTAGTTATATAACATCATTGTCGTATTTACTTTTAAAAACCAATATTTGCTAATATTATTAGAATATTTTGAAGAACCTTTAATCAAAAATTTTGATAATTTGTTCTTGTTTTATATATGGTTAGTTATAGTATGAGTAATTAAAACGTATTTACAATAAAAAAAAGATATATTAAACTTAATTGATGTTATTTTTTATTTTGGAGGAGATTTATATGACTAATTTTTTTGTACTTACTTTTTTTATTTCAATAATTTGTTTGGTATTTTTTTTAGTAAAAGCAAAGTTTAGAACAAAAAAATATATTTTAGGAGCGATATTAGGGATATTTTTTTCTTTTATTTTAATTGGGATTACAGCATCTTCGGAGGCTAAAGCAGAAGCTGAGAAAAAAGCAAAAGAAGAGCAAGTTGTAAAAGAAAAAGCAGAAGCTGAGAAAAAAGCAAAAGAAGAACAAGAGGCTAAAGAAAAGGCAGAAGCTGAGAAAAAAGCAAAAGAAGAACAAGAGGCTAAAGAAAAGGCAGAAGCTGAGAAAAAAGCAAAAGAAGAACAAGAAGCTAAGGAAAAGGCAGAAGCTGAGAAAAAAGCAAAAGAAGAACAAGAAGCTAAGGAAAAGGCGGAAGCTGAGAAAAGACAAAGAGAAGAACAAGAAGCTAAGGAAAAGGCAGAAGCTGAGAAAAGACAAAGAGAAGAACAAGAAGCAGCTCTTGCTGCACAAAATCAAGCAAGACAACAAGCTACTCAAAATAATAAAGCAAATGACGGAGTAACAGGATATTGTAAAGATGGAGCTGTAGCTACTGGTAATCCTAGTGCTAGGGGAAGAGCAAATAGTTGCTATGGACATGGTGGTTGGGTTCGTTAATAATGAATAAAAAGTATGCAATGATAGGTGTCATTTTAACATTATTATTAATTATTCTTTTGACTAATAGTTCTATAAAAAGCTTTAGAGAAAACGATAAAAATCCAAAAGTAGTTTTAGAAAATATTTCTAAAAACAAAAGAGGAATATATATATTTGGTTTTGAAGATTGTCCATGGTGTCAACAATTATACCCTGTGTTAGACAAAGTACTAAGTGAGTATAATGAAAAAGCATACTATGTTGATACACATAAGGAAAATTTTACAGGACAGGACAGAGAAAATTTAAAAAAATATATGCATGAAAAAACAAAATTTGATGATACAGTAGTTCCTCTCATTGTAATGATTAGTGAAGATGGAACATATCAATATCATGTAGGCACGTTAGAAGGACATGACGCACCAAAAGAACAGTTGACTGTATCTCAAGAAAATGAACTAAAAAATAATTTAAAAAATATGATTCTTAAATATAAAAAGAATAAATAATTATTTAACAGGTTAGTTTACATAGCTCTGGTAATACCGGGTGAAAAAGGCTCTCAGAAAACATTCTGAGAGCCTTTAATAATTATTAGGTTAAACATACAACTCAATATCCATAAAGAACGGTATTATATGAAAATAGGGCTAAGGTCGCATTAATATACAATACAGTTTTTGTTATACTTTCTAAGTAAAAAAATAAAAAGGATGTTGTATATTAATGATTGAATCTACAAATAAAAAAGGATTATCTAGTTTTAGTTTAAAAATCATTGCCATTATTTTTATGACAATTGATCATGTCAATAGTTACTTGACCGAATTTTTACATTTGCCTCTATGGATATCTCTACTTGGTAGATTTGTTGCTCCATTGTTTGTCTTTTTTTTAGTTGAAGGCTACTTTTATACAAAAAATAAAATGAAATATTTTAGTCGTTTATTTGTTGGTGGAATATTGATGACAGCTATTAATATATGTCATAATCTTTTAACCAAGAGTAATTTTGATAATCCTGTTACTGGTGAATTTGATGTGATAAGTATACTGCAAGGACAGAATATTTTTATGACATTAGCTTTTATCTTTCTATTTATTTGGAGTATTGACTCGATACGTAGTAAAAAATTATCTATTCCCCAAATTATTTTACATATTTTGGGTATTATACTATTAATTCCAATAATACTAATGAATGAAGGAGGTCCCTATGAAATTATTGTTGCTTTAATATTTTATTTTTTCAGAGGCAATTTTAAAAAAATAGTCATAAGCATGACAATCTTTTGTTCATTGCTATTAGGTAAAACATTATTTACTTATTTTACAATTCCCGCAGTTGGAACGCTTTATCAATTGTTAACTTTTAGTAATGAGTTCATGATGATTAGCGTTCTACCATTTATTTATTTATATAATGGAAAAAGAGGTGGGTCTGGCAAAAAGTGGGAAAAGAATTTATTTTACTATTTTTATCCAATTCATTTAATAATTATCTACGTATTAAGAGATCTTTTTCTAGGAGTTTTTTAATCATTTTGAATTACTGTTAATTCTAACTAGACAACAAGGTGTACTTACATGTCACTTTAAATAATCTCATCAGTAAAATTTCTGTAAATATCTAAGATAGTGTTTTTTTATTTATAGTATTTTTTATTGAATAGCTTGATAGTAGGTTAAAATTAAGGGAGTTAGGCTGCCCGTTAATATATTATAGAGAGACAAAAGACCATTAGCGAGTCGGCTAGTGGTCTTTTGTTTTAACTTGGAATTTTTTTATTATCTTACTATACCATCATGATGAAGTTATAATAAGTATCTCAACTTTTGTCGTTAGCAGAATCTTTTGATTGTTTCGATTTTATTCTAAATAGGTATTTTTTTAAAGTATCCGCAAATTTTCAGTGGCTAATAATAAAAAATCCTAGATATTTTTTCCTCTTTAGATTTTAAGCTATGTAATGAACGAAAATACTGCTGGTTATTACTATTTAAATACCTAATATCAAAAGAAAGGCAGTAGTAAAGAATCAAATATTATTTAAAATAATTTTACTATCTTCAACGTGTTTTTTTTCTGTTGTGGGGCTCCCAGTCGCACCTGTCGTAATTAAAAGGTATTCATTTCCTTTAACATTCGATAAGCTAATTAAACATTGACCTGCATCTTTAGTATATCCAGTTTTTCCTCCTATTATTTCCCCACTGTCTAGTTTGATTTCGGATTGATCAATGTCTAAAATAGTACTATTTAAGGTATAACCTTCTGGGTTAAAATCCGTAGGTTCAGTTGTATAAGAAAGAGTAGACATTAATTTTTTAAAAAATGGATTTTTTAAAGCTTTTTTCATGAAAGTATGTAAATCTGAAATTGTTGAATAGTTATTAAACGTATCCAATCCAGTCGCGTTTGTGAAATTAGTTTTTGTCATATTCATTGTTGTAGCGTAGTGATTCATCTTTTTGACAAATTTTTTTTCATTACCTGATAAAACAATAGCAGCTGTTAATGCTGCATCACCACCAGAGGGGAGAACAATTGAATATGATAAGTCTCGTAACGTTATGTTATCATTTGGTAAAATACCAGATAGTGCAGCACCTTCTTTATTCATAGTTTCGATTGTATCTTCAGTAATACTTACTTTTTCATTTAAGTTGGATGTTTCATTGATTAATATATACACTGTCATTAATTTTGTTAGAGATGCAATTTTAACTTTTTTGTTTATATTTTTTTGCAAAATAACAGTATTACTTGATAGGTTATCTAACAAAAACTCAGAACTATCAACAGAAAGTGTGGAAATTAAATCTTTTTTTGAATTTTTTGAAAGTTTAAGACCTACAAGAGAACTAATCATTAATACCATGACCAGTATTATTACACTTATTCGTA
This sequence comes from Vagococcus vulneris, assembly GCF_003950515.1. Classification (GTDB taxonomy): domain Bacteria; phylum Bacillota; class Bacilli; order Lactobacillales; family Vagococcaceae; genus Vagococcus; species Vagococcus vulneris. Next base: position 5,060 of record NZ_NGJS01000013.1, read on the forward strand.
TAATTTTTTTCATATAATCACTCCTTGTTTTTTATTGATTATAATAAAAATTCAAAGAATGATTATATAGATAATCTTTTTATTTTCTTATTATTTCTTAAGAAAAGATATTATTTATTATATTTTTTTGGAAGTGATATTTTAAAACGAATAACATCACTATCAGTTGCAACTGATATATCACCATGATGAGCCTCAATAATTTCTTTCGCAATAGAAAGTCCTAGTCCTGACCCACCAGTTTTGGAGGAACGGGAGCTGTCAAAACGATAGAACTTTTCAAAAATATCATTAAGATTATTTATTGATAGATAATCGCTATGATTAGTCAATATAATCGTTGCCAAATTATCATTGGCTATCAATTTTAAGGTAATTGAACTATTCTCCCTACCATATGCGATAGCATTTTTAAGCAAATTGTTAAAAACGCGCACTAACTTTGAAGGATCCCCCACCATTTTATATGAATCTGGCAAGTCTAATAACAATTGTTGTTGTTTTTCTTTCAGAAGTGGGTAGAATTCTTCGCCAATTTGTTTGAAGAGCAGAACTAAATCAAAGTCTTGAGAATCAATTGTGATGTTATAAAAGCTAAATCTTGTTATGTCAGACAGCTCATCTGTCAAATAATCTAATCTATTAGCTTTATCAAGAATAGTATTAAGATATTTGATCCTCATGTCAGGAGTTAAGTCTGGACTTTCAATTAGCAAACTAAGGTATCCAATTATCGATGCTAAAGGAGTCTTTAAATCATGAGCTAAATATGTGATAAGATCCTTATTTTTTTGAATTTCTTGATTATAAGACTGTTTATTATCTTGATTTATTATTTTTAACTTATCCAATCCGTTTTTTATCTCGAGATATTCATCTGGAATTTTTGGATCGTCTTCGTCAAAATAACTAGCTATTATTTCAGAAATAATTGATATATTTTTTTTAATAATTATTTTAGAAATAATATAACTTAGTAACGCTATAATAATGACACTAATAAGAATTAATGAAATTACAAATGTTTTAAACTTAGTCCAATCTATATAACTTGATTCAATTCCATTATTATTCTGGAATACAATAAAAGATTGACTGACTACTTTGCCTAGTTGCTCACCTAGAAAGCTTTTAGTAGCAATAAAATAGATAATGATAAGAGTTACACATAAAATAATCAAAATCTTAACGAAATCTTGTTTTATACGACTAATCAATTTTATATCCCACTCCCCATACTGTTTTAATGTAGTTTGGTTTATCACCGATGTCATTCATTTTTTCTCTTAAGTGTCTAATATGAACCATGATAGTATTATTAGATGCTGAGTAATATTTTTCTTGCCATACCATTTTAAATATATTTTCTGAAGATACCACATTACCAATATTTTCTAATAATAACTTTAAAATAGAGAATTCTTTAGGTGTTAAATCTAGTATTTTATTATTAAACATCGCTTGGTGTTTTTCTATATTCAATTCTAGCTCCTTGAAGTATAAGACATTTTGATGTCTAGGATTATATTGATTAAATCTTCTTAATTGGGCTTTAACTCTAGCAATTACTTCTAAAGGCTTAAAAGGTTTAGTTATGTAGTCATCTGCACCAAAGTTCAATCCTGTTATCTTATCGATGTCCTCTCCCTTGGCAGTTAACATAATTACTGGATATGATTCTTTTTTTCTTATGAGAGAAAGAAGTGTTAAACCATCAACTTTAGGTAGCATAATATCTAGTATAGCTAAATCAAATTTTTGTGATAATATGGCTTCTTTAGCTACTAAACCATCATCTATACTTAAAACCTTAAATCCTTCATTTTCTAAATAAAGAGTTATTAATTCACGTATATCTTGATCATCTTCTACAAGTAGAATAGTAGTTTCCATATATTTACCTCCGTTATTTTATATGAATACAAGTATCTGTTTTTTGTGACTGCTTTATAATCGCTTAAATATTGATTGACATATTTTTTGACAGTAAAGTTTGGAAGAAGCGTTCTTTTATGGTGTTAAAAAAATCCATATAAAAGTTAAAAAATTATCTTAACTATAAAACAGACTCAAAAATATAGGCAGGATAACATGATTCCTCATTTAATTATAACAAGTTCAATTATTTTTTGAAATAGATGATTCAATCATATATAACACCAGTAAATACTTGAATAATTTTATTGAAAAAGGTAATCGTTTTATTAAGAAAAGATGCTGTATATAAAAATAATTAAAGATATTGAAACTATAAATATCTTATATAAAAAATTAAATTACATTTGTTGAAAGACTACCGAAAAATTAACAGGTAGAAAAGCAATAGATATTAAAAATACTCCAAATGATATTTATTTTGTTGATCCAGTAACGTCATCGCAACGAGTCTTTATTTATGAATGAATCTACACAAGATATTATCAATTATAATGTTCTTGTGATGGGCTTAATATATGTAATTGATTTAAGTTATATATATTAAAGAGATTATATGCCTACTTATCCCGTGAATAAAGAATATAGGATTTTAGATAACATTTCGGAAGTAGATGCCTTTGATAAATTCAAACTTTTAATAGATTATAGCTTTAAATTAACTACCTAAAATCTGAACCATTCGTTTTGTAGCGAGTTTTAAAAGCGAGACTTTTTCGAAGTAGAGAGGCTTTTTTTTCGACTCGTTTTCTTACACCTTTCTCATATATAAGCGTACACTACAAATAAAAGGAAAAATTTTCAGTGTTTAGAGGTATTTTAAATGAATAGAAAAACGTCAATATCAAAAGTTAAAACAACCGAGATGATATAAATTCTTTTATCGCAAAGATAATCCATGACGAATGGAAATAGGCTGTAAAGTACTCGATTGATCGAGCACATTACAGCCTGGTGTACTTTTTTGACTTATTAATATTAACCGGAGCAAGCCAAATAGTACTTATTCTTCTTATGATAAGCGGTGAATATCAATGATAGTGCCGGTATATGCATCAGCCACAAATTCGTACTGTGCTAATTCGCCGTCTTCAATTCGTGAGATGCCGCCTGTATAGACTTTCGTTTTAATAGCAAATTTTTGAGAGGGTTCCTTTTTAAAATGAATCCAAGACCCTTCAATCGGTCCCTCTTGTAAAAAGGCTGATTTAACGATTTCTAGTATATCATCTGCTGATAATGTTTTATTTTTTTTATACCAATACGTTGCTAACGCACCTGTGATAATTCCAGTTGTTATACCGATTCCTATTCCAGTTGACAAACCTTTTGAGTAGAAATCCTTAGCATTTTTTTTGTTATGATGATTCATATCGCTACCTCCTAAGGCATAGATGTTTTAAATTTATTGTAGCACAAAACATAAAAATTAATAGTAAAATGTTATCTACAGTTATCTTCAAGATGGTTAAGGATCTGAAAGATAACTGTTCAAAAGCAATAAAAAATTATGTTATACTATATAAGTAGAAAGTGAGGTGTTACCTGCTAATAATTAGCGGGATAATCATGGATGATAAATTATTTCAACGCATTAAACAATTAACTGAAATTCAAAGTGTCAGTGGCAATGAGGACAACATGCGTCAATTGATGGCTAAAGAAATGACACCATTGGTTGATAGAGTTGAATATGACGGCTTAGGTGGCGTGTTCGGTGTTAAGAAAAGTAAGGAAGAAGATGCACCTCGTATTATGTTGGCATCTCACATGGATGAAGTTGGGTTCATGGTGTCTCAAATTTTAGATAATGGTCTATTCAGAGTGGTTCCTCTAGGTGGATGGAATCCATATGTTGTGTCAGCACAGCGATTTACTGTACAGACTAAAAAAGGTGATTTTCCAGCAGTATCTTCTTCAATTCCACCTCATTTATTACGTGGGACTGCTGGACAGAAAGCATTGGATATTTCAGAAGTACTGTTTGATGCCGGATTTGAATCAAAAGCCGAAGCTGAAAGCTATGGCTTAAGGCCAGGGGATACAGTCGTACCGGATGTTGAAACAATCAAAACAGCTAACGGTAAACGCATCATTAGTAAAGCATGGGACAATCGCTATGGTTGTACTTTGGTACTAGATGTGTTAGAAACTCTGAAGGGACAAAATCTACCTAATACATTAATTGCGGGTGCTAATGTCCAAGAAGAGGTTGGACTCCGGGGTGCCCGGGTGTCGACAAATAAATTCAAACCAGATTTATTCTTTGCTGTTGACTGTTCTCCAGCGAATGATCTTGATGGAAAAAAAGATGCTAATGGTCGTTTAGATGGCGGATTCTTATTACGTATCTATGATCCAGGAATGATCATGCTGCGTCGCATGCGTGAATTTATTCTTGAAACGGCAGAAGATAATAATATTCCTTATCAATATTTTGTATCTAAAGGTGGCACAGATGCTGGTGCAGCTCATTTAGCTAATGATGGTATTCCGAGTGCAGTCATTGGTGTGCCTGGTCGTTATATTCACACACATCAGACAATGTTTAGTGTGAAAGATTATGAAGCAGCAAAAGCAATGGTATTAAAATTGTTGACATCATTAGATAAAAAAACAGTAGATACTATTATATACGGAAAGTAAGGTGTGCTAATGATTATACCTAAGAGCTATGAAGAATTAGCTGGATTTGTAGAGAAAGGTAAAACAATGCTCTTCTTTACAGCTGATTGGTGTGGAGACTGTGTATTTATTAAACCAAGCATGCCAGAAATCGAAGCTGATTTTCCTGAATATCAATTTGTTCAAGTTGACCGAGATGGATTTATTGATATTTGTCAAAAGTGGGATATCTTTGGAATTCCAAGTTTTGTTGCAATTGATGATGGACAGGAATTAGGTCGATTTGTTAGTAAAAATAGAAAAACTAAAAAAGAAATAGAAGAGTTTATAACATCACTGTAAGTGACATTTGAGAGGGGTTAGTAACATGGAATCACAAGAATATCAATCAATATTAGTAGGAACAGACGGAAGCGATCAAGCCAAGTTAGCGTTTAAAAAAGCAATTGCTGTTGCGCAGCGTAATAACGCAAAAGTGATTGTTGCTCACATCTTGGAGAATAGAATGTATAGTGGCAATATGGCGTATTCTACGTTTACACCTGACGTTGTTCAAGATGAAGCTGACCAAGCGAAAGCATTATTAAATGACTACAAAGAATTAGCAACTAAAATGGGCTATGATAATGTCGAAACAATTCTTGAATTCGGTTCTCCCAAAACAATGATGTCAGTCGAATTACCTGAAAAATATCATACGGACTTAATTATGGTTGGTCAATCAGGTTTAAATGCTGTTGAACGTTTAGTTATGGGGAGTGTGAGTGATCACATCATTCGTACAGCACCGTGTGATGTACTTGTAGTTAGACCAGAAGAATAGAAGTTTTAGGGGAGTAAGTATGCTGTAAAAATACTTACTTTCTTTTATGTTTAAATATGAAAGGAATAGTAGAAAATGATTATTAGTTATAATTTAAATGCAGTCGGAGATGTTCTGTTAGTCGTTGTCGGCAATGGAGAGGGAAAAGAAATCAAGACTGAGAGAAAAGGACATGTTGTCAAAATCAGCGACAGCCAAACTGATGAATTATTGGGTTGGAATATTTTCGATGCATCTAATGTCATAACAGATTTAACAGGAGTTGGACAAATTCATCTCACTGACGAACAGGATGCAGAATTAAAACAAGCAATTAAAGATGCTGGTTTTAATGATACGATAGTTATTGACGATACCCCAAAATTTGTTGTGGGTTATGTTAAGACGTGTGTTCCTCATCCTGACTCAAATCACTTAAGTATTACTGAGACAGAAGTGGGCAATGGCGAAACATTGCAGATTGTCTGTGGAGCCCCCAACATCAGAGCAGGTTTAAAGGTTGTTGTAGCCAAGGTTGGTGCAATGATGCCGGATGGTCTGATTATCTGGCCTGGCGAACTGCGAGGAGAAGCAAGTTTTGGAATGATTTGTTCTGCGAAGGAATTAAATCTGTCTAATGCGCCAACCAAAAAAGGTATCTTAGAGCTGCCTGCTGACGAGCAGATAGGCCGTGAGTTTCAAGTCGGTATCTAAAGATTATCCAAATGTTATGTGTAATTGATTGTTGTTTTTACTACTTTCTTGTAGAATAGGAACTACCTTAATAGAAATAGGAGGCGAGTGTAATGAGTTTTACAGATGAAACAGTCCGTTTTGATTTTAATGATAATAAAAAAGAAGTCAGCGAAACATTAGCAATTGTCTATCAAGCCTTAAAGGAAAAAGGGTATAACCCGATTAACCAAATCGTTGGTTATCTTTTATCAGGCGATCCTGCCTACATTCCTCGTTATCAAGATGCACGTAATTTAATTCGTCGTCATGAACGCGATGAAATTATGGAAGAATTAGTTAAAGAATATTTAAATCATAATGGTATCGATACATTATGAGAAAAATGGGATTAGACGTTGGATCGCGGACAGTCGGTGTTGCTGTCAGCGATCCGATGGGATGGACTGCCCAAGGTGTTGAGATTATTAAAATTAATGAAGACCTTAGTGAGTTCGGGTTAGACCGTGTGGCGGAATTAGTCAAAGAGTACGGTGTGACTGAATTTGTTGTTGGATTACCTAAAAATATGAATAACAGTATTGGACCACGTGCTGAAGCTTCGATGACCTACGGAGACATGCTGATTGAACGTTTTGGTTTTCCAGTTGTCTATCAAGACGAGCGTTTAACAACCGTTCAAGCAGAACGAATGCTTGTTGAACAGGCTAATACATCACGGGCTAAGCGGAAAAAAGTAATTGATAAGCTAGCAGCTGTCATGATTTTACAAAATTATTTAGATAAAAATTTTTAACAGGCTTTTTTTACTGATTTTAGGTATAATATGTCTGTCTTAGAATGATAATAGAAAAGAGGATGCACTAATGGCACATGAACATAACCATGATCACGATCACGACCAAGAAGATTTAATTACTTTAATTGATGATGAAGGAAACGAAGTCTTATTCCGTATTCATCTAACAATTGACGGACAAGAGCAATTCGGTAAAGATTATGTTTTACTGTATGATGCAAGTACACCTGAAGGTGAAGAAGTTGAGTTATTAGCTTATGCTTATGAGCAAGCTGATGGCGATGCTGAAGGTCAATTAATGGAAGTTGAAACTGAAGAAGAATGGAATATGATTGAAGAAGTATTCAATGCTTTTGAAGACGAAGACAGTCAAGAATAATATTGTTAAAGACTGAATCTGCATTAGCGGGTTCAGTCTTTTTTTTCAAAGAATTGTTATTTTTATTTGGTTAAGGGATAATAAAACTATAAAAGGGGAGGCGATTAGATGTCTGAAAAGAAGAGAATGCTGATTGTTACAGCTGTTCTGATTAGCTTATTTGTATTAGGTGCTTTTATAGTGCCGAATAAGCTTAATTGGCTTAATTTGATAGTCATTCTGATTTGTTATCCAGCGTCTTTCTACATGATGAAACATCGTGTCAATAAAATCAGCACGATGTTTGATTTAGCAGATCAATTAGGTATTTCAACGAGTGAACTTAGCCGTGTAACGGGCATCGGAACAATTGATTTAGATTGTGCTAGGCCTGTTACTGTAAATAGTTATGTACCGCCGATGAAACAGGTGGAAAAGGGTCTTGATTATTTATATGATAAGGTAGCAAAGACTGAGATTAGTGTGGAAAAATAAAAAGTCTCGTGACAACAGTTAACTGATAATTGATGTCGTGAGGCTTATTTATTTTTAAAGAGTCATAAGATATTGCTGAATTTTTACCGGTATGCGATTTTTTTAGCCTTTTCTGTATTGGCAAAATGCAGTTTAGCATATTTATTTAGTAAATCCATTCCGCCGCGTTTTAAAATTTTAGCAGCAGCCTGGTCTGATTTGACTCCGGCACCCGAAGGAACTGTAAAACCGAGTTCGCGGCTTGCTTGGTCGAGTGCATCAAGAAAAGCTGACCGACAAATAATTGAAGCTGCCGCAACGGCTAAGTGATATTGCTCGCCTTTTGTTTTGAAGTAAAGCAGTTCAGTGACGGGGTTTTTTTCTCGTTTTAAATAATTCAGATAATTTTTTTCAGTCGTAAACTGGTCGATTAAAATCGCTTGAGGAACTTCGGGCTTAATTTTTTGCGATAAGAGGTAGATCACTTGATTATGCAAAGCAACTTTCATGCGATTGACATTGTAGTCAGGCTGAATGTGATTATACTTATCAGGCGTTACAGTTAATTCTTGGTAAGGTAAAAATAATTTTAATTCTTTTGCTATTTGACGAATGGTCGTATCAGTCAGCATTTTAGAATCTTTAACACCTAGTTCTTTAAGCAGCGGAATCTGCTCTTTAGTGACATAAGTAGCGCAGACAACAACTGGACCTAAATAACTGCCGTTGCCGACTTCATCGCTACCAATCACCGACCATTCAGCAAAGTCAGAGGGTAAAGTACTGGAGTCTGTGGTTGATTGTTTAGTTGAAACTTTATTTGGAGAGGTATTTTTGTGTCCCCAAGCAGCAGCCTCTTGTTCTGATTTTATTCCTTGGAATAGAACTTTTCCAGATTCATAAGCTGTAATAGTTACACCTGGCAGTTTGGCTGAAAATATTGCGTAAGGTGGTGTTTTCACAAGTACATGATGATAATTTTTTTTCATTGTGTTAATTATTTCTTTTGATAGTTTTAATGTAATTGATTGTGTCATTGGTTTATTTTGCTCCTTTAGTCGTTAGGTTTAGTATACCAATATTTTATTAATTTGACTTAGTAAAAAATGATAAAATTGTCAATCGTCAAAAAGTTAGATATAATTAGACTGAGTTTGTCCGGAGTTTTTTTTCGTAGGGGGGACATGAGGAAAATGACTGAAGAAAAAATCAGATACAAAGCTTCGATTGCCGGCAAGAACTACACGATTATCGGTAAAGAATCTCATGCACATATGGATCTAGTTAGTGAGTTGGCAAATGAACAGTTGGCAGCTATTAAAGAAAGCGCACCATCTATTTCAGCTGAACAAGCCTCTGTTTTATTAGCGATTAATACATTATCAGTTCAAGTAAAGTTGCAAGAAAAAATCATTCAATTAGAAGATGAAATCAAACGTCTAAAAACAGAAGCAGCGAATGCTGAAGATTTAGAGAGTCGTTTAGATGAACTACAAAAAAATGAAAAAGAATTGCGTAAAAATTTATCAAATGAAAAACGGGAACTTAGTAAAGAAGAGATGCAGCATCAAATAGAAGTGCAAAAATTATTAAATCAGCAAGTTAAAGAGAAAATTCAAAAAAATAATCATAAAAAACTACAAAATCACGGGAAGAAATAACCGGAGTAAGGTTGAGGCTATGTTAACACTATTTATTTTAATATTTATTGGAACTGGTTTTTATGTTGGTTACCAGCGCGGGTTGGCGTTGCAGTTGGTTTATACAGGTGGATATTTTATATCCTTTCTCGCAGCTAAAGCAAATTATTTGTCATTAGGTCGTAAATTGACCCTTTTAATTCCTTATCCGGCACCTACAGAGGAAACTAAATTGGTCTTTTTCAATAAAAATCTTGTATTTGAAATGGATAAGGCATTCTATGCAGCTTTTGCCTTTGTTGCCATTCTATTTATCGGTTGGGCGGTAACACGTTTTATTGGTATATTCTTTTATAAGTTATCATTTACAGCATTATTAAGCCGAGACAATGATTTGTTTGGTGGAATTTTAAATACAATTATTGTTATTATAGGATTAACTATTTTTCTGACAATGATGGCGATGATTCCTATCCCTTATATTCAACAATTATTTCAAAAAAGCGGTCCCGCTCGATTACTCGTTGAGCACACACCGATTATTTCTAAGCAGCTCACCCATTGGTGGATTACCAAAACAATCATGTAAAAGGGCCGTTTCTGGTTCTTTTTCTTTATGTATATAATAACGCGTAGGAAGGCGTGGTTAAATGAATCGAAAAATTAGTCAAACATTAGAGTTTGATAAAGTGAAACAAGAATTAATGCGATTTATTGTGACAAAATCTGGCGAAGAGCAATTACAACAGCTTGTACCCATGAGTCAATATGATAAAGTATCGGAAAATCTTTTAGAAACAGAGGATTCGTATAAAATATTACGGTTACGTGGAGGCATTCCTGTAGCAAAACTAGAAAATATTAAACCGCATATGAAACGAATAGACATTGGTGCTATGCTTAATGGAACAGAATTAGCTCAAGTAGGGCGTGTTCTTCGCACGGTTTTAGAAGTTCAAAAATTTTTTGATCAACTAGAAGATGATGATATTGAGCTGTATCGTTTATACGAATGGCATCAAAAGTTAGTCGCCTTGCCAGAAGTGACTAAACAGATTCAAATAGCAGTTGACGAGGATGGATATGTGACAGATGAAGCATCTGCGGAGTTAAAAGGTATCCGTCAAGCTATCCGTCGTTCGGAACAAGGAGTCAGAGAACAATTAGACAGTATCTTACGCAGCAGCAAATCTAATTATTTAAGTGATACAATTGTTACGATGCGTAACGACCGCTATGTTATCCCGGTAAAAAGCGAGTACCGGAGTCATTTTGGTGGTGTTGTTCATGACCAAAGTGCATCTGGTCAAACAGTTTTTGTAGAACCGAAACAAGTGGTTGAATTGAATAACAAATTACGTCAGCATCAGATTGCCGAACGTAAAGAAATCGATCGGATTTTAGCTGAATTATCCAATGAATTAATGCCGCATCGCCAAGATATATTACAAAATGCATTTGTCTTGGGAAAATTAGATTTTATTAATGCTAAGGCTTTATATGGCAAGCAGATTAAAGCAATTGTTCCTAATGTGAATGAAGAAAACTATGTCGACCTAAAACAAGCTAGACATCCGTTAATTAATCCAGAAAAGGTTGTCCCTAATGATATTATTATTGGACAAGAGTACCAGGCAATTGTTATCACAGGGCCGAATACCGGTGGTAAAACAATTACACTAAAAACATTGGGACTTCTTCAATTGATGGGACAGGCTGGTCTGCCGATACCTGCGGATGAAGAAAGTACCATTGGTGTTTTCTCGCAAATTTATGCTGATATTGGCGATGAACAATCCATCGAACAAAATTTAAGTACATTCTCATCACACATGACAAATATTGTGGATATTTTACGTCATATCGATAGTCGCAGTTTGGTTTTGTTTGATGAGTTGGGAGCGGGTACCGATCCGCAAGAAGGAGCTGCGTTAGCCATTTCGATTTTAGATGAAGTCGGTGCAGCTGGTACCTATGTTATGGCAACAACGCATTATCCTGAATTAAAAATTTATGGTTATAATCGTCCTAGTACAATCAACGCAAGTATGGAATTTGATGTGGATACATTGAGTCCTACATATCGGTTATTAATTGGAATTCCTGGTCGAAGCAATGCGTTCGATATTTCAAAACGTTTAGGTCTTGATTTGTCAGTTATTGATCGAGCTAAACAAATCATCGATGGTGAGAGCCAAGACTTAAATGAAATGATTTCAGATTTAGAAAATCAAAGAAAAATGACGGAAACAGAATATCTAGAGGTACGTCATTTTGTTGAGGAATCAGAGTTGCTACATCATGATTTGAAAGAGGCCTATCAAGTGTTCTTTACTGAGCGTGAACGTGAAATGGATAAAGCTAAAAAATCAGCCAATCAGTTAATTGCTGATGCAGAAAAAGAAGCTGAAAAAATAATCAATGATATCCGCCAATTGCAATTACGCAGTCAGAGCGACTCTAAGGTTAAAGAACATGAGCTAATTGACGCTAAGACTAAATTATCCAGTTTAAAACATGAAGAAGAAGTTCACTTAAAGAAAAATAAAGTATTGAAAAAAGCTAAAAAGAAAAAGCAGTTTAAAGCTGGGGATGATGTGCTTGTTGAAACATATGGGCAGCGTGGAAATTTGTTAAAGAAAGTCAGTAATGATTCATGGCAAGTACAGTTGGGTATTCTTAAAATGACTGTGTCAGAAGATGACATGGCAGTAATTGCTCCAGAGAAAGAAGCTCGCGTGCGAATAACCGGTGTGCGCAGTGATAGCGGTGGCAGTCGCCAAGCAGTTAAGACACAGTTGGATTTACGCGGTAAACGATATGAAGAAGCGGTAGCTGATTTAGACCAATATATCGATGCAGCCTTGTTGGCAGGTTACCCACAAGTCACAATCGTTCATGGTCGTGGTACAGGAGCCATTAAACAAGGAGTGCAAGAGTATCTGCGTAGTCATTCGCAAGTTAAAACATTTGAGTATGCACCGCCAAACCAAGGAGGAGATGGCGCGACAATCGCAACATTTAAATAACAGGCAGATTGTTAGCGAGTAAAATAAGTCTTTGGTATACTCTATTTATATAGAAGTCAGAAAGGCAGATGACAATAATGGTACAAGAAATAATGGATAGTAGCTTCGTAGAGGAAACAAGTAATGGTTTAGTATTAGTTGATTTTTGGGCACCTTGGTGTGGTCCTTGTAGTATGCAGTCGCCAATATTAGATAGCTTAGCTAAAGAATATGAAGACCGTGTAAAAATTGTGAAAATGAACGTAGATGATAATCCAAATACTGCTCAAGAGTTCGGAATCATGAGTATCCCGACGCTATTGATCAAAAAGGATGGAGAATTGGTCGAAAAACTTATTGGCGTTCATCAAAAAGCTCAATTAGAACAAGTTTTTAATAAATATTTATAAACAATAAAAAATCATTTAGCATAAGTATGTTGCTAAATGATTTTTTTGTGAATCGTGTATACTAGAAGTAAGAGGTGATGTCTGTGAACGAACGTATAAAAAATAAATTAGCTTTACTACCTGATCAGCCAGGCTGTTACTTAATGAAAGACAAGCAAGGTACGATTATTTACATTGGGAAAGCTAAAGTTTTGAAAAATAGAGTGCGATCATATTTCACGGGAAGCCATGATACTAAGACAGAACGATTGGTTAGTGAAATTGTTGACTTTGAATATATTGTGACCGAATCAAATACTGAGGCTCTTTTGCTTGAAATTAATCTGATTCAAAAAAACTTGCCTAAGTATAATATTCTTTTAAAAGATGATAAATCCTATCCTTTTATTAAGATTACTAATGAAAAGGCTCCACGTTTATTGATTACACGTAAAGTAAAAAAAGATAAGGCGTTGTATTTTGGTCCATACCCGAACGTAAATGCAGCAAATGAAACAAAGCGGCTACTTGACCGGATTTATCCTTTAAGGAAGTGTAAAAATCTGCCTAATGAGGTGTGTTTGTACTATCACATGGGGCAGTGCTTGGGTCCGTGTATTAATCCAGAGGTTGAAGCACAGTATAAGCAAATTGTTGAAGAAATAAAAAGTTTTTTAAACGGTGGATACACGGGTGTTCAAGATGAGTTGGAGCAAAAGATGTTGACTGCTGCCGAAAATATGAATTTTGAGCAGGCTGCTGAATACCGTGATCAGATTGAAGCAATCCATACAGTTATGACGAAGCAAAAAATGACTAATGCTGATTTTATTGATCGAGATGTATTTGGGTACGCTGTCGACAAAGGTTGGATGTGTGTGCAAGTCTTTTTTGTCCGACAAGGTAAATTAATTGAGCGAAGCGTCTTTGACTTTCCTTTCTATAATGAAGCTGAAGACGATTTTCTATCTTTTATGGGACAGTTTTACCAAGAAAATCAACACTTTATTCCTAAAGAAGTCTTGATTCCAACGAGTATTGATACTGATCTTGTTCAAGCAATTGTTCAGACAAAAGTTTTGCAACCTAAACGAGGTGAGAAGAAAAAACTAGTTGAATTAGCAAATAAAAATGCACGAATCTATTTAACCGAGCAGTTTGATTTGATTGAACGAAAACAGGAACGAACTATTGGTGCGGTAGATAAACTGGGTCAGCATATGGGGATTCCTTCACCGAATCGCATTGAAGCATTTGATAACTCTAATATTATGGGCACCGATCCAGTATCAGCAATGGTGGTTTATGTGGATGGAAAGCCAAGTAAACGTGACTATCGGAAATTTAAAATTAAAACAGTTAATGGGCCTGATGATTATGCATCGATGCGTGAAGTCATCTACCGAAGATATGCTCGAGTTTTAAAAGATGGTTTACCAATTCCAGATTTAATCTTAATTGATGGTGGAAAAGGCCAGGTGCATGCGGCACAAGATGTCCTTTTAAATCAATTAGGCTTGGATATCCCAATTGCTGGCCTGGCTAAAAATGATAAGCATAAAACAAGTGAATTACTATTTGGTCCGAATTTAGACGTCGTTTCACTACCAAGACAGTCTCCAGAATTTTTTTTATTACAGCGTATTCAAGATGAAGTCCATCGGTTTGCGATAACATTTCATCGGGAAACACGAAGCAAGACAAGTTTTTCGTCTATTTTAGATAATATTGACGGATTGGGACCAAAGAGAAAACAAATGCTACTTAAAAAATTTAGGTCTATGAAAGCTATTGAGCAAGCAGAATTAGCAGAGTTAATAGCAATAGGGTTGCCTAAAAACATTGCGACGAATGTCTACCAGTACTTTAGTGAAATAAAAAATAAATTATAATTATTGTTTTCTAATAATTTAGATATTTAATAAATGAAGTGTTATCTAGGTATCAAGTAACGACTAGTAAAACAATTACGGTTATATTCGTGTTATTTTATATCGGCATATTAGTACTAGTATTCACAATCTTTTTCGCAAAAGAAAGGGTTAACACTTGTTGTATAAAGGTACCTTTGTTATAATGGTAATGGAAATAATAACAAATAAAGACGTGAATAAGATAAAGATTTAACAAGAAAAAATGATAAATTTGCTTTAAATTGTTTGAAACTGAACAGTTGACAATCATGTGAAAAAAAACTATAGTTGATTATGATAATAGACGTGGAGGAATTTAAAAATGAGCAAACAAAGAGTTGTTATTTTAGGTGCAGGATATGCAGGATTAAAAACAGTAAAAGAATTACAAAAGAAAGATTTAGATATCGAAATTATTATTGTAAACAAAAATGATTATCATTATGAATCAACACAATTGCACGAGGTCGCTGCCGGAACAGAACCTGCAGATAAAATCTGTTTTAATGTTGAAGATGTCATTAATAAAAGTAAAGTTAAATTTGTTAAAGACACAGTGACAAAAATTAATAAAGATGAACGTACAGTATCATTAGAAAGAACTGGTGATTTATCTTATGATTATTTAGTTGTGGCATTAGGGTTTGTTTCAGAAACATTTGGCATTCCAGGTGTGGATGAATTCTCATTGCCGCTTGTTGATATCAAGACAGCTGAATTAGCTAGAAAACACTTAGACACGACATTAGCTGGTTATCAAAAATCAAAGGATCCTCAAGACTTATCTATCGTTGTATGCGGTGCAGGGTTTACAAGTATTGAATACTTAGGCGAGATTACTAACCGTATTCCCAAATTAGCAGCTAAGTGGAATTTCCCTAAAGAACAAGTTAAGATTACTTGTATTGAAGCAATGCCTAAGTTACTGCCAATGTTCTCAGAAAAACTGGGCACATACGGAATCGATATTTTGAAAAAACGTGGTGTAACATTTAAAGTTGGCACGCCAATTAAAGAGATTAAAGATAAAACAGTAGTTTATGAAGAAAATGGTGACCTGAAAGAAATTAAAGCAAACACAATTATTTGGACAACAGGTGTTAAAGGAAGTCCAGTTATTGGTGAGTCAGGCTTTGATGAAAGACGCGGTCGTGTTATGGTTGAGCCTGACTTAACTGTGGCAGGCTACCCTGAAATATTTATGATTGGTGACGTTTGTGCGGTAATGGATAAAGATTCAGGACGTCCATATCCTACAACAGCACAAATCGCTTTAAAACAAGGTGATGCAGTTGCTGAAAACTTAAGTTTAACTATTAAAAATCAAGCTACAAAACCATTTACATTTAAATCAGCCGGTACAGTAGCATCTATCGGAAATAATGTTGGCATGGGAAATGTTAAAGGTAAAGAAGTTCGTGGTTATATTGGATCAATCATGAAGAAAAGTATTATCAATAAATCATTATTAGAAGTTGGTAATGCATCAACTCTTCTTAAAAAAGGTCGTTTTGACTACTATCGTTAATTAAAAATAACTCTACGTCAAATGATGTAGATGGATAGAAATTAGTAGATTGAAGCAGGTTATCGTTTTAGATAACTTGCTTTTTTTATTGACGACATGTAAAATTTTAAGTACTATATCATTAAGTGATATATCACTTAATGATATATGAAAGGGGATGGCATGCTTGGATGATATTTTGACAGATTCAATGTACTTAATTCTTTTAACATTGTTAGAACCAAAGCATGGCTATGCTATTATGAAAGACGTAACTGATATGACTCAAGGTGACGTGTCAATTGGACCAGCAAGTATGTATACGATATTAAAAAAGCTGGTTAAATCAGGTGATATAGAATTAGAAGAGGATGATCATCGTAAAAAAATTTACTTGATAACAATGAAAGGCAAAGAAAAGTTATCTCAGGAAATCAATAGACGACGAAAGTTAGTTGAGCTGGGAGAAACACTGGTTTAGCATCAAATCATAAGATAAAGAGAGCGAGGCTTCATGATGAAAATCGGTAAAAGAAAATATCTCTATTCGAGAGGGATTACGTTTTATTCAGAATTAGAGTCATTACGTTTAAAACAAGAACTTGCTAAAGGATGGCAGATTAAAAAATTAAATTTTTTTGGATTTTACGTATTTGAACCAGTTAGACCAGAACATGCTGAAGTTGTAATCGATTTTTATACTGGCAAACCTAGCGAAGTAGGAGAGTATTTAGACTTATATGAAGCCAGCGGATGGCAAGTTATGACAAATTATCGGCGAAAATACTATTTTTTAAAAGCTGCACCAGCAACATCTTTTGTATATACAGATTCTGAGACCTATCAAGAGCGAATAAAATCAGAAAATATATGGCTTATCAAGTGGTACACAATTTATGGTGCTATTAGCTTATTATTAGCATTATTTTTCAAATCGGCACTAGTAAAGCAATTGTCTGAGAATATACCTGTAGGACTTTATTACTTTATTTTTGTTTCTCTGATAGCAGGAATTTTATTTCCTCTTATCGCAATTTTTTTGATTAGCTATTTTCGTGTGACATATCCGACACGGACTGCTAATTTTAAAAATCCAGAAAAATTTGCTAAGAGACAGCGCTTTGTAAGAGATTCAGTACTAATCATGTTAATTAGTGGCGGCGTTGGTGGTGTGATTGGTATTGTTGTTAGTTATTTGGGTTTATTATAAATAGATTTGGAGGCGTCATATGTTAGAAGTTAAGAATTTGACAAAACGTTTTGGAGAGATGACAGCAGTCAACGATGTGTCTTTTACCATTAAAGAAGGAACAATTTTAGGATTGATTGGACAAAATGGGGCAGGAAAATCAACAACGTTTCGTCTTATTTTAGATTTTATTGATCCGGATTCGGGAAATATATTGTGGGATGGTCATGATATAACTGAAGATGATTATAATATTATCGGTTATTTGCCTGAAGAAAGAGGATTGTATCCGAAAGATACGATTGAAAATCAATTGATTTATTTTGCCAAGTTGCGTGGTAAAACAAAGAAAGAGATTGTACCGTTAATCGATTATTGGATGGAAAAATTTCAGGTAAAGGGTAAAAAAACGGACAAAGTTAAGTCGTTATCAAAAGGAAATCAGCAAAAAGTTCAATTGATAGCAACACTTATTCATGAACCGAAATTAGTTATTTTAGATGAGCCGTTTAGTGGATTAGATCCGGTAAATGCTGAACTATTAAAAGCAGGAATTATTGAATTAAAAAGTAAAGGATCATGTGTCATTTTCTCAAGTCATAACATGGAAAATGTTGAACAAATCTGTGATCATTTAATTATGCTTCGTCAAGGAGACGTGGTGTTGGACGGGCCAGTTCACAGTATTCGAGAGCAGTTTGGACGAACACATTTAGAAGTAGAGACTCAATTGTCGTGCTCTGATTTGGCTACAATTGATGGTGTTTTAGATGTTAAAGAAATTCGACCAAATTATTACAATATTCAATTAGCAGATAGTGAAGTCGGCAAGGTAATCTTCGAAGACATTATAGCAGCTGGTACGAAATATATTCCAGTATTTAATCAGCAACCGCCGTCATTAGAAGATATATTCAAATTAAAAGTAGGTGAAGGTCATGAGTAAATTTTGGGTAGTTGCTTTGGAAACGTATAAAAAGCATGTTAAAACAGTGAGTTTTTTAGTTATGGTATTGGCACCGTTCCTAATGATTGCTGTTTCTTTGGGCGCTGGGTATTTCAGCAGCAAAGCTACAGAAGTTGGCAAAATTGCAGTTATCAGTGAAGCGGTACAAGTAAGAGACCAGTTTATTACACAATCGAAAAAAGATTTTACTGTAGATAAAAAGATAACTACTGAGAAGTCAGCTCAAAAAGCTCTCGAAGAGGAAAAAATTGATGGTTATTTAGTCATTAAAGAAAAAAATCAACAACTATCATGTGAGTTTATCGGCACCGATACAATGAGTAGTGAAGATTCACAAAAGATGCACGGCTATTTGAATAATATACAATTAGCTAAGTCGAGCCAAATGCTGGGATTAAGTCCTCAAGAAGTTCAAAGGTTGATGACGCCCGCACAATTAAAAAATCGGCAAGTTGATTTCAAGAATCATAAAATGACAGATAAAACAGAAAATCGAATGATCATGACAATGGTCGGTTTCTTTATTGTTATGGCAATGTATATGATTGTGATGCTGTATTCTTCTATTACAGCACAAGAAGTCGCCTCTGAAAAAGGGACTCGTATTATGGAAGTTATTCTGTCTAGCACAAGTGCTGCAAATCATTTTTATGGAAAAATTGTTGGAATTTCATTAGTTATTTTGACACAAGTCAGTGTTTATTTAGTAACTGGATTAGGCGCATATTACTTTATGCAAGACAGTAAGTTGATGAAAGATATTACTGATTCAATATCTGTGGGTGCTATAGCAAAAGGGCTGTTAGGCTACAATTTGTTATTCTTATTATTTGGAGTATTGATTTATACGATATTATCAGCATTTATGGGGTCGCTGGTAAGTCGTTCAGAAGATGCTCCTAAAGCGGCGGCACCAGTGACTTATTTAATTTTAGCAGCTGCTTTACCAGTATTGATGATGGGAATTTCTGATCCACAAAATATTTTGATTAAAATATTTTCATATATTCCGTTCTTTTCATCGTTCTCAATGCCAATTCGTATCGCTAATGATGATGTGACACAGCCTGAATTATTCTTTTCAATTGGTTTATTAGTTTTAGCTATTGCTATTTTGTTAAAATTTTCAGCTAAAGTGTATAAATCAACGGTTCTTATTTATAGTGATAAGAGCATGATGAACGTATTTAAAGATGCTCTAAAATTTAGCAAATAAAAAAGAAGCGAACATACTTTAAAAGTATCTTCGCTTCTTTTTTCCTGTTAACGTGGACGGCAGGAGTCGAACCTGCACCTATATAATATAATAGGACAAACCCAAAGTTTATATAGTAAAAACACCAAGTTCATCCACTTAATATATATAGTATAACTGATATTTTTTAAGGAATTTATAGGAAAGTATGAATTTTTTTAGTTATTTTCAAAAAAAATCCACCGCTCGAAAGCGATGGTAAAAGGATATAAGAAACTCTTATAGTTTTTGGTTGTAGAATTCAACGACGAATGACTCGTCAACTTCTTGTGGTAATTCATCACGTTCTGGTAAACGAGTTAAGCTACCTTCAAGTTTTTCAGCGTCAAAGCTTACAAATGCAGGACGACCTACAGTTGATTCAGCAGCTTCTTTGATGAAAGTTAAATCTTTAGATTTTTCGCGAACAGAAATAACTTGTCCAACTTCCACTTCGTATGAAGGGATGTCGACGCGTTTTCCGTCAACTAAGATATGTCCGTGGTTTACAAACTGACGTGCTTGACGACGAGTTGATGCTAAACCTAGACGGTAAACAACGTTGTCTAAACGACGTTCTAAGAAGATCATGAAGTTAACACCATGTTTACCTTCTTTAACTTTTCCAGCTCTTACGAATAAGTTACGGAATTGACGTTCGTTTAAACCGTACATAAGACGTAATTTTTGTTTTTCAGTTAATTGCATACCATATTCAGATTTGTTTCTTCTTTGGTTAGGTCCGTGTTGACCTGGTGCGTAAGGGCGACGAGCTAATTCTTTACCAGTTCCTGATAATGAAATACCTAAACGTCTTGAAATTTTCCAACTTGGTCCAGTATAACGTGACATTAAAAAGTCCTCCAATATAATTGTGTTTTTTTTGGAGTAAAATAAGATCTTGAAAATATTAACATTCGGATAGTGTGTCTTTCAATCTTCACTCTTGCAGCCGTAGTTACACAATTGAACCTATTGCTAGGCAGACAAACTAAGAACGAGCTGTTTATTTTCTAGCTGCATTATTTTACACGCCTTTTATTATAACGTTTCTCATAGAAGAAAGCAAATAGTATTTTACTTTTAATCATAAAACACATGTGATTTTATTAACAAATGTTATTGCTTTCATTTTTGTCATTCGATATAGTGAATAAATAAACAAATTTTAAAATAGGGGAATCAACAAAAGATGGAAAAACAATCAGAATTGATGGGGAAATTAGATTATTCAATTAATAAGAAGCAGCATTTGATTACAAACAGCTTTAGCAGATATGCTTTACGTTCAGTACTTGCTACGCTTTACTTGAGTTTAGGGTCAGCAATAGCATTAGGCTTGGGTTTAAAATTTGACGGTGCAACCGGAAAATTGCTTTATGCTGCAGCATTCGGTTTAGGTTTAGTGCTGATAATCTTTTTGAACGCAGAATTAGGTACATCAAACATGATGTATATGACCGTTGCAAAATACCGTAAGAAACTGACAACAGGCCAAGCAGCCAAAATATTAGGTGTCTGCGTCTTATTTAATTTAATTGGTGCCCTAGTATGTGCTTATTTACTCGCACAAACCGATGCTTTTAAAGGTTTGTCAGGTGATAATTTCTTAGCTCATATTGTAGAAGCAAAATTAGATAAAACAGTCATGCAAACACTGATTGAAGGGATTTTTGCAAATATTATCGTTAACTTAGCCGTAGTCATGTCGATGGTTGTCAAAGGTGATGCCGGAAGAATCATGGCGATTATTCTAGTCATTTCAATTTTCACGTTTTTAGGATTTGAGCACGTTATCGCTAATTTTATCTACTTTCCGTTAGCCTATTTTTCAGCAGCTAGTCCGCTTGCCGGTCTGACATTAAGCGGTATTGGGTTAAATTTGATTATGACCTTTATCGGCAATTTTATTGGCGGCGGATTAGTTATTGGGTTAGGCTATGCTTGGCTTAATAAACAACCAGAACTACACTATTTAGATTAAAATCTTAATCAATAATACACTTAATATTATTGAGATAAAACAAAGGAGTCGAAGAAAAAATCTTCGGCTCCTTTCAATTTTTAGTTAGTCTAGTTATACGTTGTTAAAGGAATTATTTCTGACCATCTAAGGTAATGATTGATAAATTAAACTTAAAGAGCAGACAGGTAGTTCTCAATTTTTCATGATAGAAATATTTTGTCGTATTTGACTGCTAAAACACCTTATAGATTAAAAATTTCTTTATCTTAAAATATATTTGCTAGTATTTATAAATGATTAGAGAGACAAATGTCTCCTTTTTTCGGTAAGCGCTTTCTTAAAAGCGGTATTTTAAGAGAAATAATACAGTGATTATTCTTAATTATCTAGTTATAATATTATATATAAGGAGGATGAAATGAATAAAGAACTGAATAATTTATTGAGTACGAATGATAAGGTTCAGAAAATACTTGAAGATTGTCCTTATTCTGTATTGAATTTAATCGAAGTTATAAAGTTTAAAAAAAATGAATTCTATTTGCGTAAGGGAACTATTTCGCCATATGTATACATCTTAGTAGATGGGTTGGTAGAAATTTTTATTGAGAATATTAACGGTAGAAAAATAGTATTAGATATTTATAAACCAGGAAACTTTATAGGGGAACATGAAATTGTTAACAAGAATCCATTTAGTGTTTCAGTTCAGTCTAAGAGTGAAATATGCTTACTTCGAATTAGTAGGAAAGATTTTTTAAAGTGGTTAGATTTAGACAGAAATATAAATAATAGATTACTGTCCTCACTCTGTGAACAAATATATCGCTTGAGTAATTTGACAGAAGTCTATTCGCTTTTTTCTACAAAAGAACAAGTGTGTTTTATATTATTAAAATTAAAGAGTTCGACTGGTGTGATTGAGCGTAATCAAATTTTAGCAGGTGTATCTTCTTCCTCTAGAAGCGTTGATAGAATCTTACGAGATTTAAAGGAAAAAAAAATTATTTCAAATATTAATGGATTAATCAGAGTACTAGATAAAAAGGAATTAAAAAAATATAAGGAGGAATAATGATGAATTTACAGCCGCACTTACAAATTGAAAATCAAGATGATACTTTTAAAGCAATTATAGTTGGAGATCCAAATAGAGTAGATAAGATTGCAGCATTATTAAAGAATCCAGTTCTTCTTGCCTATAACAGAGAATTTAAAACAATGACTGGTCGTTATAATAATGAAAGAATTTTAGTTACTTCTACAGGTATTGGTTCTCCATCAACTATAATAGCTTTAGAAGAGTTGATTAATATTGGTATTCGAGAGATTGTTAGAGTAGGGAGTTGTGGTGCTATGACAAAAACCTTTATGCCTGGAGAGATTATGGTTGCCACAGGAGCTGTTAGGGACGAGCATTCTACTGAGGATTATGTTCCAACAGAGTATCCTGCAATCCCTGATCCTTATCTATTAAAACGAGCAATGAGCCAGAATGATATACCTTATAGATTAGGAATAATTAGAAGCCATAATGGATTTTATTATGAAAAAAATAGTGAAGTAGAACATTATTGGTCTAGACATAATGTTTTAGGTGCTGACCTGGAGACGAGTTCACTGTACGTACTAGGATCTCTTAAAAAAGTAAAAGTATTATCAATATTAAATAACGTCGTACCATTTGGAGACGAGTTGAAAGAGGGTGTGAACCAATTAGTTAGTGGTGAAGAAATACTCCATCAAGGAGAGAAAAATTCAATTTTACTAGCACTTAACATTTTGACAGGGGGGATACGTAATGAGTAAAAAATTATACCAAGTTTTGAATAGTCGATTATGGGATACGATATGGATTATTTCAGGCATTATTCTAGTTGTAATTAGTACAATATTAAGTTCAAAGGGGCATTTAAGCTTAACAACTGTTACGTCATTTATGGGGAGTATAATTGGGATGACAGTTGTATTACTTTTGGCAAATCAGACTGGAAAATTAGCAACTGGATTAGGAATTATAGGAGCGTTGCTTGATACTTTTAATAATTACAAATTTGGCCTATCCGGCATGATGTTAGTTGGAATTTATGCTTTTTTCCTTTATACAAAAGGTTTTTTAACAATGGGTAAACAAATTGAGGTCACCAAAGTAACGAAATCAAACTTATACATATCGGCAGTCATTGCTATAGGTGGTGGGTTAATTCTTTATTTCTTTGGTTCAACTATTTTACCTGCAAATGCACCAACGTGGGTTATTTCTGCTAACATTTTAGTTTTTATTATTCAAGTTGTTTCACAGTACTTAATGGTTGAGGGAAAGGCGATTGGTTGGGTAGGTTTTTGTGTGATTAATATCATTAATTTGTTTTTACAAACTTATATCATAATTAGTGGAAATAATCCGACAGCTGTTATTTACCTTGTAATGACGTTTATGTTTTTATTAAATTCAATAAAAGCAGTTGTTCTATGGTTTGGATACGGAGAATAGTTAGTAAATAGGAGGAAAATTTATGAAAACAACAATTATAATTGATCATCCCTGGAAAGGCAGCTATAATCATGCGATTTTAAATAGTTTAAAGAAAAAGTTAGAGAAAAATAATAGTGATTATAATGTCATCGATTTATGTAAAGACAATTTTAATCCAATGATGCAAATAGAAGAATTAGAACATTATCAAAGTGGTGAGATATTTGACCCTCTTGTAAAGGAGTATGTAAATATAATTAGAAAAACAGATCAAGTAATTTTTATTTTTCCTATTTGGTGGTACAGTTCGCCTGCAGGATTAAAAGGTTTTTTTGATAAAGTATTTTTAAATAAGGTTGCTTTTTATGATGATGGTGATGGAGTTAAACCATTATTAAATATAAAAAAAACAATGATATTTACTACTTCTGAACAATCTGCAGAAGGAATATATGAACATGGAAATGATTGCTTTAGAAACCAGATAAAAACTACGTTATCTGATGTTGGTTTTCAAGATATTGAGTGGATGCACTTAGGATCAGTAAGCAGTATTACTAATGAAGAAAGAGTAGATTTTTTAAATTTGGCAGCTGAAAAAACAACTTTAAGAATATAATTTATTTAATTATGTTTTGCAATCTAATCTAGTCAAGCATGGTTAACCATTGCTATAAAAAAAGCTTATCTGACTTTACTTAAGCCAGACAAGCTTTTTAATTACCAAGAATTAAAACATCTTCAGGTGCAAAGAATGGATTTTTTTCATTAATGTGGTCATAAAACATAATACCATTTAAATGATCAATTTCATGTTGAACAACAATAGCAGTATAATTTTTAAAGCGCGCTTTTTGTGTATCCCCATTAATATCAGTATATCTCACTGTAATACGGGCTTGTCTGATCACATAACCAGGTACAGGGCGATCGACAGATAGACAACCTTCTCCTTCATCTAAGCAGGCTTGCTGAACAGAGTGGCTGACAATTTTTGGATTGTACATGACAGTACTTAGAATAGGGTCAGCTCCTTCTGTCTCAGTATTAGGAATTTCTAAGGCAATAATTCGCTTTGAAACATCTAATTGCGGAGCAGCTAATCCAACACCGCCGCGTAATTTATATTTTTCTGCTAATTCAGGGTCTTGGCTATTTTTTAAAAATTGAAGCATGTCTTTCCCTAATGCAACATCCTCATCAGATAAGGGAATAGGAACTTCTTTCGCAACGGCACGCAATGTAGGGTGCCCTTCACGAATCACATCATTCATTGTAATCACCATGAGTGTGATCCTTCCTTTCTTTATTTCTTTCTATTTTAACATAATTTATATCGTTCATTGTAATATTAAGAACTCGAAAAGAAAAGCTTTTTAGAAAATAAATAAAGAATAAAGACACAATAAATTCTTGCTTTTACTTATGAAATCAAGTAAAGTAGTAACGTGTGGTAGAGATACTACGCCGCCTATTTCTATGTTTATCGAATCACCAACGATATACGCAGATGTGGGGAAAATAAAATTATAGAGGTGAAAGAAATGGCAATTACAAAAGAACGCAAAAATGAAATCATTAAACAATATGCACGTCATGAAGGAGACACTGGTTCTCCAGAAGTACAAATCGCTGTTTTAACTGCTGAAATAAACGCATTAAACGAACATGCACATGTACACAAAAAAGACCACCATTCATATCGTGGATTAATGAAAAAAGTTGGTCACCGTCGTAACTTATTAGCATACTTACGTAAGACTGATGTTCCTCGTTACCGTGAATTAATTCAAAGTTTAGGACTACGTCGTTAATCATTCATTTATTATTGGGAAGTGAGGTCGTTTTGATCTCGCTTTTCTTTTAATTCAAACTATACAAAACGTGAAGGGAACACTACTATCCAAATGTGAGTTATCTCTTATTCAATAGATGGTTGACATTTGTTTAGTAGACTGTTCGCGTTTTTGTCACAATAAAGGAGACTATATATGAGTTCAGAAAAGAAAGTATTTGAAACAACCTGGGGTGGACGCCCGTTATCAGTTGAAATTGGTCAATTAGCTAAACAAGCTAATGGCGCTGTTTTAGTTCGCTATGGCGACACAGTGGTTTTATCTGTGGCTGTTGCTTCAAAACAAGCAAAAGATGTTGATTTTTTCCCATTAACTGTTAATTATGAAGAAAAAATGTATTCCGTAGGTAAAGTACCTGGAGGCTTCATCAAACGTGAGGGTCGTCCAAGTGAACGTGCAACATTAACAGCGCGTTTAATTGATCGTCCAATTCGTCCGATGTTTGCGGAAGGTTTCCGTAACGAAGTTCAAATTACTAATACTGTAATGAGTGTGGAACAAGATTGTGCACCAGAAGTTGCAGCTATGCTTGGTTCATCTTTAGCACTATGTGTATCAGATATTCCTTTCAACGGTCCGATTGCCGGTGTTGAAGTTGGTCGTGTGAATGGTGAGTACGTTATTAATCCAAACGTTGAACAAATGGAAGCAACAGACATTGAATTAAGCGTGGCTGGAACTAAAGACGCTATCAACATGGTAGAAAGTGGCGCACAAGAAGTATCAGAAGACGATATGTTAGGAGCTTTACTATTTGGACATGCTGAAATTAAACGTTTAGTTAAATTCCAAGAAGATATTGCTGCTGAAATCGGCAAAGAAAAAATGGAAATCAATTTATTACAAGTTGATGCTGATTTAGATACTGAAATCAACGGAACTTATAAAACACGTATGATTGAAGCCATTCAAACAGAAGAAAAATTAGCACGTGAAGATAATATTTCTGGCCTAAAAGAAGAGATCATTGAAGTCTATGCTGAAAAATTCGCTGAAGAATTAGAAGCTGACAAATTGATGAAAGAAGTTCGCCAAATTTTAGAAGATATGGAAAAAAATGAAGTACGTCGCTTAATTACAGTTGATAAAGTACGCCCAGATGGTCGTAAGATTGACGAAATCCGTCCGCTATCATCAGAAGTTGGGTTATTGCCTCGTACACATGGATCAGGTCTCTTTACACGTGGACAAACACAGGCTTTATCAATTTGTACGCTAGCACCTTTAGGTGAACACCAAATTATTGATGGGCTGGGTATTGAAGATAGCAAACGTTTTATCCACCACTATAATTTCCCACAATATAGTGTCGGTTCAACTGGACCAATGCGTTCACCAGGTCGTCGTGAAATTGGGCATGGTGCATTAGGTGAGCGAGCTTTAGCTCAAGTTATTCCAAGTGAATTAGATTTCCCTTATACAATTCGTTTAGTAGCGGAAGTATTAGAGTCTAACGGTTCTTCATCACAAGCCAGTATTTGTGCTGGAACATTGGCATTGATGGATGCTGGTGTCCCAATCAAAGCACCTGTTGCCGGTATTGCAATGGGACTTGTTATGGATGGCGATAATTATACAATTTTAACTGATATTCAAGGTATGGAAGATCACTTAGGTGATATGGACTTTAAAGTTGCTGGGACTAAAGATGGTATTACAGCCTTGCAAATGGATATTAAAATTGAAGGTATCACTGAAAAAATCCTAACAGAAGCATTAGCTCAAGCTAAAAAAGCACGTATGGAAATTCTAGCTGAATTAACATCAACCATTGCTGAACCTCGTGCTGAGTTAAGCCCTTATGCACCTAAGATTGAAATCATCCAAATTAAACCTGAAAAGATTAAGGATGTTATCGGTAAAGGTGGAGAAACAATTAATAAAATTATTGAAGAAACTGATGTTAAAATTGATATTGATCAAGAAGGTAACGTTAGTATCGCTCATTCTGATAGTGAAAAAATTAAACGTGCTATTGAAATTATTGAAGAATTAGTACGCGAAGTTGAAGTAGGTGCAACTTACCATGCAACAGTTGTTCGTATCGAAAAATTCGGTGCTTTCGTTAATTTGTTTAAAGGCAAAGATGCCTTAGTACATATCTCACAATTAGCACATGAACGTGTGAATAAGGTTGAAGATGTTGTTAAAATGAATGATAAGATTGATGTTAAGGTAACAGAGGTTGATAAACAAGGTCGTGTTAACGCTTCTCGTAAAGTGTTAATCGAAAAGCCTAAAGAAGAGAAAAAAGAAATTCCAGCGAAAACAGAAGAGTAATAACTTTGAAAGAATCATACATTTGTATGATTCTTTTTTTTAATTATTATACAGTACTACTGTACAGCGGAACTATATAGTGATACTATATAGTTGAGAAGAAATTAAGGAGTTGATGAGTGTGACAGCAAAAGCAAAACTTCCGCTAACTGAAACGGTTTTCTATATTTTGCTTGCTTTTAAAAAACCGACGTACGGATATATTGCTATTCAGTTAATTGAGGAATTAAGTAACGGCAGTGTTAAAATTGCTGCAGGAACAATGTATGGTGCACTTGATACGTTAGTTAAACAAGAACTGATAGAGCAAGTGCCTTCTGACTTGGAAAGACGTAAAATGTATGTGATTACACATGTGGGTGAGTCATTACTGAAAAAAGAAGCTGAACGGATGGCAGCATGTGTGTCATTATTTAAAAAATTGGAGGAGAGATAAGATGAAACGAAAAATTCGTTATTTTGCATCAATTGATCGTGAAGAGAGATGGCTAAACAAACAATTAACTAAAGGATTATTATTAGTTGGACCTGTCGGCGATGGAATCTATAAATTTAAGGAGACATCTCTATCAACTGATAAAGTAATTCGTATCGATTGCCGATCATTTAAAAATAAAGAGGCACGACAAGACTATTTACAATTTATGGATGATTCTGGTTGGGAATATATACGAGGATATGAAAAAGAAGGTCGTCAATATTTTATTAGTCAAAAACAACAGCATGATGAATTGTTTTCTGATATTGAATCGAAACTGGAGCGTCAAATTCGTGTTAGAAATACTATCGGGACAACTAATGTCAGCTTGTTGTTAGTATACTTCATCCTATTTAAAGACTCGTTTGTTCAATTCATTAAAAATCCATCATCGATTTTTCTAACTCAAGATTTATGGGCTATGCCACATAATTTAATGATTAAAGCAATACTTTTTGAGTTGCCTTTCGCTTTATTACGTTTAGCAGCGTACTTAGTTTTTCCAACAGTGTTAATTATTTTATTAACCAATTTTATCGTGGCGCAGCGTTCAATCAATCAATTAAAACAAAAAATATAGTAAAGGTTCAACTACGTTAATTGGATTGAACTTTTAACAGAATAGTTTAAATTTATACAAGGATATAAAATAGTTAGTGGCAGTATTTTGATAAAATTTAACGATTAAAAAATAACTACAAAGGGACCAAAATTGATTGATAGGATATGGTATTTATATAGTAAAATAAGGACTAATGAATAAAAGATAATTTCAATCAAGATTTTAATAAGTACTTGTACGATACTGATTTGTATGTATTTAAGTACTAATTACCAAAGATTTATGAATAGAAAACTGATAGTATTGGTTAATAGATAACTTGTTTAATTAAATATATTCTCTTGAATATTTAAGTTAATCCAAAGTAAAAGAAAGCGGTGAACAATCAAAGTAGTGTATGCTTTGGTAAAGTTAAGGTTGACAATTAACTAATTTTGATAATAAGGAGCCTCATTGTTAACTGATTATCAATTTATATATGGTGGGTGTAAAAAAATAAGCTCATGATGAAAATTAAATAAATATCGAATTATTGTTTCAGTTTTTTTATGCCTGCCTCTTTCTAAATAAAATTGTATCATAACAAAA
Source organism: Vagococcus vulneris (assembly GCF_003950515.1). GTDB lineage: Bacteria > Bacillota > Bacilli > Lactobacillales > Vagococcaceae > Vagococcus > Vagococcus vulneris. The sequence continues at coordinate 34,799 of NZ_NGJS01000013.1, forward strand.
ATAGTATTTATGAAATAGTTATAAGTTTTATGAACTTGATTGACGTTGTTCAAATTTAATGAGATAATAACGCATACATTAAAATAATACCGCCATCACAAAGGGGAGCTTTTGCTGAGAATGAGAATACTCTAAACCCTAGAACCTGATATTGTTAAAACAGTCGTAGGAATTGTGTGGATAGAATACAAATCTTCTCTTTGAATGATTGGCTGGTCTTGCTGATAATAAGGGAGGAATTTTTTTTGTCGAATCGTTCAAGAATTATGTTAGAAGGTGCTATTGCAGCAGCCTTAGCGATGGTGCTGTCTTTTATACCTGTAAAATTTGGACCAGGTTTTTCAATTTCGCTTGGAATGATACCACTAACTATTTATGCTCTAAGACGCGGGACAGTGCCTGCGTTGTATTCTGGTCTAGTTTGGGGATTATTGCATTTTCTATTAGGGAAGGTCTATATATTAACCTTGTCACAAGGATTAATCGAATATATTTTTGCTTATTTGGCAACTGGATTGGCCGGGGTATATAGTAGAAGATTTCAAGAAGCTTTATCTCTCAAATCAAATAAGGCAAAGACATATGCTTTATTGGGGACGACAGTTGGTTTAATCGCTAGGTACGTATTCCATTTTATTGCTGGATTTATATTTTGGGGAAAATATGCTATATGGGGATTGTCACCAGTAGTTTATTCGTTGGTTATTAACGGAACAAGTGCTGTGTTAACTGGTATAGTGACTTATATTGTGATTGTACTGTTATTAAAGAAAAACTCGCAACTATTTATACCAAAATCATATTGATAAATGATAAAAGGAAGTGTCTTTTAAAAAAGATATCTTTCTTTTTTGTTTTCTTATTTAGATAATATAAAGCTATAATAGTTTATATAAAAAATAATTCGTTATTTAATCTTTTTTGCGTTAATAATAGTTGAATTATAGATATTATAAGTCTATAATAGCTTTTTGAAGTAGATAATAAGGAGTGGGAATTTCATGAAATTAACGAATGCGACAGAGCAGGCGTTAGCGATAATGGCAATGTTGGCGACACAAACAAAGGACATTCCAGCATCTTCACGAGCAATTTATGAAAAGTTAACGGTATCTCCCTCTTATGTAAAAAAACTTTTACGAAAATTAGTTGTATCAAAAATTATTTCAGGTGTGTCAGGTGCAAATGGCGGCTTTTACATTGAACGTAATTTGGAAGAGATATCGTTATTAGAAATAGTTGAATCAATTGAAGGGCCCTTCCGTTCATTTCCACATGTCGGTGTATTGGAACAGGCATTTTCTGATTTTACAGATATAGCAGAAAGTAGCGAAAATGTTATTGAAAGTTTTTTTTCCCAAGCAGATAAAGCCTGGGATGCTGCGCTGCAGGATATCACAGTAAAGGATATTTTAGATCGAGTATTTATTGATTATCAAACACAACCGACGCGCGATTGGAATATTGAGTAGTAGTGTAGGGGAGAGGAAGAGAAAGATGAAACAAAGAATAGGAAATGTTTTAGAACTATATAGAGCAGATTGGAAACGGATATTTCATAATAAATTGACATTGATTTTAATGCTGGCATTAATGATTATTCCGTCATTGTACGCATGGTTTAATATTGGTGCATTGTGGGATCCCTATTCAAATACATCTGATATAAAAATAGCTGTTTATTCAGATGATAAGACAGTTGATGTAATGAAACATGAAGTTAACATTGGGGATGATATGTTAAAAAATTTAAAGAAGAACCATACCTTGGGGTGGCAATTCGTTGATAGTAAAAAAGCACTGGATCAAGGTGTTAAAAGTGGTAAATACTATGCAGGAATTTACATTCCTGAAGATTTTTCAAAAAATTTAACGAGTTTTATTCAAGGAGATATCAAGAAACCAGAATTGGTTTACAGCGTTAACCAGAAAATCAATGCGATTGCTCCCAAGATATCTGATAAAGGGGCAAGTACTTTACAAGATACTATCTCATCTGAATTTATCGGTACAGTCAGTGAAACGTTATTTGCTGAGTTGAATAAGATTGGTTTTGACTTAGATTCAAATTTACCTTCAATCAAAAAAATAACAAGTAAGATTTTGACATTAGATGATAACATTGATGTCATTGATGGTTACACGAAAGAACTGGTTCAATTTAATAATAAAATGCCTGAATTTAAGCAAAAGTTAGACATGGCCAATGAGTTTGTTGGATATATTCCTGAATTAAATCAAATGACACAAAAAGTTGTAGCCCTAAATGGAAAAATGCCGCAAATTGAAGAAACTGGTGGCTTGGTTTATAAAGTTCAAGACCGTATTCCCCAAATTCAAAATGCAGGACGTCAGGTTGCAATGATTGATGGTGATTTTGACAAAATTACTGGTACAATGGATCAAGCCATCGATGAGGCTAACAAAGGTCTAGGTATTATTCAAGATACGCAAAAGATATTACCTGAAGTTAGTCAAATCGCTGTTACTGCTAATAAATTAGTACCTCAGGTTAGTGAAGATTTAAATAAGGTTCAAGAGAGTTTACCAAATATCGCATCTGGAATTGACTCAGGTTTACAAATTGTTTTAATCATTTCTGGTGAAACGGCTCAGATTACGGCAGACATTTCTGATTTGATTGCTAATGAAAAATTAACACCAGATGAATTAAATGCTATTCATACCCATCTAGTTAAATTATCAGATCGTTTGACTGCGCAAAGCAATATGATAGGGCATGAGATTGTTTTATTAAAAGATTTGCAAGCATTATTAGGAACTAATGCATTAGATGGTATTATTAATAAGTTGACTGATCTACAGTTAGCCATAAATCATACACAACAACGAGTAGATTATGTTTTGACAAATTGGGATGACATTACATCTTCTCCAGACCGTATTAAAGAGGAATTATCTGCTATCAGTGCAGAAGCAGCTAATATAAATAATATTATTTCTGGAATCGACATTAGTGCGGTTCAATCATCAGTTGATGACTTGATTTCTCAAGTCCAAGATTTATTAATCAGTGCTGGAAATGCAACACAATCAATTATTGATGATAATTTGATTGATCGCTTAGATGACTTGATGACCAATACACAAGGAGTAATTAAAGAGGCTGTCGGATTTTTAGAAAAATATCGTCAAGAAATGCCCGCAGTTCAGCAGGAAATTCATTCAGCCAATCTGTTGCTAAATGGAAATATGAACTTAATTGTTGGTGGTATCAATGATGGAGCGAACTTCTTTACAAATGATTTTCCTTTATTAAAACAAAAAATGAATTTGGCTACGTTTTTTATCAATGAGCAATTACCAGGTATTGAAACAGATATTCGTAGGACAATGGGAGAGGTTAACGAGAAAGCACCCAAACTCGAATCAGCTCTAGGCATGGCTGTTGATATGGTAAATAATGACTGGCCAAATTTGAAACAGGGAATTCAAAAAGCCAGTGCAAAAATACGTGAAGGTCAAAAAGATATTGATTTAACTGAAGTTATTAAGTACTTGAAAGCCGATGCAAATAAAGAAAGTAATTTCTTATCGTCACCTGTTAAATTAAAGACTACTGAAGTTTATCCAATTCCTAATTATGGTTCTGCTAGCACACCATTCTATACAGCGTTGTGTATTTGGGTAGGAGCTATATTATTTTCAAGTATTGCAACGACAAAAGTCTATTTAGATGAAAAGCAACAGGGTCGTTTTACTAAACGTCAACAATTTTTAGCTCGCTTTATGACTTTTCTAACAGTTGGTTTCTGGCAAACGTTTATTGTTGTGTTGGGAAATCAATTCATGATAGGAGCTTATACAAAAGAGCCGTTTTGGAATTTTATATTTGCTTTCATTATCGGCATTTGTTTTATGACCATGGTTTACGTTCTCGTGTCGTTATTCGATAATTTAGGGAAAGGGATTGCAATCATCATCTTGGTACTTTCCATTTCCGCAGGTGCTGGGAACTTCCCAATTGAGATGTCGGGACCATTTTTCAGAGCGATTAACCCATATATTCCATTTACTTATGCTGTTCGGCTTTTACGTGAATCAGTTGGTGGCATTTATTGGCCAAATGCGGTTGGTTCCATTACTGTTTTAGTCAGTGTGACAGTAGTATTCTTTATTGTTGGTTATGTTATCTATCCGAAAGCTGATCGTTTATTCAGTAAATTAAATGAGAATCTTAAAGAAGGTCGGATTTTACATTAATTATATGAGAGCCGTGTACGTAACGTACATGGCTTTTCTATTTTTTCGATAAATTAAATAAGATGATATAATATTTATATAACTAACAAATTGAACGGGCTGTCGTTCCACAAAAAAATTATTAATCAATCAGAAAGTGTTGTTAATTAGATGTTGGAAGGGTTGTGATTTGCTTAGGAAAATATTGTTGAGAGAGTTCCAAAAATGTTGGAAGGTATTAAAGAAACCAATACTGGCTCAGGGATCTTTATGATTATTAAAGTTATTCTGGTGATATAATGAACTTTGAAAGTGCAAAGAATTGGGACATTGCTGTTGAGGACAGTACGTAGATGAACCTGTCTCTGACAATAATTAAATTAGCAGATGATACGTCGTGTGTAGAGGCACTAAATTATCTTGTAGAGACTATTTCATGGTAGAGATTTAATAGCAGGTGTTGTAACATGGGGGTATTATTATAAAATGGAGGTAATTGTATGGAAGAAAAACAGGCATTTCATGTCAATGGTTATTTGGCGACAGTTGTTTTATTGATTACATTAATCTTAGGAGGTATATTATTCGCACTTAATGTGGAAAGTTCCCCTATTCTTAGTGTCATCGGCTTTGTTTTAATGGTGTGTTCGATACTTTTTTTAAGTTCAATTACAATTGTTCTGCCTAATGAAGCGAAAGCTATTCTCTTCTTTGGAAAGTATCTAGGAACAATTAAATCAAATGGACTATTTATAACAATTCCGCTAGTAAGAAAAATACCTGTGTCATTAAAAGTTAGAAATTTTAATAGTGCTGTTTTGAAGGTTAATGACTCTGATGGCAATCCCGTTGAAATTTCAGCTGTCATTGTATTTAAAGTCGTTGATACTGCAAAAGCTCTGTTTGGTGTTGATAACTATCGTGATTTTGTTGAGATTCAAAGTGAAACAGCAATCAGACATATTGCCTCAAAATATCCATATGATACCTTTGAAGATAATGATGTTACGTTAAGAGGTAATACAACTGAGGTATCTGAAGAGTTGGCTAAAGAGCTGGAAGATCGCTTATCAGTTGCCGGTGTTGAAGTTATTGAAACACGTTTGAATCACTTGGCTTATGCAACAGAAATCGCAAGTGCCATGCTGCAAAGACAACAGGCTAAAGCAATTCTGTCTGCTCGTCAAACGATTGTTCAAGGAGCTGTGTCGATGACGCAAATGGCTCTAGAACAAATTGAAGAAGGTCAAGAGATGAAATTTACCGATGAACGAAAATTGCAATTAATTAATAATCTGCTTGTTTCGATTATTACTGATAAAGGAACGCAACCGGTAATCAATACAGGAGATGTACGAGAATAATAGGAGTAATTCAGCATTAGAAATGGAAATTCTAATGCTTTTTTTAGTTAAGTGTTATTTATGTTTTGTATAAGGGGAAATGATTGACGTTTTTTAGTTAAAAGAATATCATGCGAATATAGTCATGAATTGATATATTTTTAGAAAAAGACTAATTTATTACATGAAAGGGAGATACATTAATGAAATCAGCCTATCAAGTATTGAATAATCCTTTTTTAAATAAAGGGACAGCTTTTACTAAAGAAGAAAGAAAACGGTTTGGATTAACTGGTCTTATTCCGCCCAAAGTACAAACAATAGAGGAACAAGCCAATCAGGTATATGATCAATACAGCAGTAAGTCATCTGATTTGGAAAAACGTTTATTCTTAATGGAAATTTTTAATACTAATCGGACATTGTTCTACTATTTATTTAGCCAACATATGGTAGAGTTTATGCCGATTGTTTATGATCCAACGATTGCTGATACAATTGAGAACTATAGTGAGTTATTCATTCAGCCACAAAACGCTATTTACTTATCAATAGATGAACCAGAATTAATGGAAGAAACACTAAAAAATGGTGCAGATGGTCGTGATATTCAGCTGATTGTTGTAACAGATGCAGAAGGTATTTTAGGGATAGGTGACTGGGGAGTAAATGGTGTTGATATCTCTGTCGGAAAATTAATGGTTTATACTGCTGCTGCAGGAATTGACCCTAGTACAGTAATGCCGGTAGTGCTAGATGTCGGTACTAATCGGGAAGAGCTACTGAAAGATCCGCTTTATTTAGGTAACCGTCATGAAAGAATTCGTGGAGATAAGTATTATGAGTTTGTTGATCAGTTTGTTAAAACAACAGAAAAATTATTTCCTAAATTATATTTACATTGGGAAGATTTTGGCAGATTAAATGCTGCAAATATTTTAAACAAATACAAAGAGAATATCACAACTTTTAATGATGACATCCAAGGGACTGGAATTGTTACCCTAGCTGGTATTCTAGGGGCCTTAAATATATCAGGTGAAAAAATAACAGATCAAGTATACCTTTCGTTTGGTGCAGGGACGGCTGGAGCTGGTATTATCAGCCGAATATACGAAGAAATGCTGCAACAAGGTCTATCAGAAGATGAAGCGCGTAAACACTTTTATTTAGTTGATAAACAAGGATTGTTATTCGATGATATGGATGATTTAACACCTGAACAAAAGCCTTTTACTAGAAAACGCTCAGAATTTAAAAATGCAAATCAGCTAACGACACTTAAGGCGGTTGTCCAAGAAATTCATCCAACAATTTTAGTAGGTACATCCACTATGGCAGGTGCTTTTACAGAGGATATTGTTAAAGAGATGGCAGCTCATACAGAAAGACCCATTATTTTTCCATTGAGCAATCCGACAAAATTGGCCGAAGCAACGGCACAAGATTTAATTACATGGACTGATGGGAAAGCACTTGTGGCTACAGGTATTCCTGCAGCACCAGTAGAGTATAAAGGTGTTACCTATGAAATAGGTCAGGCTAATAATGCTTTAGTCTATCCAGGGTTAGGTCTAGGAACTATTGCGTCTACAGCCAAAGTTTTAAATGATACGATGATTTCTGAGGCAGCCCATTCATTAGGCGGTATCGTGGATACAAGCAAGGACGGGGCAGCTGTTTTACCGCCAGTTTCTAAATTAACTGAATTCTCAGAAACTGTAGCAGTTGCAGTTGGAGAGAGTGCTGTCAATCAAGGCATAACAAAAGAATCTATTTCTGATATTAAGGCCGCTATTGAAAAAATTAAATGGCAACCAAAATACCAATCTTTAAATAACTAGGAGGGGTTTAAGTGGCTTTTTTAACATCAATCGGCAGTATTCTATCAATTATCTTAATGATTGCCTTAGGCTTTATTTTAAGACAGCGCGGATGGTTCTCTGATAGTTTTGCTGGAAATGTTTCAAAATTAATTATGAACGTGGCGCTTCCGGCTTCAATATTTGTGTCTGTTCTAAAGTATTTAACTAGAGAGACTTTATTTTCATTATCAAATGGATTGCTGTATTCATTTTTAGCTGTCTTTTTGGGTTACGTAGTTGCGTATATTTTAGTCGCGGTATTAAAAGTACCTGTAGGCAGAAAAGGTGTGTTTATTAATACAGTTGTTAATGCTAATACCATCTTTATTGGATTGCCTTTAAATATCGCATTATTTGGTGAAAAGAGTTTACCCTATTTCTTAGTCTATTATGTGACTAACACTGTTTCAACTTGGGCATTTGGCGCCTTAATTATCGCTAATGATGATCCGACAAAAAAGAACGGCAGTGGATCGAAGAAATCTTTTAATTGGAGAAAGTTATTACCGGCTCCTTTAATCGGCTTTTTAGTTGCTTTAGTTTTCTTACTGCTAACCATTCCAGTGCCTGCATTCATTAATTCGACATTAACTTATGTGGGAAATATTGTTACACCATTATCACTAATATATATTGGGATTGTTTTGTGTGATGCCGGGCTTAAGAGTATTCACTTTGATAGGGATACAATAGTTGCTTTGCTTGGTCGCTTCGTTTTAGCACCAGCCGTTATGATTGCGCTCATTACTTTTTGCGGTGATATCTTTGGTAATTTACCAACGCTAGAATCACAAACACTGATTATTCAATCAGCGGCACCAGCATTAGCCGTTTTACCAATTCTAGCGAATGAAGCACATGGTGACGTTGAGTATGCTACAAATATTGTAACGACAAGTACAATTTTGTTTGTTATTGTTATTCCTATTATTAATTCTCTATTAGGTATTTTATTTTAAGCAGAATGATGAAGAAGCATTGAATGGAAGTCATTCAATGCTTCTTATGTTAATTCAATGCTTTTGTCATCACTAACTCAGGACCGTAATTAGAAGTAATTTTTTTTAAGATTTGATAATTTTGAGATTTCCAAAATGCTACCGCAGGGAGATTACTTTCAAGTACTCCTAAAGTAATTTTTTGGCTTCCAGTCTCTTTCGCCATTTGTTCCAAAGCATCATAGAGCGGTTGAGCTAAACCAACGCCGCGATAGTCATGTCGTAAGACAAATAAACCGATAATTGATTGATTTTCTTCTGGATAGTCAATCACCCAGTCAATCATCCCGATCATAGTATCCTGATCAAATACTCCGTAAACATTTTTTTTGTGTATTGATGTATTTGGTGGTAGCTCATTAAAAAATGTGATTACTTGTTCATTAGTCGGTTCTTTTTTTTGATAATCTGTAAAATAGTCAGTTGTTTCAAGTAAAAATTGTTTAACTGTCGCAAAATTATTTTTTTCATTTAATAAGCGGATTTGGATGGTTGGAAACGTTGGATGAGAGAATTCTTTCATCAATTAATCACTCCTAATTGTCATTATAAGATAGTTTCATTGTACAATATAATATATTAAAAGGTAACTATTTATTAGAAAAAAGCATGGGACGTTCTCGTCTCATGCTTTAAAAATATGGCTAGTCATCTTTTTTTATTTTTACAGAAGAATCAATCGTTGGTTTTTGTTTTTCAGATTTTTTCTCTTTTTGGATTTCTTTCTCTTTGCGAATTTTCATTCGATTTTTTTTTGCTTTCTTTTTCGATGTATTAGGTGTTGTTGGGACAGGGTTTGATGGTGGTTCGTCAGATTCCTGATTATCTCTCACACGTAATTGTACGCGGTAGGGCTCCTTATATGTGACACCATCTACTCTGTAAGGGCCACCTAATACGAAAACGCCAAGAGGAATAAGTTCATCAGCATCATCAATTAATTTAATTTTAGCTATTTTGATTAAATCGTGATAGGTTGAACCAATCCATAACTCGCTGTGACGTATTTTATAATAAGGAATAAGCGTGTATTTATCAATTAGGTAGGTATTTTCATTTAATTCGTGTGATTTAATCTCTTTTGAGTCAATTAACTTATTGACGACATCATTAATGATTAAATCAGCATCTTCGACTAAGTTTAAAGGTAACTTCTTTCCGTGAATAACTGGTTTCCCCATTGGAGTTGTCGCAGCAGTCCCATTAAATGTGGCATCTTCCGGTACGATATCTTCAATGAAATTTGTCACATCCCACTTAACTTTTCGGTCATGAAAATAATAGATGAAATTAATGATAGTAAAATATATTAAAATAATAAAAATTATTAAGTATACTACTGCTTGCCAATAATTTTCATTCCTAAAATAGCCATTTACAATTCGAAGAATATATAAAGTCGGAACTAATCCGGCAACGGTAAAGATTTTATTTTGTAAACGTGGGTTAATATTCAAGTAGTTCAAAAATTTGCTGATATTCGTAAAGATTAAGGTAATTAGAGCTTCCATTAGTTATCACCAGCTTTTTGATTATTGTTAACACGATTAAAATTTTCTTGGTTATCATTTATTTGGGCATCATTATTATTGTCTTCATTTCCGTTATGATCATTGGGCGTAACATTTGTATCGTTTTTATCGCTGCTATTTTTTTGATTATTATTTGAATCATTTATATAATTTCTATTATTATCGTTGTTTGATTGATCAGTATTTTGGGATGTTTCTCGTGTTGAATTGTTGTCTTTATCTGCGCCGCGACTTTCAGAATCACGAGATGCAGGCTGCCTACTTTCATTAGTTTCAATATTTTCAGTTCCATGTGTTGTCCCACCAGTAGTTTGATCGGTATTTTTTTTCAGATTAGTGGTATCGGTTGTTTTAACAGTTTGCTCAACTTTTTCCGGTTTTGGTGATTTATAGCTTTTACTATCAAATACTGCTGTTGTTGTTGAAATCCCAACGGAAATTGTTAGTATGGCAATCGGTTTTAAAAAGGGTGCCACAACTCGTTTTTGCGCCATCTGCTCATCTCCTTAATAAATTAGATAGAACGTCTAAACTCTATTCTAACACGAAACATTTTTTAAATCGTGAATTTTTTATGGATAAATTGTAAAGAGAATTTAAAGTTAGATAAATAATTGTAACAATAAATTTATGATAAACTGAGTAAAAATAAAAATGAAGGGGATTTTTAGATGTTAGAAAAACAACTTGTTAAAACAAATCAGGATATCGTACAGCTTTTTACAATATTAGAACCAATTTGGCGTGAGGTGTTTACACCGATTATTGGTATTGATCAAGTAACATACATGATGACTAATTATCAGTCAATTGATAATATTAAACAGGAAATTGCTAGTGGCGCTCAATATTTTTTAATCCGTTATAAGGGAGAAAATGTCGGCTACACAGCATATGAGGAAACGGATACTCAGATTTATATTAGCAAACTCTATTTAAATAATTCAGTACGCGGAAAGGGTTTATCATCTCAATTATTTGACTGGTATGACGAATTAGGTAAGGGTAAGGTGTTGCATTTAAATGTTAATCAGGGAAATGAGCAAGCCATCAAAATTTATGAGCATAAAGGATTTAAAAGAGTGGATGAACGCTACGTTGACATAGGTGAAGGATATATCATGAATGATTATGTCTATGAGAAAAATTAAACTAATTGTGTAATGGTACATAGTTGCTATAAATTTGAATATTTGGATATTTTTTGGTTTAAATAGATACTAATTGAGTTAGTTGAAATAAAAAAGTGGCTATCGTTTGAAGCGTTAACTGGATGAACGATACGCTACCCTAATAAAGTAATATTTGAAAATAATATTGCAAATTATATAGAGTTAGGTCAATTTAATTGGTAAGAGATTCAGTATACGATAGGTCATGATAGCGATTGGAAGTATGCTAAAGAAATATTAGTAATGATTACCAATCATTACTATGCAACACAATTATCAGATTTAAAAGAGGACAAAAAAATACAAGAATTACTTGATGCTTTTCAGCAAGACCCGAAACCTATACTTAATTTGACTGTTATTGAAGAAAATATTTTATTAAGTGTTAGTTATCTAGTTCGCTATACCGAGGCAGCAAAGGTAAAGACAGAACTGAGTTAACAGGTGTTAAGTGCGTTTGAGAAAGAAAATAATATTGAATTTGTTGTAATTGAAATAAAAAATATACACTAAATAATAAAGTGTTGTAAAAAACTAAATAAATATGATATATTTAATGGAAATGTAAGGAGGGGCTCGTATGAAAAAAATAGAAGAAACAGGTAAGGTATCGTTTGGTAAAGCAATAAAAGATTTTTGGTCTGGCTATCTAGATTTCAGAGGAACAACCACTCGTAGTGGCTATTGGTGGGCACAACTCTTCTTAGGTATTATTTATATTTGTTTGTTTTTCTTAATGATGTTATCAGGAGTATTACTAGCTTTTAATTCGGCTGTAGGAATATTTTTTGTTACGATGCTGATGTTTTTATTTTCTATCGCAATTATTATTCCAAGCCTAACGTTATCAGTGAGACGTATGAGAGATAGCGGCATTCGAAGTAAAAGTATTTTTACGCTGTACCTGGTTTATGGGGCATTGACTTATACAGTGGTTACCAATGTGTATGCGACAATGCTGAGTGGAATAGTTGCAAATATTGGTTATACTGGTCATGGAGGCCCTGATTTATCGGCACTCCCATCAATGTTTGGCGGGTTATATCTACCAGTTTCATTAACATTTATTACGATGCTAGTATCATTTTTCATAAGCCTTACTGCGTTTATGCCAACAGGATTTTTTGCAACAAGTAGCGACAATAAAATATTACGAGCTATTTTTAAGCAAAAAGAAGTAAAGAATGTTAGTGATGATAAACAATTTGCTAAAGAAGGCCCTCAAGCAGCTGAACTTGATAAAATAAATGAAGAGGCAACAATTAATCAAGCTGATCATGAAAAGAAAAACTTAGATTAAAAATATTTCCGCTTTGCATACTATCATGCAAGGCGTTTTTTTTATTTTGTTAAAAATAATTTGAAAAAGAGAACGTATGTTTGTATAATTGGTTTGAGGTGGTTAATAATGGAACAATATTTCGATTATAATTTGGAACCAATACATGAAACACTGTGTGTTGATATGAAGAGTTTTTACGCGAGTATTGAATGTGTGGCTAGAGGATTAAATCCCTTAAAAGCATTATTAGTGGTGATGAGTCATCCAGAAAGCGGAGGTGGTTTGGCTCTGGCGGCTTCACCAATGGCAAAAAAAGAATTAGGGATAACCAATATTACACGTAGGTATGAAATTCCTGAAGATCCTCGCTTACTTATTGTTCCACCACGTATGAACATGTACATCAAAACAAATATAAAAATTAATAATATTTTTCGTCGCTATGTCGCAGATGAAGATATTTTAATTTATTCGATTGACGAATCTTTTATACGGGTAACAGCCTCAAAAAAATTATTTGGAATGTCAGCGTATGAATTTGCTTGTCAATTTCATAAGGATATTTTTAAAGAAACAGGACTATACTGTACGATTGGTATTGGTGATAATATGCTTCTTAGTAAATTAGCTCTTGATAATGAAGCAAAATGTACGCCAGAGAAAATTGCAAGTTGGCACTATCAAAATGTTCCTGAAAAGGTTTGGAAGATTACACCCATGACGGATTTTTGGGGCATTAATAAACGAACAGAAAAGCGTTTAAATAGAATGGGAATAGCAACAATTAAGGAACTGGCAGCATATGACTTTTTTCGTATGAAGGAATCTTTAGGTGTCATAGGACAACAGTTAATTGCACATGCTTGGGGGATTGATCGAACAGATATTTCAGATACGTATACACCGCGTTCTAAGAGTATTGGTAATAGTCAAGTTTTGTTGAAAGATTATACTAAACGTGCTGAAATTAGAATAATTATTCGAGAAATGGCTGAACAAGTTGCGACAAGACTACGTAAACAGGGAATGAAAACAGCTTGTGTCCATTTAACTATAGGATACTCAAAAAATGAGAGTGAGAAGGGATTTAGTCGACAGATGACTATTCCAGCGACAAATCAATCTAGACAGCTAGCTGATTATTGCTTGATACTTTTTAAGCGCTATGATGCAGGCTATGCCATTAGAAATATAAGTATTAGTTTTTCAAAGTTAGAAAATGGGACTCTTTTACAGCTCAACTTATTTGAATCTCCAAATGAGAGTATCTCCAATCAAGAGTTAGATAATACAATTGATGTTATTCGTCAACGTTATGGTTTTCAATCAATTGTTCGTGCTAGTAGTTATTTAGAGGGTGCAACAGCTATCAAGCGATCGACTTTAATTGGTGGGCATGCGGGAGGAATGGATGGATTATGATTAAGTTAAATAATTACTATTATGATCGAGGTATACAAAAATATAATGGATTCTATTTGTTTGAACATATGAGAGAAGTAGATGTGGATCAAAAAATTCGTGATAATCTTATTACAGCAGAAACGGAAATGACAGAATCAGATATATTTGAAATCATCGATTATTCGTTGTACAAAGATTTAGAGATAATAATTCAATTGAATTTACGAGATATGGAGGGTGGTTATATGCCAGATATTAGGGGAAAGCTCATGGGTTATGATGAAGATTATTTGTATATAGAGGACATGACCATACAGTTGAATCAGATTAGACATATTAGCCTTGAAGAAGCTAAAGCGTGGTATAATAAGTAAAATTAATAGTGATACTCTACTGGAAGGAAGAACATTATCATGGATTAATACCACTAAAGTCTAAGGTGTTTTTAATTCGCTATACACTTGAGTTTATTAGGCTCTACATCAAATGATGTGAATGAGTAAAAATAAGCTGAATTTAAGCAATGAAATCCGACTGGCTTTTGTTGCTTATTTGTTTGTCTTTAAAACTTAGTAATATTCTATATTTATAGTTTAGGAAGCTTCTATATCCGTAAGCTATTCTTTTAATTAGTTTAATTTTATTAATAGATCCCTCTAATGGTCCGTTAGAGAATGGAAATCAATTCTTAGTAAATGTTTTCTCAGCGTTTTAACTGAAGTTTTCATTGAATCAGAAATCAACTCATTTCTCAATAGAAGTAGGTCAGAGAAAGCCTCAGAATCATTTGTTTTACTGCAATAGAGTAAATCTTGATGAAGCTTAAGTCTAAGTTAATTCTTGATTCAGGCTAAGTAAATAATCCATTATATCTGTTTCCGGCAAAATATCAATGATTTTGTGTGAGACAGAATCTAAATAGATAAAACTATATTTACCCTGTTTATTTTTAACAGATGTAAATTCATCAAAACATAAGCTTTGAGGTGAGTCGGTGAAGCTATTTGATAGCTTTTTGCCTAATGAATTGAGAACTCTATTAATTGTAATCGGCGATACAAAGTGTCTTTTAGATAAATCTTTCAGCGATATAGCGTCAGACAATTCCATGCCGATAGATTGTTTCACTCTATTAGCAATAAAACAATGTTTATCAATTTCTAAAGACTCCGCTAGAAAAGACGAATGACATAGACGACAAAGAAATCGTTGTTTGTTTAATAAAAGATAGGTTGGGTAATGAGCAACACTTAACCACTTTATTCGAGAAGTAATAAAACCATTTTTGACAATGGAATATTTTTTGTTTTTAATGCCACAGCAGGGACAAGCCAAAGGCTTATAAGTAAGTCTTCCTTTATAAATTTTAGATTTAACTCCTTTAGTAATCTCTTCTTCACAAAAAATAGAATCAAAGTAAATATTTTCACCTTTCAAATCAAGCGAAACTCGGATACAATGGTTGTGAGACATATGAATCTTCCCTTCTAAAGTTTGGTTTGGTCACTTAATTTTACCTGGAAAATTCATATGTTTCTTTTTTTTGTAAAAAAATAGATGTAGATGAATTTCTTCATCCACATCAAAAATTATATTGCCAGAATAAAAAAAGCCCTTCAATATGATTGAAGAGCTTGAAAAGTATTATTGTATTAATAGAAATTACTTGATAGTAATTAATGTGTAATTCTTTTTACCTTTTCTAACAATAATAAATTTACCATCGAATGAATTATCTGGGCTGACAACAAATTCAAGATCTTTAATTTGTTCACCGTTGATTGAAATTGCACCATTTGTTACATCTTCACGCGCTTGACGTTTAGAAGGTTCAATTTCAGCTTGAACTAACCAATCAACAATATTTATAGCATCTTTTGGCATTGTTTTAGAAGGCATATTTTTAAAGCCAGATTCGATTTGATCAGAAGTTAATTGACTAACATCACCTGAGAATAATGCTTCTGTGATAGTTAAAGCATCGTTTAAAGCATCTTTACCGTGAACGAAAAGTGTCATTTCTTCAGCTAATGCTTTTTGGGCTTCACGTTTATGAGGATCAGTTTTCACTTTGTGTGCTAATTCTTCAATTTCATCCTGTGTTAAGAAAGTAAAGAATTTTAAGTATTTAACGACATCACGATCATCTTGGTTTAACCAAAATTGGTAAAATTCGTAAGGAGATGTTTTATTAGCATCTAACCAAATTGCTCCACCGGCTGTTTTACCAAATTTAGTACCATCTGCTTTTAACATTAATGGAATTGTTAAGCCGAATGCTTTTGCTTCAGCTCCTTCTTTTTTACGGATTAAGTCTAATCCAGCAGTGATATTACCCCATTGATCTGCGCCACCTAATTGAAGACGTACATCATGTGCTTTGAATAGATGTAAGTAGTCCATAGATTGAAGAATTTGGTAAGCAAATTCAGTAAAGGAGATACCAGAATCCAATCGACTAGAGACAATGTCTTTTGCTAACATAGTATTAATATTAAAGTTTTTACCGTAATCTCTCAAGAAATCTAATAAGGTTAAATCATGTGTCCAATCGTAATTATTAACCATTGTTAATTCATGTTCGTTATCTTTAGAGAAAAATAACTGTTTCATTTGTTTCGTTAATGAATCAACATTATGTTGAACTTGTTCCATTGTTTGTAATTGTCTTTCACTTGTTCGACCGCTAGGATCACCAATTGTACCAGTTGCACCACCAATTAAAATATAAGGATGGTGACCAAAGTTTTGGAAACGTTTCAACATCATGAATGGAATCAAATGTCCGATGTGCATGCTATCTCCTGTTGGATCCACTCCGCAGTAAAGTGAAATTTTATGGCTTTCTACATATTCTCTCAAGCCCTCAGCATCTGTTTGTTGATTGATTGCTCCGCGCCATTCTAATTCATCAATAATGTTCTTACTCATACTACTTCATCCCTTCATAAGTTAATAATAAAAATAAAAAAGCCCCTATAGATATTAATCTATAGGGACGAAATCACTATTCCGTGGTACCACCCAAATTGTGTTAAGTTACTTAACACCACTCGTAACCATGTTACGTTAGGTTAGACGCTTGACTTAGTCTTTGAATGTAATTCATTTATCCAGCGTGCTGATTTTCATCACCCATCAGCTTTCTTTTGCTACAAACAAGATAAACTACTTTGTTCAAAATCAAGATATTTATTTGATAAATTCATCATAGTTTAAAAAAAAAAGAAAGTCAATCAATAAAAAATAAAAAAACAGATTTTTTATTTTTTATTAGGTCGTTAAATATAAAGAATGGCATATTTAACATTAGAATATAATTACAATGCAACATGAAACTAACATTTATTTTTAATGACATTCTGATTAAATAATATAAAAAATTAAAAAAGTTAGAATTAGCAAAGTTTGAGCAAATTCAATGTATGAACAGGTTTACGCTTTAGTGCGTTAAAGCGAAGATAGGGCTAACCATTATTCTCATTTTTCTTTAATTTATCTATAATAAGTTTAATGAATTAAACATTGTGATTTTGTATACTTTTGTTGTTAAAAGAACATGCGTCGTCATAAAATATAGGCCTATATCATTGTACGCAGTGCTTAAAAATTTAATAAAGGAGCTTAAAACAGTTATGAGTAAAGGGAAAAAATTATCCTTAGCTGGACTAATTGGTATTACAATGGCTTTTTTCGGAACCGTTCGTAGCGTGCCGACTTTGGCATCTACTGGTTGGACCCAAATTTTTTATATGTTGATTGCTGCTTGTGCTTTTGCTTTACCAATTGCATTAATTTCTGCAGAGTTATCAACTACTTGGCCTGAAGAAGGTGGACCTCAAGTTTGGGTTAAAAATGCTCTAGGTGAAAAATGGGGCTTTGTAACATCATGGTTATTATGGGTTCAAATGTTTTTTGGTATGGTAATGGTGGCATCAACAGTAGGTGTATTACTAGGTTATGTCATTAATAAGCCGGACTTAGGTAATAACAATATTTTTGTTATGATTATGATTTTAATTTCTTATTGGGTTATTACTTTACTTAACTTAAAATTTGATATGGTTAAGATTGCCGGTGACTGGGGCTCTATTATTGGTGTTTATATTCCATTCTTGGCTTTAGTTATTTTAGGTATTGCTTATTTTATTAAAAACGGCATTACAACAACTGGTTATTTAGCTAATTTTGAAGTGAGTAAATTGCTCCCAGATTTAAGTAATCTAGGAAGCTTACCAACATTAACAGGTATTATCTTCATTTTTGCTGGTGTTGAAATTTCATCTGTTCATGCAAACAATATTGATAATCCAAAGAAAAACTATCCAATCGCTGTTATTGTATCAGTATTAGTATTAGTTTTCTTTAATTTAGTGGCAGGTTTAAGTGTGGCCAATGCAGTACCAAATGGTCAAATGAATCTTGCAAATATTACACAACCATTTGTTATTATGACAGAAGATTTAGGTATTCCTGCCATATTTAATAACATTATCTCATTAATGATTTTAATTGGTGTGTTAGTACAATTAAGTGCTTGGGTCTTAGGACCAAGTAAATCAATGATTAAAGTAGCAGATGAAGGAAACTTACCCAAATTTTTCCAAAAACGTAATAAACAAGGTATTCCAATCAACATCGTTTTAGTTCAAGCGACTGTTATCTCATTTGTTTCTTTATTATATGGATTAATTCCAGATGTTAGTTCTGCTTTTTTAGTTATTACAATTACAACAACTATTCTTTATTGTATTGTTTATTTTTTAATTGCTATTTCAGCTATCAAATTACGGTACAGTATGCCAGAAGCCGTTAGACCATTTAGATTAGGTAGTAAAGGAAATGGCTTAATGTGGGGCGTTGCAGGCTTAGCTATTTTAAGTGTTGTCTTAACAATCGCAGTTAGTTTAATTCCACCAGCTTCTATTGGAGAAAATGGACATGTTGCTTATGTTATTTATCAAATTGCTGCCACTGTAATAATGGTGGGCATTGCATTACTGATTTATAAAAACAAAAAAACATCATGGAAAAACACAGGCACAGACAATAAATAAAAATGTTTAATAGAAGGAGAGAGTATTATGTCTAACAAAAATATTATTGATCCAACTGATACAAATTTAAAAGCATTATTCTTAGGTGACAAGGGTGAAAACGTTGATATCTACAAAGATATTTTAAACCGTTTGATTGATGAACATGTTGGCTGGAGACAAAATTATATGCCACAAGATTTACCAGTTATTACACCACAAGATCGTCGTAGCGAATCATTCCAAGCAACCGTCGATAACATGAATTCCGTTTTTAACGTGTTAAGCTCAAAAATGCGTACTGATTCAATGCCATGGCATTCAGCAGGTCGTTTCTGGGGACATATGAATTCAGAAACATTATTACCAGCTATCATTGCTTATAACTTTGCTATGTTATGGAATGGAAATAATGTTGCTTATGAATCATCACCAGCAACATCAAAAATGGAAGAAGAAGTAGGTCACGATTTTGCCACATTAATGAGTTATGAAAATGGCTGGGGTCACATCGCATGTGATGGTTCAATCGCTAACTTAGAAGGTATCTGGTATGCTCGTAACTTTAAATCTGCTCCATTAGCAATTAAAAAAGTTGTTCCTGAAGCATTAGCTGACAAAACTGAATGGGAATTATTAAATATGTCAGTTGAAGATACATTAGATTTACTTGATAAGTATCAAGATAAGTATGATGAGATTAAAGAAAAAACAGCTCGTAGTGGTGAAAATATTAAAAAATTAGGAAAATGGATTGTTCCACAAACAAAACATTATTCTTGGTTAAAATCAGCTGATATTATTGGAGTTGGACTAGATCAAGTTATCGCTTGTGATGTTACAAATGAATACCGTATGGACGTTGAAAAATTAGAAGAAGTAATTCGTGATTTAGCTGCACAAGGAATCCCAACATTAGGTGTGGTTGCTGTTGTTGGTTCAACAGAAGAAGGACAAATTGACCGTGTTGATGAAATTGTTGCTTTACGTGAAAAATTAGCTAAAGAAGGTATTTACTTCTATATCCATGTGGATGCTGCTTACGGTGGTTATGCTCGTTCTATTTTCTTAGATGAAAATGACAAATTTATTGATTATGCTAATATTGAAGAGGTTTATGCTAAAAACAATATTTTCTATGACAAAAATACTTGGTTAACAGAAGAAGTTTATAACTCTTTCAGAGCAATTTCTGATTGCGAATCTGTAACAATTGATCCACACAAAATGGGATACATTCCTTATTCAGCTGGTGGTGTTGTAATTAAAGATGTTCGTATGCGTGATATGATTTCTTACTTTGCAACATATGTATTTAAAAAAGGTGCAGATATTCCAGCTTTACTTGGTGCTTATATCCTTGAAGGTTCAAAAGCCGGAGCAACAGCTGCAGCAGTTTGGACAGCACATCGTGTCTTACCATTAAATGTTACAGGTTTTGGTAAATTAATTGGTGCAAGTATCGAAGGAGCATTCCATTTCTATGAACTTATCAATGGATTGGAATTTAAAGTTGGCGATAAAACAGTTGTAATGCATGCTTTAACTCATCCTGACTTTAATATGGTTGATTATGTTTTCAATGAAAAAGGTAATACTGATCTTAAAGTGATGAATGATTTGAATGATGAATTTTATAGTTACGCTTCTTATGAAAAAGGCGGTACTTACGAAAATGAATTTATTACATCACATACAGATTTCGCAGTACCTGAATACGGCAATAGCCCACTTGATTTCGTTAAAGGATTAGGATTTAGCGATGCTGAATGGGAAAAAGAACAAAAAGTAACAATCTTAAGAGCTTCAGCTATGTCACCGTACATGAATGATAAAAAAGTATTTGATATTTATGCTGAAAAAATAAAACAAGCTATTCAAGATAAATTAGATGCTATCTATGATGTTAAATAGTTAATTAAATTTACTTGATTTGAAAGTCGGTGTGAGTCAGTTGCATCGACTTTTTCTAGATAGGAGTGATGAAAATAAATAAAACCGTATCATTTAAAGAATCAGTGGGAATCCTATTGGTAATTTTAGTGACAATAGGAACCAGTATTATCGGCTTTAAATTACCAGCGCATGTTGGTATCTTATTCTCAATCATATTGATGGTAGGTTTTATGAAGTATAAACATGCCAGTTGGGATGATCTTCATGAGGGGATTGTTGAAGGAGTAAAACCGGGAATCATTCCAATCATTTTATTTATTTTGATTGGTTCTTTAATTGGTCTATGGATAGCTGTGGGGACTATCCCAACCATTATGGTCTATGGTTTCTCATTTCTAACGCCTAAATTTTTTTTAAGTGCTGTTTTTCTTATTTGTGCATTAATTGGTGCATCAGTAGGTAGCTCTTTTACAACAATTTCAACTGTGGGGATTGCTTTTGTTGGGATGGGGAAAATAATGGGATTTGAGTTGTCTCAAATCGCAGGTGCTATTGTGTCAGGTGCCTTCCTGGGTAATGTTGTCTCGCCATTATCTGATACAGCTAATTTAGCAGCTGCTACTGCAGATGTAGATTTATTTGACCACTTAAAAAATGTATTTAAGACTGCGATTCCAACAATGATTATTTCATTTGTTTTTTACTTATTGATTGGGCATCAGTCACTAAAAAGCCACAATACGAAAGACATTCAAATATTAATTGGGACATTACGGTCTCATTTTACGATTAGCTTTATTGTTTTGATACCTGTGATTATTCTTTTATTATGTGCTTGGCGAAAAATACCAGCGATTCCATCGTTGTTACTAAATATATTTTTATCAATTATTTTAATTAAAATATATCAACCTTCAATACCATTGCTTAAGATAGGTAATTGGATTCAAGATGGATACATTGCTAATACTCATAATGAGATTGTCGATGCTTTGTTATCACGAGGGGGAATACAAAGTATGATGTGGTCAGTCTCATTAATTATATTAGCATTATCGTTAGGTGGTTTATTGCTAAAAATGTCGATTATTGATATAATACTGGAGAATATTGGGGGCGGCTTAAATAGCACATGGAAAGTCATCTTGGTTACCGCATTAACTTGTTTGGGAGTTAACTTGCTAATTGGGGAGCAGTATTTGTCGATTATTTTACCAGGAGAAGCTTATAAAAAGACATTTAATAAACTGAGAATACCTTCAGTTTATTTATCACGAACATTATGTGATGCTGGGAGCACAATAAACCCATTGATTCCTTGGGGAGTAAGTGCAGTATTTATAACAAGCACACTAGGTGTTCCAACAATGTCTTATCTACCATATGCTATCTTTTGTTATGTATTACCTCTAGTAACGATTCTATTTGGTTTTTTTATAAAAGTAGAAAACTAATTAAGTCTAATCAATCGGGGGAGGGGCAAAATTAATGAGGATCAATCAATTACCAGATCGAGATATCCATCGTTTTTTTCAGTGTGTCTTACAGTTAGATAATATGGATGAATGCTATGCGTTTTTTGACGATTTGATGACGCTTAAAGAAATGAAAGTTTTTATAACAAGATTCACTGTTGCGGAGATGTTGTTGGAAGGAAAGACGTATCAAGAAATTCGAGAAGTAACGCAGGCAAGTACAGCGATTATTTCAAGGGTAAAACGGTCCATTGAGGAAGGTAACGATTCTTATAAAATTTTGTTAGATCGAGTGAAAAAGTATAATGAAGAATAATTGTATTAGCCAATATAAATAAAATACGATATATGTTTTTACGGGAAAGCATAGTAAAGAAGAGGTAAGGCATTATCTAATTAATGTCTTGCCTCTTCTTTATTTTTTTATACCTAGTTATTTTATTAGATATAAATGGTATTTAATATTGAAGTGTGTCAATAGTTATGTTTATATCGGAGGACTATTCTAGAATTTCTTAAGTTTTACCATTAAATTATTTATTAACTACTAATTAAAAAATAATCAATACAAGTAAGTGCGTTGATATATTGGGAAGATAATCAAAGTGGTGTTAGTATCAAATCTTAGACAACTTTTCGCAGAGACAAGAATATATTAAACTTATCTACGAGAGGATGATTTTTTATGACCCGATACGAAGAAGATTTTAAACAAATGATTGTAGAACTTAATCAAACTGGACGTTCAGTTCGTTTTTTAGCGAAAG
>NZ_NGJS01000014.1 GCF_003950515.1 Vagococcus vulneris
ATTTTTTTCTTTACCACTTTATTTTTCTTAGCCATATTAGACGGACGTCCTTTCGGGTTTGAAAGTCCCTCAATACCATCATCACGAAACTTGCGCACCCAAGTAGCAATCATCGGAGAATTATTGACGCCTAAGACATTAGCCACCTCGCGATAGGACATTTCACTCGTTTGATGTAACTCTATCGCATCTAACTTGAATTGAACAGAGTATTTTTGATTTTGCCTCTTTCGAAAGAGTCCTTCGTCACCAAATTCTTTATAGGCGTTAACCCAATTTATTAGCTGTGATTCACTACCGACTCCATACTTTTTGGTTAGATATGCGTATCCTCCTTCTCCATCAAGGTATTTTTGAACAATTTTTATTTTAAATTCTAAATTATATTTTGCCATAAAAATAGCGACCTCTAAAAGTTAGATTTTTGGTCTAACTTTTGGGGGTCGCTTCAAAAATTAAATCGGCAACTCTTTTTTTATTTATTCTAAGCCTTCTTTAACAGCTTCAGGATAATATTTTTCAACAATAGTAGCACAGCGATGACATAACGTTGGAAATTCTTCATGACTTCCTACGTCTTCTTTAATCGCTCGACAACGTTGACATGTTTCACCTGATGCTTTTTCAACTACTATTGATACATCATCGAATGTCATTGCTTCATTCGGAGCATCGACACTAGCAGGTTTCATTTCAAATTGAGAAACAATTAAAATCTGCTCTAAATTGGCATTCAGTGATTTTAACAATGTACCTAGCGGTTCTGACGGATAAATAGTCACTTTTGCTTCAAAAGATTTTCCAATTAACTTATCTGTACGTGAAACTTCTAAAGCTTTAAGTACTTTGTCTCTGAAAGACATAAACTCATTCCACATATCTAAAATATCAGCTTCATCAGCATATGATTCATATCCTGGCAACTCAGATAATTGGACATACTCTTCTTCTTCTTGTAGATAAGACCAAATTTCTTCTGCTGTATGTGGTAAAATCGGCGTCATCAATTTTGTTAAAGCAACTAAGATATCATAAAATACTGTTTGCATGCAGCGACGATTATAATTATCTTCTGCTTCAATATAAACAACATCCTTCGCAAAATCTAAGTAAAATGCAGATAAATCAGATGTACAGAAATTAACTAACTCTTTATACACAGTTGAGAATGAATATTTTTCATAGCCATCTCTGATAGCCTTTATTTCTTGATTTAATCGGACCATCATGTACTTATCAACTGACCTTAAATCAGCATAGGCAACTCGATTAGCCACTGTATCAAAATCAGATGTGTTTGCTAATAAGAAGCGCATTGTATTTCTTATTTTACGGTAAACTTCTGAAATTTGTTTCAATGTATTCATGTCAACACGAACATCTGATTCATAATCTACACTAGCAACCCAAAGACGTAAAATATCAGCACCCATTTGATTAATGACTTTATTAGGTTCAATTGTATTGCCTAAAGATTTACTTTGTTTTCTTCCTTGAGGATCAAGTGTGAATCCTTGTGAAAGGACAGCTTTATATGGTGCTACACCATTAATTGCAACACTTGTTGTGATACTAGAGTTAAACCAGCCACGATATTGATCAGATCCTTCTAAATATAAATCAGCTGGAAACGTTAAATAATCTCTCCCTTTTAATACTGCTTCATGTGATGAACCAGAATCAAACCAAACATCCATAATATCTGTTTCCTTAGTGAACTCACCATTTGGACTACCTACGTGTGTAAATCCATCTGGTAATAAATCCTTAGCTTCCCATTCAAACCAAATTTTAGAGCCATGTTCTGCAAATAAATCGGCAATATGTTCAGTTACTTCACTTGTCAGAACAGCCTCTCCATTTTCTGCATAAAAAATCGGTAATGGTACTCCCCATTGCCGCTGACGTGAAATAACCCAATCACCGCGATCACGAATCATGTTATATAAACGAGTCTTACCCCATGGAATAATCCAGTCAACTCTTTCAACTTCAGATAATATATCTTCTCTAAACAAATCAATAGATGCAAACCATTGTGGTGTTGCTCTATAAATAACTGGTTTTTTTGTACGCCAATCATGTGGATAACTATGTGTGAAGAAATCAAGTTTTAACAACAAACCTTTTTCTTCTAATAAATCCGTCACCATAGGGTTTGCTTTATCATAGAAGATCCCTTCAAAACCTGGTGCTTCATCAGTCAAGCAGCCTCGACCATCAACAGGTGATAATACCTCTAAATTATATTTTTTCCCAACTATATAATCGTCTTCACCATGTCCAGGGGCTGTATGAACCAAACCAGTACCAGCATCTAATGTAACGTGATCTCCTAAAACAACACGCGAATCTCTATCATAGAATGGATGGCGAGCAGTCATATTCTCTAGCTCTGTACCTTTAAATGTCTTGATAATTTCTGGATTAGTCCACCCGATTGTCTCAGCAACTGTTTTTAATAATTCTTTTGCCAACACATATTTTTTTCCGTCTGCATCAACTAAAACATATTCAAAGTCAGGATTAGCTGAAATACCAGTATTTGCTGGTAAAGTCCATGGTGTAGTTGTCCAAATGACAAAACTCGTATCATTATCCAAGACTCCCATACCATCATTGACAGGGAAAGCAACAAAAATAGATGGCGATTTAACATCTTTATATTCGATTTCAGCTTCTGCTAAAGACGATTCACTTGATGGTGACCAGTAAATCGGTTTTAACCCTTTATAAATATAACCTTTCTCAGCCATTTTACCGAATACTCTGATTTGAGCAGCTTCATAATCCGGTGTTAACGTTATATAAGGATTGTTCCACTCACCGGCAACACCTAATCTTTTAAAATCTTCACGCTGCTTATCAACTTGACTTAAAGCATATTCTTTACACTTTTCTAAATAATCGGCACGACTCATTTCCTTACGTTTAATGCCTTTATTTGACAAAACCTGCTCAATAGGCAAGCCGTGAGTGTCCCAACCCGGTACGTAAGGTGAACGGAAGCCTGACATTGACTTAAAACGAACAATGATATCCTTACTAATTTTATTTAAGGCATGTCCCAAATGAATATTACCATTTGCATAAGGAGGCCCATCATGTAGTACAAAGGTTGGCTTGCCTTCGTTTAATTCTTGTCTTTTTTCATAAATCCTATTTTCTTCCCACTCTTTTTGCCACTCAACTTCTTTAACCGGTAGATTACCGCGCATCGGAAATTTAGTTTTACCTAAATGCAATGTTTCTTTTGTTTTCATAATAAACTCCTTTTCTTCTCTTCATAAATATAAAAAAAGACTTCTCCCTATATAAGGGACGAAGTCTTCGTGTTACCACCCAAGTTTAACTGTAGAAATAAACAGTTTTCTCTCTCATGATAACGGTATTTAACCGGAAAAACCTACTGATTTCAATTTTTCATAAATAACGAAGGATCTTTATGCTGTAAGTGTCTTGCCGCTTTTCACCATTGACGGCTCTCTGTAAAGAATTACAACATCTTTTCTGTTTCGTCTTTTAAACTCGACCACGAGAAGAACGTTCTGAACGTCCTTGAGGCTTCTTATTGCCTCGTGTTTCACCATTTTTTCCCGCTGATGTTTGCGACTGTGTTTTTGGTTTTGGAGCTTGCTTAGGTACAGCCTTAGTTTCAGAATTTTCATCTGATTCGCTAGGACCATTAGTAAAATTAGGCTTAACTTCGATTGCAACACTTGAACCTGGTTTTTTAGTGCCATCAGACAACTCGACAGCATCTAAAACTTCCTTAAATGCTTGGTGAGTATTATCCACATATGCACCAAATGGTTTCAATAGTTCATCCCATTCGTCGCTTTGAACAATTTGTAATTGTGATTCTAATAAAACCGAAAGATTTCTATGGAAAACACGTGTTTTTTTCTTTAAATCGTCTGTTTCAACAGCTAATTCACGTGCACGTTCACTTGAATCTGTTAAAATAGCGTTGGCTTTGTTTGTTGCTGCAGTAATTAATTCATCAGACATTTTATTAGCATGTGCTAAAATATCTTCAGCTTGTGCCTGTGCCTGCTGTACTGCTAAATCTGATTCTTTTGTCGCATTTTCTTTTAATTTATCGGCAGTATCTTGTGCGACTATAATTGATTGATTCAATGAATCTTTTAATTCACTGAAGTAACTTAATTTCTCGGTAACTTGCTTAACCTCTTTGTCTAAATCACGATTTTCTTGAATTAATTTTTCAAAATCAACTGCTAATTGATCTAAAAAATCATCTACTTCATCACGGTCATAACCTTTAAATTTTGAAGAAAAACTTTTATTTGTAATATCGATTGGTTTTAAACCCATTTCTCCACCCCACTATTACTTTCTTAAACATCTAATTGATAAACGAATTTTTTCTTTTTTCGTTTTACCTTCTAATTCTCTCAATTGAATCCGTCCAAAACCACGTACCGAGATAATATCGTTGTAGTCCAATACAATATCTGGACGTTCAATTGGACGCCAATTCAACTTGACTTTTCCGGATTCTATCATCTTTTTAGAACGCTGTCTAGATACATTATATACTGATGAAATAATATTATCAATTCTTAACGAACTTATGGTCAAACTTTCATCGTTCCAATCTTCTGTAGGTATGATAATATCAGATAAGTCTTTGATAAGCAACCTAACCCCAACATTACCGATTTTTATGACTTGCTGACAAACAAAATTTGCAATCGATTTTTTTAATAAAACTTGCCACATAGAACCATCCGTGATAATATCACCAATACACTCTCTTTCAATACCTGTACTTAAAATTGTCCCTAATACTTTTCCATGAGATATATCAGCAAATTTTTGTGGGTATTTTATTTCAACCAGTTCAATGCCGTAATCATCTTGTAAAACTGAATAATAATCAGGATACAAAACTGCACAGCACCTTTCAGAATTCAAGTACCCACCATAAAATGATAATTTAATATCCGTATTTTTGCCAACTAGTGATTCAACGATATACATCTGTCGCGGATCTAAAAAATCCGTTACATAAGGTGCATACTGTTCCTCTACTTGCTTCATCCAGTCAAGCACACTATTAATAAAAGGGTGCTCGTCCTTGCGAAAATGTTGATACACATTAGCTAGCAAAAACTCACACCCTTTCTTTTAATATAATAAAATAGTAACTAATTTGTTATAAATCAATTGTAATGCTTGAGTCGATAAATTCAAAGCAAGAATCGCCACTAGTATCGTGAAATCAATCATCCCAACATTTAATTTTAATCGACTGAATAAATTTAAATACGGATTAGAAATGTTAATAATAAACTGCCCAATTTTTGTATCATAAGCACCTGGAAACCATGACATAAGTGCATAGGCAACCAACACAAACGAATAAATCTCCGCAGCTTTAATAATTAATACTACAAGCTTACCTAAAATCACCAGTAATCCTATCAAATTAACAGCACATCCTTAATATCCACCTAAGTGTGTTTTTACCAAACTTTGCGCGATAGTTGATGTCACCTCAACATTTTCTGGAGTACATAAAAAAATCTCCTCACCAATGCGCTGTATATCACCATCTAACGCATAAACAGTCCCCGTCAAAAAATCAACAACACGCCGTGCCTGATACTCCTCCATCGAAGCAAATGTTAGTATAACTACTTCTTTTCTGAATAATGCCTGTGCAATCGTTCGACACTCGATATAATTACTTGGTTCAAACACGCTTACCTTTTTTGATAGTCTTTTATTTTCTACTCTTTTATTTCGTTCCAAAGGTGGTTGATAAGAATTCATCGCAACAACTTTCTTTTCATTAACTGGTTCCGATTTAATTGATGTATGAGTATTTTGAATCGTCTCATCAAAATACGGTGGTACCGAATCAATTTCTGACTCATAAATCGAGCGTTCAGCCAAATCATCAGAAACAACTGAGTCAACAGATGATACTTCATCTTCATAGTCGTCATTTTCTGTATTTTCATTATGATCATCATAACTATCCAGACCAAAAAATTCAGTAAAATTCTTCTTGAATTTGTTCATATAATCCACCTCATTCCTATCAGTTAAAAAAAGCTGTGCCTATTCTGACGAAAGTACTGCCCTCTTCAACAGCTATTTTATAATCTTGGGACATACCCATACTCAATTCTGTGCAAGGAGCATGACTCATTTCCCTTTTTTGAATGCTGTCTCGTAAATCTCTAAGTTCAGAGAAATAATGATGAAGTTCAGGAACAACCGCATCAATAGGAGCCATCGTCATCAAACCTACTACTTTAATATTTACCAGAGGCTGCACGTCTTTTAAAAACTGCACTGCTTCATTAGGCTTTATTCCACGCTTTGACTCCTCACCGGATACGTTAATTTGTAAAAAACACTTAATCGTATGATTTGCTCTTTTTTGAATCTCTTCAGCCAATCGTAAAGAATCCAATGCATGAAAATAATCTACTTCATTAATGACATTTTTCACTTTTCTTCGTTGTAAATTACCGATAAAATGCCAAACCAAATCTGTACGGTTCTTAAAGTAAGCTTTTTTTTCCAGAAAAGGTTCAATTCTGTTCTCAGCAAAGTTAGTAATACCGGACAACACAACCTCTTCAGTTGTCTCAATGCCGACTGACTTACTGACACAAATTAACGTAACATCCTCAGGATTTCTAGAACTTGCGCAACAAACATCACTAATTGACTTCTCAATTTTATGAACCCGCAACTCTACATTTTTATCCATTAGCTGATACTCTTATCTTTTTCTACGGAAAAACGGCGGTGTACTTAATTCATCACCTTCGTCAGCTGAATCAGTTTCTGGAGAAAAAGCTTCAAAATCTTTTTTCTCAATCGATTCAATTTGTGAATCATCAACAACGTTTCTTGTTGGAATTTCACGACGAATATCCCAATCACCAAATGCACTTGTTTCATTTGCAGCAGATTGCTGTTGCGGAACATTTTGGTCTAATGGTTCAGTAATATTTGTACGTCCAGTATTTTGATTCATTGTTTGTTGAGGTGTGTTGGTCATTGGACGTTGAGAACTGAAACGTTCTTTTTTGCCTGGATCAATACCTGTTGCAATAACTGTTACGATGATTTCATCGCCTAATTGTTCATTAACTGACGTTCCTAAAATAATATTCACATCGCCACCAGTTGCACTACCCACGATTTCTGAAGCATCTTGCGCTTCAAATAAAGTCATATCTAGACCACCAGTAATATTTAATAAGACTTGTTCTGCGCCTTCAATTGATGTTTCTAGTAATGGTGAAGCTATAGCTTTACGTGTTGCTTCAATTACACGGTCTTCACCGTTAGCTACACCGATACCCATTAAAGCAGTACCTTGATTTTCCATAACTGTCTTCACATCAGCAAAGTCCAAGTTAACATAACCAGGAGATGTAATTAAGTCTGAAATACCTTGAACACCTTGACGTAAAACGTTATCCGCCTCACGAAAGGCTTCTAACATTGGTGTCTTTTTATCAACTATTTCCAACAAGCGATTATTAGAGATAATAACAAGCGTGTCCACATTATCTTTTAGTTCTGAGATACCTTCTGATGCAAAGCGACTTCTTTTAGGACCTTCAAAACTAAATGGACGCGTAATAACACCCACCGTTAAAGCACCTTGTTCTTTAGCGATACCTGCTACGATTGGTGCTGCACCAGTACCTGTACCGCCACCCATTCCAGCAGTTATAAATACTAAATCAGCACCTTTTAGCGCTTCAGCAATTTGGTCTTCACTTTCGTTAGCTGCTTTCTCACCAATATCCGGTAAGGAGCCCGCACCTAAACCTTTTGTAAATTTTGGACCTAATTGAATAACTGTTTCAGCTTTTGAGTGTTGTAAGGCTTGAACATCTGTATTAGCTACGATAAATTCAACACCTTTAACACCCTCATCAATCATACGATTAACAGCATTACCGCCAGCACCGCCGACACCAATCACTTTAATGACAGCGCCGGTATTTACTGTGTTATCTAAAGAAAATTCCATTACGTAGTTCCTCCTACATTGATATTAGTCGAAGATATTTGATAAGAAACCTTTTATTTTCCCGCCAAAGCCTTCTTTTTCTGTTTCTTCTGGTTCAATTTCATTAACTGGTTCTTGTTGTGGTTGAATAGGTTCTTGCTCCACTTTAGGTAGTTCAACAATCTCGCGATTTTTTTTAGCCGGCTTATTTCCATAAATAGCTAATTTAGTCACGTGGTAAACTTCGTCAAGATGCGTCACATATTCAACTATTGCGATTGCATTAGCAAATACTGGATTACGCAACCCCATATGGTTTGGAACATATAATTTAACATTTGTTCCAAAAATATCTGCAGCTAATTCAACAACACCTGGTAAACTGGCTGCACCACCTGTTAAAATAACTCCACCAGGTAAATTTAAGCCATCAATATTATCTAAAACAAATTTAGATTTACTAAAAATCTGTTCGACACGTGCCTCAATAATTTCTGACAAATATCTTTCATCTATTTTTACTGGTTCATTCTGTCCAATCACATCTACAGGGAATTCTTCACTTGATGAAGCTTTTTCTGGATATGCATAACCATAATTAATTTTTAAAGCCTCGGCATTATTTAAGGATGTGTTCAGCACAACTGAAATATCCTTAGTAACAAACTCGCCACCTTCTTGCTCTACGTGAGAAAATTTTAATTCACGTTCATACATAACTGAAGTTGTTGTTTGTCCACCGCCCATATCGATAATAATCGTACCAAAGTCTTTTTCACCATCTGACAAAATTGAGTCAGCCAATGCTAAAGGTGTGATAACCATTTCCTCAATTGATAATCCAGCTTTTTCCACACACTTACGAATATTGTGAACAATCGTCTTAGGTCCTGTGAATAATAAACCTTTCATATCTAATCTAACGCCGATCATCCCACGTGGATCTTTAATTCCTTCAAAACCGTCTACTTTAAATTCTTGGGGAATTAACGTAATTACTTGTCGTTCAGGCGGAGTCGAACGAACAACGGCTGCAGCTGCAACGTTTTTCACATCATTTGAAGTGATTTCTTGCGACTCTGAATTAACCGCAATCATTCCCTCACACTTTTCTACTTCAAGTAGATTAGCTGGAATACCGACACTGACACTTCTGATCTGAACTCCAGATTTTTCTTCTGCTTGTTTTATTGCTCTTTGGATAGATTGAACAGCCTTATCAATATCAATGACAATTCCTCTGTCTAATCCTTTTGATTTTGCATTTCCTACACCGATAATATTAATTTGATTTTCTATGTATTCAGCAACAACAACCTTTACACTTGTCGTACCGATATCAAGACTCACATGTATTCCTGTTTTTGCCATGAAAGGTGTTCCCTCCTATTTTCTAACAGAGTCTTCCTCTATTATTGCATAATATCACACATCATTCTATCATAAAATAAGGTATGAAATAAAGAATATTCCTTTATTTCTTTTATTTTTATTGACCATTTTGATTATTTACAGAATCTTGACCTTGAGACTGACCTTCAATTTGACCAGATGTTGTAGAATTACTTGCGGTGTCCTCTGTCTTTTTATAAGGATATGAATAAATACCACTAGCTCCTGCTTCCATATCTATGACACCTTTTTCTTTCATTTCTTTAGCAATTTTCTCATAAAACGGCATCTTGCTTGCTAAAGTATTCGACAGACCTATAATTTCATTGCCGTCTTTTAATTTCATTTTTACTTTATACGGATTTTTTTTATTTCCTATCGTTTCTACTTGTTGAATCTTTAATTGAGTTTTCTTATCAAATTGATTATAAGCAGCAGTGAATTCCTTAAGTACTTTGTCCTTTTTAAAATTAATAAAAATCGGCAACTGACTAT
The DNA here is from genome assembly GCF_003950515.1 of Vagococcus vulneris. Classification (GTDB taxonomy): domain Bacteria; phylum Bacillota; class Bacilli; order Lactobacillales; family Vagococcaceae; genus Vagococcus; species Vagococcus vulneris. Next base: position 9,902 of record NZ_NGJS01000014.1, read on the forward strand.
CTTTTTGTTTAGCCGGCTGGTCAATCACATTACCATCTGACAATACCTCATAAAATTGATTATTCTGTTTAAAATAGCCAATAGTTAGATACTCAGAAACAGTTACTTTTAATCTATCAATACCTGCCAAAGAAATACTTGCTGTTTTAATACGTTTATCATTTTTTAACATGTCTTTTTCTAGATCAGTTTTTTCAAAATACTGAGTCCATATTGATGTACCGATTTTAATTTTCGAATTTTTCAAGAGTTCTTCTTCAGTACTGTTTTTTTGTCCAGAAAAAATTACTTTTTGAACTTTACTTATCGGGGAAATAAAATAAAGATTAATAAAAACTGCCACTGTGAGTATCCCTAAAAACCAGGTTAATTTTCGATTTATTTTTTTTTGAGGATGGTTCTTATCTTTTTTTTGTTTCTTACTATCATTATCTTTTAATGTTTTTGTTTCTTTAACATCAGCAACTTCATTTTTTGTATTCGGAAATTGTTCACTAATCTTTTTGTTTTTTGCCAATGTTAATCCTCCTTAACCAAAGACTGTACTAACTCATAAAATCTGTCTGTCGCATCCTGTATCCCTTCCGATGCTGACGCTTGCGACATTTCTATTCTTAAACTATCATTTAACATGACCTTGTCTATTTCTTCAATCAGTTTGACCTCAGATGTATCTTTATCAGCCAACATAATTGCAGCTCCTTTATCCACTAAACTTTGCGCATTTTTGGTTTGATGATCGTTTGTAACATTTGGGCTAGGGATGAGTATAGATGGCAACCCTAATGAGGTAATTTCTGCCATTGACGTTGCTCCTGCGCGTCCTACAACTAAATCAATGTTTGCAAGAACATGTTCCATATCGTCAATATAAGGTACTACTTTTACGTTGTTACTTTGAGCATTATCCCAAACCTTTTCAATATCAGGGTAATAAATGCGTCCAGAGGCATATAGTACTTGATACGGTTTTTCCTTAAAATTCGATAAACTTTCCAACATAGCTTCATTAATTGTCAAAGCACCGCGGCTGCCACCAAAAATTAAAACAGTCGGTTTATCTGATTTAAGATCGTAATTTTCCAACACATCAGATGGAGCTATTCCGGCGACCTCTTGTGCACGCGGATTACCAATAAGTACAGTTTTATCTGCTGGAAAATCCTTAGCAACATCAGTAAAACAAATTGCAATTTTATCAACATAACGCGCTAAAAATTTATTAGTCATACCAGCAACACTATTTTGTTCATGAATGATAGTCGGTACACCTAATCGATGTGCTGCATACACAACTGAACCACAAACATAACCACCGGTACCAATAACTACGTCCGGCTTAAAATCCTTAATAATTTTTTTTGATTGACGAACACTTTTCAAAAATAAGTAAACTGTTTTAAGATTATCCAATGATAACGAGCGCTTAAACCCTTGAATTTCTATTGCCGCAAAAGAAATATTTTCTTTAGGAACAATACTGCTTTCTAGACCTGTATCTGTCCCAACATACATAAATTCTACATTTGGATTATTTTTTCTAATGTGTTTGACTAGTGATACTGCCGGATAGATATGTCCTCCGGTACCACCTCCAGAAACTAATATTCTCATTTATCAGACCCGCCTACATATTTTTTTACCTCTTCGACAAATAAATCTCCGCGCTCTTCAAATGTACGATACTGATCCCAACTTGCACAGGCAGGAGACAATAAGACACTATCTCCCTCAATACTTAATTTCATTGCCTGGTTGACTGCTTCCTTCATATCTTCAACAATACTAATAGTTTTGATACCAGCTTCTTTACAAGTTTTTTCGAGCATTTTTTTTGTCTCACCTGTTAAAACGACCGCTTTGATTCCTTTCAAATGAGGGAGTAAGTCATCAAAACTATTACCTCTGTCTAAACCGCCTGCTATTAATACTAGTTTAGACTTATCAAAACCACTTAAAGCTTTCTCAGTCGCCAACATGTTCGTCGCTTTTGAATCATTGTACACTTTTCTGCCATCATAAATACCAATATATTCTGTGCGGTATTTTACACCGGAAAAATGTATCAATGCTGCTCGAATTGATTGATTACTTGTGTTAAGCTGTTTAGTCACAGCAATTGCTGTTAAGGCATTTTCAATATTATGCATACCTGGAACACCCACTTCGTCAGCTTCCATAATGTACTCATCACGATAGTACAACTTTCCTGAATCAAGATACGCACCCTCTTTTGTCAACCCGTTCGTACAAAAAGGGACAACCCTAGCTGACGTCTTAAGGGACAATTCACGCACTTCCTCTTGATTAAAATTCAAAATAATCGTCTCTGCGGCTGTCATATTCTTTTGAATACTCCATTTAGCTGCAACATAAGCAGTTCGTGTCCCGTGATAATCTATATGAGCTTCAAACAGATTGGTAATAACTGCTATTTGAGGTTTAAACTCTTCCACACCCATTAATTGGAAGCTCGACAACTCGGTAACCATGACATCATCTTTTGTTGCTCTAGTTGCTACATCACTTGCAGGAAAACCAATATTACCGGCAAGTAGTGCTTTACCTTTAAGACGGTGATAATTTAAAATATTTGCAATCATCGTTGTTGTCGTTGTCTTTCCATTAGTGCCTGTTATACCAATTAATGGTGCATCAGATACTTGATAAGCTAACTCGACTTCTGTAATTATCGGAATATTGCGTTTTACTGCTTTCTCGAGAATAGGATTACTGTATGGAATTCCTGGGTTTTTAACGATTAGTGAAAATCCTTCGTCAAGTAGTTCTATCGGATGGCTACCAGTTATAACTGTCATACCTAATGCTAACAACTCTTGAGCTTCCGGATTTTCTTCAATACGTTTACCATCGTTAACTGTAACAAAGGCACCTAGACTGTGTAACAATCTAGCTGCCGCTACTCCACTTTTGGCCAAACCTAAAACTAGGACTTTTTTATTTTCATACTTTGTTGATGCTCTCATTTCTTCAAGACTCCCTTATTTGTATTAGTAATATAAAATAACCATCGTCAGACCGGCCATAATTAATCCTACTATCCAAAAAACAATATCTATTTTCCATTCTGACCAACCGCTTAATTCAAAATGATGATGGATTGGCGACATTTTGAAAATTCGTTTCTTTCTTAATTTAAATGAACCAACTTGTAACATAACACTAGCCGTTTCAATGACATATACTAAACCAATCAATAACAATGTCCATGCTTGGTCTAATAATATTGAAATAGTTGCTAACATACCGCCTAATGCTAAAGAGCCGACATCACCCATAAAAATTTTGGCAGGTTTTTTATTATAAATAAAGAATCCTATTAATGCACCGACTGTAGTTAAACAGATAATCATAATATCGTGCTGATTTTGCATATAAGCTATATAAGCATAAGCAAAAAATGAAATAGCTCCTAACCCAGATACTAATCCATCTATTCCATCAGTTAAATTAACCGCATTTGAAAAGCCGACAAGCCAAAAAACAACTAAGACGGCATAAAAAATACCCAACGGTATCTCACCAATAAAAGGTACATATAAACCGTTACTGATACCATTTAACTTTAAGGTAAAGTAAACGATAATTCCGCCGATAATTTGTCCTACTAGCTTCTGCTTTGAATTTAACCCCATATTTCTTTTTAAAAATATCTTTAAGAAATCATCTAGAAATCCTAGAGCACCGTATAATACTAAAATAAACAAAATAACCCAAAATGATGCAGTTAATTCATTTTGCCAAACCCCAACAATAATCGAAGCTAAGATTGTACTTCCTAGAAAAACGACCCCTCCCATTGTAGGTGTACCTGTTTTGGCTAAATGGGCTTGCGGACCTTCCTCGCGAATTGCCTGACCCATTTTTTTTGCTTTAAAAAAACCAATAAACAGCGGCATCACCATTAAAACAAAAGCGAAACCAAGCGAGAGGGGGATTAAAGATTCACTGACTAACATAATAATTCATTCTCCTAACATTACTTATCTTTTTCTTCTTGCACATTGCCTGCATCTACTTTAAATGCATGCTTTAATACACTATTTGAGACTTTGGCAATCATCTCAGGAGCATTGCCGACTTTCGGCTGCTTCATTGTTACATACATAATATACTCTGGATCTTCCGTTGGTGCCATTTGAACGACAGAATAGAGGTAATCCGTTCCGCCAGTTAAGAGAACACCGTTATCAAAAATCTGAGCTGTCCCTGTTTTAGCTGATACATTAAGTCCATCGATATTGTATATCTTATATCCGGTTCCATAGATGGGATCAGTAACGACGTCTTGCATGTATTCTAAAACCTTATCAGCAGTTGCTGGTTTAATAGGATGACCAACAACTTTTGGTTCAAATTCTTTTTTTTCTTTTTTATTACTTTGACTAATTTCTTTAATAAATTGCGGTTTTAGCATTGTTCCTTTATTAGCAATTGCTGAAAATCCCTGCATCATTTGAAAATTTGTCACACCAATTGCTTGACCGAATGCAGTCATCGCAGTATCTACAACTGTTGCATCAGAAATATTTCCAGCAACTTCAAAAGGTAAACCGGATTTCGTCGACTTGCTGAAACCAAAACGTTGTAAATATTCTTGCCATGTTGTTCCCATTTTTTGTTCTAGATGAACCATCCCAACATTACTAGACCAAGCTAGCGCTTGACGGTATGTCAATGGCCCTTTACCAACCCCACCATTCCAATCGCTAATGGTTCGATCTGCAACTTGAATCTTACCAGAATTAAACGTTTCATTCTCATTGAAATTCCCAGAGTCAATGGCTGCTGCTACAGTAAATACTTTCATTGTTGACCCTGGTTCATACGCTGTTTGAACTAAAAGATTTTCCCAAACCGGTTTCGGCTGACCTTTTTCTTGATACAAACCCTCTAAAGTTTGCGGATCAAAAGTTGGACGCTGTGATGCAGCGAGTATTTCTCCCGTTTTAGCACTCATTAAAACGGCAGTCATATTAACTGGTTCAGAATCCTTAAACACTTCATCCATCGCATCTTCCATACGTACTTGTAAATTTGTATCGATTGTAGTGTATACATCTTTACCATCAACCGATTTTTTATCAACAACTGCTGTATCAGGCAATTCATTTCCCTTACTGTCTTTTTGGTAATATTTATGACCATTAGTCCCTTTTAAAATAGCATCAAACGCATTTTCAATCCCCATACCTTTTTTACCGCTCAAAGCACTTTTTCCATCATCTTTGTCTGGTGTTGCGTAGCCAATTAAATATGATGCAAAGCGTCCATTTGGATACATTCGGTCTGGATGCTCAGTAAAATAAATACCCGTAATTTTCTTTTTATTTAAGGCTTTTTCAATATTTGTTTTTGTCTCTAATGAAAGGTTTTTTCCTTTTGAACCAAATTCTACTGTTGTTATTTCCTTGCCATCCACATTTTTTTTCGTTTTCAGCTGTTCTAATGTTGTTTTTTCTTCAACACCAGCATATTCTTTCAGCACCTTAGCAATTGTTCCTTTGTCTTTATCATGTACAAACAATTCTTTGCCGTTTAATCCCTTATAGTCTTTTCCAAGTTCTGCATATAATGAATAAGAAGTAGCATCCTCAGCAATAGGCAAGCCATTTCGATCATAAATGGTTCCTCTTTTTGCTTTTATGACACTACTCCCTTGATAGAGACTTTGTCTCTCTTTATCCAAACTATAAGATCCAATTTTTCCTACTGTAATAATGTACATAAATCGCAGTGCAAACACACTAAAAACAAAAACAGCAGTATAACACAAAATAACTCCAACTTTTTTTCGATTTCGAGCAGGAGTTAAATTTTTTGATTGTATTTTTTTATGTAATTCTTTAAAAAACTTTTTTATTTTAATAATCATTAGCGAATCGTCCTTATATTGTCTTCGTGCAACTCAACACCTTTGTCAGCAGCGATTCCTTTCACTCTGTCTTGTCTAAGCAATTCATTACGCTCTTGTTCCAATCGATTGACATCTTTTTTACCTTGAACCGTCTCTTGTTGAACAGTAGTAATAGCTTCTTCTTCACGATTAATTGCTGTTGTTAATTTTATTGTAGCAATTGCTAAACATAATAAAGTAACGATAAAGCTTGCAAACACAATTTTTTCTAGTCGGCTGATTTTTTTAAGTTTATTTGTCGGCATCATTTCCGGCATAGCTGCTAATTCTAAATTTTGCTTTTCAGATGGTTTAGTTACGTCATATTTTTCTAGCGCATATTCTTCTTTTTCAACTGCCGGCATCCTAAACCACCCTTTCTTGATTTATTTTTTCTGCCACTCTAAGTTTGGCACTTCTTGAGCGATTGTTTTCTATTAGTTCTTCTGCTGAAGCTAAAATCGGTTTACGATTAATTAATCGTAAAACAGGTTGGTATTCTTGGGGAATGATAGGCAAACCTGGTGGCAAATCCGGATGTGCTTGACTATATTCTTTAAATATATTTTTTACTATTTTATCTTCTAATGAATGAAATGTAATAACGCTAATACAGCCACCAATTTTCAACATATCAATAGCTTGTTCAAGAGATTCATTAATTACATCTAGTTCACTATTAACTTCAATTCTAATAGCTTGAAAAACTCTTTTTGCAGGATGTCCGCCCTTTCTTCTAGCAGGTGCGGGAATGGCATCTTTAATAATTTCCACTAATTCACCAGTTGTTTCAATCGATGCTGTTTCTCTTTTTTTCTCTATTAATCGCGCAATCTGTTTTGAAAACTTCTCTTCACCATATCGATAAAATATTTTTACTAGCTGTTCATATGGATATTCATTCACCACATCCCGTGCCGTTATACCGCATGACTGATCCATTCTCATATCCAGAGGAGCATCTTGATGATAGCTGAAACCTCGCTCAGCCACATCTAACTGAGGCGATGATACACCTAAATCATATAGAATGCCATCAATTTTACTAACATTTAAATTATTTAACTCTTCCTTTAAAAATCTAAAATTACTTTGTATAAAAGTCACCATATTTTTTTCTATATATGGTGCTAATTTAACTTTTGCGTGTTCAATTGCTGTAGAATCTTGGTCAAACGCGTACAAATGACCTTTTTCGTCAAGCTGAGACAACAGATACTCGCTATGTCCTGCTCCGCCTAACGTACAATCTACATATATTCCATTAGGTTTTACAGCTAAATTATCAACCGTTTCTTTTAACAAAACAGTCGTGTGGTTAAACATTTCTGCCATTCTTTTGTCTCACTCTCTAAATCATTTTAAAAATCAAAATCAATCATATTTTCAGCAATTTCATCAAAATTTTCTTCAGCTTCTTCCGAAAAGATTTGCCATCGATCACTAGACCAAATCTCAATTCGATTTGATACACCTACGATGCAGCACTCTTTCACTAAATCCGCGAATGCTCTTAAATTACTTGGTACATTTATTCGTCCTTGTTTATCTATTTCGCATTCTGTTGCAGCTGAATAGAAAAAACGGACAAACGTCCGAGCATCTTTTTTAGATAGCGGCATATTTTGAAGCTTTTCTTCAAGTGCAGACCATTCTTCCAAAGGATAACCAAATAAACATCCATCCATTCCTCGTGTAACTACAAAGCGGTCACCTAAACTATCACGTAACTTAGCCGGAATAATTAAACGTCCTTTTGTGTCTATGTTATGCTTGAATTCACCCATAAACATAAAAGCTACCCCCATCTGCTACTCAATAAGATTAGTCTACCACATTCCCCCACTTTCTACCACATTATCTCCAAGTTTTTTTCGTTAAAAGTTTGTTTTTTATTTTGATTTTCTATAGATCATCAAAAAATAACCAATTCTTAAAAGAATTGGTTATTTTACTATTAGAGTGATAATACTAGACTAGTAATCATCAAAACAAAATATATAAAGAAACTGATTAAAAAAGTAATTCGCCAAAACATTTTAATAAACTTTTTGAAATGCAATTCTTTAAATTGATACACTTGGAACACACCAACAAGCATCGCCGTTAATAAAAGCATTAATGTCACATAAGGAAAAAAGCTCTCATCTAAAGCTGATTTTGAGATATAATGAATGCTGATCAGCAGAAACGGCGTAATTAGGTCAGGTGTCTTCAACCCATATTTTTTCTCCAATTGTAATCTTTTTCCATAGTGACCAAATAAAACAAAAAGTGCTATCGGTATCACATACCATAACAATGTAACCACGCTGATAGTTTTCATAATATTAATTCTCCTCAATCCAAACTGTTTATCGTTAACTAGCAATTATTCATAATTATATGATAGTTTAGGCTTTCATTCAATTTTTATTTCATTTATATTTTTTTATCATTTTCTTGTCTTTTTAGTATAAAACAGTGTAAACTAATTCTAACAGAATAAGAAAGGTGTGTTTTTTATGGATAATAAACCTAAAAGTACATTTAGCAAAGTTACTAAAGTTGTTATTTGGATTATGTTAATCGCCATCATCGGCAGTGCTGTTTTTACGGTGCTCGGACAATTTGGTTAAAAAATAAGCTGACAGCTCCAGACTGTCAGCTTATTTTTTATGAATTTTGATGCGCAAGCGACAACAATTCTTCGGCATGTTTCAAAGTTAAAGAGGTTACTTCACTTCCAGATAGCATACGCGCAATTTCTTTCGTTCTTTCTTGGTATGTTAATTCTCTAACAGCTGTCTCTGTTCGATTGCCAACGACCTTTTTCTCAATAAAATATTGCATGTCAGCAACAGCGGCTACTTGCGGCAGATGCGTGATACACAATACTTGAGAGTTTTTTCCTACTTGGTGAATTTTTTCTGCAATTGCTTGAGCAACGCGACCGCTAACTCCTGTATCGACTTCATCAAAAATAATACTCGTAATTGATTGACTTTGAGAAAAAATCGTCTTCAGCGCCAGCATCAATCGTGACAATTCACCGCCCGACGCTACTTTAGCTAAGGGTCTTAAAGGTTCTCCAACATTAGTTGAAATATAGAACTCTACTTTGTCACATCCATTAGCTAAATACTTCGGTAATGTCGACTCAAAGCTTACTTCAAATTTTGTATTTTCCATGTACAAACCTTTAAGTTGATTTAAAATCGCCCGCTCTAATTTTTTTGCAACTTCATGTCGCACTGAAGATAATTCTTCAGCTGCTTGCTTCAAAGTTTCCTCTAATGATGCCTTCTCAAGAATTAAAGATTCCAAGTCGACTTGCTCGCCTGTTGTATAACCTAATTCACGGTTGATTACCTCAACATAAGCTAAAATATCATCTATTGTGTCCCCGTATTTTCTTTTTAACTGTCGCAACTGATCTAGACGACCTTCAACTTCATTCAATCGTTCTTCATCCATTTCCAAAAGATCCAGCTGATTTGACAACCGTCCAGCAGCTTCTTGCAATAAATAATAACTATTTCTAATCAATTCAGTTACATCGGCATACTCTTGATCAAGCGATTCTACTTGTTCCATCTCGCTCATCACTCGACCAACTAAATCAACAACGGAGCTTTCATCACCTTCTAAAGCACTATAACTTATACTAAGCGACTGAACAATTTTTTGATAGTTTATTAATTTATTACGTTCCTCACTCAATACTTTATCTTCACCGATTTGAAGATCTGCATTTATGATTTCATCATATTGGAATTGTAGCATATCCATTCTTTGTGCAAACTCTTTTTCATGCATTTGATAGGTATTAATCTGGTCGCTCACTAATTGATAACGTTGATAAGTTTCGTGATAACGTGATAATAACGGCTGTATCTTATCTTTTTCGAAACTATCCAATAAGTGAATATGTCGTGCAGGATCCATTAATTCTTGGTGTTCGTTTTGTCCATGTATATCCACCAAACGATGACCCAACTCGCGTAAAATTTTCGTATTTACTAATTGACCGTTAATTCGACAGTTATTTCGTCCTGATTTAAAAATTTCACGTTGTAGAATTAATAAATTATCTGACATATCAATGCCGCATTCATCTAAAAAAACGGCAATATTTTTTTTATCCGGCACATAAAAAGACCCCTCAATACGGCATTTTTCTGCGCCCTCTCGAATAAAATCACTTGAACCTCTACCACCAACCAATAATCCCATGGCATCAATAATAATTGACTTTCCGGCTCCAGTTTCACCTGTTAATACTGTCATACCGTCTTTAAATTGAACGGTTAATTGAGAAATAATTGCAAAATCTTGAACGGATAATTCTTGAATCATCTTTTACACCTGCCCATAACTAAAATTAATTACTGATGTGTCAACTGTTCATGTGCCTTAGAAACAATAGTTTCTGGTGTCTCTTGAACGAGATAGCTGCCTAAACCATCAGTTGGTTTTAAGTAAGCCAAAAATTCGATATTCCCATCGCCTCCGGTAATCGGTGAGTAATCTAACGCTTCAATATTATACCCAAATGATTGGATAAAACCCAGCACGGTCTCCAAAACTGATAAATGAATTTTTTTATCACGAATAATTCCTTTTTTCCCGACTTGTTCACGACCAGCTTCAAATTGCGGTTTAATTAATGCAACAACCTGACCATGCGGTTTTAAGATATCTTTTAAAACTGGTAGAATTAGTTTCAATGAGATAAACGATACATCAATCGAAGCCATATCAGGCTGACCGAATTTAAAATCAGACAACACTGAATATCTAAAATTAGTCTTTTCCATTACGTGTACCCGCTCATCTTGGCGTAATTTCCAAGCAAGTTGATTTGATCCTACGTCCAAAGCATAGCTCATTCTAGCACCATTTTGGAGTGCACAGTCCGTGAACCCTCCAGTTGACGAACCAATATCCAATAATATCTTCCCAGTAAAATCAATATTAAACACTTTCATGGCTTTTTCTAATTTTAGACCACCGCGAGAAACATACGGTATTGTTTTACCTTTTATTTTAAGTTCTGTATTTTGCGATATTTTCTCACCAGGTTTATCATAGCGCAAATTATTCATATCATAAACTAATCCAGCCATAATAGCTCGCTTCGCTTTTTCTCTTGTTTCTGTTAATCCTTGCTGTGTAACCAGCACATCAACGCGCTCTTTTTTTATTTTATCACTCATGATTAAATTACCATCAATTCTTCTAAGATATCATCCAGCATAGTTTTACCCACTATCCCAGCTCTTTTTTTAGCATAATTCAACTGCGTTTGTGCCGCTTGGCATTTTAGTTCAAACGCTTCTTTCGCCTTTGACAAACCCAACAGCGAAACATACGTGCTTTTTTGATGCTCAAGGTCAGCACCTATTCTTTTGCCTAAGGCTTTCTCATTACCGACAACATCAAGTAAATCATCACGAATTTGAAAAGCAATACCTATTTCAACAGAAAAATCAGTTAGAAATTGATATAACTCTGAATCGGCATCTGCTAATTGACATCCAGCAGATACAGCGTATTCTATCAATGCACCCGTTTTACGACGGTGCATTAATTGCAAAGTGTTCAACTCAATTTTTTTATCTTCGTTCTCCATATCCATGACTTGACCAGAGATCATCCCGTTTATCCCGCTGGCTTTAGCTAATTTAGCAAGAAGCACAGTTTTTGTTACAGGTTCAATACCGCTGACAGCCAATAAGTGAAAGGCTTCTGTCAAAAGACCATCCCCTGCCAATATTGCTACTGCTTCACCATAAACTTTATGATTCGTGGGTTTACCTCTTCGTAAATCATCATCATCCATTGCCGGCAAATCATCATGAATCAGCGAATAGCAGTGAATCATCTCTAGTGATGCTGCTAATTGATATGACTCTTTGTTGATTGAGTAATTCAAAAAATCGAGCGTTGACAATAAAAGTAAGGGCCTAAATCTTTTTCCCCCTGCATTAATAGAATACAGCATCGCTTTTAATAATTTTTCTTCAGTAGTTTCTACAGTCAAAAATTGATTAATAGTCTTATCAATTTCAGGTACATGTAGTTGTGAGAATTCTTTAAAGGTTGTCATTTTTCCATTTCCTCAGTCTCAAACTCAACTTCTTTATCATCATCCGTCATCATTTTAGTCAATGTTGTCTCGGCAGAAGCCAGTGTTTTCTGACAAGACTGACTTAACTCGATACCTTTTTTAAATTCGGCTAACGCTTCCTCTAAGGGAACATCACCCGATTCAAGACGTTGGACAATTTCCTCTAATTCACCTAAAGACTGCTCAAATGTTTTCTTTTTATTCACCATCAATATTTACCATCTCTTTCTTCTCAATTGTTCTTACAGTAGCTCTTGCTTCGCCATCTTTCAAAACTAAGTAAATCTCATCATCTGGCTTAAGCGTCTCAACTGAACGTATTATCTGATTCTCTTTTTTCACTAATGAATATCCGCGCGTTATTGTCCGCAGTGGGCTCAAGATATCTAATTGATTGGTCGCATCACTGAAACGATCCTGCTGCATAGTCATATATTTATTCATTCCGTTAATTAATCGCTGATTTAAATATTCAACCGTCTGTACTGCTTGATTCAAACGATGTGCTGGCGAATTCAAATGCAGTTGCTGATTTAAATTAGTGTACCCTTGTTTATCTAGCGTAATTTTTTGTGTTAATTGTTTTTCCAACTCTTTTTTTAAATTATCCACTTTTAATGCATAAGGCTCATATAAACGTTGCGGCTGACGAAAGATAAACGACGCATTTAATCGATCTAACACCGCACGTTTTTTTTGAATTTCTCTTGTCATCACCTGTAGTAAGCGTCTTTTTCTATCTGATATTTTAACCAGTTCTTCTGTCAATACAGGAACAGCTAATTCAGCTGCTGCTGTAGGTGTAGCTGCACGAACATCGGCAGCCAAATCAGATAGAGTAACATCAGTCTCATGACCAACTGAAGAAATAATCGGTGTATGTGCTTCAAAAATTGCTCGCACTACAGCCTCCTCATTAAATGGCCATAAATCTTCAATTGATCCGCCTCCGCGGCCAACTATCAGTGTGTCAAATTCACTTGACTCATCGGCGCGTTTAATTTGCTTTACAATGTCAGCAGCTGCTTGATCACCTTGTACTACAGTCGGATATAATACTAATTGAACTATTGGATAGCGTCGACGTACTGTTGTAATTATATCCCGAATAACTGCACCGCTTGGGCTAGTAACGATACCTATCTTTTTAGGAAATTTAGGCAGTGATTGTTTGAAGTCCGGATTAAAAAGACCCTCTTTCAGCAATTCGGCTTTTCGCTGTTCTAGTGCTTGATACAATGCGCCTTTTCCATCAGGTTCCATATGTTCTACATAGATTTGATAATTACCGCTCGCCTCATACAGTGAGACGCGTCCAACAACCAGTACTTTCATGCCTTCCTCTGGTTTAAATTTCAGCTGCCCCGCCGCTTGTTTAAACATTACGGCTGACAATTTCGCTTTGTCATCTTTTAAACTAAAATATTGATGAGCGTTAGGGCGATATCTGAAATTTGAAATTTCACCGGTTAAAAAAACACGTTCCAAATAAGGATCTGCATCAAATTTACGCTTTAAATACTTAGTCAGAGCAGTTACAGTTAAATAGTCCGCTTGCTTCATCATCATTTTCCTTTCAATAATGCTTTACGGCCATTCATCATTGTCTGCTCCATCAGCATTGTAATTGTCATTGGACCGACACCTCCAGGGACAGGTGTAATGTATGCAGCTTTTTCACTGACAGATACAAAGTCAACATCTCCTACTAACTTACCGTCGCTATTCCGATTCATGCCAACATCTATTACAACAGCTCCTGTTTTTACATAATCAGCTGAAACCATCTCTGCACGTCCGATAGCAACCACAAGAATGTCAGCTGTTTGTGCTAATTCTTTTAGATTTCTTGTTTTAGAATGCGTCATAGTAACTGTTGCATCATTCATTAACATTAACTGCCCCATTGGTTTTCCCACAATGTTGCTTCGACCAATAATTACAACCTGCTTACCTGAAATATTGATATCATATGCTTTTAATAATTCTATAATACCATAAGGTGTGCAGGCAATTTTGTCTGGTTCACCCATAAGTAGTTTCCCCATATTCATCGGGTGAAAACCATCAACATCTTTTTCAGGATCAACAGCCAATAAAATAGCCTCTTCATTAATATGCTTAGGCAGCGGCAGTTGAACTAATATACCATCAACTGTATCATCATCGTTATACACATTAATTTTATTAAGTAATTCAGCTTCTGTAGTTGCTTCAGGCAGCTTATCAACAATTGAATGAAACCCTATTTTTTTCACAGCTCTTTCTTTATTCCTTACATAAACTTGGCTTGCAGAGTCATCTCCAACTAAAATAACAACAAGTGTCGGCAACCTTTTCCCCGCCTCTTGCCATTGGGCAACCTCTTGCGACAGCTTATTCTGCATGTTATCAGCCAATTGACGGCCATTTAATATAATCGACAATTTAAAAACCCCCTACACTCATTTACTGATATTATCTTATCATATAATTTAAAAATAATAATACTCCGTCCCTTTATAAAAAAATCGCATATCCCAAATTCTGAGATATGCGACCAACTGACTATTTGTTTTCGTTAATTTCTAACATTGCTGCCGAAAGAACTCCGTTTACAAAACGACGTGATTCATCATCACTAAATTCCTTTGTTAATTCCAATGCCTCATTCAACGATACTTTCGTCGGTACGTCTTCTAAATACAGCATTTCATAAATCGCTAAACGTAAAATAGCTAAATCTGTTTTAGCAATACGATTGATTTTCCAATTTTTTAAATACTTGACGATAACTGCATCGATTTCTGTTTCTTTTTCAGTTATTCCAGGAACAACGATAGTTAAGTATTCCGGTATTTCCGCACCATCGTTGAATTGTCTTGGAAACAACGCTAATGCATGATCTACTGCATCCTCAGCTGTCAGGTCTTCATCAAATAACTGAATAAAAATACTTTGAAACGCTAACTGTCTTAATTGATGTCTTGTTAAATCCAATTTATACTTCCTCATCTTCCGAATCAAATAACTCATCTAAATCTGGTAATGTTGTTTTTTCGGGTACGACACCAACTACATGCACGTTTACCTCAGACAATTCTAAATCTGTCATATAAAGAACTTGTTGTTTAACTTTTTCCTGCATGTCAATTGCTACTTTCGGAACCGATACACCATAATTTAAATAGCAATATAAATCAATTTTTATATTACCATTATCATTTTTTAGCGTCACACCTTTATCATGTACCGAACCGCCAAATAGTTCTGTAACATTAGATGCTAAGTTGCCGCGCATTGTGTAGACGCCTGAAACTTTAGATGCAGCGATACCTACGATTATTTCTAGTACTTCCGGCGCAACGACAATATCACCTTGAACATCATTGCCGTTACTATTCAACACTAAGTTTTTACTTTCAGCCATGTGTCTTCCTCCTTAACTTTTTTTGAGAGACATATGAACGTCTTACAGAATTATGCCTTTGTCTTTCATCTTACCTTGATATGAAAAATTAGTCCATTCTTATATTCTATAAAATAATAAGCTCTTTTGGCGAGTGTGTCAATCGTTCCATACCATTTTCAGTAATTAACATATCATCTTCAATACGAACTCCGCCAATTCCTGGCAAGTAAATTCCAGGTTCGTTTGTTATAATATTTCCTGGAACAAATGCTTTATCGGCCACTTTTGAGACATTTGGACCTTCATGAATTTCTAATCCGATACCATGACCTGTCGAATGACCGAACGCTTCACCGTATCCATGTTCTGTGATATAATCTCTGGCAACCGCATCCAGCTCTATTCCTGTCATACCTGGCTTAGCAGCTTCTAAAACGCGTTCTTGAGCGCCTAATACTATCTGATAAATTTCTTTTAATTTTTCTGATGGTTCACCAAGTGAGATTGTTCGTGTCATATCAGATACATACCCATTGTAATAACAGCCAAAGTCTATAGTAATGAAATCCCCTTGTTCAATAACTTTATCGCTTGCCACCCCATGAGGCATTGCAGAGCGCAACCCGCTCGCAACGATTGTTGTAAATGATACACCGCTAGCACCTTTTGAACGCATGAAAAAATCTAGTTCATTAGCCACTTCAATTTCCGTCAAACCAGGTTTAATATAAGTTAAAATGTGTTCAAATGCTTGATCGGCAATTTGACATGCTTGTTTCGTAATAGCAATTTCATCTGCATCTTTAACTTCACGTAATTCTTCAATCATTCCAGAAACAGGAATTAATTCTTGCTCTAACAATGTTTCCAAAACGACAAATTTATCAAATGTTAGATGACTTTCTTCAAAAGCTAAATTTTTTACAGCAGCACTTTCAACTATTTCTCCTGCTTTATTCAAAATAGGTCCGATATTTTTTTCTATTTGATATCCTTTACATTGCGCTACTGCTTGTTCTGTATAACGAAAATCTGTAATAAAATAAGCATTGTCTAAAGTAATTAAAGCTAAACCTGTTGTTCCTGTAAACCCTGTTAAATAACGCAAATTGTAAGGATTGGTGATTAAAAAGGCTTCAATTCCATCGATTTTCATTTGACTTCTTAAATTTTCAACACGCTTCATCATACTGCATCCTTCTTTCCGTTTCTTTGTTAACTCTCTCTCATTATAACAAATGGACTGCTTAAATAAAATACCAAAAAAATTAGGTGAAAAGTACTATTTTTAATTTATCAGAGTTATTAAGTATTTTAATTTTACTAAAAATTTCCCAAAACTCGCTTCAAAGTTATTTTGTATCATAGTATTAAAATAAATATTATTATTCAAAACTTTCTAACAATCATTTATACAATAAAAAAGCCTAATCCCTTAACTAGAAAGGGTTTAGGCTTATCTTTTAAAGCATTATTTAGCTACTGGATACACAGAAACTTGTGTTTTATCGCGTCCTTTACGTTCAAAACGTACAACGCCTTCCACTTTAGCATATAATGTATCGTCGCCTCCGCGACCTACGTTAGCGCCTGGATAGATTTTTGTTCCACGTTGGCGGTATAAAATTGAACCTCCAGAAACTGTTTGACCGTCAGCACGTTTAGCACCAAGACGTTTAGATTCTGAATCACGACCGTTAGTAGTTGAACCTCCACCTTTTTTATGGGCGAATAATTGTAAATTCATTTTCAACATGAGATACACCTCCTCATTTTTTTGTTAGTTGTATAAATTTTGGATACTCTTTTTCAATTTCACTTAGTCCAATAAACAGACTAGACAATAAGATTTGTGTAATATCATTTTGACGATCAGTTAAATCCTCAGGCAAAGCTGCGAATAAATAACCTTCATCTAATTCAACTATCAAATCATAACCAGCTAGTCGGCTGATACTGTTAACAGAGTTAATTGATAAAGCCGAACAAGCTGCACAAACAATGTCATACCCATAAGGTCCTGAACCTGCATGACCGCTCATCTCAAACGACACAATTCGTTTTTGTTCATCACAAAAAAACGAAACACTTATCATTTAGTACCCCACCGTTCAATTAATTATGCGTTGATAGCATCAATCATAATTTTTGTATATGGTTGACGGTGACCTTGCTTACGATGACTATCTTTTTTAGGTTTGTATTTAAAAGTAACAACTTTCTTTTGTTTTCCTTGTTTTTCAACAGTTCCTTCAACAGTTGCACCTTCGATAATTGGAGTACCAACTTTTGTTGATTCGCCACCTACTAAAATAACTTCATCAAACACAACTTTTTCACCCGCTGCTACGTCTAATTTTTCAACGTAAATAGCTTGACCTACTTCTACTTTTACTTGTTTTCCACCAGTTTTAACAATAGCGTACATGTTTGTTCCGCACCTCCTTTTCTTTACTTAGACTCGCCGGCATAAGCGACATAAATGTTCTTAAGACTTACTTCGAGCGGTTGTAGCTGTGGTGCACACAATTACAACATTAACATCATACCAAATCAAAAAAGCAAGGTCAACAACTTTCTTGCTAACTTTGCTTTTTAATATCTAATATTCGATAACATCAATGAAAAAGTCGTTTAAGCTTACTTCTTCAAAGAGTTCAGATCTCATTAATTTAGCAACATTTGCTGCCATGTAATGATTTGCATAAATCTTACCTTCTACCACCCAAGCCTCGGTAATGCCTAATAATGCATACACTAAGTAATTAGTTATTAATTCCTTAGGTAGCTTTCTAACCGGTATTGGATTAAAGTGAGACACGTGTTCCAAAATAAAGTCGTATAGGCGATCACTGAAAAGAACACGGTACATATCAGCATCATTTTCTTTTAATAGTGCAATAAAAAACTCAGGTGCTTCACCAACATATTTAAATACATTATCTAAAACCATTTGTGGAACATTCTCTTCACCATTAATTGTTGAGTAAATAATAACGTTATTATAGAAGTCCTCTATAATTTCTTCCATTATTGTTTCAATAAAAGTATCCTTGTCTTTATAGTGCAGATAAAATGTTCCTCGGGTAACCCCTGCTTGATTAGTTAAATCTTTAATGTTCATTTCACTTAACGTACGTGTTTTGAGCAACTCAAGAAAAGAGCCTCTCAATTTTTTACGAGTTTTAATAACTCGTGGATCTATTTTCCCCATTTGTGTCCTTCCCCTCAATATCATATTTTCAGATAAGTTTCCCAAACAAATCTGTTTAATCTATTATAATAGAGTATACATAAGATTATATACCAAATATGAAAAATTGTCTACTTCATTATTTCTTTTTTGTAAGATATTTTTTTAATCATTTTTTTATTTTTTAAATTTTTTAATTTTTTTAATTTTTTCTATTGACTATTGGCAGAATATTTTATATTATGTTATTTGTGCTTAAGGCAATAGGAAACCTACTTACGCTACTGTCGCAGTAGCTCAGCCGGATAGAGCATTCGCCTTCTAAGCGAACGGTCGGGGGTTCGAATCCCTCCTGCGACGTTATGAAACACTCACTAATTTCACTAGTGAGTGTTTTTTCTTGATGAGCAAAATATATAATGTAAAAAAATATTAATTACTTTTCAATTAATTATATTTTTATTTTTTTCTTTTAACTAATAGACTATTTTTCGGAAAAATGTTACAAAGAACTTACTCATTCGTTATACCTTATAACATATATTTATAAATTGTTGATCTATTAAATAAATGTAATTTTCATTTTAAAAGTATAAACCTAAATAAACGCATCTATCTTTTACTTTATTAAATAAATGTAAAAAAAATAGTCGACCCATAAAAAACGGATCGACTATTTTTATACTTATTTTATTTTTTTAATTGTCCTATTTCATCAGAGTGATGATGAGAACCAAGATTCGTTAAATCTAATTCAGTCAAATCATTCATATTTGTAATAACTACAATCATATCCAGTCCTTTACCAGCATCTAAAATACCTTGTAAATCAACTTTAGCTAATTGCGTTGCCTCAGTTACTTCTTGACCTTCTTCTACAAGCAATTCAAACGGTTTACCTTCTAATTGAACCGTATCTAACCCCATATGAAGTAATAGTTCTAAGCCAGCAGGGGTTTTAATCCCCATAGCATGTTTTGTCGGGAAGATACTCATTATTTCACCGCGAACTGGAGAATAAATATCACCTGATGTTGGTAAGACAGCAAAACCATCTCCCATCATCTTTTGTGAAAAGACTTGATCTGCAACTGCTGAAATAGGAATGACACGGCCTTCAGACACTGAATATATAGCTTCCGATATCATCTCAACATCCGTTGATACTGCTGAAATAGTTTCTTTACTATCTACAGTTGGCACACCTTCAGAATTTGAACCTGATTCTTCACCAATAACTACTTTAGGTCCTGCAGCAATAAATTCATCAATGTTCGTTTTAATATTAGCTACTTTAGGTCCAAAAATAACTTGAACTCCATTACCATTTACAACAACACCTGCTGCTCCAGCATCTTTCAGAAGAGATTGATTAACTTGCAATCCATCTTTTACATTTACTCGTAAACGTGTCGCACAGTTATCTACGTCAACTAAATTACCATTACCACCTAATCCTAATATGATTTGATACGATAACTTTTCTTCTTCTGTATACTCTTTACCATCTTTACTGTTCAGGTAGTCTTGTTTTGAGTGCAACTTAGTTTCAACATCATCGTCTTCACGACCTGGTGTTTTAATATCATATTTCTTAATAAAAAATGTAAAAACAAAATAGTAAACAAATGCATAAATGATGCCAACAAAGATAACTGGTATCCAATTTGTCATTTCTTGACCAGGTAGGATGCCATATAAAACAAAATCAAGCAAACCTCCTGAGAATGTTACACCTACTCCCACTTGCAGTATGTTCATAATAGCAAACGATAACGCTGCAAGTACACAATGTACACCAAAATACAAGAATGGCGATGCAAATAAGAATGAAAACTCTAAAGGTTCAGTGATTCCAGTGAAAATTGATGTTAACGATGCTGAAAAAAGTAATCCCTTCGTTTTCTCTTTTTTATTCGGCTTAGCTTGACGATACATTGCGTATGCCGCTGCCGGATATCCAAAAATCATAAATGGAAACATTCCCGAGAAAAACTTAGAATATTCCGGACTAATCGGAATACCTGCTCCCAATTGAGCAAACAGAATATTTTGTGCACCTTCAACTGTTTGACCATCAATCGTTGCAACTCCGCCTAAAGCTGTTTGCCAAAACGGTAAGTAAAATACATGATGCAAACCTAACGGAATCAATGCACGATAAGCAAAACCGTAGATAAATGTTCCCACAACGCCTAAATTAGCAACAAGTACACCTAGTGCGGCAATCCCAGCTGCCACAAACGGCCAAATAAAAGCAAAAATAAAACCTAACGCCACACCTGCTAATGCTGAAATAATCGGCACAAAACGAGTACCACTGAAAAACGATAGAGCATCCGGTAAATCAATCTTATAAAATTTATTGTGCAACCATGCCACAATTAAACCAACAACAATTCCACCAAAAACGCCTGTATTCATTGTATGTTCGAATCCTAATACTTGACCAATCAAACCACTTGTCTGCTCTAATTTTTTTAAATCTAAAAAATTGTCAATAACACTTGTTAATGAAGCATACATCATAATATATGCAACTACAGCAGACAAAGCTGCCACTTCTTTAACTGCTTTTGCCATACCTAATGCAACAGATACTGCAAATAGTAGTGGTAGATTGGCAAAGATAATATCTCCACAATCTTTTAAAACCGACAAAAATTTGAAAATTAGTGTCTTTTCATTTAATATATCTTGCAGATTATACGTTTTAATAAAAGCATCTCCTGTAAAAGACGCACCGACACCTAATAACAACCCTGCAACCGGTAACAGCGCAATTGGTAACATAAACGTTTTACCTATTTTTTGCAAGACTTCAAAACCTTTACCCTTCAAAAAAAAACCCCCTGATTATTCTATAATTTAAGCATATTTATAGTTGTTTTACATCAACTATAAATACTTTTATCACTTTATCATATTTACTCCTTCACTCCAATTATTCAACCGTTTTCATTACTGAAAATTTCAATGATTTTATCAAATGTTATAAATAACGATAGATAAAAACAGCCGCACTTTATGTCTATTATGCATACATTAGCGAAAATTCCATACACCAACTTACTAAGCCAAAAATTTCAGTGAGAACTAGAGATTTAAAATTAAAGTAGTCTTTTTTATACCATGTTGAAAATATTTAAAATAACACGAATAGTAGATAGTTTTCAAAAACATATAAAAAAGTCCCGTTTTTCAATTAAGAAAATCAGGACGTCATTTTGATGATTTCTATTAAATAATAATAACTAACATAAAAAAATAACTTAGTCTTCTAATTAATTATTATGATTCAGCTTCTTCTATCTCAGCAGCAACGTTAGAATAATCTATTTTTGTAGATAAAAAAGTAGCATCATTAATAGGAAAGTGCTGTTGCAATGTTTCAATATTACTTATTTCCACGATTCCTTCAGACATATCGAAATCAAGGATATGTCCACCAAAGTCATGTGAGTCGCTCAAAAAATGAAGATGGAACCCAGCAGCAGACATCCCTTGAAAAAGTGTAGGTGTATAAAATCCGACAATAGTTCCTTTAATCTCCGTTCTTTCAAACTCTGGTTGGACTTTTGAAACATCCACTAACTTTTTAAACGGTGGGAACTGCTTTGGCATGACACGAACATGCATTTTTTTAAATGTTCCAGATATTTTAACTGCTGCAAATAAGTTTTGGCTTTTTAAGTAGGTTACAACTTTTTCTTTTAATTCTTTACTTGTCATCATTTTATCAACTGGAAAAGAATTATCTACATTGAACATTGTTACTGCAGCGTATGGTGTTAACTCTTCTCCTGACAATTCAACAAGCGCCCCATTAGATTTAGCTTGGTAAGCGTGTTTATCAAGAATAATCACCTCGCCATCTAATCCATCAAGCGTACCAATACCTAAATCACCGTGTTGCAAAAGCGTCGATATTTTTTCATTTCCTTCCATCAAACCAGCCATAAGAGCACCTAAAGTTCCATGTTGAAATAAATATTTATCGTTCATACTACTTCACTCCTTATTAATAAAATTGATCTGGCAATATCGTTTTTCCAAGTTCAGCATTATCACTGTAATCAATCGGCACATCTATAACTACTGGTCCTTCTGTCGCAAAGGCGTTTTTTAAAGCTTGATCAAGTTCTATTGCCGTTGTTGCTCTTATTCCTTTGGCTCCAAAAGCTTCTGCATATTTCACGAAGTCAACAGGACCAAAATCAACACCAGATGATCGTTGATATTTCATAACTTCTTGGAATTCTACCATATTATAGTGACCATCATTCCAAATAATATGTACTATTTTTAATTTTCTTCTGACAGCTGTTTCCAGATCTTGTGCAGAGAATAGAAATCCACCATCACCTGAAACTGAAATAATTTGTGCCTCAGGGCGTACTAATGCTGCACCTATTGCCCAAGGTAGAGCAACCCCTAACGTCTGCATACCATTGCTGAATAGCAAACGTCTTGGTTCATAACTTCTAAAATGTCGTGCCATCCAGATATAATGACTACCTACGTCAACTGTTACTGTCATTTCATCTGTCACATTTGATTGTAGGACATTAATTGCTTCTAACGGATGAACTAAACCAGAATCACCCTTTTTCGTTGCTACATCACGTTCAGTTAAACGATTTTGTAAGTATATCAAATATTTTTTTGATTCCTCAGCCACTTGTTCACCACTTAATTCATCAGTTAATAAATCTAATGTTGCAGCAATATTTCCAATAAGTTCACGCTTAGGTTGCATATACGCATCAATTTCTGCAAAAGTTTCATCTATAACAATAACTTGTGCATCTTTTTCAGCATTCCAATTCCTAGCTTCATATTCAATTGGATCATAGCCGACCGCAATCACTAGATCACTTTTTTTCAGCAACATATCCCCAGGTTGATTTCTGAACAACCCGACGCGTCCAAAGAAACTGTCTTCCAAACTTCTTGAAACAACTCCAGCTGCCTGATATGTTTCTACTACTGGCAACTTAGTTTTTTCAACCAATCGACGAATCGCATTTACTTCTTTATGTCCTGAACCACGCATACCGACTAGCAGTACTGGAAGTTCGGCTTGTTCAAGTAAATCAGCTAAATATTTAATATCTGCATTTGATGCTGAACCAAGTTCAGGATCTTTTAATGGTTTAATCACATTCGTACTAACGGGTGAATCGACAACATCCTGCGGAATACTGATAAAACTGGCTCCTTTTTTCCCGCTTTTCGATAAGCGATAAGCATTAGCGATAACCTCAGAAATTGTTTCGGGATCTTGAATTTCAGCACTATACTTCGTGATAGGTTCGAATAATGCCGCATTGTCCATACTTTGATGTGTTAATTTCAATAAATCTGACCGTTTTACTTGCCCTGCTATCGCCAATACTGGATCGCCTTCAGCTGTTGCTGTCACTAAGCCCGTTGCTAAATTACTGGCTCCAGGACCACTTGTCGCTATAACAACACCTGGATTTCCAGTAATACGACCGATAGCTTGTGCCATAAATGCAGCATTTTGTTCATGCCTTGTAACAATTAATTCCGGCCCATCATCCTTTAGCGAATCAAACACACCATCAATTTTTGCACCGGGGATACCAAATACATAATCTACCTGATGATTTTTCAAACTCTGAACAATATTATCCGCGCCTTTGTTATACTCTTTTGACATGTGTACCATTCCCCCTGAACGTTTATTTTAAAGGTTTAACAATAATATATACACTTGATATATAATACAGTTTTCAAATCTGTTTTATATTATAACTCTAATTATTTAATTTGTTAAGCCATTTACTGAAAAAAATAAAAAAAGCTGATAAATTAATATCAGCTTTCCTAATTACCCTACCAGAACGTTCTCTTTAGGGTACGAAATATTCTTAATAGATGCTTTACGTGATCGGTTTATTAAAGAAAAACTAACTGTATATAATCCGACTCGACCAATGAACATCAAAAAAATAATTAATATTTTACCAAAATAAGTCAAATCCGGGGTCAACCCCATCGTCAACCCTACTGTTGCAAAAGCTGACACAACCTCAAATAAGACATACTCAATACCGGAGTTTTGTGGAATTGTTTCTGTTAATGATAGGACAAGTGAACTTACAAAGCAAAGCATACTTGCAAAAAAAACTAAAACAAAAGATTTTAAAACTGTAGCTGTTGGGACTGTTCTCTCAAATCCTTCCGCAGATTCTCGGCCCTTAAATAAACTGATAACCTGCAATCCCAAAACACCAATTGTAGTTGTTTTAACACCACCGGCTGTCGAACCAGAAGTCCCTCCAATAAACATTAGAACAATCGTCAACATAATACCAGCATAACTAAAATCACCATAATCAATTGAGACAAACCCTGCAGTCCTTGGTGTCACACTTAGAAAGAAGCTGTTAGCTAATCTGGCAATTATAGATCCGTTCTTTTGCACATCGGTAAAGTAAAAAATAATAAAACCAATTGCTAACAATGATCCTGTCACAATTAATGCTAAACGTGTGTGCAAACTTAATCGTTTGGTTTCTTTAAAATGAATCAAATCATACCAGACAATAAACCCAAATCCACCAGCAACAATCAATAACGAGATGATCACTAGAATATACGGATTATCTCGGTAACTGATTAAACTATTGCCAAACAAATCAAAACCGGCATTACAAAAAGCTGAAATAGAGTGAAAAATGCTGAAAAAAACACCTTTCTTCACACCGTATTCAGGAATAAATTGAAACGACAATAGTAAAGCACCAACGGCTTGAACGGTCAAAGAAAACTTTAAAACAAAAGTTAATAAGCGAATAATACCGCCATGACTATCCGCATTTAGCATATCTTTAATAACAAGTCTGGACTGAAATGACACTCGCTTCTTCAATAAAATAGCTATCATTAAGAAAACTGACATAAATCCCAATCCGCCAAGTTCAATTAAAATCATCATAATCGTATGACCCATAGAATTAAAAACCTCAGAAACATTGACAGGAGTTAATCCAGTCACACAAACAGATGAGGTTGCAATAAATAATGCATCAATAAAACTAATGGTCTGACCTGGCTTTTGAGAAAAAGGCAACCATAATAAAAAAGCCCCTAGAAAAATAATTACAACAAACATAAGTGTAATAAATTGAACCGTACTCATCCTCGGAACTAACGATTCTTTTCGTTTAAACATAGTTGTTCTCCTTAAATTTATAATAGATATAGCCATTGTACACGGGTAACGAACACTGTTCAATCTTTTATAAGAATATTGCTATCCATATAAATCGACAACTACTGATTTTTAATTGTACAATATGAAGAACGGCAATTAAAAAAGGAGAAATGCTGTGAAAATTACTAACAATATAATTCATTTTGAACTAAAGATGTCTGGTGATATTTATCGATGAATCCTTAATATCGAACTAGAAAAGTCACCGTTTTTTAAGAAGAAACGATTAATAACCAAAAGCAGAATGAGCAAAGATAATGTTATATTCATCAAAAGAAAAGATCACACGTTTCTAAAACTGCTTATCTTAAAACAAAAATATAAATTTAGCCAGCCTGTACTTGGATTATCGTGGTGTCACGGTTAATTTTTTTCTTTCTAGAGATATGATTAATGCTGAAGATTGTATCATGGTCCGTCCTGATTACATTCTCTCCACTGAAGATCCTTACCTAGCTGTGATTAATGATTGCTATACTGCATTACTTTTGATGAAAGAAAATGTTGAGCAATTAGGTATTAGTGATGATTAATTATTCGTCGATGTCTAAAAATGCTGGCGGTAGTTTAATGGCCAGAGACAACAAGCAGGTTAAGATTGCTTTTCAAATTCCTATTTATCCGATGATTGATGATCGAATGACAACTAAATCAATGTAGTACAACGATGCACCTGTTTAGAATGAAAACAAAATAAAATAGCTAGGAATTTAGGTAAACCGATAAGCCATAACCAAATGTTCGACTCTCGCAAGAGAAACGAATTACCTAGAATTTCCACTCATACTAACTTTTGTCGGAAATATTAATCCCTTTAAAGATGACACTGTCATTTGATCTTTAAAATTAACTTTAGAGGACTTTTAATTTATTTCTATGTATCATTTACCTTTTTATTTTAATTTCATATAATATACTTGTGGTTTTAATTTGATACAGGAGGATATCATATATGATTACAAATTTTAGAGACTTAGGTGGCTTAAAAACTAGAAATAACCAAACAGTTAAGAGCAATCGTTTACTACGATCTGGAGAACTTTATCAGTTAAACGAAAATGATATTAAACTTTTACGAAAACATCAATTGACAAAAATCGTTGATTTTAGAAGTGAGCGTGAAATTAGTGAGCATCCCGATACACAATTAGAAGGTACATCCTACCTTCACATTGATTTATTAGGAAGTACAGATACTGGTAGCGCAAGTCTAGATGATTTTGTGAAATTAGATGATTTTTCTCAAGTATCTTCATATATGGAAACAATTTACAAAGAATTAATTTTAGACGAATCAGTTCAAAATGGATATAAAAGATTTTTAAACACATTAATGTTTGAGCACGGCAGTACTATTTTTCACTGCTTTGCTGGTAAAGATCGTACAGGCATTGGTGCTATGCTGATTTTAGAGATACTAGGAGTCTCTAGAGAGGATATCTATACGGATTATTTAAAAACCAATACTTCTCGAAAACAAGCAAACGAACAAATGATTGCTGAAATCAATAAACAACATTCACTATCTGATTCCCAAAAATCTACATTGCTGATTGCGCTAGAAGTAAAAAAAGAGTACTTAGACAGTGCTTATCAAATCATTGATTCTCAATTTGGTGGCATCGATAATTATATTAAAGAAATCATCGGTTGGTCTAAGGAAGATATCGATCAATTTAAAACATACTATTTAAATTAATTAACAAAACACCGCTCATCTAAATCATGAACGGTGTTTTGTTATAAAAAAAAGAACCAACGATTGCTCGCTGATTCTTGTTAAGTTTTAATTAGTCTTTAGTTACGTTAGCTGCTTGAGGTCCACGGTCAGTTTCTTCCACTTCAAAAGTAACTGCTTGTCCTTCTTCTAAAGTTTTAAATCCGTCACCTTCAATTGCTGAGAAATGTACAAATACGTCATTTCCTTCTTCTTGTTGGATAAATCCAAAACCTTTTTCAGCGTTAAACCATTTAACTGTTCCTTGAGCCATGTTATTTTCCTCCTCGTGCCTTAAGCACATAATGATATTTGTAATTCTTGCTTTCGGTCGATAGAGGTGCTACCTTTTTGAAACAACTTCTATTGAAATCCAAAATCAAATTACACACTAATCATAACGCATACTTTTAGCAAATGCAAGGGCTATCTTAGTTTAAATACGCTTCGTTTCTTTAAAACTGACATACCCTTCTGCAGCTATAATCAAATGATCCAACACTTCAATTCCCAGCATTTCTCCGCATTTAACAAGTCTCTCAGTAAACAGAATGTCCTGTTTTGATGGGACTGGATTTCCAGAAGGATGATTATGGGCAATAACAATCTTTGCTGCTGATGATTTGACAGCTAGACGAAAAATTTCCCGTGGATGTGCAATTGATTGATTAACACTGCCAATAAAAATTGTCTTTTTTTTAATCAACTCATTTTTTGTATTTAAATATAATGCTAGGAGATGTTCTTGCTGTAAATCTTTCATTTCTATTATCAGTTGATGAGCTAAATCATAACTCGACACAACTTGACCTAGTTTGATTTGCGAAGACATAGCTAAGCGCATCCCAAATTCTGCAACTGCTAACAATTCAATTGCTTTAACTGGACCCACCCCTTCAATTACGATTAATTCTTCGATACTGGCAGATTTTAAATCATATAAATTTTCAAAATGAAGTAAAATTGTCTGTGCTAAATCAAGTACATCTTTATTTTTTGTTCCAGTTCGTAAAAGAATTGCAAGCAGTTCTTGATGAGATAACGTTGATGCACCATACTTCATCAACCTTTCCCTTGGTCGATATTCCTCATTACATTCCTGAATAAATGTCATTAAAAAACCTCCATTCACCTATCTAATAGTAAGATAAGTAAATGGAAGAATTTAAAATTATCGTGTTTTAATAAACTCTTTAACAGCAAAAAGATCTGGTTCAATAGCATACGCTTTTTCTCTCACTTCATCATCTGGAGGCAGAATATCTGGCACCATGATAACTGGTACACTTGCTGCGTAAGCAGCACGTACACCATTCAGCGCATCTTCAAGCATTAAAGTCTCTTCAGATTTAGTTCCTAAAGCAGCAACTGCCTTTTCAACAATTTCAGGATGCGGCTTTGCGTGAGTTACATCATCACCGCTGACCACAGCATCAAACTCTTTAAGGATGCCTGCTTTCGTCAATAAATTATCGACTGCCACACGATTATTACTTGATGCAACGGCAATAGGAATTTTATTTTCTTTCAAATAATTAATTAATTCTACAACCCCCGGTTTTAGTGGCGCCCCATCTCTATCAAACTCTTTTTGAATAGCACCACGTGTTTCGTTAAAGAAATTTTCGATGGCTTCTCTGGGCAGTTCAGAATAATCATTAAAATACTTTTCATACACTGCCTTCTCTCCCAACCCAATTTCCTCACGATACGCATGCTCGTCATAACCGGTTAGTCCCCATTTTTTTGCATACTTTATATTGTATTCACAATAAATTGCTTCCGTATCGAGCAACAGCCCATCCATATCAAATATAACACCGCTAATTTTCTTCATCCATTGTGCCTCCTATTAGTGTCTGCCTAACTTGGGAAATAAAGTACAGCGACCCTGTTATTAAAATCAAATCGTTCTCTTCCATTTCACTCAAGACATCTGCTAAAGCTTCTTGCCAACTTAAGTAGGCAGTCTTGCTGATTGCCTCATAATCTTCTTGACGCATCGCACTAGGAAAATCAAATTCAGTTACTTTCAATGTTAAATTAGGTACCGTCTCCAAATCTATCAACATACTGCTGACGTCCTTTGTCGTTAGCGCTCCGAAAATAACATGACATACGACAGTTGAGAATTCTTTTATTAAATTATCACGCAATACATCCATCGCGTGCTCATTGTGAGCCCCATCAATCACAATCAGCGGACTATCTGACAACTTTTCCATACGACCTGGCCAATTCGTTTGCAGTAATGACTGTTTAACAATTTTTGACTGACTGCGTAAGCTTAACTTTTCACAGATAATTTCATACAGTTTAATTGCCACTGATGCATTATCAACTTGATGTTTGCCCATTAAGCCGGTTCGAATCATATCATATTTGTTGTTTTCTGATATATAATCAAATGACTCACCCCATTGACCATCAGGTTGATGATAGCGGCTATTAAAATCATGACCATATTGGTAAACCGGTGCTTGATTAGCTACAGCCGTCTTAATAATGACTTTTTCAGCCTCTTTTGGCACTTTACCGACAACCACCGGAATCTTTGGTTTAATAATCCCAGCTTTTTGTGCTGCAATTTCAGCTAAAGAATCGCCTAAAATAGCAACATGATCTAAACCAATCGTTGTGATTGCAGATGCTATGGGAGTTATGACATTTGTTGCGTCAAGCAAACCGCCTAACCCAACTTCCACTATCACAATATCAACTTCTTGTTCAACAAAGTATTGAAGCATCATAGCTGTCAAAATTTCAAATTCAACCATATCTTTTAAAGATTCATCTTGATCCATCTCAATTACGAGCGGCTGAATTTTTTTTAATAATGCTACTAAATCGTCGTCAGGAATTGGTACACCATCAATGGAAATTCGTTCATTAAACCGCTCAACATAAGGTGAGGTAAAGGTACCAACTGTCAAGCCGGTTTCTTCTAAAAGATTACGCAAAAATGCCGTTGTTGACCCTTTACCGTTTGTCCCCGCAATATGAACAGTTCGCAGCTTATTTTGAGGATTATCTAATTTTTCCAATAAAGCACTGATTCGTAACAATCCCGGACGAATACCGAATTTCAAACGATCATGAATCCAGTTTACTGTTTGTTCATATGTCACACCGGTCACACCTATTCTTAATTATTTTTTAGATTGTTGATTCGTTCGGTCACTGAAGCTTGTTTTTCCAAATATTCCTTCTCTTTAACTTTCTCGCCTGCAACCACTGCTTCCGGTGCATTGGAAACAAAACGCTCATTAGCTAATTTTTTCTGTACTCGTGATACTTCATCAGTCCATTTAGCTAGTTCTTTTTCAAGACGAATAATTTCTTCATCAATATTAATTAGACCTTCTAATGGTAGATAAATTTCAGCACCCGTAATGACAGCACTCATTGCAGTGTCCGGAGCTTGCACTGATTCTGATAAGACAATTTCTTCAGGATTACAGAAACGTTCAATATAGTTTGTGTTAGTTGCTAAGAAAGTGGCTACAGAGTCTTTCGTTGGTTTGATTAAAAGTGTAATTGGTTTAGATAACGGTGTATTGACTTCCGCACGAATATTACGAACGGCACGAATCAATTCTTTTAAAACCTCCATACCTTCTGCAGCTGAATGATTCGTAAACGTCTCATTCACTTCAGGATAGCTGGCAACAACAATTGATTCACCTTGATGCGGAATTTTTTCCCAGATTTCTTCCGTCACAAACGGCATAATCGGATGCAACAGACGTAAAATATTATCTAAAACATGCGTCAAAATACTGCGAGTCATTTGTTTTTGTACTTCATCAGCACCATATAATACTTCTTTACTCATCTCAATATACCAGTCACAGAAATCATCCCAGATAAAGTTATATAAGTAACGACCTGCTTCACCAAACTCAAATTTATCAAAGAAATAAGTTACTCTTTCGATGGTTTCATTTAGACGAGTTAAAATCCATTCATCCGCAACAGTCTTTTTACCTTCAAGGTTAATATCTTCGTAGTTGAATCCTTCGATATTCATTAACACAAAACGAGAGGCATTCCATATTTTATTAATAAAGTTCCAGGCAGCATCCATTTTTTCATAACTGAAACGCATATCCTGACCTGGTGTTGAACCATTAGATAAGAACCAGCGCAATGCATCAGCACCATATTTATCAATAACTTCCATTGGATCAATGCCGTTGCCAAGCGACTTACTCATTTTACGTCCATCTTCCGCACGGATTAACCCATGAATCAAGACATTTTCAAACGGTCGTTCATTTGTAAACTCCAAACTTTGGAAAATCATCCGGCTTACCCAGAAAAAGATGATATCATAACCGGTTACCAATGTACTAGTTGGAAAATAACGTTTAAAGTCATCGCTGTCAGTATCCGGCCAGCCCATTGTTGAAAATGGCCATAAAGCTGAACTGAACCACGTATCAAGTACGTCCTCATCCTGTGTCCAATTTTCAAGGTCCTTAGGTGCCTCTTCTCCGACATACATTTCTCCTGTTTCTTTATGGTACCAAGCAGGAATTTGATGTCCCCACCATAATTGACGTGAAACAACCCAATCATGAACGTTTTCCATCCAAGTTAAGAATGTTTGATTAAAACGTGGCGGATAAAAATCAACGGCATCATCAGTTTCCTGATTTTTAATTGCCATTTCTGCCAGTGGTTGCATTTTTACAAACCACTGTGTTGAAAGGCGAGGTTCTACTACTACGCCCGTACGTTCTGAGTGACCAACGCTGTGTGTCATTTTTTCGATTTTCTTTAATAGACCTAATTCATCTAAATCCGCAATCACAGCTTTACGTGCGGCAAAACGATCCATGCCGGCATATTTGCCAGACAACTCATTCATTGTAGCATCTGCATCCATTACGTTAACACGTGGTAAATTATGACGATTGCCGACCTCAAAATCATTTGGATCATGCGCAGGTGTAATTTTAACTACTCCGGTTCCAAATTCCATATCCACGTATTCGTCACCGACGATTGGAATCTCTTTATTCACTAACGGTAATATAACCTTCTCCCCAATCAGATGCTGGTAGCGAACATCTGATGGGTGAACCGCGACTGCCGTATCACCAAGCATTGTTTCCGGACGAGTTGTTGCAATTTCAAGTTGACCGCTACCATCAGCTAACGGATAATACATATGATAAAAAGCACCCTCAACATCTTGGTGAATAACCTCAATATCAGATAATGCTGTCTTGGCTTGCGGATCCCAATTAATGATGTACTCACCGCGATAAATCAATCCTTTATTATAAAGTTTCACAAAGACTTTGCGAACCGCATCAGATAAACCACCATCCAAAGTAAAACGTTCGCGAGAATAATCTACAGATAAACCGAGTTTTGCCCATTGCTCACGAATGTGGTCAGCATACTCTTCTTTCCATTCTTGTGTTTTCTCAATAAATTTTTCACGGCCCAAATCATACCGGGTGATTCCTTCACCTCGAAGTTTTTCTTCAACTTTTGCTTGTGTCGCAATTCCTGCGTGGTCCATCCCTGGTAACCACAGCGTATCAAAACCTTGCATTCTTTTTTGACGGATAATCATGTCTTGTAATGTTGTATCCCAAGCATGACCTAAGTGTAGTTTACCCGTAACATTTGGCGGCGGAATAACAATAGAATATGCGGGCGCTGTTTCGTCACCGCTTGGTTTAAATAAATCTTGTGTCAGCCATTTTTCATAACGACCGGCTTCAACAGCATGAGGATCAAACTTTGAAGCTAAATTATTTGTTTCTTCTGACATAATAGATGTCTCCCTTTCTTTTTTAAAAAATAAAAAAAAGCCCTAAAATATTTCTATTTTAGGACGAATTAATAAGTTTCGCGGTACCACCTAGATTATAGCATAGTTTAACACTAATGCTATCACTCATTTAGTAAGATAACGATTACTAATCGGATATATATCTGCTCCTAAGCAACCTTCATATCGTTTAAAGGAAAATGTCTCAGCACATCATTTTCTCTCTTTAACTTCTCTCGATATTACTCCTCTTAATCAACGCATAAGTTATTACTTAGTATTCTACAATTAATCAGAACTCAGGTCAAATTTTATGAAAGTTAACTTAAAATAAAAAATTACAATTATTTTAAAGCAGCACTGATTGCTGCTGCATAATTCGGTTCACTAGTAATTTCTGAAACAATTTCAGCATGTTTTACAGTACCTCTTGTCCAACAACAAAAATAGCACGTGCTAAACGATTACTTTCTGGAATAAACACGCCATAACTTTTAGCAAACCCTATATCTGTGTCACGGATCATTGTCATTGTTACACTCTCAGCAGCACACCAATCCGCTTATTTTTTTAGTATTATTAAAAATTGTGACAAAGCAATCATTTCATCTTGTTAGTTTAACAAAGTAAAGCCCTTTGCTTTCCACCCTGCTAGAATTTGCTGACCCTCTAAAACTAATTCTTTTTTAAAAACATTAATTTCATATTCATTAACCTTTCATTTTATGTCATTTATTATACTGAACACAAAAATAAATACTATTATAACCTGCGTTTTTTACAATATAAAAAAGAATTTATAAAATATTAAAATAGTTTTTTATATGCCTTTTCAAAGATTTTTAAAATCATTGTTGCACAAAAAAAGCCGTCACTAACGCGAAGGCTTTCGTAATTAATTCTTATTGATTAATTTAATACGGACAAAGCTGATTT
This sequence comes from Vagococcus vulneris, assembly GCF_003950515.1. GTDB lineage: Bacteria > Bacillota > Bacilli > Lactobacillales > Vagococcaceae > Vagococcus > Vagococcus vulneris. Next base: position 44,205 of record NZ_NGJS01000014.1, read on the forward strand.
AAAATCTGGTTCTGAAGCAACTTCTGAAACAATTTCTTCGTAGGCAATTTTCCCACTAACATCAACAATAAAAATTGCTCTAGCTAATTTATCAATTTTGGGAATATATACTCCATATTTTTTAGCAAAATCTAAATCACTATCCCGAAGCATTGTCATAGTAACGCCTTCAGCACCGCACCAATCAGCTTGCTGCTCCTTAGTGTTATTTGAGATTGTTAAGAAATGAACCCCTGTTAATTTTGCTGCTTCTTGATTAAATCGCTTCGTTTGAATCTGACAAATACTGGTATCAATATCTGGGACAACACTGATTAAAACAGGTTTATCTGATAAATTTGATAATGACACATTATTATCACCTAGGTCTTTTAAACTAAAATCAGGTGCTTGATCTCCAACCTTTGGTTGATTTCCTTCAAGTAATACTGTTTCGCCTTTTAATTTGATCTCCATAAAAAAACACCTCTCATTTATTATATCTTGATTGTATAATAAACGCGAAGTGCTGACAAAAAAACTGCCTATTAATTTAATAATTGTAAATCAGCATCATTATAATTTTCATCATAATAAATTAACGTTTGAAGTTCAGTCGTCAAATCGATATACTGAACTTGAACATGGTGTGGGACTTTTAGTCGTCTAGGAGCAAAGTTTAAAACCGCCGTCACACCTGATTCAACTAATTGATCAATAACAATTTGAGCTTTATCACTTGGTACCGTCATAATCGCCGTTGTAATGCCTTCTTTTTTTACTATTGCTTCAATATCTTCCATTGAATATGTTGTCACGCCATTAATTGTTTCACCGATAATTTCAGGATTTGCATCAAATGCTGCAACAATATTTAAATTGCGATTTTTTCTGAAATTATTTTTAATTAGGGCACGCCCTAAGTTTCCTACCCCAATCAGAGCAATTCGTTTTTCAATGTCTGTATTTAGAATCTGACTAAAGACCTCAATTAGATATGGTACATCATAACCGTAACCACTGCGACCAAGTTCACCGAAATGTGAAAAATCACGTCGAATTGTCGCAGAAGGTATCTGAATCATTTGGCTGAATTCTTTTGATTTAATTCGTTTTACACCACTTTGGTCTAACGTTTTTAAGTAACGAAAATAGAGTGGTATTCTTTTCGCTGTTGCTTTAGGTATCGACTTAGGCTTTTTTGTTGACTCCACTTTTTTTATCCTCCTTTTTGTTACACTTTTCACATTAGTCTAGCATGAATTTCATGATATTTCAATTACTTTGTGAAACAAGCTAATAAAGTATTCACAAAGAGTCAGAAAATATTAGAAAATTTTAATTAAAATGCAAGATTGTCAAAAGGCTATTTTATTTTTGTTCAAACCGCTTACACAATTATTATTTTACCGGTTATTGAGCATTTAAACAATATCGTTTTTGAAAGAAAAAAGACTTAGTTATTTTTATTAATCAACTAAGTCTTCATCTTATTATTCAATAATTGGATTTCCTGAAAATTGACTATTATATAAGTCAGCGTAGAAACCTGCTTTTTCCATTAGAGAATCATGATTCCCAGACTCAACAATGTTTCCTTTATCCATAACTAAAATTTTATCAGCATCTCTTATTGTCGATAATCTATGAGCAACTACGAAACTGGTTCGATTTTTCAAGAGCTGATCCATTGCGTGTTGAATTAATACTTCTGTTCGCGTATCAACACTTGAAGTCGCTTCATCTAGGATTAATATCTCAGGATCTGCTAAAAATGCTCGAGCTATAGTTATCAACTGACGCTGTCCTTGAGAGATATTAGAAGCCTCTTCGTTTAAAATTGTGTCGTATCCTTCTGGTAACCTACGTACAAATTCATCCACGTGAGCTGCTTTGGCTGCTGTATATATATCTTCATTCGAAGCTTTCTTATTGCCATATTTAATATTATCAAAAATAGTTCCTGTGAATAACCACGTATCTTGTAAAACCATTGAGAACTGTTGTCTTAATTTTTCACGACTCATATTACGTATTTCTTGGTTTTTATAAAAGATATGACCCGAACTTACTTCATAAAAACGTTCCAATAAGTTAATCATGGTTGTTTTACCTGCGCCGGTAGGCCCAACGATTGCAACTTTTTGTCCCTGCTCAACGGATACAGTTACATCTTCCATGAGTAGTTTATCTGCTTCATAACCAAAGGCCACGTGTTGAAAGTCTATAATGTTATCTGTATTCGGATGCTGACTGACTTGAACTTTTTCATCAGTCATCTCCAGTTCATCTAGTACTTCAAAAACACGTTCTGCTGAAGCAATTGTCGCTTGTATAGTATTGACAATATTAGCTAGCTGGCTGATTGGCTGTGCAAATTGGTTAGTATATTGCATAAAAGCCTGAACATCACCTAACGGCATACGCCCTTGAGCAACTTGAATTCCTCCGATTATAGCAACAAAAACGTATCCTATATTTTTAATAAAATTCATCAAAGGCATAATAATATTTGAGATAAACTGAGCTTTCCAACCCGCTTCATATAAATCTGAGTTCTGCTTTTCAAATACTGCTATATCATTTTCTTCATAACTGAAACTCTTAATAACAGCGTGTGCACCGTAAGTTTCCTCTACCTGATTATTCAATAAGCCCAAACTTTTTTGCTGTTTTGCAAAATATTTTTGTGACTTAGGTGCAATAAACATCGTAATGATAAGACTCAACGGAACTGTGGCTATTGCCACTAACGCTAATTTCCAGCTAATTGTCAGCATCATCCAAAGTATCCCGACCAACATCACAATACTAGTAATAAATTGTGTTACGTTCTGTTGAAGTGTAGTTGCAATATTATCCATATCATTAATCGCCCGAGACATAATGTCACCATTTGAATGTGTGTCATAATAAGATATCGGCAGACGACTCATTTTGTCTTTCATGTCACGACGCAGTTGATAGACTGTCTTTTGTGTGACTTTAGTCATAATAAATTGCTGAATAAAACTAAAGATAGTAGAAGCAAGATAAAGTGAGAATACAATAATTAAAATATGCGCAATTTTATCAAAATTAATCGGTATTTTACCAACTTTTATTCCTTCTTGCATCATACCTTTAGCTTTCATTAGACCTGAAAAAATTTCTGTCGTTGCTTCCCCCAATATTTTAGGAGTTTGAATTTGAAAAACAGTTGAAGCAATTGCTAAAATAAAGACGAGTGCGATTAAATAAACTTTACTCGACATATAACTGAACAAGCGTTTTGTAGTTCCCCAGAAATTTTTAGGTTTACTTTTAGGCCCTGTTGAACCATGTCCTGGTCTCATTTAATCTCCTCCTTCTTCATTTGAGATTCAAGTATAGCCTGATACACACCATTATTTTCTTTCAACATTTGATGTGTTCCTTTTTCCACCATGGCCCCATCTTCCAAAACAATTATAGTATCAGCATCAACTACTGTACTGATGCGCTGAGCTACTATTACGATAACCGCATCCGTTACTTCTTTTCTTAACGCCTGACGCAATGCAGCATCAGTTTTAAAATCTAACGCTGAAAAAGAATCATCAAACACATATACGTCAGCGGGCTTTATCAACGCCCGCGCAATACATAAACGTTGCCTTTGACCGCCAGAAAAATTATTTCCACCTTGTTCGACAACACTGTCTAAGCCTTCTGGTAACTCCTCAACAAAGTCTTTAGCTTGTGCAATAGTAAGAGCAGTCCAAATCTCGTCCTCTGTCGCATCTTCTTTACCATACTGCATGTTGCTACGAATCGTTCCAGTAAACAATGTTGCTTTTTGAGGAACAAAACCGATTCGTTGGCGTAATTCCTTTTGTTTTTGTTCTTTTACATCTACTTGGTTTAATCTAACGCTGCCCTTTTCTGCATCATAAAAACGCGGAATCATATTAATTAAAGTAGATTTTCCTGACCCCGTTCCGCCAATAACTGCAACGATATCCCCCGCATTGCTGCTAAAATCAATTCCTTTCAATGCTAAGTTTTCTGCACCTTGATAGCGAAAATCAACTTTTTCAAAAATCAATTCACTTTTGTTTGATGGTTCTAAAGGATGATTGCTGTCCTTAATATCATTTTCCATGGATAATACTTCATTTATCCTGGATGCAGATACTTGTGCACGGGGAACAAAAATAAAGATCATTGTCATCATCATGAAACTCATCAATATTTGCATAGCATATGTCATAAATGCCATCATATTTCCAACTTCAAGCGTACCCGCAGCGACTCCATGACCGCCAAACCAGATAATCGCAATGTTTGTTATGCTGATAATCAACGTAATAACTGGAATTAAAAAGGATAAAATTAAGTTAACTTTGATCGCTGTTTTTGTATAATCTTGGTTGGCTTCGTCAAATCGTTCTTCTTCAAAAGAAGATTGATTGAATGCCCGAATAACCCGTACCCCAGTCAATCCTTCTCTAAAAACTAAATTTAAACGGTCTGTTTTCTTTTGCATACTCTTAAACAAAGGTACGGCAAAATACATTGTTCCACCGACTACAATAATAATTAAAGGGACAATCACCAAAAATATTTTTGTTAAATTATGATCGCGCTGATATGCAAGAATGCTTGCCCCGACTAACGTTATTGGTGCTGTTATCATAATTCTCAAAAATAACTGGCTCACCATTTGAATTTGATTCACATCATTTGTCGTACGTGTGATTAAAGAAGCGGTTCCCAACTTATCAAATTCTGTATTGGATGCATACTCTACTTTTCGGTAAATATCTGAACGCAGATTTTTACCAAGTTTTTGAGATTCTCTAGTAGCTATATAAGTGTTGATAATCGAACCGACAATCCCAATCAAAGAGACACCGAGCATCGTAAATCCGACTTTCCAGATATAATTTATATCACCCTTGCTAACGCCATTGTCAATTATATTTGAAGTCAAGGTCGGTAAGAAAAGATCAGACGCGACTTGAACACAAATAAAAACCAAAGCCCAAAAAATTGCTACATATGACATACGCTTCATCATTTTTATCATATTTAATCATTCTTCCTTTCTACACCGTATCTAAGCCACTGTAAATGTGATGCAAATTGATGCTTTGTCTCTTCAACATCAAAAGGTTCATGTGCTGCCATCTTTTTAAAAGCATGATTAATTGACAGCATTATCATAGATACAACTAATTGAAACAGTGATTTTAGTTCTTCTTCAGAATTTATTTTTAGTTTGGACGTATCGAATTTTTCCGCCAACATCTCATGCGAGACAAGGTGTTTACGTGATTGTTGTTCTTGTCTCTTTTCAGTTGAGAACATCTTCATTGATGATTTATAATCCATATTTAAAAACATATTTTTATAAAAGGCTGAATTATTTCCCATTAAAATATCTTCAGCAAAGTAATTAAAAAATGTTAAATTAACATCAAAAAAATCACCTTTTTTTTCATCTATCAGCTTAAGATAATACGATTCTGATTCCTCTCGCAACATGACTAAACAGTAAAAGAAAATATCTTCCTTATCTTCGAAATACTGATAAAAACTCCCTCTTGATATCCCAGAATTTTTGACAATATTGGAAATAGCTGCGTCATGAAATGGTACTCGCGAAAATTCATCTTTCGCAGCTTTAATAATGACAGCTTGTTTATCCTTATTTAATCGATAAAATGTACCTGTCGGCATTATTTTTTCCTCCCTTCCAAAAATGACACAGCGTCATTTTATGACATAGCGTCATTATATATGACAACATGTCATATATCAATTGATTTTATTCAAATAATTAAAAAAAATTCATTTTTAAATCGAATTAACGTATACTAGCTTATGTAAATGAATTTTAAAGGAGTTTACTAACATGTCTCAAGACGTTTATGATATTACAATTATCGGTGGAGGACCCGCCGGCTTGTTTGCATCATTTTATGCAGGTATGCGTCAAGCAAAAACAAAAATTATTGATACTCTTCCTGAATTGGGTGGACAATTAGCTATACTTTATCCAGAAAAGTATATCTACGATATCGCGGGGTTTCCCACCATCAAAGCCCAAGACTTGGTTGATTCTTTAATTGAACAAGCCGCACCATTCAAACACTCGATTTGCTTAGGTGAGGCTGTTGAGTCAATTAATAAATTAGAATCCGGTTGTTTTGAATTGATAACAAACAAAGCGCGTCATCTATCTAAAACAATCATTATTGCTGCGGGTAACGGATCATTCCAGCCCAGACGATTAAACGTTGATGGACACAAATTATTCGAAAACAAGCAGTTGCACTATCATATTAAAGACAGCCAAATGTTCCAAGATAAAAATGTTGTTATCTTTGGCGGCGGCGATTCTGCCATAGATTGGAGTCTGATGCTCGATGGTATTGCTAAATCAGTTACTGTTGTCCATCGGCGACCGCAGTTTCGTGCACATGAATACAGTATGAAGCAAGTCAAGCAATCAACCGTAAAGCTTAAAACACCCTATGTTGTCCAAACACTGCATCATGAAGCCGGTAAACTTAATGGAGTCACTATCGAAAATCCTAAACAAGGTGAACAAGAAACATTACCGGCAGATCATATCATAGTCAGCTATGGCTTTGCATCTTCATTAGGTCCAATTAAAAAATGGGGTCTAGATTTAAAAGGCAACTCAATTATCGTTAATTCTGATATGTCAACGAATCATGAAGGTATTTTTGCTATAGGTGATATCGCATTTTATCAAGGTAAAGTCGACTTAATTGCTACTGGTTTTGGTGAGGCTCCAATCGCAGTCAATCATGCTATTCATTACATTAATCCGAAAGAACGAGTTCAACCAATGCACAGTACAAGTTTGTATGAGCAATCACCAGATAAATAATCTAAAAAAGAAGGTAATAAAATGATTTTAAATAAGAAAGAATTAGAACAAAGTGCTAAAGATATGCTTTTAAAACGCGGTGTTACGATGGATGACATCGCTGATTTAGTTTATTTTCTTCAAGAAAGCTATGTTCCCGGTCTAACCTTAGACCGGTGCAAGGAAAATATTGAGGCTGTTTTAGCTAAAAGAGAAGTTCAAAACGCCATTATTACAGGTATCCAATTAGATGTTTTAGCTGAACAAAAAAAATTAGTAGCTCCTTTACAAGAGATGCTTGAACACGATGCCGGTCTTTACGGTGTAGATGAAATTTTAGCTTTAGGAATTGTTAATGTCTATGGTTCAATCGGTTTCACTAACTATGGCTACATTGATAAAGTTAAACCAGGAATTCTCGCTAAATTAAATGACCATAACACAGAAATGGTGCACACTTTTTTAGATGATATCGTTGGTGCAATTGCTGCTGCTGCTGCCAGCCGTCTTGCTCACTCGATTCCAGAATAAACAACAGAAACAAATATAAAACAACCTTCAAACGATAGTCAAATAATCTAACGTTTGAAGGTTATTTTTTTGCTTATAATAAATCATCCATCTCGATGATGCTTTGGTTTAAATAAACATCATTTGTCTTAATTTCTTGAATAGAAAGACCGGCTAGAGAACGTTCTATTAAAGCCTCTACATCTAAACGTTCTTCATATTGAACTACCTTTTCCAGTTTGGGTTTCGTTTTGGGCTCTGGTGGTGCAAAAACAGTACAACAGTCTTCAAATGGTTGAATTGCCAATTCAAACGTATCTATCTTTTCAGCAATTTCAATAATTTCACTCTTATCCATAGTTATAACTGGGCGAATAATAGGGGTGGTTGTCACGTCATTAATTGCCGCCATACTTTGCATTGTTTGAGACGCTACTTGACCTAACGACTCTCCATTAATAATAGCTAAACCACCCCGTTGTTCACGAATCCGGTCTGATAAACGCAACATAAAGCGACGAGTAATGGTCATCCAATATCCCGATGGTGTGCAGCGTTTAATTTCTTCTTGGATTTCTGCAAATGGTACGGTAATAAATTGAATGCTTCCGACATAGGGTGTTAATTTAACTGCCAACTGCTGAGCTTTATGCAATGACTGCTCACTGGTATAAGGCGGGCTGTAAAAATGAACAGCTTCTATTTCTACCCCGCGTTTCATTGCTAAGTAGCCTGCAACAGGAGAATCAATTCCGCCTGACAGCATTAACATGCCGCGACCGCTAGATCCCACTGGCAAACCTCCAGGCCCCTGTACAGTAAGACAAGATAGATAAGCTGCTTCTTGTCTTACTTCAACTTCCATTCGAATATCAGGTTGTATCATTTTTACTTCGATACCCTCGATGCCATTATAAATAGCTGAACCGACCTCACGATTCATATCATTACTATCCCAAACAAACGCTTTATCAGAACGCCGGCTTTGGACTTTAAACGTCATTCCAGGTTTCCATATTTCACTTACCATTTCTAAAGCTGTTTCTTGAATGACTTCTGGTGATTTCTTCACACGAATAACAGGTGAAAAACTCTGAATGCCAAAGATAGGACGCAGCTGTTCCATTACTTGCTGACTATCTGCACCATTCAAAATCAAATGCATCCGATCACGATCAGCTCTGATTTTAACATTTGTAAATTCATGCAGACTTTTTTTAACATTATGCGACAACTGACTAATAAACAATCTCCGATTTTTACCTTTAGTTGATAATTCACCGTAGCGAACCATTATTTCTGTATAATCCATAGTTACTCCTTATTTTGAAATTTTTGAAAATTTACCTAACATTTGTTTAAATACAATTAAAAATTGTTCCACTTCACTCATTGTATTTTTTTCATCAAAACTAATTCGAACAGCCGTTTCAGCCTTATCTCCACTTATTCCCATGGCATTTAGTGTGCCACCGCCACTATTTTTTTTCTTACTAGAACAAGCACTCGTCGTTGAAATAAAGATTTCTTTATCTTCCAGTGCATGGACCAAGACCTCACCCTTAATTCCCTGAATACCAAAACAGACAATATGAGGTGCAGACAAATTCTTATCCGCATTTGAATAAATAGACACTTGCGGATACATCGATAAAGAATCCGCAACATATTCTTTAAGACGTCGCATATGTTCTTCTTTCATTAAGAAGTCAGTCATTGCTAATCTGACAGCACGTGACATCGACACAATACCTGCTAAATTTTCAGTCCCGCTACGCTGACCTTTTTCTTGACCGCCTCCAGTTAGTAAGGATGTTAACTTAGTCCCTTTTTTCCAATAAATAAATCCTGTGCCCTTAGGTCCATGAAATTTATGAGCAGAAAAGGTTGCAAAATTAACACGTTCGGTCAACCAGCTGTCAATAGGAACTTTACCGATAGCTTGTACAGCATCAACATGAAAATGAATCGATGGAAATTCTGTCAACATCTCACTGATATCTTTAATCGGTTGACGCGCACCCATCTCATTGTTAACTGCCATAATAGAAACTAATATCGTATCAGGGCGTATTAATGCCCGCAATGCTTCAACATCAACCACACCTTCTTTAGTAACCGGTGCGATACTGATATCAAAACCGAATTTTTCTAATTGCTGAGCTGTTTTCTTAACAGAGCCGTGTTCAACGGAAGAGACTATCATATGTTTTCCAAAAGAACCTTTTTCCATTGCAGTTCCTTTGATTACCCAATTGTTACCTTCAGTACCACCGCTTGTAAAATATATTTCTTCAGGTGACACGCTTAATGAATCCGCAACTTGTAGTCGTGCTTTTTCCAAGAGCACATGCGATTGTTCTCCTAGACGATGCAAACTTGATGGATTTCCGATAAAGCGTTGGCTTGTCTTCATATACGTATCTAATACGCTAGCATCAATTTTAGTTGTGGCACTATTATCAAAATAAATCACTATTATTCACTCTTTTCTTAAAATATCGTCAATTCATTATACTCTCACACATTTAACGCAGCAACTTTATTATCCATACAATTATACCGAAGAAATCATTATAATCCTAATTTATTTTATTTCAATCTATTCGCTCAGATTTTTTTAAAGTACAATTTATAAAAAATAGTGATGCAATGTTCCAAAAGAAATTAATTCACAACTGGACTTTAAAATCTAATAACGACAATATCCAATTGCTTCAAAATGATGACGGTTATTTAGCTGTGATACCGGTGCCGCAAACTTTTAATGACCCACAGCCGCTGTTAATGAAGATTTCCGAAGACTCTTTGGCACTCTTGTCTTATCCTCACTTCATACAAGAATTTTCAATTAATTGTCAATCAAGTACATTAACTAATATGTTTTATGAATATATTTTTACAGAGCAAGATGAATTAACCAATCACAATCAAAACCTCCAGTGTGAACTGGAGGTTTGTTCTTCGGCTGAAAGCCTCTATTGCCGGCCTGAGCCTAAAAGGCTCACTGAAAAAGTCTCCCTTATGCACCACATTCACTCGCTGATCCTAAAAG
>NZ_NGJS01000015.1 GCF_003950515.1 Vagococcus vulneris
AAACAGCGTTATGGTGCAACCAAAATACGTCAAATGATGTTAAAAGAAGGTATTTCAGTATCACTTAAACATGTCCAGAAATTAATGAAACAATTAAGTTTAAAATCAATTGTTGTCAAGAAATACAGACCTCAATTGTCTAATAAAAAAATTGTTTCAAAAGAAAATAGTACCTTCTAATCCAATAAGACAGTATGAATTGGATTTACCTTATGCTCTTAAGAAAAGAGACTCAACTAAGAATAAAAAGTAGATTGTTTTAGTCCTTATGAATCAAAAGTTATTATAGATGAGGCTTTTAAAGTTATTTATTCCCGAAACAAAAAATAAGCTAGGACAACCATACGCTCCACATTCGATTTCTCAGAAATGGTAGTTGTTTATGGAAGATGTGGTAAGTAGGTATCCTGATGTAAGGTACTTTAATTTGCATGTTTTACGGCATACATTTGGAACAAGATTACTAAATAACCATATGCCTCTTGAATTAGTAAGCGAGGCTTTGGGGCATTCAAGTATAGCAATGACAGAGAGGTATTACGTTAATCCATCTTCTGAAAGGATTAAGTATATGGTGGATTACTTGAATTTTGAGAAACCGAAAGGGGTACAAGATTATGTTGAAACCAAAACGTTTAAAAAAGGGAGATAAAGTAGCTATTGTTAGTTTATCTAAAGGTTTACTTGGAGAAGATTTTATTAAACATAATTTAGAGATAGGAACAAGAAGGTTGCAAGAATTTGGATTAGAACCAGTTTGTATGCGAAATACGTTAAAAGGAATTGCATATTTAAAAGAGCATCCTGAGAAAAGAGCTGACGATTTAATTCAGGCGTTTAAAGATGAATCCATTAAAGGGATTATATGTGCTATCGGTGGTAATGATACTTATAGAACTATACCGTACTTAATGGGAAACAAAGACTTTTCAGAGGCTGTTAGAACTAATCCTAAGCTGTTCACAGGCTTTTCAGATACAACAGTCAATCACTTTATGTTTCATAGACTAGGATTAGTAACCTATTATGGTATGTCTCTTATCCCAGATATTGGAGAAATTAGCGAAAAGATGTTGCCTTATACAGAAAAATATTTTAAGTATTATTTAGACGCTTCAGAAACATTAAAATCAATTTATCCTAGTAATGTTTGGTATGAAGAAAGAAAAGATTTTTCTGCTAAATCAATAGGTAAAAATAGAATAAGCCATGTTGATAATAAAGGGTATGAGTTGTTACAAGGACAACCAGTTTTTGAAGGAGAATTATTAGGAGGCTGTATCGATAGTATTTATAATATGTTAGCATTTGATACGCACAAGGATGAACCTGAAATAATAAAAAAATATAGAATATTTCCATCCTTAGAAGAATGGAAAGGAAAAATTATTTTTCTTGAAACTTCTGAGATTAAAGAGAATCCTAAAATAATTAGAAAGATGTTACTAAAGTTAAAACAAATGGGAATTTTTGAAGTAGTTAATGGTATTATTTTTGGAAAGCCACAGGACGAAGTTTTTTATGAAGAATATAAACAGATACTGACTGAGGTAGTAGGCAATAAAGAAGTTTCTATTATTTACAATGTTAACTTTGGGCATGCAACACCAAGATGTGTACTGCCAATTGGTGTAAAGGCAAGAGTTGATGCTCTCAATCAAGAAATCATATTTTTGGAAGATGTGTTTGAATACTGACATAAAAATTACTTGAACTAGAAATTCAAGTAGTTTAAATTTAATATGTTACTTTTTATGTACGAGATAATTCAAACTTATAAGGGCTATAGAAAAAAATAAACGAACAAAAACATGTGAGAAGGTAATACCATTAAGTATAAAATAACCGTTTAGGATTGCTGAAACAAATAAAACTATAATACCAAGATACAAAAAGCGATAGTCAATGATGTATAATAATGTGAATATCACTCCCAATAAGTTACATAAAAGAATTAATGGATATTCGGAAAATGAAATTGTTTTAATGGATGTAATTGCCATTAAAGTAGCATATAAAAAAGACAAAATAATTAATAAGATTTTCAATTTTAAAACACTCCTTTTTTTGTTATTAATTTATTAAACTATGTGTGGTACACAACACGTCAAGCTTTTAAAAGAGAAAAATGCAAATAGGACAATTTATTACTGAAATGGAAACAACTAAAGAAACTGTTAGATACTATATAGATGAGCAGTTGCTTACACCAGAAAAGGTACAAGGAAAGTATAAATTTACAAAAGTTGAAAAAAGTGATTTCAAAAGCATAAGAGAATTGAGAAACATGGGATTATCTATTAAAATTATTAAACAAATAAAAGAAAATAAAGAATACTGTGGAACTAAAAAACAATGGAAGTCTAATTTAGATATGATTGATACTGAGTTATCAAAAGTTGATTTAGAATTAAAAAAGTTAAACGAATAAAGGTCAGCTTTACTAATTGTTAGGAAAGAGTTAATAAAGAAACTTTGATAGGACAATGGAGGATATATGAAATTAAAAACATATGATTTGGGAAAAATAAGTAAGGATTTCGAAAAAAATAGAATATCTTAAAGATTTATTAAAGATGAACTGATTTATGAAAATTACATCACATTCCACATCAAAAAAACCACATGAGACTAAAATCTCATGTGGTTCTGTTTATATCAACATATCTCTTTTAAAGAGTTTACATCATACCGCCCATCATTGATGGATCCATGCCGCCAGGCATTGCAGGAGCAGCGTCGTTAGAAGGTTTGTCAGCAATGACACCCTCAGTTGTTAATAACAATGCTGCAACACTTGCTGCATTTTGTAAAGCTGAACGAGTCACTTTTGTAGGATCAACAATACCAGCATCAATCATATTTACCCAGTCATTTGTTTTAGCATTGAATCCGATACCAGGTTTTTCTTTTTTCAATCTATCAACGATAACAGATCCCTCTAAACCAGCATTTTCAGCGATTTGACGAACAGGTTCTTCTAAGGCACGTAAAACAATATTAACACCCGTTGCTTCATCACCGTCAGCTTCAAGTGCAGATAAATGATCAAGAATATTAACGAATGCTGTACCACCACCGGATACAATCCCTTCTTCAACTGCTGCTCGAGTAGCGTTTAAAGCATCTTCAATACGTAATTTTAATTCTTTTAGTTCAGTTTCAGTGGCTGCACCAACTTTAACTACAGCGACACCACCTGATAATTTAGCTAGACGTTCTTGTAATTTTTCGCGGTCAAAATCAGATGTTGTTTCTGCAATGTGTGAGCGAATTAAAGAGACGCGGTCAGCGATAGCTTGTTTGTCACCGCTACCTTCAACAATAGTTGTGCTGTCTTTATCAATAACGACTTTGCTGGCTGTTCCTAAAGCTTCAATAGTTGTGTCTTTTAAGTCTAAACCTAAATCTTCAGTAATGACTGTACCACCGGTTAAAACAGCGATATCTTGTAGCATTTCTTTACGACGGTCACCAAAGCCTGGAGCTTTAACTGCAGCTACATTGAAAGTACCGCGGATTTTGTTCAAGACAAGAGTAGGCAATGCTTCACCATCAACATCGTCAGCAATAATTAATAGTGGTTTGCCTTGTTGTAAAATTTGTTCTAATAATGGTAAAACATCTTGTATATTTGAGATTTTTTTATCTGTGATTAAGATGTAAGGATTGTCTAAGACAGCTTCCATTTTATCGTTATCTGTTACCATGTATTGTGATAAGTAACCGCGGTCAAATTGCATTCCTTCAACGACATCTAATTCTGTTTCGATTCCTTTAGATTCTTCGATAGTGATGACACCGTCATTACCAACCTTTTCCATTGCTTCAGAAACTAATTGTCCCACAGTATCGCTACCTGAAGAAACAGCAGCTACTTGTGCAATTGCTTCTTTTGAATCAACTTGCTTAGATAAAGCGTGCAATTCTTCAACAGCTTTTTTAGTTGCTAATTCGATCCCGCGACGGATACCGATAGGATTAGCACCAGCAGTTACGTTTTTCAAACCTTCACGAACGATAGATTGAGTTAAAACAGTTGCTGTTGTTGTACCGTCACCAGCAATGTCATTTGTTTTAGAAGCAACTTCTGCTACTAATTGAGCACCCATATTCTCAAAACGGTCTTCTAATTCAACTTCTTTTGCGATTGTGACACCGTCATTGGTAATTAATGGAGAACCAAATGATTTATCTAAAACAACGTTGCGTCCTTTTGGCCCTAATGTTACTTTAACAATATCCGCTAATGTATCAACGCCACGCATCATTGAACTGCGTGCATCTTCTGAAAATTTAATTTCTTTAACCATTCTTAGTCACCTCATAAATATTTTAATGTTATTTACTTTATTATTACGTTAATTCTGCTTTATTATTCGACAATTGCGACAATGTCTTTTTCATGGACGATTAGAAATTCTTGTCCGTCATATTTTACTTCTTGACCAGTATATTTTTCAAACATGACTGTTTGACCAACTGATAAAGATACAGGTAGTTTAGTCCCATTGTCAAGGGTACGACCATCACCTACTGCGATTACTTCACCAGTTTGAGATTTTTCTTTAGAAGCAGATGGTAAAACAAAACCGCTAGCTGTTTGTTCCTCTTCTTCTGTAACTGAAATAATAATACGGTCTCCTAATGGCTTTAACACAATATATCCCTCCACAAAAATTTAAATTTTATTTTTAGCAGTCAAACTTTTTAACTGCTAAATCTAGTATCATAATACTCATTTTGACTATTGTTTGCAAGTAATATGCAGATAAAAGAGAATTTATTAATGAAATTAAGTATGTTATCCTTGAAAAATAAAGGTTTAGGAGGAATAGCATGTCAATAAAAAAAAATACATTATGGACTGTCCTAATTTTTCTGATAGCTCTGAACAGTCCGATATTATTAAAAAAATTAAATACTAGCTCGGTATTTATAATGAATGGTACTGCTTTTTTTTACATTGTTGGTGCGGTGGCATTAATTTTTATTTATTTAAAGACAGATAAAAAGGGAACTATGTCTGAAAAGGTAGTTGTGCCATTCAGACACATCATTTTAATTAGTATAGCGGGAGTATTTATTAGTTTATTATCGCAAAGTCTGTTAAATATTTTAGAAATGGTTTTAACTGGTCAATCACTGGATTCACAGAACACTAAAAATATTATAAGAATTGTTCAGCAGGCCCCCTTTTTTGTTTTTGCTGTATCCATTGCTGGTCCTATTATGGAAGAATTGGTATTTCGTTTCAGTCTAACTAACTTCATTGGCCAAAAATTACCTGAAATTTTTGCAGCGGTAATTACTTCACTTCTTTTTGCTGTGATGCATGGAGATGGACATTGGTTGGTTTATGGTGGTTTAGGATTTATTTTCTTTTTGGTTTACCGCAAGACGCATTCCATATGGAGTTCAATATTGACTCATGCTGGAATGAATACAGTGGTTGTTGTCATGCAATTAGTGTTAATTAAATCATAGAAATAACTTCGCTAATTAACAGAGTTATAGACTGAAGGTAAATTAATTCCTCTCAATTCTTTATAATGGAACAATTTGAGGGGACTAATTAAAAAATAGATTGATTAGATAAAAATAGTTTACAGGTATAGAAACGTCCAAAACTATGGATGTGGATTATTATTCATCTTTAAACATAAATAAATAAGCAACAAAAGCCAACAGACTTTCATTGCTTAAATATACTTATTTTTATCTATTCACATCACTTGATGTAGGACCAATATTATTCTTCTTCAGTTTTATCATCATAATGAGACAGAAAATAAATCAACGTCTGCATTTCATTTGTTAGGTCAACGTTTTGTATCATAACGTTATCAGGTGTGTTAATACGAACGGGTGTAAAGTTCATAATACCTTTAATACCAGCATCTACTAATTTATCCACATTTTGTTGGGCAACTTCTAAAGGAACAGTTAGAATAGCAACATCAATATGTTGTGCTTTAATTTGTTCAATCATATCATCTGATGAGTAAACGGGAACACCATCCAAGATACGTCCGACAATATCAGGGTTTACATCAAATGCTGCGCTGATACGTATGCTGTCGCTTTGATGAAAGCGATAGTTCAATAAAGCGTGTCCTAAGTTACCAACACCGACAAGTGCAACGTTAGTTAATGTGTCTTCATTTAATGTTTTTCCGAAAAAATTCATTAAGCTCTCTACATCATACCCGTAGCCTCTTTTTCCAAGTTCCCCAAAATATGAGAAGTCACGGCGGATAGTTGCGCTATCTACTTTAACTGCATCACTCAGTTCAGTAGAAGATACTTTTTGCTTGCCAGAGTCAAATAAAAATTTTAAATAGCGATAGTACAAAGGTAAACGCTTAGCGGTTGCCTTTGGAATCGTTACGTCTTTCACTGTAATTTCCCCCTCTTATATGCTTGTATTTATGAGTACAGATTATTAAATCTAACATATTCATACATTCACTTTACTAGAATACCCTTAGTATGGGATAAAATCAATATTCTTGCTCATGATTGACCAGTAAATAACAAGAAAGCTTTTCCATTTTTTAGATGAAATATGATAAACTAGGTGCAGAATATTAAAGGTGGAGAAAAAATATGATTTTACTACAAGCAAACCAAGTAGCGAGGCTGTTTGGTGATGATGTCTTGTTTGAGAATGTTCAGATAGAAATACAAGATCGAAGTCGAATGGCATTAGTTGGTCGTAACGGTGCAGGCAAATCGACGCTATTAAAAATATTAGCAGGTATCGAAGACCCCGATTTAGGGACAATTTCAAAAACAAAACAATTATCTATAGGTTATTTGGATCAACACACGGGTTTGGAGTCTGAAAATACTGTATGGGAAGAAATGCTGACAGTCTTCGATAATGTTAGGAAGATTGAGCAGCAATTGCGTTCAAAGGAAGCAGAGATTGCAGATATGTCTTCTGCGGGTCTGATTGAAAGTGATAGATATGAACAAATTTTGAACCAGTATGCAATATTGCAGCAAGAGTTTGATCAAATTAATGGCTACGGCTATGAATCAGAAATCAAATCAGTACTACATGGCTTTAGATTTGAAGCAGATTTTTATGATCGGGTAGTCAGTACGTTGTCGGGAGGTCAAAAAACTCGTTTAGCTTTAGCAAGACTGCTTTTGGAACGTCCAGAGCTGTTAATATTGGACGAACCAACAAACCATTTGGACATTGATACATTAAATTGGTTAGAAAATTATCTGCAGAACTATCGTGGTGCACTATTGATTGTATCTCATGACCGGTATTTTTTAGATAAAATTGTAACCGAGGTTTATGAATTAAGTAGACAAAAAATGTGGCATTATAAAGGGAACTATAGCCGATACCTGGATCAAAAGGCGGAACGTCTTGAACAGGAATGGAAAGAATATGAAAAACAACAAGTCGAAATTGCTAAATTAGAGGATTTTGTCGCGCGAAATTTAGTTCGCGCATCAACAACCAAAAGAGCTCAAAGCCGGCGCAAACAATTAGAAAAAATGAATCGTATTGATAAACCGGTGGGTGATGAAAAGTCGGCCCGATTTTTATTCAGTACCATGCGTTCATCTGGCAAAGAGGTGCTGTTTGTTGAGGACGCAGCTATTGGTTATGAGGCAGCTAAGATTTTATCCGAGCCCGTTGATTTTCAAGTGAGAAAACAAGAAGCTATTGCTTTAGTGGGGCCTAATGGTGTCGGTAAAACAACATTACTGAAATCGATTCTGGGACAAATTTCGCTGATTAAGGGAGAAATCAAGTTAGGGCATCATGTTGATATCGGCTACTATGATCAAGAACAAGCAAATTTGCATTCGAATAAAACAGTGTTAGAAGAATTGTGGAGCGAGCATCGCACTACGCCAGAAAAGGATATTCGCAGTATTTTGGGGAGTTTTTTATTTTTCGGGGAAGATGTGCAAAAGACAATCCCATTATTGAGCGGTGGTGAAAAGGCACGTGTTGCTTTAGCTAAACTATCAATGAATCAAGACAATTTCTTGATTCTTGACGAACCGACAAACCACTTGGATATTGATAGTAAAGAAGTGTTAGAAAATGCATTGATTGAATATGATGGTACGCTGCTATTTGTATCGCATGACCGTTACTTTATTAATCGAATTGCGACAAGCGTACTCGAATTATCGCCTGAAGGCAGTCGTCTTTATCATGGTGATTATGATTATTATATCGAGAAGAAGTTAGAAGAAGTGCATGTTGCTGAATTACTTGCTGAAGAAACAACTGAAGCAGAAATAATTGTTACGGATACGAAAAAGAGCTTTGAAATGGATAAGAAAAAACAGCGTGAACGGCGTAATTGTGAAAGGAAAGTGTCAACGCTAGAAGAGAGCCTTCACGAAATTGAAGCAAAAATTGACGAATTGCAGCAAGAAATGGAAAAGCCAGAGTATATTGATAATCACGGAGCGCTACAAGATTTAAATAAAGAATTAGAAGCCTACTATACTAAACAAGAAACATTACTTGAAGATTGGGAAGAAGCATCGTTGGCACTTGAAGAATTTGATAAATAATGTTAGATAGGCAGGGGTTTCGTCAGGAGACGTCTGCTTATTTTGGTATAGGAAAGTAAGTAGGGAGTTGTAGGTATCGATGAGAGAGCTTTACTAATACGGCGATATGATTAATTTTGTGATACAACGGAAGCCGCAAAAAAAGACTGAAACCAGTAATTAGGGTTAATTTCAGTCTTTTTCTTTTTGTTTTTTTTCTGTCTCAATCATGTAAGCAATAGCTTCTTCGGTTTCTTTTCGAGCTTCTGGATCTTCTTCTTTGTTTAAGAAATCTTCTAAGAAAGATCTGATTTCGGTATTAGTTGGTGCTATCATGCTTAAGGCCCAAGCTGCTGTGCCACGAATAACAGGTCTAGGATCATGGTCAATACATTGCAGCAGGTTGGGGACGGCAGTTTTATCACGTGCATTAGCTAAGGCAATGATGGCGTTCCTTTGAATTGGTTTTTTGCCGCGCCAAGATCCTGCGAGATAACCGAAGCGTTGTTTAAATTCTTTATTTGAGATGGTTAAAATAGGTTTTAACAAAGGTTGAGTTGTCTCTGGATCAGGTTCCATTTCTTCATGAAAATGAAAATTTTTCCCTTTGTTGTACGGGCAAACTTCCTGACAAATATCACAACCATAAATAATTGTTCGAATTTTAGGACGAAATTCTTTTGGCATAAATCCTTTTGTCTGAGTTTGGTAGGATAAACAACGCATAGCATTCATTCGTCCGTCACCTAATAGGGCTGAAGTCGGACAGAAATCAATACATTTGGTGCAGTCACCACATTGGTTCTCAATTGGAATATCCGGTTCAAACGGGATATTGGTAATGATTTCTCCAAGGTAAACAAAAGAACCGAATTCTTCGGTAATTAATAAACCATTTTTGCCAATAAAACCTAATCCGGCACGTTGTGCGACAGCAACGTCAATCAACTCTCCTGTGTCGACCATAGGCTTAAATGTAAAAGAAGCATCAGTTTCACAAGTCGTATTGATGAAGTCAATTAATTTATTGAGACGGTCACGTAAAATATGATGATAGTCAATTCCCCACGAAGCTCGCGCAAACCGACCTCTTTTTTCACCGCGGATTGATTTTGGCCGTTGTTTTGCACGTGTCGGGTAGGCTAGTGCGATTGAAATAATTGATTTAGGTTGATCAAAAATTAATTCTGGATATAATCGTTCATCAATCATAGGGTGCTCAAAACCTGTCGTATGCCCTTTTGCTTTTTGTTCTTCTAAACTAGCCTTTAAGTGATCAAATGGGTCAGCAGTAGTGAAACCGATTTTATCGATACCAATATCTTTGCTGGCCTCAATAATCTGTTGCTTTAATGTTTGGTACATATAGTGTCCTCTCTTATCGTAACTATTATTTATCAGTATTCATGATATGGCTGAATAATACAAGTAAAAGCTATTAAAAAATATTAAGTGAAACTATTTTTACCTAAAAAAATTCGAATAAGGAAGCGAATCTTTTAGTGAAGGATGTGATGAGATGCTAGTGGGTCAAGATGAGCAAGGAACAATCATTGATTTAAGCCAATTGACTAAAAAGGCCATTGCGGATTTAAAGGCACGAAAATGGTACTGTTGTCATTGTAAGACAGAGTTAGTGGTGAAAAACGGAAATTTTAAACTGTCGCATTTTGCACATCGCTCAACTGCTTTGTGTGATGCTTTTACAGATAATGAAAGCGAAGAGCACCTTAAAGGCAAAAAATTGATTGCTGTTAATTGTCAAAAGTTTGGGACCGCTTATCAGCTTGAAGCTTATTTGCCCTCTTTAAAACAACGTCCTGATATTCTTCTTCGTGCTAAGTTGGCTATTGAATGGCAGTGCAGCCGATTGTCAGTTGAGCGAATGCATGAGCGGACAACTAATTACATAGAAAATGAATACATCCCGATTTGGTTGTTGGGCCACAAACTAATGACTTCTAAAAAAACAATCAGGTTGACACAGCTGCAAAGGAAATTTGTAGACTTTTCAGCATCATGGGGTTGTTTTTTATTAGGATTAGATTTGGAAAAAAAGCAGTTGATAAGACACCATCATATTGTTTTTTATGAGGGGAAACTTTCTTTTGCTGAAGATATTCGACGATTATCAAGTTTACCGTTAGAAAAATTGCTTATAGAAGATAGTCAACAGGTTGCCAGTACTACATGTATGTCTCCGAAAGAAAAAGAATCATATTTTTTGAGACAGAGTTATCAATGGAATCAGCGATTAACAAGAAAAGAGCCAACTATAATGGCATTGCAACAATTTTTTTATCCGCACCAGATTAATTTGAGACAACCTCCCAAGTGGTTACTGGTTCCAAGATTAACCCATTGTTTGTTTGAAGAAAAAGAGCTGGTTATTCGGTATAAAATTTTAGCATGCCTGAGTCACCTCGCTCAAGCGACTACTCAAGAATTAACAGCTTATTTAATGGCAGATAACTGGCTTATTAATGAGTTAGCTCAGTATCCGTTGATACGTAGTGAAGAGATGCTGACGCCAGTTGTTGAAAACTATTTGCAGGCATTAATACAATATGGTTATCGAAAAATTTATTACACAGGTCGCTATTGGAAATATCAGAGACAGAAGGTATAAATCACAAAATTCTCTCATTTAGTTGTTATTTTCTAATAATTAATTTTTATGTTGTGGTTTTATCTCTTAAAATGATTGAATATCTTCCTATATAAGATTAGAATATGATATGATATAACCAGATTAAATTAGAATGAAGAGAGGGGTCTTGTTTTATGACAGAACCAAAGTCTTTACCAAACCGTCAAGAGGTATCCGAAGAAAACAAATGGGATTTGACATATATCTTTGAAAATATGACCGATGTCGATGCAGCTTTTAGGAAATCAAATGACTTGATAGCTAAATCTAAGGAATATCAAGGAACTCTAAAAAATGGCTCAGCAGCGTTTTTATCCGCACTGGATTATATACTGTCTGTTTATCGTCAGGTGGAAAAAATTTATGTGTATGCTCACTTAAAAAATGATCAAGATACAGCAGACACTGAATATCAAGCCTTATATGCGAGAGCCAGCACATTAGCAGCGCAAGCGGGCGAAGCAGTTGCTTGGTTTCAACCGGAATTATTAACTTTATCGGACGATGAGATTGCTGGATATTTTGACGATAATAAGGATTTGGAGGTTTACCGCCACTTTGTTAAGCAAATGACAGATAATCGGGTACATGTCTTGTCTTCAGCTGAAGAAGAATTATTAGCAGGTGCCAGCGAAATATTTGACGCATCAAGTAATACCTTTTCGATTCTGAATAATGCTGACTTGAAATTCCCAGTAGTTGAAGATGAAGATGGCAATCAAGTCGAATTATCAAATGGATTGTATGGTCAACTATTAGAAAGTACAAATCGTAAAGTTCGTCAAGACGCATTTGAAGGATTGTACAGTGTGTATCACCAATTCCGCAATACGTTTGCTTCTACATTAGGTGCACATGTTAAAAAGCATAATTTTAGCGCAAAAATCAGAAAATACCCATCTGCTCGAGCAGCAGCGTTA
This sequence comes from Vagococcus vulneris, assembly GCF_003950515.1. GTDB lineage: Bacteria > Bacillota > Bacilli > Lactobacillales > Vagococcaceae > Vagococcus > Vagococcus vulneris. The sequence continues at coordinate 12,112 of NZ_NGJS01000015.1, forward strand.
AGTAACAATCATATTCCAGAGTCTGTCTATGATACATTGTTAGAAGTCGTTCATAAAAATTTATCTTTGCTACATCGATATGTGGCATTGCGTAAAAAATTATTAAAAGTAGACGATTTGCATATGTATGATATGTATACACCGATTTTAGGTGATGCCCCAATTAAGTATACATATGATGAGGCTAAACAAAAAACGTTAGAAGCTTTAGCTCCTCTGGGCAAAGAATATGGCTCAATATTAAAAGAGTCCTTTGCTGATCGTTGGATTGATGTGATTGAGAATAAAGGAAAACGCAGTGGTGCGTACTCATCAGGAAGCTATGATACGAAACCTTATATTTTATTAAATTGGCATGACAGCATTAACCATCTTTATACACTGGTTCACGAATTAGGTCACAGTGTTCATAGTTATTACACGCGGTCATCACAACCTTATGTTTATGGTGATTACTCTATCTTTTTAGCAGAAATCGCGTCAACTACCAATGAAAATATTTTAACTGAACACTTGCTGGAAACAGAAAAAGATCCTAAAGTCCGTGCCTTTGTATTAAATCACTATTTAGATGGTGTAAAAGGAACTATCTTCCGACAAACACAATTTGCTGAATTCGAACATTTCATTCATACAGAAGATGCTGCGGGGACACCATTAACAAGTGAGTATCTTTCAAATTATTATGGTGATTTGAATGCTAAATATTACGGTGAAGACGTTGTTCGAGACACTGAAATAGCTGATGAATGGGCACGTATTCCTCATTTTTATTATAATTATTATGTGTATCAATATGCCACTGGTTTTTCTGCAGCATCAGCCTTAGCGGATAAGATAGTTAAAAAAGAACCAGGTGCACTAGAGAATTATATTGCGTATTTAAAATCCGGAAGTAGTGATTATCCGATTGAAGTTATGAAAAAAGCAGGAGTTGATATGACGCAATCAGCGTATATTGAAGAAGCGATGTCTGTTTTTGAAAAACGTTTAAATGAGTTGGAACAATTAATCAAAGAATTATAAAAATAAGCCGGTGAGAGTTAAACTCACCGGCTTATTTTATTTTTGTAAATAGTAATAGCGCGATAAATGATTGTTGCTGACAAGTCCAGATACGTTTGAAAAGCCTGGTGTTATGAGCAAATCAATTAAACACTCATCCGGTACTTGATCATCTAACAAAATACCGTACTCATCATTATTGTCATAATTAAAGATAACCGCAGAAGAAAACCGTTCTATCTTCATTTCACGTGCGATTTGCTGGTCTTTGTTGAAAAAGTCAATTACTAATTGTGATTTTCGGTCGTCGATAAAATTAGGTAAGTCAATATTGCAGTCAGCAAGGACGGATTCGACTAGTTCATCTGAGTAAGTCAAGCCGTCTGTTAAAACCCGTTCTTGCAAAGTCATTAAGAACGTCCTCGCAACAGCTTGTCCTTGAAGCTGAGCTGTTTTAAAATCTAAACAAGTAGAGTAAAGTAAATCAAATAACCAGTTACGATAATCTAATCCTTTATTTTGTAAGTGATTTTCTAGTAAATAGCGATGTAAAATCTGCGGGTTAAGTACAGGAATCCACTTTTGCTGAATATGATTCGCCCCTACAGCAGCTAATTCAATAAATTTTTTTTCAAGGTTTAAACTGCCTTCATCCAACGGGTTGATAAACAAATATGCCTCAATCATTGAATCCCCCCTCCAATTTTCCATATTTTACAACTAACTTACTAGTTGTCATCTAAAATATAACAAAAAAAACGAAAACCTCAAAGAGAAATACTTGTGAAAAGTTTCAAGCTGCTACTTTTTTCGAGCAGCAGCCATGCGAGCTAATTTTTTTTGAGCTGGACGCACGGGTATATGGTGTGTATTGAGAAAATGAGTAAAATACTTTTGTCCCTCGTCTTCGTCAGTCACTTCCATTTCGAGTTCGTAGTCATCCTTACCGTAATAGCAGCTATGGTCTAGTACAAGTAAATGATTATTGTCTAAATGATTTTCAATTCGATAGGTCGTTAAATTACCGATGTCGGTTAAGTCAGCTGTTGATAAGTTAAATGTTTGTTTTAAATAATCCTGAACAACTGAATTATCAGGCAATAGCCGTTTTCCAATAAATAGCGCTGTGTCTGCTTCAGTTAATGAATCAGTTATTTCCGTTAGTGTGTGGTCGGATTTTGATGGAACTTTTAAAGTTAATTCATTAAAATCATCAGTCATGCGAATTCGCAGCCCCATACGGTGTTTTTTTAATAAATTGCTGTTTGTATCAAAATAGTAATTTGTCTGTGTAATAGTGTGTGTCGATGGAGTACTGTATGCTTGGACTAAATAACGGTATTCTTCTTCAGTCAACATATTTTTAAATTCGATCTCTAATTCATTGCTCATATCCTTCACCTCACCGCTAGAGTATCGTTTTTTATTAAAAAAAACAATTAATAGGCTATTGAAGTAGCTAACTTTTTAATTTAACTTATGTTAGAATAAAACCTGAATGTTGACGAGAAAAGGTGAGGACAGATTTATGGAGCGAGATTGGAATTTATTTTTAGAACCCTATGAACAAGCGGTGGCTGAATTAAAAATTAAATTAAAAAGTATTCGAACACAGTTTCGTGAAAAGAATTTACATACACCGATTGAATTTGTTACAGGTCGCGTTAAACCTGTAGATAGTATCATAACAAAATCTAAAAATCGCGGTATCAATTCTGAAAGAATTGCCGATGACATGCAAGATATCGCGGGATTAAGGATCATGTGCCAATTTGTAGAAGACATCTATGAAGTGGTGGAAATTTTAAGAAAACGTAAAGATTTTAAAATTATTCAAGAAAGAGATTATATCGCTAATAAGAAGTGTAGTGGTTATCGATCATATCATTTGATCATTGAGTACCCAGTTCAATTAATTACGGGTGAAAAAATAATTTATGCAGAGATACAAATAAGAACTTTAGCTATGAATTTTTGGGCAACAATTGAGCACTCATTAAATTATAAATACCAGGGTGAATTTCCGGAAGTAATTAATCAACGTCTGGCACGAACGGCTGAAGCAGCTTATCTGCTTGATGAAGAAATGTCGAAAATAAGAGATGAGATTCAAGATGCACAACATTTATTTTCATATCGCGGTTTGATTAGGAATTGTTGCGAAAATGATTCGGATGATAAGGAGCAGGATGAATGAGGGTAGCGATTATAGCGAATGATGCAGAAAAATCTCGTGTAACGGCAACTGAGTTAAAGCGACTATTAGATGCTGCTGACATCGAGCTGAATCAAGAAAGACCAACTGTTGTCATTACTGTGGGTGGAGACGGAACTTTACTGGGCGCATTCCATCAATACCTTGAAATGGTTGAACACGTCAGATTTATCGGAGTTCATACAGGACATTTAGGGTTTTATACGGATTGGCGTAATTACGAATTGGAGTTATTAGTTGAAAGTCTAAAAAAGGATACAGGTCAGAGTGTGTCGTATCCATTATTAGATGTCTGTATTCATTTTAATGATGAGTTAGCTGATGCACACCATGTTGCTTTGAATGAAGCTACAATTCGTAATATCGAGCGAACGATGGTAGCAAAAGTGTCTATCGAGGGAGAATGCTTTGAGATGTACCGTGGTGACGGGTTATCGATGTCGACACCTACAGGATCAACAGGTTATAATAAAAGTTTAGGCGGAGCTGTGGTTCACCCTAGAGTTAATGCATTACAGTTAAATGAAATTGCGTCTATTAATAATCGAGTTTACCGGAGTTTAGGTTCACCAATGATTGTTGCACCTAACGAAAAAGTGACAATTGATTTGAAAAGAGATGATCGCTATCAATTGCATTTAGACCATTATGTTAGATCGTATGATAATTTATCTTCGTTAGAATTAACTTTATCAAAAAAAAGAATTCATTTTGCATCTTATCGACATACACATTTTTGGCGACGAGTGAATGATTCATTTATTGGTAAAATTAAGGATGAAGATTAATGGAGTTCACATGGGTAGTTAAAGAAAGCTCCTCTTTATTAAAAACTTTTTTGAAGCAGCAAGGTGTATCAAAAAAACTGCTAGCCAAAATTAAGTTTCATGGAGGCTTGATTTTAGTTAATGGTGAAGAAAAAACAGTTCGCTATCAAACACAGCTTGAGGATAACGTAACGATAGTTATACCTGATGAAGGCGAACATGAAACCATGTTGCCTTTTTCTGGTGATTTAGATATTGTCTATGAAGATGAACACCTGTTGATTGTTAATAAACCAGCAAATGTGGCATCAATTCCAGCACAATATCATCCAAATGGAACAATGGCAAATATTGTGAAACACTACTATAATGAAAAAAAATATTCGAATCGAATTATACATGTTGTGACAAGACTGGATAGAGATACAACTGGCTTGATGTTGTTCGCTAAGCACGGTTTTGCACACGCTATGCTTGATAAGCAACTACAGGATGGTCGATTAAAGAAAGACTATTTAGCATTAGTCAGTGGAAAAATCAATGAGTTAAATGACACGGGGATAATTAACCTGCCAATTGGTCGAGACATGTCATCATTGATTAAACGTCAAGTAACGGAGAATGGTCAACAAGCAATGACAGAATATAAAGTTAAATCTGTATCTTCTGATATAGCACTAGTTGATATCCGACTGCATACAGGGCGCACACATCAAATTAGAGTACATTTCTCAGCAATCGGCTGTCCACTTTTAGGAGATAGCATGTATGGGGGAAATTGTGAATTAGGTGTGACGCGCCAAGCATTACATTGTCGCAGATTAGAATTAGACCATCCATTTACCAATGAGAGGCTTGTGATTAATCAACCATTGCCACAAGATATGGCTGATTTGATTCATTAAAAGGGGGAGCTTCTATGACCGATTCAAATGAAACAGATGTGCAAATCGATGCGCTTCGTTCGTTGCTTCGTCAAGGGGATATCGCAGCATTTAGAGAGAGTTTTTTAGATTGGCATTCATATGAACAAGGTCAATTTTATTTAGAATTATCTGAGGAAGAGCGTCATATTGTTTACAGCTATTTATCTCCAGAAGAATTGGCTGATATGTTTGACATGATTGAAGAGGAAGATGAAGATGTCAAAGAGTATTTGGCAGAAATGAGACCAAGCTATGCAGCAGCTATGTTAGGTCATATGTATCCCGATAATGCTGCTGATATTTTGAAACAGCTTGATAAACCGGCTGTAGCACAATATATGAGTATTATGGCGGCTGAAAAGGCACTTGATTTGAAAGAATTACTTCATTATGAAGACGAAACTGCTGGTGCTATTATGACAACAGAATATGTTTCGATTGTCGCAAATCAAACTGTTAAATCAGCATTAAATCTATTAAAGATGAAAGCAAAAAAAGCAGAGATTATTTATTATGTGTACGTTATTGATGAATCAGAACATCTCGTGGGCGTTATTTCATTGAGGGATTTATTAGTGGGTGAAGATGATGAAATGATTTTTGATATAATGAGTGAACGAGTTATTTCAGCTAAAATCGGCGATGGTCAAGAAGATATCGCACAAGTTATCAGAGATTATGACTTGCTTGCTTTACCAGTTACCGATTATGATGATCACTTATTAGGTATCATTACCGTTGATGATATCATTGATGTTATTGATGATGAGGCAGCCAGTGATTACTCGGGGTTAGCGGGTGTTGACGTTGATGTGACAAATGAAAATCCACTTAAAGCATCATCAAAAAGATTACCCTGGCTAATTACGCTGTTATTTTTAGGGATGTCTACTGCAACATTGATTAATCACTATGAGGTACTGATCAGTGAAGCATCAATCTTAGCGGTTTTTATTTCCTTAATTACTGGAACAGCTGGAAATGCAGGAACGCAGTCTTTAGCAGTGGCTGTCAGGCGTCTAGCTGTATCAGATGACAAAGATGAAAATTTTTTGAAATTAATTTTATCCGAAATTATGACTGGGGTACTCACAGGATTAATCACCGGTTTGGTTATTTTTGTGGTGGTTGGTATTTGGAAAGGTAATTTTATTTTAGGTCTAGTAATTGGTATAGCAATGTTTTGTGCCATTATTGTAGCCAATTTAGCAGGGAGTCTGATTCCTATGCTGATGGAAAGACTTGGATTTGACCCTGCTGTTGCTAGCGGCCCCTTCATTACCACTTTAAGTGATTTAACAAGTGTTTTGATCTATTTTAATATTGCAGGTTTATTTATGAATTTTTTTATTAACTGATTAGTCAAAAGGAGTCCAGCCATTATTGCTGAACTCCTTTTGATTTATAAAAATTCTAAGTTGACAATTTGTGTCCCGTGAACTTCTTTTGCATTTAAAAATGACCCGATACTTTCTGCATTTTCATAGGTAATGCCGCCTCCAGGCAGAATGGTTATTCGATTGTTAGCATAGGACATTAAATCTTTGATGTACTCTAAATGCTGTTCGATGGGGAAGGTTGCTGAACCGCCATGAGTTAATATACGGTCGACATCATATTTAACTAGCCAATCGATTGCTTTGAATTGATCATCTTTAGTCATGACATCAAAAGCCATGTGGAATGTTACTTGCATTCCTTGTGCGGCTTCTAATAAAATCAGCATTGCTTCTTCGTCGATTTGATTTGCTTCGTTTAAACAGCCGAAAACAACGCCGTCTACGCCAAGTTGTTTTGCTTCGTAAATATCAGTTTCCATAATTTTTAATTCTGAATCGTTATATATAAAGTTACCTCCACGCGGTCGGATAATAACCATAAGCGGAACATGTTTTTCTGCACAATAGTCTGCCGCTGCTGTCATAACTCCTTTACTAACAGTAGTACCACCGACAATTAGGTTATCGCAAAGTTCAATACGGTTCGCTCCAGCTGCGATAGCTCGAGGGATATGCGTGTAGTTTTCAGCACAAAATTCTTTTATCATCTCTTGTCACCCTTCAAAATGAAATAGTCAATTTTAGTATAGCATAAAGAGTACAAACTAGATGTAAAATTATGTTATGATAGTTCTATTAAAATAAAGAATGGGGAAGCAATATGTTAAAGAAAAAGATTGCTTACGCACAAGACTTTTTAAGAGAGCATGATCAATTATTTGAATGTCCAAAATGTCATCAATCAATGACACTAATTGATGGACAGTCATTGGGATGCGATAATAAGCATCACTATAATTTATCAAAAAAGGGAACGATTCATTTTCCTGATCATCATATGTCGAGTGATTATGACAAAGAAATGTTGGAACATCGACGTATGATGATTCAGGCGGGTTTATATGAGCCTATTTTAGATCAGATTAAATCAGTGATAGGCAACGATGACTCTCGAGTCATTGTAGACATGGGATGCGGTGAAGGAAGTTTTTTAGAGGAATTATCAAAAAAAATTAACTCCTCTGATATATTAATCGGATTTGATTTGTCCAAAGAAGGTGTTCTCTTAGCAAGTGATTATGCAGAACGCGCATTCTGGTTTATCGGTGATGTTACTGCTGTGCCGTTGAAGCAGCAGTCAGCAGATTATCTCTTAAACATTTTTTCACCAAGCCACTATGAAGAAATGACACGCATTTTAAAAGACGATGGATTAGTGATTAAAGTAATTCCTGAAGAAAATTATTTAAAAGAGATGCGCTTATTATTTTATAAAGATAATGAAGAAAAACAAAACTACAGTAATGAAAAAATCTACAATAAATTTCAAAATAAAATGAAAGTAGTTTCTGAAAAAAGGATAACGTATTCTTTTCCAATTACAGCGGATGATTACGAGCATGTACTAAAAATGTCACCTCTAATGTGGGGAGCTAGTGAATTATCAAAAGAATATGCACTAGTACATCCATTCACGGAGATAACAATTGATGTGAAAATTTTAATCGGAAGAAAAGCTTGACTTTCAAAAATAAGGTTGCTCTTTTCACAAGTTGGTGTTACAATGAGTAAAAGTCATTTTCAACGGTTTTTATCAGATTCCTGTTCTGATAAAAGTTGGTGAGGTGACAACTCATCAACGTAGCGACTCGCAGTGAACTGACACCGAGGCGATACGTTTTTTTTTGTGAAAAAAATTAATCAAACACTGAATAAAAGGGAGATAACAACATGAATCATATTGTATTATTTGAACCTCAAATCCCCGCAAATACTGGTAATATTGCACGTACGTGTGCAGCTACTAACACGATGCTGCACTTAATTGAACCCCTCGGGTTTTCAACAGATGACAAACATTTAAAAAGAGCAGGTTTGGATTACTGGCATGATGTTAATATCACTTACTATCCTAATTTAACTAATTTTTTAGAGAGTATTGAAGGAAAAAAATTGCACTTAATTTCTAAGTTTGCTCGTCAAACGTATAGTGAAATCGATTATAATGATGGTCAAGATCACTATTTTATTTTTGGTAAGGAAACAACAGGCCTTCCAGAACAATTTATGCGCGATTATGAAGATAGTTGTCTGAGATTACCGATGAATGACGAGCATGTTCGGTCATTAAATTTATCAAATACTGCAGCGATTGTTATTTACGAAGCACTGAAGCAGCAAAATTTTGTTGGGTTAGAAAAAACACATATTTATGAGAATGATAAATTAGGATAAGAAAGGACGATTTAGTTGAAGTTATACTTTACACGTCATGGTAAAACAGAATGGAATCAATCACGACAATTACAAGGGAGGACAGGTGATTCACCGCTACTTCCCGCAAGTTATGAAGAAATCCACTTGTTGGGACAGTATATAAAGAATGTTAATTTTGCTCATGTCTATTCGAGTGCAGCATTAAGAGCACAAGTAACGACGGAGGGGATTTGCGAAGAGTTGTGTCATAAACCGCAGATTACTTTTGTTGAGGAATTGCGTGAAATGGGTTTCGGTTCTTTAGAAGGTGAATATATCAAAATCGCAGATGCTGCGTATCCTGCAGAGATGAATGCGATGATGCATGAACCAGACAAATATAATCCAGAGTCATTTGGCGGTGAAACATATGAAAGTCTTATCGAACGCAGTACGTCATTCGTCAAGCGAATCGCGATTGGATATGGACCAGAAGATAAACTTTTGTTTGTCGGACATGGGATGGCACTTACTGCGTGTGTTCAAAGCTTATTGGGTACACCTTTGACGGATTTACGAAAAGATGGCGGATTAAAGAACAATAGTCTAACTATTTTAAATTATACTGATGGTGCATTCACATTGGACAAATGGAATGATGTGTCCTTCTTAGCAGAATAAAAGATGATTCGAGTGAGGTGATTGATTTACTTATGGAAGAATTAGATGAAAGAACCTATATTGTTGGGCAAATACAGGCTGTCTTTTTTGAGAATTCCACTAATTTTTATAAAGTCATGTTAATTAGTGTTAAAGATACAAATACATCTTATACAGGCTCAGAAATTGTTATTACGGGAACCTTTGGCCAAGTCCAAGAAGAAGATATCTACCGATTCTATGGCGAAGTGGTCAATCATCCGAAGTACGGCGAACAATTAAAAGTGGACAGCTATCAACAAGAAAAACCAAGTTCTTCTGCTGGGATTGTTGCTTATTTATCCAGTAGTAAGTTTCCCGGAATTGGGAAAAAAACAGCAGAAACCATAGTAGATACGTTAGGTTTAGATGCGATAAATCAAATTATTGAAAAACCTGAAGTGTTAAAAAATGTATCAGGTTTAAATAGTAAAAAACGAGAAACAATTGTTGAAACGCTCAGACAAAATTATGGTATGGAGCAGATAGTTATCGGTTTGAATCAGTATGGATTTGGTAATCAGCTTGCTTTTGCAATTTACCAATTCTATAAAGGCGAAACTTTGCAAACGATTCAAGAAAATCCATATCAGTTAGTTGAAGATATCGAAGGAGTCGGGTTTAAAAAAGCAGATCATCTAGCAGAACAAATCGGTATATCAGCTGATGCGCCACAACGTATTCAAGCTGCAATCATCCATGAATTATTTCAAGAGTGTTTATCCACAGGTAATACATACATGGAAGCAAAACAAGTTCTCAGTTGTGTGTTATCCACATTAGAAAGCAGCCGATCTGTGGAAATAGCACCCACTATTGTGGCAGACTCAATTATTTTAATGGCTCAAGAAGGCCGAGTGATTCAGGAAGGTACCAAAATTTATGAAAAATCACTCTATTTTTCTGAAGTTGGTATCTCAACTTCTTTACGTAAACGGTTAGAAAAACGCGAGAAATTACCCTATAAAATAAAAGATGTGGATAAAAATATTACGCTAATTGAGAAACAGTTCGGTATTGTTTATGGAAATTCTCAGAAGGAAGCTATTCAAAAGGCAATTATGTCACCATTTTTTATCTTGACTGGTGGTCCAGGAACGGGTAAAACGACTGTTATCAATGGGATTGTAAGTGTGTATGCAGAACTGAACGGCTTGTCGCTAGATCCAAATGATTATACACAGGATGTTTTTCCGATATTATTGGCTGCACCAACAGGTCGAGCAGCTAAAAGAATGAATGAGATGACTGGCTTACCGGCTAGTACGATTCATCGTTTATTGGGTCTAACGGGACGAGAAAATGAACCGTTAGAAGAAGCACGAGAATTAGAGGGTGGTTTATTGATTGTTGATGAACTGTCGATGGTAGATACTTGGTTGGCTAATACTTTATTAAAATCAGTACCTTCATCCATGCAAGTTATCTTCGTTGGGGATAAAGATCAGCTTCCTTCGGTTGGACCGGGACAAGTATTAACAGACTTATTAACAATTGAGGATATTCCTAAGCATGAATTGATAGACATCTATCGTCAAGAAGACGGGTCGACAATTATTTCTTTAGCACATGGGATAAAAAATGGTCAGACACCAGCAGATTTAACTGAGAATAAAAAGGACCGATCATTTATAGCGTGTCATGTTGATCAGATTGAGTCAGTTATTCAACAAGTTGTGATTCGTGCAAAGGACAAGGGATTTTCTAAACAAGAAGTACAAGTGCTGGCACCAATGTATCGGGGAAAAGCAGGTATTGATAATTTAAATAGCATGATGCAGGAAATTCTTAATGGTAACCCGGATCATTCACGTAAAGAGGTTAAATGGTTAGATAAAGTGTATCGAATCGGGGATAAAATTTTACATCTAGTTAATAGTCCAGAAGTCAATGTCTTTAATGGAGATATGGGTGAAATTGTCGGCATTAATTTATCAAAAGAAACTGAAGATAAAGTAGATGAACTAGTATTACTTTTTGATGAAACAGAAATTGTTTATAAACGAAATGAATGGAATAAAATTACATTGGCATACAGTTGTTCAATTCATAAAGCACAAGGCAGCGAGTTTAAGATGGTTATTCTGCCGATGGTAAAACAGTATGGTCGTATGCTTCAGCGCAAGTTGTTATATACTGCTGTTACACGTAGTCGTAATTTACTAATCTTGCTTGGTGAATACGAAGCTTTTAAGTTGGCGATTGAAAAAGAAATGGTTCCGCGGCAGACAACCTTAGTTGATAGATTAACAGAAACTGATGAATTAACCGTGATAAAAGAAGCGGAGCATTTAGCGGCTTATGAAGCAACAAAAACGGAAGATATTAAAGAAGAATTGAAGATATCAGAAGCAACTAAGAGTGATATCCAACAGTTATCAAATACGAACGAAGTAGCAACAGTATCTTTATTTGATTCAGATGATTTAACGGATAAAGCAATAGAATCAGTAGCTGTCTGTGAATTAACACTAGAGATGGTTATGGATCAATTGATCGATCCGTTAATAGGTATGGCAAACTGCTCGCCATATGATTATATGAAATAAACCAGTTATCATAAGATGACTGGTTTTTTATTGCCAAAATAAGCGTTGGTCAATGGAGAACCTTAAAGTAAAAGATTCCTTATCTAATTCTTCTCCATCTATTTGACCATATACTGGATCAGCCGTTGAAATTTTAAAATCAGTTGATTTTACATGATTTACATATTTTGAGGAAAGATGTTTTTTTGTTAATAATTGACAAACTAAGACTAAAATTTTATGTAAAGATATTTTTTCCACAACTACTAAGCTGAGCTGTGGTTCCATAATGTCAGCTGTGGGATCAATAGCGACTCCGCCTCCAAAATAGGGATGATTAGTGACGGTACATAAGTATGCTTTACTGAAAGAATGCTGATAATCTTTGGTCTCAGCTGTCATACCGAACGGTGGCTGTTCATGTAAAACTTTGATTGCGGCAAACAAATAGGCTAAACCACCAAGGTGTACTTTATTAAGGTTATTCTTAGCTCTTGATGAATTCGCTTGTTTAACAATCGCAGCGTCTAATCCAAGTCCTAAATTATTTAATCCGTAATGGATGGTGTTTGTTCTCTTATTATGAGCTTTTAACAAATACAAATTAGTTGGGTGGGTGATTGATTCAATTTGTTTAATTGCTCGAATGGTATGCCGAGGAATCTTCGCACCGCGAGCGAAGTCATTCCCTGAACCTCCAGGTAAATAAGCAATAGGAATTCTAGGGTGTTTTGCCAATTGATTGATAACACCGTGCAGTGTGCCGTCACCGCCGATAATTACTAATAATGGAAAGGTATCTACGCTGTCAGACCAATCAATCAGTGTCGTATTCGCTAATTCCTCTGCAATTTCACGCTCGTGTCCTGCGTGATTGGTTAAATATGTATGGAAAGGGATGTTTTGTTTTAAGAGATAATCGCAAGCTTGCTTCAAGACACGCTTGCCTTTTCCGGCTCCGGCAGATTCGTTGGCGATAATATGCCACTCGGTCCGTTGCATAAATTCAACTCCTTTTTTAAGTCGCTATGCTATATAATATCGTAAAATGAAAAGAAAAACGAGTAAACAGCAATAAAAATTGATAAAATTTTGACAAAAATGACGTTAGCGGATAGGATAATAACGTTATGAAAATTTAACCGCAGTTCATTTGTACCATCCTGCGTAAAAAAAACTAGGAGGAGAAAAGAAAATGGAAAAGAGTTACACACAATCTAAAACAAAATTATTAGTGATAAATGGGCTTATTGCAGCGCTTTATTTGACGTTGACAATTATGGTAGCGCCTATTGCACAAGGACCGGTACAATTTAGAGTATCAGAGAGTTTAAATCATCTGGTGGTTTTTAATCGAAAACTCTTATGGGGTGTTGTGGCAGGGGTTGTCCTCTTTAATCTGCTTTATTCAGAAAATGGTGTGCTTGATGTCATGTTCGGCGGCGGTCAAACGTTAATCGCGCTGCTTATTACTGCGGTATCGGCAAAATGGGTGAAGAGCGTTAAAATACGTTTAGTCATCAATACGCTCGTTTTTACTATTAGTATGGTGTTAATCGCATTTATGATCTGTCTTGTGTCCAAAATAGTTATCGGTTCAGGCGCCTTTTGGGGTATTTACGGCTCACTGATGTTGAGTGAATTACTTGTCATGGGAATTTCAGCACCAATTATGTATTTAGTTGATAAAGCTGTTCATTTTGAAAAATTTTAAAAACAACGACTGGTTATTTAATTTAAAATAGCCAGTTTTTTGTATTAAAAAAATTATTTTTATGCAAGTTTCTTCATATATAATAGTAGAAAAAAAGTAGAAATTTGAAAAAGGAGTTTTCTTTACAACTATATTTATTTCTTGTAGATTAATAATGAGAGATAAATATTTTTGGGAGGTTATTATGGAGATTTTATTGACTATCATTATTATCTTAGTTAGTACAAAAATCTTTGGGCATTTAGCAGTGATGTTAGGTCAGCCCGCAGTATTAGGAAAGTTGTTGATTGGTATTGTTTTAGGACCTGCAGTTTTATCGTGGGTAAATCATTCGGATGTGTTTCAGGTGTTTTCTGATATAGGTGTCCTGTTATTAATGTTTTTAGCTGGTCTTGAAACAGATATGGATCAATTAAAGAAAAATTGGAAACCATCAGTCGCAGTGGCTGTGATCGGTATTATTATACCTTTTATCAGTGCATTTGCTGTTGGTTATGCATTTGGCTTTGATTTAAACCACTCGGTCTTTTTAGGTGTCTTGTTCTCAGCAACATCAGTCAGCATCACGGTACAGGTTTTAAAAGAGCTCGATGTGATGCAAACGAGAGAATCGACGACAATACTTGGTGCGGCAGTTGTGGATGACATTTTAGTAGTCATATTGTTAGCTTTTGTTATGTCATTTATGGGTGGAGATGGTGCATCAGCTGTATCTATCCCAATGGTTATTTTAAAGAAAGTTATTTTCTTTGTCGTTGCTATTGGTGTGGGAATTTATCTTGTACCGTTGATCCTTAAAGTAGCGAAAAAATTTAAAGTAACGGCACCTGTGACCACAGCAGCTTTAATTATCTGTTTTGCATTCGCCTACTTTGGCGAAATGTTAGGAATGGCTGGTATCATTGGTACATTTATAGCGGGACTATTCATTTCTCAAACAGAATTTAAACATGAAATTGAACATAGTGTTGATCCAATTGCTAATTCACTCTTTGTTCCTTTCTTCTATGTCAGTGTTGGTTTGAGTATTTCATTTACAGGTGTAGCGAGTCAACTATGGTTCTTAATCATTTGTACAATTGTAGCTGTATTCTCTAAACTTATTGGCGGATTTATTGGTGCACGTATGACTGGATTTAATAAATTATCTTCATTAGGTATCGGATCAGGTATGGTTTCACGTGGTGAGGTAGCATTAATTATCGGGACTACAGGTTTGGCTAGTGGACTTTTGGAACAAGAATACTATACAACAGTTATTATTTCAGTTATTCTAACGACGTTGATTGCTCCACCAATGTTGAAAAAGATTTTTTTACAGTTAAAAACAGTTAAATAGTTAGAAAAGGGGGCTTTGACATAAGCCCCCTTCTTTATAAGTCCTACATTAAAATAAACCTCTATTTATGAAAATAACTAGCGTTTATTTAAAAATTTGTACGAAGCAGGAAGTCTGAAATGATTAAAGAACAAAATACAACAGTGTTATTAAAAACTATTGACAATAAAAATAAGTTTTTGTATGATAATAACATAGGTTCTTTTGTAAGTGTCTATAAGTGTTCGGATAAAAACGCATAGTTTGACCTTTTTTTGATATGCTAAGCGGAGAAATTAATTATATGAAAAAAATGTGCAACGGTGTTTTTTATAAACATGGATAGATGTTATTGAAAGGCCTAAATCAAATGAACGAAGAAAAAGGAGAGATAATTCTAATGAAAAAAGTTAAATTAACAACGGCTACATTAGCAATCTTAGCAGGTTCTGTTGTAGCACCATTAGTATCACAAGCAGAAGATGCAACTACAGCATCTGCACCAAAAACAGAACAAACAACAAAGGCTTCAACTACAGAAGCTACTAAAACGGTAGCATCGACTGAAGAAGCTGCTAAAACACCTGCACCTACAGCGCCAAAAGCATCTGTAAAAGCAGCAGATACTTCAAAGAAATTTGCAACAAGTGTGTATGTTGATCAAATCGAGGCTTTAAATAACTTAACACGCGATGAAAAAACAGCTTACAATGTTCGCATCCAACAAGCTGGTGTAGCTGGAAACGAAGCAGGAGCTCAACAAGTTGTTGCTGAAGCAAAAGGTGTAAGTCAAGCAAGAACTGATTTAGCTGCTAAAAAAGCTGAAGCAAGAAAAGCGGTTCTAGCATTATATACTTCTGGTAATGTAAAAATTACTGGTAAACAAAAAGAAGCATTTGACAAACAAATTGATGCAGCAACAACAATTGCTGAAGTTGATGCAGTTGTAGCAGCAGCAAAATCTGCTGGAGATTTAACTGATGCACAAAATCAATTAAGACGTGATATTGATACTGCTTTAGAAAATGGAAAAATTAGCCAAGATCTACGTAATGAATTACAAAATGAAGCTATTGCAGCAAAAAATAATGATCAGTTAGCAGTTGTTAGAGGTAAGCTTGATGTAGCTGTAGCTTTAACTGATGCTCAGGTAACAGCTGAACAAGAATTAGGTGAAATAGGTTATAAGTTAGGTTCTGATTACCATGAATATTTGGCTCAAATTCGTGCAGCTAAATCAGCTGAAGAAGTTAACTCAATTTTAGAAAAAGCTAAAAATCAAGCAGTTTTACATGATGCTAAAGAAGATGCTAAAGTAAAAATTAGCGCCATTACTCATAAATATGGTTTATCTTCAGCAGATTATTGGAAATTCGCTAACCAAGCTGATGCAGCAACAACAATTGAAGAAGTAAATGCAGCAGTTGCAGCAGCTCAAACAGCAGGTGAATTAAAAGAAGCTAGAGCTAAAGCACAAGAAGATTTACATTCTATTGGTTACTTATTAGGCTCTGACTACTATACTTACAAAGATAAAATTAACGATGCAGCAACAATTGACGAAGTTAATAGTATTTTAGCTGAAGCACAAGCACAAGCGAAAACTCAAGAAGCGAGAGAAACTGCTAAACAAGAAATTACACAATTCTATTATGATGGTAAAATTTCATTAGATGAATACTATAACTATGATAAATTATTAGATGGTGCTAAATCAGTAGATGAAGTTGAAGCAATCGTAATTGATGCTAGCAAATTAGGTCAATCTCGTTATGATGCTAAACAAGAAATTAAAGGTTATGGCGATGCTGACAAATTAACTAAAACGGAAGTTAAATATTGGAATAAATTAGTAGACGATGCTATGACTTCTAAAGAAGTTGAAGAAGTAATGAATTCATTACGTGCTGAATTAGGTCTAGTTACTTCAACTGATACTTCAAGTGAAACATCAGCAACAACTGATACTTCAAGTGAAACATCAGCAACAACTGATACTTCAAGTGAAACATCAGCAACAACTGATACAAATACTTCAAGTGAAACATCAGCAACAACTGATACAAACACTTCAAGTGAAACATCAACAAAACCAACTAGTTCAACAACTGGTAAAACAACTGGTAAAACTACTGGTAAAACTACAACAACTACAGCTAAAAAAGGTACTGTAACTTCTACAGCTAAAAAAGCTGGTCAAAGTACTGTAGCTAAAAAAGCAGAAGCTAAGAAAGCAGAAGCTAAAAAAGCTTTACCTAAAACTAATGATACAGTTAACTCTGGCTTAGTTGCAGGTGGTTTAATGTCAGTATTGACAGCTGCATTCTTATTCTTCCGTAAAGGTAAATAATTAGAATTTAATTCTAGATTAGGTGTGAATTCACTTGGAAGAACAACAAAACAATCCTGAACAACAAAATAATCCTGAACCCAAAAAAAAGGGTTCAGGAAAAGGAGTTATTGCAATAATTGTTTTAATTATTGTAATTTTAGGTGGTAGTTACTATATGTTTAGTAAAAACAATACATCTAAAGCTTCGAAACAAGAACAAAAAGCTTCTTCTTCACAAGGGAAGACCAAAATTTCTGAGACTCCCGAAATGAAGACTAATAAAGCAGCTTTGGATGCCGTTATGACTTTATTTGATAATGGTGATCCTAATCGTGCCCGGACTAATATAAAGCCTGAAGAATTTGATAAAGTAAAGGAAAAAGTATCAAAAGTTAGTGACAAAAGAATTAAAAAAGAGCTAACTGAAAAGTTAGATGATATTTCTAAAGCTTCAAAAGGAGATGGCAACATGTCATCGTCAGCTGAAGCTGAACAAAGTTCTGAGTCATCTGCAGATGCAGATGGTCAATACTAATACTAGATGCCTGTCTTTTATTTTTATTGCTTCAAGCTTGTATAAAAAGAGCTCTTCGTCAAATTATGTTGATATTCAATTAATTAGATAGAATGAGTCTATAGACGGATGGAGGTTTCCATCTGTCTTTTTGTATTGCTTGTAATAATTTTCTTTAGATTCTGTAGTTACCCCTGATCTGTCGTTAGAGCTTATCTAGTTTTATCACCTTTTAAATCTACAGTGATTGTTTTCCAAATCAATTGAAAGATTGTAATATTGTCTACTAAAAATTTTTTTGAACTTATAGTTGACTAGGAGTTATGACGAAGTTTATTTTATCTTCTTAGTCCAAGAAAGGTGTGCTACGAGTAAACTCGGAAAATTGAGTCATTACTTTATAAGTGTCGTTTTCGACAGGTTTGTTACAAGTATATTGTATATTGAAAGATATTTAGGGCAGTTAGCGAGTAGATGAAAGTTTGTCCATAGTTATTTGTGTGTTACATTTTTTTATTTTTCTGTAAACAAACCTTTGATTAAGTCTATTAAATTAGTCTATCTTTTTTGTATGCAAAAAAATCGTGCTGATGGAATAAATCAATTCCCATCAGCACGATTCTTATTATAAATTCTTTTATTATACTTCTCTTGGATTTTGTAAATCTTCTATTTCGGCAACGAAAAAATCTTTCTTTTCAAGAGATTTTACAATCATGTCAAGTATTTCCTCTGTCGTGTTTGCCGGTAATGTAATAATTGTTCGACGAATATATTCATCTTTTCCAATATCAAGAGTAATGCAGCTGGCAATTTCAGAATGTTTGGAAATAATTTTTGTCATGTTAGCCAAATCACCTTTTTTTCCTGTAGATGCAATCGTTAAAGCATAGCGCCCTTCGTTTACATTCCATGATTGGGAAAGAATAGTTAACAGGCTACTGTGGGTTAAAATACCATAAAATAAATCATTGTTATCCAATACTGCAATATATGGTAATTCTTTGATAGTAAAAAAGATATTAAAGAATGAGGAATTCAAGTGAATGAATTTTGTTGCGTTTTTAATCAGGTGGGTAACAGGTAGTGTCATATCGCCACCATTTGATTTATGACGATAAATATGCATTTTATAGATATTACCTCTAAAGATTTTTTCGGTTTCATCTAAGACGGGAACACATCGAAATCCAGAGTCTTCTAAGATGGCTAGAGCATCCTCTAACGTACATGATTCATTGACAATTGTTAATCGTCGTTTTGGTATACAAATTGTTTCAATAAGCATGGTCTATCTCCCTCCATTTATCATATAGTCTATAATACCATACAATTTTATGAGAATACATTGAAATACAGTGATATGGATGGAAATATTTGATGCTAATTTGACTACTTTATGTGTAAATGTTAAAATAAATTGGATAATGCTAAATTTAGGAGGAGTCTGATTTGGCTCAAAATAAAACAACATTGGCGTGTTCTGAGTGTGGATCTCGTAACTATTCGAAAAATGGTGGGTCTGCGACACGAACTGAGCGTTTAGAAGTAAAAAAGTTTTGTAAATATTGTAAAAAACATACATTGCACAGGGAAACGAAGTAAAGGAGAGCTAAAAATGAAATTTTTAAAAAGCGTCATTGAAGAAATGAAAGTTGTCACTTGGCCGACAAAGTTTAAATTAACGAAAGATGTTATAACAGTTATTCAATCAACGATTTTATTTGCTTTATTCTTTGCTGTTGTCGATTTTGGTTTAGACAAATTATTAAAATTGTTTATCCGTTAAACTTTTTATTGTGGTAGCCATGATTTAAAATCAATGTTATAATGAATTCGTAGGAAAAAACTTCGGAAGACGGGGTTTTTTTATTTTATCAAGAAAAGGCAGGTTCTGAGACGATGGAATCATTGGAAAAAAGCTGGTACGTATTGCATACTTATTCAGGTTATGAAAATAAAGTTAAGGAAAATATTGAATCACGTGCACAAAGTATGGGAATGGAAGATAATATTTTTCGTGTAGTTGTTCCGGAAGAAGAAGAACGCGAAATTAAAAATGGCAAGGAAAAAGTAACAGCTCGCAAAACATTTCCTGGATATGTTTTGGTAGAAATGATTATGAGTGATGATGCATGGTACGTGGTTCGTAACACACCAGGTGTAACGGGTTTTGTCGGTTCGCATGGAGCTGGAAGTAAACCTGCTCCTTTGTTAGATGAAGAAGTAGAAAGTATTTTACACGAATTAGGTATGAGTCGTCGTACGTCAGATTTAGACGTAGAACTTGGTGAAGTAGTAACAATCAAGACAGGTGCATTTTCTGGATTAACTGGTGATATTACTGAAATTGATATGGAAAAACAAAAACTTAAAGTAAATATTGATATGTTCGGTCGTGAAACAAGTACAGAACTTGATTTTGATCAAGTAGATAAATTATAAGATAATTTTTCTTGACTTTAACTACTTAGTCTATTATGATTAACGACAAGATAACCTTTCTAACAAAGTAGTAAATAAGTTTACGGAGAATCAGAGAGTCAATGGAAGCTGAGAATTGACCCGTCTTATTTATGAATTACACTAGAATTGTAGACATGAGAATAATGAATGAGATAAAATATCAAATCGGTATTTTAAATAAGGTGGTACCGCGGACACGTTCGCCCTTAACAATGATTATGTTGTTAAGGGCTTTTTTCTTTTAACAACAACCTTTCTAACGAAGTAGTAAATAAGTTGTATGGAGAATCAGAAAGTCAATGGAAGCTGAGAATTGACCCGCCTTATTTATGAATTACACTAGAATTGTAGACATCTAAATAACGAATGAGATAAAATATCTGTGTGATATTTTAAATAAGGTGGTACCGCGGACACGTTCGCCCTTAACAATGATTACGTTGTTAAGGGCTTTTTTCATGTCAGGAGGAATTTAAAAATGAGCTGTGGCGGTATTATTCGATATTGTGACACTAATTAATATCAGAAAGTTAACATACTATTTAAGGAGCTGTTTATATGTCGGAGAATAAACGAGTAGGGTTATTAGAGGCAAGTATTGTATTAATCATTATTATTTTAAGTATTTCAGTTAGTGTTATCGGGTTGAAGATATCACCTAATATTGCTATTTTATTAGCTATTACGTTGGTCATAGTATATGTAATCATCAGAAAACTATCATTAGAGTATATTAATAAGGGGATTGAGAAGGGATTGCAACCTGGAATCATTCCAATATTTATTTTCTTGTTGGTTGGTGCGTTAATCTCGGTCTGGATTCAGGCGGGAATTATTCCAACCTTGATGGTAGTAGGATTCAAATTATTAAGCGTTAAGTGGTTTGTACCATCCATTTTCTTAGTCTGTGCGATTGTCGGCAGTGCTGTCGGCAGTGCGTTTACTGTGATGTCCACTATCGGTATTGCTTTTTTTGGGATCGGCTCAACTTTAGGATTAAATGAAGCGTTAGTTGTTGGAGCTATTGTTTCTGGCTCAGTATTTGGTGATAAGATGTCACCGCTCTCTGAATCAACGAATTTAGCATCAGCTATCGTTGGAGCTGATTTATTTAAACACATTAAGCATATGATGTGGTCGACTTTACCAGCGTTTGTTGTTTCACTAGTTGTTTTTGCGGTACTTGGTTTTAATAATAGTCAAGCCGATTTAAGTGATATCAGTCAAGTGTCTAATGTTTTAGAAACTAATTTTCATGTGAGTGTGTGGTCATTAATTCCAATCGTCTTTATGCTGTTCTGTGCGTGGAAAAAAATTCCTGCAGTTATTACAATTTTACTAAATGTTTTGTTAGGTATTATTATGATTATCATTCAAAATCCATCTGTGGGATTTGCTACTATTGCTAAGGTCGTTGAGTCTGGATTTGTATCTGAGACAGGCAATCAGCAAATTGATGCACTATTGTCGCGTGGCGGTATCAATAGCATGATGCCCACAGTTTTATTGATTATCTTAACCTTGTCATTGGGCGGAATCTTGATGGAAATAGGATTGGTTTCTACTGTGATTGGAGCTGTGGCTACTAAATTACATTCTGTTAAATCATTGATTATTGTAACTTTGTTGTCTGGAATTGGTGTTAATTTATTTATTGGTGAACAATTTCTATCTGTTATTCTCCCAGGTAATGCTTTTAAAGGAGAATTCAAAAAACAAGGACTTGATCCAGTTGTATTAAGTCGGACATTGGAGGATGGCGGTACAGTAATAAATTATTTAATTCCATGGGGAATCGCAGGTAGTTTCGTTGCTAATACTTTTGGTGTACCAACTTTGACTTACTTGCCATTTGCACTATTTAGTATTCTTTCTCCAGTTTTTTCTATTATTAGCGCTCTAACTGGATTGGGTGTTGATTATGTCCAAAAAAGTAGCGAACGCGTACCGTAAAAATGAAATAAAAGGACAGTTGCAGAAAGCAACTGTCCTTATTTATTATTTTGATAAAGTCGATGCATGATTTCTTTACCTGTTTTAGTAGCTGCAAGTCCGCCTTCTGCTGTTTCTTTAAAGATAGACGGCATCTGCATACCGACTTGATGCATTGTTTCAATCACTTCATCAACTGGAATGACGCTATTAATCCCTGCAAGTGCCATATCAGCTGAGATAAATGCTTGGGAAGCACCTAAGGCATTACGTTTTACGCAAGGGACTTCAACTAAGCCCGCAACTGGATCGCAAATCAATCCCAACATGTTAGCAATTGTCATGGCAACAGCCTGTGCTGCTTGTTGTGGTGTTCCGCCACGTAAAATAACTAATGCACCACTAGCCATAGCACTGGCAGAACCGATTTCGGCTTGACACCCACCTGCTGCGCCGCTGATTGAGGCTTTATTAGCAATGACCAAACCGATAGCACCAGCTGTAAATAAGAAATTTAATTGTTCTTCATGAGAGATATCATAGTCTTCAACCATGGCTGATAGAACACCCGCGGCCACGCCAGCACTGCCAGCTGTCGGCGTCGCACAGATTAATCCCATTTCAGCGTTTACTTCATTGACAGCAACTGCATTTCGTACGGCCTTTAGGATAGTTGTTCCACTCAAATAATTTGAATTTTCTAAGTAGTGATCCATTCGTTTCGCATCACCGCCTGTTAGGCCTGTTACAGAAGTAACGCCGGCCACACCTTTTTTAATAGAAGCCATCATGACAGATAAATTTTTAGACATGTGTTCTAAGATTATTTCTCGCGGATATTGCGAAGTTTTAATTTCAGTTTGAATCATAACTTCAGCGATTGTCCCATATTTCTTTGTTAGTTCTAGTAGTTCTTCTATTGATTGAAATAACAATTTTTATTCCTCCTATCCGAAAAAGCTAACTGAATGAACATGTTCAATGCCTTTTAGAATTTCTGTTAAGCCTTCAACACGTTCATCTACTTCAATAATCATAATTGCTTTTTCACCTTTAGATTCTCGTGTTACTGTCATAGTGCCAATGTTGATATCTTGTTCGGATAGTACATTTGCTACTTTTGCAACAACACCGGGTTTATCTTGATGGACTGTTAAGTACGTGGGTGTTGTCATATCAAGATTAACTTTAAAGCCGTCAAGTTCAGAAATTTGAATAGAACCACCACCTATGGAAATACCTGTACAAGATAGTGTATGTGTCCCTTTGCGTACAACTAATTTAACTAGATTAGGGTGCTCAGATTTTTCAGGTTTTGGAACGAAAGTTACTTGCATTCCCTTTTCGTGTGCAATTTTAATAGAGTCTGCTAATTTCTCATCATCAGGTTCCATACCTAATAAACCACCAACAAGTGCAATATCAGTTCCGTGGCCACGATAAGTTTTTGCAAAAGATTCGTATAAATATAAATCAACTTGTTCAGGTTGTTCTCCAAAAATACTACGGACAACACGACCAATCCTGGCCGCTCCTGCAGTATGGGAGCTGCTGGGACCTATCATAACGGGACCAATAATATCGAAAACGCTTTTATATTGTGTCATATTTTTCACCTCATTTTATTCATTGCTATTTTATCATATAGATTAT
Source organism: Vagococcus vulneris (assembly GCF_003950515.1). Classification (GTDB taxonomy): domain Bacteria; phylum Bacillota; class Bacilli; order Lactobacillales; family Vagococcaceae; genus Vagococcus; species Vagococcus vulneris. The sequence goes on from NZ_NGJS01000015.1 coordinate 35,876, forward strand.
TAGCTGGAATAACTTATTAGTCAGATTTAATAATTTTGTTGAAGTATCTTAATGTTAGTTTAGAATTAATGTGTGTTAAAATAAAACTGAGAAAAATGCATATATTAGAGATAGGGGAATGAAAATGAAGGCAGAGATTATCGCAGTAGGCACGGAAATATTATTGGGACAAATTACAAATACAAATGCTACATTTATTTCACAATTTCTGGCAGAATTAGGTATTGAAGTCTATTATCAATCGGCAGTAGGTGATAACAGCCAACGATTGACAGATGTTCTGACAACAGCAGCTAAACGTAGTGATGTTATTGTTGTCTGCGGTGGCTTAGGCCCGACGGATGATGATTTAACTAAGGAAACAGTTGCTGAATTCCTTGGTGAGTCTTTGGTTTATGATACTGAGGCAATGAATCGCTTAAATGATTTTTTTAAATATTCAACCAATCCAATGACAGAAAATAATAAACGCCAAGCGTTGACAATAAGTAATAGCCTCACTATTCAAAATCCAACAGGGTTGGCTTGCGGTACTTATTATGAGGGAAAGGATACAAATTATATTTTACTTCCAGGTCCGCCTAGTGAATTGAAAGCAATGGTTAGAGAGGAAGTTATTCCTTTACTAAAAGAAAAAATGCCGCAAAGTCATCAGTTAGTTTCACGCTATTTGCGTTTTATGGGAATCGGTGAATCCAAAATAGTTACAGAGTTAAAAGAAATATTGGACGAGCAGACTAACCCTACTATTGCTCCATATGCTAAGTCTAATGAAGTCATGTTACGCATTACAGCAAAATGTACAAATGAGGATAAAGGTGAAGCTATGCTGGATGAATTGGAAAGGCGTATTCAAGATAAAGTCGGCAACTATTTTTACGGATACGGTGAAAATATAACAATTGAGGAAATTCTTGTAAACGAACTCAAACAACGTAAACAAACTGTCTCATTTGCTGAAGGAATGACTGGCGGTGAATTCCAACACCGCGTGACTAATATTGAGGGGAGTTCGGATGTCTTTTCTGGTGGGATTGTCGCATATACTAGAGAAAGTAAAGAAAAACTGCTTAGTATTCCTGATGTGTTAATGTTTAAGCATGGCGAAGTGAGCGATGAGTGTGTGACAGCCATGGCTGTTGCTGCTAGAACTGCTTTAAATGCAACATACGGGGTATCCGCTGTTGGTGTGGCAGGTCCCAAGGAAATTGATGGTCAGCCGGTGGGAACAATTATTATTGGTATTTCGACACCAATCGGTGAATTTACAGAACATTTATTAATTAGGAGAAACCGCAGTTATATTCGTGATGGAGCTGTGAAGCACGGATTAAATTTTTTAAGAAAGCATTTAGTTTAAAATATACGAATATTTGTTCGCTTTTTTCTTGATTTTTTAGTAAAAAACGATTATGATAATATCAATAGATTGATTAAAGATTAGGAGGCTCGTTAATGTCTGATAATAGAAAATTGGCGTTAGATGCAGCATTAAAGAAAATAGAAAAAGATTTTGGAAAAGGTTCAATTATGAAATTAGGTGAAAAAGTTGACCAGAGAATTTCAACTATTTCATCTGGTTCATTAGCACTAGATTCTGCATTAGGTGTTGGCGGATATCCGCGGGGTCGTATTATCGAAATTTATGGACCAGAAAGTTCCGGTAAAACAACTGTTGCGTTGCATGCTATTGCATCTGTTCAAAAAGAAGGAGGAACAGCGGCCTTTATCGATGCTGAACATGCGTTAGATCCTAAATATGCACAAGCATTAGGTGTAAATATTGATGAATTATTATTATCACAACCAGATACGGGCGAACAGGGATTAAACATTGCTGAAGCACTTGTATCAAGTGGGGCTATTGATATTGTCGTTATTGACTCTGTTGCCGCATTAGTTCCTCGTGCAGAGATTGACGGTGAGATGGGTGATGCACATGTTGGACTGCAAGCTCGTTTAATGTCGCAGGCACTGCGGAAATTGTCAGGTACCATCAATAAGACAAAAACAATTGCAGTATTTATTAACCAAATCCGTGAAAAAGTTGGCGTGATGTTTGGTAATCCTGAAGTTACACCTGGTGGTCGTGCCTTAAAATTTTATTCAACTATTCGTTTAGAAGTACGACGTGCTGAACAGTTGAAATCAGGGACAGATATCATTGGTAATCGAACCAAAATAAAAATTGTAAAAAATAAAGTTGCTCCGCCGTTTCGAATTGCTGAAGTTGATATTATGTATGGTGAGGGGATTTCTCAAGAAGGGGAACTTCTAGATATGGCTGCTGATAAAGATATCGTCAATAAAAGTGGCGCTTGGTATTCTTATGATGAAGAGCGGATTGGTCAAGGTCGTGAAAATGTTAAGAGATATTTGGCTGAGCATCCTGAGATGATGGCAGATATTTATCAAAAAGTGCGAGTTGCCTATGAGATTGATGGTGTTCCGGTTGTTGAAGAGAGCGACGTGGAAAGTAAAAAGGAAGCAGAAGATGGGTTAGCATTAGATTTAGATAAATAATCAGACATAAAAACCGTCCTTCGTTAAGAAGGCGGTTTTTTTATGTCTGATTATCCAATGAATTAAGTTGACACTACCCCTGACAACTATTAGAATAATAGTAGTATAATATTACTTTATACTCATGCTTGTAGGGCATGGTTTTTTGTATGCTTTTTTATCAATATCTAACTACAACTAAATATAAAGAAAGATAGTACGGAGGTGTTTTTATGACCAATTTATTTATGATACTCCTTCCAATTACTATCATCGGATTAATTGCAGGTCTAGCAGTTGGCTATTTTGTCTCAAAATCACGCTATGAAAAATCGATAAATACTGCGAAGCAGTCTGCTTCAGACATTATTGATTTGGCAACAAAAGAGGCGGACACGTTAAAGAAAGAGTCTTTGTTAGAAGCAAAAGAAGAAAGCCAAGTTTACCGTCAAAAAATTGAAAGTGAGTTGAAAGAAGAGAGAATTGAATTAAAAAATCAAGAAAATCGACTATTACAACGTGAATCTAATCTTGATCGCAAAGATGATTCTCTTGTTCAACGTGAAAGCTCATTAGAAGATAAAGAAACTAGGCTGGATTCTAGAAAGCAATTAATTGATGAACAAGAAATCGAGGCTTCTAAACTAATTGAACAGCAACAACTAGAATTAGAACGCATTGCCTCGTTAAGTAAAGAGGATGCATCGAAAATTATCATGGACGACATGGCTGAAGAGTTAACTCATGAACGTGCCCTGATGGTAAAAGAAAGCAATCAACGCGCAAAAGATGAGATTGATCGAAAAGCTAAAAATATGTTGTCTTTAGCTATACAGCGTTGTGCCGCTGATCAAGTGTCTGAACTGACAGTGACTGTTGTGACATTGCCAAGTGATGATATGAAAGGTCGAATTATTGGGCGTGAAGGACGTAATATCCGGACGCTTGAAACGTTAACAGGTATTGATTTAATTATCGATGATACACCTGAAGCAGTCGTTTTATCTGGGTTTGATCCAATTCGACGCGAAGTCGCTCGCATGACTCTTGAAAAATTAATTCAAGATGGTCGGATTCACCCAGCAAGAATTGAAGAAATGGTCGAAAAATCTAAGAAAGAAATGGATGAACGAATTAGAGAATATGGTGAAAATGCTGCATTTGATGTTGGTGTACACTCATTGCATCCAGATTTGATAAAGATTTTAGGACGTTTAAGATTCAGAACTAGTTATGGTCAAAATGTGCTGAACCATTCAATTGAGGTTGCAAAATTAGCGGGAGTTTTAGCTGAGGAACTTGGAGAGGATCCAATTCTAGCTAGACGTGCCGGTCTATTGCATGACATTGGTAAAGCTCTTGATCATGAAGTTGATGGCTCCCATGTTGAAATAGGGACAGAAATTGTCAGCAAATATAAAGAAAATGATGTTGTTATTAATGCAGTTGCATCTCACCATGGTGATGTGGAAGCAACATCGATTATTTCTGTTTTAGTTGCTGCAGCTGATGCTTTATCTGCTGCACGACCTGGTGCTAGAAGTGAATCGTTAGAAAATTATATTAAACGTTTAGAACGTTTAGAAAATATTGCTAATGATTTTCCTGGAGTTGAAACCAGCTTTGCTATTCAAGCTGGTCGTGAAATTCGTGTGATGGTAAAACCACAAGAAGTATCTGATGATGAAGCAGTATTGCTTGTAAGAGAAGTGCGCAAACGTATTGAAGATGAATTGGAATACCCAGGTCACATTAAGGTGACAGTAGTACGTGAAGTACGTGCTGTTGATTACGCAAAATAATAAAATTTAGGAGGTTAGGAAAAACTAGATTTAGTTTATACCTAACCTTTTTTTACTATAAGGAGATGACAAAGTGAGTTCTTATTTGGAGCTGCCACAGTGGTCATTACCATTCCCATTTAGAACCCTAGAAAACGAAGGTGAAACAGTTGTTCCTCCCCACTGGCATAAAGAGATAGAGATCATTTTAGTGACAGAAGGATCGGTTAATATCGGGTACAATAATCAATTAGTACAAGTTCACAAGGGTGAAGTATTCGTATTTGGCAGTGGTGAGTCTCATTATTTCTTAGCATCACCCGGGAGTCACCGCTTGGTCTTTCAATTTGATACAGTATTGTTTCGTGAAGCTTACTTAAAAGGAAATCAGGAACATGAGTTAATTAATTTATTTGAAACACGTGAAAATCACAGCCAGAAATGGCCTTCAGAGGTTGCGAATAAAGTAGTTAAATATTTAAAGGTGGTATATGAAGAAGTTGCTGAACAAAGAGCAGGTTTCGAGTTTTCAGTTATTGGATATTTAAATCATTTTGTTGTATTGTATTACCGTGAAATTCCTGAGAAAAACAAAGTAATGCAAACTGGAAACTTTGTCGAAGCAGTAAATAATCAGGAAACTCTGGAGCGCTTAAATAAAGTATTCAGTTATATTGAAAGTCATTACATCGAAGGAGTAACTTTGGACGATGTTGCAAAATCAGTTGGGTTTAGCCCTTATTATTTTGCTCGCTTTTTTAAAAAAAATACTGGACAAACATTTATGCAGTTCCTCAATGATTATCGTATCAGTCAAGCTAAATATATTTTGGCGCATAAAAAATTACCAATGATTAATGTCGCCGAACAATCTGGATTTAATAGCGTTAAGACGTTTCATCATGTGTTTAAGGAACAAGTCGGCTTGTCACCATTGAAATACCAAAAGACAATATATGGGAATAAATGACCCTTTTTAAAGGAAGAAAACCTTATCAATGTTTTGTAAGATATATATAACAAAACATTTGATGGAGGTTTTTTTATGGTTTTAAGAGTCGGAATTATTGGATGTGGTGGTATCGCTACTAATAAACATATGCCTGCGCTTAGTAAAATTGCTGGTGTTGAAATGACAGCATTTTGTGATATCGATATTGCACGAGCTGAATTAGCAAAAGAAACATTTGGTACAAAAACAGCAAAGGTTTATGATGCTTATCAAGAATTATTAAAAGACACGACGTTAGACTTGATTCATGTATGTACGCCGAATAATTCACATGCGAAAATTTCAATTGCTGGTCTTGAAGCTGGAAAACATGTCATGTGCGAGAAACCTATGGCTAAAACGAGTCAAGAGGCCAGAGCAATGGTTGAAGCTGCAAAACAAACAGGAAAAAAGTTGACAATCGGGTATCAAAATCGTTTTAGGACTGATTCTGAATATCTGCATGGAGTTTGTTCTGATGGTGAATTAGGTGATATTTATGTTGGGAAAGCACACGCTATTCGCCGAAGAGCCGTTCCGACGTGGGGTGTATTCTTAGATGAAGAAGCCCAAGGTGGAGGTCCACTAATTGATATAGGAACACATGCCTTAGATTTGACATTATGGATGATGAATAATTATAAGCCAAAATATGTTGTTGGAAATACTTATCATAAATTATCACAGACTAAAAATGCTGCAAATGCTTGGGGCTCATGGGATCCAGAAAAATTTACAGTTGAGGATTCTGCTTTCGGTTTCATTACTATGGAAGATGGGGCGACGATTTTTTTAGAAGCAAGTTGGGCATTGAATGGACTTGATGTGCGCGAGGCACAAACGGAACTTCATGGAACGTTGGGCGGTGCCGATATGAAAGATGGCTTAACGATTAATGGTGAAGATCGTGGACTTTTATATGAGCGTCAGATTGAACTAGAAACAGGCGGCGTAGATTTTTATGATGGCGAGGGATCGGATCCGGCATTGAAAGAAGCTGAGTCATGGATAAATGCGATTTTAACTGATACAGATCCTGTGGTTAAGCCTGAAGAAGCATTAGTAGTTACTGAAATATTAGAGGCGATGTACGAATCATCAAAGACAGGTGAACCTGTATTTTTAAATAAATAAAGGAGAGGAGAGACACAAGGATATGATACACGTCACAGTATGGAATGAATATCGTCATGAAAAGACAGATAAAAAGGTCCGAGATGTTTATCCGAATGGAATACATGAACAACTGAAATCGTTTTTAAAAGAGGATTTTGAAGTGAAGACAGCCACTCTAGATGATCCAGAACATGGATTGTCGGAAGATGTACTAAATGATACGGATGTACTGATTTGGTGGGGACATATTGCACATGATGAAGTTTCTGAAGAAGTTGTTAATCGTGTACATCAGCGTGTCTTACAAGGAATGGGATTAGTTGTGTTGCATTCAGCACATATGTCTAAAATTTTTATTAAGTTAATGGGCACAAGTTGTGATTTGAAGTGGCGTGAGGCTGATGAACGCTGTCGAATCTGGAACGTTAATCCTAGTCATCCGATTGTTGAGGGAGTCGGGGAGTTTATTGATTTAGAAAAAGAAGAAATGTACGGTGAGCATTTTGATATTCCGGCACCTGATGAACTAGTATTTATTAATTGGTATCAAGGTGGTGAGGTGTTCCGAGGCGGCTGTACCTATCGCCGAGGCAACGGAAAAATATTTTATTTCCAGCCTGGTCATGAAACGTATCCGTCTTATTACCACCCGAAAGTTCAAAGAGTTATAAAAAATGCAGTCAATTGGTGTCATCCGACGGAAAATAATTATCCAACTTACGGCAACCACCTACCACTGGAAAAATTATCATAGAATAGGAGAAAAAAATAATGAAATTAGGCGTATTTACACCACTATTTAATAATTTAAGTTTTGATGAAATGATTGAAAAAGTTGCTGAACAAGGATTACAAACGGTAGAAATTGGTACGGGAGGTTCACCTGGCGACGCACATTGCGACATTGACGCGTTACTTGCAAGTAGTGATGCCCGTAAGGAATATCTAGCTAAGTTGTCAGATAAAGGCTTAGAAATCAGTGCGTTTAGTGCGCATCATAATCCTATTTCTCCTAAAGCTGCTGAAGCTAAAGAGGGCGATGAATTATTACGTAAAACAATTAAATTGGCTTCATTAATGAATGTTCCTGTAGTAAACGGTTTTTCTGGTGTTGCTGGTGGTAATCCGACTGATACCAGCGTCAATTGGCCGGTATTACCTTGGCCAACGGATTATACAGATATTTATCACTATCAATGGGAAGATAAATTAATTCCGTATTGGAAAGAAATTAATCAAGAGTGTGATACTGCTGGTGTAAAAATTGGTATTGAATTACATGGAGGATTTTTAGCTCATACTCCATATACGATGTTGAAATTACGAGATGCAGCTGGGAAAAATATCGGTTGCAACCTTGATCCATCCCACATGTGGTGGCAAGGTATAGATCCTGTTGGGGCGATTAAAATCTTGGGTAAAGAGAATGCTATTCATCATTTCCATGCAAAAGATACTTACTTAGACCAAGAAAATATAAATATGTATGGTTTAACAGATATGCAACCATACAGTGATGTACAAACACGGTCATGGACATTCCGTTCTGTCGGTTGTGGTCATAGTATGAAAGAGTGGTCTGATATCATTAGTGCACTACGTTTATACAATTATGACTATGTATTGAGTATTGAGCATGAAGATCCAATCATGTCAATTGATGAAGGGTTTAGTCGAGCAGTGTCTAACCTTAAAACAATTATGATTAAAGATCAGCCTGGGGACTTATGGTGGGCTTAACAGTAGAGATTAAAAGGGGAGGAATAAACAAATGACCAAAATAAATATGGTAATTATCGGTTTAGGCGGTATGGGAAGCTACCATGCACGAGAATTAATTAAAGACACTGATGGTGTTCATGCCTATGGTGCTTTTGATATTAATCCTGAACAATTGGTTAAGGCACCTGACATGGGATTAAAAATTTATGATAAATTAGCAGATGTTTGGCAAGATGAGGCTGTTGAAGCTGTGTTGATTGCAACACCAAATGACTCACATAAAGAGTTGTCGATTCAGGCAATGCGAGCAGGAAAGCATGTCGTTTGTGAAAAACCGGTAATGATGTCAAGTACAGAATTAAATGAGGTTTTAGCAGTAGCTGAAGAAACTGAAAAAGTATTCATGGTTCATCAAAATCGACGATGGGACAAAGATTTTTTAGTCATTCGCGAATTATATCGCCAACAAGAAATCGGCAGTCTATTTCAAATAGAATCACGTGTTCATGGCGCTAATGGTATTCCTGGAGATTGGCGTCATTTAAAAGAACATGGTGGCGGTATGCTTCTTGATTGGGGCGTTCATTTATTGGATCAGCTGTTGTTCCTAGTGGATAGTCCGATTAAATCTGTTGTTGCGGACTTAAGTTTTGTACTTGGAGATGATGTGGATGATGGCTTCATCACACACATTACATTTGAGAATGGTTTAAAAAGTATTGTTGAAGTAGGGACAACTAATTTTATAAAACTACCAAGATGGTACGTTAAGGGCCTTGAAGGCACAGCTGTAGTCGATGATTGGGATTTATCAGGGCGTGTCGTAAAACAAACTGGTTTTATAGATCATCACAAGCTAGTACCTATCCAAGCCGGCCAAGGTCTTACTAAGACCATGGCACCACCGTCTGAGGATGCCACGACTACATTCCCATTGCCAAAGGGTGTAGCTGAATTCGACACATTTTATCATAATTTTTATGAAGTGGTACGCCATCAAGCAGTACCTATTGTAAAAAATAGTGAAGTTATGACGGTCTTAAAATTAATTGAAATGATTTTTAAATCTGCAGAAACTGGACAGACTATTCATGTACGATAAAAAGAATTTATCCACAATTTATGTGGATAAATTCTTTTTATTTACGATATCAACATAAAAGATAAAGTTAACTGGAAGACTCTTTTATTATTTTCAAAATATATCGATAATTGTTCACAAATTTGTCTTAAGTGATACTGAAGAGTGTATCGAGATAAATATAATATATATAATGTTAAAAATTGGTTATACTATGGTGATTATTGATGAGTGTATTATAGTTAATATGTTTTATAGAAATTAAGATATTTCAACATATATTTTGGTTAGTTGTTTAAAAATTATACATTAAGTGTAGAAAATATGATAAATTAAAATAGGGGCAATAGATTGGGGCATCTTCGGGTACGGATATAGTAGTCGAAATACTAATCGTACTAATAATAACAAATTAAGTGGGGGAACTAAAAATGATACATATAGTAAAAGTAATCAGTAATTGTTATGTTGACTCTGTGTTGCTAGGAAATCTTTCAGAAAAGGTAAATTTAATAGAGGGAGTCAATAAAGCTATTATTGCAATGGGAACTGACAGGAATAAAGAAGTAATGAAGAGGCTTGATTTATTAAATGAAGATATACAGAATGCCAGTGTCAGCGATCTGATTATCAATTTGAGTATTTCTAATAGTGTTAATTTAGATGAAATAATAGCTGCAGTAGAAGCATTATTAAATGAAAAGCTAATAATTGAAGAAACAGGTTATTTGATATCTTACCTTCAAACGACTGTTTCTGAGCAAAAAATGGATAAAACAACTAATACCAGTATTGTGTTAGAAACTGATAATAAAAATCACCGTTCTTATCATGAAATTTTTCAACCACTAACCAATGGCTTAATGAAGGAATTTGATGATCATGCGATAGTGCAAGATCATCGCGGGATTAATTCTTTGGGACAAACTGATTTAATGTTAGCAGTGTTAGCTAAAAATATTACTAAAACAGCTAAATTACTAGAATTAGGATCTGACCCGAATCATAAAGATAACAGTGGTTTATCACCATTTATTGCAGCTGCAGCCAATGGTTTATCCGATATCTTTGAATTAATTCTGCACTATTGTCCTGATATTCAGGAAGTTAATCATTTCGGTGGAACAGCATTACTTCCTTCAAGTGAAAAGGGCTATCTGAATGTCGTTCGATCAGCTTTAAAAGTAGGTGTCTCAGTAAATCATGTAAATCGCTTGGGATGGACGGCATTATTGGAAGCGGTGATTTTTGGAAATGGCGGTTATTTATATCAAATAATTATCAATGAACTGATAATGAATGGTGCGGATATATCTATAAAGGATTTTGAGGAGAAAATAGCAATAGATTATGCAACTGAATTGAAGCAAAAAGATGTTATTAAATTACTAAATAATGAAAAAAAAATGAGCAATTTTATTGGGATTGACATGTTGATAAAAAAGAAAAACTACATTCAAGCATTGAGAGATATTGCTAAACTACCGAATTCACTGGAGAAATTATTTTATCAAGGGATGGTTTACGAACAGATGGGCTATGAAAAAGAGGCAGAAATGTTTTATAGAAAAGGGGCAGGATTCGATGTTCAGTTTATTTATTACTTAGCTCAACTTAAGAGACGACAGGGTAGAGTTGAAGAAGCATTATCTTTTTTTAAGTACGGTGCTGAAAATACTAACACCTATTTTTATGACTATCAGCAGACTAATTACTTGCGTGAGCTTGGTAAACATCAGGAAGCCGTTAACTTAACGGAAACGCTATTGGCTAAATATCCATCAAGAGTAGATTTTATGTTTCATTTGGCTAATAGTTTAACTACTATTGGAGAGAATGAAAAAGCACAAGAAATATTAAAAAAAGCGGCAACTATTCAACCAACAAATAACTTGTTTTTATAAGGAGGATGTAGTAATGGAGTCTAAAGATTATATTGAATTAGCTTGTGATGCAGCAATATTAGGAATGATGAATTATGGAGGAGGTCCTTTTGGTGCTACAATTGTGAAAGAGGGGCGTGTTATAGCGTCAGTCGCGAATACGATGGTTAGAGATACGGATCCATCGGCACATGCAGAAATAATGGCCATTAGAAAGGCAAGCAAAATATTGGGGACAATGGATTTAACAGGTTGTGAAATTTATGCAACATGTGAACCGTGTCCAATGTGTGTAGGTGCGATGATGTTAGCAAATATCGATAAGGTGTATTATGTCAGTACACATGAAGATGCTGCGATGCATGGTTTTCCAGATAACCATCTACGGAATTACTTAAATGGTACAGACCAAAGTTGCTTTCAAATGGAAAAGATAACTGCTCGCCAAGATTGCGATGAATTATGGAATATTTATAACGTACTTAATAATATTGATTGAAAGTGAATTGTAATTCGATTGATTACTTATCATTCGTGATTTATTGATAGCTAATCATAAATTTATTTGTACATTAAAAATATCTAAAAAATAAAGGAACAAGGATAATAATCCCACAGTTTATTTTAAATTTACAAGTAATTATCTATTAAAAATTATGAGAATTACAGATAGGCTCATAGAGAGTGCAATCATGGTACTGACAACAGAAGTTTAACTAGTTATTTTGGGTAGCTGTGGTGAAGTGGTTATCACGACTGCTCAAAGTGATACCGAAAATTTATTGACATAAAGGCATGATGCTTAAAAAATAAATTAACTACCTGATAAAGTCTAGTGTTATCATTGCCGATAGATTGTTTAACTCTATTATTAATAAAACATTCTTTATCAATTTCTAAAGACTCTGCTAGAAAAGGCGAATGTCATAGACGATAAAGAATTCGTTGTTTCTTTAATAAAAGATAGGTTGGGTAATGAGCAGCACTTAACCACTTTATTCGAGAAGTAATAAAACCATTTTTGACAATGGAATATTTTTTGTTTTTAATGCTACAGCAGGGATAAGCTCAAGGCTTATAAGTAAGTTTTCCTTTATAAATTTTAAATCTAACTTCTTTAGTAATCTCTTCTTCACAAAAATAGAATCAAAGTAAATATTTTCATCTATCTTTCAAATCAAGCAAAACTCGGATACAATGGTTGTGAGACATATGAATCTTCCTTTCTAAAATTTGGTTTTGTCGCTGTAATTTTACCTGGAAAATTCATATGTTTCTTTTTTTGTGTAAAAAATAGATGTAGATGAATTTCTTCATCCACATCAAAAATTATACAGTCTTTTTTATTTGGAACAAGAATACTTTGTTAGATCGAGTTAAGAAATAGAAATAAAGATTAAATTTGGTTGGAAAAATAATAAATATATTATGTTGAAATAGGACTCAGTTGAAGATGAATGTATCGGTATAAAATGTGAGAATTGAGAAGTATTTAAATTGATAGGTAATTTATTTTATTTATCTTTCATTTGTCAAATTAAGCTAGACAAAATATCATTATCAACATAACTCAAAAACACTTCCAATGGCGTTTTATAGTTTAATGATTTCCTAGGAATATTATTTCTCTTTGATGCGATAGATTGGATA
>NZ_NGJS01000016.1 GCF_003950515.1 Vagococcus vulneris
TAAAAACCAATTTGATCACGTCTACTCATATCTTGTTTCTTCAACATTGCAATCAACTCCTTTTCTCTATTTTACCAAGAAAAAAAGACAAAGTATCGGAAACCTGATACTTTGTCTACAATCTGAAATAAGGTTTGCCAATTAATGGCAAACCTTATTTTTTTATTCAAATTGAGCATGATATATTTGGTAATAGTAACCGTCCAGATTTTTAAGTAGATCTTGATGTGTCCCGGTTTCAACAATATGACCTTGATCCATGACAATAATCAAATCAGAATTCGCGATAGTCGCTAAACGGTGAGCAATAATAAAACTTGTCCGTCCATTCATTAACTTACTTAGCGCTTTTTGAATTAATTCATCCGTTAGCGAATCAATCGAACTTGTTGCTTCATCTAAAATTAAGATATTTGGTTTACTAATCATTGTTCGAGCGATTGTCAACAATTGCTGCTGACCTTCGGATAACGATAAATTTCCTGAACCGATGATTGTATCGAACCCTTTTGGCAATGACATAATAAAGTGATAGATCGATGCTTCCTGACAAGATTTGATAATCAGATCCTCGCTCGCCTGAGGATTGCCTAAAATCAGATTGTCTCGGATAGTGCCATTAAAAAGCCAAGTTTCTTGTAAAACCATACCGAACTGTTTACGTAAATCATCTTTAGGGAATTGGTAAATCGACTGATTATCTAACAATATATCACCTGAATCAATATCATAAAAACGTAAAAGGAGATTGACTAGTGTTGATTTGCCAGCTCCTGTTTTTCCTACAATAGCGACAGATTGTCCAGAATGTACGGATAAATTGAAGTCTGAAATTAATGGACGTTCCTTTTGATAGCTGAAAAATACATGCTTAAAATCGATTTTTCCCTGACTGGATGCTAATTGTTTTTTCCCAGTATTTTCCTCCAGGGGTTCATTTAATAATTGATTGATCCGTTTTAATCCAGCTAAAGCGGATTGGATTTGTGTCATCATTCCGGATAAGTCAATTAGAGGCTTTGAAAACTGGTTAGAATAAAGAATAAAACTAGATATAATACCGACAGTTACAATATGAGATCCCCTCAAGATAAGTAAACCGCCAATAAAACCAATTGACAAGTACCCTAAGTGATCAATAAATCGTGATAACGGATTTGTTAAAGAAGAAGCAAATTGAGCGTGCTGTCCGACTTGTTGGAGCCGTTTATTGAACACATCAAATTCGATTTGTGTTTGATTTTCGTAATGAAAAAGTTTGATTAATTTTTGTTGAGGTACTCGTTCAGAGACAAATCCAGTGATAGCTCCGACCGTTTTTTGCTGTTCAACGAAAGCATTCTGACTATTTTTCGCGATAATCCAATTGGCAAAACCCATTAGGCATGTTGAAATTAAGACAACAACTGTTAGAACAGGACTTAAAAAGAGCATGGCAATAAAGGAAATCAGTATAACGGTAATGCCAGAGAATACGCTGTTGAAAATGGTCAGTGCTGCTTCTGATACCAAATCTAAGTCGTTGCTGAAACGACTCATAATATCACCATGCGAATGTTGGTCAAAATATCTGATTGGCAGCTTACTGACATGGTTAAATGATTCTTTGCGCAATTCAGCCGTTGAGAGATAAGCGACTTTGTTTCCGATTCGTTGAATAAAGAGCTGCGATAAGCTACTGATAAGTGTCATTATAATGAGTAACCCTAGAATAAACAGCAGTTCAGTAAAATTGACCTGGTGTTTTTTTACCATGGTATCAATGCCCTTTCCAATATACAGAGTTGATAAAACAAGGACTCCGCCATTGGTTAGACCAAGAAGAATAGCAGTAATCAAGGAACATTTAAATTGCAGCAAGTATTTAAGGTAATGAGTTAGATATGTCGGCATTATCATTGTCCCCCTTCATTAGCAGATTCTGCTTGCGATTGTACTAATTGCTGATAGGTTGCAGAAGACTTCATCAATTCGTCGTGTGTCCCACAACCGTCTTCTTGCCCTTGATTTAGCACTAAAATTTGGTCAGCATGCTCTATGGACGACATTCGCTGGGAAATAATAATCAAAGAGCTGGTTTTTAAATGTTGTTTGATGGCTTGCCTCAACGCTAAATCAGTTTTGTAATCCAAAGCACTAAGACTATCATCTAAAATAACTAAGTCCGGTTGAGATATAACAGCACGAGCGATAGTTAACCGTTGCTTTTGTCCGCCAGAGAAATTTGTTCCGTCTGCTTCAATGATTGTATCCAAGCCATCAGGTAGTTGACTAATAAAATCATCGCATTGTGCAATGTGTAATGCTTTGAGACAAGTGCTGTCGTCTGCTTCAGGTAATCCCATCTGCAGGTTGCTGCGGATGGTACCAGAAAATAATTGACTGGTTTGGGGGGCAATCCCAATGTGTGATCGTAAAACTCCTGTTGCGTAATCATTGACAGGAAGACCATTGACCGTTATTTGCCCATGAGTGACTAAATACGCTTTTGGAATTAAATTAATCAGTGTGCTTTTACCGCTTCCCGTTGGACCGGTAATACCTAAAGTATCGCCTTTAGGTAAAGAAAAAGTAATATCGTTTAGAGCATACCCGCCATTTGTATCGTATTTAAAAGAGACGTGAGAAAAGTCAACAATTATCGGGTTTGTCCATGGCGCATGATTAATATTTGTATTATCTGTTTCTATTATTGGTTTAATGTCGAGAATTTCTTTCACTCGTTGATTAGAAGCCGCTGCACGAGTAAAAATAATGACGAGGTTGGATACAACAATTAAAGCAAGCAGCATTTGTGTCATATAGTTAATCAAGGCTAAGACGTCGCCTTGCAGCAGACGGCCTGAATTAACTGAAATACCGCCGAAATAAAGTAAAAAGACAACAGCAGTATTCATAATCAATGTAGTTAATGGATTTAATGTTGATGACCAGTCGGCAACTTTAATATAAGCATCGGCCACTTGTTGATTTATTGTTTTAAATTGTGTTTCGCGGCTATTAGTTTTAGCGAAGGCGCGAATAACGCGAACACCGGTCAGATTTTCATCAACATCATCATTTAAACTATCAATATTTTGTTGAACATTTTTATAAAGTGGGACGGTCTTGCGCATAACGGTATATAAGATAAATGAAAATACCGGTAAAATAAATAAAAAAACAAAAGCGGACTGCCGGTCTATATAGAAGGCCATAATGATGGATCCGATACTTAAAAACGGTGCTCTGATAACCAAACGGATGAACATAGCTAAGGCAAGCTGCAGCTGATTAATATCGCTTGTCATTCGTGTAACTAAGGTAGCAGTGCCGAGTTTATCCAGTTCGCTATGTGATAATTGATTGATTTTTTGCATGAGATGTTTGCGTAATTCTGTGCCAAATCCTTGAGAAGCAACAGCCGCATAGTACTGGCAGATTAACACACAACCAAGACCAATAACCGACATGAACAGCATGAGTGTGGCGTATTTAATTAATTCATGGGAATTATGCTGATTAATTCCTTTGTCAATCAGCTTCGCCATGCAAAGTGGTAAAAGTAATTCAAAAACGGCTTCCAAAAGCTTGAAAAAAGGACCTAAGATAAGCTGTTTTCGATAAGCAGCGGCATATTTTAATAATGAAAACATAATGTCTCCTTTGTAAACATTTAATACATCCATTGTATGATAGTTGATTAATTTTTTAAAGTAATAAAAAAGACACAAGAAATCTGAGAAAAACTTCTCAGTCAAGTGTCAGTTATCTCTATAGATATTCTGGAAGAACTTTAATCAGATCGGTTTCATTATTGACAATAAGGCCATTTAATTTAACTAATCCAATGGTATAAAGATTTGCATAAGGAAATTGAGATTCAGCGATATCGCTGAGAGCTTCAATCTTTTCTCGGTTATCGGCACCTTGTTGGCGAGAATCTGTGAATAAGCCGACAATCGGGATACCTGCATGATAGGCTACACCTATTTCAGAAGCTACACCGACATCAATTGTTGCTCCATCAAGGACTGCGATCATTAAACGACTATTTAATAACGCTTGTGTGTCATATGTTGCAATCATTTTTGCATCTGCAAAACTAGATTTGTCATTTATGGCCATTTGTTCTTGCGGAACGTAAATTGATAAATTTGGGTGATTATTTCTTATTTCATCGACTAAATAGTCATTATACCGTCTTTCCATTGAAGAAAAAAGCGGGCTAGCAAAATAAATTGAATGAGTCATGAAAAAAATCATCTGCCTTTCTATTACATATATTTATAGCTTAGCTTAAACTGTAATAATTTGTAAAGGGATTGTTACAAAGACTAGTAGTGAGTTTTGTATAATAATATTAGAATTTAGACGAGAGATGAAAGGTGTTGTCACTATTGAGAAGTAAGAAATTGTTGGTAACAATGGCATCTGTGCTTATGCTATCTGCTGTTCCGTTCCAAGTATTTGCAGCGGATTCAGGGAAAGAAGCCGATGCTAAAAAAGAAAGTGCACAAATCAGCAGTTCTATTGATAAAACTCTTCAACAAGCAAATGAAAAATATCGTGAAATCGAGTCATTAAAAAAAGATGTCTCTGACACACAAAATAAAATTAGTGAAACACAGAAAAGTATTAAAGATACTGAAGCCAGCATAAAAAAAAGAACAGATGCAATGGCTGGACGTATGAAAGATATTCAAGTGAATGAATCATCGTTCAATTTAGTCGATGCTGTAATGAGTGCGGATAATTTATCAGATTTTATCAGCCGTGTTCATGCAGTTAACGTTATTCAAGGTGCAGAACGTACGAAGGTAGAAACATTAGCAGCAGATAAAGATAAATTAGAGAAATTACAATCAGATTTAAGTACTAATCAGCAGACATTAGCTAATAAAGAAGAAACATTGTCTCAAGAAAAAAGTAATTTAGATGAAGATGTGGCTGGTCTAAAACAACAGTTGAAGGATAATCAGAAATTATTAGATACTCTTTCTAAAGATCGGATTGCGAAAGAAGCGATTGAACAAAAAGAAAAGGCAGACAAAGAAAAAGCTGCTAAACAAAAAGAAGAAGCTCAAAAACAAACAGCAAAGCAAGAAGCAGCCAAAATTTCTGATAGCAACACACAATCAAGTTCTCCAGCTTCGCAAAGTGATAATTCACAACCGGCAGCTGAACAACCAATTGTCTCTGTTCCTTCATCAGGAACGTCATCAGGCGGCGGACGTACATTATCAATGCAATCAACAGCATATTCATACAGTGAAGCTGGCTTAACTCCGTTCACTGCGACTGGGTTGGATTTACGTAAAAATCCAAATGCTATTGCAGTTGATCCTAGTATCATACCGTTGAATTCAATTGTTGAGGTATCAGGTTATGGTTTAGCGATTGCAGCTGATACTGGTGGAGCAATTAAAGGCAATATTATTGATGTTCATTTCCCAACCGTGGATCAGTGCTATGCATGGGGACGTCGTCAAGTAACTGTAACAATTAAATAAAAAAAAAGAATCCTGATTAGGATTCTTTTTTTATAGCTTCACTTTCTCGGTCAATGGTGTATTTTATTAAGAATGGTGATAGGAGAGTTGTTAAAATAATAGCAACAATAATAGCAGAATACTGCCCCTGATTAACCAAGTGTAAAGAATTACCCATATTGACTATAATCAATGCCATTTCACCACGGGATACCATGCCTGCTCCAACAACTAGTGATTGATGTGTTGTCATTTTGAATAACCGACTACCAACGTAACCACCTGCAAGTTTTGTTATAGTTGCTAATATGGTCATTAGGATAATCATCATGGCATAGCTGCCAAATGATTGTAAATCAATATTCAGACCGATAGAAACAAAGAAGACGGGGATAAAAAATGAATAACCAATAACTGATACTTGGTGCTCCATTCTCTTCTGTTCGTCTGTTTGAGACAAGAGCAAGCCGATAAAGAATGCTCCGATGACACCGCTAAGTCCCATTTTTTCAGCAAAAGCTGCGAAGGAAAAACAAAGAATTAATGCGACCGCTGCTTCAACTTCAGTTGCAATGACTTTTTTAGCAAATGATAGAAACGGTTTTAGTAAAAACTTAGTAAATCCCCACAAGATAAGAAAGAATAAAATTTTTGGTGCCAGTAAATCCCAAATAAAACCAATACTGTTAATACTTCCACCATGTTCGGTATTTAAGACGGCGGTAAAGATACTGATAATTAAAACTGTTGCGATATCATCTACCACAGCTGCGCCTAAGATAACTGAGCCTTCTGAGGTATCTAGACGCTTATATTCCTTTAATACCTGAACAGAAATACTGACAGATGTTGCAGAAAAGACAACACCTAGAAATATCGATTGAGTAAGTGTCATTTGGTAAAAATGCCCTAAGCCACTGACAAAAATCATGGGGAAGGTGATACCGAAAAGTGCAACGACAATTGACGGATTAAGATATTTCTTTAATTTTGTTAAGTCGCTTTCAAGACCAGCTAAAAACATTAAGAGAATGACACCTATTTCTGAAAAAAGTGTTATGAACTCTGTTTGCTGCACCAAACCTAACAGGCCGGGTCCTAAAATGATTCCAACCATGAGTTCCCCGATAACCGAGGGAATGTTAATTCGGTGGCATAAATGACTTGCAAGTTTTGTTCCAATTAAAATTAAACAAATTGCAATTAAAAACTGTACCATCGTAATCTCCTCCAATAAAAAAAGCGTATGCTATTAAGTAGTAACTTAATGTAAGCATACGCTTGTTATTTTAATTTTTCAATTAGATTAAGAGCGTTGTAATAAAATATCAATTGGAAAATCTTCACCTAACGATTCAATGCGCGACTGCCACTTTTCAATTGATAAATCATTTTCGGGTATATAGCGGTTTCTAGGGTGAACACGACACTCGTGCGAACAACCGCGGACATATTTTGCTTCGTTTTCTTCTGAACATAGCATTTGCCGATTACATTCTGGATTACCGCAGTTTACATAACGTTCGCAAGGTGTTCCGTCAAACCAATCTCTACCAACGATTACTGGATCCACATGATTAATTGGTACGCTGATACGTTCATCAAAGACATACATCGCACCATCCCATAGTTCACCGCGAACTTTAGGATCGTGTCCGTAAGTAGCAATACCTCCGTGAAGTTGACCGACATCTTTAAAACCCTCGCGGACTAGCCAGCCAGAGAATTTCTCACAACGGATACCGCCTGTACAGTATGTGACCACACGCTTATCCATAAATTTTTCTTTATTGTCGCGTATCCATTGCGGTAGTTCCCGAAAATTACGGATATCTGGACGGACAGCCCCTCTAAAGTGTCCTAAATCATACTCATAGTCATTGCGTGCGTCAATAACTATCGTGTCCTCATCAAGGATAGCTTCTTTGAATTCTGTCGGCGATAGATACTCACCAGTTAATTCTAAGGGGTTAATGTCATCTTCTAATTTTAAAGAAACCAGTTCAGGTCGTGGACGGACAAACATCTTTTTAAAAGCTTGGTGATCAGCTGGATCAATTTTGAAGAAGATATCTTTAAATTGTTCGTTGTTATGCATGTAGGTCATATACTTTTCAGTATCTTCAGTTAGACCCGATACTGTTCCGTTGATGCCTTCTTTTGCTATTAAGATACGACCTTTTAAATTGAATGATTGACACAATTTTAAGTGCTCTGCAGCGAACATTTCAGGGTCTTCGATTGGGACATATAAATAATATAATAGTACTTGATAATTTGACAAAGTAATTCCTCCTTGTATTTGTACCAAACTATTATAGATGAAGTCTAGTAGCTCTGGCAACTTACTTGCTTTATTCACAAAGTTAATTTATAGTAATAAATGCTTGACTAAATAATGATAACACGCTACCTTACAATAGTGGACAAGTGGGAGGGGCACAGATGAATATATGGAAAGAGTTAAAAAGTCAGTGGCGGTTTATGGACGGTATTGTGATTGTGAGTTTAATCATTTTATCTTTTATTCCTTATGTTGTATTTGCAGCCACTCACCAAGAGCCTGAGACAAAGGGCAATGTTGCTATCGTATCAATTGACGGCAAGGAAGTAGAGCGCTTTGAATTAAATGATGATACGCCTCATAAAGAAGTAATCTATTATCCGGCAAAGGGAAAGTATAATATCGTTGAATTGGAAGGAAATCGGATTCGCGTTCGCGAAGATAATAGTCCTGATCAAATCGCTGTAAGAACTAGTTGGATTAGCCGTCCAGGACAGATGAGTATTTGTTTACCGCATAAATTGACTCTTGAGATTAAATCTCAAGAGCCGTCTAAAGATGATGATGATATGATTATCAGTTATTAAAAAAATACCAGACGTTAACAACGTCTGGTATTTTTTTAACTAATATTCAGTAGAATACCCACAGCGAATAACAGTGTTTGACTAAAGACTATAAGTGCTAAATTCTTTATTGCTAACGGAAAAGTTTTCGTTTTAATTTGTTTTTCAGCGTACAATTGAGTGTTTTTCCAGACTTTTGGAAAAATAAGCCAGATAAACAGTACAGACCAAGGCATGATATCTAAAAAAACGCCTAAAGTTGCAAAAAGAAAAGAGGCCAGAACTAATATTTTAAAGAGACGTACAGCTCTGGTTTTACCTAAATAGTGAACAAGTGTGTAACGCTCATTTAATTCGTCCTCTTTTAAATCACATGTATTGTTAGCGAGCATTAAGTTAGAAATAGCGAATGCTGCTGGTAACGACAAAATAGCGACATCAAAAATCAATGTACTATTAAAAGGGACAATATCATATAAGTTAAGATAAATACAGATTAATGGAATGACTAAACCCATAGTGAGACCAGATGTCACTTCACCAACAGGAAGGCTAGATAAAGGAATAGGACCGGCAGAGTAAAAAATCCCCATAGCATAGCTGAACATGCCTAACCAAAGAATTATCCAACTTGTTTGTGAGGCTAGGTAGACCCCGATACCAGCTGAAATAAAAATAAACGACCACATCAAAGTTCTGACTAGGTTTAGTGATAGTTTTTCCCGCCCGATAATATTTGTTGCGTGCTTATAATCATGAACGTCCGTCGCATTATGAAAATCCATATAATTATCCATAATATCGACAGCCATATTAAATAAGACCATAGAAATAAAAAATAAAAGCATATTTCCAATATAAATATGTTGATAATGGTACCATGAGTACAATAGACCCAATAAAAAGGGGAAGATACTGGCTGTTTTAGCTTTGAGTTCGACTAATTCAGCAAAGACTTTAAAATTCATAACAAACTCCTTCACTTTTTGTTCTGTGTTTATTATACTGATATAGTAGTAATTTTTAAAGCTAGTTGTTTAGATAAGTGATAGGATTATTTTATTAGGAGGCCATGTATGGCAATTCATCCATTGTGGGAGCAATACCCAAAGATTTATAAAGATTTAATCGAGACTAAAAAAATTATGGAGAAATCTGTAAAAATAAGGAATAAAGAAATAACTAAGGCGCTGAGATTATTTTTTGATGCAGGAGGTAAATTGTTACGTCCGGCATATTTTCTGCTCTTTGCACAATGCGGCGAAGTGGAATCTCCTAAAAAAATGTATCGTTTAGCGGCTTCGTTAGAAATTTTACATGTAGCCACATTAGTCCATGATGATATTATCGATGATTCACCAATGCGTCGATCATTACCTTCTATCCAATCAGAATATGGTCAAGATGTAGCTGTTTATACTGGGGATTTCTTATTTACCGTGTATTTTCATTTGTTAGCAACATCGACAAAGAATTTGCGCACAATTGAGATGAATGCTCATAGTATGAAGCGTATTTTAGTTGGCGAACTTGACCAGATGAACCTGAGATATAATACTGACATTACGATGAAGCAATATTTTCAGCATATTAAAGGAAAAACAGCACAGTTATTTGAATTTGCTTGTTATGAGGGTGCATATTTTGGTGGTTTATCCAAAAGAATGCAGTTGATGGCTAAGCGGACTGGCTATAATATTGGAATGGCTTTTCAGATTATGGATGATATTTTAGATTATCAATCAACTGAAGAAAGTATGAAAAAACCAGTTTTTGAAGATATGAAAAATGGATATTATACACTACCGCTTATTCTTGCGATGGAAGGTCATGAAGAAGAATTCGCTATTTTATTAAACAAGCGAGATCAATTAACTGCAGAAGATTTAAATCAGGCGCAGTACTTGATTCAAAAATATCAAGGAATCGAAAAAGCCGAAAGTATTGCGGAAAGATTTACTGAACGTGCACTTTCGGGGATTGCAAAATTACCAGATTCTGAGCAAAAAAATATTCTTTATCAAGTGACAGAGACGCTGCTAAAAAGACAAAATTAAAACTGGCATAAACTGCCAGTTTTTTTACAAAAAAACTGCCGACAGATGTCAGCAGTAAAAAGGAGTTATTCTATTTACTTTAGAGGAGTAAATAAAATGAAAAGTTTGTTAGATTGTTTTGTTGGTATACTTATATAATAATCATAAATTGTGATTATTTTGTGCACTAATTTTAATAAGTTATTGAAGAAAGCGTAAAATATATGAATAGGAGGTTGGAAATGAAAAAAATTACGACATCAAGGACAATTAATCAAAGATTAGTATTTTCAATTATATCGGTAACTATCATTTATTTATGTTCCTTGTTTAATCCAGCCTATTCTTTGGATAAAACAGTTTTCTATCTATTTAGTGTATTTAATATGGTATTAACTCGTCTGCTATATCGCTTGAATGTAAAAGGACCGGCTGCGTTTAGTATTTTTTTTAGTGTTTTTGTACTATATGCCTGTTTTATTCAATTAAGTCCGCTAATCTATGATATTGATTCATTAGTAATTGGTGCTTGGCTGGCTGTTATATACAGTGCACTATATACATTTTATTTATATACATTCAGGTTATTATTTCGAAAGCCTGAGGAAAAGGAGTGATTAGGTGCTAGAACTATGGGGAAAAATGACCAAAAATGATGTAGCACGGCGTACATTAGTCTTGTTGAGTGTCTGTTTTGTTTTATATATATTTCGCGGAATACTCAGTTTAGTGCTGTTAACATTTATCTTGACGTATTTAATTATTCGACTTGTTGAAATTATGTATCGATGGACAAAAATTCCTAAAAAAATTCTGACAATTGGTGTCTATGCAATAATTGTCATCTTTATGTATTTCGCAATAACGGTATATGTGCCTAAATTATTTACACAAACCATACAGATGATCGAAGAAGTATTCAGTTTTTATCAGCGAATGAACACAGATAATCAGCTGTTCCAATGGATATCAGCTAATGTCAGCATTGTTGAAATTAAGCAGCAACTAACGACGGGGGCTAAAGTATTATTCAATACGCTATCAAATATTGGATCAATGGGAATAACTTTTATCATGTCATTTATTCTGAGCTTTTTCTTTATTATTGAAAAAGAGTGGGTGACTAATTTTGGACAAGCCTTTTTTAATAGTAAAATTGGTTGTTACAGTCGCGATGTTGCTTACTTAGGTAAGAAATTCATCAATACATTTGGTGTTGTGATTGAAGCCCAGTTTATTATTGCTGTAGTCAATACATGTCTAACAACAGTTTCTCTTTATTTTATGAATTTTCCTAATGATCAATTGTTAAGTCTAGCACTAATGATTTTTATATTTAGTTTGATTCCGGTTGCGGGTGTAGTCATTTCTTCTGTTCCTTTAAGTTTAATTGCGTATACCAATGGTGGTATTCAAGATGTTATTTATGTGTTAATTATGATTGTTTTGATACATGCTTTAGAGTCTTATCTGTTAAATCCTAAATTAATGAGCAGTAAAACTGATTTACCGGTATTTTTTGTATTTGTTATTTTGATGTTTTCAGAGAAGTTTTTCGGAGTTTGGGGACTTGTTATTGGTATTCCAGCATTTGTTTTTTTACTGGACTTGCTCGATGTGAAATCACACAAACCAAAACATGTCACATTGATAGAGATGGTCAAAGAAAAAAGAAACTCCAAAAATTAGGTTGGAGTTTCTTTTTTTAGATAGATACGTTTCGGAATTTGAAGTACTCGATAAGTTCTAAAATACCAACAATCAGTAAAACTATCCCTAAGAAAGTGGATAGAACACGGAATGGATAAAAGATAATCAACAAACCGATACCGGCTAATACTAAGCCATAAACTAACATAGGTACCCATGGTAAATTAACATATTGTTTCATGTTAAAAGCTTGTGATATTTTTCCTGCCCCACCAATCATAAATAAGATACCGATAAATACCGTAAAGATACCTAATAACTGGCGTGAGAAAAGGAAGACGATTAGCGCAAAAATTAAATAAAAGAACGCAATCGGCATCTGAAATGAGGATTGGTCATCATTATTTCTCAACGCACCAATTAGATAAGTCAGTCCGATAACGGCATTATAAATTGCGATACTGTAAACAAGTATTGTAAAAACTTTTTCAGGGCTGACTAAAGTGATGATACCTAAAATAATTAATGCAATACTACGAATAATGGCATAACGCTGCATGGTCTTAAAAATAGATGTCAAAAAGAACAACTCCTTTCTTAGTTATTATTGTATAAGAAAATAGAGATTAGTGCAAAATAAAAAAGCTGATATGTTATTAATTTAACATATCGGCTTTTTCATTACATAGAGTCTTTAAAGACATGTTTATTTTTAATAAAGTAGTCAACACCTGAATATATAGTGAAAATTAAACAGATGTATAACATAATCTGAGCTAAGGGAAAATTAATTGCGGCAAATGGTACATTATTAATTAATAATAAGATAATCGCAATCATCTGTGTCGCAGTTTTGACTTTTCCGGGCCAAGCAGCAGCCATCACTTCACCATCTTCGACTAATAGTAGTCGTAAGCCTGTAACAGCTAATTCACGACAAACAATAATCGCGATAATCCATGAAGCTGCGCGGCCTTGTCCGACTAACACAATAAATGCGGTCATTACTAACATTTTATCGGCTAATGGATCGGCAAATTTACCGAAATTTGTGACTAGATTATGTTTTCTTGCTAAGTAGCCATCCAACCAATCAGTAATGCTTGCGATAGCAAAAATAATTGCAGCAACTAATTGTGTCACAGGTAAGTCTGTTCCGCCGACACTTAGAGTACCAAAATCAAGCGGGGCAACAGCAATAACGATAAAAAGCGGAATCATAAATATTCTTAGTACGGTTAATTTATTTGGTAAATTCATCAGAATCTCCTCTGTCTATTCTTCATAATATTGTTCGTTGTTTTCAGTTTCAACAGCTGTATCAGAATTTTCAGGTTGCGAGCCGCCACTAAAATTTAACGTAATAATTTTTTTGCCAGTAACGGGATGGGTTTCATTAAATTTAAGTTCTTGGCCATCAACAGAAATTGTTAAGTAATTTGATGCTCCGACGATAATATCAACACTATTAATACCTTCTGGAATATCAACTTTAATTGGTTCACCTGGCTGTGCAGTATTTTGATAGAAAATATTTGTTGTTCCAGTTTCTTGAATGCCGAACCAAGCAGCCGCATTTACACCAGTTAAGGTAACGTTAGGTTTTTTTACATTACTGATATCGTAAGTAATCGCATTTTCTGTATCTGTTTTTATCTTGAATTCTGGTTTTTTTTCAGCTTCTTTTTTCTTACGTTCCTTTTCAGCTTCTTCTTGTTTTTTCTTTTCTTCATCAGCTTTTTGTTTACTTGAATTGCTGCTATCATTGGTTGAATTGTCATTGGAACTGCTGACACTTTTATCAACAAGGGTTGTTTTCTCTGGCTTTGGTACAAGCGGTCCGCTTTTGGAATCTTTCCAAACGGCATAACCAATGGTGCTGATAATCGCAATTACTACAATAACCAAGGTAACAACAGGAATATAAGTTTTGAATAAATTTCTTTTACTTGCAGCGTTACTGTGTTTCACACGTCTAGACCCTTGTACAGGAATACTAGGAGAGGCCTGTTCATGTATACCGCTGTTTCCTTCAACGCGACGCAATAAAGGACGAGGGTTCAAGCCGACTACTTCGGCATACTGTTTAATAAATGTTCGTAGATAGTAATCACTAGGAATTGCATCAAAATCATTATCCTCAAGGGCTTCTAAATAGCGACGCTGTATTTTAGTGATCCGTTGGAGATCTCCAATGGTCAGCCCATTTTCAATTCGGGCATTCTTTAATTTTTCACCAATTGTGTCCAAAAATCTACCCTTCTTTCTATATTAAGATAAATGAGAGTACTCCACTATAATAACTTAAAGAGGCGAATGGATAAAGAGCTGTTTTAACGTTTTTTTGGATAAATATAAAAACGACTAAGGCCTTCCGGTCGAATGAATTGTTTCTGGATAGCTAGCAAGTCTTTTAATTTAATAGATTCAATTATTTTAGTTAAGTCAAATAAATTTGTATCACCGAAACGCATAGCACTATATTGATTGGCAATATATTCCAGAGAATCAAGGGACTGTAAATGTTTACCAATCATTTTTTTCTTAGCTAGTGCAAGATTACGTTCCGTTAACTCTTCACTTTGATCAGATTTTAAAAGAAGATTAATCATTTGATTAGCAAATTGTTCAGGATTATTTGTATCAGTACTGAAATCAGCAAAATGAAAACTGCGATCGAGTGCAAATTCAAATGAAAAACTATCGTCAATGAGCCCGTCATTATACATAGATAGATAGTGGCTGGAAGTATCACCAAAAAGCAGCTGTAGCAAGAGTTGAATTGATGTTTGATATTTAAATCGTTTAAAGTCGTCTTCAGGAACATTGTCCAATCCTTTTAAGCCCACAATTGATTTTGGTCGACTGACTGATAGTTCAATTTGATCCTCTTTAATTAAATCTTCTGGAGATTCAAGAGGAAAGCGACGCTTAATTTCTTTTGCTTCAGGAAAAGTCTTAATTGCTTGATTTTCTCTAATGAAGTTCATCAAGGCTTCGGGATTCATCTTTCCCACAATGAAGAGATTCATATTACTTGGGTGATAGAAAGTGTTGTAGCTTAAATATAAGTCATCAGCTGTAATTTTATTGATACTTTCAGCGGTTCCAGCAATATCGATATGTAGAGGATGCTTGGGATACATATTATTTAAAATACCGAAGTAAAGTCGCCAGTTTGGATCATCCTGGTACATTTGTATTTCTTGTTCGATAATTCCTTTTTCTTTATTAACTGATTCATCAGTGAAATAAGGCGTTTGGACAAAGTCTAACAATGTTTTTATATTTTTTTTCACGTGGTTGGTACTTGAAAACAAGTAGCTTGTTCGTGTAAAACTAGTAAATGCGTTTGCAGCAGCACCTTGTCGACCAAATTTTTGAAAAACATCTTCGTCTTCTTTTTCAAATAATTTGTGTTCTAAGAAGTGTGCAATGCCATCAGGGACCTTGATATAGTTTGATTGTTGAATCGGTATAAAATCATTATCAATGGAACCGTAATTAGTTGTGAAGATGCCATATGTTTTATGATAATCTTTTTTTGGCAGTAAAGTTACTTCTAATCCATTGGGTAAGACTTCTCGATAAAGTGTTTCATTGATATTAGGGTAGTGGAGCAGCTGCATTATTTTTCACTTCCTTCCATAAAATAAACTGCTTGAAGCTTAATTTTCTTAGCAACTTTTTGAATATCTTTGACGGTTACGCGATTTAGTTGCGCTAGCCACTCTTTTTGAGACAGGTTAGCCTTTGGTATACTCAAACCTAAATATGCTTGTTCTAATAGGGCATGCTGACTGTCTAACGATAATAGGTACTGGTTTGACAACAACGATTTTGTTTGTTCCAGTTCTTCTTCAGTCACCGTTCCTGTAGCTAATTCTTTCAATTGTTCGTTGATTAATCGTAAAACTTGTTTGCGATTATCAGCATCAATTCCAGTTTGTACAGTGATGAATCCACGGAAAGTGTCAATTGAGCTACTGGCGTAATAAGCTAGACTATGTTTTTCACGAACATTCATAAATAATTTAGAATGAGGGAAACCGCCAAAGAGACCATTAAAAACTAATAGTGGAAAATATAAATTATCAAAATAGTAAATATCGCTATGGTAAGCTAAATTCAATTTAGATTGTACAACTGGCAGAACTTCTGTCTGCTGTTGAATGACATTGATAAATGGTTGCTTATAAAGTAGGTTTAAATCATTATCAGAATCAGTGCGATCAGTAAAACCAAAGTCAGTAAAACATTTTTTTACATAACCATCATCGACATTACCGATAACTAAGATATCGACGTGATCATTGTTGATCATTGAATGATAGTAATCAGCAAGTGAATGAGGTGTTTCATTTTGAATAAATTTTATATCACCAAAACTAGGTGTTTGCTGTTCGGGTGAATGATTAAAAAATAACTGTTGCAGTTGTAAAGCAGAATAAGTTTGTTTATCATCAAAAATTGATTCGATGTATTCGATTAAATTTGCTTGTTCTCTTGAAAATGTTTTTTCCTCAAAGTGATTATCGCTAATATTTGGTTGAAAAATAATTTCTTTTAGAAAACTAACAGCGGATTCTAAAACGGGTAACCCACTTGGGGCAAACCGGTCATTAATCAGGTTTAATCCGACTGTCAAATAATGCTCATTTCCTTTGCGACTGACACCAATGCCGAAACCGGCACCGTATAAATCAGATAATTGTTTACTTAATTCGATTTGACTTGGATAATTTTTTGAGTTGGTCTCCATTAGACTCGCTAAAAGAGAGCGCTGGCTACTCTTTTGTGGGGTTAAGTTGGTCGCAAAACGAATGAGAATTCTGACAGTTTTATATTTTTCATTTGGAATAATATGTAAATTAACATGCTTATTTAATTGGTGTGTTATGCTCATAATGAGTCTCCTTTAATATCTCAATAATTATAAACCGTTTGATAGATTCACTCTTTAGATTACCAAAAAAAGACGAGCCAAGACAGAAAAAGCCCTTAAATTGACTAAAAATTAAGGAAATCCAAATAAGTCTATGTTAAAAAGAAATATATAATTACAATATATTATCATATATTACAATAAGGTTACATGTCAATAGAAAGGTTGTTTATTTTTACTTAGTAGTCAAAACATTGTATAATGTTTATTGAAGGATAGAAGGAGTTGGTATAATGCTTAAAGAATTTAAAGAATTTATTATGCGTGGTAATGTATTGGATTTAGCAGTTGGTGTCATTATTGGTGGGGCATTTACCTCGATTGTTAATGCCTTGGTCAATGGAATTATCACACCTCTCATCGGATTGATTATCAAGTTATTGACTAACCATAAAGATATGAAAGAAGCAACAAGTGGTATGGTTTTTAATGTTAATGGTATTAAATTTGAGTATGGTACTGTTATTTCAGCTATTATTACATTTTTAATTACGGCCTTTGTGCTATTTTTAATTGTCAAAGCGGTTAATAAAGCAGAAGCAATTATCCCATCTAAGGAAAAAGAGCAGGAAGAAGAGGAAGCACCTAAAGAAACAACAGATAGTATTCTTGCAGATATTCGTGAACTGTTGGAAAAACAGGAAGTGGATAGTAGAGGAAACCATTCAAAACCAAAAGATGATAATCAGTAAGATAAAGGTTCTACGTCAAATGATGTGGATGGATAAAAATAAGCTAAATTTAAGCAATGAAAGCCGACTGGCTTTTGTTGCTT
The DNA here is from genome assembly GCF_003950515.1 of Vagococcus vulneris. Taxonomy (GTDB): domain Bacteria; phylum Bacillota; class Bacilli; order Lactobacillales; family Vagococcaceae; genus Vagococcus; species Vagococcus vulneris. The sequence continues at coordinate 17,728 of NZ_NGJS01000016.1, forward strand.
ATTTGTTTATCTTTAAAACTGAGTAATATTCTATATTTATAGTTTCGGAAGCTTCTATATCCGTAAGCTATTCTTTTAATTAGTTTAATTTTATTAATAGATCCCTCTAATGGTCCGTTAGAGAATGGAAATTGGAAGGTGTTTTTAATTCTTGGTAAATGCTTTTTCAGCGTTTTAACTGAAGTACTCATTGAATCTGAAATTAACTCATTTCTCAATAGAAGCAGGTCAGAGAAAGCTTCGAAATCATTTGTTTTACAGCAATAGAGTAAATCTTGATAAAGCTTATAAGTCTCAGTTAATTCTTGATTCAGGCTAAGTAAATAATCCATTATATCTGTTTCTGGCAAAATATTTCTAAATAATCGTTGGTAGCGATAATTTGTATAATTCAGCTCACTAGAATCTTTTAAAAAGAGTTTCCAATATTTTTTGAGTTTTCTGTAGTCTTTCAAATCACTGGAATTAGACGTTCTAAACTTATTCATGGTTCTAATTCTTGTGATATTTAATGAACGACTAATTAGTTGAATCAGATGAAAACGATCAATGATAACAGAAGCATTTGGAAATAGTCTATTAGCCATCTTAAAATAGCCAGAATTCATGTCAACAACGATAGTTGTGACGTTGTTTCTTATCTTTAAAGGATATTTTGAAAAGTGTTTTTCTAATGTAAGAGTTTTATTATCAGGCAAAATATCAATAATTTTATGTGAGACAGAATCTGAATAGATAAAACTATATTTTCCCTGTTTATTTTTAACAGATGTAAATTCATCAAAACATAAGCTTTGAGGTAAGTCGGTGAAGTTATTTGATAGCTCTTTACCTAATGAATTGAGAACTCTGTTAATTGTAGTCGGTGATACAAAGTGTCTTTTTGATAAGTCTTTCAGCGATATAGCGTCAGACAATTCCATGCCGATAGATTGTTTAACTCTATTAGCTATAAAACAATGTTTATCAATCTCTAAAGATTCCGCTAGAAAAGACGAGTGGCATAGACGGCAAAGAAATCGTTGTTTCTTTAATAAAAGATAAGTTGGGTAATGAGCAACACTTAACCACTTTATTTGAGAAGTCATAAAACCATTTTTAACGATGGAATAGTTTTCGTTTTTAATGCCGCAGCAGGGACAAGCCAAAGGCTTATAAGTAAGTTTGGCCTTATAAATTTTAGATCTAACTCCTTTGATAATTTCTTCTTCACAAAAAATAGAATCAAAGTAAATATTTTCGTCTTTCAAATCAAGCGAAACTCGGATACAATGGTTGTGAGACATATGAATTTTCCTTTCTAAAGTTTGGTTTGGTCACTTAATTTTACCTGGAAAATTCATATGTTTCCTTTTTTATGTAAAAAAATAGACGTAGATGAATTTCTTCATCCACATCAAAAATTATACAGCCAAGATAAAAAGAAGGTCGCCACAGATACTGTTATCTGTGGCGGCCTTTTTTAATTTGATGTTTAGCGAGCTTCAACAACAGCTTCTGGATTATTTAAAATAGATTCATCTAATTCATGTAATCGACGACTTGTTGTAATGCCGGCCAGCATACTTCCGTTAACGTTTAAAGCTGTACGTCCCATATCAATTAATGGTTCTACTGAAATAACCAAACCAACAATTTCAACTGGTAAATTAAGTGAACCTAAAACAATTAGGGAAGCAAATGTTGCTCCACCACCGACACCTGCAACACCAAATGAACTGATGCTAACTACAGCAATAATCACTAATATGTAAGAAATACTATGGACATTTATTCCTACTGTTGGAGCTACAATTGCAGCCAACATTGCTGGGTAGATACCTGCACATCCATTTTGCCCGATAGATAAACCAAAGCTTGCTGAAAAGTTTGCTGTGGCATCATCTACACCAAGAGCTTTACGCTGTGTTTCAATGTTAAGTGGTAAAGAACCAGCGCTTGAACGAGATGTGAAAGCAAAACTTAATACAGGGAAAACTTTTTTAAGATAATTTACTGGATTAATATGGTTAAGAATTAAAATAATTAAGTGAATAATAAACATTGTAATCAAAGCAACGTAAGATGCAACAACGAATGTTCCTAAATCAATAATAGCTTTTAAATCACTAGTAGCTGACATTCTGATCATTAAGGCGAAAATTCCGTAAGGAGTCATGCGTAATACAATTTTTACTAGCTGCATTACTAACCGGTCTAAACTTTGAATTAAATTCAAGAAAAACTCGGCTTCTTTTGTTTCTTTTTTCTTCATATTTAAGTAGGCAATACCTGTTAATGCTGAGAAAATAACAACAGCAATGGTACTAGTTTCACGAGTTCCAGCAAGGTCTGCAAAAATATTTTTTGGGATAAATGAAACAATTTGTTGAGGAATGGTCAAGTCTTTAACTAATTCTTGACGTTGAGCCAATTCGGAAATTCGTGCTGTTTCTGCGGCTCCTTTAGTGAAAGTTGCACCGTCTAGGTTGAATAGGAAAACTACTAAAATACCAATCAGAGCAGCAATTGCTGTGGTTCCGATTAAAGTTCCTAATACATTGAAACTGATTTTTCCTAAATTTTTACTACTTGTTAGTTTAGTAAATGCACCTACAATTGAAATAAAAATTAATGGCATAATCAGCATTTGTAAGAATGCAACATACCCACTGCCGACGATATTAATCCAATCGACCGATTTAGTAATAATTTCATTACCATTACCAAAAATAAATTGTAGAACAATTCCAAAGACTAAACCTAGCCCTAAAGCTAAGAAAACACGTTTTGAGAATTTAACGTGTTTGGCTCTCAAACGCACTAAAACTGCGTTGATAGCTAAGAAAATAATGATGACCGCAATGGTCCATAAATAAGTAGTCATTTTAAACCTCCTTTAAAGTTTACCTAAAAATGACAAACGGTAATTGTTAATTGTAAGAGTAAAGGTCTCAGTTGAACAACTTTTTCCGAATCATTCAACCTAACAATTAATAACTTATTATTTGTTAGCAATTGTTAGTAGTTTACTTGAAAAGAAATAAAAAGACAACTAGATTGCTTATAATATTGAAAAAAATATGAAATATGTATGAAAAACAAAAAAACTCTAGAAAATTTCTAGAGTTTAAAGCGGTCTGTTATTATTTTCTTGATTCAAATAAAGGACTGACAGGTTTGTTTTCATGAATACGTTTGATAGCATCACCAATTAGCTCACCAACGCTGACTGTTTCAATTTTATTTGAATGTTTATCTTCTGGCAAAAGAATTGAATCTGTAATTATTAATTTTTCAATTGAAGAATTATCAATCCGTTCAATAGCCGGTCCGGAAAGAACAGGATGTGTACAACAAGCAATAACTTCTGTCGCACCTTTTTCTTTTAAAGCTTCAGCAGCAAGTGTAATTGTACCTGCTGTATCAATCATATCATCAATTATGACACATTTTTTACCCTTAACTTCACCAATAATATTCATTACTTCTGCGACATTTGCTTTTGGACGACGTTTATCAATAATAGCAATTGGGGATTTTAAATTTTCAGCTAATTTACGTGCACGAGTCACGCCACCGTGGTCCGGTGAAACAACGACAACATCATCACCTTCATAACTGTGTTCCTTGAAATAGTCAGCTAATAAAGGAGCTGCCATCAAGTGATCAACCGGAATATCAAAGAATCCTTGGATTTGAGCTGCATGAAGATCTAATGTTAAGACACGAGTTGCTCCGGCAGATTCTAACATGTTTGCTACTAATTTAGCTGTAATTGGTTCACGCGAGCGTGCCTTACGGTCTTGACGAGCATAGCCATAGTAAGGAATAACCACGTTAATTGTTTGAGCACTGGCACGCTTTAAAGCATCAATCATGATTAATAATTCCATTAAATGATCATTAACGGGGTTACTTGTTGATTGAATTAAATACACGTGTCCACCACGAATACTTTGTTCGATATTGATTTGAATTTCACCATCACTGAATTGTCGCACTTCAGATTTCCCTAGTTCCACACCAACAGCATCAGCAATTTTTTTTGCTAACGGTTTGTTGGAATTTAATGAAAAAATTTTAAGTCTTGGATCGAAGTAATGATTAGGCATGAGAACCTCCGCTTTCTTTTTTTTGTCAGATTTTTACTTTCCTAATAAATAGTAGTCATTTTTTATTAATAAATCAAGTGTTTTCACTATTTTTATTGATTATAAGGTAGTTTTTTAGCATAATCTTTAATTGTCGTTTGACGTTCACGAGCTATCCCCATATCAAAGTCATGGATGTCTTTATTAATTGTTGAACCAGCAGCTGTTACAGTGTTTTTTCCAAGTGTTACTGGAGCAATCAAGGTCGTATTGCTGCCGATAAAGCTGTGGTCACCAACTGTTACGTGGTGTTTATTTTTGCCATCATAGTTAGCAAATACTGTACCACAGCCGACGTTGATATCTTTTCCGAGCGTAGCATCACCTACGTATGATAAGTGCCCGACTTTCGTTCCTTCACCGATAGATGCTTTTTTGATTTCGACAAAATTACCGATATGTGCATGAGAACCAATGACAGCATTCGGACGCAAGTGAGCATAAGGCCCGATATCAACATTGTCTTTTACAACAGCATCTTCAATATTTGATGACGTAACTGTGACATGATTTCCTATTTGACTGTCGCGGATATCTGAGGCAGCGCCAATTAAGCAATTATCACCAATTGTCGTTGAACCTCGCAAAATAACATTTGCTTCAATTACAGTATCTTGACCGATTGTAACTCCGGTTTCAATATACGTGGTATTCGGGTTCATAAAAGATACACCATTACGCATGTGCGTTTCATTAATACGTTGATACATCAGTTGGTTTGCTTTAGCTAAAGAAATACGGTCGTTAACTCCCATTGACTCATCTTCGGAATCCATAATAAAGGCAGAAACTGTTTCACCTTGTTTTTTTAGAATACTAATAACGTCTGGTAAATAGTATTCACCTTGAGCATTGTTATTGCCGACTTGGTCTAATGCTTTAAATAAGAGCTGGTTATCAAAACAATAAGTACCAGTATTAAATTCTGTTACGGTTAACTCGGTAGATGAGGCGTCTTTTTGTTCCACTATTTTTTCCACATGACCATCCAAGTCTCGAATGACACGACCATATCCAGTTGGATCAGCGGCAATCGCTGATAGAATAGTTGCCTTAGCATTTACCTGCTCATGATGTGTAAATAGAGCTTCTAACGTATCTTTTTTTAGTAAGGGCGTATCACCACAAATGACTAAGGTAGTTCCCTCTTTTTCACGTAATAGGTCAGCAGTGGCCAAGACAGCGTGACCTGTTCCAAGTTGTTCCGTTTGTAAAGCATAATTTGAACGATGACCAAGTTTTTCTTGGACTTTTTCAGCACCAAAACCAACAACAGTCACAATATCCGAAACGTTTAAGGCTTCAATTTGATCCATCACATGTTCAACCATTGGTTTTCCTGCTACGGGATGCAAGACCTTATATAATTTTGATTTCATACGAGACCCTTGGCCTGCTGCTAAAATAATCGCATAACGATTTTTCACTAAAAACACTCCTTAAATTAATCTTTTTTTACATAATTACCAGGGACAACATTAATTGTTTTGGTGCGAGTATCAACATCTTTAACGCATAAAAGAGATGTGTAATCATCAATAACGCGACGACCACCAAAAGTTGACTCAGCAAAAACTGTGATACCAACTAATTCGGCTTCAAATTCTTCAATCAAGGCCTTCATACCGTTGACAGTTCCGCCACCTTTCATGAAATCATCGACAACTAAAACTCGTGACCCACGTTTTAGGCTACGTTTGGATAATTCCATTTTCTCAATGCGTTCAGATGATCCAGACACATAGTTTACACTGACAGTTGAGCCCTCAGTAATTTTTGAATCACGTCTAACAATGACAAACGGAACATTTAAATAGTAAGAGACCGCTTGAGCAATTGGCACTCCTTTAGTAGCAACTGTCATAACAGCATCAATTTCTTGACCAACATACTGAGAAGCGATAATTTTACCCACTTTTTTGAGTAGTTGTGGTTCACCTAACAGGTCGGATAAATAGACATAGCCACCTGGTAATAGGCGGTCTTGTTCTGACAAACGCTCACACAGCAGATTGATTATTTTTTCAGCTTCTTGTTGTGTGATTTCTGGAGTAAAAATTACTCCGCCCGCAGCACCAGCAACTGTCTCAATTGTGCCTAAACCTTGTTCTTTGAAGCTTTTTTTTAATATTGTTAAATCCTCACTGATAGATGATTTAGCTGAGTGATATTTTTTAACAAAATAAGGAAGTGGGGTTAGAGTATGTGGATGATTAATAATGTAATTTGTCATATCAATTAAGCGTTCACTTCGTTTAATTTTCATAGTCATTCTCCTAATATAGATTCAGTTACTTCATATTATATAGGTTTATGATAAAAAGCAAAACCTTTTTTGATAAAATACGAATATTCGACTTTAACAAAAACGAAACAGGAAGGCTACAGTGAGCTCTTCCTGTTTCGTTTTTGTTTGAGTTTATCAAGAACATTGACTAAAATGAACAAAGTAATAAATATCAGTGTGATTGTAGCACCTGGCGGAGTATCAAGTTGATATGAAGAAATTAACCCGGAAATCATTCCGATAAAACCAACAATGATACTAATTACCATAACTAAAGAGAAGGTTTTTCCTAAACGCATTGAAATTGTTGCCGGCAAAATCATAATCGCTGAGATGAGCAGTGCTCCTGCAATGGGGATCATGACCGTAATAGCGACACCAGTTATTACATTAAACATTAGTGATAACCAATGTATCGGCAAGCCGTCAACATGCGCTGTATCTTCATCGAAAGTCATGACATACATTGGGCGACGAAGAAAAATAAATAAAATCAAAATGATTAGTGTTAAGATACCCAAGATAATGACTTGGTTCCAATTAATTGTAATGATGGATCCAAATAAATATTGTTGAATATTCATTGCGTTCTCGCCTTTATTTAAATTCATTAGGACTAGAGCAACTGCTAAACCGCCAGACATTAGAATGGCAGTTGACACTTCTGAATAAGATTTATACAAACTGCGGATATATTCTAAACTGATGGAAGCAGCGATGACGACTAATAGTGTTGTGATAGTTGGATTTATATTGACAAAAAAGCCTAAAGCAATACCAGCTAATGAGACATGTGAGAGTGTATCCGCTAGTAAAGACTGTCTACGTAAAACCAGAAAAATGCCAAGCATCGGCGCAATAATTGCAATAAAACAAGAAGCAATTAGGGCTCTTGTCATGAACCCATATGAAAACATCTCCATTCTGTATCCTCCTTTCGTACAAGGTGAATGTGCCGATCAATATATTCTTTAATATCTTCGTGGTCATGTGTAATCATCAAAATAGCTTTATTGTGTTTGTGCGCACTGTGACGTAATAATTCATAAAAGTTACGGCGAGATGCCTCATCCATGCCTGTTGTAGGTTCATCTAATATGAATAAATCAGGATCAGTTGCAAATACTCGTGCCAAGCAAATTCTTTGCTTTTGACCGCCGGATAAATCACCGATTCTATTTTTCCGCATATCCCACATTCCAACAGCTCGAAGTGATTTTTCTACATGTTGATGATCTAAGTCTGATAAGCGCTTAAACCACTTTCCTCGAGGATAGCGTCCAGATTGAACCAGTTCCATTACCGTACTTGGAAATCCAGCATTAAATGATGCAATTTGCTGAGGAATATAACCGGTACTTAATTTATTGCCAGTAGTATTTGTTGGTGAGATAGAAACAGTTCCCTCTGTAGGCTTTAGAAGTCCAAGGGTATTTTTTATTAAGGTTGATTTTGCAGCACCGTTTTCACCTGTTAAGATGACAAACTCGCCAGAATCAACATGATAAGATATATTTTCTAATACGGGTTCTTCACCGTAATAAAAGGTCAAATCTTTAACGTCAATGTATCTCATAAAGACTCCTTTCTATAAACAAACCGTAAAAATTACTATTTAAACAAAAGAAAGAATAGCATAAATTAATTTTAAAAACAAGTCTTTTAATATAAGATAGAAGGATTATTCTACTAGTTTTGTAATTCTGAATCCGTATTTTTTGTATAAATAGTTATTAAATTGTATAATTAATATACATAAATTTGAGGTGGTGTAAAAATGAGTAAAGTAAAAGCATCAAAAGAAATGATGAATGTACTAATTAATTGGGGCGTTAAGCGCGTCTATGGACTACCTGGTGATTCAGTTGATACAACAGTTGATGCATTGCGTTCTGTCAAAGATAGAATAGAGTTTATCCAAGTTAGACATGAGGAAGTTGCATCGCTGGCTGCGGCTAGTGAGGCTAAATTGACTGGTGATTTAGGCGTCTGTATCTCAATTGGCGGACCTGGAGCAATTCACTTAGTTAATGGATTGTACGATGCAAAAATGGACCATGCGCCAGTTTTAGCTATTGTTGGCCAAGTCAAATCTAGTTTAATTAATTCAACATTCTTTCAAGAAGTTGATACAACAGAAATGTTTCAAGGTGTTGCTGTTTACAATAAATTAGTTCAATCTGCAGCCTCATTACCAGGGCTTTTAGATGAAGCAATTCGAACAGCCATCAACCAAAGAGGTGTCGCCGTTTTAACAATTCCAGATAATTTTCCGGATGAGTTGATTGAAGAAGGATACCATAATCTCAGTGGTAAAGATAATTTATTTAGTTTTCCATCTCTTGATATTGATAAAGTCAAAAAAGTTGCTGAGTTAATTAAGAAAAGCAAACATCCGGTAGTATTGTCAGGTGTTGGTGCTAAGGGGAGTACTCAAGAATTGCAGAGATTTATCGAAACAAATCATCTTCCGATAATCAAGACAATGCCTAGTAAAGGTGTTGTTGCGGACAACCACCCTAATTCATTGGGAAATGTTGGTAAATTAGGAACTAAGCCAGCATTTGAAGCGATGAAAGAGGCCGATTTATTATTATTATTAGGAACAAATTATCCGTATGTGGAATATCTACCTAAACCTGGTTGTGAATGTGTTCAAGTAGATATTAATCCGCAAGTAATGGGAAAGAGATTTCCGCTTACTGTTGCACTAGAAACGACTGTGAAAGAATTTTTGAGTGAGATAAATAAATTGGGTGAGCTCCGCAGTGATACGAATTTTTTATCTGCTTGTCAAGAAACAATGTCTCATTGGAATCAATGGATGGAAGAAGAAAAAAATAAGAAAGGAGATATAATTCACCCGGCATTTATGATGAAGTGTATTGAACAAATTTCAACGCTAGACACTATTTTTTCTATTGATGTTGGTACATCTACATCGTGGGGTGCTAGATTTTTAAATATTCAACCTACACAGTCTTACTTGATTTCAGCGTGGTTAGGCACAATGGGTTGTGCATTACCTGGAGCGATTGCAGCAAAATTAAACTGTCCTGATAGACAAATTATTTCTTTGGCCGGAGACGGTGCATTTGCAATGGTTATGCAGGACTTTGTTACAGCAGTTAAATATAAATTACCAATGGTTCAATTTGTAGTGAACAATCAAAAATTGGCTTTTATTGAATATGAACAAGAATCATCTGGTCAGTTGAATTATGAAATAGACTTAGCTGATATTGATTTTGCTAAAGTTGCCGAAGCTTGTGGCGGAACTGGCTATAGTGTTCGCACTCCTGAAGAATTGGAAAACTTATTGCCTGATTTGCAACATGTTTCTAAACCAACTTTAGTAAATGTTTATGTGGCAGATGATGCACCGTTACCAGGAAAAATTGTTAAAGATGAAGCAGAGGGGTATGGGAAATACACAATTGAGTATCTTGAAAAGGATCATCATTTTCCTAAATTGCCACCTTTGAAAGAATTAGTCCGTCAGTTTTTATAAAGTGAAACCAAAAGCAGAGTCTAATTATAAGACTCTGCTTTTTATTTATTAATAGTTCTAACAAGATAGACTTCATCACAAAATCCTTTTAAGGCATTAGCAACACGCAAAGCTCGTGAATGCTTGTGACAGAGAGCTAAGACGGTTGGTCCGCTACCGCTCATAACGGCTGCATCTGCACCAAAAGCCAACATTTTATTTTTGACAGATTGTACAACTGGATAGCGTTTCATCGTATAGGCTTCCAATGAATTACCTAAATGTTTAGTCATTTCAAAGTAATCTTGTGCTTCGATAGCAGATTTTAAAGCTACAATATCAGGGTGATGCAGTTCCTCTAATTGCATTTTTGCGAAAACTTTAGGTGTTGAAATACTTAATTTAGGCTTCACTAAAACGACCCAGCATTGTGGGATAGGACAAGTCAGAGGTTCGACAATTTCCCCTAAGCCGCGAACGAGCGAGGTCTGACCGTATAAACAATATGGTACATCTGTTCCTACTGGAATTGAAAGCGGCACCATATCTTCAAGAGACGCCCCTAATTGAAATAGCCGATTTAAGCCTCTAAATGTAGCAGCTGCATCGCTGCTACCCCCACCTAATCCGGCAGCTACAGGAATATTCTTTTTAAGTGTTACATGTACACCATTATTAAAATGATAAGCATTCTGCATAATTTCGATGGTTTGGTAAATGTTATTTTTTCTATCTCGTGGTAAAAAGCCGTTGTCTGTTTGAATAATAATCTGTTTGTTTGGCAGCGGACTAAATGTTAACCAATCAGCCAAATCAATACTTGCCATAATCATCTCTAACTCATGATATCCGTCTGGCCGCTTGTGCATGACATCTAGCCCTAAATTAATCTTAGCAGGTGCTTTTTCTATGATTTCCATTTAATCCCTCCTTAATTAATTGTTATTCGATTGGTTTTATTATACATGAAATGAAAATCAATTTAAATAATGTCGCTTTTGGTCTGTTTTAGGTAGGCTTCTTTGTTTTTACGAGTTAACTGCTTAAAAGCATACTCGGCTTTCATAGCCAGACTTTTAGAAGAAAATTTTTCTAAATGAATAAGTTTGACCGGTCGTCGTTTAGCCAAACGAGTGTATTTTGCGCCTTTGCCTGAATTATGTTCAACTAGGCGACGTTCAATATTAGTAGTATAGCCCGCGTAGAAGGTGTTGTCGGCACAATTTAACACGTAAAAATAAGCTGTTTCTTGTTCAATCACTGTAGAGCAAACTCCTTATTTCTGATGTATAATTTTGCTGATTATCATAAACGAACAGCGGTGGAAGTATCCTCAAGCCATCAGCTTTTCCATCTTTTATTCCTTCAATTAATAAAATATTTGCTTCTTTTCCTTGTTTTGGATAAATAAACTGAATCCTTTTAGGTGCAATTCGGTATCGTTGCATGCTATCTATAATATCTAGCAGCCGATCTGGTCTATGGACTAGGGCGATTTTCCCGTTCATTTTCAGCAGCTTAGAAGCAGTGATAAAAATGTCATCTGGTTTTAAATGAATTTCGTGTCGTGCGATGGCTAAATGTGGGTTGGGATTTTTTTTGCTATTGGTTTGCTCTTTGAAATAGGGCGGATTACATGTAATAAAGTCAATGGAATCAGATGGGAAAAAAGTTAAAGCATCTTTGACATCTCCTTGAATAACATTTATTTGCTGATCAAGTGTATTCAATGTAATGCTTCTTTCTGCCATATCAGCCAATCGTTCTTGAAGTTCAATTCCAGTAATTTTTGCAGCAGTTCGTGGTTGCATAAAAAGAGCAACGGCACCATTACCCATACAAAAATCGATGATTTGTCCACGTTTTGGAATTGACGCAAAGTGTGCCAGCAAGACAGCATCTAATGAGAAAGAAAATACCTCCGGACTTTGGATAATTTGAATATTCTTAGAGAGCAGTTGGTCAATACGTTCATTGTCTCTTAGTAGTGGCTTCATAGATAAAGCTCCTTAAATATTATATTTTTATTGATTATATCAAAAAAAAGGCAGAAAAACTTGAAAGTTTTCCAGTTATTAGGCATACTTTGAATACAATTAAATAGTAGAGGATGAAGAAACATGTTTTATAGGTTTATTGTTTGGCTTTGCGGCGTGTTGATATTTTTAGTTAATACAAATACTAGATTTCAAGGCAAAGAGAACTTACCTAAAGATGAAAACTATGTATTGGTCGGGCCACACCGTACATGGTATGAACCCATCTTTTTTGCATTAGGTGCTTGGCCGCGCCGCTTTTCATTTATGGCCAAAAAAGAATTATTTAAGAACCCAGTATTGAGATTTATTTTAGTTAAATGTCATGCATTTGCAGTTGACCGTGAAAATCCGGGACCAAGTGCTATAAAAACACCAGTTAAAACGTTGAAAAATACTGATTTAAGTGTCATGATTTTTCCGAGTGGTAGTCGGTATGAAGAAGATTTAAAGGGTGGGGCAGCCTTAGTGAGTAAGATGTCAAAGAAAAAAATTGTTCCAGCTGTTTATCAAGGGCCGATGACTTTTTGGGGGTTATGGACGAAACGCAGAGTTACAGTTAAGTACGGCGAACCGATTGATATTTCCGATATAAAAAAAATGGATAAATCCGGTATTGCAGAAGTGGAAAACAGAATGCAAGCAGCATTTAATCAACTAGATAAAGAAATTAATCCAGATTTTGTTTACCATCATCCGACGAAAGAAAGCAGCAAGTAGATTACTTGCTGCTTTTTTGTTGGTCTTGATTGGTATTTTTTAATAAATGTTTGTTATAATAGAAAGAAGACCTATTTTCAGGAGGATGATTATGAAGTTTTTACATACAGGTGACTGGCATTTAGGCAGAAAGTTGAACGGTTTTTCTCTTTTAGCTGAGCAAGAACAGGTATTTAAAAAAATGATTGCAATAGCTGAAAAAGAACGGGTAGACGGTATTATTATTGCAGGCGATATTTATGATCGTTCGATTCCGTCAATTGATGCTGTACAGCTGTTTCACGACATGATGATTGAAATGAATTTAGAAAAACAACTCCCTGTATTTGCAATCTCCGGAAATCATGACAGCAGTATCCGGCTTGATGTAGGAACACCTTGGTTAAAAACTGCAGATTTTTATTTGAATACACGCTTAGAACAAGCATTTACGCCGATTGAATATGGCAATTGTCAATTATATTTGCTTCCTTATTTTGAACCGTTCCATGCACGACAATACTTTGAGCAAGAAGATATTCGAACAATTCAGCAAGCGATGCCCTTAGTAATAGAAGAAATGAGGAAAACATTTAAAATTGATAAAAAGCAGCTGCTGGTGTCACATTTCTTTGTATCTGGTTCTGAAAAGAGTGCGTCAGAAACAACCTTGGAAGTTGGTGGATTAGACAATGTTTCTGCTGATAACTTTAGTGAATTTGACTATGTCGCATTAGGACATTTGCACTATTATGATGCTTTAAAAAATTATCCAAATATTGCTTACAGCGGAGCTTTGCTAAAGTATTCGCTATCCGAAGTCAACCAATCAAAAGGGGTCCGCATCGTAAATGTAACTGCGAGCGGTGTTGACAGCAAATTTAGCCCTATTATTCCTACAAATGATGTCTTTCATTTAACGGATTCTTTTGATAACTTATTGGACGAAACTAATTACCCTGAAATATCACGTCAAGACTATGTAGGAATTACTTTAACTGATACGACACTTATTGATAATAGTATGAATCGTCTGCGAGAAAATTATCCGAAATTAATCAGCTTAGATCGGTTAGTCTCTCAGAAAAAAGATGAGTTGCAAGAACATCATGCGGCGACAGTCGCTAAGTTAAGTCCAGAAAAGCTGACGACACAATATTTTGAACAAGTAGTTGGCAGATCGTTGACTGTTAAGCAGCAAGAGTGGTTGGATGAAGCAACAGCTCAAACAATTAAGGAAAGGTAGTGAGGGGTTCATGCAGCCATTACAATTAACTTTGAAAAATTTTGGTCCCTATGAGGATAGTCTAATTGATTTTAGTGATTTTTATGCCCAATCCCTTTTCTTAATCACAGGCAAGACGGGTGCCGGAAAAACAACACTCTTTGACGGTATGACGTATGCTTTATACGGCAGTACGTCAGGAGGACTAAGGCAAGGTAAGGAGATGCGCTCCAGCTTTGCGTCACCTGATAAAAAAACTTCTGTAATGTTCACTTTTAAACATCTAAACAAGAAATATGAACTCTTAAGAGAACCTGAACAAGAAATAAATAAGGCCCGTGGGACGGGAACCAAGATTCAGCCGGCTTCTGTATGCCTAACGATATTTGATTCAGACGGCAAAGAAATTAATCAACTGACTAAAGAAAAAGATGTCGGCCCTTTTCTTAGTGACTTATTACAATTAAACAGAGAACAATTTCTGCAAATTATGATGCTGCCGCAAGGTGATTTTAGACGTTTTTTAAATGCTGATAGTAACGAAAAGGAGAAAGTTCTTCGGAAACTATTTAATACGTATATTTATCAGGAAATTGCCGAAAATATTAAAGATAAAAAGAAATTACTTAGTATAGAAACTGAAGAAAGTCGACAAGAAAGCTTGGTACTTTTGCGACAAATTGCTTGGGACCAGGAGTATCTGCCAATTGTTGAAACCATTAATGATGTTAGAGGTTATTTAGATTTATATGAAGAACAAACTAAGCGGCACAGAACTATAGAAAAGAGTCTTGCTGCCGAAATTAATGAATTGGAGCTGGTTTATCAGGATGTTGGCAACCGCCTGAATCAAGGTGAATTAATTAATCAACGATTTGAAAAGCTGTCTGTGATAACAGAGGAAAAACAAAAGCTGTCAGAACAGCAGTCGGTTATTGACTCTAAAAAAGAGGTATACCAGCGATTGAAAAAAATTGGTTTGCTTGAGCCTTTCTATCAATCGGCAGTTGACAAAATATCGGAAGCAGACAGAGCGTTTATTAATATAAAAAGAACAGCCCAAGACATGGAAGACCTATCAGCAATAGTTTCTTTGAGAAAAGCTGATGTTGATAGGTTGAATGATCAAACAGCTGAGATAGAAGAGAAGCAGCTGCGTCTGCAAAATATTGAAAAATGGCTACCCTTATCTTTAGAAAAGGACTCGGTTCTTTTAAAAATCGCTGAAAGTAAAAAAAGGGAACAATCGGTTATAACATCTTTGCAGCAAATTGATGTTGCAGTAAATGAATTAAATCAAGAATTAATAGAAAACTCAGCCTTTTTGGAAAAAGAATTATTTGTTTCAAACCAACTAAATCAGTGCAAACAGTCTAGACGTGAGGTTGATAATGCTAGTCTGAAATTAGCCGCTTTGATCGAACTTAAGAAAAAGAAATCAGAAGTAATTCGACAGTTGGAGCAGTTGGAACGTGAAGTGCAATCTTCTGCTGAAGCTATACAAAAAAGCAGAGCTGAACTGCGAATAGCTAAAAGCGAATCAGCAATAGTTCAAATTAATCGTTTGCGATTAGATTTGCTTCCGGGTGAACCCTGCCCAGTATGCGGTGCATTAGAACATCCTGCGGATCATGCAGAAACAGAAATATCAATGGACTCGATTATAGCTTTAGAGCAGCGTGTTGCAGACTGTGAAACTCGACTGGAACATCAAAATAATCAGAAAAATGATTTAGATAATAAAGTTTACAGTCTTAAGCAGCAGACCGAACAGTTAGTTGAGACGATTGAAATACAAACAGTTGAGCTGCAGGAATTGGTTTTAGCAATTTTTCAAATTGTCATTGACCCTGCAGATTGGGAAAATCGGTTATCTGATGAGCGGCGCACGTTTAATCAGAAAATATCAGAATGCACTGAACTGCTTGAAGAAATCAACGAACGTAAAAGCCGGCAAGTGAAATTAGATGAGCAGCACGCCTTGTTGATTAATAGACAAACTGAACAGCAGCAGCAACTAAATATTTTTAAACAGCAAATTGCAGCTAATAGAGGCGGTTTATCGTCTTTAGACAGCCGATTGCCGCAAGAAGAGTTGTCAACAAGTGATTTACAAAGTGAACAAATTGAGTTGGTTCAACAATTGAACGACTGGCAAAGTCGTGTGGAAAAAGCTCAAAACAAATTGCAAGACAGTTTGGAACAATTAAAAGTGTTGGAAGCTACAAAAGCGGAGAGCAACCGTCAATGGTCAGAGTTGACAAAATCAGCCCAAAAAAAACAGCAATTATATTTAACAAAATTATCCGCTGAGGATTTAACAGAAGTTGAATATCTTGAGCAGCGTAAACAATTAAATCAAATAGATGAGCTAGAACAAATTATTCAGAATTATGAGCGTGAAATGTATCGTATTGAACGGCAAAAATCCGACTTAACAGCTGAATTGAGAGATAAAAGTCCTTCTGATTTAACCATTTTGACAAAAGAATTGGCAGAAAAAAAGGAATTATTGACGGCAAAGCAGCATCAATTGACTGAGTTAGTGGTGATGCAGAAAACAAATCAACAAATTATTGATAAAGTAATAAAATTAAAGGATGCCGCAAATGAGTCGCTAAAGAAATTGCAAGAATTAACGGAGTTATCAGATGTGCTGAACGGTGATGGCTTGAATAAGCTTAGTCTGGAACGTTATGTTCTTCAAATGTATCTGGAAGAGATATTACGATTAGCCAATGTTCGTCTAAGTACCTTGAGTTCTGGCCGCTATCGATTTGAGATAAATCAAGAACAGGGCTCTTATAAAAAAAGCACAGGGCTGGAAATGGATATTTTTGATGATTACATGGGTGCTTCGCGGAGTGTCAATACGCTGTCAGGCGGTGAAAGTTTCATTGCAGCTCTGTCTTTATCATTGGCATTGACTGAAGTTATCCAACAAAATGCTGGAGGTATCCAGATTGAAGCAATGTTTATTGATGAAGGATTCGGTTCTTTAGACGAGGATTCTTTAGAAATGGCTATTGAGTCATTAGAAACAATTCGGGGACAAGGTCGTTTGATTGGTATAATCTCACATGTTCGCGAATTAAAAGAACGTATTCCGCAACAGTTGCAAGTATCCGCTTCTCCTGAAGGTAAAAGTCAGGTAAAAGAGTTGTTAGAATTTGAATAGGACGTGATAGTATGAAATGGTCCATCCCTGAGAAAATTGTTGAAGAAGGCAGAGAATATGCAAAAGATGGACGTGTTGTATCAATTAGTAAAAATGAGGAGCAGCAAGTTTGGTATGCTGATGTCATTGGCTCGGAAGTTTTTCACGTTGAATTGGACGGCACAGCTAAAGAAGAAGATAACTGTCAGTGTCAATATTGGCAGCAGCACGGCTTTTGCAAGCATACCGTGGCTGTAGAGTTAGCATTAAGAGAAAAAGGACAAAATCGTTATATAAAGAAACAAGCTGGTGTAAAAAACACCTTTCAAACACCTTCATCTTCTGATATTTTTGCTAAAAGTTTTGAACATGTTCAAGAGGCAGTTATTGATCGTATGCTACTTCAAAGTGATACATTAAAATTAGATTGGTCTTTAGAAGTTGTCGAAGCAATTTCACATCATCCAGAACAATCGGTGATTGGACTATCGGTTAAAATCGGCCACCGTACGGCGGGGAGTCGTACATATGTTGTAAAAAATATTAAGGACTTATTATGGTGTTATGAATTTAAAGGTATATTATTACTAAACGAGCATCATTTTTCTGTTAGTGATAATTCTTTTTCCAAACGTGATAACCAGTTATTGAATCGATTAGTAGAAATTTCACATAATCAAGACATGTTGACTAATACAACAGGTGTACAACAAAAGGGCAAATTGAATAAACGCTATTTAATTTTGGACAAAGAAGATGCTAAATTTTTTATAACTCAATTAATGATGGAAGAACGATTGTCATTAAATATGGGGGATGAGAAAAAGGATGTTTTGTATTTCAAGACGAGCAATTTACCCATTGATCTGTATATATCGCCTGTTGGCTTAAATGACTATCAATTAAAAATTGTAGACCAGGTGGAACTGCATCTTGAAAAGTATCAATGGGTGATTGCGCGTCATTCCATTTATGAGTTGACAAGCGAGCAATCTGAACGTTATCAATTACTGCGTCAACTGTTGAAAAGAATTCCAGAACCGACAATGGTCTTTGATAAAGATAATGTCAGTAAACTATTTTCTTACATTTTGCCTAATTTAGAAAGTATTGCAACAATTCATATTTCAGATACATTAACATCTGAAATGATTCGTGTGCCACTGAAAACACATTTATTTATTGATAGCAAACGAGATCAGTTAAGTATTCGTGTAGACTTTATTTATGGTGATTTTATTTTTTCAAGTAATTCTGAGATAACCACTGACTTACCTGACCAAGGTCGGGTTGTCAGAAATCAAGTAAGTGAAACTCAAATTGAAAAACTTTTGGAACATTATGGGTACACACGGCGCGGGTTAGCCTTTATGAAAAATTTTCCAAAGGGCGATAGTTTGTATCGCTTCTTTCGCGAAGAAATTCCGATTCTAGAAAAATACGCTGTCGTAGAATTATCAGATGGCTTAAATCATTTATTTGTTGAACCGACAGAACATCAACCGAAAATCAGTATTCTTGATGAAGGATCTTGGTTAGATATTAATTTTGATATTTCAAATATTGAAGATGATGAGGTAAATGATGTTTTAGTTAGTTTGATGAAGCATCAAGAATACCATCAGTTGAAGAGCGGTCAGTTAATTTTCTTAGATGAAGATCAATTTCAAGAGACGAGTCAGGTATTGCAAAAATTACGGCATGATATCAAAATTAAGAAAGGTAAGCTGACAGTACCAAAATATCGTGGGATTTTAGTCAACCAACTGGTCAGTGATAATGATGATGTAGAAACATCTAGTACCGTAAAGGAAATGGTTGGTTATCTTAGTCAGCCGGAAAATTTTCCTACAGCTGTTCCCAGTCAATTGAATGCTGCTTTGCGTGATTACCAAGAAATCGGCTTTAAATGGTTGAAAATGTTAAGTAAGTATCAATTTGGCGGAATACTAGCGGATGACATGGGTTTAGGAAAAACACTGCAGTTGATCACTTATCTTTTGTCTGAAAAAGAGCAGGGCTTTTTAACACAGCCTAGTTTGATTGTGGCACCAGCTAGTCTGCTTTATAATTGGCAAAAAGAGTTAGCAAAATTTGCCCCGACACTAACGTCGAAAATTGTTACTGGTTCTAAGGAAGAGCGTATAGCACTAACTAAAGAGTTAGGAAACGTCGATATTTTAATTACATCTTATACAACACTACGTCAGGATAGTGAGTTATACCAAGAAATTACCTTTCATAGTTTGGTGTTGGATGAGGCTCAGATGGTTAAAAATGCAGCAACCAAGACATTTCAAGCAATTGAGACCCTGCATGCAGTGCATAGATTTGCTTTAAGTGGTACACCGATAGAAAATAAATTAGATGAATTATGGGCATTGTTCAAAATAGTGATGCCAGGTTTCTTTCCATCATTACGTCAATTTAAAAAATTACCAACAGAAACGATTGCAATGATGATTCAACCGTTTGTTCTACGGCGTGATAAGAAACAAGTTTTACAAGACTTGCCGGATAAAGTTGAAACTGATTTGTACAGTCAATTAACAGAAGAACAAAAGAAAGTCTATTTGGCTTATTTACAGCAGATGCAGCAGCAAGTGTCGACAATGTCAGATTCAGAGCTGAGTCGCAACAAATTAACTATTTTATCAGGTTTGACAAGATTACGACAAATTTGTTGTGATCCATCACTATTTTTAGAAGATTATGCTGGGGGGTCCGGCAAGTTGAATCAGACACTTGATTTAGTTCAGACAGCTAAAGCGAATGGTCGCCGGATTTTGTTGTTTTCACAATTCACTAGTATGTTGTCTATCTTAGAAAAGGAATTTGAAAAATTAGGAATTAATACATTTTATCTGCGTGGTAGCACACCAATTGCAAAAAGGCAAGAAATGGTAGACCGATTTAATCGTGGTGAAAATGATGTCTTTTTAATTTCACTTAAAGCTGGTGGAACGGGACTTAATTTGACAGGTGCTGATACGGTTATTTTGTATGATTTGTGGTGGAATCCGGCTGTTGAAGATCAAGCGACTGGTCGAGCTCATCGCATGGGACAAACAAGCAAAGTTGAAGTGTGGCGATTGATTTCTGAAGGAACCATCGAAGAAAAAATGCATCAATTACAAGAGTCTAAGAAAGAGCTATTTAATCAAGTAATGAATGCTGAAGATGTTAAGCCACTAGAGCAAATGACAGTGAGCGACTTACGTTTGATATTAGATATTGGTGAGTAAAAAACAATCCAAATATTTGGATTGTTTTTTTATTGAAAATATCCTAATTGAATATTTATTTACATTGTTATTAGTGATATGCTTAAAACCATACAAAAAGGAGTGATTGTATGAAAATGATTAAAGAAAAACTGCCCCTATTAGCAGTTTTAATTGCGCTGTCTGTTGTATTGGGCATGATGATAAATGTGCCGATTCCCGGAAGTAATGGTTATTTTAATCTACTAGATGTGGGGATTTATACAACAGCACTTTTATTCGGTGGTCCTGCTGGATTGGTTGTTGGTGCTGTCAGCGGCTTGCTGTTAGATCTGCTTCTAGGTTATCCTCAATGGATGATTTTTTCATTTGTCATTCATGGTCTGCAAGGGTATATTGCAGGACAATGGACACAACAGAAGAGCTGGAGTACAAAAGTCGCAATATTGATTATCGCTTCATTTGTTATGGTATCTAGTTATTTTTTAGCAACTGGATTATTATATGGCTTTGGTGCCGCAATTGTTTCATTAGTGGGTAATGTTTTTCAAGTGTCCGCAGGTGTGGCGGGAGCGTATCTGATGACGACTGCTTTAGCTAAAACAAAACATCAAGTCGGTAATTAATACTCAAAAGAAAAACTATTTGATATGTGCTAAAATAGGGACTATAAAAAATATCGGGAAATAAAAAAAGGAAGGTTGATATTAATGAAAGAATACGTTATTGCAATTGTTGGAGCTACTGGCGCTGTGGGACAAAAAATGACTGAATTATTAGCTGAAAGCAGTCTACCCATAAAAAATGTAAAATTTTTGGCTTCTAGCCGTTCGGCCGGGAAAAAAATAACCTTTAAAAATCAAGAGTATATAATTGACGAATTAGTACCTGATTCTTTTAAGGGTGTGGACATTGCACTATTTAGTGCAGGTGGTTCAATTTCAGAAAAATTTGCACCAGAAGCAGTTAAACGTGGAGCTGTTGTTATAGATAATACGAGTGCTTTTCGCATGACGAAAGATGTGCCTTTGGTTGTTCCTGAGGTTAATGAAGCAGCACTAAAAACACACCAGGGAATTATAGCTAATCCAAATTGTTCAACTATTCAAATGATGGTTGCACTAGAACCGATTCGCCGACAATTTGGGTTGAATCGAATTATTGTGTCGACATACCAAGCTGTCAGCGGCGCAGGGGCTCAAGCTGTCCGCGAAATGGAAAATCAAGCAATTGCACAATTGACCGACTCCCAAATACCTATACCTGAAATACTTCCTTGCGGTGGAGACAAAAAACATTATCAATTAGCCTTTAATGTTTTACCGCAAATTGATGTTTTTTCTGACCAAGGGTATACCTTTGAAGAGTGGAAAATGATTAACGAAACGAAAAAAATTATGTCAGATGACACGATTAAAATATCTGCAACGTGTGTACGTGTGCCGGTTGTTACAGGACATTCTGAATCAATTTATATTGAAATAGATCAAGAAGATGTTAATACAGCTAGTATTAAATCAATCTTAGAACAGGCTCCTGGTGTAACCTTGCAAGATGATCCAAATACGCAATTGTATCCTCAGCCTTTAGATTGTGTTGATCTACCTGATGTTTTTGTTGGTAGAATTAGAAAGGATATCGATGAAGTCAAAGGATTTCATTTGTGGGTTGTTTCGGATAACTTAATCAAAGGGGCGGCTTGGAATTCAATTCAAATTGCTGAAAGCCTTCATAGACTAGATTTAGCTGCTGTACCAGAAAATGATGGAAGGAGACATTAAGATGAAACATTTAGCAGATGCATCAATCATTACTGCAATGGTGACACCTTTCGATAAAAATGGTACAGTAGCGTTAAACCGTGTTGGACCGTTAGTTGATTATTTAATTGGAAATGGAACAGAAGCATTAGTTGTGGCTGGAACGACCGGTGAAAGTCCTACGCTAGATCGTTCCGAAGAAATGTCATTGTTTAAGACTGTTATCGCACATGTTAATGGACGTATTCCGATTATTTGCGGCGTGGGTACAAATGATACAGCAGAAACCGTGACTTTTCTTAAAAAAGTCGCTAAACTGGAAGGTGTTAGTGCAGCACTTTGTGTTGTTCCGTATTATAATAAACCAAGTCAAGAAGGATTATACCAGCATTTTAAAACATTAGCAGAGGCTAGTAATTTACCTATAATGTTGTATAATGTTCCAGGACGCACTGGTATTTCAATGTCAGTAGCAACAACTCTACGCTTGGCACAGTTGCCGAATGTAATCGGTATAAAAGATTGTCAAGGATTAGAGGCAATATCTGAAATAGTTGAGCATGCACCAGATGGATTTTTAGTTTATACTGGAGAGGATGCTTTAGCTATGCCAGCAAAAGTCATAGGAGCAACAGGAGTTATTTCAGTATCAAGTCATGTTGTTGGGTCAGAAATGTCCCATATGTTTCAAGCAATCAGTGTTGGTAACATTGAAAAAGCTGCTAAATATCATCGTCAGTTGATATCAGTTTACCAAGCAGTCTTTTCCTGCCCATCACCTGCACCGATTAAGGCTGTTTATAATCGTCAAGATTTATTTGTCGGAAACCCAAGACTGCCTCTAGTCGCTTGTACCGCTGATGAAACTGAAGTAATTCTGACTAAAATAAAGGCGTTTAAAAAATTACAGAATGAATAAGTTGAGGTGAAACAGCAGTGAGTCAAATAAAAATATTGCCTCTAGGCGGTGTCAGAGAGAACGGAAAGAGTATATACGTCATCGAAGTAGGCGACGAAATATTTATTATGGACTGTGGATTAAAATATCCAGAAGATGAACAATTAGGGATAGATATGGTTATTCCGGATTTTACGTATCTGATTGAGAACAAAGAACGCATAGCAGGTGTCTTTTTAAGCCATGGACATGCCGATGCAATCGGGGCGTTACCGTATTTACTTGAAAAAATAGATGTACCGGTATTTGGTACAGAATTAACAATTGAACTAGCTAAGTTAAATGTTAAAAACTATCCAAATACAAAAGAATATAATGATTTTCACGTAATTAATGAATTAACAGAGATTGAATTTGCTAATGCAGTTATCAGTTTCTTCCGCACGACACATACTATTCCAGAGTCAGTTGGGATGGCTGTGAAAACAGAAGAAGGAACAATTGTGTATACGGGAGATTTTAAATTCGACCAAAGTGCAAGCGAATCATATCAAACAGATTTTGCTCGATTAGCTGAAATTGGTAAAGAGGGCGTACTAACTCTATTGAGTGATTCGACAAATGCAGAGAGTAATGCAATAGTAGCATCAGAAAATGAAACAGCTGATGAAATATATGAAACACTGCGTTATTGGGATGGTCGAATTATCGTAGCGAGTGTCGCCAGCAATATTCAACGGATACAACAAATCTTAAATGCCGCACATAAGACATTTCGTCAAGTCGTTTTAACAGGTAAAGACATTGAACAGATTGTTAAAACAGCTATGCGTTTAGGCAAATTAGAAATGCCGAGCGATGATTTAATTATCACCGAGAAGGAAATGAAGAAAAAAAATCCAGATGAGATTTTAATTTTGGAAACTGGTCGTATGGGAGAACCACTGAAGTCGTTGCAAAAAATGTCAAGCCGTCGTCATCGTTCGGTTAATATAACAGATGGTGATTTAGTATACATTACAACAACACCATCGAGTGCTATGGAAACAATGATGGCGAAAACAGAAGATATGGTGTATCGTGCTGGTGGAACAGTTAAGACAATCTCTGATAATATTCACGTGTCGGGACATGCAAATCAAAATGATTTGAAACTAATGATCAATTTGATGAAGCCGACATACTTGGTGCCGATTCAAGGTGAGTATCGAGTATTGTCTGCTCACGCAGAATTAGCATATGAAGTGGGTATTCCCTATAAAAATATCTTGATTACTGGTCGCGGAGATATTTTAGAGTTAGAAAAAGGTCGTTTGCGTATGACCGGTTCAGTTGATGCAAATAATGTATTAATTGATGGTCTTGGTGTCGGTGATGTTGGAAATATTGTGTTGCGTGACCGAAAATTATTATCAGATGATGGTATCTTTATCGTAGCTGTCACAATTAGTCGGCGTCAGAAGAAAATTATCTCTAGTCCACGTATAACATCGAGAGGTTTTGTTTATGTAAAAGCCAGCAATAATTTAATTGCGGAAAGTACAGATATTGTGGAAAAAGTAGTACTTGCTAACTTAGACAAACAGGAATTTGATTGGGGCATCTTGAAACAAGAGATTCGTGATGATTTAAGTAAATACCTGTATGAACAGACAAAACGTAAACCAGTTATTTTACCAGTTATCATGGAAGCCAGTCAAAAGAAAAAATAAAAATGTAAAACTATTAATTTGCCTCAGGCGAATTAATAGTTTTTTTAGTATAATTGAAGTGAAAGATTAAGGAGGTACATATGGAAAGCAAACAAGTATCAAAAAAATATCGATGGTATATTTTAGTGGTTGTCGGGATGTTTACATTTATGTCTACGTTAGACGGTAGTATAGTTAATATTGCACTACCGACATTATCTCATGACTTAAGTGTGACTACCAATCAATCTGAATGGGTCGTGTCAATCTATCTAATGGCTGTTTGTTCATTCTTATTATTATTTGGAAAAATTAGTGACAGCTATGGTAAAGTCAAAATTTTCAAAATTGGTGCTTTTATTTTTATAATTGGTTCATTTCTGTGTGGAATTGCGAACACATTGCCTTTATTGCTTCTTGCACGTGTTGTACAGGCAATAGGAGCTAGCATGACAATGGCAACTAATAACGGAATAATTACTGAAGCATTTCCTTTGTCTGAACGAGGACGTGCACTTGGTATGATTGGTTCGTTCGTTTCTTTAGGTGCCATTGCAGGCCCCGGAATTGGCGGTGTGATTCTATCTCATTTTCATTGGTCATATATTTTTTGGATTAATGTACCCATTGGTTTATTGACTATTTTAATCGGGTGGAGGTTACTACCGAAAAGTCAGATAGTTAAAAAGCGAGCAGATATTGATTTTTTTGGATTTATTCTATTTTCCTTATTTATTTCATTATTTTTCGGAGCTATTTTTATCGGTCAAGAAAAAGGCTTTAATCAGCCAAGTATTATTATTTCAGTGATTATTTCGATATGTGCGCTAATTGGTTTTATATTTTGGGAAAAACGACATAGTAATCCGTTGATTCAATTAAAATTATTTAAAAATACGACTTTTACAATTAGTCTAATTTGTGCTGTTTTTATTTTTATTACTAATTTTTTCTCAAATGTCATTTTACCATTTTATTTGCAAAATATTCGTGGGATGGATCCAAAAACGGCTGGATTTTTAATGATGGTTTTCCCATTAATTATGGTAATTGGGGCACCTATCAGCGGGTACTTGACAGATAAGACAGGACCGTACGTTATTACACTAGCCGGACTATTCATTGTGGCAGCTTCTCAGTTCTGTTTTATTTTTTTAACACCATCTTCACCGATACCCGCGTTTATAGCTATTATGGGACTGGTTGGCGTCGGTAATGCTATGTTTACAGCTCCAAATAATACGATTATTATGTCGAGCGTGGATAACTCAGATTTAGGAATTGCAGGAAGTCTTAACGCTCTGGCAAGAAATTTAGGAATGGTATTAGGAATATCGTTATCAACGACTATTTTGTATCAGTCAATGAGCTTAAAAGCCGGGAAAAAAATTCTAACAATTACTAGTCGAAATTCAGAAGTTTTTACGTTTGGTATGCACATCACGTATTTCTTTTCATTTATATTTTGTATGGTTGCACTCGGGTTAACCAGTTACCGTTTTATCAGGGGGCGTCAAATTAATTTAGAAAATAAATAAATCTGTTATAGTTAAAGAAATATCTTTTTTATCCTATTCATGGTAAAATTTTAATTGAATATTTGAGTATACTGTAACAGTTATATTAATTAAAATAGTACAGTTGCTTCAATGGATAGGAGAATATAAGATGAGTAGTATGACAAAACATGACCAGATTCTTGAATATATTGAAATGCTTCCTGTTGGTGGAAAAATATCCGTTCGAGGTATAGCGAAAGAATTACACGTAAGTGAAGGGACAGCATACCGCGCAATTAAGGAAGCTGAAAATACTGGTTTGGTTTCGACTATTCAACGTGTTGGAACTATTCGAATTGAAAAAAAAGCAAAGAGTACTATTGAAAAATTGTCCTTTGGAGCAGTCGTACAAATTATTGAGGGCGATATTTTGGCAGGACGCAAAGGCTTAAATAAAATTTTAAATCAATTTATTATCGGTGCAATGACAGAAAATAATATAAAGCGTTATTTGACACCTGGCTCTTTGATGATTGTTGGTGATAGAGAAGCTGTTCAACGATTAGCTCTAGAAAACGGTGCTGCGGTTTTAATAACGGGTGGTTTTAACGTATCACCTGATATCTTATCAATTGCTGATAGAGTAGAGATGCCGATTATTCGTACTTCAGAAGATACATTTACAGTAGCTACTATGATTAATCGGGCGATGAGTGATCAACTGATTAAAAAGGATATTTTGGTGGTTGGTGATATTCAAAAACCGCTTGAAAACACCTACTATCTGAATGTCAAAGATACATTAGAAGATTATTATCGCTTGGTTGAAGAAACAGGACATACCCGTTATCCGGTAATCAATAAAGGAAATCGATTAGTGGGAATTGTAACAGCAAAAGACATAGCCGGTAAATTGCCAACCCAGTCTATTGAAAAGATTATGACGAAAGATCCAAGATATGCTAAAAATCATATGAGTGTTGCTAGTATAGGACATATCATGACTTGGGATGGTATTGAGTTAATTCCTGTTGTCAAAGATGATTTAACATTAGAAGGTATTATCTCAAGACAAGAAGCTATCCAGGCTATTCAGCTGTCACAACAAAAACAATCTGCTGGCGGAAATACTATCGTAGAACAAATTACAAATGGTTTGATTGAAAGAGAACAAAGTCAAGTTGATGAACTACCGACATTTTCATTTTCGGTAACTCCACAAATGGTAAATGGTATGGGAACTATGGCATATGGTATTTTGAATCAACTGATAGCAGAGGCAGCTTACCGGTCTATTCAGTTGAAACACCAAACAAACTCAATTGTTGAGCAATCTAGTTTGTATTATTATAAATTAATTCAAATTGATAGTGAACTTGATGTTCGTCCTAGCTTGATTGATTTTGGACGTCGATCCGCAAAACTAGATATTGATGTTTTAATTGATAATGTCTCCGTTGCACGGGCAATTGTTGTTTGTCAGATTATGGAGTAGTAAAGAGAAGAGGAAAAAACAATGAATGCAACTGTAACTATTTTAGAAAAAATAAAAAGCTATCAAACGATTATGATTCATCGTCATCAAAGCCCGGATCCAGATGCACTTGGATCTCAAGGCGGATTGGCTGAAATTTTAAAGACTACATTTCCTAATAAGCAGATCTTTTGTATCGGCGGTCCTGTAAATGATTTAGATTACTTACTGACAATGGATGAAGTCTCAGATGAAATGTATAAAGGAGCTTTGGTTATTTCAACTGATACAGCCAATGAGTCAAGAGTAAGTGGTTCTCAGTATCAATTAGGGAAAGAAATTATAAAAATTGACCATCATCCTAATGATGAACCGTATGGAGATTTTTCGTGGATTAATACCGAGGCAAGCAGTACGAGTGAAATGATTTATGATTTTTATGAGGCGCACCAATCTGAGTTGAAGATGACTGATGCAGCAGCCAAACTTCTTTATGCAGGGATTATCGGTGATACTGGGCGATTCCTTTATCCGGCAACTACTAGTCACACACTATGGGTGGCGTCTAAATTACGCGACTATGATTTTGATGCGTCCGCGTTAACAAGAAAAATGGATGAAATAACTGTGAAAGTGGCACGTATGTCAGGCTATGTGACTGAGAATTTAATTATTGATGAAAATGGTGCTGCGATGATTTTGCTGTCTCAAGAAATACTAGATAAATTTGATATGGTAGACTCAGAAACACCGGCATTAATTTCTGTTCCAGGAAAAATAGAAACAGTTAAAGCCTGGGGGATTTTTGTGGCACAGCCCGAAGGACATTATCGTGTACGTCTTCGTTCGAAAGGCCCTGTAATCAACCAAATTGCTAAACGTTACCGTGGTGGTGGACATCCTCTTGCAAGTGGTGCTAATGCCAAAGATTTAGAAGAAGTCAAGGAAGTGTTTAATGAGATTAAACAAGTAGTTAAAGATTTTTATTGATTATAGAGTTGAGAGTTGTTTAGAAATAGCTTTCTTTTCGTATCGTGAGTTTGCCTAAACTGGTAAAACCAGAATATGGTATGATAATAAATGTAGAGATATACTAATAATTTTTAGTCATGTATTATTGTACTTATTTCATTAAGGGGTGGATAAGATGGATTTTTATTCATATAGTTTTTTTGTACACCAATCACAGCATACAAATGTAACGAAGTATATTATTTTTATTGTTTTACTAATTTTATTATTATTATTAATTTTAAAGCAGTTTCGTACATTGGAAAAAATGAAGTATCGCGATTTAGTCATTCTATTGTCATTAACGATTATTTTTTTTGTTGGTATCCAAGTGAATGATTATGAGGTGGGGAAACTTAATCAAAACAATTCATCTCAAATGGTAGGTTTTTTAGATAAATTAGCTAAAAATCAACATGTGAAAGCAATCGATTTAGCTGTTAATTCGCAATCAATTAGAGATGAAATGATTGTTAAGATAGGTGATGATTATTATCAGGTTGAGATGAATCCCGATTTATCTTCCTATAAATTAGAAGAGACATTTCTGATACAGGATAAAGTCAATGTTATAATTGAAGGAGATTAAAACGATGAACGATTATATTCAAATAGGACTTAAGTTTGCCATAGGTATTATGTGTATGGTTATTCAAATGAATTTATTAGGCAAGGCCAATCTTGCACCGGTTTCAGCGTTAGATCAACTACAAAATTATGCCTTAGGTGGTATTATAGGTGGTGTTATCTATAATAATCAGATTTCAATTTTAAATTTTCTCCTGATTTTAGTTATTTGGACATTTCTTGTCACTCTTTTTAAATATTTAAAAGAACATATTGGATTTATGAAACGTTTAGTAGATGGGCAACCGACATTGTTGATTAAAAATGGTGAAGTACTTGTTGAAGAATGTGCGAAACGTGGAATTGCGGCTAGTGATTTAATGTTTAAGTTAAGAATGGCTAATATATATGATACACAACAAGTTAAGCGTGGTATTATTGAACAAAATGGTCAATTGACGATTATTCAATACGGTGAAGAATCAGTTAAATTTCCAATTATCACAAATGGTATAGTTGATAATGATATTTTAGAAAATTTTGGCAAAGATCGGGATTGGTTGGATGAAGAATTAGCTAAACAATATACTGATGTGTCAAATGTTTATCTGGCTCAATACATTAACGGAAAATTAAAATTAAGTTTATATGTTCAACCTAAAGGCAGTGAACTAGAACAAAAATTAAATGAATAATGAATTATTAAAAACTTCAGCAAAATAGCTGAAGTTTTTTTGTTGTACTTATTATATTTTAATTTTTTCATTTGTCAAATTAAGCTAGACAAAATATCATTATCAACATAACTCAAAAACACTTCCAATGGCGTTTTATAGTTTAATGATTTCCTAGGAATATTATTTCTCTTTGATGCGATAGATTGGATA
>NZ_NGJS01000017.1 GCF_003950515.1 Vagococcus vulneris
CTTCTTCTTTTACTTCTACTGGATAAGCAATCCTTTTAACCATAAAAAACACACCTCCGTTAAATTCATTTTACATGAATTCAACAGGGGTGTTTTTATATTTGTCTCATCTTTTGGGGTCAGTTCCCAAGCTTTCAATAGGTCTTTTTAATAGTATTCAATTATTTATGTTCTGCAGCAAATTGTTTTAATTCATCCACTTTATCTAATTTTTCCCATGTAAAGTCAGCATCATCACGACCAAAATGACCATAAGCTGCTGTCTTGCGATAAATTGGACGACGCAAATCAAGCATTTGAATAATACCTGTCGGCGACAAGTCAAATAATTCACGAATCGCTTCGATAATTTTTGATTCAGATATAGTGTTGGTACCAAATGTCTCAACAGAAATGGAAACAGGTTGTGCCACGCCAATGGCATAGGCAAGTTGAACTTCGCACTTGCTGGCCAAACCTGCAGCAACCACATTTTTAGCAATATAGCGTGCAGCATAACTAGCCGAACGGTCAACTTTTGTCGCATCTTTCCCTGAAAAAGCACCACCACCGTGACGAGCATAACCGCCATATGTGTCGACAATAATTTTGCGACCAGTCAATCCAGAATCACCTTGAGGACCACCAATAACGAAACGACCTGTTGGATTAATATAATAGCGTGTCTTTTCATCTAATAATTCAGCCGGTATTTCGGTTTTAACCACTTTGTCTATCAAATCATTTTTGATAGTTTCCAACGACACATCTTCATCATGTTGTGTACTGATAACAACAGTATCTACGCGCAGCGGTTTATCCTGTTCATCGTATTCAACTGTCACTTGTGATTTAGCATCTGGACGTAAGTAAGGTAATTCTTCGCTCTTGCGTAAATCTGCTAATTTCTTCGTTAAACGATGACTTAAAGCAATCGGCAAAGGCATTAATTCTGGTGTTTCATCAATTGCGAAACCAAACATTAAACCTTGATCACCCGCACCAAGAACTTCGACAGCCTTGTGCTGTCCTTCTTTTTTTTCTAATGATTCATCAACACCTTGTGCAATATCGGGTGACTGTTCATCAATCGCGACCATAACTGCACACGTATCACCATCAAAACCATATTTTGCACGAGTGTATCCGATACTTTTAATCGTATCTCTTACGACGCGTTGGATGTCAACGTAAGCAGTCGTTGTAATTTCACCGAAGACAAGAACTAATCCTGTCGTTACCGATGTTTCACAAGCAACACGTGCATGCGGATCTTTCGCTAAAATAGCATCTAAAATTGCATCACTGATCTGATCAGCAATTTTATCTGGATGGCCTTCTGATACTGATTCTGATGTAAATAATCGTCTTTCTTTCATTTCGGTTATTCCCCCTGAGTTTTATTCGGTTACAAGGCATCTTTACAAAACTAGATGTAAATCCTATCGGGAATCTTGCAACATTGTCAGTATAACAGATATTTTCAACTTTACCTATACAAAATTTCTTGACGTTTAATAAAACTTCGCCTAACATTAAAGTGATGTGAAAAAGGAGGTAAACCAGTGCTGAAAAAAAAGACATTATCACTGCCATTTGTAATCATTATCACTTGTCTGCAAACTGCCATTTCTATTGTACCGGGCGCTTTATTCTTTAGGGACAGCAGTCAAGGTCCTAATATTCTGCCATATATGATTGCCTACTTGTTAATCTGCGATTTTTTTCATATCTTTGGTCGAATGACCTACAAACAGGGGCGTTCTCTGGCTTTACCAGCTTACAGTTTAAAAATAATTATCAGTGTTGTCTTAATCTTTCTAATCACTAAGGAAACCGCCATCCAATTTGCGACTATCTTACTAGCTTATGAAGGGTTCCAACTGCTGACCTTTTCAAAACGATTTTTCTATATAGATTCACTGTCTTACTCAGTCGTCAATGCTTTTTTCAAAGGAATTGTTTTTAACCAACTCCTGACAATCAACTACCCGTTTACTTATCATTTCGACTTAATGAAACCATTTATTTTTTCTTTTGTCCTGATTTTATTTATTACAATTCTCAGTCAGGGAATGTACTCATTCCTTAAACGACAAGCCTGGTTTTTGATTTTAGCTGTTCTTTGTTTAGTAGCTATTTACTTTTTATTATTCAGACAGTATCAGGATGGAAGTATAAATCTCTTAAAATTTATCGGGTTCACATTAATTAATTTAGCATCAATCTACTTCTTTTTACGCTCTAAGAGCATGCATAAAAAAGAATTCGTTTTAAATGTTATGGCATTAATCGGATTATACATATATTATCTATAAAGACTGATTTTGATACATTCAAATTTAGTCTTTTTATTTATCAAAAAAGCCTCGAAACGATAGACGTTTCAAAGCTTTTTAATTTTTATTCAGCCACTTGTCTAAGTGCCATTGCCATGTTCACCGTTACATCGGCTAACACATCTTGAGGATCTATCACCAAACCATCTTGATAAGATTCAAAATCTTCAACCAATGATAATTCCGTACAACCTAACAAGACAACATCACAAGTTAATTCTTTAAACATTCTATCCAGAATTGTAAAATACAGTGTTGTATCATAGTCATTTGCCGCTTTCACTTTATCAAAGATTAATTCACTAACCAAGTCTTGAATATCTTGTGTTGGGTGAACCACTTCATACCCTGCTTCTTCAATAAATGGATCATAAATACCGTTTTTTATAGTACCCTCTGTCCCTATTATTCCGACACGAGCACCGCTTTTTTTAAAATCAGCAATACGTTCAACGGCCAGTCTCGGCATATGCAGAATAGGTATTGGTGTAGCCGCTTCAAGTTCTTCAAAGAAATAATGTGCGGTATTGCAGGTTAAAACAAAAAATTCTGGATTCAAACGGCTTTGCTGCTGCAGTATTTCAATTAAATAAGGCATCGGATTATCATTCAATTCTGGATTCATAATATAGCTACTACGATCAGGAATCGTTGAGTAATTAACTAAAATATAGTCTAAATACTCTTGGTCTTTTGTTGCTGGAGTTTTGCGATTAATCATCTTAATATATAACTCTGTCGCCATTGTTCCCATGCCGCCAATAACTGTAAAAAACTGCTTCATGCTTTACACCACTCTTTTTCCATATTTTTTAAATTCTTTACGATAATATCTAAACATACGCTGTAAATTAATGTAACGAGGTAAATTACGATCACCTTTGTAATAGAAGGTGTAGCCATACCTTTTCTCTGAAATCATTTGCTGTGCTATTTTCTTATATGGTGTATTCGGTACATAGCGGTTAAACACATCAATCGGTACATTCAACCACAATTTCCCCTCGTCATCAGAAATATTGCTGATTAAATTATCAGCATCTTTCAAGTCGTCATAAATATAATCTCTAACAACCCATTCAGCAAGATTCAATCCGTTTAATGTGACAAAAAAACTGCTACGTCCCTGACGAAGATTGATTTCAAAAAACTTATAAGTATTATCTTTGATATCGTATTTCAAGTCAAAATTAGCAAATCCGGTATAATTTATATCCTCAAGGAAAAACTTAACTTTTTCGCAAATTTCTTTATTATAGTCGGGCATAATTGCCAAATAATTACCAATTCCTAAAGGTGTTGGGTCTTCAAGCAAGGCATGACCTAGACACATCATCTTGACTTTATGATTTTTATCAACGTAGACATTCAAGACACGCATTGGGCTCTCGTTACCTTCAACAAATTCTTGAAGCACCATGTTATCGCGATAGCCAGCTTTATAAATACCTCTAATAATGCGAATGTACTCTGCTTCATCATGAATAATATATACTTTTTCCTTAATTGGCGCATCAAAATCATTCCACGTCACGCTGTTTGCCGGTTTTAATGCCACCGGATAAGAAAACGGATTAGCATCTTCACCCTTAGACATCATATCAACAGTAATGATATGAGTCTTTGGATAAGGCAGACCGTATTTCTCACAGACATTGTAAAAACTCTCCTTATTCTCCAGTTGATTTTCTAAAGATTTCGCAATATAAGGACAAACAAAAGTTTCCGACAACTCTGACAAATGTTTTGAAATTAAATCTGTATACCAATCACCCATTCCCATTAAAATAACAGGAACTTCAGCATGTGCATACTCTTTTGCTACTTCTCTCATTTTATTAATAAATATTGGGTCTGTATCAAAACCTGGTACAACTTCCATATCTAAAATCTTTGTATGCTGTGTCGGCGCGAGTACATCACTGGCGATAACTCGCACTGGCTCATGTGTTATATCATAAAAAGACCGCGCCATTCCGTATAGGTTTAAATCGCCCCCTAATA
Source organism: Vagococcus vulneris (assembly GCF_003950515.1). Classification (GTDB taxonomy): domain Bacteria; phylum Bacillota; class Bacilli; order Lactobacillales; family Vagococcaceae; genus Vagococcus; species Vagococcus vulneris. The sequence continues at coordinate 4,323 of NZ_NGJS01000017.1, forward strand.
ATACTGGAATAAAGTCTTGCTTTTCTGCCACTCTCATCTAACTCCTTTTAGAATTACTTTTAGTTTTCAATAAAATATACTTCATACCATTTTATAAATGTATACACAGTAAAAATCTTTTGCATATTTGCAATTCCTTGCAGTTGCTCATCCAATAATTTGTTTAGATAAGCCGTATTAAAGAATTTTTCTGCAATATCAGAATTAAATGCATCGCGAATCATTGCTTGATATTTGTCTTGTTTTAACCACGTTGCTAAAGGAGATGGGAACCCCAGTTTTTCACGATTAACAATACGGTCTGGTAATTTGCTCTCAGACGCTTCACGCCAAGCCACTTTAGTAACACCATCTTTTACACGTGTATTTACTGGCATCCTTTTCGCTACTTCTGCTACTTCTTTATCTACTAATGGCGTACGAACTTCAAGTGAGTTGGCCATACTCATACGATCTGCTTTATGTAAAATATCATATGCTAGCCATTCGTGAATATCAAAATGCTGCATTTGTGTCACTGGATCTTGGTCTTTTACTTCATTAAATAATCCCTTAACAAATGTTGATGACGGTTTATTATATTTTGAATTTTTAAGCAGATCATTTCGCTCTGATTCATTAAACACATAATTAACCCGGTAGTAGCGTTCGCTGATATCTTGTGCCCCACGAATTAAGAAACGACGGCCATGAAAATGCGGCATACGTTTAGCAGTTTGTGAGAATAATTTACGCATTGTACGTGTCGTAAATTTATTGTACGTTTCAAAAGTACCGGCCTCTAAATATGTGTTGTATCCGCCGAAGAATTCGTCCGCACCTTCACCTGACAGAGCAACTTTAACATGCTTACTGGTTTCTTGAGATAAGAAATACAGTTGAATAGCTGAAGGATTTGATAACGGCTCGTCCATGTGATACATCGCTGTTGGAATAATATCAAAGAAGTCCTGGTCATCAATTAGAATAGCCGTGTTCTTTTGGTCTATTTCAGCAGCAAACTTTTGCGCCCATTCTAATTCACTGATATTTTTATCTGAAAAACCCAGAGAAAATGATTGGATGTTCCCATCTTCACAAGCTTCATTTAGAATATAACTTGAATCAATCCCACTTGATAGAAAACTACCAACTTCAACATCTGCAATCATGTGTGATTTAACTGATGAATCGACTGTTTCAATTAACTCAGCTTTCACATCATCCATAGTTAAACTATTATCTGGTTCAAACTCAAAATGGTAGTACTCTTTTACAGCTAATTTACCGTTTTTATATAAAAAGAAATGTCCTGGATTTAACTTAAACACATTTTTAAACATTGTTTCATCATTTGGGATAAATTCAAAACTTAAATGAACAGGTAACAATTCTTCATTTAACTCTTTAACAAACGACGGATGATCCAAAAAACCTTTGATTTCTGAAGCCCATAGAAAGGCATGTTCATCTTTATAGTAGTATAATGGTTTAATACCAAAATGATCACGTGCACCGAATATCTCTTTAGTTACTGAATCATAAATGACAAATGCATACATCCCACGAATGCGATCTAATAATTTTTCTCCCCATGCATCGTACCCATGAATAAGTACCTCTGAATCAACATCTGTTTTAAAGTCATAACCCATAGCTTGTAATTCTTCTCGTAATTCCAAATAGTTATAAATTTCACCATTAAACGTCAAAATCTTTGTTCCTGAATTATTTGCCATCGGCTGACTACCATGATCAATATCAATAATTGATAAACGTCTAAAGCCCATTGAAATAAAATCATCTTGAAAATATCCTTCGTCATCGGGGCCGCGATGAATAATACGATCAGCCATCTTTTTAATTGTTTCTTCGCCGACCATCTTCTGATTTACATATCCTACAAAACCACACATATAATTAGTCCTCCATCACTTTCACTATTAATTTATTTAGTCATTCTATTTTCTAATCTTACAACTTTCAAGTATACGTTAAAATCTATAAAATTTAAAGATTTCCAGAGTTATTATATCAATTTTAATCAGACTCTACACGATTACTGCTTTTTATTTTCTTAAATCTTAATAAGTCAACCAAACAATCTATTTGGATTGTGTATATTTTTTATCAATAAACTGATATAATTAGTAATTAAATAGATTATTACAAGTAAAGGGAGTCTATCCATGAAAGTATCCATCATTATCCCATGCCTTAATGAAGAAAAAATGATTCCTATTTTCTTTAATGCAATGGAGTTAGTTAGACAAACAAATCATTATCACTTTGAATATATTTTCGTCAATGACGGTTCTAAAGATCAAAGTTTAGCTGAAATGCGTCAGCTTGCACAACAGTATAACTATGTTCGCTACATTTCTTTTTCTCGGAATTTTGGGAAGGAGTCTGCTCTGTATGCCGGATTAAAGACAGCGACAGGAGATTTAGTTACCGTTATGGATGTCGATCTTCAAGATCCACCAGAGCTATTACCTAAAATGATTGACCGTATTTTAACTTCTGATATTGATTGTGTGGGTACTCGTCGATCTGATCGGCAAGGTGAACCACCAATTCGCAGTTTCTTTGCCCGTAAATTTTACCAATTAATTAATAAAATCAGTGAAACCGAAATGGTTGATGGTGCTCGTGACTACCGCTTAATGACTCGCCAAATGGTTGATGCTGTTTTAGAACTTTCAGAGTACAACCGATTCTCCAAGGGTTTATTCAGTTGGGTAGGTTTTAACACAGAATACCTTTCGTTTGAGAATAGAGAACGTGTTGCTGGTGAAACATCTTGGTCTTTTTTCAAATTATTCAAATATTCAATTGACGGAATTGTCAATTTTTCTGAAGCACCTTTAAATATTGCCTCTTATACTGGTTTTTTATCTTGTATTGCGGCTGTTTTAGGGATGATTTTTATTATTTTTCGTGCCTTAGTCTATGGCGACCCTACAGCTGGTTGGCCATCAATGATTGTCGTTATCCTTTTCTTAGGTGGTTTACAGTTATTATGTCTGGGTATTATCGGCAAATACATCGGTAAAATATTCTTGGAAACAAAAAAAAGACCCATTTTTATTGTGAAAGAAACTGAAAAAGATCTATTAAAATCCAATGAACATCAATAACATATGTCAATCGTTCTTCATTATTCTACTGAAGAGCGATTTTTTTGATTGGTTATCTAATAAGGAGGTAATCTTATTTTGCGTGCTATCGTTAAATATTTAATGTTTATTTGTCTATTTGTACTTCTCATCACCTTTTTTTTAGTTATATGCGGCTCTCACCAAATGGATAAAACATCCTATCAAGTACATTTGTCTGAAGATAAGCCAAACCCAGAATGTATCAGAAAAAGCGCCGATATGACCTCAAAAAAAGCTACTCAATTAAAAGACACTCTCAATAAAATGACAGTCGATGAAAAAATCGGGCAATTATTTTTAGCTCGAGTACCAGAAAAAAATGCTCTTGTTGACATTAAAACTTACCACCTGGGCGGATATCTTTTGTTTGGGCGTGATGTTGCTGGCGAAACCACTGATTCATTAAAGAAAAAAATCGTCTCCTATCAATCAGCCAGTCGTATTCCGCTGCTGATTGGTTCAGATGAAGAAGGCGGTACTGTCTCTCGATTGAGTCAAAATTCGCAGATCATTCAAACGCCGTTTAAATCTCCGCAAGACCTTTATAAATCTGGAGGTTGGGAAGCAATCAAACAAGATACCGCAGTTAAATCAACAATCTTTAAAGAGTTAGGTATTCATACCGGACTATTTCCAGTGGCAGATGTATCAACTAACTCCAATTCTTTTATATACGACCGAACAATTGGACAAGATGTTGTGAGTACTAAAAAATTTGTGACCGTTATCGTATCCGAGCTTAAAGATCAGCAAATTGGTTCTACTCTTAAGCATTTTCCCGGTTATGGAAATAGTTCAGATTCACACACAGCCGTTATTCATGATTCTCGTACGCTGAAAGAATTGCAGACCGACGCCTTACCACCGTTTCAAGCTGGTATTGATGCTGGGGCTGACAGTGTCTTAGTTGCCCACAATATTTTCGACAACATTGATGCACATCTACCTGCCTCCCTCTCTAAACCAATCCATCAGCTGTTACGAGATGATTTGAACTTTAATGGTGTAATCATGACTGATGACATGGATATGGCCGGTATTACTGATTTCACCAGTCAAAGTGACGCAGCCTTAAAAGCTTTAGAAGCCGGAAATGATTTGATTTTATCATCGTCCTATGCTGAACAAATTCCCACAATCAAAAAGGCTCTCAACTCAACAGAAAGTACCCTAACTGAAAAACAATTAGATGAATCTGTACTAAGGATTTTAGCCTGGAAACAATCACTGGGGCTGATACAACAAAATACTCCTTAACCATTCATCACTAATGGTTAAGGAGTATTTTATTATTTAAAATTTTGATCTGCCCACTGAACATAACTATCAACAGCAGAGTTGATAAAATCAACAGTCTTTTCCATTAAAATACCATCATCATTCATACTATCTGCAATATGACCAATATACATCTCTGGCTGATCCATCGTATGAACATTTAAGAAACTTAAAACCTGTCTAAGATGATGATTGGCACCAAAACCGCCGATAGCACCTGGAGATACACTGATAATTGCTGCTGGTTTATCATTCCAGCCATTCTCTCCATAAGGTCTTGAAGCAATATCTAAGGCATTTTTTAACACCGCTGGGATAGAACGATTATGTTCGGGTGTGATAAACACATAACCATCTAACTTTTTGACTTTATCTCTAAATTCTGTCCATTCAACTGGTGAGTGATCAGCGTCATCCAATCCCTGATCAAAAAGTCCCAAATGATTAATAGGGAGTGTCTCAATAACAAACGATTGACTTAATCGTTGACTAACTGTTTCTGCAACTAACTGACTGTATGAACCTGGGCGACTGCTTCCAACTAAAATTCCAACTTTTTTTGACATAACGTGTATCTCCTCTCGTTAATGTAGTCCATCTTTAGTTTATACTAGAATAGACGGATGTTACAAACAATTGACTTTAAATACTTATGATAAATCATTTAATTTATCCACGATTTAAATAATAATCTATGTTATAATAAACATAGATTATTATTGGAGGGAATTATAATGAAAAAAATCTGGAGTCTTGCTCTGTTGGCTTTAATTACATTTGGCTTCTCAACTATGGTAAGTGCAAATAATCCGTTAACTACAAATGAAAAGGCTATTTTAAAAGAATTAGAGTCTGTCACTTCCGCTGATGGTACTATTTATAAAATACCGACAGATAAATTGACACAAGTAGAGAATACACTCAAAGCTAATACATATACCGATAAACAAACCGCAGAAGTCCTTGACTTAGTAAAAGCATCTAAAAAATTAGTCCACAATACATCAAAAGGTATCAAAGGAAAAGGTGGCAACATCATAGATTTCGGGAAACAATTACCAGAAACAACAAAAAAAGAAATTCGTGCTAATTTTACTAAAGCTGCGAGCATTTTAGAATTAAAAGTAGATCCTAAGACATTATCATTAGTCACTAAAAATGATAAAACTGCAACAAACGGTCCTGTCGTTAAAGCAACCGGCGGTAATTACCTAAAAAGTTTTGGTGCAGTAAGTTCATTATTCATCGGTGCACTCGTGCTTGGTTTTAGCACTAAAAAATATTGGTTGGCTTAATATTATGAGAAAATACAAGTTGTGGGCATATATTTATATGCCCATTCTTTTTCTTTGTTTAGGTTACGGTATTTTATCTGTGATATTAAGTCCAGTCATTGATTTAGTCAAGTCAACAATCACGTTGGTTATTATGGATAAACCAACCTCTGATATGAAACAAGCAAAATCTATTTTTAGTGACAAAAAAACAGAAAAAAAGAATGGTGAAAAAAAAACTAATATCAAAGAGAAAGAGACGACCCAAAAGACTCAACCAGCAACCATTCCAGCCAAAGACGTGACTTATCCCGATACCAGTGTCGAATATGCAAAAATTAATATCGATAAGGCAAACATTCATTCTAAAATATTTTTTGGTGATAGTCCCGCTGATTTACGCAAAGGTGTTGGGCAATATCCCGGCAGTGTTTTTCCAGGTGAAGTCGGAACTTCATTAATGGGTGGGCATAATACAACGGATTTTGGCACCATGAACTTAGTTGATGTCGGCGATTCAATTGTTATTGAAACAAATTATGGTACGTATACTTACAAAGTAACGAGCCACCGTGTGGCTAAGTTTAACGACCCGTCAGCAATTGAATCGCTCTATGTGAAAGAGGGGCATAAACTAATTTTATACACCTGTTACCCCATGGATATGGTTGGTCTAACGGATGATCGCCTGTTTGTTTACGCAGACCTAGAATCTGGACCTCTCATTGATGCATCATAAAGGAGTAAATCTATGAAGAAAAAACAACGTCTCATTCGTCAATTTATTTGGGGATTTGTGGCTTTTGCAATAACTATCTTTTTATCTGGTTTTATTATTCTGTTAATTATCCAACATACTATTTTTTCAGGTGATTATTATCTTAAACAAGCTGATAAAACCGATTATTTTCAAAAAGTCCACAAAGAAGTTATTGTTTCCATTCAAGATTTAGGACGAGGTAGCGGTATCCCACCAAAAGTCTTATCTAATGCTATCGAACAAAAGCAGGTCACTACCGATATGACAATGTATCTAAAGCATGCACTTAATCAAGAAGATTTCCAGCCACAAAAAGAACCCGTTCAGAATTTAATTGAAAAAAAAGTAACCGTTTATGCTAAAGAAAAGTCTGGAAAATTGAGCAAACAGGAATTAGATGGTATTAATTATTTCACCGAAGAAGCCTATAAACAATACATATCTTATTTAAAAATACCTTTTCTAGCAGCCCTAGGTCAAAAAATTGGGACCTTTAATCAGCAAATTATGCTATTTTTAATTAGCTTGGGACTAGGAACAGTCATTTTATCAGGTATGCTTATCTTCCTATTATACAAACGTCTTTTTATGCTGTTACGGTATCTATCTTTTGCTTTCAGCGGAACCGGTCTTATTCTAATAACTATGCCACTCATAATTATCACTTCAAAAGTCATTAATCGGTTGTCTATACAGCAACCATCGTTGTACACTTTAATGACGACTGTTTTGAAGGGTAGTCTGATTCGGCTAATTGTACTAGGCAGTCTATTTATAATAATTAGTCTTATTTTAAGTTATTCCTCGGTCCAATTAAGAAAAAAAGAGGTTGCTGCTCGTGTCAGACGGAAACGTAAGAAAAAATATTAATAGCTCATATAAAGATTTCATAAATATAAAAATAAGGCATATGATTAAGTTTGTTCCAACATTTTTTTAAAAGGCTTTATGTTTAACATATGATTATGATACAATGCTAGTGTATCACTGTCTCAAAAAATAAATAATGGAGGAATTCAAATGAAAAAACTTTTTAGTTTATTGTTAGTTTCTTTACTGGCTGTTATCTTTGCTAGCTCAGCAAGTGCTAATACTGCTAAAGGCGGAGCTATTTTAGATGAGTTAAATGCTGGTGTTACAACTGATGCTGGTACTTTCTACTTACCGCAACAATTTATTACACAGGCTGAAAATGAATTAAAAGCTAACAACTATACTGATAGTCAAGTTGATCAAGTTGTTGCGAATATTCGTGCAGCAAAACAATTGGTTATCGATAATTCAAAAGGATTGAAAGCAAACAGCTTAAGCGAGTTGATGAATCAACTTCCTCAAAATGTTATGGACCAAATTTGGAGTTACGTAACTAAATCTGCTAACGTCCTAGGTTTATCAATTGACCAAAAAGGTAATATCCTATCACGTGATGGTAAAGCTATTATCACAACAAACACTAAGAATCAACCGGTTGTTAAAGCTACTGGTGCCAACTATACAACAGCTTTAGCATTACTATCAACATTGGTTTTAGGTTCTATCGGTAGTGCTGTTGTTTTAAAAAGACGCGCGGTTGCATAATTTATGAAGAACAAAAACGTATGGGCATATTTTTATATGCCTATTCTTTTTCTCATTATTGGATACGGCACCATCTATATCCTACTGTCACCGGTAGTGGATTTAGTATCTTCTTCTGTTCGTTTAATTCTATTAGATACAAAACCGACTTTTAATAAAGCAGATAACTCCATTTTTGATGAGAACAAAGAATTAAAAGATAATAATAAAACTCTTTCCCAAAATGACATAAAATATCCAACACTAGGTGTTGAATACGGCCAAGTAATTGTAGATAAAGCTAAAATCAAAGCCAAGCTTTACTTCGGCGACAGTCCTGAAGACTTACGTCGCGGGGTTGGCCAATATAACGGCAGTGTCTTTCCTGGTGAAGAGGGAACATCTCTAATCGGCGGTCACAATACAACTGATTTCGGTACCTTAAATGTTGTTGAAACGAACGATCCGATTGTCATAAAAACTAATTACGGCACATACACTTATAAAGTTACAAGTAAACGAGTTGCTAAATTTGATGATCCTACTGCAATTGAGTCGATTAATGTGCGAAATAAAGGACGGCATTTAATCTTATATACCTGCTATCCGATTGAAATGATTGGTTTAACGGATGATCGTCTGTTTGTCTATGCAGACTTAGTCTCTGGACCGTTAATCGAACCTAATAAGTAAGGGGAATAGAATAGATGAATAATAAGCAATCTTTTTTACGACATTTTCTTTTAGGCTTTCTTTCTTTTGTCTGTACAGTTTTATTATCCAGCTTAGCAATTGTAATGATTATTGAGCATACTCTCTTTTCTAGTAATTTTTTAATTGCTTCAGCAGAAAAATCAAATTATTATTCAGAATTGTCAAAAGATATTAAAACAAACATACAAGATTTAGGCATGGGCAGTGGAATTCCTAAAGACGTTATCCAAACACCTGTTAGTCAAGAACAGATTAAAGTTGATGTTAATTCATACATTAAGCATGCATTTAACGGTGCACAAGTCCTTGGTGATAAAGAAGCCTTTAAAAAGAATTTAACAACTAACGTTACAGCCTATGCTGAAAAACGTGATAGTACCATTTCCGAGACTGAAAAACAAAATATCCAAAAATTTGCAGATACAGCTTATGCAAATTACACTGAATACGTAGAAATTCCTTTTTTACCTGCTTTTGGTCAAAAAGTTCAGGTGTTTAAAGCAAATTCATTAATTTTTAAAATTATTTTAATTTCTTGTCTTGTTTTGCTACTTATCCTGCTTTGGTATTTATTACATACGTGGATACATCGCTTATTGCGTTACTTATCCTATGTCTTCAGTGGATCAGCCCTCATTTTAGGTGTTATCCCTTTAATTATTTTGATAAGTCGCATAATCGACCATATATCAATTACATCTAAACCGCTGTATGATTTAACTACATCATTTTTAAAGGGATCGCTCATGCATTTTGTTGTTGTCAGTATGGTTTTCCTAGTCATCAGTGTCGTCAGCGGTCTTTCTGCCAATCGCTTGCGGAATAAAAAAATAAAGAGCTGATATCAAAGTCACTAATCATCCGATAGTGGCTTTTCTTATAAATTTATTTTTGAAGGAGGGGTATCTTTATGGGAACACGTTGCGACTGGGCTGAAAATAATTTATCAGAACAACATTATCATGACACGGAATGGGGTCGACCTGTTCATGATGACACTATTCTATTTGAATATCTAATACTGGAAAGTATGCAGGCAGGCCTAAGCTGGTCAACTATTTTAAAGAAAAGAGAAACATTGACTAAAGCTTATAGTCATTGGGATTATCAAAAAATTTCAGACTACAACGAACAAGATGTTACACGTTTACTTAATAATCCAGGTGTTATCCGACATAAACTGAAGATAAAATCTGCCATTACTAATGCACAAGCATTTATGATAGTTCAAAGAGAGTTTAGTTCATTCGATTCCTATCTATGGGGATTTGTGAACAATCAGCCCATCATTAATCATTGGCAATCAATCACTGAAGTCCCAAGCCGGACTGACCTTTCTGATGAAATCAGCAAAGACTTGAAAAAGCGTGGTTTTAAATTTTTAGGCAGCACCACTGTCTATGCTTATCTGCAAGCTACAGGTATTATTGATGACCATTTAGACACATGCTTCATCAGAGAAAAAGAATAATAATGACTGGCATTATTATTCTTTTTCCTCTAACGAGAGAATATTTATTTGAGGCGGCAAGGACTTGGTCATTGCTGCTTTTTTTTCTACTGAAAAAGAAACTTTTTTCCCTTTTTTAAGCTGTTCTCCTGATAAATTGGCTTTATCCAACACCCCTTGTTGAACAATCAGCACTACACCATCAGCGTTTAATATCTGTTGAATCTCAGCCCCATGCGTAATATTCTTTATGTCTTGAACTAAAAAGGTTGTCACTCCTGTCTCATCAGTAACAGCAGCTTGTTCAATAATACCGCTCAGCACAGCTGTTTGTTCACTAACAGCAGGATGAATGATTGAACTACTTGTTGTACTCGATACATCTGTCTCTTCCTTACCTCTTAATTGACTACATGCCGATAATAAAAGTACCATCCCCATTACCGTCACGCCTAACTTTAACCATTTTATCATTCGATATCGCTCCCTCCTATGATACAAACTTTCATTATCACTTATCTCAAATTTATTATACTATAAAAATAACCTGTTAATTGTATTTTACAATTAACAGGTTTCTTTTTCTGAACACTACTAGCGAACAGCCTCAGTTGATTCAGTCATGTGTTGTCTATAACCTCGCTCCGAGCCGCATCTCCGATGGTTTTTTTTATTCATATGATGTTCTCGACGTTCAACACATCTATCTTGCCGATAGCCATTTTCAGACATCATCGTACCGCTCTTTTGTACCGATGTCTCGACATCAGAAATACTTGTTGTTGCGTGAACTGTAGTTATGCCGATACCACTAAATAAAGCCAAACCACCAATTATTACTAATTTCTTCTTCATTATCATCCCTCCTATGTTATCTTTAATGTATAGTAAGTATAAAATAAAAATGTGGCAGAATTATGACAAAAAAGAAGATAAGGAGAATAAACATGACTATTCTAATTATTGAAGACAACTCAACTTTACGTAAATTATTAGCCGATTATTTAAAACAACAAGGTTATCTTGTTCTTGAAGCTGAATCAGGTGAATCGGGGTTAGGTTTATGGAAATCACAAGTGATTGATTTAATTCTCTTAGATATTATGCTTCCAGGTATCGATGGATTTACCGTCTGCCAAACGATTCGGCAAACTTCAATGATTCCCATTATCATGATTACTGCTAAAAGTGAAGACCATGATAAAATATTAGGCTTGGACGTCGGTGCAGATGACTATATTGTTAAGCCATTCTCTAACAAAGAAATGTTAGCAAGAATACATGCAATTATGAGACGTGTCGAATTCACCAATTCTGCAGATAAAAAACTGATACTAAAAAACTTAAACATGAATTACTCCGCACATCAAGTATATTTAAATACTTTACCAATTCATTTAACACAAAAAGAATTCGACTTGCTTTATTTATTTATTACCCACCCTAATCAGCTGTTTTCTCGAGATCAACTTTTAGATGCTGTTTGGGGAATGGATTATTTCGGCGATTTTCGAACGGTTGACAGTCATATTAAACGATTGCGCGAAAAACTAAAGCAGTCCGACAAGCAGACATATAATTGGGCAATAAAAACGATTTGGGGAAAAGGCTATTTATTTGAGGTTACCAGACTATGAAAAAAAAGATTGTTTACCGTTTAACTGCAAGTTTTTCTTTTATCTTGATTACTTTTTCTCTGATTTCATTGATTACTTTCTTTATTATTTATAATCGGCAGACTGCCACAATTCAATTCAAACAAATGACTGAACAAGGACAGATGCTGGCAGATAAATTAATCGAGGATTATAATCAAAGCGATATACAAGCTGGACGACAAATGAGACATCAGCAAAGCAACGGTTGGGGCCACATGACAGCTTATAATTATCAAACACTAGTATCTTTTATGAATCAATTAACAACCACTTCAGTTTGGATTGTTGATGATACTGGGAAAGCGTTATTTGACAATTCACAGATGATGATGCGACATCAGAAAATTGAAACATTTTCTAATCTACCGAAACAACTTAATCCCATACTGAAAGAAGCCACTGTAACTAAGAATAATGTGGAGAAAAAAAATAACTCTCTCTTACAAACCGGCAAACAGCAATTAGCGATACCACTAATCGATAACCATCAGCAAATATTTGGTGTTATCGTGCTTGAGCAAGCACCAATCATCAAATCTAATTTGCACTCAGGTGATTTTGTCAGTCTGATAAACAGTTTTCTAGTTGCTCTGCTATTAACTATTATTTTGGCAACTTTAACAGCAAAACGCTTTGTCAAACCAATCTATCACATGGCCGATTACACTGAACAACTAATTAAAGAAGATTATGCTGGCACTTTGATTATTTCAACAGAGGATGAATTAAACTTATTAGCTGATAAATTGAATAGATTGACACAACGTCTAGCACAAGCTAAGCAAGAACAAGATAATCGTGAGGCTAGTCAAAAACAATTCCTTTCTCAAATCTCACACGAGTTACGAACACCTGTCATGATCATCAAAAATACTTTAGAAACACTATCTGAACAGTCTGATCTTTCTACAACCAATCAACAGCAAGTTCACTCCTTACTATTAGAATCACAACAGTTGACTATCTTGTTAAATGATTTACTAGAATTAAGTCGGCTTCAATCATCAGAATTTACAATTAATCAAGAGATTATTGATATTTCTGCCGTTATCAGTGATAGCTTGCGTAGCTATCGACCACTCTTTAACAATGCTGAGCGATATTTAAATGTCACTTACATACGCCCTCAATCATCTGATTTCGCCGTCTTGGGTGATTATATGAGACTTACCCAACTGCTGAAAATTTTATTAAGTAATAGCTTAAAATATAGTCTGATTGGATCACAAACAGAGATTACTATCGGCCATAATCAGCAATACTTTCAATTGACCATCACTAACTTAGTTGAACACACTCTATCACAAAAAGAGGCTGAGCAACTCTTTCATCACTTTAAACGTGGCAATAATCCTGATATCTCCGGACATGGATTAGGCCTGGCGATTGCAAAACAAATTGTAGAAAGACATCATGGCAGCATTAATATTTTAAGCGAAAATCAAAAATTCAGTGTATTAATTACTTTACCTTTATATTCTTAAAGGATATAAAATTATTGTTTTACGATAAAAAAATATTGCTTAACAATATTCAATATGCTATATTAGAGGTATGAAAAAATATAGAAAGAAAGTTGGCAATAACTATGAAAAAAATATCACCTATAACAATAGCATCACTAACATCTCTAATCCTTGGTATTGTAGTTTACTTAGTAAGTTCACAAATGCCATCAACCATTGACAGTAATGGAATATTACATGAACCCTACTTCTTTATGTTGCCTGTAGGTGCCTTGCTAGTTTGTTTAGGCATTATCCTTGGTGCCATTAGTTTCATTAGAAAAATGACAAGAAAAAACCTATAATCTTTGATTATAGGTTTTTCTCAGCATTAATATCGATTATAATAGATAAAAGAATACCTCTAAGGAGATATGACACTCATGATGAAATTAAATACATTGAGCAATTTATTCCAAACTTTAATTATACTGACCGCTTGTTTAGGCTTAGCCTTTTTACTATTTGTATCCCCAGAGTTATCTAGTTTCTTTAATATTCAAAAATACAATACTTGGTTGCAACTGTTCTTTTGGATTACGGCCATTCCTGTTTACTATATTCTTTTCAGTCTGTGGCGATTAAGTACCGATTTCAAGCAAGAAAGGCTATTCACAGCTGAAACCAAAAAACGACTAAAAATAATCGCCTATGCGGGAATTGGTGAAAGTATTTTTTATGCTTTTTCTCTAACTTGCGGTATTATTTTCTTTAAAATAAACTTACCTTTCTTAATTTTATCAGGATTATTTTTCTTTATCGGCATAATTATTGCAATTATTGCAGCCCTTTTATTTTATTTATTTGATGCGGCTGAACAACTGCAACAAGACAACGACCTAACTATATAACAGGAGGAAATAATGTGGCTATCCAAGTAAACATTGATGTTATGTTGGCTAAACGAAAAATGAGTGTCACTGACTTAGCCAACCATGTTGGCATTACTATGGCTAACATTTCTATTTTAAAAAACGGCAAAGCTAAAGCAGTTAAATTTTCAACCCTTGAAAAAATTTGCGAAGCTTTAGATTGTCAACCTGGAGATATTTTAGAATACATACCTGAAATTAATAAGAACACTGACTAATACTAGGTAAATCCCCAGATTAATCAGTGTTTTTCTGTTTCGTAAAATATTCTTTTTTACCCTTCCGCCATAAATCAATTAGAAAAATCAACCAACCGACTAAACAAAGTCCAATAAAAATCTTTTGTCCTTTATCAATTTGCTGTGTGTAATTAATCAGCAGATAGACAAAGGTCCCTTCTGTTACAGCCGCATAGACGATGCCCGCAATCCTTTGACGATAATAGCCTAACCACCACATAATAACTGATAAAACAGCAATCGCTAAAAATAATAATACTAGATTAAACACTTTATCCACCAACCTTATAACTTTCATCTCTTATCTATCAAATCATAACACAAAAAAACTGGTTCTTGCTAATTAACAGCAAGAACCAGTTTTTAATTTAATCTTCTTTGATAATTGTTTCTAAGCCGACTATCATCATTTCATCAAAGGTCGTTTGACGCTCCTCAGCGGTCGTCTCTTCACCAGTAATAATATGATCACTGACAGTCATTAAAGCTAATGATTTAACTCCATATTTTGCAGCTAAGTAATAAATGACTGCTGCTTCCATTTCAACACCTAACACACCATGTTCAGCTAATTTAATTGTGCCTGAGATATCGTCCGCATAAAAAGTATCGCTTGATAAAACATTCCCAACATGAATATTAAAGCCATGTTCTTCTGCAGTATCGTAAGCAGTCCGTAGCATCCCGAAATTAGCGATTTGTGGAAAATCAAAAGTTGGAAAACTTTGACGGATAATTGCTGAATTTGTTGCTGCTGCTTGTGCTAAAATCAAATCACGAACATGGACATCTTTATGCAGCGCACCACAAGTCCCTACACGCATTAATTTCTTTACACCATATTCACGAATTAATTCGGTCACATAAATAGCCGCTGACGGCATACCCATACCAGTTCCTTGAACCGATACACGATGACCTTTATATGTTCCCGTATAACCTAACATTCCGCGAACATTATTATAACAAACAGGATTATCTAAAAATTTCTCAGCAATATATTTTGCTCGTAGCGGATCGCCTGGAAGTAAAATTTTATCAGCTATTTCTCCTTGTTTTGCTTCAATATGTACACTCATTAAAATAAGCTCCTTTGAAATAAATTAGATTCTTTCTAGTGTTAATTTAATTAGTTCTTTGAAGTGTGCTTTAACACGTTCAGTTGTTTCCACAACTTCTTCGTGGTTTAAATTAGATTGCATACCTGCAGCTAAATTAGTGACACATGTAATACCTAACACTCGCATTGACATATGGTTGGCAACGATCACTTCTGGAACTGTTGACATACCAACTGCATCGGCACCCATTAGACGAGCCATTCTGACTTCAGCCGGTGTTTCATAAGTTGGACCAGAGAACCCCATGTAAACACCTTTTTGAAGGGTGACTTTTAATTCATCTGCAACGTCTTTCGCGATTTTTCCGTATTCTTTATCATATGGTTGTGACATATCAGGGAAACGAGGTCCTAATTCATCATCATTTAAACCGATTAAAGGATTGTCACCTGTATAGTTGATTTGATCAGTGATCAGCATTAAATCACCAGGTGAAAATGATGTGTTCACACCGCCTGCAGCGTTGGTTACGACCATGGATTCAGCACCAAGGGATTTCATCACACGAACTGGGAAAGTAACAGTCTGCATTGAGTGACCTTCATAGTAGTGGAAACGACCTTGCATTGCTAATACATTTTTACCAGCTAATTTTCCGTAAACCAATTGACCCGCATGACCAACAACTGTTGATACTGGGAAGTGTGGAATAGATTCATAAGGAATCACGACACGGTCAGTAATTTCATCTGCCAATTCGCCTAATCCTGAACCTAAAATTAAACCAAACTCAACATCTTTAACACCTTGAGATTGAATAAATTGTGTTGTCTCTGTTAATTTTTCCATGAATGACATTTTAATGTAACTCCTTATTTTAAATATTTTAAGAAACTTTCACCATTTTCAGTTGCTGGTACATCAAAGTTTTCAGCAATTGTTGCGGCAATATCAGAATAATGACCTTGAGGCAATGAACCGTGACCAGTCATTTTTTTACTATATGCTAATAACGGTACATATTCTCTTGTGTGATCCGTTCCAGGGAAAGTTGGGTCGTTACCGTGGTCAGCCGTAATTAATAATAAATCATCTTCAGCCATGGCATGATAGATTTCAGGCAAGCGACCATCAAATTCTTCAAGTGCTTTACCATAACCTTCTGTATCACGGCGGTGTCCGAATAAAGCATCAAAATCAACTAAGTTAGTGAAACTTAATCCTGTAAAATCTTGTCCCATCACTTTAAGTAATTGGTCAACACCATCCATATTGGATTTTGTACGAATGGCTTCAGTCACACCTTGGCCGTTAAAAATATCATTAATTTTACCAACAGCAATCACATCTTTACCGTTGTCTTTTAATGCATCTAACACTGTTTCATCAAACGGATCTAACGCATAGTCATGACGGTTAGCTGTTCGTGTAAAGTTGCCTGGCTCACCAACATAAGGACGTGCAATGATACGGCCAATCATATATGGATCATCTTTGGTAATTTCACGAGTGTATTCACAAATTTTATATAACTCTTCTAAAGGAATGACATCTTGGTGTGCTGCAATTTGTAGAACAGGGTCAGCTGAAGTATAGATAATCAAATCGCCGGTTTCCATTTGTTCGGCACCAAAGTCTTCGATAACTTTTGTACCACTGTAAGGTTTATTGGCTGCCATGATAATACCACGGCCAGAAAATTCAGTAATTTTATCTAACAAATCTTGTGGGAATCCTTCAGGAAAAACACGGAATGGTGTTTTAATATCTAGTCCCATAATTTCCCAGTGACCAGTCATAGTATCTTTACCCACAGAAATTTCTTCTAATTTAGTTGCATAACCTTTGTGATCTTCAACTGCTTTAACACCTTTTAAATGTTCAATCGTTCCTAATCCAAGATTTTCCATATTTGGTACATCTAAGCCGACTTTTTCAGCGATATGACCTAATGTATGGCTGCCAACATCGCCAAATTTTTCAGCATCTGGTGCTTCTCCAATACCAACAGAATCTAAAACGATTAAATGAACTCTCTTAAACATACTATTGCCTTCTCTCATGATATTTATTTGATTAAACACCCTCAAAAATGAGGGTGTTATCGCTAAATTTATTTAGATTTAATATATGTTTTACCATTAGCTTTAGGACCAGTTGATTTACCAATGAATAAAACTAAAACTAAAATTGTTAAGAAGTATGGCGCGATTTCCATGTAGACTTTTGGAATACTTGAAATAATCGGCAAGCCGTCGCCAGCAATACTTAAGTTTTGAGCAAAACCAAAGAACATTGCTGCTCCCATTGCACCAATCGGATTCCATTTACCAAAGATCATAGCGGCCATTGAGATAAAACCTTGACCCGAAATAGTAGTCACTGCAAAACGGCCAGAAATAGATTGAGCAAATACTGCGCCACCCATACCACCTAAGAAACCTGATAATAATACACCAGCATATTTCATACCGTAAACATTAATACCTAATGTATCAGCCGCTTGGGGATTTTCACCAACTGCACGCAAGCGTAAGCCAAAACGCGTTTTATAAAGAACGAACCAAGAAATAATTGCTATAAAAATAGCAACAAATGCTGGTGCTGTCGTATTTGCAAATAGCAATGGTCCAATCACTGGAATTTTACTTAATACTGGAATACTTGTATAACCAAAGGTTTCAGTTACTTGGTCTGTTTGACCTTTGCTATAAATAATTTTTACTAAGAAAATACTTAAGGCTGGCGCCATTAAGTTAATTACCGTACCACTGATGATGTGATCTGCTCGTAAATTAATCGTAGCCACCGCATGTAATAGTGAAAACAGCATACCTACCAGACCACCGACTAGACAAGCAAGCCACGGTGTCCAAGCACCAAAGGTTGAAGCAAAACTTAAGTTAAAGACAATTGAACTAAATGCACCCATTACCATGATACCTTCCAAACCAACGTTAACAACGCCACCACGTTCAGAGAATGTACCACCTAATGCCGTTAAAACAAGAGGTGTCGAATACACCAATGTCTGAGTAATGATTGAGGCAATTGTTTCTAAACTCATGATGCTTGACCTCCTTTAGCAACTTTTTCTGATTTCTTTGTTTCAATTTTCTTCAAGATAAATTTAATTAAGTAACTAATACCAATGAAGAAGATAATCGCTGCAATAACAACATCTACTAACTCTGTTGGTACACCTGCAATCATCGGCATACCTTGACCGCCGAGTTTTAAAATACTGAATAATAGAGCGGATAACAGAATTCCGATAGATGAACCTCCGCCTAATAATGATACGGCCATACCGTCAAACCCAATACTTAATGACCCACCTTGAACGAAGAAGTTTCCAAAAGTTCCTAATCCGTAAACAACACCACCAAGTCCAGCCAAAGCACCAGAGATGACCATAGATAAAACGATAATACGTTTGCTGCTCATCCCAGCATACTCAGAAGCAAATGGGTTTAACCCAACAGAGGTAATTTCAAAACCTAATGTTGTTTTCTTCATTAAAAACCAAACAACGACTAAAGCAATAATAGCAAAAATAATTCCCATGTTTAAACGAGAGCCGTTACTGATTTGATTCAAAAATTCTGTTCTAAGCGATGCATTGGCTCCAACCATTTTAGTTGTACCTTTAGTTGAAATATATTGTTTTGCGATAACATTATTAACAATATGTGTACTAATATGCAGCAAAATATAATTCATCATAATGGTAACGATAACTTCACTGGTACCAAAATAAGCACGTAAAAACCCTGGAATTGCAGCAGCAATTGCTCCAGCAACAACACCGACCACTACAGCCGTAATTATTGTAATGAAACGTGGTGAATCGTGCATCACCAAACCGACCCAAACACTTGCTACCCAGCCAGCCAATGCCTGCCCAGACAAACCAATATTAAAGAATCCAGCAGAATTAGCCACGGCAAAACCTAAGGCTGTAAAGATTAGCGGACCAGCCATTACAAAAATTTCACCTATACTTTTTGGTGAACGAAAGGCTGTTTCAAACATAGCTTGGTAACCCAATATAGGATTATAACCGAAAACAACCATAATAATTGCACCTAAGATAAAGCCCATAAGAATAGAAAATAACGGAACCAGTATCCTATTCAGTTTATTAAATTTCAGATTACTCATGAGGCTCACCTACTTTCACGTTCAATTCTTTTCTCGCTTCTTCCAGTGAGTATCCAGCCATTAATAAACCAAGTTCTTTTTCAGATGTTTCTTTTGGATCAACAATACCGACAATTTCACCCGCATGAATAACTGCAATACGATCAGAAACATTAAGTATTTCTTCTAATTCAAAACTAACTACTAATACGGCTTTACCTTTATCACGATGTTCAATTAAGCGTTTGTGGATATATTCAATCGCACCGACATCAAGTCCACGTGTGGGTTGTGAAACAATCAATAGATCTGGATCACGATCCATTTCACGAGCAATAATTGCTTTTTGTTGATTACCACCTGATAATGATCCAGCAAGTGCCATTTCACCAGTAGTTCTTACGTCGTATTCTTCTATTAATTTACGTGCGTAATCATTAATATATTTTTGATTTAACACACCACTCTTACTAAATGGTGGATGATAATAACTCTGTAAAGCAATGTTATCTGCTAACGTCATTTCTAAAACTAAACCAAATTTATGGCGGTCTTCCGGAACATGTCCAATACCAGTTTCAGTGATTTGACGTGGACGTTGATTAGTCACATCTTTATTTAGAATAGTGACAGATCCTTTTTCTACCTTCTTCAAACCCGTAATTGCTTGAATTAATTCTGTTTGACCATTTCCATCAATACCGGCAATTCCAACTACTTCACCCGCACGAACGTCTAAAGACAATCCTTTAACCGCATCTAATCCGCGGCTTTCTTTAACATACAAATCTTTAATTGATAAGATAGCTTCTTTTGGATCAGCTTCTTTTTTCGCTGTTTTAAATGATACTGATCGACCCACCATTAAATCTGCCATCTCTTGTGAAGACACATCTTTAACATCAACCGTTTCAATACTTTTACCACGGCGAATAACTGTGCAACGATCAGCAACTTTTTTAATTTCATCCAATTTATGCGTAATAATAATAATTGATTTTCCTTCTTTAACAAGTTCTTTCATTGTGGAAATCAATTCATCAATTTCCTGAGGTGTTAACACTGCTGTCGGTTCATCAAAAATTAAAATATTTGCCCCGCGATATAATGTTTTTAAAATCTCGACACGCTGTTGCATACCAACAGAAATATCACGGATTAAGGAGCTAGGAACAACCTCCATTCCATACTGCTTTGAGATGCGTGCAATTTCTTTCGCTGCTGTTGCTTTATCTAATTTACCCTTTTCAGTCGGTTCATCACCCAAAATAATATTCTCTGTAACCGTAAAAGCATCAACCAACATAAAATGCTGATGTACCATACCGATTCCGCGCTTGCTAGCGTCTGTAGGTCCTGAGAAGTTAACCGGTTTACCATCCATATAAATTTGACCGCTTGTCGGTTGTAGCAGACCTGACAGCACATTCATTAATGTTGATTTTCCTGCACCATTTTCACCTAATAATGCATGAATCTCACCTTTTTTAATCTGCAAATTAATGTTATCGTTAGCCTTAAAATCACCAAATTGTTTTGTAATATTACGCATTTCGATGACATAATTCTCTTGACTCATGGTTTCACATCCTTTTTTAAAATAAATGCTTCAGTTGCATAGTCGATCCAATTCTTTTAGATCTTTTAGATATTGAAGGAAACAAAAATAATTGACATAATTGTCAGAAGTTCACACTTCCTTTAAAACCTAAAAATAAAAACTTCATGGAAAAGCAATTAATCCATTTAAGGGATTCATGCCTCCCATGAAGTTTTAAAAGTACAAGTCTTAATTATTATTTTTCAGGAGCTTCAGGAACTTTTACATCACCTTTAATCACGCGATCACGAGCTGCCTTGACAGCGTCTAATGCTTTTGTATCTAAATGACCATCGACTAACTCAACACCACCATCTTTTAATCCATATGATAAGTGCTCGCCACCAGGGAATTTGTTGTCTAAAGCACGAGTAGAGATATCTTGAACAGCTGCACCCACACCTTTAATTGTAGATGTTAATGTAAAGTTAGATTCTTTACCATCTTTATCTTTATATTTACCATCTTCATCTTGATCTCTATCAACACCAATTACCCAAACCTTGTCAGCTTCAGTACGTTTTTCATTGATACTTTTAGCTTCTTGGAAGATCCCAGGTCCAGTACCGCCTGAAGCATGATAGATAATATCAGCATCGTCTTGATACATTTTAGCAGCTAATGCTTTACCTTTAGCAGGATCACCAAATGATGCTGCATATTTCACATCAACTTTAACTTCTTTTTTCAATTCCTTAGCACCGTCAGCCACACCTTTAACAAAACCAGCCTCAAAACGGTCGATTACGGCTCCTTCTTCTCCACCAATAAATCCAACTTTATCAGTTTTTGTTGTGTATGCTGCCGCAATACCAGCTAAGTATGCCGCTTCATTATCTTTAAATGTCGCTGAAACAACATTGTCTTTTCCTTCGATAACATCATCAATAATACCAAAGTTTGTTTCTGGATTTTGTTCAGCTGCTGATGTGATTGAATCTTTCAATAAGTAGCCAATCCCAAAGATTGTTTTGAAACCACTTGACACAGCTTGATCGATATTCGTTGTATACTCAGAAGCGTCGTTTGATTGAATATAGTCATATCCATCAACACCTTTAGATAAATCATGCTCTTTGCCCCATGCTTGTAATCCTTCCCAAGCTGATTGATTAAATGATTTATCATCGACACCACCGACATCGGTAACGATTGCTACACTATGATCTTTGTCTCCCTTTTTATCTGAACCGCCATCTTTTTTAGCATCTTTAGCGCCGCTGCCACAAGCTGCAAGTCCAACAATAAGACCTGTTGTTAATAGTGTAACGCCTAATTTTGTTGATTTTTTCATCATCAAAATCCTCCAATATATTTTTTATTTTTAATGCTCAATGTTAGTAAAGGAGTATGGTAATAATTCCTGAATGGTCGTCTCCTTTAAATCGCCATTCAGATTACATAATGTCACCGGCATGTCCGGTTTGCAAAATTCTACAAGCACTTGCCGACAAGCACCGCAAGGCGAAATCGGTTCATCCGTTTGGCCAATAACAACTAAGTGCTTAAATTCTTTGTGTCCCTCAGAAACAGCTTTAAAAATAGCTGTCCTTTCAGCACAATTAGTTAATCCAAAAGAGGCATTTTCAATATTGCATCCGGCATAGATCTGGTTACCTTCTGTTAATAACGCTGCTCCTACAGGAAATTTAGAGTAAGGAACATATGCAGATTGCATCATTTTTCTAGCAGATTCTATCAGTTTCTCTTTTAGATGATCCATAATATTAACCTCGATTCATTTTCACTCACTAATGCTATTAAAGGCCAAGATAAATAAATAATCCATAGCCATTTTACTATGTTTTACTGCTGATTAGTGATAAATAATCACAATTATTTTATTTTTTACCATAGAAAGCCCTTCAAACGCTAACATTATTACGTTTAGTAATTTAAATTTTTTTAGCAAAAATTAAGTAATTTCAACTTTTATTGTGCTAAAAAAACCTCACATAACTAAGATACTACGTTTATAATGTTTAATCAATCATTCTAATTAAATACAAACTATTTTTAAATAATGTTATTTATCATTCGGTTATTATTTTGTGAATTAACTTAGGTTCTTCTCCTTGGTCAGAAATTGAAATATTACGATATAGAACATCTTTAACATCTTCAACATCTTCACGATTTGACTGAATAGTTACTAATGACTCACCTTCTTTAACTGAGTCGCCAACCTTTTTGTTTAAATAAAGTCCTACTGCATAATCTATCGGTTCTTCTTTCGTACGTCGACCAGCACCTAAAAGCATTGCAGCAACACCAACCTGATCAGCCACAATTTTCGATACAACACCTGTTTCCTTCGCTGGCAATTCAATGATGTATTGTGGTTGTGGTAATTTCTCAGGGTGGTCAACAACTGAATCATCCCCACCTTGGTTTCTAATCATTTCTTTAAATTTATCCAAGGCTTTACCTGAATTTATGCTTTCTTCCAACATTTGACGAGCTGCATCCAGTGTATCTGCTTTTTTAGCTAAGACAACCATCTGACTACCTAGTACATAAACCATTTCCATTAAATCTACAGGTCCATTTCCATTCAAAGCATCAATAGCTTCTTTAATTTCATTTGCATTTCCGATAGCATTCCCTAAAGGCTGCGACATGTCTGAAATAATAGCCATTGTTTGACGATTAGCTAATTTTCCGATACGAACCATTGTGTGTGCCAATCGCTCAGCATCTGCCAAGTTTTTCATAAATGCTCCGTCACCAGTAGTGACATCTAGTACAATCGCATCAGCACCTGAAGCAATTTTTTTACCCATGATTGAACTGGCTATTAAGGGAATAGAATCAACTGTTGCCGTGACATCGCGTAAGGCATAGATTTTTTTATCAGCCGGCGCCAAATCACCCGATTGACCTGTTACAGCGACATAGCTTTTATTAACTAATTTAATAAATTGTTCATTAGGAATTTCCACTTGAAATCCTGGAATAGCCTCTAGTTTATCAATTGTTCCACCTGTGTGACCTAATCCTCGTCCGCTCATTTTTGCAACTGCCGCACCCACTGAAGCCACTAACGGTGCTAGAATAAGTGTCGTCGTATCTCCAACACCGCCTGTTGAATGTTTATCTACTTTTATTCCTTCAATTGCTGACAAATCAATCGTATCACCTGACTGACTCATTGCCATTGTTAAGTAAGTTATTTCTTCATCTGTCATATCATTAAAAAATACAGCCATCAAGAAAGCACTCATTTGATAATCTGGAATTGTTCCATCAGTATACCCATCAATCAAAAAGTTTATTTCTTCTTTAGTTAGAACTTCTTTATCACGTTTTCTTTGAATTATATCAACAATTCTCATCTTGCACTAACCCTCCATCATCTTTAATCACATACAGTAAAGCGCTTTACCAAAAACGAGTAAAACGATTTACAAAATAGTAAAACATTAGATATAGCGCTTACATTTAGAATATACCACTCTTCTTTACTTTTTGTCAATGTTTTTTGTACTATTTCTAATAACTAGACTCGTTTTAAAATTTACATTTGGAATATTTTTTTCACCAAAATTTATTGATTGAAATAAATTTTTAGCCGCAATATAACCAATATCGAATGCCGGCTGTTCCACTGTTGTCAACGGTGGATTTAAAAATTCTGTGATTTCTAAATTATCAAAACCAATAATTGATAAATCATCAGGAATAGATAAGCCTTTTTCAAACGCTGCTCGATATGCTCCAATAGCCATTTGATCATTTCCACAGCATAACGCCGTAACATGTTCCCTCTCTAACAAACGGGAAGCTGCCTCGTAACCGCCTTGAATAGAAACCGGACCATCTTCTATGTATTTACTATCATAGTCCAATCCATTAGCAATTAAACAGTCATAATAAGCTTGGTAACGGTCAGTCATTTCATAATAACCCGTTTCGTTCGTTAAAATACCAATCTTCTTGTGACCCAAATCTACCAAATACTGAACAACATCATAATATCCTCCGTATTCATCAACCAAAATGTTACCGTGTTTTCTAGTATTTAATCCTCTATCAATCAGCATATAAGGACATCGATTCATATTTTTTTCTAATTCAATCGCATTAGGACTTGCCAAAATAATCCCTGCTACCGATCGATTTTGAAGTTTTTTTATATATTTTTTTTCTAATACTCCTGAATGTTTTGAATTACACAGTAAAATCATATAGTCTTTCTCATTTAGATAAGATTCAACGCCTTCAATCACTTTAGAAAAGAATAAATCTGTTACATCAGGTACAATCATCCCAATTGTTTTTGATTCTTTTTGAACCATATTTTTAGCAAAGTAGTCTGGTGTATAGTCATTATCTTTAACAATTTTTAATACATTTTTTCGTGTTTCTTCGCTAAAGCGCTGACCTTTATTATTTAAGATTTGAGATACTGTAGTTGTCGAAACACCAGCGATGTTCGCAATATCTTTAATTGTCATTTTCATTCCCTATCCCCCTTATTCTTTTTATAACCGTATCATACCAAACAACCAATATTTATGACAACGTTTTCTCAAAAAAACATACGAGCATATCTTAACTGAGCTACTCGTATGTTTCATTTATTTTAAAATAATACTAAGGATTAATCCCAAAATTTGTGCACCATTGAATATAACTAAATTTTTAATTGACACACTAAATGTCTGCGATTTTATTTGTTTTTTTGTAAAACTTTGGGTATTTTTTCTAATCTTCGGTAGCGTTAAAAAAACAACCAACATTGCCCAATGATAAATACCAAAGAAAATACCTATAAACACCGTCACATAACAGCCATAAATCAAAATATTAAATAAACGAATACCATTTTGTCTGCCAATATAAAACGGCAGTGTATACCGATGGTTCTTAATATCTTGATCCATATCACATAAATTATTAGCCAGCATTATATTAGCTATTGTAAAGATCAGTGGTAAGGATGCCCAAAGAACTACCACCAGCTGAACAATATTACCATAAATTCCGAAATAGCCTGATTGTAATTCTAAAACTAGAATATCTAAATGAGCAATGTTTAAATAGATTGTAATAAAGAAAATACCAAACCCCATTGTCACTCCACTGAAAACTTCACCTAACGGCATTCTGGATAGTGGAATGGGCCCAAAAGTATAGAAAATACCAATTAAAAAACACAAACCGCCCATTGCCAGTAGCAGCAAACTTGTCCGATAAGTCAAAATCAAACCAATTAAACTAGAAAATGCAATCATTCCATAAATTAATTTTGATACATGTCTCACATCTAAGTTAGCTGACCCGACTATGTTTGTTGCCGTTTGATACTCATTATCATGTGCCTTTTTATAATCCATTAAATTATTAATGGCTGTAGTCGCCATATCAAAAGACAGCATCGCTGCAAAAAATAATACCATATTTTCAAGATTAACCTGCTCAAAATAATACCATGAAAATAATAAGCCAACTGCATAAGGAAAGAGACTGGCCAATTTGGTACGGATCTCAACCAGTTCTAAAAAAACCTTTATTGTCACAACAACCTAACCTCCTTCAATTAACTACTTTAATTCACTGCTTTAATTCACTGCTTTTTTTAACTTTATAATGAGACTCTTCATTAAATTTAAAATTATCTTGAATTCCACTGCTTAAATAAATATCATCATTTTTTGTTACGAAAATAGCTTCAATATCTTTTCGATTCTCAACGAAATTCAGTCCTTCTTTCACACCCATCGAAAAAACTGCGGTTGATAATCCATCACCTGCGATTGACGTTTCTGAAATAATTGTGACACCTGCAATCTCATTATCAAAGGGATAGCCTGTTTTTCCATTAAACAAATGATGATACAATTTCCCATCCACTTCTAGATTACGCTCGTAAATACCTGACGTAACAATAGATTTGTTTTTTTCAGTTACAGAACCGACTACTGTATTCCGTGCTTCATTAGGATCTTGAATCCCCACACGCCAGTCGCCCGTTTTTCCTCGTGGACTGTCTCCTAAAACATAAACATTGCCGCCTAAATCAACAATAGCACTTGTTACATCGTTCTCTTTCAGCACGTCAACCGCTTCATCTGTAATATATCCCTTAGCAATCGCGCCCAAGTCAAGCTCCATTCCTTTTTCTTCAAGATAGACCGTTTTAGCTTTATCATCTAAAATTACTTTATGGTAATCAACGAATTTTAATTCACGATCAATTTCTGTTTGTTCAGGTTTTCGGGCATCATCAAATCCGAT
The DNA here is from genome assembly GCF_003950515.1 of Vagococcus vulneris. Classification (GTDB taxonomy): domain Bacteria; phylum Bacillota; class Bacilli; order Lactobacillales; family Vagococcaceae; genus Vagococcus; species Vagococcus vulneris. Next base: position 31,814 of record NZ_NGJS01000017.1, read on the forward strand.
ATGCCATAATTGTGTAATCGGTCCGATTGTTAAATCAAAACCACCTTTAGATTCCTTACTGTACTTAATAGCATCTTTGATTAAATCATATACATCATCAGAGACTTTTACAGGCTTAATTCCTGCTTCTTTATTAATTTTATCAACCTCTGATCCTGGTTTATTGACGGTAATTTTTTTATCCAGCTCTTTAATTCGATCATAAACTTTTGGAATAACATCTTTTTTTCCTTCATCAAAAATCTGTACATTTACATAAGTTCCCATCAAAAACTGCTGTTCTTTATATGGTTCAACCATATACTTTGGTTTTGATTCCTCTTTTTTTCCACAAGCCGTTATAACAATCAGCAACACCAAAGGTAGTAGCCACTTCACATATGATTTTGTTTTTTTCATTGTTTCATTCCTATCTTTTTTAATTAACATTAACTATAGCATCATTTTATTAATAGAAATAGCGACAAGTCAATAAAAACTCGTCGCTAGATGATTTATTCAAATGGTAGTTAAACTATTTTTTCTCAACTTTATTATCAATTTCAATTTTAGCTGTGTCGCCTTTTTTAGCTGCTTCAACTAATTGTTTAGCGTAATCTTTGAATGTTTCTGATGATGACGTTGCACCTGATACAGTGTCGACAACTTCAGGGTCTTGTGCTTCAACTAACGCTTTATTTAATTCTGGAATAAAGATGTCTGGAGATGTACCAGATTTATCCTTCATCATTTTATTATATTTTGTATCTGCAGTTTTTGATTCGCCGTCTTTATTTATATTATCGTATTTAGACTCTGAAATTTTTCCGTCTTTAACAACAATTGTGAAAACAGTACGATAACCATTACTTTCATTTTTTTCTTCTAGTGTATATTCACCATCTTTTAAGTCTGCTTTAGCATCAGTTTTGGTTTCTGATGATGTTGATGATTTAGATGTTTCTGTTTTAACTACAGATGATGATGAAGCTGACGAATCTTTAGCAGTTTTTGTATCATCCTTTTTATCACCGCCACAAGCTGCAAGAACTAGAGTAGATAATGCTAATAATGTCACGCTTGATATAATTTTTTTCATCTTCATTTTATTTACCACCTTTTTTATTTATAAGTTATTTAATGTTAAAAACGTTTACAAGTAGAATTGTATTATATTATATTTTAAAAAGCAAACAATTAATTAATTTTTTCACAATTTTTTAATAAAACTTATTTTTATCTTTAAATATAACATTTTCATCATTTTGTGATAGACATTTCTATTATCAGCTTATATAATAATAACGATTGTGTATTTTTTTTCACGTAATCATTATTATTATTTATATTATTGCTATATTTTTATTAATCAAGGAGGAACGAAAATGACAAAAACAGAAATAGTTGTTGTCGGTGCTGGTTATTCCGGTGTGGCAGCAACCAAAATGCTGTCGAAAAAGTTAAAAAAACAAGATGTACATATTACATTAATTGACCGTCATTCCTATCAAACAATGATGACTGAACTACATGAAGTCGCCGGAGGACGTGTTGAACCAGAAGCAATTCAATATGACTTACAGCGTCTATTTTGCAAACGTAAAAACGTTAGCGTTATCACTGATGAAGTTGTTAATGTAGATAAAGATAAAAAAGTAGTAACAACACGTGGCGGATCTTTCTCATTTGACTACCTTGTATTGGGTATGGGTGGTGAACCAAATGACTTCGGTACACCTGGTGTTAAAGAAAATGGTTTTACTTTATGGTCAATGGAAGACGCTATTAAATTACGTCACCATATCGAACGTACAGTGGCTATTGCTGCTTTAGAGCCAGATGCTGACAAACGCAAAGCAATGCTTACTTTCGTAGTCTGTGGTTCTGGATTTACCGGTATTGAAATGGTCGGTGAATTAATTGATTGGAAAGACCGTTTAGCAGCAGATAACAAAATTTCTCCTGATGAAATTAATTTATTAGTTGTTGAAGCAGCACCAACTATTCTTAATATGCTTGACCGTAACGATGCAGCTAAAGCTGAGAAATACTTAGTGAAGAAAAAAGTTCAAATTTTAAAAGACACACCGATTGTAGAGGTTGCCGAAAATCATATTAAATTGAAATCCGGTGAAGAAATTGCTACAAACACACTAATTTGGACTGCTGGTGTCAAAGCAAACAGCGATGCTGAAGAATTCGGTATGGAAAAAGCTCGTGCCAATCGCTTAATAGCTAACGAATACATGCAGGCTAAAGGCTTTGAAGATAAAAATATTTATGTTGTCGGTGACTTAGTTTATTTTGAAGAAGCTGATAAAGAAAATCGCCCTACACCACAAATTGTGCAAGCTGCTGAACAGACTGGTCATTGTGCAGCTAAGAATATCATTGCTGATGTTGCTGGTGGAGAAAAAGAAGCCTTTAAAGGTAAATATGATGGATTTATGGTTTCTATCGGTTCAAAATATGCAGTTGCCTGTGTCTTTAATAAAATCCATATGAGCGGTTTCTTTGCAATGTTAATGAAACACATCATTAACCTACGTTACTTCTTTGACGTTCGTTCTGGTTATTATATGTTTGAATATATTATGCATGAGTTCTTCCGTATTAAAGATGAGCGTAATATTTTCCGAGGACATACATCTCGTAACAGTAATGTCCTATGGTCTGTACCGTTAAGAATTTTCTACGGATCTGTCTGGTTAGTTGAGTCAATGAAAAAAGTTGTTGGTAACGGCAGTGTCTTAAAACCTGGAACTTGGTTTGGTGAAGGTTCATGGTTTACTGATACCGTTGTTTTCCCATTCCCATGGCTGCAACAGACAGCTGAAGCAACATCTGGTGCATCCGGGGCTGCAGAAGCAACATCTGGTGCATCTGGTGCAGTAGTTGAAGCCGCAACCGCTGCAGTGCCTGACCCTACATTTGGTTTGAGTTATGCTTATGGTGAAACACCAATGACTGTCTTTAAATCAATGCCTGATTGGTTTGCCTCTATTATGAAATTTATGATGCCTAATCAAGAAGTTGCTCTATTCATGCAAAAATTCATGACTATTGTAGAAATTTGTATCGCACTAGCGATCATTGTTGGTCTGTTTACGTGGCTGGCTAATGCAGCAACAATCGTTTTAGTCTTCATGTTCTGTTTATCTGGCATGTTCTACTGGGTTAACATCTGGTTCTTATTCGTTGCCTTTGCCTTAATGAACGGATCTGGTCGTGCATTTGGATTAGACAAATGGGTAATTCCTTGGATCCAACGTACACTTGGCAAATGGTGGTATGGCGATATTAAAGCCAGATACGGTCATTAATCTATCAGTTGAATAACTGATTTTTAATAAAGTTCTAGAAGTCAGCACTTCTAGAACTTTATTTTATATTGTATCTTTTTTATTGCTTTCACTAACAAATGATAGTATTCTCACTATGTTAGGAGAATCATAATGAAAAATAAAAATAAGCGTTTAATCTATATTGCGCTACTTGTCGCTCAGGGTGTCGTTTTAGGTCTGCTTGAGAATATGATTCCTTTCCCCTTCGCAATTGCCCCTGGAGCAAAATTAGGATTAGCTAATCTGATTACCGTTATTGCTCTCTTCACGCTTCCGATGAGAGATAGTTTTCTTTTAGTCATCATGCGCTTGTTTCTAACCACTTTACTTGGTGGTACTGTTTCTACTTTAATGTATAGTGCAGCTGGCGCTTTACTAAGTTATTTTGGGATGCTGACAGTCAAACAGCTAGGACCAAAACGTATCAGCACTATCGGTATTAGTGCCTTAGGCGGTTTTCTGCATAATATCGGCCAACTACTTGTTGCTAGTTGGATTGCACAATCATGGACCGTTATGATGTATCTACCTATCCTATCGTGGATTGGAATCTTGGCCGGTATCGCTATTGGTATCGCTACAAACTATATTATGGAGCATGTTAAAACAATCAAAGAATTTAAAACACTATATAACTAGACACTGATACTAAAGGAGTCGAACGATGCAAATTCATCCAATGTGGGACAATTACCCAAGTTTAAAAAAAGAATTATCAGCCACGATGACTTTGATGTCTGATTCAATTAATTTACCAAATAAAGAGGTCGAACAATCAATTCTTGATGTGATTCAAGCTGGCGGAAAACTGCTGCGTCCAGCTTACTTGTTACTTTTTTCTGAATTTGGAAAGAAAAAAGACATAAAAAAAAGCGTTGCTTTAGCTGCTGCAATGGAAACACTACATACAGCTACGTTGGTTCATGATGACGTCATTGATGAGGCTGATACACGGCGCGGTGTAAATACCTTGCAAACAAAATTTGATCGGGATGTCGCGGTTTATGCGGGGGATTACCTATTTATTGTCTGTTTCAAACTACTAGCTAACTATTCTGAATCGCTTAAAAGTATCCAATTAAATTCCACCAGTATGGAGCGTGTATTACTTGGGGAATTAGGTCAAATGAATTCTAGATATGATTTAGATGTTTCAATTGATGACTACATTAAAAATATTTCTGGGAAAACGGCTGAACTTTTTGCTTTAAGCTGTTTTCTCGGTTGTTACGAAAATGGTGGTTCATTGAAACTGGCCGAAAAATGCCGTAATATTGGCAAAGATATTGGTATTACTTTTCAAATTATTGACGATATTCTTGACTATTCACAAAGTCAGCTTTTTATTGGTAAGCCTGTCCTAGAAGACGTTAAACAAGGTGTCTATAGTTTGCCTCTAATCTGTGCGATTAAAGAAAATCCAGACGCATTTAAACCCATTTTACAAAAAAAAGACTTGATGACTAATGATGATACGCAAGCAATTCTTGATTTAGTCGTGACACACAATGGTATCCAAAAAGCTTATGAGCTAGCTGAACTGTATACTAATCAAGCACTTAGTGCGATTCAAGCGTTACCCGAAACAAAACTAAAAACAAAACAAACAATCTACGATTTAACGCGAACCATTTTAAATCGTCAAGTCTAAACTTAAAAACCATTCTCTAACACTAAGAGAATGGTTTTTAAGTTATAACTATTGAGCAAACAATAAATTAATATCAACCTACTTGCATTCCCCTGATAACCTAGATATAATCGGGAAGATACTATGATTACATGAGAAAAAATAAAGTGAGGTAAATTATACATGATTACAGTAACAAATGTGAGTTTACAATTTCCTGACCGTAAACTATTTGATGACGTAAATATTAAATTTACTCCTGAAAATTGCTACGGATTAATCGGAGCAAACGGTGCAGGTAAATCAACATTTTTAAAAATTTTATCCGGCGAAATCGAACCGACTACCGGAAGCGTTACATTGGGACCTGATGAACGATTAGCAACACTAAAACAAAACCATTTTGATTATGAAGATGAGACAGTTTTAGATACAGTTTTTATGGGACACAAGCGTCTTTATGAAGTTATGAAAGAAAAAAATGCTATTTATTTGAAAGAAGATTTTTCAGATGAAGATGGAATCAAAGCTGCTGAATTAGAAGGCGAATTTGCTGAATTAGACGGCTGGGAGGCTGAACCTGAAGCTGCTAGTTTACTACAAGGACTAAATATTCCAGAAGAACTGCATACATTAAAAATGGCTGAATTAACTGCTGGACAAAAGGTTAAAGTCTTACTTGCCCAAGCTCTTTTTGGAAAACCAGATGTTTTGCTTTTGGATGAACCAACTAACGGTTTGGATATCGAATCAATCGCATGGTTAGAAGAGTTCTTAATTAATTTTGACAACACAGTAATTATTGTATCCCATGACCGTCATTTCTTAAATAAAGTCTGTACACACATGGCTGACTTAGACTTTGGAAAAATTCAGCTATATGTTGGTAACTATGATTTCTGGTTAGAGTCCAGTCAATTAGCTGCGAAATTACAAGCTGATCAAAACGCTAAAAAAGAAGAAAAAGTCAAAGAACTAAAAGAGTTTATTGCACGGTTCAGTGCCAATGCTTCTAAGTCAAAACAAGCAACATCACGTAAAAAAATGCTGGATAAAATTGAGTTAGATGATATCCAACCTTCATCACGTCGTTATCCGTTTGTCGGGTTCAAAGCAGAGCGTGAAATTGGTAATGACTTATTACAGGTGGAAAATTTATCTAAAACTGTCGATGGTAAAAAAATATTAGACAATGTTTCCTTTACGTTAAATAAAGATGATAAAGTAGCTTTCATTGCCAAAGACGATATCACTACAACGACTCTCTTTAAAATTATTATGGGAGACATGGAACCCGATACCGGCAGTGTTCGTTGGGGTGTGACCACTTCACAAGCTTACTTACCAAAAGATACATCTGAAGAATTCTCTACGGACACCCCAATCTTGGATTGGCTGCGGCAATATGCTTCAAAAGAAGAAGATGACAACACGTTTTTACGCAGCTTCTTAGGACGGATGTTATTCTCAGGAGATGAAGTATTAAAACCAATTAATGTCTTATCTGGGGGGGAAAAAGTTCGTTGTATGTTATCTAAATTAATGTTGTCTAAGTCAAATGTTTTAGTACTTGATGATCCGACAAATCATTTAGATTTAGAATCAATTACTGCATTGAATGATGGACTAATTGCCTTTAACGGATCTATCCTCTTCACTTCTCATGACCATCAATTTATTCAAACTATTGCTAATCGGATTGTTGCTGTCTCTGATAAAGGCGTTGTGGATCGTGCAGAAACAACTTACGATGAATTCTTAGAAAACACAACTGTCAAAGAACAATTAAAAGAGTTGTATAAATAAAATAAAAAAAGAGATTAGATAAATTAATTTTCTAATCTCTTTTTTTATTTTATTTTCTCTTTTCTCCAAAGGAAAAAACCGCTATAGCTCCATAACCTGTGTGGCTTGAAATAGTTGGACCCATTGGATACAACTCCACACCTGCAATATCAATCGATTGTAATAATAACTCTTTCACTATCTCAGCTGCCTCTAAATCACCGGCATAAGCAACGTAAAGGACTTGCTCAGAACTATTTTGAATCGTTTCAGATGTCTTAACTACTAACTCTTTTAATGAGTGCTTACGACCACGAATCTTACCAACATTGATTAATTGCCCCTCTAAATTCATCACAATAATCGGCTTGATTTGGATGAGACTACCTAACGTTGCAGAGACCTTTGAAATACGACCACCACGCTCTAAATGACTTAAATCAGTCACCGTTACCCACGAATGCAGATAATCGATATGATCGTTCAACCAAAAAATCGTATCATCGAGCGTTTTTCCTTCATTTTTTAAATTAATTAAATGATTTGCCAGCAACCCTTCACCTAAACAAGCTGCTTTTGAATTAACTACGGTTACATTGACATTTTCATGCTCTTCTTTCAACATATTTACCGCTGTAACTGCATTTTGATAAGAACCACTCAAACCAGAAGAAAATGCAAGATATAATAATGGCTGTTCACTATTTATGTATGGTTTAAATAATTCTAAATATGTTCCCAAATTAATTTGCGAAGTTGATGACATTGCGCCGTTTTTTAAGTCTGTCATAAATTTTTGATTATCAAATGTTTTGCCTAAATCATCAATATATTCTTCACCATCTATATTAATAATCATACTAACTAGTTGGACATTACTTTCTGCTAATCTTTTATAAGGTAAATCACAGCATGAATCTAACAATAAATCAAATTTGTCTGTCATGTCAAACACTCCTTTCTTTGTTTATATCAAAAAAAGAAGAGTTTGACAACTCTTCTTTTTTATTTGTTCGTTATATTTGTGCCCAAACACTTTCTAAGACATTTGTTTGTGTACGATCAGGTCCAACAGAGAATGTTGAAATACGGACACCAACTAATTCAGAAATACGATGAACATAGTTGCGTGCATTTTCAGGTAATTCTGCCAATGTTTTACATTGGGTTATATCTTCTGACCAGCCAGGCAGCTCTTCATATACTGGTTTACAGCGTGACAACTCTTTTAAACTTGCTGGATAATGGTAAATTTCTTGACCATCTAATTCATACGCGGTACATATCTTAACAGTAGGTAATCCAGTTAAGACATCGATAGAATTTAGCGATAAATTAGTAATACCAGAAACGCGTTTAGAATGACGCATCACGACAGTATCAAACCAACCGACACGACGCGGACGTCCAGTTGTTGTACCATATTCACGACCAACCTCGCGAATTTGGTTGCCTGTTTCATCAAATAATTCAGTAGGAAACGGGCCATCGCCAACACGTGATGTATATGCTTTACATACCCCAACTACACGATTAATTTTTGAAGGTCCAACACCACTTCCGATTGTGACACCACCGGCTACTGGATTAGAAGAAGTTACAAACGGATATGTTCCTTGATCAATATCAAGCATAACGCCTTGAGCACCTTCAAACAACACTCGTTTTCCATTATCTAAAGCATCATTTAAGATGACTGAGGTATCTGTGACATATTTTTTAATTTCTTGTCCATAAGCATAATACTCTTCAAAGATATCATCAAATAATAAAGGTTCACTGTCATACATTTTAACGAATTGACGATTTTTATCTTCTAAATTAATTTTTAACCGTTCGGCAAAAATTTCTTTATCCAATAAATCAGCAATACGAATACCCACACGAGCAGCCTTATCCATATATGCCGGGCCAATTCCTTTAATTGTCGTTCCAATCTTATTCTCACCTTTTGCATCTTCTTGCAATTGGTCTAATTTAATGTGGTAAGGTAAAATGACATGCGCGCGATCAGAAATACGCAAATTATCTGTGTGAATACCATGATCAGCTAGATAAGCTAACTCTCTTGTCAATGATTTAGGGTTAACAACAACTCCATTACCAATAACACTAATTTTTTCTTTATAAAAAATCCCAGAAGGAATTAAATGCAATTTGTAAGTTACTCCGTCAAATTGAATGGTATGACCTGCATTATCTCCACCTTGATAGCGAGCAATAACTTCTGCATTTTCGCTTAAGAAATCGGTAATCTTACCTTTACCTTCATCGCCCCATTGTGTTCCAACAACTACTACTGATGACATATGAACACTCCATTTCTATGATATCTATTACCTAACTATTTTAACAGTAAACACCACTTCATTCAACTATTTTCGAACTTTAATAACTTTAAAAATATATTCAAAGCTAAAACACGAACATTAAAACTCTTCACGATTTGATAAAGAAGAAAATTTGTTATATTCTTTGATAAACAGCAATTCAACAGTTCCACGGGCACCGCTTCGGTTTTTTTCGATAATAACTTCAATAACATTATTGACTTCTTGCTCATCATTATCTTCATCGCCTTCGCGTTGGTAATAATCATCACGATAAAGAAAGGCAACAATATCGGCATCTTGCTCGATCGATCCAGATTCGCGAATATCACTTAATACAGGCCGCTTATCTTGACGCTGCTCAACACCACGAGATAGCTGCGACAATGCGATAACAGGAACATGCAGTTCTTTAGACAACTTCTTTAACTGTCGTGAAATTTCAGATACTTCTTGTTGACGATTTTCTCGTCCATTACCTTCAATTAGTTGTAAGTAGTCAATCAATATCAAACCTAAATTGCCTTGTTCTTGTGCTAATTTTCGACATTTCGCACGAATCTCAGATATTTTAATACCAGGAGTATCATCGATGAAGATACTAGCACGAGATAAACTACCCATCGCAACGATTAAGTTATCCCATTCTTCATCAGTTAACTGACCTGTTTTTAAATGAGATGCTTCCACAAGTCCCTCTGAGCAGAGCATTCGGTTAACTAAAGACTCTGCACTCATTTCTAGACTAAAGATAGCAACCGATTTGTCTGTTTTCGTACCTACATTTTGAGCAATATTCAGAGCAAAGGCTGTCTTACCCACTGCTGGTCTAGCAGCTAAAATAATCAGCTCTTCAGGCTGCAAACCAGCAGTCATCTTATCTAAAGCATGATAACCCGTTGGTAACCCTGTTATGGTGTCTCCTTGCTGAGCCAATCTTTCAATCTGACTGATAGAATCTCCCAGAACATCCGAAATAGCCAAAAAACCACTACGATTCCGTTTTTCAGAAACCTCTAAGATGCTGCGCTCAGCGTCATCCAGTATTGTTTCAACATCATCACTTTGTTCGAATCCGCTAGTCACAATTTCTGTTGCTGTTTGAATCAATTTTCGAAGTAAGGATTTTTGCTCCACAATTTTCGCATAATAACCAACATTAGCAGCAGTCGGTACACTCAATGTTAACTCGGAAAGATAACTAATCCCACCAATATCTTCCATGAGTCCTTTTTGTTCTAGTTCATCTTTGATTGTTACAACATCAATCGGTTCATTTTTGTTATTTAGATCCACCATGATTTGAAAAACTAACTGATGCGCACGACGATAGAAATCAGGTGCATCAATATATTCCATAGCTTCCACAATCGCATCTGAATCTAAAAAAACCGAACCCAATACAGCTTGTTCCGCCTCGATACTTTGCGGTGGCATTCTGTCTTGTTGAATCATTTCCATTCAACATAACTCCTATCTTTTTCTTATTCTGTCACAACATGGACACGTAATTTGGCCACAACTGTCTTATGCAATTTAATAGGAACATTTGTATATCCTAATGACTTGATAGGTTGATTTAAGTCCATTTTGCGCTTATCAACTTTAATGTCATGTTGTTTTAGTAAAGCTTCAGCGATTTGTTTTGATGGAATCGAACCAAATAGTCGACCATCTTCACCAGCTTTTGAACGAAGTGTTACTTCAAATCCTTCAGTCTCTATTATATCTTTCAATTTTACAGCTTCTTGTAATTCCTCTGCTTCTTCTCTTGCCTTAGCTTTATTTTTACCTTGTAGTTCGCTTAATGCTTGAGGAGTTGCTTCAACAGCTAAACCTTTTTTTAGTAAGAAATTTTGTGCGTAGCCTACAGCAACGTCTTTTACATCACCTTTGTTTCCTTTTCCTTTAACATCTTGTAAGAAAATAACTTTCATTTATATGCACTCCCTTATCTATATTAAGCATAATTGCTACTACTCATTTTACCATAGATAAAACATCTTTTCATAATCAAGCAATAGAATATAAAAAGACATTCATCAAAATTGATGAATGTCTAAAATCTCTCTATTCTTCGCCTACGAATGGAAGTAATCCCATAATTCTAGCGCGTTTAATAGCGATTGTTAATGGTCGTTGGTATTTAGCGCTTGTACCAGTAACACGACGTGGTAAAATTTTTCCTCTTTCAGAGATAAATCTTTGTAATAAATCTACATCTTTATAATCGATATGTTCGATATGATTAGATGTAAAATAACATACTTTACGACGTTTTCTTCCGCCTCTTCTTTGTTGAGCTGCCATCTTGTGCTCCTCCTATTCTATCTTAGAATGGTAAATCATCATCCGAAATATCAATCTGCTGTGATGAATTTCCGAAAGGATCACTATCACGATCAAAATTCGGCATGTCATTTTTACCTGAAAATGAAGGTTGTCCAAATGATTGATTATTTTGGTTTTGAGAAAAATTGTTATTATTATAATCTCCTGAGTTTTGTCTTTGTTCAGACGTACCCTTTGATTCTAATAATTGGAAATTTTCACATACTACTTCTGTCACATAAACACGTTGACCTTGTTGATTTTCATAATTTCTTGTTTGAACACGACCGACTATACCTAGCAATGTGCCCTTACGAGCATAATTGGCTAAAGTTTCAGCTGGTTTTCTCCAAATCACACAATTAATAAAATCAGCTTCACGTTCGCCACTTTGATTTTTAAAGTTGCGATTAACAGCTAATGTAAATGATGCAACAGCTGATCCATTTGACGTAAAACGTAAATCAGGATCTTTAGTAAGTCTTCCGACCAATACCACATTATTAATCATTTGCACATCTCCCATCATAAATTAATGTTTCACGTGAAACATTTTATTTTTCTTCTTTAACGATCATATGACGTAAAATATCGCCATTGATTTTAGCTAAACGGTCAAATTCATTAAGTGCGTCAGCATTTGTAGAAGAAACTTTTACGATATGGTAGATGCCTTCATGGAAATCTTTAATTTCATAAGCTAAACGACGTTTTTCCCATTGTTTAGACTCTAAAACTTCAGCTCCATTATCTTTTAAGATAGCATCAAAACGAGCTACAAGAGCACCTTTTGCTTCTTCTTCAATGTTAGGACGAATAATATACATGATTTCGTAATTTACTGCCTGATTCATTGATTTTCACCTCCTTATGGACTTAAGGTTCCTAAGAAACTAGGAACAAGGAGAGTAAACTTGTCCGTCTACTCACATTAGAACATTATACAGTTTTTGTTATACTAACGCAATAGCTATTTACATTTTTTTAAATCATTTGCCAACTATTTAAAATATACGCTATTCACTTGTTTATATTTAAAAAGGTAAAAAAATAGCCTAGTAATCATTGCGTTAACACTGAACGAGGTTTCTCATCATTAAACGTCCAGGTCATTGTTAACTGATTACTAGGTCTTTTTACGTAAGGAATACGGCACATCCCCACTCTCCTTCATTAAAAAATCTTTCCCTGCATTAGTACGCTCCTACTTCGTGCATACATCCATAAGTATCTTGTCGTAGCCTCCTATTAAAGCAATCTATATCAAATATCTTATGGGGGATCTCTATCCCTTACACTTCGTATTATAGCATATTTACACTATTTAAGAAAGCGTTTTCTTTAATATTTATTTAAGCAATCAAAATAAAAAATACTGTCCTTTTGAGTCGCTTCTTCAGAAAACATCTTTTGATGAACTTAGTTTGACTGGAAGTATTTTATAGATTGCTTCTTATTTTGTCTTATTGATAGTCATCAAATCACGTGGTAAACACTAGATCATTAAACTAATTTTTATTCCTGGTCATGTATTAAATGTCCATTGACTATTTAAATTAATCAAACATCCTGACTATTTCTTAACATCATTCCCGAGTTGATTGCTGTAACCCTTATTTTTCACTCTAACTCTGATTATCTATCAGTATACTATAGCCATCCCTTATGCATATTTCTAGTAATACGTATTAAAGAATAAAACGACCTATTAGGCACTCTTAAGCAATCCTAGGAGACTTTTAATAGTTATCAGTTCAATATGTTCTAACAAAGTGGTACTATAAAACTGTAGATATTAATAGGAGGTTTTATATTATGACTAGTCAATCGAAATCTTTCAACTGGCTCAGTTTACTAGTTGGTATCTTATTCATTGCGACAGCCATTATGTCGTTTAAAGATCCAACTGGAAGTCTTGCCAGTATCACCATTTTTATAGGTATTATTGCTTTAATTAAGGGGATATCAGATATTACAATTCGCAACAAATTGAAAAAATATACCGGAAAAACACCTAACGTTTTACTTGTTGTTGGGATTTTAGATATCGTCTTTGGGATTATCCTTTTAACAAATGTTACAGTTGGGATGATTGCTTTACCTTTTATTTTCGCGATTTGGTTTATTGTTGATTCTATCAGTGGGTTATTTTCTTTAGACATTGCTAAAAGTGTCAGCACTGCCTACTACTGGCTTTGTTTGATTCTTAACATCGTCGGAATCTTCTTAGGTATCTCATTATTCTTTGATCCCATCGCTTCTGCTTTGACGCTAAGTTTTATTGTTGGATTTTACTTAATGTTGATTGGGATTGTATATATTGTCCATGCCTTTACAAATGATAGTTATTAGTGGCCCTCCAACAAAAATCTATACTTAAAAAACTGCTAAAACAAATTTATAGGATGAGTGTTTACTGTATCTTAATTTTCCTCATCTTTCTAATTCTACGTCTAATAGTGTAAAACAGACAGATAAGTTTATTTAAGCAATAAAAGCCTGTTGGTTTTATTGCTTATTTGTTTGTGTTTAAAGTTAAGTATATTCTATATTTGTAGTTTTAAAAGCTCTCATATTCGTAAACTAATTGTTTAATTGGTGTAATATCATTAAGCGAATCGGAAACTAACTCATTATTCAATAATACACCGACAACGATAATCTATCTATGTATGTCAATCATCTAAAATTTTTCAAGAGAATCTTCTAAATTTTCTGTTGTATTTTAAATTAATTATTCACAACCCTTCCATTCTAAAGTTGCGTTTTGTCACTTTAATTTTACCTAAAAAATTTATTTACTTCATTTTTTGCAAAAAATCAAAACCTCCAGTGTGAACTGGAGGTTTGTTCTTCGGCTGAAAGCCTCTATTGCCGGCCTGAGCCTAAAAGGCTCACTGAAAAAGTCTCCCTTATGCACCACATTCACTCGCTGATCCTAAAAG
>NZ_NGJS01000018.1 GCF_003950515.1 Vagococcus vulneris
TTTCCATGTTGTGTGTGATAAACTTTGATTGTCCTTTTTCATAAGGGACCTCCTAAATGATTGATATTTCGTGGTCGGGAAACCAAATATATCTTATCATTTTAGGAGACTTTTTTTATACCACGCTAAAAGCTCTTCTGAACCACCCGCATAGCAGGTGGTTTTCAAAACATATAAAAAAAAAGAACAGCCTATTTTAGACTGTTCTTTCTGATTAGTCTCACTTAAAAAGTAAATTCCGGCTTCTCTGCACCTTTATACGGTTCATGTTCGACGAAAACTGTGATTTCTTTACCATCCTTATCTTTACCCATACGTTTATACGTGAAACGCTTATCGTTTAATTCTGTTAGTTCTAACGCTGCCCCATATTTATTCTCTCCGATTGATACATGTGCTCGGATTTTATTATGATCTAAGACATCAAAGTAGCCGAAATCGCCTTTTGATTTACCACTCTCTAAATCAAAGAATTCATATTTATTGTTTGCAGCATCAAATTTCGCTAAACTGATAAACATTTTATTGGCTTCTGTTACATCATTACCGGCTTCATCAACTACTTTGGTTCCATTCCATAACGTTTCTGCTAATACGTCAATTCCTGGTTTACTTGTTTCAATGTCACCCGTTTTTGCTTCTAATTTGCCGCGCCCTTTAGTAAATTTCAATTCTTTATCTGCGTAAGGAATATGCTCAACAAAGACTTCAACATCTTTACCGTTTTTGTCCTTACCCATACGTTTATACGTAAATACTTTATCCGTCATTTCAGTCATATCCACAACTGCTTGATAATCTTTTGTGGCTGAAATCAATATACGCTTTTCACCGTCAGCAGTAATAAAGAACGTTCCTTCATCGCCGCGTGTTTCACCAGTTGCTTTATCAAAAAATTCATAATAACCTGTTTCTTTATCATATTTAGCTAAACCAATAAATCCTTCATTTTCAGCTGTCAAATCGTTATTATCTTTATCGTAGACTTTTGTTCCCTGCCAATTTGTTGCTGTTAATAAATCTGTGTATTCTGCACCTTTTCCTTTTTCCGTCGTCGCTGCTGCACTGCTGGTATCAGTTGATTCCACTATGCTGCTACCTTTTGATGATTGACTAGAGTCCTTGGTAGTTGCAACGTTGCTACCGCATCCTACTAGTAAAAGTGTCATTCCTGCTAGACTTAAGTATCCAATTATTTTTTTCTTCATCTCTACATCCCCTTCATTTCTTTTGTTAACTTAACTATAGCAAATGACTATAACGATAATCTGTATAAAAAATAAACAAATTATTAACAAAAATAACATCAAATAAACTTTGACTAATGAATCCTCTTAAATTAAACTTGTATTAAACGAACGGAAAATCTATGGAGAGATATTTATGACGATCAAACGACGATTTATTTTTTCTTACATTAGCGCAATCCTAATTACACTTGGTTCATTGCTGTTGATTTTATCGTTAACTTTTTATATTACGTTAGGAAAAGTTCCTTCAGTTCAAGATATGTATAAAATTTTGACAACACAGCGCTCATTAACAGCTGATGAACAAAAAAGTTTTGAAGAATTAAATAATTATGTTCAAAAATCAACTGAATTCGTGAATGAACCATTAAAAGAAGATGTCAAACAAACCATTAAAGAAATTGAAAAACGCCAATTAAATGTCGTGATTCGAAAGAATAATCAATTTATCTATTTTTCTCAAGATTTAATTGAAAAATCACTACAATTCCATGCACCTGACTATGAACTATCAAATTTTGAACCGATTGGTACGATTGATAACGCCGGAAGGCTTTATCATTACATAAAACATGATTTTAAATATTTAGATGGAACAAACGGCAGTTTTATTATTTTACGCCGAGAAAGTAATCTATTTGAATTCTTTACACGTCAGGGTATTTGGTTAATAAGTACTATTATTTTATTCGCTATTTTGTTAGCCATCTTTATTAATCGCCGACTAACAAAGACGACTGTCAAGCCATTAGAAAATTTGGCAGTCGCTACACAAATTGCTTCCTTTGACAATAAACAGGACTACCAAGCCCTAATTGCCAGTTTTCCGCAACCGGAAATCAGTCAAGACGTTGCCCATATTCAATCAAGCTTTAAAATGATGTGGCAGACAATCGAAAAAAACAACCAACTCCAAAAACAATATGAAGACAATCGGCGCGAATTGATTGCTAATATGTCTCATGATTTAAAGACACCGATAACATCGATTATCGGATATGTTGAGGGTTTACGTGACGGTATCGCAAATACTGAAGAAAAACGGCAAGAATATCTTAACACTATCCACCAAAAAGCTATCAGTTTAAATGAATTGATTGAAACACTTTTTTTGTATTCTAAACTTGATATGGAAAATGCTGTCATCAATAAAGAAATTACTGATATCAATCGACTGCTTCGCTTAATTACTAATGATTATCAACTAAACAATCAGGCTGAGTGGAAAATAAATTTACCTCAACATGAAATTCTAACTGAAATTGACCCACTACAAATGACACGTGTATTGACTAATATTATTGAGAACAGTCTTAAATTCAAACAACCTGCTAAGCAAAGAGCCACTATTTCAATTGACTTAAGGACGAATGGTTCATACGTCGCAATTACGATTAAAGATAATGGTATCGGTATCTCAGAAGAACAACTGCCAATCGTGTTCGAGCGCTTTTATCGAGCTGATAAATCAAGAACACCAACTATCAAAGGATCTGGACTTGGACTGAATATCGTAAAAAGTATCATGGAACATCATGACGGAAGCGTATCGATTACCAGCAAACTGAATGAAGGAACAGAGGTTGTCCTAACATTGCCATTGATAAAGGAGACGACATTATGACAAAAAATATTTTAATTATTGAAGACGATCCAAGCATTGCAAACTTGCAGAGAGACTACTTAGAGATTAACGACTTTACCGTCACTATTAAACATGATGGTAAAGAAGGTTTAGAACAAGCACTAATTAATGACTTTTCTCTGATAATCATCGACATCATGTTACCAACAACGGACGGATTTACTATTTGTAAAGAAATCAGAAAAGCGAAAAAAACGCCAATCATGATTGTGTCAGCAAAAAAAGAAGATATCGATAAAATCAGAGGTTTTGGTTTAGGTGCTGACGACTACATGATTAAACCATTTAGTCCAGGCGAATTAGTGGCTCGTGTCAAAGCACATATTGCACGATACGAATCTTTAGTTGATAAACCCATCGATAATAAAAAGATTGAAACTTCTGGTTTGACTATTGATAGATTAGCTCATCGTGCCTCTGTTAATCAACAAGAAGTTATTTTTACGGCTAAGGAATTTTCCTTGTTACTATTTTTAGTAACACATCCTAACCGTGTTTGGCATAAAGAAGAGTTATTTGAGTCCGTTTGGGGACAAGATGTTTTCGATACTGAGGTGTCAACTGTGGTTGTTCATATCAAACGGATTCGTGAAAAACTAAAAAAAGCTGGATTAAGCGACTTTCCGATTGAAACAATTTGGGGAAGCGGGTATCGATTCAATAAATAAAAAAGCTGTCGGACTTAACTGTCCAACAGCTTTTTCGTTGTACCTATTTATTGTTTTCTTCTAAAGACAATGAAGGCACCTGATAATGATAGAACAATCGTTCCTAATAGTGTTGCTAGAACAGCTTCACTATGAGCTTCGCTAGTTTGCGGCAATAATCGAGATGCACTTGATTGACTGCCAACAATACTATTTCCATTACTTGTTGCTGGAATAACCGGCGTAACAGATGGTCTACTCGGTTGAACTGGAATACTAGGAGTCACTGGTTTTGGTGGAATAAGCGGTTTTACTGGTACAATCGGCACAACATCTTTGCTAATCGTATTTATAATCGTTGTTCCTTCAATGCGGCTCGTGTAATATTTTACGGATTGTTCTTTTACCGTATATTTATAGCCATTCATTTCTTTATCATATTTTGGTAAATGACTGAATTTATAGGTCCAATTCCCATTACTGTCAGCCCGAACAACTTGTTTTTGATAAGCTTGTTTGCTGTCGTTTTGGAATAAATCAACAACAATGTAATCAGGACGTAATTTAAGTTTGTCTTGATTATCTTCCCAAAGCTTATTACCAGAAATAGTTGTTTCTTCATCATTAATCAGTGTATTGGTTATAGTCGTGCCATTAATCTGACTTGAATAATGAGCGACTGGCTGTTCCTTCACAGTGTAATGATACTCAGCATAGTTGCTGTCATACTTAGGTAGATTATTAAATTCGTAATGCCACTTGCCATCCTTATCTGCATGTACTGTCTGTATTTGATAAGGTGTATGTCCGTCGTTTTGATACAACTCAACAACAATACTGTCAGGACGTTTGCCTAATTTATCATTTCCGTCTTGCCAAATCTTATCACCGATTACTTCTGTTTTTTGATTATTTTTAAGTGTATTGGTAATCGTTGTACCAGTAACGCTTGTTGTATAACCCGGAACTGTTTGTTCCTTAACAGTATAACGGTAATCATTGAATTGACTGTCATGTTTTGGCAAATCAGTAAATGTATAGGTCCAATTACTGTCCTTACCACCTGTGACGGTTTGTGTTTTAAATGGTTTATCTCCATCATTTTGATACAACTCAACAACAATACTGTCAGGACGTTTGCCTAATTTATCATTTCCGTCTTGCCAAATCTTATCACCGATTACTTCTGTTTTTTGATTATTTTCAAGTGTATTGGTAATCGTTGTACCAGTAACGCTTGTTGTATAACCCGGAACTGTTTGTTCCTTAACAGTATAACGGTAATCATTGAATTGACTGTCATGTTTTGGCAAATCAGTAAATGTATAGGTCCAATTACTGTCCTTACCACCTGTGACGGTTTGTGTTTTAAATGGTTTATCTCCATCATTTTGATACAACTCAACAACAATACTGTCAGGACGTTTGCCTAATTTATCATTTCCGTCTTGCCATACTTTCTTACCTGAGACAGTTGTCTTTTCAGAATTGTTGAGGCTATTGGTTATCTTTGTACCGTCAACTTTGCTGCTATAACCTGGAACTGTTTGTTCCTTCACAGTATATGTATATAGATTTAACTGTCCATCATACATTGGCAGATTGTCAAAACGGTAGGTCCAATTATTATCAGAGCCCCCTGTAACAACTTGAGACTTAAATGGCTTATCTCCGCCATTTTGATATAACTCAACGACAATATGATCAGGACGTTTACCCAATGTATCATGATTATCTTCCCATATTTTCTTACCAGATATCTCTGTCATTTCATCATTTCGATACGTATTTATAATGTTCGTTCCGTCTACTTGACTATCATAACCAGCAGGAACATTACGTTCTTGAACAGTGTATTGATATTTATTTAATTGTTCATCATACTCTGGTAAATCTGTAAAAGTATACTTCCATTTACCGTTACCATCAGGAGAAACATGTTTAGTGTCTAATGGAGCATCTCCATTATTTTGATACAGATCAACAATAATGTCTTTAGGTCGACTTTGCAACTTATTATTATTATCATTTTTCCAGATCTTTTCACCAGAAACATCAATTTTACCTTTTAGGTGGAGCGTATTCTCTATCGTCGTGCCATTCACTTCACTGACATAATCTTTTGGTACATCGATTTCTCTGACAGTATATTGATATTCTTCTAACTTATTGTCATATTTAGCTAAGTCAGTAAAAGCATAGTACCAATGTCCATTACTATCAGGTGTCACTTTTTGAGTCTCACCTACTACAGCTTTACTATTTCTAAATAATTGAACCGTGATATGATCTGGACGTCTCTTAAGATGATTATCATTATCATGCCAGATCTTTTCACCAGCAATTTCTGTTTTGACCGCATTTTGATATGTATTAACGATATTGACCACATGGTGATTATCGTCAATTGTTGGGATACGTTCAATAGTACTTTCATAATTATCCACATCAATTTCGTCTACAGAGTAGTCATATTCACGACCTTTATCATCATATTTACGTAACCCTATAAAATGATAGGTCCAATTTGTGTCATTTCCTACAATTTGTTTATTTTGGTTACCATCTTTATCAATCATTGGCAATCCATTTTGAAGTACGATAACTGTGATATTTTCTGGGCGTGTTTTCAATTTATCGTCTTCGTCTTTTTCCCAACGTTTAGTACCACTCAATTCAACTGTTTCGTTATTATTATATATATTAACTAGATTTTGACCATCTGAATGACTAGTATATCCCTCAACTGGATCTTCTTTTATATGATAATCAAGTTGATTACCGTCTTTATCATAAGCATCTAAATCCTTAAATTCGTAATACCAGTTATTCTTAGCATTTAATTTTCTCGTTTGACCAGTATCATTTGTTCCTTGGTACAAATGAATAACAATTTCTTGTGGTCGATGCTTTTCAAATCCTTCATCATCCCATATCTTTGCCCCAGAAATTTGTGTTTTACCTTGTGCAAATTTATTGGTGATATTTAGTTTATCGTAAGTCTGTTCGTAATTTGGCACTAGATTTTCTGACACGGTATAAGTGTATTTATCACCCGTTTCCTCGTCATATTCATCCAAATCTGTAAAATTATAGTGCCAAACATTTGTTTCCTTCTTATCAGCATCTTTACTCGTTACTTCTTTTTGATCAATTTTAATACCGTCTCGAAGCAAGTTAACCGTAATACTTTCTGGACGTAATTTTCCATCACCATCATCCCAAGTTTTCTGACCGGAAACATCTATTTTGCTCTTAAGAACAAGTTTATTAACGATGTTGTGTCCACTTTGATGACTCTCATATTGATTGGGCACTATTTTTTCAACGGCACGGTACTGGATTTCGTTTCCGTGATCATCATATTTAAGAAGGTCTTCAAAGCTGTATTCCCAATTATCTTCTTTTTTGACATTCTTAGTTTCAACGTCATCCCATTTTTCCTGATGTTCTGTCCCATTATTGCGTTGAAGCGTCACATCTACTGAATCTGGACGCTTAATAATAGTACCGCCAAAGTCATCCCATAATTTTTCACCTTCGTATTTAGTTCTCTCTTGATTCCGATACGTATTTATAATAGTCGTACCATTAACAGAACTATCATAATCTGGGATTTTTTCTTCTTTAACCGTATAGATATTTTCTTCTAAGTCATCGTCATATTTATCTAAATCAGTAAAATGATAATCCCAATTACCGTCTTTATCAGGTTTAACTACTTGAGAAGCGATTGGAATAGATCCATGATTTTGATAAAGTTTCACCGTAATTGATCCAGGTCGAGAATTTAACTTATTGTCAAAGTCATTCCATTCTTTTTTACCAGATAATTCAGTTTTTTCGGTGCTCTTATATGTATTAATAATGGTTGTACCCTCAACTTCACTGACATAATGATCAGCTGGGACATTCTTTTCCTTCACAAAATACTCAATGATTTTTAAATCAGCATCATATTTGGGTAAATCTTTAAAGGCGTATCTCCAACTATTATCCGCTCCAGCTTTAACCTTTTGCGAATCAACGAAAGTACTGGATTTACCTTGTTTTTTATAAAGTTCGACCGTAATACTCTCAGGTCGTTGATGTAGTTTCTGATTTTGATCATTCCAAAGTTTTTTACCAACAACTTCTGTCTTAAATGATTGTTCATCTATCTTATTTGTAATGACTGAATTATTAACAATGGTTTTATAGTTATTAACTGGTTCTTCGGAGACAGAGTAAACATACTCTTTTCCTTTATCATCGAATTTTGCTAAATCTTTAAATTTATGCTGCCATTGATTAGTTTCGTTTAACTCAACTGTCACAGGCTGATTGTTTTCAATCACTGGTTCATTATCCCGTAATAAATTCACCATAATTGATTCTGGACGAACACCAAGTGCATTATTACCGTCATCCCAGGCTTTCATTACGCTAAATTCTGTTTTTTCATCATTTTTATACGTATTAATCAGATTAAAACCATCAGCACTGCTTTCGTAATGATCAATAGGTTCTTCTCTAATCTCGTATTGATTTTCATCACCCTTTTCATCATAGACAGGTAAATTACCAAAGTCATATCTCCAGTTGTTTTCCGCATTCAAGATTTTTGGTTCAAGAATATCTTTGCCATGATTAGTTAAATGGACAATTACTTCTTTCGGACGTCTGTCCCCAAAACCAGCATCTTGCCATTGCTTTTCACCTGAAATGGCTATGGTTTGATCGTTACGGTATTTATTTGTGAACTTGTACGTGTAATGATTACCATCAACCTTTGCCTCTTTTTTTGTTTCATAATCTGATGTTTGTATTTCGACAACATCATAATCGTATTTATTTCCAGACTCATCATATTTCGGATAGTCACCATCAAATTTGAATGACCAACTTACAGATACATCCTTATTCGATTGTGCAACTGTTTTATCAATTTCTTTTCCATTTTGTTTCAGAACGAAAGTGACGCCTTCTTTTGGACGTGTTTCAAATTTATCATTATAATCATCCCAAGCTTTTTCCCCTGAAAACAGTACTTTTTCCTCATTCTTATAGTGATTAATAATATCATTGCCGACTACTTCTGATTGATACACAGAATTGTATTCAGGCGGCATAGTCTCACGCACCGTATAATGATACTCATTAAAATTGGTATCGTATTTTGGCAAATCGGTAAATGTGTAAAACCATTTTCCTGATGAACCAGGTTTATCAGGTTTCACTACTTGCGTTCTAAATGGTATCGTCGCATTATTTTGAAATAATTCGACAGTAATAAATTGAGGACGGTCTTTTATTTTTTCATTATAGTCATCCCATTTTTTCTCACCTGATAATTCAGTTTTTTCTCCATTAATAACTTCTGGTGACAACTTATTCACTATTTTAGCCACATACGTGTTATCATCTATCTTTGTTAATTTATCAATGGTGGTATCATAGCCGTTCACTGAATCCTCACGAATATCATAGTTAATTAGACTACCTTCGCCATCATATTTAGGTAAATCAGTGAATTCGAATGCATAGTCTGTAGATTTTAGTGCTTCGGTTGAAGCTACTTCTTTGCCATCATCTAAAAGTAAAATTTTGACAGAATCTGGACGTCGTTTTAATATGTCGTTTTTATCGTCCCATTCTTTTTTACCCTCAACTTTTACTTTTTCCGTATTTCGATACGTGTTAATAATATTTGTATTTTCGTATGTCACTGTGTAATCTTTTAAGTCAGATTGACCAGCCACTTCACGAACAGAGTATACGTAGTCTTTTCCGGCTTGATTATTATGTTTAGGCAGGCTAGTAAATTCATATTGCCAATTATCATCTGCAGTGACTTTTTGAGCAGGCCATTGGTTCTTATCACCAGTAAATACCTTGCCATCTTGAAGTAATTCTACCTCAATTGACTTAGGACGTGGATGATTAGGAATTTGACCATTATAATCATCCCAAACTTTGATTCCACTGATATTTGTTGTTGAGGCATCATGATATGTGTTAGTTATCGTTAAATCAGTTTTATCTTTGTAGTCGTATTTTGTGATGTAAGTCGGTATACCTTCTTCAACTGCTGTATAGATATACTCTTCTCCGTTTTCATCATATTTCTCCAAATTTTTAAATTGATACTGCCATTTATTACTTTCAGATAATTCTACCTTATCTTTGTTTCTACCGTTTTGTAATAACTGAATATCAATTGATTTTGGACGGATGTTTGCTTGATCATCTCGATCGTCCCATACTTTTTGTACCTTAAAGTCAGTTTTGTCTGTGTTTCTATACTGATTAAAAATATTGTTGCCGTTAATTTTCGTTTTATAGCCATCAACAGTTTCTTCTTCTACCGTATACTGATATTCATTTCCCGCAGCATCATATTTATCTAAATCAGTAAATTTATACTCCCAATTCTTTTCTTTATTTGTTTTAACTGCTTGAAACGGTTGATTGTTTCTTAATAAATTGACAATGATTTCCTGTGGCCGTGTATTAAATTTATTATTATAATCATCCCAGATTTTTTCACCTGACACTTGTGTTTTTTCTTCATTTCTAAAAGTATTGGTAATGACATTATTTTCACCAACTTCAGATTTATACCCGTTTGGTACCGTTTCTTCATCAACGGTGTATACGTTTAGTTCATAAGTTTCACTATATTTGGGCAGATTATCAAATCTGAACTCCCAATTTCCCTGTCCATCCGGTTTAACTTCCTTTCTCTGATAAAACTGGTTATTTTTGTATAATCTGACAAAAATTGATTCTGGACGTGTCTCAAATTTATCATTATAATCATCCCAAACTTTTTTCCCAGCTACAGATACATTTTCTTGTCTCAATATATTGGTTATGTCATAGCCGAAAACGTTCGTTTCATAACCATTTACTTTTTCTTCATTAACTGTATAACTATATTCTTTACCATTTTTATCAAACTTATCTAGGTCGGTAAAAGTATATTTCCAATTTTTTTCTTGATTTGTCTTAATTGACGCATATGGCTGATTATTTCTTAATAAGTTGACAATGATTTCGGATGGACGCTTATTGTGTTTATTGTTATTGTCCACCCAGTGTTTTTCACCTTCAACTTGTGTTTTTTCAGTTGGGTTTAGCGTATTAGTAATATCGGCCGTAATGATATTTTTGTTTGTCGCCACACTTGGATAACTTACATCATAATTTGGAACAATTTCTTCATTAACTGTATAGTGATGTTCATTACCGGTAGACATATCATACTTGTCTAAGTCCGTGAATTCATATTTCCAATTATCATTAGCTGATACAATCTTATCCTGAATTTCTTTCCCATCCTGGAGCAAATTAACTTTTATCTCTTTTGGACGGAAATTGTTTGCGTCGTTATCACCCTTCCAAGTTTTCTTGCCTTGAACTTTAACTTTATCATTATTTAAAACATTCATAATATCATTGCCAACTGAGGTTGATGTGTAAATATCTGAATTATTCGTTTCAATAACTCGATAATCAATCACTTGGCCATTACTGTCGAACTTAGCTAATCCGTCAAATGTATAAGATTGATTGTCGTCTTTCTTGATTTCTTTTTTAGCGCCCTCAACGTCTTCCCAATTAGGCTCTTCTTTAGTACCAACATTTTTTTGCAATTGAATATGAATAGAATCAGGACGTGTATTGTGTTTGTTATCAAAATCGATCCAGATTTTTTCACCAGAAACGCTGGTTTTTTCATCATTGCGATATGTATTTGTGATAGTCAAACCATCAACTTTACTATCATAACCGGGTACATTTTGCTCCTTAATTGAATACTGATAGTCGTTGCCTTGATTATCTGTTTTTGGCAAACTTTTAAATGTATGGCTCCAGTCACCGGCATCATCTGGTGTAATAGTCGCTACATCATAAGGTATCTCTCTATTATTTTGATAAACCTCAACAATAATGTTTTCGGGACGAGTTTTTTGGGCATTATTAAAATCATTTTCCCACTTTTTATTTACTTTAAGGTCGATCATTTCACGTTTCTTAGGATCTTTGACAATTTGCTGTATCACCGTATTATTAGAACTCGTATCAACTTTGATAACCTGACCATCTGCCCAATCCTTATCAATGCTATATCCATCAGGTGCTTTAGTTTCAACTAATAGATATTCTCCTTTAGTTAATTTACTAAACAAAACATTACCTGAATCATTTGAAACTGCATTTTCCACTATTTTTTGTGAATTTTTTTGCGTACCACGATATAAAGTAAACCCAGCCCCTTGTAAACCTTGGTTTTCATTTTCTTCATCAACTTTTCTAACATTTAGATCGACTGTTTTCCCTTGTATGACACCTGAGCTATTTGGAACTGTCACAATCACTTGAACTTCAACCGGCCGATCGGACACCACGAAGTTACTCCCTTTAACAGTTACCCGGTTTTTAATTGATGCAGTCTGTCCTGGTATTGAACCTGACGGGAAAAATACTTGACCTTGATAATCTAAGTTAAGAATTTCTGTTACATCGTCTAATATGACAATATGAAAATCTCGTTCAGTATATGTTAATTTATAGTCCACATTTTCAATCAAAGGTTGACCGGTCAATGGTCCGCTTGCATAAGTTAAACGAATAGTTGCCGGATTGACAATTTGATTTTGCCAGTGATCATCAACAATCTCAACATTTTTCAAATGAAATTTATTCGGATTAATCACAACATTCCAATCAATCAACGTTGAATCTTGTGCGTTGACTTTACCTTTTTTGTTAGCCAATAGTTGATTTCCCGTATTTTTACTTACAGTACCTTTAACATTTGTGATTGGTGTTCCAGCATCTTGATAGACAGCCGTATTCGTAATAGTTTTTCCGATAATATCCATTGGGTTCTTCAACCGTGTATTAAAAATGACTGTAAACATATGAGGATTTCCTTCTTGGAATGACGCTTCCAATTGATTGTTATTTTTATCATAGGAAACCTTTGCATTATTTGTTGCTTCCGGAGGACCATACCAATAATTTTCTTGACCAACAAAGAGTGAGTCTTCTATTAATTCTTGGTCACTTGGAATAACATCAGTTAATAAACTATCGGCGTTCATTGCTTTTCTTTCCGTATTTACTTGTATCGACCACTTAATTTGGTCAATAGCAGGAAGGTATTCACCACTTTTTGCCAATCTCATAGGCCTTGAAACCGAATTATATATATATGTTTTAGAGTCTTTTGATTCTTTTTCTTCTTCACCTACAGTATAGCGATACACTGCGGCATTTTTTTGAGTTGCTTTTTCAAACTCCGTTTTATAATAAATACGATATTGATGGTCAGTTGGTTTATTATAATCAATAGTAAAACCATTACTTTTATTCGGTCGTCCCGGCATATCATGCCAAGTAATTTTATATTGATCATAGGTCAAATCTCTATTAAGATTCATATCTGTTATACGTATTGAATCTTTATCAATGGGTGCATTATCGACATTATCAGTAACAGTCCATTTATCAACAGCAACATGTTCCCTATTAATATAAATCCTCCAATTCAATCGAGTATTACTATCAGATAAAGTGGGGTATTCTTTAAGGATGGTACTATTTTTACCATGTGGGTTATATCCATCCGATACTTGTTCACTTATAATTGGTGTTTTTTGCCCCTGAGATTCAATAACGTTACTTGTATAATAATTACTCCAATCTTTAATGATTGTCTGATACTTTATCGTAACTGGCTCTTTGACATCTTGTAAAAACTTGAAATCAAAACCTGTTGTCGTCTTAGTTACTATATGTTTTAAATTTGGATCAACAGTCATAGACTCCTCAATAAGCTCCCCGTTGGTCACTGTATCTGAGAAATAGGCATGCTCTTGAGGTATCTCGATGCTTAAAGGATTATACGTTATCTCCCAGTCAACGATACCCTTATCTTTATCAACATTCGTCGACTTTTTACGAAACATTTCAATATTAGATTTTGTTATATTGAACTGTGCACTAACTGCTATATCCTTTGATAAATTAGTCGCACCCAATGTTACCCAGTTAGTAATAGATGTCTCTCTAGGAATAAAAACTAACGGTGTCGTTATGTCCATTACGTAAGGATCTTCAATATGATCTAATGGGAAAGTAAAATTACCTTGCTCATCAAACTTCTCATTTATTGATATTTCTTCACCTTCAGTTATGTTACCCTTTATATCAACTTTCGCTTTCACTAGTTTATCAATAGATATACTGTCTTTTAATGCATTCCCTATATTTGGTATACTCGCTGTTGTCCTATCATTTAAAGTAATATTATCTAATTTTTCATAATTTGGGTTAATAATAATTTTCCATTTAGCCACTTGTTTTTTATAATCATAGCTAACAAATTTTTTTGACAAATTCTGTTCAAATGCTCCTTGGACATAAATAACTTCACTATCTTTAGATTCCACCCCAGGGATTTCAATTGGTACTTCACCTGGTACTTCAATTGTTTCAGAATTTAATTCCAGCGTAAACATCAAACTTCCATCAATGCCATCATATTTAGGAACATTTTCATTAAAAATCATCCGGACATGACCATCTGTTTGAGCATCGTATGTTCCAAAATATACACCTGGATGGTCCGGATCAGATAATTTACCTGATTGTGCGTCAGTTAATTTGATAAATTTTGATGTTGGTAATTCAAAATCGTAGTAATCACCATCCAACATTTTTTTACTTAATTCATCTGGCAAATCGAATTTATACATAATTTGAAAATGATCACCGACATGTAATGGGGCATCTTCTGTGATAGGTTTTCCATTTAGTGTCATAGTAACATCGGTAAATATTGTTTTATTACCTGCAACATCATCATATAAATACTCCGCTTCAGGCATCGTTAGAATATTGCGTCCACCGGTTTCACGTATGTCTTTATCTTTTTCAATTTTATCTGTTTTTTCAAGTTCTTCTGACGAGTGTGTTTTTTTTGAATCATCATCCTGATTCTCTACAACAGGCTCTGCTTCAGCTGTATTTGGTTCATCAACCTTTTGTGCCGAGTCTTCAGACAACTCCTGTGAATTTAATACTGGATCACTGCCTGCTTGCAGCGTCTCCTGTTTATTTTTGGTTATCTCTGGATCTGATGATTGCGTGCTAACTACAGAATTAGCTTCATCAGCGTAGACAGTCATAACACCAACAGCTGTGACTAATTGAGCAAAAATACCGAACAATAAGACAATTAACATAAAAATAGACTTTTTTGGTTTCATTTTTTAACTCCCCTTTTGATTATTTATAAATACCAGCTATAACACAGCACTTGCAAATAAGCTGTTAAAAATTAAAATAGACCTTACACTTTATAGCACTACTCTTTATTATAAAAGTATAACAAAGGTATTCTTATATAATACGTCCGATTAAAAGACAAAAACATAAAAACAATAACCTTAATTATAATCAATATATCATAAATTAAATTAAGTAACCACAAATCACATCTTACTTAGTGTTTTTATTGACATTTAAACAAAAATAATATACATAAAAAAAATATCAATATTATATAATTATAAACTAAGCGTTTATTAATCAAAAACAACTTACTTATATTAAATTTTTGTGTTTTAATAGAAGTAACAGTATATATAATGATAGAAGTATTTAATTTAAAATTGAGTTACTAAAATAAAGATTTTATTTGTCATAATAAAAGTGTAGCGTCTATAATAAAATGAGGGGTTTATCTGTAATGATTGAAAAAAAAGATGACGGATTAAATTATGTGGAATTAAAATACAATGAATTTATAACTAAAAATGAAGAATTAGAACAACAGTTAACAGCACTAATTAATGACTATGAAAAAATTATTCAACATAATAGTGATATTTTTAAAAATTTTCCACCACGAAATGAAACAAAACGAAAAATTAAAATTAGAAGAAAAAGAAAAAAGAACACAACTCAAGATAACAAATCTAAACCATTTAAATAGAACAAGTCTAAAGAATAATTATATTTTGATTGAATTCTTTTAGCGATATATTTAAGTTAGTTATTTAAACATATTCGTGCAGAAATTATTAAATCATTTTATTTTTTTGTAGCTCAAGTCTATGTAATATTAAAATTAATTGTTTTACAATGTTTTAGATAGTATCCTATCTATTTTTAATGACTATGAAAGATGCAAAATCATAAATAAAGCAGATAAATCTTTTATACTCAACCTGTTTATTTAAGAGAAATAACTCACCTAAAAAATCGTTTATTTAACTTAATCTGAGAAACAAGGTAATTCCTACAACAACAATAAATATATGAAAAAGAAATTAAACTGAGAAAGTTCTATTCAATATTTCAAAAAAGGAGTGGATTTATCCACTCCTTAAAAATGTGACTTTTAGAGGATTGCCTTTTATATGAATTCAATTTATAGTGCATTGGGGATCATATTAAAAGATTAGTAAGTCTTTAATTTAATAATTTTATGGCATTATAAACATTCAATAAAATAACTACAACTACTACCCAACGATAAATATGATTGACAGTTTGACTGGTTATTTTTTGACTAATTGAAGCACCTATTATCCCACCTAGAGCACCAGCAGGGACAACAAAATACAACATATTTAAATCATATCTTGCTAAATCGATTGTTATCAATATTATTGCTAATTTTGATAGTTGTGAAAAAAATATCGTAATTATTGAATAAACTGTCGCCATTTTAATTGGAATACTGAAGCAGAGCATTAATAAAGCGACATTAATAGGACCTCCGCCAATACCAAGAAAACTAGCCAAAAATCCCAGAGTAAATCCCGTCAGAACCTTACTGGAAGTCGATTTTAGGTGAAGCGCAGTCCATTGAAATTTATTATAAAGAAGTGCAAACAACAGCGTTAAGACTGTTAAAGTAATCTGAATAATCAAAACGACACGTTCATCAGGGAAGCGATTTAAAAAAAATTCAAAAGCATAATTTCCTATGATCCCACCTGTGACGGAACCTAGGGATATTTGTATCACAAACGGCCAATTAATCTGTTTGCCCTGTCGAATCTGTTTTATCGTCGAAATAACAGACATCATCAATACTGCTATGCTAGAATAAAAAGTTATAGCAGCAACCGAATGAATATGCAGACTATCTAAAATAGGCTTAATTATTACCCCGCCGCCCATACCCGAAATTGCTCCAATTGTATTCGCAATGATAATGACTAGAAAATAGATCAACCCAACTTCAATCATGAACTGTTCTCCTTAGAATTTAACTTATGAAATATATGACTATCTCCATTACCATATCAAAAAAGTCTGTCAGTATTCAACTGACAGACTTTTTATTTGCTTACTATCCTATTAATACCAACCGTTATTCATCCAGAAAGATTGTGCATTTTCCCATGAACCATAACGTTCGTTTACATATTGATCTGCTACTCGTTCTTGATTAGCTGGTGAGTAGTCGCCATTTAGGTAGCTTGGATCTAATTGGTAACGACCGACATGATGACCGTTTGATGCATTGTAGTCGCCACCAGATTCTTTCTGTGCAATAAACTCTTTAGCACTTGAACTTTGTCCCGAACTATTTGATGTACTTTCATTTTTTACTGGTTGAACTTCTTGCTGAACTGGTGCTGCTTCTGTTTGTTGTTGTACTGCTGGTACAGCTGTTTTTTCTTCAGCTTGTCCATCCGTTTTTATAGTTAATGTTTGACCGACATGAATCATATGAACATTGTCAATCTTATTATCTTTTGCAATCTTAGCAACAGAATCATTATTGCCAAAGTATTTAGTAGAAATTGATGATAATGTATCACCTGATTGAACTGTATATGTTGAATCTGCAAATGCTTGAGTACTTAATAATACACCTGCTGCAACTGTTGATCCTAAGAATAATGTTTTTAGTGATTTCATATTAGTAAAAATCTCCTTTGTTCTATGTAAGTTTTAGTTTTTCATTTATTATTGTCTCAATCGACTGTCATAACTTTACCACCTAATAATATTTCATAGGTAAAGAAAAAATGATATTCCATGACAATCTACCTCGTTTTTTGTCATATTCATTTGATTTAAGTTACAAATTTAATTTTTGTCATAATTGACCCATAAACGGATACGTTTCTTTTAACGTTCATTTACAATGATATAATGTTCTATATTGCGTGTTTTTGTTTAATAATATATATTTTTTTGTTATTCAAGAGATTATTGAGATTAATTTTTTTATTACATGCATTACTCTTATTTCAGAATAGACATCTTTTTGAATTATAAAATTTTCAACTATCTGGATATTTTAATAAACTTTCTTATAAAAAAAGAAGCAGCAGATATTAAAAACTAATATCTGCTGTCTCTTCTATTTAGTTTTCTTCTTATATAGTACATAACTCTCATAAGGTTTCAATCGGCTAAATGAAACAGGTCTCTCATAATTTTGAATCAACACTTTATTATTTATCATCTTTTCCGGTAGCTCTAAATTATATTTTTGGATTTCATTAGAAAAATTGACTACAACCCATATTTCTTCCTCGGATGACGTTCTTTTATAAGCAAGGACATTGGAATTATTTGTTTCAACAATCTGATAATCACCAGTAATAATAACCTGGTAGTTTTTACGTAGTCTTATTAATTGCTGATAGGTATAAAATAGTGATCCTTTATCTGCCAAAGCCGTACTAACATTAACTTCCTCAGAGACTGCTACTGGCAGCCAAGGTTTACCTGTCGTAAATCCGCCTTCATCACTTGTATCCCAAGGGACTGGATGACGTGCGTTGTCTCGTCCTTTGGCATTAATTGATTTCAACATATCCTCTTCTGAGTATCCCAGTTCTTTTCTCTCTTCGTACATTCGTCGACTTTCGATATCATCTACTTCATTAATAGAAGAAACTGGAAAATTAATCATACCAATTTCCTCACCTTGATAAATATAAGGCGTGCCTTTCATAAAATACAAATAAATAGCTAGCATCTTACCACTCAGCACCCGATATTCTTTATCATTTCCCCACCTCGAAATAATCCTCGGTAAGTCATGATTATTCCAAAATAATGAATTCCAACCATAAGAATTTAATTCGATTTGCCACTTAGACAGAACCCCATGTAATTCTTGCGGGTCCAATTCCTTCAAATCCCATTTTCTTTTATTAGGTTGTTTATCTAAATTAATATGCTCAAACTGAAAAACCATTGATAATTCATGTCTATCCCTACTCGAGTATAATTTAGCTGTATCAGGCGTTGCGCCCCATGTCTCACCAACAGTCACAACATCATAATTGCCAAAGGTTTCTTTATTCATGTCTTGAATGTAATCATGCAGCTTTGGTCCATTTTTAGTGATTAATCTATCTGGTTCCTTTCCGATTAGATCAATCACATCTAAACGAAAACCGCCAATTCCTTTATCTAACCAAAAACGCATCATTCTCCATATTTCTTGTCTTAACTCAGGATTTTCCCAGTTCAAATCTGGTTGTTTTTTGGAATGGAGATGTAAATAATACTCATCGATCTCTGATACATAAGTCCACGCAGATCCACCAAAATTAGACTGCAATTCATTTGGCGGCAAGGCTCCTTGTCCTTTACGCCAAACATAAAAATCATGATACGGACTTAAAGCATCTGTCTTTGCTTCTTTAAACCACATATGTTCGTCCGATGTATGATTTACAACTAAATCCATTATAATTCTTATATGCCGTTTTTTTGCTTCAGCAATTAATTGCTCCATATCTGTCATTTTACCGTATTCAGGTGAGATTGCCTCATAATCACTAATATCATATCCATTATCATCATTCGGTGATTTGTAAACTGGACTCAACCAGATAGCATCAACACCTAAATACGCTAGATAATCTAACCGCTGGATAATTCCTTGTAAATCACCGATACCATCCCCATTAGAATCTTGAAAACTTCTTGGATAAATTTGATAAATGACTGCGGTTTTCCACCAATCAGATTGTTCCATTGTCATCACTTCCACCTATAATTATCGCTGTATCTCCAGCTTTAACTTCAGATTTTTGTACCAAACGAATCTCATCATAACTTGCTGAATTAGTTACTACCATTATGACAGTTGTGTCAAATCCAGCAGCTGCAATCTTTTTACGATCAAAACTCCCTAATTTGTCACCCTTTTCAATCATTTGTCCTTGAATAACACTGCCATCAAAATACTGACCATTTAATTCTACAGTATCTATTCCTACATGTATCAGCACTTCAATACCTGTGTTTGATTTCAGACCAAAAGCGTGTTTTGTTTCATAATAAACAGTCAGTTCACCTGATATCGGTGCGTATAAATCATCACTTTCAGGTGTAATACCGATACCGTCACCCATCATTCCTGTTGAAAAAACCGGATCATTAACATCAGATAATGAGATAATTTGACCAGTTATCGGAACATCTATTGTCTCAGTCGATTCACCGACAACTGGTGAAACAATACCATCATTGCTCTTAATTTCTACCGTCTCTAACGTGTCACCCTCAATAGCAAAGACATTCTTCTTTTTTGCATAGGCTACAGTAAAAATAAAACTTAAAACTAAACTTAACAACCCAGAGAAAATAAAGACGGGAATTGATTTTGGTGAAATAGAAATAAATCCAATAACACCCGCAGGCCCCATAGCAACAGCTAAAACTTTAAATAAACCAATAACTGCACTTGCAATTGCTGAGGCAATCATTGCGCAAAAGAATGGGAACTTTAATTTTAAGTTTACACCGAAAATAGCTGGTTCTGTAATACCAAGTAATGCCGATAAACTTGCTGAAGCTGATAAGCTCTTTTGTTTCTCATTTTTTGTCATAAAGAAAACTGCTAGACATGCGGCACCCTGTGCAATATTTGCCATAGATGCTACTGGAAAAATAAACGAACCGCCCGTTTTTGCGATATCTGCTAACAGCGTTGTTTCAATAGCAGGGAATGTCTGGTGAAGACCTGTAATAACAATCGGTGAATAAAATAAACCAAAGATACCCAGGCCTATTGCACCAGTTGTATCATATAACCAAACTAAACCGCTGGTCAGACCATCTGAAACGGCACGCATTGCCGGACCTACTAAAATAAATGTTAAAAATCCTGTAATAATCAAGGCCAGCATGGGAGTAAATGTAAAATCAAATGCTTTTGAAATCCGTTTATGGAAGAACTTCTCTAAATTCGCTAGAATCCAAGCAACTGCGACGATTGGTAAAACTGATCCTTGATACCCTGCTTGTGCAACATTTAAACCAAAAATATTCCAAAACGGCATTGAACCGTCTGCCATTGCATTTGCCACACCATATCCATTTACTAAATCGGGCATAACCATCGCCATACCTATTGCAGCACCTAAATATGGATTCCCGCCAAATCGTTTTGTCGCTGAGAAACCTACTAAAATAGGTAAAAATGCAAACGGCGCAGAAGCAAGTAAATTAATAATACTTGTTAAATCTTTGAACGCAGGAAACATCTCAACAACTGATTGAGGTCCAAATAAGTTTTGAGATGTTAAGACATTGTTTATTGCCATCAACAGACCGCCAGCAACTAACGCTGGTATTATCGGTACAAATATATCTGATAATACTTTAACAACTGACATAACAGGATTTGTTTTTCCATTGTTTCTAGCTGCTTCTTTAATATCTTCTGTTGACGCTTCTTTTATATGTGCCATTTTTGTCAATTCTTTATAAACATAATCAACATCACCAGGACCGATAATAATTTGAAATTGACCATTTGCTTCAAAGGTCCCCTTAACATCGTCTATATTATCAAGTGCTGCATGATCTACTTTTTTTGGATCTTTCAATACAAGCCGCAAACGAGTAGCACAATGCGCTGCTGCCTGTATATTATCCTTTCCTATTGCCTGATACACTTGTTCAGCCACTTTTTTATGATTCATTTTAACCCCTCCATGAAATCGTTTTATATCTCTATAATAAATCTTTTTTTCAAAATGTCAAACGTTTATCAAATATTTTTGTATATTTTTTTATCAACCACTTACAATACAAATGAAAAAGCTTTTTTCTGATTGTTATACGTTTGACATAAAAATAGTTAAGCGCTATTATTAAAACAAATACTTCATGAAAAGAGGAAATACTGATGAGACTTGTTACGCATTGGACAACCGACTTACGCTATAAAAAATACGACGAATGGTCTAAGGATTACTATTATTTTTTAAAACAATCTGTTTCAAATTCAGAATGGCGTTTGTCCTACCACATTCAGCCATTGACTGGTCTATTGAATGATCCCAACGGATTCTCTTTCTTTAATAATCGTTGGCATTTATTTTATCAAAGCTATCCTTATGGACCTGTTCACGGAATTAAATCATGGCACCATTTAACTTCGACTGACTTAGTTCATTGGATTGATGAAAACGAGCACTTGCTTCCTGATTCAAATTATGACAGTCACGGTGTTTATTCAGGTTCTGCCATTCTCGTCGATCAAAATTTATTTATAGCCTATACTGGTAATGTGAGAAATAAAGAGTGGGAACGAGAATCGTATCAGCTGGGCGCACTAATGAATAATGACGGCCAAATTACTAAGATTAGACAGCCGCTTATTACTGAAGCCCCAAACGGTTATACTTCCGAGTTTAGAGACCCTCAACTGATACAGTGCAAAGACGCTTATTATATTGTCATTGGTGCACAAAATAATCAATTACAAGGTAAAGTCTTAACATATAAAAGCACTGACTTGAAAAATTGGGAATGCTTAGGAGAATTAATATTTAGTGATCTTCCTTTAGGTTTCATGATTGAATGCCCAAACCTCGTTTTTATTGATGAGAAACCAGTTCTGCTATTTTGTCCTCAAGGATTGGACAGAAATATATGCTCTTACGATAATATTTATCCAAACTCTTACGTCCTAGCTGAAGACTTTGATATTAGGAAAAATAAGCTTATCAATGTGTCTGCTCCTGTTAACTTAGATGAAGGTTTTGACGTTTATGCGACACAAGCGTTTAATGCCCCCGACGGTCGCGTACTATCGATTGGCTGGTTTGGTCTGCCAGAAATAACATATCCCACTGATAAATTTGGATGGGCACATTGCCTGACAATTGTTAAAGAATTAATAATTGAAGATGATAAATTAATTCAAAGACCTGTTGCTGAAATGAAAGAATTACGAGAAACTTGTCATCCCTCATCTGGAGAATTAGATTCTTCGGCAACTAAACTATATCAAGTTGATAAAAATTGCTATGAACTAGAATTAAATTTTGAAGAAGGTGCAATAGGAACTCTTTCTTTATTTGCTAATGAGAACCTTTCAAAAAAAATCGATATCGCCTTTGATACAAAAAATGGTAAAATGACAGTAAATCGAAAACTTGCCGGCGAAAGTTTTGCAACTGAATATGGAACTGAAAGAATGGTTACCATTGATAAAGGACAGCTGTCCCTTCAAATATTCGTTGATGAATCAACTGTTGAAGTATTTATCAATCACGGTAAGAAGGTAGTCTCTTCTCGTGTTTTTCCAGGATCAAATCAGACAAATATCTTTTTACAAGGAAATCAAAAGCAATTCACCGGAAAATTATGGAAGCTAAATTCAATAGAATAGGAATAATACAAATGGCAATAAAATTAACAGACGTAGCAAAAAAAGCAGGTGTATCACCCACAACTGTCTCTCGTGTCATCAATAACTACGGATCACTTAGTCAAAAAACAATCGAAAAAGTTCATCAAGCAATGGAAGAACTGAATTATCAGCCCAATTCTCTGGCGCGCTCACTACAAGGTAAAAAGTCGCAACTTATTGGTTTAATTTTTCCAACAGTGGCTAATCCTTTTTTTGGTGAATTAGTCGAAAAAATTGAAGCCCAACTATTTGAACGCGGTTATAAATCTATCTTATGCGACAGTGCAAACAATATCGAAAAAGAACGAAATTATATTAATATGCTAGTTGCTAATCAAGTGGATGGCATCATCGCGGGTGCCCATAACTTAGGCATTGAAGAATATGAAAATATGTCTTTACCTATCGTTTCCTTTGACCGTTTTTTAGCGAAGAAGATTCCTATTATCGGAAGCGATAATTTTCAAGGCGGATACTTAGCAACTGAAAACTTATACTTGCGGGGTTCTCAAAAATTAGCTATATTTACAGGATCACATGATTCAAACTCTCCCACTAACGACCGGTTGAACGGATACTTGTCGTTTTTGAAAGAACATAATCTGAAAGCAAATATATTTCACTTGCAGTCAATGGCTCAATCAACTGCTTTAAAAAATTTAGAGATCAAACGGATTTTGGAAAACTACACGTTTGACGGTGTTTTTTGTACAGATGATTTAACAGCTATTCTTGTCTTTAATCTTTGTCAAGAGTTAAATATTTCTGTTCCTAATGACCTTCGAATTATAGGATATGACGGAACTAAATTTATTCAAAATTATTTTCCGCAATTAACTACAATGGCTCAACCCATGACGGACTTTTCAAATTTAATTGTAGACATCTTACTACAGCGAATTGATTCGCCAAATAGATTACTTGAACAAAATTACGTTTTACCAGTCAAACTAGTTCAAGGTAAGACAACATAAAAAAGCTATCGAAAATATCGATAGCTTTTTTTATTTAGACATTTTTAAAAAAGATTTTGGTACTTTTGATCGAAATATCATTTGTTTTTTGGATATAGGATGCGTAAAGCTGATAGTAGTCGCATGAAGACCTAAGCGTTTTATCGGATTACTTGATGCTCCATATTTTTTATCTCCAGCTATTGGATGACCGATGTCTTCCATATGTACCCTTATCTGATTTTTTCGACCTGTTTCAAGGTTAACCTCTAACAAACTATATGAATCATTCGATCTTATCTTTTTATAATGAGTGACTGCAAATTTTGCTTCAGGTCGTTCTGGACCCGAATGTACCTTAAACGTCTTACTCTCAGTCAACCATGACTTTATTGTCCCTTTTTCTTTTTTTACATCCCCTTCAACTAATGCTGTATACATTCGTTCCATTACAGCATCTTTCCAGTTATCTTGAAGCAACCTCTTAACTTTTTCACTTTTAGCAAATAACATGACACCTGATGTATCACGATCCAGTCGATGAACAATAAATACTCGATTATTTGAATTATCCTGTTTAACGTACTGATTCAACTGCCAAATTGCCGTAGGTTCAAACCCGTCATTAGTTGCAACAGATAAAATACCCGCATCTTTTTCAATAACTATCAAATCATTGTCTTCATATAAAATATGAAGACCGCTTAAAGAGTGCTCTTTCATCGCATTATGATTTGTTTGAACAGAAACCACTTGACCTTCTTCCAATGGAAAATTATGCTTAGTCGTTGATTTACCGTTAACTGTTACTTGACCACG
Source organism: Vagococcus vulneris (assembly GCF_003950515.1). Classification (GTDB taxonomy): domain Bacteria; phylum Bacillota; class Bacilli; order Lactobacillales; family Vagococcaceae; genus Vagococcus; species Vagococcus vulneris. The sequence continues at coordinate 25,002 of NZ_NGJS01000018.1, forward strand.
TGTCAAAATAGATTTTATAGAATTTCGACTGTGTCCCTTTAAGTTGGTTCTTAAAAAATCTAGTAATTCACCAGACTCGGTCACATGAAATTCGATTGGTCGAAATTTATTATTAGTTTCATTCGTTCGTGGGTATTTTTCAAATCCTTTTTTTTTCTTCTGTGAATACACTTTTTTTTTCATTACTTTCTCCTCTTAGCAGTTAATGCGTGTTATCCCTATAATTACGTCGTCCTTTACTTTACCACAAATAACAAAAAAACCATAAGAAAACTCGTGTCCTCAAACACGAGATTTTTATTAATTAATAATTAATTGATTCTCCTACTGCTAATGCTTGACCAATCCCTACGGGCAAAAGTCTGACAAACTCTTCAGGATCTTGTTTAATTACAGGAAACGTATTGTAATGAATTGGTACAACTGTCGATGCGCTGACTGCTGTACTAGCTTTTACAGCGTCAACAGGTCCCATTGTAAAATTATCACCAATTGGTAAAAATGCTAAATCTATATCAAAATCTTCACGAAGTAAAGTTAAATCACTAAAATATGCTGTGTCACCCGCATGATAGATTACTTTACCATCTATCTCAAGGATAAATCCGGCCGGGTCTCCCATATAGACCATTGTATCTCCTGATTCATAGCCAGAACTATGCTGAGCAAACACCATTTTAACTCGTCCAAAAGGAAAATCATAACTGCCGCCGATATTCAATGAATGTATCTTTTTAACCCCGAACTTATTCACAAAATGATTAATCTCCGGTATTGCGATTACTGTCGCTTGATTATTATTTGCTAATTGAACAGTATCACCCAAATGATCACCATGACCATGTGTGACCAAAATATAATCTACTTTTACATCATCAACCGTTAGATCACTCAAAGGGTTTCCTGTAATAAACGGATCAATTAGCAAACGGTGATGATTATCCGTCTCAATAGCTACAGCAGAATGTCCATGATATGTTATTTTCATAAAAAGACCTCCATTAATGATAATATATTTTCATTAAGTGTAACGTAATTTGAAGTAACATTCAAAACAAAGAGACTTCATTGTTTAATTCATTTTGCTCCAATATTTTTGTGAATAATATACCTGACTGGTGATAGCTGCAAGAAGGATACAACCAAAAATAAATAGCTGCATCACTATACTTGGATAGACAGTTATTAAGAAAAATGAAATGCCAATCAGTAAACCACCACCTAAAAAACCAACTAGTTGAATAAGCATCATTCCTATTGTACCCGAACCTCTTGAAAAAAGTTGTGTAATTTCGGTCCAATGACTATTAAACATTCGATAGTCTCGCCAAAAATAATACTGACCAAATATATGGCTTCCGAGTATTCCCCCAAATAATACGGCAAGTGAAAACTGCCAGGTTAAGTGCATTATTACTGCAGCTATGCCCGTAATAATGACGATAAGAACCACTTGCAAGAGTAAACTGAATGTATATTTATTAATAAGATAATATTTCTTTGATAGTGGGGTCGCTTGAATATATTCATAGTTTTCTTTATCCAATGATATGAGGAGAGCAACGAGTGACATTGGATTTGTAATCAGATAACTAAAAACAAGACCGGCCAAAAAGAAAATAACTGTATACTTTGATGATATAGCTGACATATTCAACGAACCGTTTATCCCCATAGCAATCAAAAATATAATCGGAAATAATAGAGAACTTGAAAATACTTGTAGTAATAAATTAGGATTTTTAATCAACTGAAAATTATACGAAAATAAAAGTGTGGATAGTTTTTGATTTGTTTTAACCTTGCGTTTAATAGTCTCCTCAGTTGAGGACATATCAATTAATTGGTCATAGAATTTCGGTAAAACTCCTTTTTTAATAACAACATAAAGCAGTACCAAACAAGCAACTATACCTAAAATAGATACCAAACTGTCTGTACTGTAAAAATTGGCTAATACGTTGTGCCATGGAATAAAAAACACAATAACCTTCTTATCAATTTGATTCGGGCTATCTGATACACTCAGAGTCATAAAACTGATAGCTACCGCGATCATTGTAATAAATAGTAGTCCTGTAGTAACTAGTTTCTTATGCTTTTTATATATAGGTGTTTTGGCTAGACCAAAGACAACTATGCTTGAAACAGCAAACAATAAAATTACATAAACAATAAATGAAATAATTGCTAAGAAAATTGCTAATACTGGATTTAAGCTGGTTTTAATCGAGGTCACTAAAAATAAAACTAAGATTGGCAAAATAAACGGTACAACAGTGAGGCTAATAACAATAATTTTGGCAAGAAATATCGATTCTTGTTTAAATGGTAAGGGTAAATAGGCAGATAAATCTTTACTCTCAAAAAAAACATTTAAAATAGTCGTTATCGCTTGAGAAAAACCCAATATTGTAAATAACATCATATAGTAAGTAAATAAACCTGGAAGCTTTGTAAAATCTGCAAATATCATCATCAACCCATACAACACAATGAAAATCAAGCCTGACACGATGTACTGTGATAAAATCGATCGTATCATAGCTGCACCGGTTTTCCCTTTTCTTCGAGCCTTTTCCGTCACTTGCGGATTCACAAATAATAAATTAGTTTTTACCAACGATTTTAATTGACGATTCAACATACTAATCAACCTCCTTAGAGATTGACTCCGGCTCCGCTTCATTCATACTTTGGCGTCCAGTAATTGATAAATAGATAGTTTCCAGTGACTGATTTGGCTGTGTTGCTAGTAAGTCTGCCATTGTTCCTGTATACATCAGCTCACCTTGCTTTAAGATTGCCAAACGATCACACAATTGTTGCGCACTATCCAAAACATGGGTGGAAAAAAGAACAACATTCCCCTTTTCAGCATGGTGTTTCATCATTTCTTTTAAATCAAATGCTGCTTGAGGATCTAGACCTTGTAGCGGCTCATCCAATATCCAAATATCAGGTTCAGAAAGCAAGGCACCGATAATCATCGTTTTTTGACGCATCCCATGTGAAAAACTCGCAATTGTTTCAGTCTGATGGCTTGTCATTGAAAATTTATTGATTAATTCATCTAGCCGCTGTGAAAAATCATCTTCAGGAACGTTATACGCCGCTGCCATTAATGACCAATATTCATATGCTGTCAATTGTAAAAATAAGTCTGGCGAATCTGGAACATAACCGATACGCTTCTTTAACTCTTGCCGATGTGTGTCTAAAGACAAATTCTCAATCATTACACTTCCTGAAGTAGGGTTCAAAATACTAACTAATATTTTAATAAGTGTTGATTTCCCAGCTCCATTGTGCCCTAGCAAACCAAATATTTCACCTGATTGAATCGTTAAGTTTAAATGATCCAGCGCAACCTTCCTATCAAAAACCTTTCTAAGCTCTTTTATTTCAATCATTACTTTCTCTCCCTTTTTTTTAAAAAATGCATTTTATTTATTATATCGTATTTATTAATCACCAAAAATATAGAACATTTTTCTTTCTAGACGCAGCATCTGATTAATAATAAACTTCATCTAAAAATAAACCGTGAGAAGAAACTGTTTCACCAGCTGATTGCCGAACTTTATCGCTTAATACTTCATCAATTACTGTCAAAGGTAATTCACCAGTACCGATAGCAAGAAGTGTTCCCATCATAATGCGAACCATTTTATATAAAAAGCCGTCACCGACAAACTTAAAACGGATTAGGTCTCCGTCGCGTTCAATCGTGATATCTTTAATCGTTCTCACGGTAGATTTTTTAGATTTTCTAAGAGCTGAAAATCCTTGAAAATCATGTGTCCCGATTAATTTTTCACAAGCTGCTGACATCTTTTCTATATCTAACGGCTTCTCCTCTTGAAAGCTGTAAAATCGTTGAAAAGCTGAAGGTATTTCACTGTTCCAAACATAATAACTGTACTGTTTCCCGGTACAGTTGAAACGTGCATGAAACCGCTCAGTGACATCTTCAACTTGCTTAATCACAATATCTTGTGGTAAATAACGATTCATAAAATTAAGTATCTTTGCAGATGACAGTAAAGATTGCGTTTTAAAATTAGCGACTTGTCCGCGAGCGTGCGTACCAGCATCAGTTCTTCCGGAACCTGTGATTTCTATGGTTTCGCCGGTCATTTGATGCAGCACACTTTCTATTTTCCCTTGGATTGTTTTATCTGAATCTTTAAGACGCTGCCACCCTAAGTAGCGCTTACCGTCATATTCGATTGTTAGTTTTATATTTCTCATATTTTCTCCTACTTTCAATAACTTCTATTACTTACTCTTTTTCAATTACTATCATAATACCAAATTAAATCAAATTTGATACGTTACAATAAATTAAATAATATTTTGAAGAAAATTTATTACTAAATACTATTAAAAATGAACAATCTATAAAAATTTTGGTAATACTTAATAGAAAAATTTAAAAATATAGATACAAATTAATAGGTCATCAATATGTTAGCTATTATTATGACACCAACTGTAAAATTAGGTTAGATAACTAAAAAATCATTTGTGTTACACTTAAATCATAATAATGTTTTTGATCTTTTGAGACAAAGATATTAAATTGAGCTTAATTTGATAAATAAAATGACAAAAAAGGAGCGAAAGAATTCGCTCCTTAACTAAAAATAATAATAACTATAATTTATTAATCTTTCGTTCTTGTAAACCAGATATTTTAAATATAAACGATGACTTCTTTATTACTTTTATCTAATATTGTTAGACTTTTATTTGTTTGATCAAATGTCATATTATTACCCGTAGCGTAATACAAATCAAACAAACCTCTTTGTTTATAGTCAACAATACCTGCATCAGACCATAACATACTTAGCGATAAACCACTGTAATCACTTAAAAAAGAAATAGGGACGGTAGTTTCAATATTATTTTCTAAAATAACCACTTTAAGCTCTACTTGAGAAAAATGTCCATACTGACTAACGACACAATCATTGAATTCAAGAATATCTTGCACCTTTAAAAAACCTCATTCCTTGATTACCTAAATTCTTTTGCTACTTCATCACCTGATAACACTCTTAATGCACCATTTCTGAGCGCTTCCATTTCAAATTCACCTGGTATACTTGAAACAGGTGCAATAAAATTAACACGCTCGTCAATCCAATTAATAAGTCTCTCTGAGTAAGCAAGACCTCCAGTAATAACTATTTGATCAACTTCACCCTTTAATACAGTAGCTAATTCACCAATTCCTTTTGCAACTTGATACGCCATTGCTTCAAAGATTAGTCGAGCTTCATCATCACCTTTAAGAATTCGTTCTTCTACTTCAATTCCACTATTTGTACCTAGATAAGAAATCATTCCACCTTCTTTTCTTGTCCAGGCAATTATTTCTTCCTGTGTCATCTTATAACAAAAAGGTATAAATTCTTTTAAACTCAAGCTTCCTGTCCGTTCAACCGAAAAAGGTCCTTCGTCATCAAGTGAATAATCAATCATTTGTCCCTTGTGATGTGCACTAATAGTAGAGCCACTACCCAAATGTGCAACAATTAAATTGGTTTCGCTGTATGGTTTACCAATATTCTCTGCAGTTTTTAATGCGATAGCTCTCATATTTAATGCATGTCCAATACTAATTCGTTTGACACCTTTTAAACCAGATATCCGTGCTAATTCATGATACTGATCGACTGTTATTGGATCATAAATCATCGCAAGACAATTTTTTTTACTTTGCTCTTTAAAACCATTAGCTAACAGCGCACCTAAATTAGACGCATGATGAACTTTTGTCTTGTTGACTAACCAATCAATCATATCGTCATTAACTAGATAAGCTCCAGCATCTACAGGTGGAAGAGAACCACCACGACCAACGGCTGCATCTAATTGTGTTAAATCAATACCCTCTTCTTCTAAAAAAAACTTAATTAATTCCAACCGGTAATCATATTGATCAGCAATTGTCTTAAATTTCGATAATTCGCTTGTTTCGTGGAATACATTTTTATTTAATATTTCCTGTTTATCTTCATAGTATGCCACTTTTGTTGAAGTAGAACCTGGGTTAATAACTAATACTTTTTTCAAAGAATTTCCTCCTTACATAGCACAAGCAATCATTAATGAATTAATCTTTTCTTCCGTGGTAGATCCTCTAGAAGTAATAATGATTGGTACCTGCGCACCTAAAACAAGTCCGGCCATCTTTCCTTGTCCAAAAGTAACCATACTTTTACCCAAAAGGTTACCCGACACAATATCGGGGACCAATAATACATCTGCTTTGCCAGCAACTGAACTATTATAATTTTTTGCCACAGCAATTTCTTGACTTAAAGATAAATCTAATGAAATTGGACCTTCTACAGTAACTTCGTCACTATTAATCTTAGAAAAATAGTCTTTTAACTCAGCTGCATCAATTGAAGCTTGCAGCTTTGGATTTACCGTTTCGCTTGCATCTAAAATAGCCACATTTGTATGTGTATATCCTAATTTTTTAGTCAGAAGTAAAACATTCATTAAAATTTCTTTTTTAGTCTCTATGTCGGGAGTTAACAACATCCCTCCATCTGTTAAAAATAGCAGTTTATGATAATAAGGTATTTCATTGATTGCTACATGTGACAGAACATTGGCTTCACGAATTCCTGTTTCCTTATTAACTACAGCCTTTAATAGATCTCTTGTTTGAATATGTCCTTTCATCAAAATATCCCCTAGGCCATCTCTGATAACAGAAACTGCTTTTTCGGCTATTTTCGTATCACCTTTTATATCAATTATTTCTATTTGTTCAATTGAAGAAGATTCATTCATCTTCTTCAATTGACTGACAATCACTTCTTTTTCTCCAATAATTATAGGAATTATCGTCTTACTTTTATATAATGTCATAATGGCTGACAATGTGTGCTCATCCGTAGCATTAGCCACAACTACTCGTTTAGGATTATGTGTAGTACGCGACAATTGTTTTTTTAAACTATCAAATGATTCTATAACCATTAGCACACCTCCAAAAAATTAATTTTTAAGCAACATTAAATTAGGATCTGCTAGAGCAGACTTAAATGCTGCCAAAGCATTTTGGGCTTCCACCCCATCAACTAAGCGATGATCAAAAGCAAATGATAATCGCATAATAGATGCTATCTCCATTTCCCTCTTATCATTTACAATTACTTCATCTGCTATTCGTGAAATTCCCATAATCATCGATTCTGGATAATTTATAATTGGTGTAGACCACACTCCACCTGCTTCAGGCATACCACCAATATTAGTAATTGTTGCTGAAGATCCACTCATATCATCTTTTGTTAGTTTATTATCTAAAGCTTTTTTAGCAAGTTGTTCAATCTCTTCGGCAATTTCAAATACACTTTTTCGATCAGCATTTTTTATAACCGGAACAAATAGTCCATGATCAGTATTCGTAGCTATCCCAATATTAATGTTTCCACGATGAATAATTTCTGATTTTTCCATATTAACTGATGCATTTAACGATGGATATGCCTTTAGCATAGTAACCATAGCTTTTACGATATACGGTAAAAATGTTAAACGAACATTTTCATCTGCTGCAATCTCTTTATAAGTATTACGATGTGCCACCAATTTTTCAGTCCGCAACTTATCAAAAACAGTAACATGAGGAATTTCACTTCTACTCGTTACCATTGCTTTAGCAATCGCACGACGTGTTGGTGTCATTTTTTCAACCCAATCTCCTTGACTCTCTGTAACTGGAAGAGATGGTTTAGCTTCTTTCGCTATTGCTACTTGTGGCTTATCGTTAATTAATTTAGCCTCTGTTGCTTTGTTTGTCCCACTTAAGAAATGTTCCACATCAACTTTTAGAATTTTACCGTTTGGTCCTGTCGGTATAACTTCAGAAAGGTCAACTTGTTTTTGTCGTGCATAACGGCGAACAGAAGGTAGTGCACGAACACCAACAGAAGACTTACCGACTGCATGATTAGATTTAGATTCTTTTTTTTCTAATTGTGATACAGGAACTTCTTTAGTAGACTTGTTCTTGCTTGTTTCGATATCACTTGTGCGAATCGTAATAATTCCCTCATCCACTTTAGCTACCCCTTCTGGTACTAATATTTTAGTGACCACTCCAGAGACTGGAGACGGAATTTCCATTGATGATTTGTCATTTTGAATTTCAACTAATGCATCATCCGCCTTCACTGTATCCCCTTCTTTAACCAACCATTGAATGATTTCTGCCTCAACTAGTCCTTCACCCACATCTGGTAATTCAAAGATATAATCACCAGGTGTAGAGTCATTGATAGCTGAATCTTCTTGAGGTTCAGTCATTATTTTAGAAGGTTCCTCTTTTACATTTTCATTTGTTTCAATTTCAATAATTCCCTCATCTACTCTAGCAATTCCTTCTGGTACCAATATTTTAGAAACAATACCTGATACAGGTGAAGGAATTTCCATTGATGATTTATCGTTCTGAATCTCAACTAATGCATCATCTGCCTTCACTGTATCCCCTTCTTTAACTAACCACTGAATGATGTCCGCTTCTACTAATCCTTCACCGACATCTGGTAATTTAAAAATATATGCCATGGTGATCCTCCTTTTATTCTGCTAATGTTTTTCTAACTTGATCTTCAATAATTGATGCATTAGGTAACCAAATAGATTCCGCTTGTCCAAATGGGAAATGACTGTCTGGAGCTGCCACTCTTCCAATTGAAGCTTCTAAATCATACATTGCACCTTCAGCAATTTCAGCCATAATTTGATTGCCTATACCCGTTAAACGTTGTGCTTCTTGAACAACTACCACACGACCGGTCTTTTTAACTGAAGTTAAAATGGTATCAATATCAAATGGAGCTACTGTCCTAAGATCAATTAACTCTATCGAAATACCCTCTTTTTCTAATTTCTCTAACACCTTTTTAGACTCTTGAACCATAGCACCATAAGTTACAATCGTAATATCAGAACCTTCTTTAATCACATGTGCTTTATCTAATGGAATAACATATGATTCTTCAGGAACCTCTTCAGTAATTGACCGATATAATTTTAAATGCTCTAAAAAGTAAACAGGATCATTATTTCGAATAGAAGATACCAAAAGACCTTTCGCATCATAAGGACCACTTGGAATGACTACTCGTAAACCTGGTGATTGGGCAAATAATCCCTCTAAATTATCTGAGTGGAGCTCAGGCGTACCGACACCTCCACCAAAAGTAGATCGAACTGTCACAGGCACTCCTTCACGACCAGCCATACGATAGCGATGACGTGATAATTGACCTAATAATCCATCAATGGCTTCCATTGTAAATCCTGAAAATTGAATTTCAGGTACAGGTCGAAAACCACCAAGGGCCATTCCCATTGCCATTCCCATAATTCCAGATTCAGCCAAAGGTGTATCAAATACACGATCTTCGCCTAATTCATCACGCATTCCATCCGTCACTCGGAAAACGCCTCCATTAGTGCCGACATCTTCACCAAAAACTATAACCCTATCATCACGCTTCATTTCTTGTGTCAGTGCCTCATTAATAGCTTGAACCATATTCTTTTTAGCTACCATGTTAAATTTCCTCCTTTGCTTCATACATCTCTATTTCTTTTTGAATACGTGGCGTTGGTACTTCGTATACATTTTTCAGTAATTGCGATACCTTCATCTTAGGTTCTTGATCAGCTAAGTCCAAAGCCTCATTTACTTCTTTAGTTGTTGCTTCAACAACTTCTTGTTCTAGCTCATCATTCCAAAGACCTTTCTCACCTAAATACGTACGCATACGATTTAAAAAGTCTTTAGCAACCCACGCATCTACTTCTTCTTGTGAACGGTATCTCGTTGGATCATCCGATAATGTATGGGCACCAAAACGATAGGTTAATGTTTCAATAACAACAGGTCCGTGACCAGCCATCGTATACTCACGAGCTTTTTTTGTTGCTTCATATAAAGCTAGCGGATCCATTCCATCAACTTGTATACCAGGTATTCCAGCTGCTGCAGCTTTTTGTGCTAAAGTTTTAGCTTTACTTTGCATCTCACGAGGAACTGAAATACCATATTTATTATTTTGGATAATAAAAATAGTTTGAGAATTAAAAACACCAGCAAAATTAATACCTTCGTAAAAATCACCCTGTGACGACCCACCATCACCGATATAAGTAAAGGACACTTGGTTTTTCTCATCACGTCGATAAGCATAGCCTAGACCTGCAGCTTGAACAATTTGAGACCCAATAATTGTTTGAGCAGGTAAGCCATAAACATTTTCGGGAAAGATGTTAGCTGACATATGGCCACGATACCAAAGAATAGCATTTTTCATAGGCATTCCATGATATACTAATGGAATCAAATCACGATAAGTTGGTAAAACAAAATCATTATTTTTCATTGCAAATATTGTGGCTAATTGTGATGCTTCTTGGCCTTCAGACGGAGGTAAATTACCAATACGACCTTGTCTACCAGCGAGAATAAGTCGCTCATTAGTTGTTCTGCCCCATACTAAAGTTTTCATTAAATCTACTAGTTCTTTATCTGTTAATGAACTTTTCATGCCTTTATTTACAATTTTTCCATGTTCATCTAAAATTTGTATAAATGGAATAGCTTCTTCACTTTTTTTAACCATATCATCAAATAATTTAAACTCTTGTTTACTCATTCTGTTTCTTCCTCTCTTTAATTAAAATCTAATTTATAATCGTCTGAACTAGCGATACCTAATTTCTTATTAAATAAATAATTAAACACAAATCCTAAAATAACTGGCACAATTAAGAAAGCAAAAAACGTAATTATTATGTTACTAACTGTCCAACCATCTGCTTTTAATGCTAGCGCATTAATTGGTCCAATTAATCCACTAAAGCCAAATCCTGCACTAAATGGCGTGCCTTGTAAATCAAAAATTGCTGCAAGAGATCCTGTAATAGCAGCACTACAAATAACAGGTAACATTATTTTTGGTTTTTTAACGACGTTCGCCATCTGCATTTTGGGTGAACCAATAAAATGTGCTAATGACGTAGGAACAGCATTTGCTTTCCAACCCGCAATACAAAGACCAAAACCAGCTGCACAAATGCCTAAATTAGCAGCACCAGATGCGATACCACTTAATGAAATTGCTGTTGCAATTCCGACCGTAGCAATTGGTGAAACAATCATCATTGCAAACATTACGGCTATCGCAATTGTCATTGGTACTGGTTGTAAATCGGTTAGAGTAGCTATAAAAGTTCCTAACATCATTGTTAATTTTTTAATAAAAGGTAAGATTAAAAATCCTAATCCTCCGCCAACAACTGTAACAATTGTGGGAATCACTAATATAGTAAACGCTTTTAATTTTTCACCTAATAAAATAATCAATAAAGCTGCTATTGCTGCAGTAATACCTGTATTAATAACATCTCCAGATCCTTGAAAAATAAAGCCACCGTCTGGATTAACTCGCGCGACACCTGACCCAACCACACAAGCCATTCCAAGAGAACCAATTTGAATGGGAGTAAATTTAAAATTAATTGCGACAGCAACACCTACTACAATTGGCATCATAGTAGCAGCTATTCCTGTTGCGGTTAGAGAAAATGACCAGCCCAGTGCTTTAGAAAGTTCTCCTAATAATGCGCCTGGAATTAAAGAAACAACTACGCCTAGTGCGACACCATTTAAAATATTCATCGTAAATTCTTTTGGTGTGGTATTTTTAATTGACATAAGATTGATCTCCTATTATTAATTTTTTATATATGAATCGGTAATCCCAATCCAACTTCAGCAGCCTCCATAATAGTTTCACTAATAGTTGGATGTGGATGAACTGTTAAAGATAAGTCTTCAATGGTTGCGTTTGTTTCAATAGCTAAAGTAATTTCCGTAATCAAATCACTTGCATTAACACCGGCAATTTGACCACCTAATATTTCACCAGTATTTTTATCACTGATAAGTAATACCAAACCTTCTGCTTTCCCCATAGAAAGAGCACGCCCATTTCCTTGAAACGGAAATTCTGACACTTGTACATCATATCCACGTGCAGCAGCATCAGCTTTAGTTAATCCTGTCGATGCGAGTTCTGGATTAGTAAAACAAACAGCAGGCATTGCCTTATAATCCACTGCCACTTCTTTACCACTAATAACTTCAGCAGCAACTTTTCCCTCATAACTTGCTTTATGTGCTAAAGCAAGCCCTTGGGTAATGTCACCTATTGCATAGACATGGTCTAATGTTGTCTGACATTGATCGTTTACTTTAATTAGTCCACGTTCATCCATTTCGATGCCTACTCTTTCCAAACCAAGCTCACTTGTATTCGGTTTACGACCTACAGAAACCAATACATAGTCACTGATTATTTCTTTGTCCTCACCATCAACTGTATATGTTATAGACACATTCTCATCTGTTGTAACAGCTTGCTTAGCAAGCGCATTTGTCTCAATAGAAACATTCATATTCTCAAAAGATTTCTCCACAAAGGATACTAATTTTTTATCGAAGTTACCTAAAATAGAAGTTTGTCCTTCCAGAATTGTTACTTTTGTACCTAGGTTAGCAAATACTCCAGCTAGTTCACTACCAATATACCCGCCACCTATTACCACTAATCTCTTTGGAATCTCCTTTAAACTCAATAAACCAGCTGAATCTAATACACGTTTTCCAAATTTAAAACCCGGAATCTCGATTGGTGTACTACCTGTCGCAATAATGACATTATCAAAGTGGTATGTGTCACCACCAAATTCGTGCATCACACGAATTCTATTTTCATCCATAAAATAGCCTGTTCCTTCTAAAACATCTACTTTATTCTTTTTAAGTAAAAATTTAACACCATCTGTCAATTTTTTTACAACTTTATTTTCTTTCCAATCCTGTACCTCGGAAAAATCTATACTCGCCTGTTTAGAAGAAATTCCTACAAACGGTGAATTTTTAACATCTTGATAATGATGGCTTGCCTCAATTAATGCTTTTGAAGGAATACAACCAACATTTAAGCACGTTCCTCCTATATTATCTTTTTCAATTAGGGATACTTTCTGTCCTAATTGAGCTGCTCTTATTGCTGCAACGTACCCCCCTGGTCCTGAACCAATTACTACTGTTTCTAAGTTTGACTCAAAATCACCTACAACCATTTTTACACGTCCTTTCTCTCACGCTTTATAAAGTGTCTTCTTTCAGTTATAATCAAATTATCAATTATTTCTTTTTTTATTTTAGAAAACGCTTTATTTTTTACCACAACTAAATTATAGATTTAAATTTCACATAATTGAAATTGATAAAATCTATAGTGTCATAAAAAAATCTAGAAACGGAGAATAATTAATGGAATTCAGACAGTTAAGATATTTTATAGAAATTATCAAAACTCAAAATTACTCGAATGCTGCAAAAAATCTTTTCGTAACTCAGCCAACACTTTCTTGGAACATGAATAAATTACAAGAAGAGTTGGGTGAAAAACTTATGTATCAAGTTGGTAACAAAGTGATGCCTACGACTGCTGGCTGTATTTTATATGACAAAGGAAAAAAGATTTTAGAAGATCTAGATACATTGACAGAAACGATTGAATCCGACCATATTTACAAAAAAAAAGAATTAACTATTGGATCTAATTCGGTCATCTCTCCTGTTTACATGCCGTTAATCCAACAATTTATGTCTGTTTACCCTAACTTCTCTATTACAATTGAAGAAGATGGGTCTGTAAAAACACAAAAAAAAGTTGCTCGCGGTGAATTGGAGATCGGGATTGTTTCCTTCCCAATAGTAGAAGAAAACCTTGATATTGAAAGAAACGCAGTACATACATTTAATTATGATGCCTATGTCTTAATGCGAGATGACCATCCCTTATCTAATAAAAAAGAATTAAGCATCAAAGAATTAAAAAAACAGACATTTGCATCAATGAGCAAAGATTATGTCCTATGGCACGTTTTAAAAAATAAAGCACGTGAATTTGGATTTAGACCTGACATTGACTTTATGAGCAATAGTCATAAATTGTTAGTAAACCATGTTATAAAAAATAACATAGTTGCACTTATTCCTGTTCAATTAAAAGAATTATATAAAGATAAGCCACTTGCTTGGGTACCACTAAGTGATAAAATAAAGCCTTTTGAAATTGTCTTTATTCACAAAAAAGGGAAGCCGCTCTCCCCAGAAGCTGCTCTTTGTTTAGAGTTTTTGACTAATCAAAAAATAACCGATAAATTATAAAATCTATAGGTCTATAGAAACAACCAATTAGTGAATTTATTCTCTACCTCTTATACTTAGCTTGTATTAGATAAAAATAAGAGGAGAGATAGAACATGGTAAAGATTTTAATGATGGGCGCTCGAGATGATGAAGCAACAGCAGCAAAAAATTGGGCAAATAAAAACAATGTTGACTTAACAACAACACCAGAAATACTTGACAATAGCACTTATCACTTACTTGAAGGATACGATGGATTGAGTTTACAACAAACTATGGGAATACCTGATGACATGTATACCCGGTTAAAAGAAGATGGTTTTACACAAATTGCTCAACGCTCTGCTGGTATCGACATGTATAATCTAGATGAAGCTAAAAAACAAGGAATTTCAATTACCAACGTCCCCGCTTATTCGCCAAATTCTGTATCTGAATTCGCAGTTGGTAGCGCTCTCAATTGTTTAAGACACACACAAGAAGTTCAAAACCGAGTTAAAGCCCACGACTTTACATGGGATGAAAAAATTATCTCAACAGAAGTACGTTCCTTAACAGTAGGTATTTTAGGTACAGGTCGAATTGGACAAATCACGGCTAAAATTTTCAAAGGATTTGGGGCTAATGTTATCGGCTATGATCTATATAAAAACCCTAATATTGAAGATATCCTGACTTATATTGATGATTTTGATAACTTCCTAGAACAATCTGACTTGATTGTCATTCACCTTCCTCTAACCAAAGAAAATCACCATTTATTTAATAAAGAGACATTTGCTAAGATGAAACCTGGCGCAATTTTAATTAATGTTGCTAGAGGTGCTATCGTTGATACGAAAAGTTTGATTGAAGCTCTAGATAGTCGTCAAATTTCTTGCTGTGCAATAGATACTTATGAAAATGAAATGCCCTATGTCACCAAAAATTGGGCAGATAAACCTTTAGAAGATCCACTATTAGAAGAGCTTATCAAGCGTGAAGACGTTCTTTATACGCCTCACATTGCTTTTTATACAAAAACTTCTGTGAAAAATTTGGTAGAAGGTGCCTTAAATAGTTGTTACTCCATATTAACGACAGGATCAGCGGATACCATCGTTAATCCATAATAAACTCTACTACAATTAGGAATTAAATTAAAAATTTATTTTTCAATAAAGTCAAAGAACCATCGCATCTCTTTAATAAAACGGAACTGACCCCAAAAGATGAGACAAATATAAAAACACCCCTGTTGAATTCATGTAAAATGAATTTAACGGAGGTGTGTTTTTTATGGTTAAAAGGATTGCTTATCCAGTAGAAGTAAAAGAAGAAG
>NZ_NGJS01000019.1 GCF_003950515.1 Vagococcus vulneris
CTTCTTCTTTTACTTCTACTGGATAAGCAATCCTTTTAACCATAAAAAATACACCTCCGTTAAATTCATTTTACATGAATTCAACAGGGGTGTTTTTATATTTGTCTCATCTTTTGGGGTCAGTTCCAGTTTTCGCTAGAGGTTTTTTTATTGTCTGAATTACCATATATTTATTGCTTTAAATTTTCTTACGCATTTCTTCACATATTCGCTATATTCTGCGACTTGTTTCTTCACATTTCCCAGTTATTATATACGTATACCAACAAAACAACCTTTTCATTTTATTTACTCCTCCAAAGTAAATAAATAAACTAACTCCTTTCCTCTAGTTTTCGCTAGAGGTTTTTTATTGTCCAAATTATTAAGCAATAAACAATTAATTCAAATCAAAAATTTTAAGCATAAGAAAAAGGCTTATCACTAAGCCTTTTCACTGTCTATTTTCGCTATTTTACCTTGTTCGATATAGTCTAAATTACTCTATTTGGAAGTATAAAAAAGAAGCAAAATATAGTATAAACTACTAGCTTACTTCTGTTAAATATCATTAATTATCATTAGTTTTAAAATAAATAGCATTCAACATGGCATTCAAAAACAAATCCAATTTATGTGGGCATATAAAATTAAAAAAGATGCTTGAACTAATTAACGACATAACAATTAGTTTAAACATCTTTTTAAAAAGTTAAATAAAATAAACTAACAAGATAAATCTTGCTTCGCCGAACTGTCGTACAGTCCTTTCTACAAAGCTAATACTATCAACTTGATTGTTGATTGTCAACAACTTTACTCAAAATATTAAAATAATACATTATATCATTGGTAGATCCAATATATTTAAATCTATCTATAGTTCTATCAATCAGCTTTTTAAAATCATCAATTCTATACTTTCTTGATCCTTCTCCTTTTACAAAAAAACGATGTGCATAAAAAACAGACAACGTATCATTTACTTTTAAAGATTTATAAAACCATTCCCCTACTCCTACTTCTTTTCCATATAATTTAATGTACTTATTAGGTCTATCAATTTCTCCTATACCCAAATCAAATAAAAAAGGATTGTTATGAACACTCATGTTCCTAATATTTTTAACTCCCATTAGAACACTTTTCATAGAAAAAAGGTCAAAATCTGTAGACGGATAAAGTTTAAAATAAAATGCAAAGAACCTAACTAAATCTCCAAAACTCATCATCTCCATAACTACCCAAATAGGAGGTGTTTCTTTATGAACTTGATACATGTTGTATTGATAATGTGTGGGATAATTAGCTTTAGACATTATGCCGTCCAATGTTAAAGGATTGGTTTTTTCAGTTGTTGAATGAATAAATCTATTTACTATTTCAAAACCATCTATTTCATCATTATTTGTTATATGAGAAATTATATATGTCTTTAAAGCATGTTCTATGTCCATACAAGCTTCAGCAAATAGATATCTTAGCTGCATATCAACACTAGCAATTGAGCACAATGTTTTAAACTCTAAGTCAATAAATTTACCTGTTTCTTTATCTCTTTTAAAGCTTCGCTTATATACTGTTAATTTATAATAGTAATTCAAATCAGTAAGTATGGCCGTGGCTTCCTCTTTCGTAACGTCTGTAAATTTTATTCCCTTAACATCTTTAAGCTCCTCGTATAATTCATCAAAAGATAATTTTCTATACTTTTTACAGTGTTCTCTATCTAATAAATTATTTTTTATTTTGATAAAAGCTTCATTTATATTAGGGTCTTCACTTATTTTCATTTTATTTTCTCCATATATTTTTATTAATCTTACCATATATCAAAGCAAATAAAAAAACAAATTAACTAAAGTACCTTTCTATCCGAAACCTAAGATTATTTATTCTTTTTGTACTTAATTATGATAAATTATCAGAGTTAAAATGTTAATTAAATGCGATGACTAATTGAGTGATATCAAGAACACATATTCATCTTAAATTAGTATTACTTACTAATCCTCTCCTCAATATTCTGAAATATATAAAATTTCACTAGTTTCTACATTCCAACATTTTCCAACAATTAAAGTAATAAATCTGAGCATCCTATACCACGTCTTACAACATTTATATCCTAACTATTCCTGTCATTTCTCAGGGATATAACCTGTATAAATTCAATATTAACACTAGGCTTTACTAGGGCTAAACTCACTCTTAAATGGCTTTGTAATGCTGCAACGCAACACTAATTTTGTGTGCAATCCTATGCACACCTTTTTAACCTCAAAAATCTCAAAACCGGCTTTTTTACGAAGGAAGGAGTGCACCGTTCCTTTCAAGCCTTGATTTGATAACTTTTTGGGTAGGGGGCTATATACTAATTTACTTTTTATTAATAAAATAGTCATAAAATAAAATAATTTTAATCTCTTTTTTATCGTATTTCTTAGTTATTATATAAACATACCAACAAAACAACCTTTTCATTTTATTTACTCCTCCAAAGTAAATAATAAAACTAACTCCTTTCCTCTAGTTAATGCTAGAGGTTTTTTTATTGTCTTATTTATATCTAAGAAGTATATAAAAAAAGGCTGCTGCTCTTTGCAACAACCTCATAAAATCTCAATAAATATATTCCTCAATCAATTCAAGCAACTCTACCTTTTCATTAGCAATACTTCCGTAAAAAGCGTTTAGTATATCGTCTTGATTGCCATTCTTTATATTATAAATTTCTTGCTCTAAGATTTGTATATCTCTGTGTTGAATCCATAGCAGCTCAATTAATTCCTCACGACTTCCGTTTTTCATGACATTTAATAGGTTATACTCGTCTATTGTCCCTTGTATGCTGTCGTATATAGCGACTCTAAGGGCTTGTTTATATGCTTCATAACCAAATACCTTGCGAACGGCTGCTAAATCACTATCAGATTGTAATTCTTTAATTTCATTCTCGATTAATGGCTTATAAATCTCTCGTCGATCTATATCTATCTTCATACTCTACACCTTACTTTCATATTTTGAGGTAATAGCATTTAGCTGTTTACCATTTATATCATTGCCACGTTCTGCGTATTTATTGAATTGTTTTCTTAATCTGTGGTATTTGCTCCACTTCATGTATTTAGGCTTGCTAGGGAACAAATAGAGGTATCTGAATAGAAAATCAAAGCCATCTATCCAAAAGTCTTTATCTATCTGCCTAGCAACTTTAAACGCCTTAAAATACCAATGCCAGAAGTCCGTTTTAGTTCCTTGTTGGCTTGAATAAACTAGGTTGCCACATTTTCGGCATTCCCAACGTTCTCCTGTGAAGTACAATGCTCCTACATTCTCATAGCATGAGCCACATCTAAACCAGTAACGAACACCACCATAATTACACGGTGTCGTATTTACAGAAATATCTCTGCCACCATAAACGAGCACACTCTCTGCTTTAATCCATTCAAACGGTATAGACTGCGTAGTTTCTCTTTTAAGCCCTCCACTTTCACTAGTCCGTTCATAGCTCACAACATCTTTAAAGTGATCTGTATGCTTAAAAATACGCCTTAAATAGCTCACATCTAATTTATAAAATTGTTCTAGTGTTCTTCTATTCATTTCAGCACACCTCATTTCACTCATAAATTTCTGAAACGCCTAAATCATTAGAGAAAAGTTCTATTTTTATTTAGTTTGTCACTTATTAAAATGATGGAAAAGTAAAATAAAATTTATACCTAGTCACACTTCTATGTGTTACCTACTTTGCACTACAGCCACAAAGGATTGAGGACTTTTAAATTAAGGTCACACTTTGTCTAAACTTTTTTCTATATCCTTAAAAACAAAATAAATAATAAATAATCATATATTAAAGTGTAACCTGTGACTTATATATATAGAATGTTGCTATATAAAGGTTATTAAGGTCACACTTCATGGTCACACTTTAAAAAATAATGTGTGACTTAACCACAAAGCGTGACCTACCCTTTCTAAACTAGGTTATTTTCATGTAACCACGTATAAGCTTCATCTCTAAGTCTAATAGCTTCTTGATATGCTTCTTCTGTATATACGGCATCAGCTTTACCTGTTTTTTCTGCTTGTCTAAAATTCTTCTCAATATGACTAACTAAAATATCATATTCCTTAAGTTGTTCGTTATACTTTTCTACATCAAAAAGATACTCTCTTTCAGAATTTATAAAGCAACGGATATTAGAATTTGACTTTTTCCCTTTTAAATACTCTGAATAATCTTGAGAATTTAGTTCTTCAAATATTCTTTCTTCATTCTCTTTAAAGTAATAAGCTATTTTATATGGTTTGCTAATCCAACCATCTTTTTCTGCAATAACTTTAAATCTACGCATAAATGCTGTTCTACCTAGCTCTTTATTACTCTTTCGAGATGCCACATCATTGTAGAGATGGTGGATAAAAACGTTTGGTATTCTAGCACTTTCCAATGCTTGAAAATCATCCATATAAAACTCTAATACGGTATCATTTTCCTCTTTAAACTCACTCAAAGCTTGCTTAGATACTTTAGGCTCAATAAAGCGTTCAAAATCCAAATTAAGTGCTTTTTTAAGCACATACTCCCTTATTCTACGATTCTTAATGTATTCGTCTTTAATACGCCAATCATCATTGGATGGATTAAAAGACTTTAAGAATGGCACAATCAAGATACGTCTGTTAAATCCGTCTGTGGTGTCCTTTACTCTAGGATAACCATTCATAGATTGAATAATAGTACCCTTATAAACGTCTGAAAATGATTGTTTATGTTTTACTTCCATTAGTAACGTATCGCCTGTAATGGCACTTTTATAGTTACTCACATCATCTACATACTCATTCGGATTATTATCATCTCCAATGCAGCACATAGTACCAATCAGATTACTTAAAGCGAAACGCTCATTAAATTGTTTCACTTTTAAACTTGCCACATTACCCAAACCGACTAGATTAGTTATTAATTCTTGGAACGTTCCTTTACCATTGTTCCCACGTTCCCCATATAGCCATATAGATTTACGTCTAGAGATGTTAGGATTAACCACATCACTAATTACTTGCCATAAGAGGTTATAGACTTCTTCATCGTGATTAGAGAGATCATAAAGCCATTCCTCAATGTCAAACGTTCCGTTATTCGTTTTGATTTTTGGATTATTAGCTTTTTCAGTGTACTTAGTATCTGTAGTAGATAAAAATACATAGTCCTTACTAAAAGGCATCAACTTTTTAGTTTTACGATTATAAATACCATTCTTAACTGGTGCTAAGTTTTCATCATTAGTCTGTTCAGTGAGTTCTAAACCTTTTTTAAGATGAAACAAGACATCTCTAGATAAACGTTCATTTAAAGTAGGTTCTAACCACGACATAACCATGTAAATATCATCTTCGTTTATGGTATAAATACCTGTTTGAGCTTGATACATGGCTAAATTAGAATAATTGGCAGTACCTAACTTTTTAAATGCTATAAATTCTTTTAATTCAATAGCTACCTGTAACGGATGCAATTTGGTTGGCTTAGTTCCCTTACTACCATTAAGTATATATTTTTCTTCTGCTTCAGCTATAAGGAGTTGTCTTTTTTCAATTAATGCAGCCTTTAATTTTTTACCATACAACATACTAGATTGAGTAACTTCTTTTTGTTTCACTTTGCTATTAAATTGCTGATCTAATACTTTTAAACTTTGTATCATTTATGGCTCAACTCCTTCTTAACAATACTTTCAAAAGTTTTATTAACCTCACTATCAGATAATGGCTCATTAAAATTACTATTAGCAAAATGAACCAACTCATAAACTAATGAAGGAATAACAGCATAAGCTAATAAACTACCAGTTATCTTTGCTATGGTGTCATTTCTAGAGCCTGTATCTGCTCCTTTAACAAGACTTTCTAATAAGTCGGTTGTTTTACTACGGTATCGAGTAGAAGGAATATAATCACTTGTATTGGCTTTTCTTGACTGGTTAGGTTCATCCCTTAGAATAAAATTTATTAACCATTCAGGACATTCGGCTATCTCTAAATTATCTTTTACTGAATAGCTGCCCAGTGAATTATCATCTCTCTTAATCTGACTAGGTGGAGCAACTATATAATTATTCGGATGAGCTTTTACATCGATGCCTTTAACAAGACTTATCTTTTGTGGTAATTCTATGTTTAATGGTTTTTTAAAGTAAATATGTAAGCCATTATTTGCAGTGGTTACCGTATAAGTAGATGGCAACTTTTCAAAATGTTTTTCTAGCACCTCTAAGCTCTTATAACCGTTATTTTCTTCTGAATGAACATCTATATCTAAAACAAGAAAGCTATCTGTAACAAGTCCTATATTGGCTTTTGGTGTCGTATTCCACCATCTCACAATGGATTCTTTATCAGTCGTAGCTTCCTTGCTCCCTTTAGTGTTTTTTAGTGGAATTTTAGAAAAAGGGGAAAGAGGAAAAATCCTCAATCCCATTTCAGCATATATTAACGCTTGTCGCAATAGTTCATCACTCATTAGCAGCACCACCTAAGACTTTGTTTCTCCAAGTATCTAAATCTACGGATTCAACTATGGCAATTCGTTTTAACTGATCGCTAGTCTGATTTTTTAGACCTTGTAATCCTTCTAAACGTTCACTCTCTGATAAAGGAATATAAATACCACCTTTTCTTATCGCTACAACAGGAATGTGGTGTCTAAAGATTAAACTATTAATAACTGATTGCAGCTCTCTAGCATTTAAATCAATAGATGCAGAGATGATTTGTAGCGTTTTTCTATTTTCCATACCTCTAGGGATAAGAGATAACACTTTTTGTTCTATGATTGATAATTTTCTTTTCATACAATCACCTACCCTAAGAGTTTTTCTGTTTCATCAGCGTGTTTAGTTGCCATAATCTCAATTGCTTTAACCAACCCTTGTAGTGCCGAT
The DNA here is from genome assembly GCF_003950515.1 of Vagococcus vulneris. GTDB lineage: Bacteria > Bacillota > Bacilli > Lactobacillales > Vagococcaceae > Vagococcus > Vagococcus vulneris. The sequence goes on from NZ_NGJS01000019.1 coordinate 6,942, forward strand.
AAATCTGTACGTTCAATTTTCGTAGAAGTAAATTTATCAAATATAAAGCTGCCTAATCCTTGTAAAGCTCCTGACAAATCGCCTGATTCAATAATCAATTGAGTGTATTCTTGTTCTTTTTCTTTCAAATTGTTTCCTCGTTCCTTAAGTTTTATGTTAAACTCAAGGCAGATAAGCTCTGTAAATTTATCTGCCCTAATCCTTTGGAGTACGCCAATACTTCAAGGGATTTTTTATTTTGATTCATAACCCAACTTCTCGTAAATCTCCATTAGATAGCTTTCTATGACGATACTAGAGATGCTCTTAGCTCTTTCTAAATCTGTCTCAACTTCATCTCTAGTACCTAAACAATCGGTAACTTCTATATCAAAGGTTTGTCCTTCTTTAATATCAAAAATTTTCAATAATAAATCAGTAGCTCCATCTAACAAGTCTTTAACACTAGTCTCTAGCATTTTTTACTTCCTTTCTTTTATAACTAACCTCATCCCACTGCATTATTAAAATTAAAAGAATAGGTATGCCTACAATTGCCAACAAATAACCGTTCAAGTGACCTAATAGCAAGCCCATCATAAAAACCAAGTAAAGTGCTGCATAACGCCTTAACCTAAACATATTTAAACCTCCTAAAATAATGTGCCCACATATATTTTATTTTTGATGCCCTAAAATCCACTTTACTGCTTCATCCTTTGAATAAAGTTTTAAACCATCCAGCGTTACACTAGGTAATCCTTCCAGTTCTAACTTCTTTAAAGAATTAACAGAGATGCCTAGATATTCAGCCATATACTTTTGTTTAAGCAATGGTTGATCTAACTTAGCATTTTTCTTTGCTTCCTCAATACCATCTTTAGCTATCGTATAAATATATTGCTTTAAATCTTTAGCTTGTTCTTCAGATAGATAAACTTGCATTTAATTCACCTCTTTCTTAACGTTAGATTAACTTAACGTTTGCGTTAAGTATAGAATACTATCAAGGTGTAATTTTTGCAAGCTTTTTTTAACTATGCTTTACATAATCGTTTGAAATAATGTACAATCATATCAAAAGGGGTGCTTACATTGATTAATTTTAATTTAAAACATTATTTAAAAATACAAAAAATGTCACTTACTGAGTTAGCTGAAAAAACTGGCATATCCAGAACTTCCCTAAGTCAACTTTCAAATGGAAAGACGCAAGGAATACAATTTGAAACTCTTGAAAATATTTCTTTAGCCTTAGACATAGCTCCAGGTAAGTTTTTTGAGCTTGAAATTATACCTCCTGAGTTCAAATTAGATTTTGTTGCTACCTATAAAGGTGAAAAAGATTTTTACAAAATATATCTCATTTATAAAACATCCATAAAAGAAGAAAATTTTTGGTATGGAATTAGCATTAATAGTCAATTTGTTGAAGAAGAACAAGTTAAAGTCCATGTAGGAACTTTACTTAATAGCTTTTTATTTTATTTGATTAAAAAAAAATATGGTTATTACGATGGTGCATATCAAAATAAAGTTTCTAATAATGTCAATCGAGCAATAAGAAAAGCTGAACAGAATATGTTAAAACATACTCCGACAACATACTTTAAAGATTCTATAGGATTTTTATGGTCAGCATTACCTTTTATTCCAAACGATTTCCTAACTAATAAAAAATATATTACGATCGAAGAACAATTCTTTGGTAATTTTTTATCCGAGAGTGAAATTAAACAATACAATATTCCAAATGAGGTAATAGATTTAAATGGAAAAGTAAAAATTAGCAATACTTATCTACTAGAAGATATAATCAATCAAAAAAGTAATTTAGAACTATCGTGTATAGAGACTTCTATCCAAACTAATATCTATGATGATTATATAGATAATTTAGAATTGATTTAACTCCAATCCCAAAACTATGTGCCCACATAAGATAAGGGAGAGTTATACAATGGCAACATTTAGTCAATATACTAAAAAAAATGGTACTAAAGCATGGCAATTCCAGTCTTACTTAGGCATTAATCCTATGACTGGAAAGCCTGTCAAAACTACTAGACGTGGTTTTAAAACAAAAAAAGAAGCCCAACTAGAACTTAACAGGTTACTAGTGGACTTCGAGAATAAAGAATTTAATAGAGATGACAATATCAAGACGTTTGAGGAATTGTATCTAGTATGGTTTAAGCAGCATTCTAAAGATTTAAAACAAACCACTATTCAACGTATCAGAATACATTTTGATAATCACATCTTACCTAAGTTTGGCAGCAAGAGAATAGCTAAAATTACACCATTATTCTGCCAAGAATGTTTAAATGGATGGGCTGAACACCTAGCCACATACAAACAACTAAAGACCTACACATCAATGGTATTTAAGTATGGTATCTTAATCAACCTTATACAGATTAACCCAATGGAAAGAACCATTACACCTAAAAAGAAAAAAGATGTTACTAAAAAGGAATCTGATAGTTTTTACACTAAGGATGAGCTTATACAATTCTTTAGCTGCTTAGAACAATTAGAGGATAAACGAGCATTTACTTTCTTTAGAGTATTGGCTTTTTTAGGATTGAGAAAAGGCGAAGCAATGGCTTTAACATGGGGAGATTTTAATTTTGATGATAATACTGTAACCATTGATAAAACATTGGTAGAGCTACAAGATGGTTCTTTTAAGGTTAATACAACTAAGACAGAATCATCTAATAGAACCGTAAGTATAGATCAACAAACTATTAGCATACTTAAAGATTGGCGTTCTCATATTAAGAGATTAAAGCTATCTCAAGGGATTAGAGAAAATGACTTTGTTAGTAGCTTGGTATTTTCTAATTCGATTCTATACAATGAAAATCAATATTTATACAAAGCGTACCCTAATAACATCATGGATAAAGTCAAAAAGCACTTTCCAGAGATGAAAATAATAAAAGTGCATGATTTTAGAAAGACTAACGCATCTCTATTATTTGAATCGGGAGCAAGTATAAAAGACGTGGCTCAAAGACTAGGACATCAGTCTACTAAAACTACGACTGATATTTACGTAAAAGTAACACCAACTAAGCAAAATGAAACCATCAAGATTTTTGAAAAATATATGGCTTTTTAGACGGTATGGCATTCAAAATGGCATTCAATTTAGAATTGAGCGTTTTAAACATAATAAAAAGGCTTATTACTAAGCCTTTTCACTGTCTATTTTCGCTATTTTACCTTGTTCGATGTAAACCATCAGAATACTTATATCAGAAGGATTCACACCACTAATACGGCTTGCTTGAGCAATAGTTTCTGGACGGATCTTTTCTAATTTTTGAACGGCTTCTGTTGCCAGACTGTTAATAGCATGATAATCAATGTTTACTGGGATTTTTTTAGCTTCCATACGTTTTAACTTCTCAACTTTATCTTCTGCTTTTTTTATATACCCAGCATACTTAATTTGAATTTCTACTTGCTCAATGACATATCTCGGCAATACTTGATCAATCTCTAAGAACGGAATTAAATCCATGTACTTCAATTCTGGACGACGTAACAAGTCACTTGCTAAAATACCGTCTTTTAACGCTGCTGATTGTTTTGATGCTAAAAATTCCTGTAAATCTTTTGTTGGTTTTAACCGCAATTTCTCCAATCGCTGCAATTCAGCAGTAATCATTGCCTTCTTATTTTTAAACACCTCATAGACATCATCTTTTACTAATCCGATGTTATAACCTATATCTGTTAAACGCAAGTCTGCATTATCATGACGCAATAATAAACGATACTCCGCGCGAGATGTTAAGAGACGATATGGTTCAGTTGTTCCTTTTGTAACCAAGTCATCTATTAAAACACCAATATATGCATCACTGCGTTTTAAAATTAAAGGTTCTTTACCTAAAATTTTTAATCCAGCATTAATTCCTGCCATCAAGCCTTGACAAGCGGCTTCTTCATATCCTGATGTACCATTAGTCTGTCCAGCTGTATATAAGCCTGAAATCTTCATTGTTTCAAGAGTGGGACGTAACTGATGCGGGACAACGATATCGTATTCGATTGCATACCCGCTCCGCATAATGTCTGCTTTTTCTAAACCTTCAATACTCCGAACCATATCATTTTGCACATCTTCTGGCAATGATGTTGATAGACCTTGAACGTAAATTTCCTCATTATCTCGCCCTTCCGGTTCTAAGAAAATTTGGTGACGCGGTTTGTCGCTGAAACGTACAACTTTATCTTCTATTGATGGACAATAACGAGCACCAACACCTTCAACAATACCTGTAAACATTGGAGCTCGATGCAAGTTGTCACGTATAATTTCATGTGTCTTTAAGTTAGTATATGTTAACCAGCAAGATAGCTGATCCGTTAAATACAGCGAATCTGGTGTGCTGAAACTAAAATGATTTGGCGTATCATCACCTGGCTGCTCTTCCGTAACACTATAATCAATCGTACTTGATTTGACGCGCGGCGGTGTACCTGTCTTAAATCGTTCAATTTCTAAACCTAATTCTTTTAAGTGGTCTGCCAAGCCGATTGCCGGTAATGAATTATTAGGACCTGAAGAATATTTCAATTCACCGATTATAATTTCGCCTCGTAAAGCTGTTCCGGCTGTAATAATCACTGCTTGACTATAATACTCTGTTCCAGTACTAACAACAACGCCCTTGCATACATCGTCTTCCACGATTAGACGCTCAACAATACCTTGCTTAACAATTAAATTATCTTCCGATTCTAGTGCGTATTTCATGGCACTGTGATATTTATGCTTATCTGCCTGTGCTCGCAGCGCTCTAACAGCTGGACCTTTACCTGTATTCAACATTCTCATTTGGACATACGTTTTATCAATATTATGACCCATCTCACCGCCGAGAGCATCAATCTCACGGACCACTACTCCTTTAGCCGGACCGCCAAGAGATGGGTTGCACGGCATAAAACCGATCATATCTAAATTTAGCGTAACTAACAGTGTTTTCATGCCCATTCTTGCAGCTGCTAAACTCGCTTCTGACCCAGCATGTCCTCCACCAACAACAATTACATCATAGGTATTTTCCTGATTCATCTCAACAATCCCTTCTATTTTCCTAAACAAAACTGACTAAACAGCTGCGTGACAAGTTCATCTTGAACACTCTCACCCGTGATTTCACCCAACAATTCCCACGCACGAGTCATATCAATTTGAACTAAATCAACTGGCATGCCTACATCTAAACCTTCTAAAACTTCAGATAATGCTTGTTTAGCTTGTTCTAATAAAGCAATATGGCGCGTATTTGAAATATACGTCGCATCTTTACCTTCACCGGACGCAGCAAAGAATGTCTCTTTAATTGTCTGTTCTAATAAATCAATGCCTTGACTAGACATGACTGAAATATTCAATAATTCCTCATTTGTCACATAATTTGATAAATCATCACGAGTTAATCGGGACGGTAAATCCATTTTATTTAATAAGATAATTCGGTGCATTCCAGCCGTCAATGTCAATAATTCACGATCCATTTCAGTCAACTCTTCACTTTGATTTAACACTAAAAGGACCAAATCAGCCTCATTAATAGCTTGACGACTGCGTTCGACACCTATCCGTTCAACAACATCATCTGTTTCACGAATACCAGCTGTATCCACCAATTTCAAAGGTACTCCGCGAACATTGACGTACTCTTCAATAACATCACGAGTTGTCCCAGCAATATCCGTTACAATCGCTTTATCTTCTTGTAGTAAATAATTCAATAGACTTGATTTTCCAACATTAGGTCGACCGATAATTGCAGTTGACAACCCTTCCCGCAAGATTTTCCCTTGTGTTGCTGTTTGTAGTAATTGGCTGATTAGAATGCTTACTTCTTCTGCTCGGTCACGTAATATTTGTGACGTCATCTCTTCTACATCATCATATTCTGGGTAATCAATATTCACCTCTACCTGAGCTAAACCTTCCAAAATAGATTGACGTAAGTCATGAACCAATTGTGATAAACGCCCATCCAATTGTTTCACCGCAAGTGTCATGGATTCATCTGTCTTAGCCTGAATTAAATCCATAACCGCTTCAGCTTGAGATAAATCCACACGGCCATTTAAAAAGGCACGTTTAGTAAATTCTCCAGGCTCTGCTAATCGAGCTCCTTGACGAAGTAACAGCTGCAAAATCTGATTGGCTACTACCATACCGCCATGACAATTTATTTCCACAACATCCTCTTTAGTAAATGTCTTAGGCTCTCTCATGATAGAATACATCACTTCGTCCAATACTTGATCAGTTTCAGGATCTTTTACGTGACCGTAATGAATCGTATGACTTGGTGCTCCTAATAACGACTTTTCCTTATAATAGCTTACTTTATCTGCGATTTTAATTGCTTCAGATCCACTCAAACGAACGATACTGATTGCTCCCTCACCAGGTGGTGTCGAAATTGCGGCAATCGTATCAAATTCTTTGGTGATATTCATGTTTAATAACCTCTTTCCCTTTTTTTCCATATAAAAAAGTGCCCACTCCACCCATTAATCAGCGATAACACCGTTATTGAGTAGATAAGCACTTTGACTGCTGTCTATTAGTAATTCATAAGCATAATAGCACAAACTTGTGCAATTGACAATTTTAATGACAAAAAAACATCGACTCATTAAGAGACGATGTTTTAATTATTTATCAAGTTCTACAACTAGATATCGATGAGGTTCTTTTCCTTCTGAGTAAGTCCTTAACCCCTCTTTATTAGAGATCAGATGATGGACCTGTTTCCGTTCGAAGGCGGGCATTGGTTCTAAGAAAACAGGTTGACCTGTTTCACGTACTTCTTTGGCAGTACGGTCAGCCAATCGTTTTAAGATAGCCTCACGACGTTCACGATAATCACCGACATTGACGGAAATAGTTAAACGATTTTCAGCTATTCGGTGGATATGCGTTTGTGCTAAGTACTGCAGTGCATTTAGCACTTTTCCGTGCTTGCCGATCAACAGCCCTTTTTTATCTGTCTTCAAATGGAAAATAATGCATGATTTAGTTGGTTCAACCTCAACTTGTGTCGGTGCGCCGATCTCTTTGGCTACACTTGCTAAGAAAAGACGAAGTTCAGCAATAGCCTGCTCATCAGTTAAATTTTTAACACCTTTTAATTCAACAACTTGTTTTTCTTCAACATCTTGATCAATTTTTTGATTGTCAGATGCCGCTTCAGTTGATGAGATTGGTATCTCCAGTTTAATTTCTGTTTTTTCATTCAGTAAATCTGCTTCAGTTGTCTTTTCCTGCTCAGTAACAGCTGTAAGAGTTGGTTCGACAACTTCAATCGATACCTCAGCTAATTTCTTGCCGATTCCTAAAAAACCTTTTTTCCCTTCACTGATGATTGAAATCAATGCATCTGAGCGTTGGACTTTTAATGCTTTCAAACCTGATTCAATTGCTTGCTCTGCTGTGTCACCTGTAAATCTTGGCATCACACAAACCTCCTCATAGTTAACATTATTTTCTTGTTTTTTTAGACATATTTGCTTTACGTAAAGCTCTTTCAATATCACGTTGCTTTTGTTCTGCTGCTTCTCGTTCTTGACGAAGTTTAAATGGATTATTGATAATCAATGTTTGACCCACTTGGAACGCATTAGATACTACCCAATACAGGGATAACCCGCTGGCTAATTGCCAACCCATGAATAGAATCAATACTGGCATCGCATATGTCATAATTTTCATTGTTCCTTGCTGTTCAACTTGTCCCATCGCGTTCAGCTTAGTACTGATAAAAGTAAAAATCGCAGCCAAAATCGGTAAAATATACAATGGATCTGGTTTTCCTAATTCTACCCATAAAAACGTACCAGTCGTTAAGGAAGGGATACGTGAAATAGCTTGCCACAGTGCCATCATAATCGGAAGTTGAATAATTAATGGTAAACATCCGGATAATGGGTTTACATTATGCTCACTATATAAACGTTGCTGCTCCTCTTGTAATTTTCTAACTGTATCTGGATCTTTTGATGCATATTTTTCTTGCAAAGCCTTTAATTTAGGTTGTAACTCTTGGGTTTTACGCATACTTTTGGTTTGATAATGCATTAAAGGCATTAAAATAATCCGAATAATTAACGTAAAGAGAATAATCCCAATCCCAGAATTTCCAAAAGACAGTGCTTCAATCGCTTCACCAAAGTAATAAACAATGTACCGATCCCAAAATCCTGTACTGCTTTGACTAACTTCTCCAGTTCCACATCCTGTTAACACAAAGACGAGAACTAACATGCTCAAGGTTAAGAGCCATTTTTTCTTATTCTTCACTGACAGAAACCTCACTTTATTAAATTAGCTAATTTTAAGACGTGTTCCAGATTTGATTTAACATCTTTTTGGGACAAACCTACTATATTAGGCCGAGCAATGACAATAAAATCCTGATCAGATTTAATTATCTCTGTTAACTCAAATAATGACTGCCTAATCAGCCGCTTTACTCGATTACGAGTAACAGCGTTACCAATTTTTTTACCAACAGATAATCCAACACGGTAATGCGTATTCTTTGGATTCTCTAAGTGATAGACAATAAAGTTTCGGTTAGCAAAAGACTGCTTAGCTTGAATAATAGTTTGAAAATCTTTTTCTTTTTTAATTCGATAGGATTTCTTCATATTTCATCCCTTAATTTCTAAAAATTTGATATTATACAACATCCTAATCATAGCATAAAGTATAACTTTATTTAATTTTTTATAAAAAAAAACCACTGACGTATATGTTCAGTGATTTATGCTGCTAAAACTTTTCTGCCTTTACGACGTCGACTAGCTAACACACGACGACCATTTTTTGTGCTCATACGTTTACGGAATCCGTGAACTTTTTGACGTTTACGTTTCTTTGGTTGATATGTTCTTTTCATGTAACTGCACCTCCTATTACATAGTCTATTTCTAAAATCACTTAGACATACTATAGCATTATACAAATACTTTACTATTTTTGTCAATACTTCACGATTAAATATCTTTTATTAGCTATACACATTAGTAAAAAAGATATACACAGGTCTGTTTATCTCATGATTTTTTAACTAGCTAAATCAATCGCTTTTCCACTACTTATCAACAAGTTAACACCCTGTGATTAGTTTTCCACATTTTTTAAAAAAACTGTGCATATCATCTGCAAACTATTGTCACCACTATATCTTTTCATGTGTATAACTTTGATATTTTTTTTAACCTCCTTAAATAATCCCCAGATTTTCTAATGCTTGTGGAAAACTCTAAGTGAATTTTGTTATTTTGTTATCCACATCCAAGAAAAGCAGTGGAAAACTTTTTTATTTAATGCTAGAATAGACAAGCAAACTATTTTAAAGGAGGATAGATATGCCAGATATTGATTTTATATGGAGCGAACTTGAAGATGATTATCGAAAGTTATTAACACCTCCTAGTTTTAATGCTTGGATTGAACAAGCGACACCTTTAAGTTTAGAAAACAATATATTAACAATTGAAGTTCCTTCCTCATTACACAAAGAGTATTGGGAAAAAAATCTAGCTTCTAAAATTGTTGAAACTGGATTTAAGTTAACAGGAACCGAAATTACACCAATTTTTATCATTCAAAACGAAGAGCTTGCTCCTGAAAAAAAAGAACAGCCAAAGGAAATAAATGTTCCTGAAATTGTTTTAGAAAATGGGAAAAAAGCTCTTTTAAATTCAAAATATACATTTGATACGTTTGTTATAGGAAAAGGAAATCAAATGGCACACGCAGCAGCGTTAGTAGTTGCGGAAGATCCAGGTGCTACCTATAATCCCTTATTCTTTTATGGAGGAGTTGGTCTTGGTAAAACCCACTTAATGCACGCTATCGGACATCAAATGTTGACTAATCAACCAGACGCTAAAATAAAATACGTTACCAGTGAATCATTTGCTAATGATTTTATCAATTCCATTCAAAACCGGACATCTGAAGCATTTCGACAAGAGTATCGAAATGTCGATTTACTTTTAGTCGATGACATTCAATTTTTTGCTGACAAAGAGGGAACACAGGAAGAATTTTTCCATACTTTTAACACACTATATAATGAAGGACAACAAATTGTTTTAACCAGTGATCGTTTACCTAATGAAATTCCTAAATTGCAAGAACGCTTAGTTTCAAGGTTTGCTTGGGGTCTATCCGTTGATATTACACCACCAGATTTAGAAACACGTATTGCTATTTTAAGAAAAAAAGCTAACGCTGAGGGGCTAGAGATACCTGATGACACATTAAGTTATATTGCTGGACAAATTGATTCAAATATACGTGAACTTGAAGGTGCTCTAGTCAGAGTACAAGCATTTGCCACTATGAACGGCAACGACATTACAACAAGTTTGGCAGCCGATGCCTTAAAATCATTAAAACCAGCTAGTAAGAAGAAAGAACTTTCTATTTTATTAATTCAAGAAGAGGTTTGTTCTTATTACCATCTGAAATTAAAAGATTTAAAAGGGAAAAAACGTGTTAAAACAATTGTTGTTCCACGACAAATAGCAATGTATTTATCACGTGAATTAACAGACAATTCATTACCGAAAATAGGTGCTGAATTTGGCGGAAAAGATCACACGACAGTTATTCATGCCCATGAAAAAATTCAGCAATTATTAAAAACTGATACAGCAATTCAAAAAGAAATTGCAGATATAAAAAATAAATTAACAAATTAAGCATGTGGAAAACTCAAAAAATAAATATTGAGTTATCCACATGTTATTAACATCTGTTTATCTTTGGTTTTTTTAGGCTTGCTTTAGTTTTCCACAGTACTAACAAGCCCTACTACTATTACTATATTATTTATATTAATTTAAAAGGAGATGCCACATGAAAGTCACTTTAAATCGTTCAGCTTTTTTAGAAGAATTAGCAACCGTTCAACGAGCTATCTCTGGTAAAACAACGATTCCTATTCTAACAGGAGTAAAATTAACTTTAACGGATGAAGGATTAACCTTAACAGGTAGTAATGCAGATATTTCAATCGAAACATTTCTTAATGTATCTGATGAAAAAGCGAATATGGTAATCGAGAGTACAGGCTCTATCGTTTTACAGGCACGTTTTTTTAATGAAATTGTACGTAAATTGCCAGAAACAACACTTACACTAGAATTAATTGATAATAATCAAGTTGTCATTACGTCCGGAAAAGCATTATTTAATGTGAATGGATCTAGTGCAGATAATTATCCTCATCTACCGGTAATTGATAACCAACCATCATTTGAATTATCAGCTCGCGTTTTAAATAAATTGATCAGTGAAACAGGATTTGCTGTATCTCTACATGAAAGTCGCCCAATTTTAACGGGGGTTCACTTTATTTTGCGTGACAATCATCTATTAGCAGTAGCAACCGACAGTCATCGTTTAAGCCAACGAACTATTGAACTCGAAGGAGCAAAACAAGATTTTGATGTCGTTATTCCAGGTAAAAGCCTACAAGAACTATCAAAAACGTTCAAAGATGAAGATACGATTGTTACTATTTCAATGATGGATAATCAAGTGTTATTTAAAACTGATAACATGTTATTTTATTCTCGTTTACTAGAAGGGAATTATCCAGACACAAATCGTCTAATACCGACATCTTTTAATACAGAAATAAAATTTAATGTACCAGAATTGTTGTCAGCCATCGATCGAGCTTCACTTTTATCACATGAAGGGCGTAACAATATCGTTAAGTTATCCATTGATTCTGAAACAGTCACTATCTACGGAAATTCACCTGAAATTGGAAATGTTGAAGAAGTGTTAAGCTACCTTTCTGTAAGCGGTGAAGCAATTGATATCTCGTTTAATCCGGATTACATGAAAGACTCACTAAAATCATTTGGAAGCATTGATGTTATCATTAAATTTATTTCACCAATACGTCCATTTACACTACAACCAGCAGATGGTGATATTGATTTTATTCAACTTATTACACCGGTTCGAACAAACTAAGATAAAAAAGTAAGTCAATATTTTTAAATTGGCTTACTTTTTTTTTATTTTCGGAAAAACGAAATAAACTGGTCTCTATTTAATTTTGTCTGTAAAATGATAAAAATATCTAATTTGAATAAAATCTCATTAAGCCTGTTTATATGAAAGATTATTTGTTTTTACCCTTTAAAAAAGGTATAATATAATAGTGTAGATTATGTAGAAAATAGGTGAAAAATTGTGAAAAAAACATTTGCTTTAAATGCAGAGTACATCACTTTAGGTCAATTACTGAAAGAAGTGGATGTCGTTTCAAGCGGTGGTATGGCGAAATGGTATCTATCAGAAAATGTTGTCTATGTTGACGGTGAAGAAGAAAACCGTAGAGGTCGTAAGCTTTATGCAAATATGATGATTGAGATACCTGAAGTAGGTACTTTTTTTATGGCTAAAAATCCTGCAGAAACGGACTAATTATGCATATCAAAGAAATCTCTTTAAAGAATTATCGAAATTATGATCAATTAAATTTAACATTTTCAAAGAGGTTGAATATTTTTTTGGGTAAAAATGCTCAAGGAAAGACTAATTTGTTGGAAAGTATCTATGTTTTGGCTTTAGCAAGGAGTCATCGTTCTACCAATGATAAGGAATTAATACATTGGGAAGAAGAGTTTGCTCGTATTGAGGGGACTGTCCAAAAGGAATTAAGTTCTTTTGACTTAACGATGATCATTTCTAATAAAGGAAAAAAGACTAAAATAAATGGGTTGGAACAACCACGTTTAAGCCACTACATCGGGCAGTTAAATGTGATTCTTTTTGCTCCAGAAGATTTATCTTTAGTCAAAGGGTCTCCACAAATCAGACGTAAATTTCTTGATATGGAAATTGGTCAAATTAACTCGCAATACCTTCACAATTTAAGTACTTATCAATCTGTTTTAAAACAACGAAACCAATATTTAAAAAAAATAGCTGTATCCAAGACAAAAGATACAGTTTATTTAGAGGTCCTCACAGACCAACTAGCTGCAGCAGGTAGTTATGTGTTATATTACCGATTACAATTTTTAAAAAAATTAGAAGTATGGGCTAATGAGATTCATCGAAAAATTTCTTATGGTAAAGAGGAATTAACGGTGTCATATAAAACTACTTTAGCAATCGATAATCAGTCATCAATTACCACAATTGAACAGCAGCTACAGCAAATGTTACAGAAAAATGAAATGCGAGACTTACAGCAATTGACTACAAGTGTTGGACCTCACCGAGATGATTTACAATTTTTTATTAACGATAAAAATGTTCAAACCTACGGGTCACAGGGACAGCAGCGAACAACAGCTCTAAGTGTTAAATTAGCTGAAATAGAATTAATCAATGAAGAAATTGGGGAATATCCGATTCTACTTTTAGATGATGTATTGAGTGAGTTGGATGATGATCGTCAGGTTCACCTAATGGAATTTATTGAAAATAAGTTACAGACATTTTTAACAACAACAAGTCTAACGCATTTGAAAGATAAACTAACAATTGAGCCGGAAATATTTAATATTTCACAAGGAATGATTAAAAAGGATGGGGAATAAGCTTTGACAGAAGAGAAAAAAGTACAGCAAGAGTATAATGCCGATCAAATTCAAGTTTTAGAGGGGCTAGAAGCCGTTCGTAAACGTCCAGGGATGTACATTGGTTCAACTGGTCCGCAAGGTCTACATCATTTAGTGTGGGAAATTGTCGATAATTCAATTGATGAAGCTTTAGCAGGTTACTGTACGAAGATTGAAGTTGTCATTGAAAAGGATAATAGTATAACAGTCACCGATGATGGTCGTGGTATTCCAGTTGATATTCAAGAGAAAACAGGACGCCCAGCAGTTGAAACAGTTTTGACTGTATTGCATGCTGGAGGTAAATTTGGTGGTGGTGGCTATAAAGTATCTGGGGGATTGCATGGTGTTGGATCTTCTGTAGTAAATGCACTTTCAGAACATATGACTGTAAAAGTTCATAAAAATGGAAAAATCCATCATCAAGAATTTTTCCGTGGTAAAGTTGGCGCAGATTTAGCTGTAGTCGGTGAAACGGACAAAACAGGTACTATCATTAACTTTAAGCCAGACAGTGATATTTTTACAGAAACAACAGAATTTGACTTTCAAAAGCTTTGTGTACGTATTCGTGAGTTAGCTTTCTTGAATCGTGGACTAAAAATTAGTATTGAAGATCGGCGTACAGAACCTCATTTATATGAAGAGTTTCATTATGAGGGTGGAATTAAAAGTTATGTGGAGTATTTGAATAAAGGGAAGCAGGTCCTGTTTTCAGAACCTATTTATACTGAGGGAGAGCAGCAAGGTATTTCAGTCGAGGTGTCTTTACAATATACAGATGACTATCATACGAACCTTTTAAGCTTTGCGAATAATATTCACACGTATGAAGGTGGAACACATGAATTTGGCTTTAGAACAGCTCTAACACGTGTAATTAATGATTATGCGAAGAAACAAAAGATTTTGAAAGACGTAGATGACAATTTGAGTGGAGAAGATGTTCGTGAAGGTATGACTGCCGTTGTATCAATCAAACATCCAGAACCACAATTCGAGGGACAAACTAAAACTAAATTAGGTAACTCTGAGGTCAGAACTGTAACAGATCGTGTATTCTCAGATACTTTTAGTAAATTTTTATTTGAGAACCCTGACGTTGCGCGTAAGATTGTAGAAAAAGGAATTTTAGCTTCTAAAGCACGATTAGCTGCAAAACGTGCTCGTGAAGTAACCCGTCGTAAGGGAGCATTGGAAATTAGTAACTTACCAGGTAAACTAGCCGACTGTTCAAGCCGTGATCCTGAAAAATGTGAATTATTTATTGTCGAAGGTGATTCAGCCGGTGGGTCAGCAAAACAAGGTCGTGATCGTGAATTTCAAGCTATTTTACCAATTCGTGGTAAAATTCTGAATGTTGAAAAAGCCAGCATGGAAAAAATCTTGGCAAATGAAGAAATTCGCTCATTGTTTACCGCAATGGGAACAGGTTTTGGTGAAGAGTTTGATGTAGCGAAAGCACGTTATCATAAATTGGTAATTATGACCGATGCGGATGTCGATGGTGCACATATTCGAACTTTATTATTAACTCTTTTTTATCGTTATATGCGTCCAATTGTTGAAGCGGGCTACATTTATATTGCACAACCACCGTTATATGGAGTCAAACAAGGTAAAAATATTACGTATGTTCAGCCGGGTAAGCATGCCGATGAACGCTTGGCTCAAACAATCGCTTCATTACCAGCAACACCTAAACCGAATGTTCAACGGTATAAAGGCCTGGGAGAGATGGATGATCACCAATTATGGGATACAACAATGGATCCAGAACACCGTACTATGTTACGTGTCAGTGTGGATGATGCGATTAAAGCAGATGCAGTTTTTGAGATGTTAATGGGAGACCGAGTAGAACCTCGCCGTGATTTTATCGAAGAAAATGCTCATTATGTCCAAAATTTAGATATTTAAAATAAGTAATAAACTTAAGGAGAGTCGTTCATGTCTGAAGAATTAAATAGTAGAATCCAAGATGTCAATTTGACAGAAGAAATGCAGACATCGTTTATTGACTATGCAATGAGTGTTATCGTGTCTCGTGCATTGCCAGATGTTAGAGATGGCTTGAAACCCGTTCACCGTCGTATCCTCTATGGAATGAATGAAATGGGCGTCACACCGGATAAATCACATAAAAAATCCGCGCGTATTGTTGGGGATGTAATGGGTAAATACCATCCTCACGGCGACAGTGCTATCTATGAATCAATGGTGCGGATGGCACAGCCATTCAGTTATCGACAAATGCTAGTCGACGGTCACGGTAACTTTGGCTCGGTCGATGGCGACGGGGCTGCTGCCATGCGTTATACGGAAGCACGTATGAGTAAAATTGCTGTAGAAATGCTGCGTGATATTAATAAAAACACTGTTGATTTCCAAAACAACTATGATGAAACTGAACGTGAGCCAGCAGTCTTACCTGCTCGTTTTCCCAATTTACTAGTCAATGGGACCACTGGGATAGCAGTCGGGATGGCTACCAATATTCCACCGCATAATTTAGGTGAAGTTGTTGATGCCATTCAGTTATTAATGAAAAATCGTGATGTAACAACGACAGAATTAATGGATGTACTGCCTGGACCTGATTTTCCGACAGGTGCTTTAGTGATGGGAAAATCAGGTATTCGTAAAGCTTACGAAACCGGAAAAGGTAAAATTATTATTCGTGCAAAAGTTGATATTGAAGAATTATCAAATGGCAAGGAACGTATTGTGATATCAGAAATTCCTTACATGGTCAATAAAGCGAAACTGGTCGAACGTATTGCTGAATTACATCGTGAAAAACGTGTTGAAGGTATCACTCATTTGCGTGATGAATCATCGCGTAAAGGAATGCGAATAGTCATTGAGGTGCGGCGTGATGTCAGTGCCACAGTGGTCTTGAATAATTTATATAAATTAACGGCTCTTCAATCGAGCTTTGGTTTTAATATGTTAGCCATAGTGGACGGTATACCACGTGTCTTGAGCTTAAAATCAATCTTAGAACATTATCTAACTCATCAAGAAGAAGTCATCGTTCGCCGAACCGAATTTGATAAAAATAAAGCTGAAGCTCGTGCTCATATTTTAGAAGGCTTACGGATTGCTTTAGACCATATTGATGAAATTATTCATATTATTCGCTCATCAAGCTCAGATGATATTGCAAAACAAGCTTTAATTGAAAAATTCGATTTATCTGATCGTCAATCACAAGCTATTCTTGATATGCGTTTGCGCCGTTTGACTGGCCTAGAGCGTGAAAAAATAGAAAATGAATACCAAGATCTATTGACTTTTATTGAAGATATGA
Source organism: Vagococcus vulneris (assembly GCF_003950515.1). Taxonomy (GTDB): domain Bacteria; phylum Bacillota; class Bacilli; order Lactobacillales; family Vagococcaceae; genus Vagococcus; species Vagococcus vulneris. The sequence continues at coordinate 23,890 of NZ_NGJS01000019.1, forward strand.
AAGATATTTTAGCTAATCATCATCGTGTATTAGAAATCATTAGTACAGAATTAGAAGAAATTAAGCGTAAATATAGCGATGATCGTCGAACAGAATTATTGATTGGTGAAGTGTTAAGTCTAGAAGATGAGGACTTGATTGAAGAAGATGATGTGGTTATTACACTGACAAATAATGGGTATATCAAACGTTTATCAAGTTCTGAATTTAGGACGCAAAATCGCGGTGGTCGTGGTGTGCAAGGAATGGGTGTTCATGATGATGATTTTGTCGAAAATCTCGTTTCTTGTTCAACCCATGATACTTTATTATTTTTTACTGATACGGGTAAAGTTTATCGTGCAAAAGGTTATGAAATCCCTGAATACGGACGCACAGCTAAAGGAATACCGATTATTAATTTGTTGGGGATTGATTCATCTGAAAATATTGAAGCAATTATCAGTGTTGAGGGTAAGGCAGAAGATGATCATTACTTATTCTTTACAACCAAGTTAGGAACGGTGAAACGTACAGCAGTAACGGAATTTGCTAATATCCGAACTAATGGCTTAAAAGCAATTGGTTTAAGAGATGGTGACTCATTAATCAATGTGGCACTAACTAATGGAGAACAAAACATTATTATCGGTACACACTTAGGCTATTCAGTGACATTTGCTGAAGAAGCAGTTCGTTCGATGGGACGCAGCGCAGCTGGTGTTCGTGGTATTCGTTTGCGTGAAGATGATTATGTTATCGGTATGGATATTTTGGCTGAGGATAGTGAAGTATTAGTTATCACTGAGAATGGATATGGTAAAAGAACACATGCTACAGAATATCCAGTCAAAGGTCGTGGTGGTAAAGGTATTAAAACAGCAAATATTACTGAAAAGAATGGACCATTGGCGGGATTGACGACTGTATCTGGTGAAGAAGACATTATGTTAGTGACTAATCGTGGTGTTATTATCCGATTCAGTGTGGATACAGTATCACAGACAGGACGCTCGACTCAAGGTGTCCGATTAATCCGCTTAGAGGATGAGGCAAATGTGTCAACAATGGCCAAGATTTTTCCAACAGAAGAATTTAAAGATTCTGCCATAGAGTAGTCTATTGAAACAAAGTGGCTGTATAATTTTTGATGTGGATGAAGAAATTCATCCACATCTTTTTTTAAGTAAAATTAAAGTGAGCTAACTAAACTCTATAAAGAAAGATTTATATAACTCAGAATCATTATATCGGCTATCATTTTATATTTTTAAATTAAATTGAAGGGATAGTCATTATCAAAAAAAAATTTATTTAAAAAGTAGAGATTTATTTACTGTCTGTGTTATTAATTTACAGATATAGAAGGTTTCAAATCTATAAATATAAAATCTTATAAAGTGTTAATGACAAGAAAATAAGCAACAAAAGTCAAGTGACTTTCATTGCTTAAATACACATATTTTTAACTAGCTAAATTAATATTAATTTAGCTAGTTAAATTTATCATCATATAGCCTCAGCAGTTTGATTTAACACAAAGCTATTTTAATACTTTTAACTTAATCTAAAATAGCTTTAAATTAAGATAAAATATCAACTTGAGTTTTAAGAGCTAAGAATAGATAGATAATCAGTCCTAAACTAATTAATGAAATTGCAAATAAAGAAAAATTAATAACTAAGCTTGACTTTTTTTTCTTTAGCCGTTTAACAGCATTCATATCTGAAGATAAAGTAGTTAGAAAGAATATTAAACTGATTATTGTTAATAATGCAAGAATAGCAACCCATATAAAGTCTAGCATAATTATCTACCACCTTTTCTTTTATTTTTATGTTTTCTTTTTTTACTTTTTTTCATTTCTTTATTCCATTTTTTTCGTCTAGTAAAAATTAAAATAATATTAGTAATAGTCAGGATATATAAAATAATAGTCACAATCTTTATCCAAAGAGGTGTTGTTATCCGATAAGGACTATCATCATTAATTTGTTGAGCTTGTTTTCCAGAGATAGTAAAATCCTTTTTAAGATTCCAAGTTTTTAAATTATTATTAATTTTCATAGATAAAGTGTAAGTTCCACTTGGTAAATTACTAATACCCCAGTCAAAAATAAAAGGTAGTGTTGAATTTGGTGCGAAACTATAGTTAGTCACATTATTTTTCTTAATAACTTTATTAGTCTTTTTATCCGTAATAGTAGAACGCATCGTTAAATTTTGAATGACCTTTGGTTGCGGATTTTGTATAAAGGCACGTACTACCTTTTGACCTCTCAATAGTTCTGGTTTAACAGATAACAGCTCAAGAGTATCCCCATCTGTAAATTCATCCCCATTTTCAGAAGTAATCACACCTAATTTATAATTATATTTATTTTTAATCGTTGCTTTGCTTTTTTCATTAGCAACTTTTTCAAAAATCAGAGCCCCCATTTTAACACCGTCATAGTGTTCGGCTGGTGGCGTTAGTTTGAGTTTTACCACTTTTTCTTCAAAATTTTGAACCTCAACCTCATCAGATTCTGGCTTTATCATTGAAGTAATAGGGTTAGTTAACGTCTTATTTTCTGCTCCTTTATCAGGTTTTCCGTAATTTATATTCCCTTCAGAAGAAGTACTAGCGTTTTCGACCATGATTTTAACAATTGTCTTTTCTTTTTTTGTACTTTTAATTCTGACTTCAAGTGTTTGTTCTTTTGAAGGTTCAGTTTGTACATAAAAATAAGTTTTTGACTTATCTAGCTGAGATGAAGGTAAAATGCTATCTACTGTAAATCCAATATTGGTATCATCAGCAGCTTTCGATATATCAGAGATTAGAAAGAGAGATAAGATTGCTAATATAGGAAAGATTACATATTGACATAGTTTTTTCATATTATTTCACCTCATTTTGTGATTGATTTGATATTTCAATAAAATATTGTTTTTTTCCATCTTCATCCTCAGTATAGATAGTGTGATTTAGCAGTAGTTCTTTAGTGTCTAAAGTGTTTGAAAAATAGGATGAAGCGTCCTCAAATGTATCAAAGGGGCCATAATGTCCACGTAAGTCTTCTTTTTTATTTGTTTGATACCTAAATATTAAGAAACATATATAAGAAATAGTTAAAGAAATTCCTCCACTAATTATAAATGGAATACTTAAGACATTGGTGATGCTTCCTAGAATACATAGAATAAAAGCTAAGCTTATCAAACGAATTGTCATCGTGTTTTGCTTAGTTTGATTATTTTTTCTTGTGTCATAAATGAATAGTATTAATAAAAAATTGAGAGCTACCAAGAAAAAAAATGCTGCTAGAAATAATAAAAGTTGGGTCTGACGATACTTAAAGATCATGACAATTTTTATGAGTATACTATTTTCACCTTCTGCAAAACCGAGGGCATCTTTGTAAAAGGAGAAAAAGGTAACAAAATAAACTGTCCAACAAATTAGAAGAAATACTTCCATAAGGGTACACTTTTTTATTGAGTGATTATCACTCTTTGCGTTTTTCATTATATCAAGTCCTTTCCATCCTAATTATATAATAAAAATGACTTTATGACATTAAAAAAAGCTAAGGTATACATTAATAATGTACGCCTTAGCTTACGTCCGATCATAAGAAGAATACTAAATATTATTTAAATGCATCAGTTAAAGTCCAAGTTACTATACCAGTATATTTTTTATCAATTTGTTGGTTACTTTTTACAGCTAATTTAGCATCAGAAAGTTTAGTAGCATAAGCTTTACCACCTTTGCCTAATACACCATCATTATCTTTATCGACAGCATCATCAGCTTTATCTAAGATATTTTGTGCATCTCCACCAGCTTTTAGAGTCACGACACTTGCATCTCCACCAAGTTTAACAGCGTCACCAGAATAAGGTTTTAAAACGCCTGCTTCACTTAATTTAGGAACAGTGTAGTCTTCGTTTTCACCTACAACATTTAAAGTGAATTGTTCGATAGGAGCAAGTTTGAATGATAAATCAGCACCTAAAGCATCTTTAGCTTCATCAGTACTGCCTTCAAAGTTTAAAGGAGATAATTGTGCAGTTGCTTTCCAAGAGTGAGCTTTTGGCACTTTAGCATCTTTAGCTTCTGCAGGATCAGCTAAGTCATCACTGACACCAAAGAATTGAGTATCTTTGTAGCTAGATTTATATTCGTGTGCGCCGTTATAGATTTTTTGAGTACCAAATTGGAATAAAGAATCACCAGGAGTTTGAGTTAAAGCAAGAGATCCTTTGAAGGGACCATTGTGTACTGGGTTATCAGAGTCAGTAAATTGAATACCAACTTGTGATGTATATTCTTCATAATTTGTACCACTACCATTATCAGCAGCATGAGCTACTGTTCCAACAGATAAAACAGTTGCTGAAACTAGTCCAACAGTAAGTAACATTTTTTTCATTATAAAAACCATCCTTTGTATATATTTTTTTTTAACCAAGTAAAAATTACTTGTTTAAATCATAGTTAACGACACCTCTAATAAAAATAGTCGATCCGACAATAACTACTAGAGAGCAACCAAGTAATAATAAGATAAAGCTTTGTAATACCTCGCTCGTTTGAGGTAAACGTTGTTGAGCACTAGTTCCAACAGAAACAGGTAAAACATTATCTACTTTTGTATTTTTTGAGTTAGAAGGGCGTTTACCACTATTTCCTGTTACAGTAGCTTTGTCATGGTCCTTATTAAATTGGATACCAACATCCGACTTATAATCAGGTTGTTGGTTACCGTTTTCACTAGCAGACACGGTAATAGAGCAACCAAATACAATCAATGTAAAAACATATATCAAACAAAACAACTTCTTCATTTTATAAACATACCCCCTTTTCAAATACAAAAGAAATATCACTCGATGAGTTAATCATACAACTAATATTAAAATAGGTCAACACTTAACGTTATAATATTTTTAAACAATTAATAAAAAAATAGTGTATATATAGTATATAAAACGGTTTTTTTATATATAAATTAGTGTTAATGTGGTTTTTTTTATTTCTTTTAAAGGTTTTTAATAGAGTGATGTTTAATAATAGTGTTTTTTATTATATATTATTATATTTTTTCATTAAAATCATCTTTTGTGTTAGAATAGCTCTGAGGACTATTATTAAAGTCAATTTTGTAGAATTAGTTTATTGAGGAGGAGAATAGTTGTGAGGGGTTTAAATAAAAAATTAGGTGTCCTAGCGTTGGTTAGTACTGTTGTTTTATGTACTATGCCTACAATAGTTCATGGTGATAGTTCAGCTTCTGGGAGCGACAATAAGGCTAGTGCTGTAAAGGAACGACAAACTTATAAGGATTATGAGTTAGATGGGGATTCGGATCATAAAGTCCGTGTTTCACCAGCCCCCAATCCTTATTTAAATATTAGTAATGAACTGATAAATAAAAATATGAGTGCTGAAGAATTTAAATCAGTTCTTTTAAATTACTATGATATTTCTGTGATTGATGTTAAGACACAGAAAAAAGTCGACTTAAAGGATAATTTTGATATAACAGTTGACAAGCCTACCATCGGTACGAATGATGTGAAGGTAAAGTATGCCGGTCATTCTGTAAAAAAAAGGCCGATGAAAGTTTATAGATATGGAAGTACAGGTGATAATGATCTCGAAAAGGAACCAGAGATGGTTGAATCATTGCAAACGCTGAATTTACCACATGATGCTTTATCTGACTTAAAAGGTGATTGGCAGTTATTAGGCCAAAATCCGGCACTTAGTAGATATTCATCAGACTTCGATGAGACTGTTTATAACCCAAACGACCCAACCCAAGAACATCGAGGAATAATTTATGGGAATAATGGAATGGAAGCTGGTTTCTATAATCGAGGTCCTTTTCAAATAAAGAATGGTCAGCCTAAAGATTCGTCACGTTGGGATGGTGGCTATAATATCCGAAAAGCAATCAAAGATGAGAACGGAAAAACAATTGGATATACGGCGTTTGGCGGAGCAACAGCTGCTTGGGATACAAGCATAGCTGGCACTAGTAATAAAGCAGATAAGGGTGCCTTTACACACTATCCTATTAAGTGGGACAAAGATACTAAAAAAATGAGTTATCTATATCACTTTGTCGGAGCAGGGGATAGGCACGATGATTTTGAAGCTTTATCTGCTAGTGGTGATGGACATTTAAGTAAAGGGGCTGCCGGATATTACTTTAAGAAACGAAATGCAATTTTTTTAGTTAAAGAAGGAGAAACGGCTAAAGATCGTAAATTAAAACAAATTTTAGTTGATACAGTCAATAATGTTGCCATCATCATTGATTTATATAGTAGGCCAAATTGGAATATGGCATCATATATGTCGTTGTATAATTTAAATGATGTGCAGGGAGACTACGGAATTACTGAAACCAATCTGTTGTACGGACCATCCGATTCTGGTAAGACAAAACTAAAAGCAAGCACCACTCATACGGGATTAGGTGTAAATCTAAAAAATGGGGACTATCCAGAAACTGATACAAGATATATGGATATGACATATAAATTTAAGAGTAGAGCTGATAGATGGTTATCAGACTATGGGCGATATATGGCATATGGTAAAGGTGTAGCCAATAATTACGCTAATCCAAAAGACAGTGACATATTTGGCTATTATAAAGAACCGTTAGCTGGTACATATTTTCAAGATCCATTTGGTGATGATTTACAATATCAATACAAAATGTTTAAAGGATATCCGGTAACTGGTAATATACCAGATTCAAAATTAGAACCAGTGGACGATCGAGCAAATACATTAGGAGCTGGGTACACATATTTTGATATAGGCAAGTATAACATTATTGATGGTAAAAGTACTATAAACGCATATCAGGGAATGGCGCTTGACAAATACAAACCATTAAATACGAATGACCATCTTAAAGTAGGTTATGAAACATTCTTCGGTGATGAAGTCCCTATGATGACGCTAGACTTACAGCCAAATGATGAAGGAATTGATGTCTATGGTGATCAAATTAATGAAAAAATGCCAAAATATACATTTAAAATTTCCGCTGTTCCTACGGAATTTCCTGATATCCAACATGGTCGAGTGGTATTCACTATGCCAAATGGGACTAAAAAAACAGTAAGTGACAGCTTAACAACTGGTCCATCAGGAACAACTGGAAACTATCAATTACAAAGCGGCGATTTTTATAGTGATGACATAGAACGTCCAACAGATCGTAAAGGTAAGAAGATTGAAACAGAATTTAATATCATCGCTTTATCAAATGATGGTGATGGTAAATTCCGTGATGAAGGTGGTATTCCGTCAAATGACTTTACCATTCCAGTTAATGTCTATCATTTAGGCGCAAAAGCAAAAGAGTTATATATCTATAAAAAAGATGAAGACATTAGTCAATTGAAGCCTAAAGATTTATTAAAAGATATCGTATCGCTCCCAGGGTCAAAATTGGCTTACTCATTTATCGATAAAGATGGTGGAAAGAATATTGGGAAACCTAATATTGATACTAGTAATGTAGATGGTAATAATAGTTTACAACGACAATACATTCGAGTGGTAGACTCAGCTCATGATAATGAAACGGTGGATGTGCCGGTTCCATTTATTAGTGATCAATATGAAGAAGGACAGATTATTATACAAAGTGCTAGTGATTTTGAAATCAAAAAAGAAGAACTAGAAAAAATTGGAAACCAAGCCGAGCTTAATCGTCTTATTTTAGAAAGAGCTAATGCATTCGCTATTGATACTGAAACAAACTCATCTGATGGGATTACATTTGGTGTGTCCACAGCATTGACACCTTCTTCATCTGCGGGTGATTATAAAGCGGATATTACGGCTTCTAAATTTACTGGTAAAGACGACGATAAACGAAAAGACACAAAACATATCACAATCAAAGTAATCGATGATGCAGTGCCAGAAGTTACCTTAAAAAAATCACCTGAGTATAAATTAGGTGAGTCAGTTAAGTCAGAACCCAAAGATATCTCATCTACTTTTATTGATAAGGTAACTTTAGGAGGCAAAGAACTAACTGATTCGGAATATGATGTTAAAGTCACTAAACCGATCTCAACGGATACTGCAGCTGATAAGAAACTGGTTCATTTTACTGTTTCTATGAAAGCACCGTTGGCCGATAAAAAGGCCGATGTTGAGGCACCCTATGATGTGAAGTGGGGGGATGCGATTGGTTATGGGACATCTGATCCTAATCGCATGTATGGAGCTATTGCATTTTTAAGATCAGATTCAGATGACTCACTAGTCTTAAGAACTGCAAGTGGTAAAGGTGAAGATAATGACATACTAAATAAAGACATGGACGCAAAACAACAAGTAGTAAAATTTGGTTGGTATAACGCAAAAACTGGTAGCAAAAATAATTTAGACTTGACAAAAAATCAAGACGGGGCTAATGCTGATGAAACACTGGTTATGAATGCTGGTGATAAAAAACAAGAGGCATTAAAGAAAAACGCTAAATTAAAAGATGGGTTAACTGTTCATGTGGGAGATGTTATATTCTCTACAGCGGTTGATAAGCAATGGTTATATCGTCAAAATTTAGCTTCACCAATTGAAAAACAATCGGACGATATTCTTTATTATGAAATTACCAAAGATGGTTATGAACCTTTGTATGTCAACTTATATACGGATAACGAAGTCAATGAGATTCATGTAGGGGATACTCATAAACAACTAGATGAGATAGCTCATAATTTTATCAAGCCGCCAAAAGATTCAGATCCTAAAAATGTTACTGTCACGTTCGCTCAATATCCAAAAACAAATGTGGCTGGAGAATCACAAGGTGTTCTCAGGGTAACTGAGAAATTATCTACTGGTGATACTGTTAGTTATGATTATCAGACAAAATTTGATGTAAAACCAGGTGACCTAGCAATTGGCGAGGAATCATCAAAAGCAATTTCATTTGGGGATGTTAACTTGACGGGCTACTTACGCGATGTTAAGGCCCAATCAGCATCGGATAAAATAAATGTGACCGATAAACGAGGATCTAAAGATGGTTGGAAGTTGACTGTTCAAAAGGATGAGCCAAGTAGTAATCCTTTTGGTAGCGTTAATAGCAAAGGGATTGATTTGTATTTGAGTCCTCAATCAGATAATAAGAATATTGAGTTGTCTGACAAAGCTACTTTAATTAGTGGGAATACTAAAATTGCTAATACAGTTGCTAATAAAGATGATTCCTCAGATAATGAGTCAACAGATATCAAATTAAATAGTAGTATTAAAGTATCTGGACGTGTCAAAAAGCAAACATATCATACGAATTTACTCTGGACATTACAATCAGTTCCATCAGCTACGGATAATAAATAAGGAGGAGAGGAAGAGTGATGATAAAAGGATTTAAGTCTATGTTTAGTGGTATTTGTCTGGTAATATTGAGTTTTGTCATCTTGACTGGCTCAGTAGTAGCAGAAGAAAATAATCCGAGTGGCGTACAATCGGCTGATGGCGATATAAATCAGGGAATGGAAGCGACAGTTAATATGACAAATACGGATGAGGCTATTGTACCGCCTGAAGATACTGAAAAACCTGGTGTTATACCTGTAAAAAAAGAAGACAATATTAAGAGTGGTAGTGTAACAATCGGCGGAGTCTCACCGCTTTATTTTAAGACGGTTCAACTTAGTCGTTATGGGATCAACTATGAAACGTATGCTCAATATTTGAAATCTATTGGGACATCGGGTTATGCAGGTATTTCAGGTAAAAATATTGAGAAAGATATGGATGTTTACTCACCTGGATTTACAGTAATAGATACTCGTGGTATGGGACAAAATGATTGGAGTGTATCAGTTAGTTTAACGGATATTACCGATGTAAGTGATAAGACTGAAAAGTTAGAAGGTGCTTATTTACAATTTGAAAAAGCAAATGTGTCCATTCCACAGGATGGTGATGCTCAACCAACTAACATGCCAGTGTCTCAAGAAGTTGCTGCTGTGATTCCAGAGGAAGGACCTTCTCAAAAACTTATTAGTACTAGTAATACTGATGATGGTGTTTTTTATATTAAATATCCACCAGAACAGATAAAAGAATCACAAATTGATATGAGTGAGGGGCGTACACTAGTTAAGAAACCAGCTAAAATAAAATTGATATTAACTCAAAAACCAAAAGTAGGTAAATATCAAGGAACGTTAACATATAATCTAAACAACACACCCTAATATTGATAAACGCTTTAAACAGTATTAATATAAAGATGATTAAATTTAGAATAGAATGGAAAGTTGATTGATTATATGAATAACAAAGTAAATCCATTTGTTTTTTTGATAATTGGTGTTATGTTTTTTCTGAATCCTATGTTAGTAACGGCCGCAACAGATCAATTAGATTTTTCTGTTATATCAGTTCCTTCAGATAAGCAAAAAAATAAAGCCGTATCTTACTTTGATTTGATGGTTAAACCCAAAGACGAATTTGATTTAAAATTACGAGTAAAAAATTTAAATAAAGAAAAAATTACTGTACGAATTGATTCAACTAATGCGATAACAAATAATAATGGTGTGATTGATTATTCTAAACAATCACCAAATTATACATATGATTCAACACTTTCTGTTCCTTTTACTAGTATTGTCGAAGAGAAAAGTAAAAGTGTTGATTTAAATCCTAGTGAGGAACAAGATGTCAGTTTTCACGTCAAGATGCCTCGTGAAAAGATTAAGGGAATTATTTTAGGTGGATTTGTAGCTCAAAAAGATCTGAAAAATCAGAATGTCACAAGTGTTGAAGGAGTGACTCTAAATACAGCCTTTAACATGGTTACTGGTGTTGTAATTAGTGAAAATGAGATGCAAGTTATACCTAAATTAATTATAAAAAAAGTCAAACCAGATTTAGTTAATTATCGAACAGCAGTCATGACACATATTCAAAATCCCCAACCTTTATTGATGAAAGATTTAAAGATTGATACAACCATCAGAAAGAAGGGGACGACTAAGATACTATTGAAAAAGCATCAAACCGGTCTTGAGATGGCTCCTAATTCAAATTTTGAAAATTATATTTTTTGGGGAGATCAACCACTATATCCTGGCAAATATCAAGTAGAGATAGTGGTCACGAGTCAGAGAGATAAATGGAAAGCTAGTAAAGAATTTGAAGTAACAGATCAAATGAGTCAAAAGTTTAATGAGGGAATAGAAGTTCCTAGTAATAATAACTGGTTACGGTTCATTATTTATATTCTAGGTGGCGTTGGTATAATTGTTTTAGTTGCGGTATGTATTTATGTTTATCACTTAAAACATAAGAAAAAGAAAAGTCATCGTCGAAAGAAATAATAATTAGATTAAAAAAAAGACTACTCTAGTAATTCTATAATATGCCTTGAACAGGCTAAAAATCTCTCTGTATTAAATGATGTAGATAAATAAAATGAGTATATCTAAGCAATGAAAGCCGATTGGTTTTTGTTGCTTATTTTTTTATTTCCTGATAACTACCTACTATGCACGTGAGTGTTGAAGCCTTTTTAATATTGTATAAAAAATACTTAAAGTAATAAGAATTGTTTAATTGATTCTAATCAACCTAGCAAGCTTAAAGAAAATAAATGATGGGACAGAAACCTTGAAATGAAATAAGCATAAAAACTCTCATGTGATTGTTCTTTTTCAGTAGTTAGTTCAAGATAAAAATCCTTTTTTTGTTTAATAACAATTATATTTAATTATTTTTGACTTAAATAGTTAATTTAATGCTATAAATAAATAATAAAAAAACTAATATTTAATTAATGTATATGTTATAATTGTAATAACGATGTTGTAGAGAATTATTATATAAATTTTGTATTATAAATTAAGGAAGGTTAGGTGTTTTATAAAGTGAAAAAGAATAGGGAAGAAAAATTATTAAAGATTAAAATGGGTGGGATTATTTTAGCTTTTATGTTGTTTCTATTAGTATTCTTTTCGTACAGAGCAGATGCTGTAGAAGAAAAAAAGAATCCAGCTACTACGGATTCTGCAGGTTTTTCAGATGTAACTGAACATGAAGGCGCATCCATTTATGATTCTTTTGGTCAGTATGTATCTGGTAGGAAAGTTCCGCCTGAGACCCCTGTTAATGTTATTAAATATAGAAAGCAAGAAAATCATCACATCAAAAAAGATATTACATTTAATGGTAATCAAATTGACGACCCTCACATATCTATAGGTAATGTTATGTATTTTTTTGCATCAACCAAAAAACAGGTAGAAAATGATAAACAAACAGGACCGGTAGGAGCCATTTTTAAACTAAAAAATGTAGGTGTTGATAGTCAAGGACGTAAGGTAGTCCTCTGTATAAATTCTGGTGCTCCATTAGCGGTTAAGGTAAGTGTAGCGACGGGTGCGCTTCACATATTTAATTTAACTGAAGACGTTCCAACTGGGGCAGATGAGTCTTATAGAATTTGGTTTGAATATGAAGATGGGAAGAAAATAACTGAAAAAGACTCCTTATTTTTACTGGTAGGGTCGTTGACAGGGGATAATCGTATAGATGAAAAACCTGACGAAATTAATGAAATGAGTCGTATGATGTTTGCGTCATTAGAAAATAACGTGTCTTTTAACAAAGACCATTATTATTTAACATATAGTGATATAAAACGAGAATATTTATCGACAATATTCTTTAACGGTTATACACTTGATGTGCAACCTGTTAAAGATGATAGGCCTTTCAACCTTACTATGTCACAAAATGAAACATTAAAAATTGGTATTAGGAATTATTCATCACTTGGTAACCCCATGGATAATTTCCAAGGGATGTTATCATTATTTGGGCACGGTCAGATAACAATTATGACCATTCCTACACCACCTCCATTTATTACGTCTACAAAAAATGATAGTGGAGAAATGATAGCTAAGTTGCATGCTGAGCAAGAAATACCGTTGCAAGATGGAGAAAATAAATATCCAGACACAGTTAAATTGACAATAAAATTACCGAAAAATATCTTACAGAGTAAGGTTGATGTTACAAAGTTTACAGCTGCTATTGGTGATTATGTAGTCACCAATGCAATCGAATTTGATCATGATAAAGGCTCAGGGGTGATTACCGCTACTATTACTGGTAACTATTTAAAGAATTTTGCAGCAATAACTCCTAAACAGAATTTAGTTATCGAGGGAGATTTACCACTAGACACTTCTCAAGATGATTTGTTAAACTCTAAAACTGACAATAATTATTTAGAAATTAAAGGAACTAAAATAAAGAACAACCAAACTGCTAAAGAAAATACCAACTCAATGTTTGTCAAAATAAAAGGTCCTACTGCGGATACAAAAACCATTAATGTATTAAGAGGTACTCACACTTCTGAGCTAAATCCAGAAGATTATGTGACTAATTTGAAGGGATTTAACGAAAAAGATGTTGTGCGAGTATTGGGCTTTAGGGAGGATAAAACTTTTGAAGTAGGTGATAAATCGATTGATATTCACTTGATAAGTCAAAATACAGGAGTAGAAAGCTATGTGACCTGTAAAGTCAATGTTGAAGATGCGTTAGTATCACCTCCTGAATATGAGGATGAAAAACCGACAATGGGGTACTATGCACCAAAAATCAAGCAGAAGTTTGACTTCTCAGATACTTTAGATGATTTATCAGTTATGATGATTTCACCTGAATATGTTGATGTATCTGAGGATGATTTTAATTTGTTTGGACGTACCAAGGATGGAACAACAAACATATCATTAGAAAAAGATCTTGACTATAAGGTTTTAATTGATTCAGATAGTATAGCGCATGTTGAATTTACAAGAGATGCAATTAATAAATTTAAACAAGGATACGTATATATAAAACAGCAATCACCATTAAATAAAAAAAATCCAAGAATTGTCGATTCTATGATTAAAAAAGATTCTAGCAAAAATATGGCTGTTTTTAAATTTAAAGCTCAAGCCTACAATAAAGCAACTTTAGGGAAGTATAAAAGTGAATCACCTAAAAAATCACATGATATATATACAAATTATATTATAAATTTGTCTGGAAATCCGAAAAAAGATAAAAAAGTGAAAAAAGATGCTGAAGTAGGAAAACCAGAAGACTATATTGATAATTTAAGTAAACCTGATTTTTTATTCGATAAAATTCTTCTCAGCTTTGAGAAAGGATCTAATGCTCCTGACTTTTCAAGTATAGGACTGAAGACTTTTAACATAATTATATCCAGTGTTTCCTTTGGCTTTGAAACTAAAGTTCCTGTCACTGTTGAGGTAGTAAAGGATATTGTACCTGATGTCGATCCCATTAAAGTAAAGGTTAGTCAGGTTTATGCAAACAACGAATCTCAGTGTATTTATAGTGACTTAAGTAATAAAACAGAAGTCAAAACTATAGAAGCAGATGCTGAACCAGGAATCAACTTACAGGAAATTTTGGATACTTTATTAGAGAGTGAGAAAGATTTTAAACTAAATGGCTATGAAGGATATGAAAGTATCCCTAAAACAGTAGTTGATAGTGCCTATTTTAAACTAGTTGTGAACGATAAAGAGGTATCATCACCGATCATTCCAAAGGATGTTGTATCTGACGATAAAGTAGAATTAAGAATTTTGTATACGGGTCAAACTAAATTAAAAGATGTTCCAAGTTTTCTTTCTTACGGAGAACAACAGATTCCTAAGAATACAAAAGATGTAGTCTTCACATTGAGAGATAGTAATAAAAATAAGTTAACAATTCTTGATACAGAATTGGTTGAAGATAACAAATGGGATTTATCAGTGAATATGCCAAACGGATTTAATAATGAAAAAGGAAATCCGTTCAAAGGTAATATTGTTTATGTTGATCAAAATAATAAAAGATATCCAATTAGCAAGACAAATCAAGTTATTGAAGAAAAACAGGGGACTGACTTAAAACATAGTATACCTTTGAATCCCGGTGAAGGACGTGGATTGGTTGTTCAAGCAGAACCAAATGGTGAGATAGGTGATTATAAAGGAGAAATAAATTGGAGCTTAGTATCGGGACCTAAAGCTACTAAGTGAGAAATTCATTAAATAAAAAAATATTGTTATCAATTAAAATGACAATGTAGTTTTTGATGTGGATGAAGAAATTCATCCGCATCTATTTTTATATGTTTTGAAAACCACCTGCTATGCGGGTGGTTCAGAAGAGCTTTCAGCGTGGTATAAAAAAAGTCTCCTAAAATGATAAGATATATTTGGTTTCCCGACCACGAAATATCAATCATTTAGGAGGTCCCTTATGAAAAAGGACAATCAAAGTTTATCACACACAACATGGAAA
>NZ_NGJS01000002.1 GCF_003950515.1 Vagococcus vulneris
TTTCCATGTTGTGTGTGATAAACTTTGATTGTCCTTTTTCATAAGGGACCTCCTAAATGATTGATATTTCGTGGTCGGGAAACCAAATATATCTTATCATTTTAGGAGACTTTTTTTATACCACGCTGAAAGCTCTTCTGAACCACCCGCATAGCAGGTGGTTTTCAAAACATATAATAAAAAGTACTAACTAAGCTAGTTAGTACTCGATACTTCTTATCATTTAACTAATTATTTTATTGCTCTACATATTCCATCATCGTGTCTTGATCCTCAACGCCCACATTTCCGCCATAATTTCGTGTTACCAACGACACCGTTCCTTGATTATTATAAAATAAGTACATCTCATCCGCTGTATAATCCTCTGAGAAAGGAAAAGCAGACGTATGATAATTTTCTTGAAGTTCGAGTTGTAACATCGTATTCACCTTAACCTTACGTTTTTTTGTTTAACTCTGGGACCGCTAAAAACAAGAATCTCTTTTGTCGGTATTTCGACAACCGTCACATGATATAAAGCTCCTGGTACAGCATCACCATTGTGGCTAACATCTACGCTTAAACCAAGTGAACCGTCAGTTGTGTTTCCAAGTGTTATCTGAACAGGCGTATTAACACCATTACTATAAAATGTTATGCCACTTTTTATTTGTGAATTAATACTATTTTTTGTAGCCTGATTCAACAATTTAGAGATATCCACTCCGTGATTTTCCTGCATGTCTTTCGCTTTAGTATTATTTTTTTCTGCTTTTAAAAGGCCTTGATACCCGTTAGCAGCACCAATACTGCTTACTACATTTTTTATACCAAAATCAAATGTCTTTTTATTGGCTAAATATGTTGCATATAAGTCAATCTTTGACACTTTTTCGTTATTAAGACTTTCTTTTTTTATGATTAGGTCTTTAGGCAGCGATGTCGAATTTCTTGATACAGACTGTTGTAAAATTATAGATTCCTTGTCTAATTTAATTTTGTAATAAGTTGCAGCCATCGATGTCCTCGCTGGAATATCACGAATAATTAATGAATCTCCATCAAAATAGTATTCTAAATCCAATGTATCTTCGTCTAAGTCTAACTTCGTACCGCTTTTTATTCCTTGTGCGGCTGAATGTATTAAAACAACACGTACTGCTTCAGGAAGAGCATCAAAATTGGTCGACTCTTTTTCTTTTTCCACATATGAAGAAGACTGAATTGCAGATGTTTGATTTTCTTTATCATTCGACTGATTATTTTGAGGATTCTTTGTACTGCATCCAGATAAAATAAATACTAATAATATAAGAATAATTTTTTTCATACCCTACCAACTCTCCTTTTTACATTAATTATATACCTAGCTTAACATGTCAATATTTCTATGTTAAACACTTACCTTTCACCCTCAACGACATATAAAAAGAAGGTCTTTTCCGTTTATTCAAACTTCCTTTCATCTTTTTAAACAGATTAAGTTAAAATTATTCAGTTAAAGTTGACTTACTCGTGCAATTACGAAATAATGAAATGAGAAGTATTAAAAAGCTGGACACAATTTTCTAAATAAATTTAAAACGGAGGAATGCAAAATGGCTTCTACACAAGTAAAAATGATGGAAACTTATGGTAATTTATCTGAATTAGAAAAGGAAATAAACAACTTTTTAAGTGAACAAAATGTCAGCGCTCAAAATATTTCAGTCAGTGTAACAAATATTGACGATGAAGGACAAACTAAAATTTTAAGAACTGCCTGTATCTCCTATCTACCCGATACAATGAGCATTGTCTAAACTGGGCATCGCCTGTTATTTGATAACTAATTTTACTAGCAACAAAAAATAATAATCTCGGTTAAACCACTGCTTGCTTTATAAGGGTTCAGCCGAGATTTTTTCATAACCTTGATTTTTTAGTTAGACATTAAAAATAAGAAATAAGAAAAAGGAGAAATTAAAATGAGAGGGCTTTTCGGTATTTTAGCAGTTATTTTTTTATTAGGAAGTATCCCTAAATTTAAACCTGATACACCAGGTTATGATATCACAATTTTTTTTAGAAAAAATAAGAAAGAATATAATAATTTTGCTAATAAACTTCGAGGGACTTTTTCTTTAATTTCAGGAATATTATTTTTGATCTTATTTTTATCTTCATTTATTTTTAAGTATTCTAATAATGAAACAGTAGTTACCAGAACATTCTTTTTTGTATTATTTGTAGTAATCTTTTTAAATGTAATAGTCGAAATTGAATGGTATAAAAAACATAAAAAATAACTTTAACCACCTAAGAGCGTATTAGTAATAATCTTAACTTAATTTTAATGACTCTTTCTTGATAGCGTAAGAAATTTTATGTAAATAGAGATTTGGGTAAAAAAAATCCATTTCTGTAAAATTAAAGTCACCATACAGAAATTTTATAAGAGGACTTTCTCATGACCAGTTTTACTATAGAAATTATGGAAACACTGATCAATAAAGGTGAGTTATTTCATCGTCAGTTAGAATTAGCAGCCTCTCTTGATTATGAATCAAAATCTCCAGTGTAAACTGAAGGTTTGTTCTTCGGCTGAAAGCCTCTATTGCCGGCCTGAGCCTAAAAGGCTCACTGAAAAAGTCTCCCTTATGCACCACATTCACTCGCTGATCCTAAAAGAATCTATTATTTCTTTTTATTTTTCTCTCCTATAAACGGATCTTGTTCTTCAAATAATGTCAGTTGATCTACTACATAATCTTCTTGAACTTGATTTTTCTTATGTATACTTCAATTTGTTTCCTATTTCATTCAACTGTATCAACGTAATAGCTTCGACACCAAAATTTTCTATTCCCATATCTATATTTTAAATTGGCATGTCTGTCAAAAATCATGAGACTACTTTTTTCTTTTAAGTAGCCTATAAATCCTGAAACACTTAATTTCGGCAGGATGTTATAAAATATGAACATGTTCTTTACAAGCATTGGCTTCAATTATTTCTACTCCTTTTCTTTCACATAATAACCTTAAAATTTCTCCAATACTTTGCTTGTATTTTCCATAAATAATTTGTCGTCTATGTTTAGGTGCGCAAACTAGATGATACTTAAATTTTCACGTTGTGTGTGAAAAACTTTGATTGTTCTTTTTCATAAGGAGCATCCTAAATGATTGGTATTTTGTAGTCGGGAAACCAAATATATTGTATCTTTTTAGGGACCTTTTTTACACAACGCTGAAAGCTCTTCTGAACCACCCGCATAGCAGGTGGTTTTCAAAACATATAAAAAAATATGACCGTGAATAATTCTCAAAATAAGAATTATTCACGGTCATTCAAAACGAAGTATGGAAAATTAAACTGGGATATTCCTAAAAATAGAAATGGTCAAGTTTTCTCAACAGACTTGACCTGTCTACAAAAGAAGCAACGATACTCTTGAAACAACTATTATTCAGCTATCTCAAAAAATAATCACTGTATCTGAAGATGTTTATCATCTTTCAGGAATACTGTTTTATCAACGTTCCTAGCTTTTATTATTAGACTATCCACCGATCCTTCCATTAGATTTTTTAGTAATCAATGGATAGTAATAGGCTTTAAATCAATACTTATTCATTTTATTTTTATTAATCAGAATGAATAGTATTCAACTAAATTAAACTTAATGGCATTTATTTAGTTTGGCATTAACTTTTTGAGGAGCTATTTCAGAAATAAATAAATTTATTAATAATTTATCATTATTTTTTATATTTCTAACTTAATTCACAAAAAAACTAGTCTATAAACGACTGACTAGCTTTTATCTATCTCTATATTCAAAATAATTTCTGTGCAATAACTTTTCTTTTTAACTCAGCTAAACTCATCTCCATATTAGCTACATCTACAAAGTGTATATTAACTTTTGTTCCATCTCCAGAATCAAATTCAATTTTTTTAATATCTTTTACATCATCACTCTTCGGATATAAAAGCCATATTTCACGGGCTTTATATTTTTTTGAGTAAGAGTACATTTGGTACATGTCACTTTGAGATATTCCATAATTATTGTTCTCATTATTAATAAGTCTTTTCCATTTGGTATCCATAACGATGCAATGTTCTCCTGATGTACAAATAATATCTGGTTTCAAAGTAAATTTCTTACTCGGTTCTACAAAAAGATGCCTACTCTTTCCTTGAAGAAGTATTTCCCATCCATCCGGACTAAATTCTTTTATCATATGCTTTGCAACATAACTTTCATATATTCTTTCCATAGGAAAAAGTAACGCTCTCGAAGAACTTTTTCCTGAAAATGTGGTAAAAGATTTATCTAATAAAAACACTTTTGACCATTGCAATATGATTTCGTAATCACGCATATTTCTATCATTTTTTATTTTAGATATATCTGAAATATAATTCATAGAGGGTTTCACTATCTCAAAATGTGTTAACAAATGATTTATAGCTCTTGTATTTTGGGCACTTCTTGTGATTTTCTGTAATTTTATTAAAGTGGATTTAATCAACCTATTCTCAACTCTATTTGGGTTATAATCCTCATATGAAATAAAGAATCTTTCTTTATGACATAAGTTTTTCTTCAAATGTTGATTTGTTAAAAGTTTACCTTTAAAGAATCTTAAATTATCTTCTTGTCCCACATACTCAGATTTTATACCTCTTTTTACTAGCAATTGAACTTCTTGAATATACATATTAATAAAAATTTCATACAGATTCATTTTATCTATATTTAAATCTGCAGTGTTAAAAACTTTGATTGGAAAATCTTTCATGCTTTTTAACATTTTCAGAAATATTTCTTTGGTTTCTTTATTCGAAACATCTTCTTCACCATCAAAACTGATCTTTGGTAATACCTGAATCTGAAACCCGCTACTTAACTGAATAACACCTACATAGTTTTTTATCACTACAATATTTCCAACATTTCTCTTAAAAGAAATGCACATAAAATTAAGTGCATCAGAATTTTCATCATCTCCAGCAAACTCATGTATAAATTCAATAAGCTCATCAAAAATCTTTTCATTCAGATACTTATGCTTTACATCACTCTTATATTCACGATTGCAAGTAATAACGTCAAATTCTCTAACTTCTAAAAGTCTATTCATAGTCAATTACTCACTTAAATTATTTCTTTGTAGCTTTCAATATTAGAGAAAGCCTCATCGTTGATTTGATATTTTTTTTCAGGAAGATCTATCATATCAATTGCATCACCTTTAAAAACTTCTTTAATTTTCAAAGCCTCTTCAATAACAAACTTATATTTAGTCTCAGTTTTCCCATTATCACCAAGTACTAACTGAATTTTTTCGTAGTCTTCATAAAAATATTCCTGTAATAATGGTATTACTGATTCTCTAAAGATTGATTCTAATGTTTCTAAATTAGGATTAGTCTTTAATTTAGTAAAAAAAGCATGGCCAATAGTATGCTCACGATCATATAAATACGCTATTCTTTCATTAATCTTTTCAAGCATTAATGCAACATCTAGTGTGTCTACTTTATCTGCTCCAATTTGACGAAGTACTTCAGCATCAGGCATCATTTCAACGAATCTAAATCTTCTACGAAGGGCTGTGTCCATTAAAGAAATTGATCTATCAGCAGTATTCATTGTTCCTAGAATATAGACATTTGATGGTATACTAAAATGCGTACCTGAATAAGGTAATATAGCTGATGTTTCTTCAACCATATTCATTCTTCTTGTATCCTCAATTAAGGTTATTAACTCACCAAATATTTTAGATATATTTCCTCTATTAATTTCATCTATTACAAATACATATGGGGCCTTGTTTTCCTCAACAGAAATATTAGATTTATCCTCAATCAACGATAATATATTATCAACCGATATTCGTTTTAATGGATAAACTGTATTTCTATCTAGTTTTACTCCATCATTTAAATCAGTAACATTTATATTTCCATCTTTCAATAACCACTTGACTTTTCTATATCTGGGCCAATTTTCGTTACTAGAATCATACTCATAATCACCACTAATAATTCCTATTCCGTCTATAATAGTATTACTCTTTTGAGTAACTACAATATCTCCAATTCCCATCTCATCTTGAAAATTTAAAAGAATTCTTCTTGAATTTTCAGTTAATCTCTCAGTTTCAAAATCAATAACTTCAGGATAATCTTTCCATCCAATGCGTACAGTTCCCTGTTCAAAACACTCTTTCTTTAAATCTGAAATTCCTGTGCCATCAAGTAAAACACACCATACTTTATTTTTAGCAGTATCAGTAATATCATTGCCATCATCTTTAATTTTTTTATTTGAAGCTTCATTACAAAATGTTTTAAATAAACCCGGTTCAATTTTATATCCGATATCATTATTATTCGTATCAACTACTGGTTTTATTCCTTCAATAAATTCTTCATATCCATAAGACTGATGAAAAGTTGTGAAAGCAATTCTACCATTTTCCATAAGTTCTTTATATCTACTCATAATCTTTTCATAATTATCTTCTTTGACTTCCTCAAGTGTTTTTCCATCACATATTGAAACAGCATATATTGCAGTATTGTATGTTTTCCCTGTCCCTGGAGGACCATATAAAATAGTATTTAAACCAATATTATTTTCAGTCATATTTTCTTCCTCTTTTGAATTTATTTTTATTCCTTTTAAATTTAAAATATGCTCATAAAACGGGATCAGTAATTTCGCTGATTCAATAGAATCTTCAAGAATATTACTCATTCTTGAATTTACATACGGCCCTTTTATATTTTTAACTGTTTTTAATTTCTTAATTGAATTATTTGCTATTTCTTTCTTTACATTGTCTTTGTCATCAGAAAAACTACGTGATTCATTATTAGTTTTCATATATGCTTGGTAGAATATTCCTGAACTTTCACTAAGGGGTATTTCTACGATTTTGTTATGAATTTCATAATCTTCATCTTCCGCCTCAGTATCTTTTAATTCAACCCTGAACGATAGAGTCACAGGCCCCGCTTGATCGTGTTCTGGATGTACATTTATGGACAGTGATAAACTATGTGGTAGATTCAAAGCATCTTTTCTTTTAAACTCAATCCAAAAAATATGAATATCCATTTTGTCCTTGATTTATCCAGTTTGTACATCTTCCAGCTTCAAAGTCTGGTAAAGAATTTTCAATTAAATTTCCTAGTTTAATAAATTCTTGTCTTGCTTCTTTTCCTAAATCTCTAAATTTCTCCATTTTAGCTTTTTCAGGTCCTGCTTTTTCAGGATCTATATATTTTTCTCCAGAATAAGCTTCTAAATACTTTACAATAGTTTCTATATTTATCTCGTTACTTCTCAAGTCCACATCCTCCTAAATTATATTATTAACATTCCCTGATATCTGTGTTTATTCTACTTTTTTCTCATTCTATAAAATAACCAATACTAATTAATTATATGATTACAAATGATAATTTTCAATTTAATCTACAATCTGGAATTTTTTAATTGACTTAACTCTTATACGAAATGAGTTTATGAAATCAATTATTCATAATGAAATTGGATGGAATATCAATACTTGGTATTTCCTTATTTTTTTCTATTACAGCTGATTATCTTCTAGTCTTGAATATCTG
Source organism: Vagococcus vulneris (assembly GCF_003950515.1). Classification (GTDB taxonomy): domain Bacteria; phylum Bacillota; class Bacilli; order Lactobacillales; family Vagococcaceae; genus Vagococcus; species Vagococcus vulneris. The sequence goes on from NZ_NGJS01000002.1 coordinate 7,619, forward strand.
ATACTTGATTGAATCTTAAACATGTATCATCATCTAAAATTTAGTATTAATCATATTACCTATATCCTTTTAAAGTTTGTTTCAATACAAAACCTCCAAATAATAGGCAATTATTTGGAGGTTTTGTAATTATAAATTTCTATTTATATTAGTATTGCCATGCTTTTGTTAATATTTCCTACTTCTCTCTAGTTGCGTCAAGAACATTTAGAGAATTTGATACTTCTGGAATTCCTACATTCCACCAACCACCATAACCATCAGTCATTGTTTTTGGAAGTACTTTGATATCAAATAAAGTGCTAACTTCTTGTTTTATGGAACCATCATTGGAAAATTAAAAGGTGTGATTCCACCAACAACTCCAATTGGGTACTTATAAACTGATGCTTCAACATCTGTCGCAATAGAACCTAGATTATCTCCCACATCATTAACATAGGAGCACTTGCTGCAAATTCAACATTTTCGATTCCACGTTGAACTTTCCCGTAACTTTCTGAAAGAGCTTTTCCATTTTCAATTGTTATTAATCTAGCTAGCTCATCTTTAGATTCAATCAATAATTGATGAAACTTATAAAGAATACGAGCTCTTCTTGGAACAGCTACATTTTTCCATTCCTCAAATGTTTCTTGCGCTACTTCTGCTGCTTTATTAACGTCATCAAAGGTTGATAGCGGCACCTGACATATTGGTTCTTTAGTGGCTGGATTAACAACTGTTTCAAATTCTAGTGTTGTACTTTCAACCCATTCACCATTTATATAATTTTTTAATTTTCTAATAGCTGACATAATCTTCCTCCGTTTTTACTTTATCTAAACATCCAAGCTAACTAAATAATCAAATCCTTGTTTCATACTATCAAACATGCCAATTTTTGAATGGTCCTGTTCAACACAGAAATACTCAACATTATTTTCGATTCCTAACTTCACAATTGATTTAATATCAATCACACCGGTATCAAGTTCTGTCATATTATAAGCTTCATCTTTGTCTTTCGTTTCAGCAATACAGTTTTTTAAATGAACAATCGGGCTGATTTTTCTGAATTTTTTGAATTCTTTATAAACATCTAGCCCTGACATATGAATCCAATATGTATCTGGTTCTGCATAAAGTGTTAAACCATCTTCTGGTTGTGTGAAGTAATCTAAAATCTGATAACCATTTACTTCCTCAGTGTAATCATACTCAGGACAATGAATACCTAATCTAAAGCCTAAACGATTAAGTTTCTCCACCGCTTTTAACATACTTTCCTTAGTCTGTTGGTATCCCTTTGTTGTCTGATATTCTTCATCAATGTATTTGTTATAAATAGTTTTACAATTAAACAAGTAACACTCTTCGATAATACTATCTAAATCGTCCATAAAGCGGTCATGTTTAATGTGCATTCCTGCAATTTCAAAACCATACCTATCCACTAATTCTTTAATATAAAAAGGATTGTGACCTCTCATACCATCTAATTGAATGGCTTGAAAGCCAATTTCTTTTAATGTTTTTAATGTATGATCAGGATCTTGTTCAAATTCTTTTCTTAGTGAATACATTTGAGCTGCTATTTTTTTTGAATCCAATTTAATCATCCTTTACTTTAAGTTTAACCAATCCATTTCTTTTGCTGTTAAGACAATTTTGCTAGCTGCAACAGATGACTCTAACTGCTCTATTGTCTCTGAACCAATCACAGCACAAATTGGAAATGGTTGACTTAAAACGTAAGCTAGGGAGATTTGAATAGGTTGGCATTTTTTTTCTTCAGCTAGCTGATTCACTCGTTTTAATTTCTCCCAATTTGATTCGTTATAGTAAACATCTACAATTTCTTCATTTGATAAATCATCTTGGCTAAATCGATTTGCAAAGAATCCTTCTGCTTGAGATGACCAAGCAATTAAAGGTAATTGCATCTTTTCATGCCATTCTTTCATCTCATTATTAGCTGTCACACAATTTTCCCATCTCGGTTTATTGATTGTTGCTAAGCTTAAATTCGGACTGTTAAAAGAAAGTGGTGTTATGCCATTTTCTAGGCAGTAATTTTGTGCTTCAATAATTCTTGGTAACTCCCAATTAGAAACACCAACTGCTTTTACACGACCAGAAATAACTTCTTTATGCATAGCTTCCATAATTGGTCCAACAGGAATTAATTCATTGTCACGATGTAATCCTAAAAACTCTACATGGTCTGTTTTTAAAAATTCTAAACTTGTTTGTAAATCTTCATAAATTGCTTCTGGGGTTACTCTAGGAACATCAGACGCTTCTCTTACTGGATGTCCGCATTTTGTTTGAATATTAACTGAATTACGGTTTCCTTTTTTCTCCATCCAAGCACCTAATGCTTTTTCTGAATGGCGATAATGTCTTGCTGTATCAAAAGTGTTTCCACCTAGTTCAATATAACGGTCTAATACTTTTTCTGCTGCATCCATATTTTCGATGCGTAAAAAATCACCAGATCCCATTAAAATATTCGAAACTAAGATTTCTTCATTACTAGCTGTCTTAAAAGAGATTTTTTTCATTTGTCTTCACCTTTTCTATTTTGCATAAGCTTTATCATCTACATAAAGAGATAACTTTTCACTTTGTTTTTTTAACATAGAGACTGGGAACATCGGGTCTTCCACTAAATTAACTGTCTTCTTAAAGACTTCTTGTTTGTGTTCTCCTGTCATCATGACAACTATTTGGTTAGCCTTTAAAATTTGATTTAAACTTAACGTGATGCCTTGTTCTAATGGATAATCTTCAGTAAAGTATTTTTTCATTACTTTTTTCGTTACATCATCTAAATCCACAATAATGGTGTCTTCTTCTTGTTTGATACCAGGTTCGTTAAAACCAATATGTCCATTCATTCCAACACCTAACAAGATATAATCAATTCCTTCATTATGCTTAATAAAGTCATTTCCTTTTTGAGCCTCTTCTTTTAAATCATTTTCTCCATTAAAGAAGAAGATGTTTTCTTCTGGAGTGTTTGATGGTGTGTATAAATGATCATATAGTGTTTGCGCACAACTTCCTTTAACACTTCGACCAAGAGAACCCCATTCGTCCAGACTGATAAACTTCATTGCTGAGGTATCTAATTCTCCTGTTTGGCTCGCTTGTACAATAGCTTCCATAATCGGAATAGTTGTGTCACCACCAGCAATACAAACAAGTGGCGTTGGATTTGTTTCAAGTACTTTTTTTAAATCCTCAACTACTTGATTGCCAATCAAATTTACTTCTTTAAATTGTTCAATTTTCATCTTTTCATTTCCCCTTATTTCTTAGAAATCTAAATCTAATTCTGCAAATGCTTGATCTCTTTCAGAGACTTCCGCTTCTTCTTTTAGAACACTCTTTTCGTACATTTTAAAGAATGGATAATACATCGCAATAGCTGCAAATAACACACAAGCTGCTAAAATAACTGCTCGCCAATCCATGGTTGATAAATAATTAGCTAAGAAAATCGGTGTTCCTCCCACATTAACAATCGGTGGTCTGACTAATCCCACGTGGAAAACAAACCATTGAATGGTTGCTAAGATTGGTGTCCCAAAAACAAAAGGTATAAAGAGATAAGGATTGAAACAAATAGGTAAACCAAATACAACTGGTTCAGAGATAGTGAAAATCATTGGAACAAATGATGCTTTTCCAACGGCTTTAATTTCTTTAGATTTACTCATAATAGCAAGGATGACTAAAGCTCCTGTAATTCCTGAGCCTGTAAATCCCATAAAGTAATCCCAAAAGTTTGGGGCAAAAACATGAGGAATTGCTTCTCCATTTGCAAAAGCTGCTGCATTAGCGCCTAGATACTGAGTAGTAAATGGTAAAACCACACCAATTAAAATGGCATAGCCATTAAGACCGATGAACCAAAATAGCATTTCTAAAAAGCTGATAATAAAAATAGCATAAGGTGTATCAACACTATTAATAGCAGGTGCTAACATTTGTGTTAAGGCTTCAGGAATGATCAGTCCACCTGTCATATTTTGAACAAAAATACTTAATAAAACTGAACCACAAAGAATAGTAACCATTGGAATAACCGACTCAAAAGTTGCTGCTACCATTTCAGGTAAGCCTTTAATTCGAATCGTAATATTTTTTCTAATAAATAAACCAAGTGTTTCAACGGCTAAAAGAGAACCCATAATAGCAATAAATAAACCTCTTGAATCTAAAAATTCTGTTACTAAATTTCCTTCAACAAATTTAGTATTTAAAATTAAAGTCACCATAATTGCGGCAACAATACTATGTAGAACTGGCACTTTAATTTGTTTGGCATGATTATATGAAATCGTAATAGCACAATACACGGCAAGTAAACCAAACGTATAATTAAAAGGTAAGTTCAACATGTCTGCATTAGCCACAAAGAATTCTTTTATAACCGTTCCTTCTGGAAACATGTTTCCTAATGAAGAAATAATTAATGTGAATGAACCAATAATTAAAACTGAAATTAAGGCAACCATTCCATTTTTAATAGATGAAACAAATTTATTTTTCTCCACTTTGGCAGCGATTGGTTCAAAATGCGTCTGCATAAAATTCATCAATTTTTCCATAGTTTTTAGTTACCTTTCTCGTGATTTACTTTTAATAAAATAGCAGATTTTAAAATATTTGCTCCATTTACTGTTCCGTAATCTTTTGAATCAATAACTTCAATTGGTTTATTGTGTTCATCAGCTAATTTTTTTAATTCTGCGAATTGATGTTTTATTTGAGGTCCAACAAGAATAACATCATAATTTTCAATATGTTCTCTTAACTCTCCTGCTGGATAAGCGATAATATCCATTGGTACATCTTGTAGTTTTTTACTAGAAGCCGCAACTTCTTTCATTTTTGCTACCATAATGCCTGTTGAGTACCCTAAATTACAAACCAATAAAATATTCAAACGATCTAAGTTCATCTTATTCTTCCCCTTCTAGTTTCAATAATCTTTCATTCATACGACACATTTTTTTAATCAATGTAGCGGCTAATATTGTATTCATCAATGTATCTTGAGCATGAATTAATAGCACATTGATTTCATTTTTATTACCTTGCGCTTCATTTGTTAATAATTTTGTTTGAAAATTGTGCGCTTTATTCATTAATTTTTCTGCTTCATTCATCAATTCTTGTTGCTTTTTAATGTCACCTTTTTCAGAATAATCAAGCGCTTCCATCATAACTGAAAAAGATTCTCCTCCTAAAGAGATTAAATTAAATGAAATTTCTTCTATTGACATAACTTTTCTTATCCTTCCAATAATCCACTTAAAAATTTGTGTAAATCTTCTGTGGAGTTCGTTAATTTAACTTGTTCAATCAAGTTATTATTAGTTGCTAATTTGGCAATTTTTTCAATTAAAAATCGATTCTTTTCTTCAATTAGTGCCACTGTAAAAATTAGATTCACTCCAACTTCTTGTCTAGCATTAAAGAAAATACCCTTTTTAAAATACGTGATAGATAATCCATCTTTTAAGACACCATCTTGAGGTCCTGCATGCGCTAACATAATACCTGGTGAAATAATCATATATGGACCGATTCTACGAATATTTTCGATAATTCGATCTTCATATCTCTTTTCAATATATCCTTTTTGATAAAGTAAAGTCGTACTCTCTTTAATTGCCTTTTCCCAATGAATTTCATGAGAAAAAACTTTAACCAAATCCGGTTCAATCATCAGAGGCTGTTCTTTTACTTCATTGATTTCAACTCTTTTTAGTTCATTGATGAGCTCTAATTCTAAGCCACTCAAATCTTGAATAATGGTATTCTTTTTAATAATTTTAATGACATTACTGAAATGATTAATTCCACCGTATGATTTTTCGACAAATGATAATTTTAACCTTTGACTAATTTTTAATAAATCCTGCTTGGTTAAGTAAGAATTTACTTTTAAAAATTTTTCCTTAGGGACATTATCAACTTGTGTTGCACTAATGAATAAAGCATAACCATTTAAATCTAGGTCATCTAAGTCTCTGACAGATACTTTGTCAACTGATTCAAAATAAAAGGTCTCTTTAATTTGTTTACTAATTAAATTAGTAATTGATTTTCTTGTTTCATAAACGATTAATACTTTGGTGCTATTTTCTTTATCCATCTTCGCATTAATTTCCCCTACAAAATAAACAACTAAAAAGGATAAGTCATGAGCTGTTATCTTAACATTTAATAACGCTTCCAATTTCGTTTGACAAGAAGCGATCACTTCATAAATCCATTCGTATTTTTCAAGTATTTGATCATGAATAGGATTAATAACGTTTATATTATTTAATCGCCTAATAATCATTAACTCCAAATGTTTGTATAGTGGATTTAAAAAATCTTCTGATTGAGATATTCTCATTCCGAACACGCCTTCTAGCGAATCAATCATTAAAAAGACAGCTCGTTCGATATTTTTCTTATTAATCTCAAATTCACTGTTATTGAAATTTGTCATTAAGCGATTCATCAACCGATCTTTGACATAATCTAAATCATAATTCTTTTTAAGCTCACTATTAGTTAGCAATTTATAACTTAAGATAAGATAATAACTATAAAGATCAACATCAATTTGACAGTTGATTCGACTTTCAAAAGTGTGCAATGTTTCTTTAATCAACTGCAGCTCATCAATATTAAAAATAGTATTTAGCAAAAGTTCACTGATTTTAGTTTTGGTTTCTCCTGTTTCTATAAATAAATCCATTTCTTTATAAGATACTTTCTTCATCAGAAATTCGGAAGCTACACGACTTTTATCTTGAATAGAGCCTGTTAAAGCAAATCCTTCTCGTTTTTTGTGTACTAATTCCAAATCTTCTAAAAATAAAATACCGTCTAATTCAGAAATTTTATTAATGACACTAGTTCTTGATATAAACAAAATATCCTCAAAATAACTTGATGGTAATGATTCATTTGAAATTAGCAAACTAAGTAAAATAAATGAAAAAATCTCATCATGTGTATATTGAAACTTACTTGAATCAACTTTTGTCTGTATTGATAGAATCAACTCTTCCAATTTCTCACTTTTTGGTAAAAGAACCCCTCTTCTCTTAACCCTAGTCAATATTGGCAGTTGATTTTCTACTAAAAATAAATCTATTTTTTCTAAACTGTACCTTACACTCCTTTCATTAATATGCTGGTTTAGAGATATTTCTTTAATTGATAAATAATCTCTGGAGTTAAGAAGATACTTTAGTAATTTTACTTCTTGGCTAGTTAGTTTCACGTTGTTTTCCCCCTCAACTCTTAAATAGAGTTTAACTTTGTGATGAAGCGTTTTCTATATTTAGTATAACTTTTTTTGTAATAGCATATTACAAAAGTATCTTACATTCTAATATTTATCTTTTTAATAATCGATTACAGCTTTGCTTTTTGAAATAATCTATTATCTTTAGACCTTTTCAAACAAAAAAACCATCTTTAAAAAATGGTTTTTATCACATAGTTAAAATGACGATATTTGAAAAATATTGATAAGTTTAATTTATAAGGTTAAAAAATACTTATAATTCTACCTGAATTAAAGATAAAATATACTGATGATATTTTCCTTCCAAAGTATCCATTTCACTTGATTTAGGTAATTTTTTTTCACTACTCAAAGAAAATTTCAAGCATTCAATAGCATTGAGTTTCGCAGATTCTAAACTCTCTCCCTCAGTTGTTGGGTCTGGGATATCTGGAAACGAAACAATATATTGATCCTCTTTCTTTTTAAATAGAGCAACATACTCGACAACCATTCATTTACCAATCCCTTTCTATTGAAATGAAAAAGATAATTGGAAAAACTACCTCTCTCTAATTATATTAACTAATTATACGAATATACGTTCTGTTTGTAAAGGTCATACACTACCATATAACTTTATTGCCCGCTCAACAATTTTATAAATATTATCAGATTCCACTTTATTATCAGCCTATTATTTCTTTAAAAAAATGATATAATTCGTCAAGCTCAAGTAATTTAGGTATATAAACCACCATACCTTCCCTACTTCTCGTTAAAAGTATTCTGTAAATATTTTCCATAATCAATCCAAAATTTTCAAAGTTCTTATCATTTTTAATAAAAACACTATCTTAAATTTGCCAAAAACCGTCCTTTAAAAAATAATCTCCTCCAAAACAAACAATTGGCCACTCTAATTCTAGGCCCTGACATAAAAATTCTGATGCTGCTGATTCTAATTTAATAGCATCTTTCATATACCACTTATAAGCCTCGTTTGCTTTTATAAAACTACCTTTAACTTGGTTATTCGAAATTTTAAGGAGCTGATTAGTAGTAATCTTAGAAGAAACAAAGAATCCAGTGTGTTCAGATGGTCTCTTTTCTTTCAATCCTTTGACAAATGGAGGTAACTTTTTAAATTCTCTTACAACATAAATAAAGTAACCTTGCTGATTTATTTCCTTATATAGTTTTCTAGCTAACTCTAAATTAGCTGTTAGAATAGATTCAATAAAGGACTTACGTTAATAAAATTATGTCTTATCGAGGTTGATAAATATAATTTGCTTTGTATATAATGTTTGAAATTTATTTCATTTATCGGAGACGAACTCACTACATTCCAATCATTGTGTTTATTTATGGCATCAAACCATAACGACCTCCCTTTTTCTTCACCTGTATGAATAGCCTGACCGTCTCCAACTAAACATAAAATTGTAACTTTTTTATGTTGCTTAGCTATTCCATCGCCAATTGTTAAAAGTATTTCTGGTTCACTCTTGCTGCGAGTTTTCTCCACATCCCAAGCTCTTTGTGCCTCGTCAAAAACTATAAACTGATTATTTGAAACTTTATCTAGTTTTTGATATTCTCGTTTAAAAGCATGCATGTCTCGAATGAGAGCACGACCTTGATTATTATTTTCTGATAGAAGCCCTTGTAATACATTAACTAAAGGACCATTTCCAGATAAAAAAATTGGATTTATATCTTTACAAATATTATCATAAACACTTTTTAACCCAACTAGGGTTTTTCCAGATCCAGGTACTCCATTTACAAAAACAAGTGTTTTTTCTAACGTTTTCGAATTTATTACTTGTTCAATGGCAGATAATGTTTCACTTATATCACCGTCTTTAATTCTTTTTATTTGAGGTAACTCTCCTGTTTCAAACAATAATTTACTTGCAGAAATAATACTTGGTAATGGAGTATATTGAGACTGCAACCACTTATCGACAAGAAGTTGCTTCATTTCTTTTTCTTCTTTTATTTCATCTTCAATAAAAGTATCAAAAGTTTCTTTAGTTAAGATAGATATTAGTTCATTTCCAGTTTGTAGAGCGTCTAATGTAAATACTAAGTATGAGGATACTGTTAAATCAAGATCAGATGTTGCAGCATGATAATTTGAAATATCTTGCTTATATTGAATTGCTTGCTTTTGATCTTCTAAATAAATTTTACCTTTACGTTTAAATTCTAAAATAATAACTTTCCTTGATGTAAGTATTATCACATCTGGTCTCCTACCACCTTCAAGTGGTAGAAGATATTCAAAAATAAGCATTAAATTTAAATTTATTTCCTTAGAATTTATCATTGAATATCGTTATCAATATAAGCCTACCCAAATTACCAATGAATTAAATTTATTTGATAACTTGGAAAAAATAAGAGGTTACATCATAGAGAATAGTAACGATTTTGATAGAAAGAAAACTCCTCAAAAAATACCTAAAAATCACAAAAAAAATAAACCAGACGAAAATAAAAGTTTGAGGATAGCAAAAAGAAAAGTAAAATATGTTAATTCTTATCAATTTACTAATCAAATAAAAGAGGCTATCGATCTATTCAATAATATCGTTATTAATTTTTCTTAATGCACAGACCTTTTCACAGACCCACACACATTTAGACAAAATAAAAAAGCTAGGAATGTTGTTTTATCAACGTTCCTAGCATATATTATCAGACTATCCCACTGACCCTTCCATCTCGTAACTAATCAATCGATTCAACTCGACCGCATATTCCATCGGAAGTTCTTTAGTAAATGGTTCCACAAATCCCATAACAATCATCTCTGTTGCTTGTTCTTCTGATAAGCCACGGCTCATTAGATAGTACAATTGTTCTTCAGAAATTTTTGATACCTTCGCTTCATGTTCCAATGCAACATGGCTGTTATGAATTTCATTAAATGGTATCGTATCACTTTTTGATAAAGCGTCCATAATAATTGTGTCGCACTCAATATGTGAAATTGAGCCTGCACTATTTTTCGAAAACGTCACTTGTCCGCGATAATTCACTTCACCGCCGTCTTTAGCGATTGATTTAGAAACAATCGAACTAGATGTGTTTGGTGCATTGTGAATCATTTTAGCACCAGTATCTTGGACTTGATTAGCTCCGGCAAACGCAACAGATAACATCGTCCCACGTGCACCTTCCCCTTCTAAGAAAACACTTGGGTATTTCATCGTTGCTTTAGCACCTAGGTTACCGTCAATCCATTCAACTGTTGCACCGGCATCAGCACGTGCCCGTTTAGTTACCAAATTATACACATTATCTGACCAGTTTTGGATAGTTGTATAACGACAATAAGCATCTTTTAAGGTGAAAATTTCGACGATTGCCGCATGTAGACTGTTGCTTGAATAAGTCGGTGCAGTACATCCTTCTACGTAATGCACGCTCGCACCTTCATCAACAATAATCAATGTCCGTTCAAATTGTCCAGTGTTTTCAGCATTAATTCGGAAGTAAGTTTGTAATGGCACATCGACTTTGACACCCTTTGGTACATAGATGAAAGTTCCGCCTGACCACACCGCTGAGTTTAACGCAGCTAATTTATTATCGGTCGGTGGCACGAGTTTAGAGAAATATTCTTTAAATAAGTCCGGGTACTCCTTAAGAGCAGTGTCAGTATCAGTAAAAACAATCCCTAATTTTTGAAATTCTTCCTTCATATTGTGATAAACCACTTCTGATTCATACTGTGCACTTGCTCCGGCCAAGTATTTTCGTTCCGCTTCTGGGATACCAATTCGTTCAAATGTTTCTTTAATTTTATCTGGGACATCTTCCCAGTCGCGTGCAGGTTTATCACTAGCTTTTTGATAATATTTGATTTTACTGAAGTCTAAATCAGATAAATCAGGTCCCCAAGTTTGCATCGACATTTTGTTAAATGTTTCTAGTGATTTTAAACGGAAGTCTAACATCCATTCTGGTTCTTGTTTGCGAGCCGAGATTTCGCGCACGATTTCTTCAGTTAACCCTTCTCCGGTACTGAAGACAGGTTTGACATCATCGTGAAATCCAAATTTATATTCTTCTAGTTGTGGTACATCACTCATTTGTTACACTCCTCTACTCTTCAGTATGTTCTTGTTCAGCAGTTATTGTCTCAGTTTCTTGAATAATACCTCGTTCAAGTGCTTTCCAAGATAAAGTGGCACATTTAATACGTGCTGGAAACTTAGCGACACCTGATAACATTTGGGCATCACCTAATTGTTTCTTGTGTGCTTTATCTAATTCTTCTCCCTGAACTAGTTCTAAGAAACTGCCAATAATTTCCATGGCTTCTTTTTCAGTCTTGCCTTTAACCGCCTCAGTCATCATACTGGCACTAGCCATACTGATTGAACAGCCATGTCCATCAAATTTAACGTCAGTAATGACGCCGCCGTCAACAGTCATTTGTAGCTGAATCACGTCGCCGCATGTTGGATTATTCAACTCAACAGTACTGGTTGCGTGTTCGATAACGCCTTTATTATGCGGATTAGTGGTATGATCAAGGATGACTTGTCGGTATAAATTATCTAATCTAGATAAGGCCATTTGAAAAGAACTCCTTTGTTGCCAAAATCGCTTCAACTAAGCGATCAGCATCTTCTTTAGTATTGTAAAAATAAAAACTAGCACGTGCTGTTGATTGCACGTCTAAGTAACTTAATAATGGTTGTGCACAATGATGGCCGGCTCTGACTGCGACACCTTCCATATCTAAGGCTGTCGAAACATCATGTGGATGCAGACCATCGATATTAAATGCAATCACACCAGTATGTTTTGCTGCGTCTTTCGGCCCGTAAATAGTCAGACCATCGATTGCTTGCATTTTTGGTAAAACATACTTAACTAACTCTTGCTCATAATGATGGATATTATCCATGCCAAGTTCATTTAAGTAATCAATTGCTGCACCTAAACCAATTGCTCCGGCTATATTAGGCGTGCCGGCTTCAAATTTATAAGGCAGCTCTGCCCAGGTACTGTGATCATGATAGACAAAATCAATCATCTCACCGCCGAATTCTACAGGCTCCATTTTTTCCAACCAAGCACGTTTGCCATACAAAACACCGATACCTGTTGGCGCACACAATTTATGCCCGCTGAAAGCATAAAGGTCACAGTCCAACGTTTGGACATCAACTAGCATATGTGGTGTACTCTGTGCACCGTCAACGACCATCACCGCTCCGGCATCATGGGCTAAATCAGCTAATTCTTTGATTGGATTGATTACACCTAAAACATTTGAGGCATGAGTAATTGAGACAATTTTAACACCCGGTTGTATTTTGGTTGTCGCGTCATCCATATCTAATTCACCATCCGCTGTTAAATTGATGTAAATCAATTCAGCTTCTTTACGTTTAGCCAATTCTTGCCACGGAACAACATTTGAATGATGTTCCATTTGTGATATGACAATTTTATCGCCTTTTTCAATCACTACATCGCCAAGGCTCTGTGCCGCCCAATTCAGACTAGTTGTCGTACCTCTTGTAAAAATAACTTCTGCCGTTTCTTTGGCGTTTATAAAACGACGAACTTTTTCACGAGATGCTTCATATTCGCTTGTTGCCCGTTCGGCTAAAGTATGCACACCGCGATGAACATTGGCATTATCCAACTCGTAGTATTTTAATAGAGCATTTAAAACTTGACGCGGCTTTTGTGTTGTGGCCGCATTATCTAAATAGACGAGACGTTCATCATTCACTTCCTGAAATAAAATCGGAAAATCTTTCCGAATGTCATGTCGAATCATTTAGTCAACCAGCTTTCTATCAATCACGTTAACAAGCTCGTCACGGACACGTTTAACTGGAATTGCTGTAATAACTGAACCGAGAAAGCCACGTGTTACTAAGCGTTCTGCCTCTTTTTGCGGTAATCCACGACTCATTAAATAATACAAATCATCTGGATCTAAGCGACCCGCACTAGCTGCGTGTCCGGCAGTTACTTCAAATTCATCAATTAGCAGAATTGGATTGGCATCACCGCGAGCTTTATCAGAAAGCATTAAGACACGGCTTTCTTGTTGCGCGTCAGCGCCTTTTGCCCCTTTGATAATGTGACCGATTCCGTTAAATGTCAGTGCTCCGCGTTCGCGAACAACACCATGCTGCAAGATGTGACCGATTGAGTGTGATGCTTTGTTGGTTACGCGCGTATCAATTCCTTGACGTTGACGTCCAGAACTGATAGCAACAACCTTCACTTCTGAATGGGAGCCTTTACCGATTAAATCAGAATCAAAATCAGCGATAACATCTCCGTCATTTAAAATACCTAATGCCCAATCAATACTAGCATCGCGCAAAATATAGCCGCGACGGTTCATATAAGTGCTGACTGTTTCACCAAGACGGTCAATCGCAGCAAACTTAACTTTAGCGCCTGGTTTAGCAATAACTTCAACCACGATATTGGCTGATAATTTTTCTTTTGTATTGCCGAATGACTGAATACGTTCTAAGTAGCTAATTTCGCTGTTTTCTTCCGCAACAATCAAGACATGTTTAGCATAAATACTGCTGTCTAAATTATTGTGATGGAAAATAGCTTCAAAAACATCTTTTACTACGACATTTTTCGGCACATATAAGAATACACCGCCATTCATAAAGGCAGCATGGAAAGCAGTTAATCGGTCTTCACCGATTTCAACAGCTTTGGTCATGTAATATTCTTTTATTAATTCGGGATACTCTCTGATTGCTGTAAAAATATCCGTAAAGATAACGCCTTTTTCTGATAATTCAGTCGGCATTTGTTCGTAATGTGTAGTTGTGCGGCCTTGAATAATCATCGGGTTATCACCCAACTCATCAAATGCCGGCATAACAGGTTCACCTAATTCTTCTTCATTTAGTTCTCGTACTTTCATTAATGGCCAACGGTGAAATTTCACACGTTCAATCACTGGTAATGGTAATTCTTCAGCTAGAGCTAGCGCTTTTTTACGAATATCTAACATCCAGCTTGGTTCTTCCTGACTGGCTGAGAAAAGAGTGATTTCGTCAAGATAGTTTTTTAATTCTAAACGTTCCATTTTATCTTGTCCTCCTCTTTTTAGTGTTGATCTTCTTTAAGTTCGATACCTAACTCTTCGCTGATACCTTTATATCCTTCAGCTTCCAGACGTTTAGCTAATTCAGGTCCGCCAGTTTTAACAACACGGCCTTCCATCATAATATGAACTACATCTGGTACGATATAGTTTAACAGACGTTGATAGTGCGTAATAATTAAAGCTCCGAAATTATCACCACGCATTTCGTTGACACCTTTTGATACAACTTGTAAAGCATCAATGTCCAAGCCTGAGTCGATTTCATCTAAAATCGCAAAAGTCGGTTCTAACATTAATAATTGTAGAATTTCATTTCGTTTCTTTTCACCACCGGAAAAACCTTCATTTAAATAGCGTTCTGCCATTTCTTCCGGCATATCTAATAAATCCATTTTTTCATCTAATTTATCTAAAAAGTCCATAACTGACATTTTATCATCTTCTGGACGTTTTGAGTTAATCGCAGCACGCATGAATTCAGCATTCGTGATTCCTGGAATTTCACTTGGGTATTGTACGGCTAAAAATAGTCCCGCACGAGCACGCTCATCAACTTCCATATCTAGGACATTTTCCCCGTCTAAAAGAATTTCCCCTTGCGTAACTTCATAATTAGGGTTACCCATTATTGCTGCTGATAACGTTGATTTACCAGTTCCATTTGGTCCCATGATTGCGTGAATTTCACCAGTTTTCATGGTTAAGTTAACGCCTTTTAAAATCTTTTTGTCTTCAATCGACACGTGTAAGTCTTTTATCTCTAAAACGGACATTGATATCCCTCCAACTATTTATAAACTACATTATAATTTTAGCCTAATTGAGAACCTATTTCAAACACTAAGTTTAACCAAATCGGATAAAACATGCAAAAGCTACTAATATAGTAATCTTTCTTATTAATAATTAATTTAAATAAGATGTTTCTCTATACATTCATGCTATTTCGCTATACACTATAAAGGACATAAAATAACAGGTTCATACAAGTAACGGAGGCTAAATGATGTTTGAACTATTTATACTCATGATGGAACGCGTCGGACTGATTATTCTATTAGCTTTTTTACTCGTTAATGTCCCATACTTCAAAAAAGTACTGCTCAGCCGTGAAAAACTATCATCAAAATTACAGTTAATTATCGTTTTTTCACTATTTACCTATATCGCCAATCTGACAGGAATCGAAATCACAAATAATAAAATCATTCCGAGTAATATTCTTACAAATATAGCACCGGATACATCCATTGCGAATACTCGGACACTGGCTATTGGGGTATCGGGTATCGTAAGCGGACCATTCGTAGGCGCTGGAGTCGGACTTTTCGCCGGCACGCACCGCATGCTCCAAGGCAGTACCAACAGCTTTTTCTACATTCCATCTTCTATATTAGTCGGAGTTTTAGCTGGTTGGCTGGGTAAAAAGTTTGCGCGCTCAGGGCAATTTCCTTCACCAACGAAAGGGGCTATAATCGGTGCATTTATGGAATCGATTCAAATGCTTTTCGTTATGTTTTTTACCAGCAGTAATCTTGATCATGGGATCCAATTAGTAAAATTAATCGGACTGCCGATGATTGTTTTAAATAGTATCGGCAATTTTATCTTTCTATCTATTTTAACTATCACTCTAAAACAAGAAGAACAAGCAAAAGCTGTACAGACCCATGATGTTCTTGATTTAGCTGCACAAACACTACCATATTTCCGTGAAGGTCTGCATGAACATTCGAGCCAAGAGGCGGCAAAAATAATTAAACATTATACCAAAGTAAGTGCCATTAGCATTACCGACAGTCATCAAATTCTCGCACATGTCGGTGCCGGAAGCGATCATCACATACCAGAATTAGAGGTTATCACAGAGTTATCAAGAAACGTCTTGCGGACGGGTAAAATGTCGATTGTTCACCATAAACATGATATCGGATGTTCCCATCCTAATTGCCCATTGGAAGCAGCCATTGTCATTCCTTTAATTGTCCAAAAAAGAATTGTTGGAACTTTAAAAATGTATTTTACTGATGCGAGTCAATTAACTCACGTAGAAGAACAGTTGGCTGAGGGCTTGGGAACAATCTTTTCATCTCAAATCGAACTTGGCGAGGCTGAGGTTCAATCGAAACTCCTGAAGGAAGCTGAAATCAAGTCACTACAGGCTCAAGTCAATCCACATTTTTTCTTTAATGCCATCAATACCATATCTGCTTTAATGAGGCGAGACAGTGATAGAGCACGAGAATTGCTGTTGCAGTTAAGTACTTATTTCCGAGGTAATTTGCAAGGTGCGAGACATACACTAATCTCACTTAAACAGGAATTAACCCAAGTTGATGCCTACTTATCCTTGGAACAAGCTCGATTCCCCAATCGCTTTGATATTACTTTTGATATCGAAGATCAATTAGATGATGTATTAGTACCGCCTTACGCCGTCCAAATATTAGTGGAAAATGCGATTAAGCATGCCTTTAATGGACGAAAAAGTAATAACCATGCGACAGTTGCTATTTACTTAAAAAATCAATTGCTACATGTTTCGGTAACTGATAACGGTGTTGGTATTCCTGAAGATCATATCAAGTTGATTGGAAAGCAGCCGGTTAGTTCGGCTAAGGGAACGGGAACAGCTCTAGAAAATTTGGCAAAACGTTTAGAGAATTTATTCGGTACTGATAGTCAATTTATTGTTGAAAATCGCCATGAGGGAGGTACTGTATTCACCTTAATCTTCCCTTGCCATACAGATGAATCATAATATTTGAGAGGATTTGATAGTTATGCATGTTTTATTAGTCGATGATGAACCATTAGCACGAGAGGAACTACATTATCTCGTGTCTTTATATGATGGTATTGATAGCATTGCCGAAGCTGACTCTGTTGAAGATGCGATGAATGCCATGATGGATAAAAAACCTGATATCATATTTTTGGATATACACTTGACTGACGAGAGCGGTTTTGACTTAGCCGATAAATTATTAAAATTAAAAAAACCGCCCTATTTAATCTTCGCAACGGCCTATGATGATTATGCGTTAAAAGCGTTTCAAGTAAACGCTAACGACTATGTTTTGAAGCCCTTTGAAGAGAAAGTTATTCATAATGCTTTAGATAAAGCCATCACTAATTGTGGGGAAAAACAACCAAATACAGCAGTTAATGAGGCTGCTCAAACTGGTGCCTTAGACACTATCCCTATTCAAGGTGAGGACCGTATCTACTTAATTCATCCAAAAGAAATCTACCTTGTATCAGTGGAAGACCGCGAATTAAGCGTCCATACGCTACACGACATCTATCAGACAACCGGTACCCTCAGTGGAATCGAACAAAAATTACCGGATGATACTTTCTTTAAGACGCATCGCAGTTACATACTTAATACTACCAAGGTCCAAGAAATTCAACCATGGTTTAATAATACGTTACAAGTTACTTTAGATAATGGTCTGAAAGTTCCTGTTAGCCGATCCTATGTGAAACGATTAAAAGAACGTTTTGGGTTAAATTAGCCGCCTGAAAAATTTATTAAATAACTCTGCCTCTGAATCAATGTATTTCAGGGGCTTTTTTTTGTAAGTTACGTTCTACACATGTCAATTGACGTATTTTCCCGCTCAATTAAAGGGCTTTCTTATATACTAAGAGTGTCAAAAGAGAAAAGGAGCGAATCAATCATGGAAAATACACAACGAAAAGTAAACACTGAAACAAAAACAGTGGAAGTTAAGAAAGCTGCAACATTTTTAGAACAAGCATTTATTTTTTCATTAATCATCTTAATCTCTTACGGAATTTCAGCAATTTTGCCGATTCCAATGCCTGCTTCAGTTATCGGTCTTATTCTATTATTTGTTGCCCTTTGTACCAAAGTTGTTAAATTAGAACAGGTTGAAGGCTTGAGTAATAATCTATCAACAATCATTTCATTCTTATTTGTTCCTTCTGGTATTTCATTGATCAACTCAATCGATATTATGCGAACAAATGGTATTCAAATCTTGCTGATTATTTTCGTTGCAACGTTTGTCCTACTTGCACTAATCGGTTGGAGTGCTGATTACTTATTAAAAGTTCGCCGTGCCCATAATGCTAAAAAATCTAAAAAAGTCAAAGTTACTGCAGCTGTTGAAGCAGTTAAACAATAAAGAAAGAGGTTGACTCATTATGAATCCATATGTCGGTATTATTATCTCATTTGTAGTTTTCGGAATTGGAACATTCTTATTTAAAAAAACAAATAAATTTTTCTTATTCACACCTTTATTCGTTGCTATGATTTTAGGTGTTGTCATTCTTAAAGTAACTGGAATCAGCTATGAAGAATATAGCGAAGGCGGTAAGATGATCAGCTTCTTCTTAGAACCAGCGACAATTGCTTTTGCTATTCCACTTTATAAGAAACGCGATGTGTTGAAAAAATATTGGCTTGAAATTACAGCAGCAATTACCATTGGTTCACTGATTTCAGTCATCAGTATTGTCGGTGTTGGAAAACTGATTCAAATGAATCCGCAAATGATGGCATCATTGCTTCCACAAGCAGCAACAACAGCGATTGCAATTCCAGTTGCAGAGTCTGTCGGTGGTATTGCTTCAATCACAGCCTTCTCAGTTATCTTTAACGCGGTAATCGTTTATGCACTCGGACAAGCGGCTTTAAAATTATTCCGTGTCAAAGATCCAATCGCAAAAGGTTTAGCATTAGGCGCAGCCGGACATGCACTCGGTGTGGCAGTAGCGATGGAAATCGGAGAAACAGAAACAGCTATGGCTAGTATTTCCGTGGTAATCATCGGAGTTATCACAGTTATCGTTGTCCCTCTATCTGCGACATTGCTAGGTATTATTTAAATAGTTGTTTATCTTTTAACACATATAAATAAAAATAAAAAGTTGTCGGCTTTATAAAATACCGGCAACTTTTTTTTATTCTAAATACATATCTTTCCTATTTTTTAAGGTGCACAGTTGTTCATATGTTGTTCGCTTTTCAGATAATTTTGGCAGATTCTTTATATCAAAAAAATCACATGCGGCCGTTTCATTATTTGACATAAATGTGCCATCCAACACTGTGCAGTTGAAA
Source organism: Vagococcus vulneris (assembly GCF_003950515.1). GTDB lineage: Bacteria > Bacillota > Bacilli > Lactobacillales > Vagococcaceae > Vagococcus > Vagococcus vulneris. Next base: position 27,134 of record NZ_NGJS01000002.1, read on the forward strand.
AATAATTTATAATATTGAAATAATTGTGGAATATCTTTTCGTTTATCTGTATCAAAAATTCCTGCTAATTTATCAACAGCAACATGATAACCAGTTTCCTCAAAGACCTCTTTTATCACATTTTCTGCCGCCGAATAACCGATATCCGCATACCCCCCAGGTAATGACCATTCGCGACTTTTAATATCTTGAACTAATAGTATTTTACCGTCGTTATCTTCAATAAAAGCACGTACATCTACCTTTGGAGTAGGATATCCTTCTTCTTTGTCGAGCACACATTTTATTTTTCCGTCATCTAAGCTTGTGTACTCACCAATCATTTTAGTTAATATGCTTTTCATTTCTTGATAACGCTCTTTGTCAAACACATCACGTCCATACATTAATCCGGCATCAGCTAATGCGAGCAGACGTCTTAAATCCTCAAGTGAACCAGACATTGTAACTCCTCCTAAATAAAAGTTTATTAATACCTATTATACAGATATACAACAGCAAAGACAGCCAACCCATAAAATATAACATCCCAAATAATCCATTTTTTCTTACCTGTCTCAGCTTTAGGTATGAAGTAACTATCAATTACTATACCAAGTACAATGAGTAAGATAAACATTACTTCCGCATTTGCAAACCAGATACTTGCTGCAAGAACTAACACATAGATAATATTAACTATAGTAAATAAACGATGCTGGTTTTTTGGTAAGTACTTTAATCTATCGAGCATCAGATCACCCCTTATATTCTTTAGCCTATATTATACCTATTTTTCATTTGATTTGATACACTCCACTAATCTTTATACACTAAGATCGTCATGAGATCGTAAAAAAACACATCCCCTTTATCGGCATGCGTTTGATAGTCTTAGTTCATCAAGAAAAGAGTAATACCTGTAATAATTAAAGCTAAAACAGCACTAATTAAACTGAAGATGATAACAATAACGGCTTTTTGTTTTAAGTGTTTTTCTCATCACGCTGTTTGATTAATACTTCTAAATCTTTTGATCCTTCAGAAAAAGCGATAATTTCTTGATAAGTTTTTAGATTATACTTCTTCTTAGTTTTCTCTACACGGTATGCAAAAAACATACTGATTGCCCATAAAAGTAAGAACGGTATTACCCCTTTCCATCCAAAAATAATAATACTTGGCACGCCGATAAGTAACGTTAATACTAAAAAAATCAAAATGCCTTTTGTGTCTGCATTCATTTCTTTGTTTGCTACATCGTTTTTCATTTTTTCTATATCTCCCTTCACTAATTCATCTAAAGAGATATCAAAAAGAATACTCAGTGCAATTAAATTATGAATATCAGGATAGGTTTTATCATTTTCCCATTTAGAGACAGTTTGTCTAGTTACATAAATTTTTTCAGCAAGTTATTCCTGAGATAATCCACTCAATTCCCGATAATTTTTTAATTGTTTACTTAGATTCACTTTATTACCTCCTGGTAGTTTTAGGATAGAACATCAAACTTCTTTTGTCTGATTATTAAAATGTACATCGCCTATAATCTGATGTATACGCTTGTTTACATACTTATAATATGCACTATCTTAGGCATACTCACAACAAATAAAAAAGCAGTCAGAAATATTTTCCAACTGCTAATCAAGCTATTAGTCGACAATTTTAATGGTACCTTTCCATTTTTCATCGACAAATTTTTTGATTTTTTCATCATGCAAAGCTTCTACTAATGCTTTTGTTTTTGCACTGTCTTTATCTTCTGTACGAACAACAATAATATTTGCATAAGGTGAATTATCTTTTTCAACTAATAGTCCATCTTTTTCTGGGTTCAAGCCAATTCCTTCGGCAAAGTTTGCATTAATTGCGACCATATCGCCTTCTTTATTTTGATAGGCTGTAGCTAAAATTGCAGGATCAATATCATGCTTGAATTTTAGCTTTTTAGGATTTTCTTCAATATCATCAAAAGTGGCTGTTGTCAAATCAGTACCTTTTTTAACCTTTACTAAATCAGCATCTTGAAGTATTGTAATAATTCGACCCCAGTCGGTATTTGAGTTACTCGTAATAATTGTTGCACCTTCAGGTAGTTCTTTGATATCTTTTATTTTCTGTGAATAAAATGCCATTTTTTCTAAATGAACGGCACCTGCATTAGTAAAGTCATATCCTTTTTCTTTTACTTCTTGGTTAAAATACGGAATATGTTGAAAATAATTTGCATCCAATTCTTTTTCTGCTAATGCCTTATTAGGTAAGATGTAGTCATTAAATACCTTAATATCCAAATCGTACCCTTTTTCTTTTAATAACGGCTTAGCCTGCTCTAAGATTTCTGCATGTGGTGTTGGCGAAGCACCCACCACTATCGTTTTATTATCTGATTTTTTCCCGCTATCAGCTTTTTTATCTCCTTCTTTACTGCTGCCGCAAGCTACAAGTCCAATCGTCACTAAACTTAGTAACCCTAATGTCAATAATTTCTTTTTCATACGGAAATCCTCCTAATTTATTATCGCTTATCTATTTTTTTTACAATGGTATCACCAATCCATTGAATAATAAAAACTAAAATCAAAATCAAAACTGTTGCTAACATAATAATTGTATACTTATTTCCCATAAAGCCACCTTGGTATGCTAGAGAACCTAGTCCACCTGACCCAATAGCACCTGCCATTGCGGTAAATCCAATCATCGTAATTGTCGTTACCGTAATTCCCGATACTAGTGCTGGCAAACTCTCTGGAATCAGTACTTTAAAAATAACCTGTGCTTTTGTAGCACCCATTGCTTCACTAGCTTCTAAAACCCCTGAATCGACTTCACGAAAAGCAATATCAACTAACCGTGCATAAAAAGGAGCCGCTGAAATAATCAATGCCGGCAATGCTGCTGTCGGTCCCAACATCGTACCGATTAATGCTTTAGTTAATGGAAATAACAAAATAATTAATATGATAAAGGGAATTGATCTAAATGTATTACTAATAATCGAAACAACTAGGTACAACACGCGATTGATTGGTTTACGATTTTGACTAAAATAAAATAGCATCAACCCGATTAACAATCCCAGTATGGCAACAAATATTGTAGAGACAATCGTCATATACAATGTCTCTTTAGTTGCTGTTATAAATGCATCCGGTTGGATTTCTGACCAATTAAAATACATTTCTGTAAAACTTTTATCCATATTGAATCACCTCAACTCCCACACCATTTTTCTCAAAGAAAACTAAACTTTCACTTAACAACTCAGAAGGACCAGTAATTTGCACCAACATTGTCCCAAATGAACTGTGATTAGTTTGCCTAATATTTGCTTGTAAAATATTTATATTAATCGGGTATTCTCTAATTGCCTGACTAATCACCGTTTCTGTTGCTTTTTCTCCCTCAAAAATCAAACGTGCTAGCATTCCGTCAGGATATGTATGAATCAATTCCTTAAGAATTTCCCCGCTCTCTTCTTCATCATTAACAGAATCCTGTTTGACAAAATTAGCAGTTACGATTGATTGCGGATTTTTAAAGACATCGATAACTTGACCGATTTCAACAATTTTACCATGTTCCATTACCGCAACTTGATGACAGATTTTACGAATAACATGCATCTCATGTGTGATTAAAACAATCGTTAAATTTAACTTTTTATTGATATCCAGTAATAAATCTAATACTTCATCTGTAGTCTGCGGATCTAGCGCACTCGTTGCCTCATCACAGAGTAAAATCTCCGGATCATTTGCTAAAGCACGTGCGATACCCACTCTCTGTTTTTGTCCCCCCGACAGTTGACTTGGGTATGCATCTTCTCTGCCTTCTAAACCAACCAATTTAATTAATTCTAGAGCCTTCGTTTCACGCTGTTGTTTTGGTATTTTACTTAATTCCATCGGCAGTATGATATTCTCTTTTACTGTCCGTGACCACAATAAATTAAAATGTTGAAATATCATGCCGACTTTTTTTCTAAAATCTCTGAGACCGCGCCCTTTTAATTTGCTGACATTCTGTCCGTTAACAATAACTTCACCAGATGATGGTGTTTCTAAATTATTAAAAAGTCGAATTAATGTACTCTTCCCCGCACCGGAATATCCAATAATACCAAAAATTTCACCTGTATCAATTGTTAAGTCGACATTATTAACTGCTGTTACATCCGCCGACTTAGTTTTAAATCTTTTAGTTACATGATTTAAATTAATAATCCCCATAATATTACCCTCCTACTAATTTCTATTTACAAAAAAAGCCTCCGTCCTTTATCTACTTTTTATTCTAAAAAAGTAAACAAAGGACGAAAGCATTGTTTCGTGTAACCACCTTAATTCGTTATTATTTCACAATAATAACCTCACTCAGTACGCAAGAGAAACTCTTTCAATACTGCTGTCCGCTAACGGGAACTCCCGAGAAAAATTTACTGGAAACAGTTCATTTTTCTTAACTCAAAGACCATCTTCTCTATATAAACTAATCCTCGTTTTCACCAACCGAGGTCTCTAATTAAAAAGTTTGATACAGGTACTCTTCTTATCAACATTATGTTTTTTTATTAAGATTGGATTAATTATCGCAAAATCATATATCATTGTCAACACTTTTATTAGCATTTCCTCATTTTAATTTATTCTAAACACTAATCTTATGACAACTAAAAGATAAAATGATAAAATAATAATTGAACAAATAGTAGAAAAATTTTTATTTTCGGAGGAGATTGAAATATGACAAAGTTTGACAATATTGCTAAATTTATAGATCATACAATGCTTTTACCTGAAACATCAGAAGAACAAATCAAATTATTATGTAAAGAAGCTAAAGAACTTGGTGTTGCTTCAGTATGTGTTAATCCATATTGGGTACCATTATGTCACGAGTTATTAAATGATTCAGGGGTAAATGTGTGTACAGTAGTCGGTTTCCCATTAGGTGCAAATACAACTGCGACTAAAGTTTTTGAAGCAAAAGACGCCATTAAAAACGGTGCTGTTGAGATTGACATGGTTATCAATATTGGCGAATTAAAAGCTGGAAAAGAGGATGTTGTCAAAGATGACATTGCTGCTGTTGTTAAAGCTTGTGGCAAAAAAGCAATTGTTAAAGTCATCATTGAAACATGTCTATTAACAGATGAACAAAAAGTTAAAGCTTCTCAACTTGCAGTGGATGCTGGTGCAAAATTTGTTAAAACTTCAACTGGTTTTTCAAGCGGCGGAGCAACTGTTGCTGATGTGAAATTAATGAAGAACGTTGTTAAAGATTTAGCAGAAGTCAAAGCTTCTGGTGGGGTTCGCACTAAAGAAGATGCTTTAAAAATGCTAGAACTTGGAGCAACACGTTTAGGAACTAGCTCAGGATCAAAAATTGTTAGATAGTTTTTTAAAACAAAAAACAGCTTCGGCTGTTTTTTTGTTTTTTTTACCTAAATTTACCGATAAACAGGTGATTTTTTTTTATGAAAATGATACTCTTAAGTATGATAATTTGTTTAAGAAAGGGCGTTTTCAATGTCGTCATTTAACAATCCCTCAGAAGAAAAGCACTATTATGAAACTCAAGTACCAGAGAACGAATTTTTAGCATGGTACAAGAAGCAGCATTTCCCTACACATGACGTTCCGTCTGTCACGGTTGATATTGTCTTATTCTGTTATAATCGTGATGAAGATGATTTAAAAATTCTCTTGATTAAAAGAGACACACATCCATTTCAAAATTCATGGGCCTTACCTGGTGGTTTTGTTCAACAAAATATGTCCACAGCAGAAAGCTGTATTCGCCAAACATATGCAGAAACAGGTGTAAACATTACGCGAAATAATATTGAGCAACTACATACTTTTAGTACACCAGGACGTGACCCTCGTGGATGGGTCATCACAATTAGCTATCTCGCCTTTATTGGTGAAGAACCACTGACTGCAGGAAAAAAAACATCCGACGCCTCATGGTTTTCGGTAAAGCGTACAGCAAACTTACTAACACTTAGCAATCCTAATAAAGCACAAATTAAACTAAATTTAATTAATGGTGAATCACTTGGTAAAGATTCATTAGCTTTTGACCATGCAGTAATTGTGACAAAAGCCTTTAATCGCGTGTATAATAAGATGTATCATGAACCGCAAGTCTTGAGAGTGTTGGGTGATACATTTACTATTACTCAAGCACGTAAACTTTATGCCAAGTTTCAGGGAGAAGATTACCGGAATATCGATCATTCAAATTTTAAAAAATCATTATTGCCTTTTTTAACAGAAGTTGGACAAAAAGTAATTGGTGTTGGGCGTCCTTCTAAGATATACAAATTAAAAGCAGTAAATTAAGGAGATTATACTATGTCTGAAAAATTAGTTTCATCTTATGATGGTACACATATTTACTATAAAATCATTGGTGAAGGAGAACCGTTGCTGTTTATTCACGGAAACAGTAACAGTCATAAATATTTTTACAGACAACTTAAATTTTTCAAAAAGAAGTATCAATTAATTTTAATGGACACACGCGATCACGGACATTCGTCCAATAATGCATCTGATTTAAATTATAATGATATCATGCAAGATATTGTTGCAATTATGGACAATGAAGCCTTTGACCAACTATCTGTTATTGGTTTCAGCGATGGTGCGAATATCGGTCTCGCATTTGGTGCCCAGTTTCCCGAGCGCTGCAATAAATTAATTTTAGTATCACCAAATATGACTTACAACCAATTAAAGCGAACACAACAATGGTTTATTGAAGGTGCTTATGCACTAACCAAATATTTACTGCACATGAAAAAGCGCGCACGAGTCATATATTTAACGATGTTAGATGTTCCTATCACTCAAAAACAGCGTGAAGAATGGGAGATTCCAACATTAGTCATCATTGCTGACAATGACATCACTACGACTGCAAGTATGATTGCCTACGTTGAACCGATCAATAACATGGCTCTTAAGATTATAAAGAATTCTCTACACTCAATCCCCATGTTACGACCAAACACCTTTAATCGCTTAGCGTTTGATTTTTTGGAAAAATAAAAGGCCAATCTGACCTGTGCTTACCTTTAAAGATAGCACTTGTCAGATCAGTCTTTTTTTAATATCTATAAATAGTGTGTCTTTCAAATTCTTCTGAGACATCTTTTTGGACTTTCTCATATGTTTTATCTGACCATTGATAGTAGTCAGCCATCACATCGCATACTGCTTTGGCCATATCATGACACTCCTCGATATTAAACAGCATACTCCCTGTTCTTCTAAGTAAGAAGTCAATTGGATGCAAAACCATTTCTTGTGCCAGTCCGTATTGCAGCATCGCATATTGACAATCTGATAGTTCGGTTGAATTTTCTTCCATCAAATATTCATAGACTTTATCAACATTTGCACCATAACGATGAACTAATTTTTCGGCATCTGCTTCATTTAAATTAAAATTGTTTACACCGCGCTTAACCATTAATTCCACAAAATGTTCAAAGCCAAGACTACCGCCGACTTCACCGCCAGAAAGAGGCAGATTTTCAGTATCACAGGCAACAAATGTAAATCCCTCATTCTTAGCTAAATCCTTCATTACAGCATCAACTATTTGCTCAGCCATTTTACGGTAACCTGTTAACTTACCACCAGCGATTGAATACAAACCACTTTCTGAATGAAAAATTTCATCTCGTCGAGAAATCTCAGATGGGTCTTTCCCAGCTTCATGTATCAAAGGACGGACGCCTGCCCATGCGGACTCAACATCTTCAACTTTTAGCGGCTCAATATCAAACATACGGTTGGTTCCTTCAATAATGTAAGTAACATCATCTAATGTTATCGTTGGTTCAGCTGGATTTTTTTCATAAAAAGTATCCGTTGTTCCAATATAAACTTTTCCTTCACGTGGGATAGCAAACATCATTCGATTGTCCTCGTAAGGTGTATCAAAATAAAGCGCATTCGAAATTGGAAATTTGGATTTATCTACAACAACGTGAACACCTTTTGTTAAATGCAGAAATTTACCTGTTTTTGAACGGTCCAACTCACGAAGATTATCCACCCAAGGACCAGAAGCATTAATAATTCGTTTAGCATAGATAGGATATTCCACATGATTTATTGTATCCAAAACACGTACACCGATGATTTGACCAGTTTCATGACTGTATAATAATTTAGTTACTTTTGTGTAATTTGCGGCATAAGCTCCTAATTCAGATGCTTTTTTTATCGTTTCTAAGGTCAATCGTGCGTCGTCAGTACGATATTCAACATAAACACCCGTTCCTTTAAGACCATCTTTTTTCAAATATGATTCTCTAACAATCGAATCCTCGGGACTTAACATGTATTTACGTTCTTCTTTTTTAACACGTGCCAGGCGATCATAAACATCTAATCCAATACTTGTTGTAAAGGCACCAAAAGTTCCCCCACTATAAAAAGGAAGCATCATTTTTAAAGGTGTTGTTACATGAGGAGCATTTTCATAAACTATTGCACGCTCTTGTCCGACTTCGGCGACTGTTTTAACATCAAACTGTGCCAAATACCGTAATCCACCATGTACAAGTTTGGTTGACCGACTAGAGGTTCCTGAAGCAAAATCACGCATCTCAACTAAGCCAACAGACAAACCTCGTGTAACCGCATCCAAAATAATGCCAGCACCAGTAATCCCCCCACCAATAACTAATACATCTAATTGTTTCTCTGACATTTCTTGCAAATTTTTCAATCGTATATCATTTGAAAACATAACTACCAAGACCTCCAATTTCAAAATTTTAAAGACACAGTTATTTTAACATAAATAAGCCGTTTGATATAACAATTCATACCATTAAAAGAATGATTTAAATAACCGTTAATTTGTGATACGATGAGGCAAATATTATTTTTTTGAAAGGGGATGTCTGGGTTGGATATTAAAACACTAATTATGATTTTTGGGATTAATTTTTGCTATATTACACTAAACACTATCCGATTTATGTTAACAATGAAGGGATACCGAGTTGCAGCACCACTCGTCAGTATGGTCGAAATTACTATTTACATTGTTGGACTATCACTCGTCTTAAATCAGATGGATAATCCATTAAATATTTTTGTCTACGCTTTAGGTTACGCAGTAGGTATTAGTGTGGGTATTCGGATTGAAGATCATCTGGCTTTAGGTTATATAATGGTAACCGCTATTGTCCCCCGCAGTGAATCAACGCAAGGTTTAGCAAATACAATTCGTCAAGAAGGTTACGGTGTCACTCAAAGTATTGCTGATGGACGTGATGGTGAACGGTTAGTCTTAGAAATTTTATCTGCACGGAAAACTGAACGAACATTATATAAGTTAATTAAAAATTTAGATGAGAAAGCCTTCATTATTTCTTATGAGCCTAAGTATATTTCAGGAGGCTTTTGGACAAAACGCGTTCGAAACAAGTAACCTCTCAATTAATAAAAATACAACTTAATTTTCAGGAAGAATCCGTCATAAATAGAAATGTGTTATAATTATCATATAAACTGTCGTCTGTATTTATTTTGAAAGGAGTTTTTACAATGGATGATAATATCTTCTTCAATCAAGGAAATGTCGTCACATCTGACACTGACATTGATACACTTTATCGTGAAGTACAAATAGGAAAAAATATTAACCCTAATTATCAATACTTTATTATTCAAAATTTACAAACTAAGGACTATCTGCTGATTCAAGGCGAAGAATTAGGAAAATATAGTAATCAAAAACAATTTAAACTTATTGAACAATTTTAAATTTGACTATAAAAAGATAGATTGACACTTTTTCTGAAAATTTATTTTAAAGTAACTGATAAAGAGAAATGAGGTCAATAATGAACGGCAACACGCGTACGAACATTTACATTGGACAATTAGTGGATATAGTCTTAAAAAAGATCAACGCACAGGAAAATTAACACGCGGCCACGTCCAAAAAATTCTAACAAATAGCGCAAACCACCCGCATGGCATAAAAGTTATGCTTAACGAGGAAAACCAAGTAGGTCGTGTCAAAAGTATTATTCAAAATAATGAAAAATAGTATATCTACAAATAAACAGCAGATTCAGGCTTATGCCAAAAATCTGCTGTTTATTTTTTCTTCCTAAACCTTAGCTATCACATAAAGTTTTAGTGTGCCATCATCTCTTGTGCAATTGCGTGTGCTGATAAATCACTCGGATAATAGGTTGGCCAATTATCCATCTCTTCTAACAATTTCTTTTGACTTTCCCCGCCGAAATAAATATGAAAATGTTCTGTTTTGACAGGCCCAATATTGTGATCACTAAATTGTACGTACTTATATGGACCAGCATCTTTATCTTCTGTTTCAAATAAAAACCTGACTCCACGATTTCCTTTTTTATAAGTCAATATCTCTTTTCCTACATATTTATACTGATATGTCTGTTTTTTACCATTAGCTTCAAATGTCATTGTTTTGTCTGTAATAGTAATATGATTAACATCTGTTTTGTATCCCATTGTATAGTACTTTTTGTATTCTGCAGCAGTCTTATCTTTTCCGATTTTTGCTTTCATATCAAACACTTGGTCAAGCGAACCATTTTCTAATAACGGATAAACTGATTGCCAATTCCCAACATAGTCAGATAAGCCGCGATCTTTCACATCTTTGTCTAAAAAATAACCGTTATGGACTGTTTTTTCAGTTTCATTTGTCGATGATTGATCTGCTGCACCTTTTGTTCCTGCTGTCTTTTTCAACGGTATTAGATTCTCATTCATCACCGACACGTAATTTTTACCAGAATCGATATCTTTTTGTGATAAGCCCTCTAATGTATTCAACTCAGCTAATTCAACATCAGTCTCTTTTGCTAATGTTTTTGCAATTTTATCCGACGTATTCTGCTCAGCATAAATATATTTAATTTGATTTTTATCAATATACTTTTTAAGTTCTGCTAACTTCGCTGGTGTCGGTTCATCATGTGGAGTTAATCCCGCTATCGGTACTTGAGTTAAACCGTATTCTAGTGCTAAATATCCAAAAGCAGCATGCTGTGTGACAAACTGCTTATTAGCAGCATTTGACAAAGCCTCTTTATATGATTCATCAAGTTTAGACAATTCTTGGATATATTTTTCAGCATTTGTTTTAAATGCCTTTTCTTTTTTAGGATACAGTTTAGACAATTGATTTGTCATACTTTCCACCTCTTGGATTGCTCTATTCGGTGCTAACCAAGTATGCGGATCTAAAGCATGCGAGTGATTATGTTCTTCATGATCGTGATCATCATTATGTTTGTGTTCTTCATCATGGTCGTGATCTTTATCGGAATCATGTGTTTCTTCATCATGGTCGTGATCATGACCTTCACCTGCCAATAAAACCATACCTTCAGTTCCCTTAATAACGTTCGGTTGGCCTTTTTTCCATGATTCGGCGGCTTTTTCTACCCAACCTTCCATATTCTCATTATGATAAACCAGTACATCAGCATCTTCGATTTTAGCCATATCTTTTGCTGTCGGCTCATAATCGTGAGCTTCTGTGCCCGCCGGAATCAGCAACGACACATCTCCTTCATCACCAACAATATTTTTAGTAAAATCATACATTGGATAAAAAGTTGTGACAACTTTAAGATTGTCATGTTTTTCTGATACTTTTTTAGCAGATTGACTCTGATTGCCGCATGCTGCTAAAACCCCCGCACTGATTAAAACAATGCCTATCCCCAAAAACTTCTTCAAAATTTCCACTCTCTCATTCTATTTTATTTTACTGCGCTTATATTCTTTAATAATTTTTAAGGCACGTTTCCGTGTCTTTATATTTGGACTTCTTAACCGTCGATATGCACTTGAAATATCCGTTTTTTCCATATCTATCCCCCTTGTTTTTACCAGCTGGCTTTTTTAACTCCTGGAATCTCACCCGCTAAAGCCATCTCTCTAAACTTGATACGTGATACACCAAATTTACGCATATAACTTCTTGGACGCCCATCAGTACGATCACGATTCTTTAACCGGTTAGGATTAGAATTTATAGGTAATTTTGCTAATCCGACGTGATCTTTCTTTTGTTTCAACTCAGCTCTGATTTCTCTATATTCTGCAATTAAGCGTTCCTGTTTTTTCGCTTTTGCAATTTTTGATTTTTTTGCCATGAAAAGTCCTCCTTACGTTACAAAACGTAATATTTACGATTTACAAAAATTAGAATACCATATCTATTTTTTTTGTCAATAAAAAAAAACATGAAATTATATTCATGTTTTTAATTAAAGGTGTTTGAGCCTTTATTACGAGAGTTTCAGTATAAATTTTTTCTTTTAATTAACATCTAAGAATTATTTATCATTTTTCTTTCTGTAGACGGGATTTCCGGAATTATTATCCATATAATTAGAGTTATATTCATCTTTAATACCGATATTGGCTTTATTGATGCCGACCATTCCAGTATTAATCATCGGGTTAGAACCTTTTAAGGGGTCTTTCCCTTTTGCACGAAGTTCATCATTTTTAATACGAATCTTTTCTGACTTCAATAATTTTCTTTCTGCCATGAAAATCCCTCCTTATACTAACAATTTAACATATTTCTGTTTATTAATCAATCCTTATAAAAAAGACCCCTTACTGGGATCTTTTTCTACTGACTAATTATCAGTTGTTCATTTTTTGCTAGACCGTCATTAAATTTCGTTTTTACAAACACAAGCATAATCACCACAGCTAGTCCCAAGGATTGAATAGTCAGCATTAATGAGAGATCATACATAAATAGGCCTGACACAAGTGCTATTAGTGTTGGGATAAATAGGGCATTTAATATCAAGTTTAGGGATTCCTGATACGTTGAAATCGTCGAAAATTGATTTTTTCTTGTTAACCAAATGAAAAAGCTTGCACCAAAAACTAAAATTAACGTACTGACGATTAACAAACCGCCGATTAAAAGTGTGGTACTGATAATTCGATAGCCGGTCGTTTGTTCATTCCATGACGTATTAATGGTATCTATCAATTCCTTTGAATTTTCGATTCGAGAAAATGACATATTCTGTGTATAGGCTAGTGAAAATGTTATCCCATTTTGATCTTTAATCACGAAATTATCACGATTAAAGATAATACCTGTTGCCACTTTATCTGCATCTTTATCAGATAATTCCGCATAAATCTGCGGACCTAACTGACCAACCGGTGCTTTTTCTAATTGATTATTTTCAATATTTAATTGTTGAACTGCTGCTGCATTAGCCTTATTGGTCGCTAAATCAGCCATCAAATGCGGTGTGACATCTGCTAGATTAAGAAAAGGTAGATTTCTGGCATTCAGAGCCACAGGATTCATCAGTAAAAAAATTAAGAAGATAATCACAACAAACATTTGACCAACAGACAACCGTTTTCGTCCTGTAAACATTTTTTTAGGGCTAAAACAGCTCGCAACATAAGATATTGGAAAATGGATTGACTTCATTTACTACACTCCTATCCTTTTGTTCCTCCAGATAAAAGACCTGAGACAAAGTTCTTTTGCAGGAAGAAAAACAACACTGAAATCGGCAACGCAATAAGAATTGCTCCGGCAGAGAACAAGGCAATTTTTTGATCATGTGCATTATTAATAAATGTTTGCAAACCAACAGCAACAGTTATACTTTCTGGACTGCGTAATAAGAATTTCGCTAACATAAAATCACCGAATGGTCCCATGAATGCCCAAAGTGCCTGAACAGCAATCATCGGCTTAACTAATGGTAAGACAATCTGCCAGAAAATTCTGAAATGCCCAGCACCGTCAAGTTTTGCAGACTCATCTAAATCAATTGGAACTGTATCAAAATATCCTTTCATCAGCCAAGTGTTCATCGGAATACCGCCGCCAATGTAAATTAAGGTCAAGAACCATGGCTGATCTAACGCATTCAATAATAAAGCCATAACATAAAAGGCGGTTAATGCTGCCATCGTTGGTACCATTTGAATAATTAAAAAGAATTTCAGGCTCTTCTTACGTCCGACGAACCGATAACGACTGTACGTATAACCAGCCAAAGTAATGATTAATACTTGAAAAATCATCGTTGAAATGGCAATAATTAATGTATTTATATACCAAGTACCGTACATCGTTTCTGAGAATAGACTTTTAAAATTATCCAGTGTCCATTGTCCGCCGAAGTCTAAGCTGAATGCACCCACATTTCCAGCCTTAAACGCTGTACTTACTGTAATCAGCAACGGATACACAACAATGACGGACAAAATAATGAGAAATAAATAAGTAAAAAAATGACTGAGAAATCGTTCTCGTTTAACGGAATGAGCTTTTTTCATCTTACATGCCCTCCATATCAAAAGCTTTTGTTTTCTTAAAGACTATCAATGATACACCAATAACAATAAAAGATATTATCAACGTAACAGCGGCCGCAACTGAGTATTGTGGGGCATTACCTGTAGTCAATTTATAGATCCATGAAATTAAAATATCCGTTGAACCGGCACCGCCGCCCACACTGCCGGGACCTCCATTATTAAATAGGTAAATCATTGAGAAATTATTAAAGTTACCCGTATATTGGGTCACAAATATTGGTGCGGCAACATAAAGAATCATCGGTAATGTGATCGTATTGAAGCGTTGCATAGAATTAGCACCATCAATTTTAGCAGCCTCATATAATTCTTCTGGAATCGATTGTAAAATTCCTGTGGTCATGACATAAATATATGGGAAGCCTAACCAACCTTGAATCATAATAATCGCAACTTTTGTCCAAAATGGATCCGTTTTCCATGCTATCGGTGCGATATCAATTAACGGCAAGTGGTTCAACATTGGTAAAACTTGAGTATTGATTGCACCAATACTATCGTTAAAGATATTAGAAAAACTCATGATAGTAATAAACGCCGGAACTGCCCAAGGTAATAAGAAAATAACGCCGAATAAACGTTTCCCCTTTATAAATTGTTGATTTGCCACTACAGCAGTCATCACACCCAAAACAATTTGCAAAGTCGAAGCACAAATAGTCCATATTAGCGTCCAACTAAATACCGCACCAAACGTTGAACGATACGAACTTAAGAAAAAGATACTAAAAAAATTCTTAAAACCAACCCAATCAATAAGTCCTGCAGGCGGAATATGTTTAAAGTCATAATTTGTAAATGCCATAAATAACGTTACTAGTACAGGGAAAATGATTGAAACTGTCATTACCAAATATGCCGGCAATGTTAATAGATACGGAAATCCTTCATCAAATAAATTATTAATAATTTCTTTTGGTGTTGTATTGACTTTCTCACCATTATTCCACAGATTGGCCACAGCTTTTGCATCTTTAATGTTGATAGCATAGAAGATGAAAAAAATGACAGTTATGATTAACTGCATGGTACCCTCAATTAATAAAAATAATGAGTGATCTTCCACAGGCACTGTTCCTAACGTGACAAATCCTTCAATTGCTCCAATACCAAACGTGAGTAATTCGAAAATAAATAAGGCAAAAATTGCTAAAAAGATAAGCCCCTTAAACTTCTGCTTATTATAAAGCTGACCCAAACCCGGTATCAAGGAAAGTCGTGCAGCTTTTTTCACATCTCTTTTTATTTCATTTGTATTCATGTTATTTTCTCCTATTCTTTTTATAAAGAAGACAGCAGAGCGTTATCCTCCTGCTGTCTAAAATACTATTATTCACCGTATTTTTGAGAAATATTTTCATTAATTACTTTTACTGCAGCATCAGCAGCTTGTTTTGGTGTTTGTTTTCCAGCAGCTGCATCAAACATTAAGTTTTCGCCGCCAGCCCAAACTTCTGCCATTTCTGGAATATTAGGCATTGGACTTGCATTTTCATACTGCTCAACCACAGCTTTGGTAATTTCATTATCACCTTTTTTAGCTTCTTCTCGTGCAGTATTATTGGCTGGTACTTCATTTGTCATTGTATATAATTCTTTTTGGTTCTTATCATTTGTTAAGAAATCAATAAATTTTTGACTTAATTCTTTATTTGTTGAATAATTGCTGACAACCCATGCTTTTCCTCCACCGAATGGTTCATAGTTTTTACCATTTGGAAGTGTTGGAATTTTAGCAGCACCAAAATTAACTTTAGCTTCTTTATAGCCGTTTGCAGCCCATGGTCCATTTATAATTGCTGCTGTTTTACCATCAATAAATTGGTTGTCGATAAAATCACCAGAACTCTTGATATCCAGCATTCCTTTAGGCCAGACTTCTTTATACCATTTTGTCGCGTACTCAATTCCTTCAATAGCACCTGGACTCGCTAATCCGACATCTTTAGGATCTGTACCATCTTTACCGAATACATACCCTCCATAACCGGCTAATAGTCCATATGCATTATAAAAGTCAGTCCATTTTGCTAAGAATGCAACATTTTTACCTTTTTCACCTTCAAATGCATATTTTTCATCTTTAGATAAATCTTCTAATTCTTTAAATGTTGTCGGTGCTTTTTGAATTAAATCCTTGTTATAGTACATAATTAACGTCTCAATAACAGCTGGAGCACCGTAGAATTTTTTATTAACAGTTACTTGGTGTTTATCTTTTTCACCATAATGGCTATCACCTGACAGTTTCACCTCAGCAATATGTCCTTGTTGTCCCAAAGGTCCTAAACGATCATATGCAGACATCATAACATCAGGTGCTTTTCCTGCTGGTCCGTCTAAAGCCAGTGAATCTAATTGATCAAACATATCTTTTTCGACAAGCTCAATTTTAATTTTATTTTCCTTTTCAAATTCACCTTTAACTTTTTCTAAATACTTAATGTAGCCTTTATCAACTGAGACAGTCAGCGTATCGCTTTTTTTAGAATCCGCTTTCTCATCTCCCTTACTGCTTCCACATGCTACTAAAGTTAAAGCAACACCTGCAGTTAACAAACCAAGTCCAAATCGTTTAAACCCTTTTTTCATTTGCGTGAGCCTCCTAGTTGTTGTTATTGATTACACTTTTAGATTATTCTGTTACGCATTTCATTGCAAGCGCTTTTATATTGTTACCGTTAACATGTTTCTCTTTTTTAACAAAATAAAACTGTTTGGTTCAACAATCACTTGTGAATCGCTGATTTCAGTACCCTGATACATTAATACTTCTCCTGTAATAGAAACAGTTTGGTCTTTTTCACCGTTATTAAAAATTCCGATAATCTGTTGATCCTCTAATTGGCGTGTGCAAATGACTAGACGATTTTCATTATCCAATACATCAAATTTTAAAGAACCATACGAGAGTATTTGCTGCTCATCTTTTCGCAACTGTATCAACTGCTGCATAAATTCATAAAACTGCTGATCTTGCTGATTTGGATCCCAGACCATACATTTACGACAATCTGGATCACCGCCGCCGTTCATTCCATATTCTGTTCCATAGTAAATACACGGTGACCCTTGTTGAATAAAGGTAAAGGCCAAGGTCATTTGTGCTAAAGCTTTATTATTATCGCAGACCGTCAAAAGCCTTGGAGTATCATGCGAATCTAGACAGTTAAACATCACTTGATTTGTTTGTTCACGATACAGCATTAATTGTTCATACAGGCCGCTTGCCAACTTAGTTGCTGAAATATCACGCTTAACGAAAAAGTTGGTTATCGTTTCTGTATAAGCATAGTTCATCACCGCATGAAATTCATCGCCATTCAGCCAACTCTGAGAAGAGTGCCAAATTTCCCCTAGAATATAAAAATCTGATTTTAAAGCTGTTGCTGCATCGTGAAATTTACGCCAAAAACGATGGTCAACTTCATTGGCAACATCTAAACGCCAAGCATCAATATTAAACTCACGAATCCAGTAAGTCGCAATATCTAATAGATACGCCTGAACTTCAGGATTGGCAGTATTTAATTTAGGCATACGCGGTGTGAACGCGAATGTATCATATGAAACAGTTTTAGCACCTTCAAAATTGCCATTTGTGCCGAATTCTACTGGATAACTGTGAATATGAAACCAATCTTTATATCTTGAATGCTGTCCGTGTTCAACAACATCTAACCACTCTTTAGAATAATATCCCACATGATTGAAAACAGCATCAAGCATGATTCGTATGCCGCGGCGGTGTGCTTCATCAACAAGCTTTTTAAACAATTCCTTATCACCGAAATCTGGGTCGATATCAAAATAATCAATCGTATCATATTTATGATTTGATGATGCTTTGAAAATTGGACAGAAGTAAATGCCATTGATTCCTAAGTCAACTAAATGATCAAGATGATCTAAAACACCCTGTAAATCGCCGCCAAAAAAATCTGTTCTGCTCGGATCTTTACTGCCCCAAGGCAATGTACCCTCTGGGTCATTGGATGAATCACCGTTTGCAAAACGCTCTGGAAAAATCTGATACCAAACTGTTTCTTTCACCCATTCAGGTGATTTAAATTGATCTGCTTCATGAAAATAAGGCAGACGGAAGTAATTTTCTGGTTTTGCAATGACCCAATCGGACAGAGTAAATATCCCACGATCGCCATAAAAAACACGATCGCCATCTTGACCGGTTAAATCAAAAGCATATTGCAATCGTCTAAACTCCGCACTTGCTTCTATGAACCAATAGTCATAATCTTCCGTTTGTGCCAGTAATGTCATCGGCAGAGATTCCTTGTACCATTGTTCTTCATTTATTAAATAAGGATCCCCATTAATCAATCTAGCTTCTTTAATGTCTCCTCGCTTTGCTCTTAAACGGATATGCATTAAGTCAGTTTCATACAAATAAGCATATTCGCTTTCTGGTCTATGATACAGTGCTGCTCTTTCCATTAAAATCCCTCATTTACACAATATTATTTTGATACAATGATGTAATCATACGGCTGCATCATATCTGCCATTTTATAATCAAATGACGACATGACAACTTGATAATTATCTTCTAAAGATGATAACCAATCTGGTACGTCTGTCGGTTCTTCAGTTACGTGACACACAACAATAGCCTCCTCATCAGCCAATATGCGCTTATATGCAATCAAATTGTCACTTGTTTGAATAAACTCTGTTTTTCCTTTTTGAAAGATATCATCTTTTTTTAACCTTAGTAATTCTTGATAAAAAGTCAGAATACTGTTAGGATCGTCTTTTTCTGCTTGAACATTAAATGCTGTTTCTATATTCACTCCTGACCAGCAGCCATAATCTGAAAATCCTGAATATTTATCAGCTGTCCATTGCATACCACCTCGACTAGCCTCTTTATTAATGCTGGCAATCATTTTTAATGCCTCTTCTTTAGAAAAGTCGTTAGCAAGCAGCTGATTATATTGTTCTTTAGCAGTCGGTTGCTGAAAAGCACTAATATCAGAAATCTTAAGATTTTTCATACCGATCTCTTCACCATATAATAAAACTGGAATTCCGCTAAGCAAATACATAGCAGCAGCTAAAGATTGACTGCTTTTAACACGATAAGCTTCATCATTGCCAAACCTTGAGACTAATCTCGGCATATCATGATTATTCCAATACAATGTTGGCTGCTGACCTGCTTTTAAATCCGTCTGCCATGATATCATACGCTTTTTAAAATCAGAAACGTTCAGTGTTTTTGGACCAAGTCCTTTCGGAATCAGCGGATTTTCAATGATTTCTCGATCTTGGATATGATCAAATGAGATAACCGTACTGCATAAATTTTCGCCAATATAATCTAAAGCTAATTTAGGTGTGGCTGAAGCCGCCTCTCCAACAATAAAAATATCCGGTTTAACCTTTCGTAATTCACTAATAAACTCCTCAAGATAGACTCTAACTTCTGGTAGATTAGCATAATATTGTTCAGCTAATGCTATTTCTCCACTCGCGATGTTAGGAACGTTCAATGAAAAATCATCTTTTACCATATGAATAAAAGCATCTAATCTAAACCCGTCAATTCCTTTAGATAGCCAAAATTTTGCAATATCAACCATCGACTTTTGTACCTCAGGATTCTTCCAATTTAAATCAGGCATTTCTTTAGCAAATAAATGAAAATAGTATTGACGACTATGTGTGTCATATTCCCAAACAGAGCCGCCAAAAAATGATTCCCAATTATTTGGTGCAGAACCATCTTGGGCTGCATCTTCCCATAAATAATAATCTCGATAAATATTATCTTTTCCCTTTAAGGCCTCTTGAAACCATGGGTGCTGATTGGAAGTATGGTTTAATACTAAATCAAAAATAATACGCAAATCGAGTGCGTGTGCCTTTTCAATCAATTCTTCGACGTCTTCTAACGTGCCGAATATTTCATCAACAGCATAATAATTTGACACATCGTAACCGTTATCAATTTGCGGTGAAATAAAAATAGGATTTAACCAAAGTGTATTCACACCTAATTCTTTAATATAATTTAATGACTCGATAATTCCTCGAAGATCGCCAACCCCATCATGATTGGTATCTTTAAAACTTTTTGGATAAATCTGATAGATAATTGCATCTTTCCACCAATACGACGCCATGCAAACGTTCCCTCCTTTTATGTTCATTCATAGTTTAAAAAATGTTACACGATTTCACAACTACTAAATGATTGTTAGCGATAACAAAAGTAAAAATCAAGCAGTATCGCTTCTATAAAAATAATTTTGTATAATGCTATTGACCTTAACCTTACGTTATACTTTAAATTGATTAGTGGAAGGAGGAAATCAATTGTATTCAATTAGTCAACTTGCAGATTTAACCGGTGTCTCACCGCGAACATTGAGATATTATGATCAAATTAACTTACTTAAACCGACTAAACTGAGCGAAAAAGGTTATCGTCTTTATACTGATAAAGACATCAATCGACTGCAGCAGATTTTATTTTTTAAAACATTTGATTTTAGTCTCAAACACATTAAAAAGCTTATGACACTGGACGAACAGCAGATTATTGTAGAATTGACACACCAGCACCAATTGCTGACTCAGGAACTGGCAGAATTAACTGATTTAACACATTTACTAGACAAAAGTATCAAAAACTATAAAGGAGAAATAACTATGACAACTAGTGAGAAATTTGAACATTTAATTAATGAAAAGATTAAAGAGAACGAAGAACGCTATGGGTTCGAAATTCGTGAATTATATGACGAGCAGACAATTTCAAACTCAAATGCGAAATGGCAGAATTTGAATCAAGACGATTACAACGCCATGATTAGCTATGAAAAAGAGATTATCACGGGTTTAAATTTTATTTTAGAAAGTAAACAAATCAATTTACCAAATTTACAGGCAGAAAAAATATTTAATGCACATAAAGCTTGGCTTCAGATAACTGCACCTTACTATTCTATTGAGTATCATCGGTATTTAGCTGATTTGTATGTAGCAGATGAACGCTTCGCCAACTATTATAATGAAAAAACAATTGACGAATCAGCAGAAATTCTACAAGAAATTATCCTGTTTTATACAAAATAAAAAAGTTGGTTAAGGTATTTTATCCTTGACCAACTTTTTCATTATTACGAGTACTGCCGCGAACAACTAATTCGGGAACGAATAATTGATTTCCTTGCGGAGCACCGTGTTGTTTTATTTTATTAAGCAGCATATCGGCACATGCAGCACCCATATCAATAACAGGTTGTTTAATAGTCGTCAATTTTGGATAAGCTATTTGATCCAAAAAGACACCATCAAAACCAATGACTCCATAATCATTAGGAAGTACCATATTTTTTTTTTGCAGTCCCCGTTCAATGCCAATAGCCAACCGATCAGAGCTGCAGACAAATGCCGTATTCTTCGAAAAGCGGCCAATCTCGTCTTTAATAAATTGATAACTAAAACTTGAACGATTTTTAAAGCGATAAATTTCAGGTACTTTTTTATATTTCTGCACTGTATTTATATAACCGGCCTCACGGGAATATTCAAAAGGTTCTTTAACGTCGATACCAATGTAAACAATCCGATTGTATCCTGAATTAATGGCATGCTCTGTTGCAATCTCTGTTCCTTTAGAATTATCGGTATCAATATAATCATAACCATAGCGATTCTCACCGAACAAGACATACGGCTTTTCTAAGCGTTCAATCCATTCGTAGTCCGATTCACGCATACCAGTAATAATATATCCATCGCTCTGACCTAAATCAAAACTATTTTCCATGACTAGCTGGAGCGAATATTGGTGCTTATCCAATTCTTTCGAAATTCCCATTAACAGATTCATATAATATGGTTCTGTTGTATCTATCTCTTCTAAAATAAAAAATTTAATAATTTGTGTTTTATTATTTGCTAGTGCCTTTGCTGCAACATTCGGCTTATAATTCAAATCTTTCATAGCCTGAAATACTAGGTTTTTCAATTCATCAGTTACTTTTTCAGGATGATTTATGACACGCGACACAGTCATTTTTGACACATTTGCTTTTCTTGCAACATCTGATAAAGTTGGCATAGCGCTCCCCCAATTATACATTTTCATCTAATTTACTAATTGTTATTATACATTATTTCTATTTTTTTTCTACCTTTGACTTTTTATTAGAGACCAGAAAAAAGCAGTGAAATATTGATAATTTCACTGCTTTCTATTTATTTTGTTAAGTCAATTTTTTTCCCAATCCAATAAATAATAATTCCGCCAATTGTCATTGAGATCAACTCGCCAACGGCTATAATTAACCAATTGACAAAAAAAGGAACTTTATAAAAAAATGTCAGCTGCCCAGCAACCGTAAACATTGAAAATGAAAAAAGTAAAGCTGTAACAACCATTTTTAGTTTTAAGTTTTTAATATTTTTTGTTATGTAATAATTAACAGTCAAAACTATCAGTGTACACATACTGCCGATGACAACATCTATAATACCTAACGGTGAAAAAACATTAGCCATGGCAACACCTAAAGTTACTGCAAAAATATATTTTTTATTGTATAGCGATAGATAATTAAACATTTCTGATAATCTAACCTGTACAGCCCCAAAGCTGATAACTGATAAGCAAACTGTTATTGCGACGTACACCCCTGCAACAAGTGCAACTTTAGTTGTATCTGCAGTAGTCCAAGAAACTTTTCCTTGTTTTCTTTTTTTATATTCCATTTATCTTCTCCTTTACAGATTCTTTTTAATCTGCTCTATAACTATGACCAAAGGATGGGAAAATTTTCCAACTGAAGTGTCATAGTGCGTTAACCCATTGTTATATATCATACACATTATTCTATGTAATTTCAAATCTATTTCAGCAACCAGCCGCCATCTATGGGTACAATATTTCCTTGTAAATATTTAGCTTTTTGACTCGCTAAAAACATGGTCAAATCAGCAACCTCTTCGGGTTCCGCCCACCGTTTACAAGGTGTTTCGTCAGCTACCCATTTTGCCATTTCAGCATCGCCAGTAAAATCAGCAGCATTCATAGGTGTTTTAATTGCACCCGGTGCAATTCCGACAACGTGAATACCATTTGCAGCATAGTCTAAAGCCAACTGTTTTGTTAGACCTACGACACCATGTTTAGCCATTGTATAAGCAACCCCGCCGCCACCGGCTGCTAATCCAGCAATTGATGTCATGTTGATAATTGTACCGTCTTTTTCTTTTAACATTTCAGGTAAAATTAATCGAATAAGACGATAGTAACTTTTTAAATTTGTTTCATATACTTTATCCCAAAGCGATTCATCCGTTTCCATTAATGGTCGATAGCTATCTAAAATCCCAGCCGTATTCAAAAGAATATCAATTCTTGGCGATACTTTCAAACTGTCTGCTACCCACTTTTCTAAATCTTTTTGTTCGGTAACATCGCCGATAAAAAAAGTAAATAAATCAGGAAAGTTATCTTTTAATTCCTTTAATCCCCGGGATTGTCGATCAATCCCGAAAACAAATGCTCCTTGTTTTAAAAAGGCTTCGGCTTGTGCTTTACCGATACCAGAAGCTGCTCCAGAGACGAGTACTGTCTTACCGTGATACTCTGAATATCTAATCGTGTCTCTCATTAGTCGACGAGCTCCCAATCATTCGCTAAAATATCACATACAGTAGGAGCAAAGCTAGAGAAACCTTCATCGCTCGTCTTTATTAAGAGATAATCAGTCACCGGACAACCATCATACTGTTCACCTGTTACCAGTGTCACATACAGTTCGAAACCGCCCCACCCTTTACGGATAATCTTTTTCCCTTTTTTCAATTCTGGTAAAATTGCTTCAAATGTCATTTTATTACCTCGTTCCCAAAAATTATCAAACTTAATTAAAAATAGTACTTAGCCACTTTTTTTACGATTCTTCTTATCCATGAAATAAATGTGAATCAGCATTAAGCACGTCAAAATAATAAAAAATGTGATACTTAATGTTAGACTATCTATTTTTGCGATATTATAGCCGATAGCAAAGAATAAGAAAATTAACAGTAAAAAATATTCCATCTGTCTAAACATCTTTTCCTCCTTAATAGTTATTTTCTTTAACTTAATGAGTGACTGAAGAATTTAACCGAATAAAAGCCACGGATAGCTTAGCAAATGAAAATAACCATATTTTTATTCACCGATGACATGCATCACTTGCTTAATAAACGCTTCACGTCCATAAAAATCTCGATTAACTAACTCAGGATAGATGTTATTAAAGAAATATGGTACGCAATATAAGTCATCAAAAGATTTAATTGTTTTTACCGACTCGATAAACATATCTTTATATACTGGTTCTGGATTATTCTTTACGATTTCCTCGAAAGATTCATATAACAAGTCAACTTTGTCTGCAACTGCTAGAATTTTTCCTTCAATTGATAAATCCTTCCCCTCATCAAGACGACGACGGTATATTTTTTGAAACTCTTCCGGTATTTCTTCACGGATAAATTGATCTGTCATTTTTTCTTCAACCGTTTGAAGCATGCCCCTTAATTCACGGTTTGCATACTTTACAGGTGTTTTAATATCACCAATAAAACGTTCTGTATAGTCATGGTTTAAAGATTTTTCATACAAAACTTTCCAATTAATTTCGACATCATTATACTCCTCAATGTCTCCTAAAACTTGAGCAATTGATGCTACGCGATAAGAGTGAGCTGCAACAGTATGTTCCGTAAATTTAAAAAATCCTGGTGCTCGTGTAATTTTTTCTAAACTGCTTAATCCTAAAATAAATTCGTTTAATCCCATAACATCATCCTCCTATGTTTTTTTACTATCTTACCATGAAACCTTAAAAACGCAACACTAACAGATAAAACAATTAGTTCAATCGACCTAATAATCGCTGATATTCCTCAATCGCATCTTTGTCCTCAGATTGCTTGAACGCCACTTCATTTATTTGACTACGCTTGATTGTGCCATCTTCATCAGCTTCGTAAAAACCAGTGGTTAATGACGAATCGCTGTCCAGTTCATATATATTGCCATTATCAACTAAAATATACTTAATAATTGGTTTGTCTGTTCGTGCAACACCACTGAAACCTTCAGCAAATGAACTACCTTTTATTTCATCAGTCATACCCAACACACCATCTTTTGAATAATAAAACGTTACACCTCCCACAATATGTAACGGAAAACCATCATATCCTGGATGATCAAATGTTTGCGCCATTGCGAGACCATCTGGTGTTACAGCAAACCAATCTCCCACTCCGGCCGCACCATGGTCGAAAAACTCTTTCGATACAGCCATGCCTCCTATTTTTGCTCTGCCGCCGGCCCATTGATAAAATGCATCTGAAATGTCTTGACGAATACTCAGTGTATACTGAGTTTTGGGTAATGATAGACTGACTTTCGCTTGATTATCTAATTTCGTATTTAATGATGCTGTCTTATTAGTCTCTGAATTAACAGTCTCAGTTGTTAGCTGATTTACTTTTTTAAGAGACGTTGAGGTTGTTACAACACTTGACGATTGATTTTGATAATTTTCAGAATGACCTGTTTCTTTTACTTCTTTTGTGCTGCATCCGCTTAACAAAAGAATCATACTAGTATATAATACCGCTATTTTTTTCAATAAAAAACCTCCTTAATAGTTGATGTATAAGATAATTATACCCAAATATTAAAGAGATTTCATGTCGGCAACTTAAAATTTTCGTTTTATCCCATAAATTGCAGCACCAACTAATGGCAACCCAACAAATAAATAACTAATAACTGGAAGTTTTTCGTTTGTTTTAGGCAGAATGCGGTTGTCTGATTTTACATTAGGTGATGATTTTTCTGAAGTATTTCTCATCTTTGTATTTGTTGTCTCTTCTTTTTCAGAGGATGATGAGTTTATACTTTGATTTGCTGCATTTCGATCATATTTTTCAGACTTTTCATCATCATCTGTGCTAATCTGATGATGTGCAGACGTACTTGTTTCCTCGTTGATTGTTTTAGTAGTTCCTAAATTTGCATCCGAGTTTATTTTACCATCCATTGACGATACAACGGGCGACTCAGAATTATTTGCCGAATCATTTGACTCTGT
This sequence comes from Vagococcus vulneris, assembly GCF_003950515.1. Taxonomy (GTDB): domain Bacteria; phylum Bacillota; class Bacilli; order Lactobacillales; family Vagococcaceae; genus Vagococcus; species Vagococcus vulneris. The sequence continues at coordinate 53,676 of NZ_NGJS01000002.1, forward strand.
CGTTGTGCCAGTTGATTTCGTGTTCATTTTATCAGATGTTTCAGGTATCTGTGTAGACAAGCTTGATTCTGATATTTCGGCATTAGTTATATCAGTTGTCGTAATCGACGGTCGAGTAATTGAAGAAATAGTCGTATCGGTTGGTTTTGTTGTCTCTGTTTCATCGACTGTTAATTGCTTAAATTTTCCATGTTCTTCAAATAATGATCCCATTTTAATTAATAGTGAATCCGATCCGACAGCGCCGTTTATTTGAATACCTAAAGGCAACCCTCTATCAGATACATATGTTGGCAAACTTATTGCTGGTTCGCCTGTTAAATTGGCGAGTTGTGTAAATGGTGTCAACGTTAAGGCTGGTAGCCATTGATCATAGATTAATTTCAGGCGCTCTTCTTTTGTTGGCAAGTTCTCAATTTCAGCCATCTGTGACCGCAGCTCTGGTGTCAACAAATCATCATCTACAACTGGTGCAGTCGCAGCTGTTGTTGGTGATAAGATCAGTGGATATGTTTGATGTAATTCAGCCATCTTTTTAGCTGCATCAGCACTAAATTCCCAAGCCTTTGCTACATCTTCTTTAGGTATCAATTTACTTGTATGGTACAGTGCCCATGTTAGAATATCGACATCATCAATTTCAAGCGGGCGTTTTTCAAGACGACTTAATTGATAAGCAGCCATTCCTGCTGATCCCGCTCCAATTGTATAATAACTTTCCATCAATTTCTTACCATCAACCGGCATTTTTACTTCTGATACTTCAAATCCTTGCTCTTTTAAAAACTCAACAGCTTCCAAAACTGCAGTTTTTGCATCAGCACTAACTGGTGTACCGACAGGAGACTCAAGTGTATACCCGATTTTTTTACCCGCAGTATCGTCAGATAGTTCGACTGCATTTGGATTTTTTAAAGCTTCAAAAAGTTTCGAAGTATCTAACATATTTTTAGTTAAAGGAAAGTGAACAACTTGATTTTTTGCTGATGTTCCCGAGCCTTTTATCATACCACGTGATGGTTTTAATCCAACGATGCCGTTCCACGATGCTGGTATTCTGATTGAACCACCCGCATCACTGCCGGAAGCGACAGGGGTCATTCCAGAAGCAACAGCTGCACCTGAACCTCCGGATGAACCACCTGCTTGAAAGGCTGGATTCCAAGGGCTTCCGGTATTACCGTATAATTTTGAATCAGTTATATTTTTAAAGCCTAACTCTGGATAATTTGTTTGACCAATGACGATGAAACCAAGTTCTTTTAGTACCCGCGTCACACTTCCATCACTTCTAGCCATTTCATGCTGCGCAAATTTGAAACCGTTAGAATTAGACATTCCCGCAACAGTATGTCCCAACCCTTTCATTAAAATCGGTACACCTAAAAATGGTTGACCCGAATCTTGCAGTTCCTTTGCTTCTTTCAAAGCCTGTTCTTTCCTAGTAGAAATAACAGCATTCAATTTCGGATTTTCCTGTTTAATCTGTAAAAAGGCTAATCTAACCAATTCTTCACTTGTTACTTCCTTTGAACGAACTTTTTCGGCTAAATCATTTGCACTTAATTTACTATAGTCGCTTAAAGATAAATGCTGTACTGCTGTACCCCTATCACTTAATTCACCAGTATCAGATATTTCTGACGAAAGTGTCATTTGTGTTTCGGATGAAGATATCGTCGAATCCGATGCAACGACCGGTCCCGTTATCCCTAAACCCGTTATCAAAGTCAGAAATAGATAGATTGTTGTTCTAAAACGTTGTTTCTTCATATAATTAGCTCCTTTATTTTTATACCGGCTATATCATATGATAGAAAATGATTAAGGAGTGGGGAATCGCTAATTTATTCTAAAAAATATATCAATCAATTTTTGAACATCCCGTTATTATAGCTTTGTCTATTAAGTCACAAAATAAAAAAAACAAAATCGTTTACATTAAAGATGTCTTTCAATAAAAATTAAGATATACTGACTATATATTACGAATGGAGGTCTCTTATGGGATTATTTGATGGATTGTTAGGAAATGGGACTGAAATTAATCACGATGAAGTAAAAAAGACACTAAATGGTGTCTTATTACCAAACGAACCTATTGATTTAGCGTACAAACTAGTACGTGATTTAATTGTGTTTACAGATAAACGCTTGATTATTGTGGATAAACAAAGTCTTTCAGGAAAAAAGGTATCTTACAAGACAATTCCTTTTAAAAGTATTTCACGCTTCAGTGTAGAAACTGCGGGACATTTTGATTTAGATGCTGAACTTCATATTTTTATCTCAAGTGCTGAAATTCCCACGGAAACATTGCAATTCAAAAAAGATAAAAGTATCACTGATATTCAACAAGCTTTAGCGATTGCAATTTTATAAAATCAAAATAAAAAGAACTGTGCTTGAATTTAATCAATCATAGTTCTTCTTACTTTTTATTTTGTTGAACCACGTTTTACCAAACCATAAGGTAAGATTATTGATTTTTCTTCAATATCTTCTTTATTCATCAACTTAGTCAACAGACGCATTGATACAGCACCAATATCATATAATGGTTGTGTAATACTTGTGACACTCGGTCTAGCCATATCAGTGTATAACGAATTATTGCTTGTAATAATTTCAAAATTATCGGGAACTTTAACCCCAGAATCAGTTAAACTATTTAATAAACCTACTGACAATTCATCATCAGCCGCAACAGCAGCTGTTGCACCGCTATTTAAAACTCGATCTTTTAAAGCCAAACCAGCCTTATAGCTGTAATCTGATTCAAACACTAAACCTTCAGTAAAAGTAATGTTATTTTCAGTTAGCGCCTCTTTGTAACCGTTCAACCGGCTTACTCCATTAATTGGATCCAACAATGAGCCTGAAATGAATGCTACTTTTTTGTTTCCAGAAGCAATCAGTGCATTGGTTGCATCTTTCATTGCTTCACGATAATCAATATTTACTGAACCTACTTGATTGTCTGGATCAATAGACCCCGCTAAAACAACTGGTGTTTTAGAACGCGAAAATTCGCCACGTACTTCTTCTGTCAAATGATGTCCCATAAAAATAACACCATCAACTTGTTTAGCTAATAATGTATTCAGTACATTAATTTCTTTTTTGTCATCACCGTCAGAGTTAGCTAAAATAATGTTGTATTTGTACATTGTTGCGACATCGTCAATCCCTCTTGCTAATGAAGCAAAATATGCATTTGATACGTCAGGTATAATTACACCGACTGTTGTAGTTCGCTTGCTTGCTAAGCCTCTAGCTACCGCATTTGGCCGATAATCCAAACGATCAATAACCTCTAATACTTTTTTTCGTGTCGCTGGTTTTACGTTAGGGTTGCCATTCACAACGCGAGAAACAGTCGCCATCGATACGGCTGCTTCACGGGCAACATCATAAATCGTAATTGTTTGTTTTTCCATGATGTTTCTCCTTCTAATTATCATAATTCACAAGAATAACAAATACTTATTCAAGATGCCTGATACTGCCTTGATAATAGCAAATGTTTTATCCTAATGCAAGCGTTTTAATTGATTTTCATGAAAATTTTTATTCGTTTTCAACTATTTTTATAATAACGATTATTTAATGAAAATAATAATCAACATAAAAAAAGCTGAGACTTTGTTCTCAGCTACTTTATTTATTGATTATTTTGTTACAACAATGTCTGACAATTCATCAGACACATCATCTGTACGTAGTAGAATAACTTCTTCTGTTTCAGATATTGGAGTCACTTCAAAATAGTCTTCGTCATCTTGAATTTCCATCGCAGCAAAAGTCATCTCATCATTATCTGCCGTTTCCTTAAACTGGTTAAACGCTTCCTTAGATGTTAATTTTGCTTGATCGACACGCTGGCTAATCGTTTCACCTAACCATGAGTATTCGCCAGCCATATTTTTAGCGATATCTAAATATTCTGTTGCTCGACCATCAGATATGTCATCCAGTTGTATTATCATATCTTTTCGTAATTTTTTCCCAGATTTTGGTGCAAATAATAGTGCCGCACTAGCTGCTGCAGCCCCTCCAATTAAAGCACCTACTAAAAAACTACTAGAATTTTTTCCCATGTCGTACTTCCTCTCATTTGATTCTAAATTTATTTTTTCTTAAAGAGGCTAGAAGCTGTTTGAGCTGCTTTACCTACTAATGTCGCTGTTGCTGCTGTCTTACTTGCTTGACCAACTTTACCTAACAATTCCTTACTTGATTCATTCAACTCACTGACGCTTTCACCTAGGTCACCGATGGCTACAAATAACGGGTCAATAACTTCCACTTTATTAGTCACATCTGATAAAAGCTCATTACTCGTCGCAAGCAGATTTTCTGTTTGTTTTAATAAAATATTTGTATCTGATGAGAGGACCTGTATTGTTTTATTTGATTCATCCAAAATTGTATTCACTTTACTTGTAGTCTGATTAATTGTTTTATTCAACTGCATTAAAAAGAACACAACAACTACAACTAACACGACAAATGCTAGCGCTGCAATAATCGCGGCGATTTCCGTTCCTGACATAACACTAACCTCCACTTATTAAAATAGTACCAATTTCAGAATAACATTATCTAAAACATTTCTCAACACATAAATAAATGATACAATAAAATACACAAAGTGATTTTAAATATCTATCAAAAGCATTGAAAGGTGGTATTCTCAATGAAGACTTCAACAACTGAAACACAATCTGAAATTATCAAACAGACAGAAAAGAGTCTCAACTTCTTTCAAAAATTCTGGCAAAATTTAGACTGGGATAAAATTCTAGCTTTTATAATTAATAAGGGTATTTTAATTATTCTTGTATTAATATTATTAGCACTTTGCCGAAAACTATTGTTGAAAATTATGAATAACTCTATTAAAAAATATAGAAAAAAGCAAAAATATGAAGCTGCTCGCTTAGATACATTACAAGCTGTTTCAAAAAATCTGATTCAGTACTTGCTATTCTTTTTAGGTATTTACTCGGTTCTTACTATTCTTGGTGTCCCTGTTGGGTCTCTTGTTGCTGGTGCTGGGATTGCTGGGGTAGCCATTGGTCTTGGTGCACAAGGATTTATAAATGATGTAATTACCGGTTTTTTTATTATTTACGAACGCCAGATAGAAGTTGGTGACCATGTCATTATCAATTCGCTTGAAGGTACCGTTTATCAAGTGGGTTTGAGAACAACACAAGTTAAAAGTTTTAATGGTACATTAAATTATATACCCAACCGTCAGATTTTAGTTATTTCAAACCTTTCACGTGGTGATCAGCAGGTTTTAATTAATTTAAGAATCAAGCCAAACGATGATATTGAAAAAATCAAAAGCCTTATTAAAGAAGTTAATGACAAAATTGAAGGAGATATTTCTTCTTTGAAAAGCGACATTATCATCAACGGCTTGATAACACTAGAGAATGGTGATTTTGCCATCCAAGTTATAACATATGCAACGGCTGGCACACAGTTTAAAGTTAAAACTGAATTGATGACAGCCTACATTGAAAAATTAACCGAAAATGGAATAAAGATTCCTGATGCACCAATTAAATTAACAGTCAAACCATAAAAAAACAGCCCTTTAAAGGGCTGTTTTTTTAAATAAGAATTAACTTTCAATCTATTTCTTCAATCAATTGCTTTTTTATTACAGTATACCTTGTATCGAGTACGTGCACTAAATGATTAACTGATTTTAAAATCTCTTTTCGTGTGACAATCCCTTTGAACACCATATTATCATCAACAACATGTACATAATTTCCATCCACTAGATAATTCAATATCTTTTCAATATCATAAGGTTCTTTCACATGTTTAATTTTAGTATCCATGACATCGCTAATCTTAATATGACTCAATCTATCAGGATCAATTTTTTGTGTATCAAACATAGCATCCACCACTTTTGACAATGCAATAGAGCCAACCAATTGATCATTTTTATTTAGCACAGGTATACGGCTATATCCAATTTTGGTTAAGACCAAAAGCGCATGCTCCAAACTATTGTTTTCTAAAAGGGTTGCTACATTATCTGCATCAATCAGGAAGTGCTCCTCGTTTTCCAATAATAATTCATTTGCTGCATGACTTATCATTTATAATTCTCCACCTTTATTCAGTAAACATTTTCTTAAAGTTTTACTTGCAGTTCAGGAATCAATTCATGCTGACGATTATAGAATGACACCTTTTTTTTATCTGCTTCATCTTCTATAATAGCATATGTTTTCAAATGACTGTATCGTCCTCTAGGCTGAGAAATACTTCCTGGATTAACAAACACCATATCATCTGCTAATTCTGCAGCTAATTTGTGTGTATGACCATATAATACAATATCAGCGTGTTCTTCCTGAGCGGCATAACTTAATGCCATCATACCAGTATTAACACCATATAGATGTCCGTGTGTCATAAAAATCCTAACACCGTCTAAATCAACTGTCTGTGTCTTTCTGTATTTTGGATCATAATCACAGTTTCCCTTAACTACAACGTAATCACGCCAAAGGCTATCAGAAGCCTCTAATTCAGAATCGCCACAATGAAAAAAGCCGTCAACTTTATTTTGCCAATGTGCCAAAATATCAACTAAAACATCACGATCTCCATGATTATCGCTTACCGCTAAAATTTTCATACAAACCTCCTATTTATTGATTAAGCCAATTATCTAAATGCTTAGACAACTCTTCAATTGCTTGAGCACGGTGGCTTATTTTATTTTTAACAGCTTCTGGCAGTTCCGCCATTTGTTTCTCATACTCAGGTACATAAAATAATGGATCGTACCCGAATCCATTCTCGCCTCTAGGTATCGTACTGATATATCCTGGTATCTCACCAGAAACGACTAAACTTTCTCTGTCAGGAGCAGCCAATACTAGAGTACAATGAAATTGTGCTGTTCGTTTATCCATAGGTATGTCAGTTAATTCATGTAGTAATTTTGCATTATTTGCTGCGTCGCGCTTATCTTCTCCAGCATATCTTGCTGAATAAACACCAGGTTGACCATGCAACGCATCAACTTTTAGTCCTGAATCGTCGGCCAGCACAAGACAATTTAATCGCTCGGCGATTGTTTCTGCCTTTAATCGTGCATTTTCTTCAAATGTTTTTCCAGTTTCCTCAACATCTGGTATTTCTGGGTAATCCAATAAGGTTTTCACGGTATATCCTTTATCATTAAAAATAGCATTAAACTCTTTTGCTTTTCCTGCATTTCTAGTTGCAATAAGAATTTCTTTAACAGGCTGTGATACAGAATTTATTGATATGTTACTTTTATTCAGTACTTTTTCTTGTTCTTTTATTAATTGTGCGATACCCTTCTCAGCTAAGTCAAGCAGCTCGTTCATATCTTGACGGCTGAATGTCGCTTCTTCCCCAGTTCCTTGGATTTCTACTAATCGTTGAGACGAGGTCATCACAACGTTCATATCAACTTGCGCTGCACTGTCTTCTTCGTAGTTCAAATCCAAAACTTTTGTGCCGTCCGCTAGAATTCCGACACTAATAGCTGCCACAGATTCTCTGATAGGATTATCCTTTAACTCACCAGATTTAAGCAGGGTATCAATCGCTAGCCTAAGTGCCACATAAGCACCTGTGATACTAGCTGTCCGTGTACCACCATCAGCCTGAATCACGTCACAGTCAACTACAATAGACCGTTCACCCAATTTTTTTAAATCAACTACAGCTCGCAAACTCCTGCCAATCAGGCGTTGGATTTCCATTGTTCTTCCAGTCAACTTTCCCTTACTACTTTCGCGACGATTTCTAGTATTTGTCGCACGCGGCAACATACTATACTCTGCAGTCACCCAACCCGAACCAGTTTCTCTTAAAAACGGCGGAACTCTTTCTTCAATTGATGCTGTCACAATAACTTTTGTTTGCCCAAAACTAACTAAAACAGATCCTTCAGGGTGAATCAAATAATTTATTTCAAATGTTACCGGTCTTAATTCTTCTGCCATTCGGTTGTATTGTCTCATTATTAATTTGCTCCTTTATTTAAAAATTACTCGTTCAGAATTAATTTTTGTCAATCCTAGCCAATCTTTTGATATATCATCAAACATCGCTTTGGACCCCGTCATAAAAAATTTATGCTTTTTACTTTTTCCCAGCGGTGCTGCCGAAATATCATAATAGTCTAAAAGCATGCTCACTTCACTAACTGTTTCAACTCCCGAATCAACCAGAGTCACATTATCACCCATGCTTTTTTGGATAAATGACTTTAATAAAGGATAGTGCGTACAAGCTAATATCAATGTATCAATCGTCTGATTCTTTAAAGGTACAAGTGTTTCGTTAACTACACGTTCAGCAATTTCTGATTGATATTGTTTACTTTCAACAATCGGCACAAATTTTGGACAAGCCAACTCTGTGACTCGTGCTTGCGAAATTTTATCATGAATTGCCTGTGTATAAGATTGAGAAGTCACTGTACCGACAGTGCCAATTACTCCAATATGTTTTGTTCTTGTAACTTTAACACTAGCTCTAGCTCCTGGTTTAATCACACCGACAACTGGGATTTTCAACTTTTCTTTGATTTCATTTAAAACGATAGCAGTGGCAGTATTACAAGCAAAAACAATCATTTTAACATCTTTTTCTAGTAAGAATTGAACCATATCCCAAGTGTACTCTTTAATTTGTTCAATCGGTCGTGGACCATAAGGACACCTTGCAGTATCGCCAATATAACATACTGTTTCATTAGGCAATTGACGCAGAGCTTCTTTAACCACAGTCAACCCTCCTACACCTGAGTCCAAAAAACCGATGGGGCGATTATTAATCATTAAATAGCCTCCATTTCTTTATCCATCTTTTCTACTGACCTGCGTCTCTATAAAGAGAGACCTGGCTTAGCATTTAAATCTAAACCGGAAAAATGACCTTTTTTCGCTTCAATAAAGCCCGCTGCTCCAATCATTGCCGCGTTGTCACCGCATAAATTCAGTGGTGGTACAGTTACTTTAACTTGTGGCAGATCATCTGCCATCACACTTTTAATTTTTTCTCGTAAACCCTGATTCGCAGCAACTCCACCAGCAATTATTAACTGATTTACTCGGTAGTCTTTACATGCCCGTACGGTTTTTGTCGTTAGCACATCCACAACACTATGTTGAAAACTTGCAGCTAAATCAACTGGAATTAATTCTTCACCTCGTTGCTCTGCATTATGAACTAAATTAATAAAAGCACTCTTCAATCCGCTAAAACTAAAATCAAAGTTATCTTCTTTCATCATCGCACGAGGAAAATGGTAAGTATCTGCACCAAGATGAGCCATCTCATCTATTTCTTTACCACTAGGATAACTTAATCCCATAACTCTGCCCACTTTGTCATAAGCTTCGCCCGCCGCGTCATCTCTCGTTTCGCCAATAATTTCGTAATGTCCATGTTCTTTCATATACACTAATTCTGTATGACCACCGCTAACTAATAAAGCCATTAAAGGAAAGGTCATTTCCTCAACGAATCGAGCTGCATAAATATGACCCGCCATGTGATTAACAGGGATCAATGGCAGATTATTAGCCCAAGCAAATGTTTTTGCTGCAGTAATACCGATTAATAAAGCCCCAACAAGTCCTGGTCCATAGGTTACTGCCACACCATCTAAGTCGGAAACATCGACATCTGCTGACTCGAGTGCTTCTTCCATACAGCCGATAATTTGTTCAACATGGTGACGGCTGGCAACCTCGGGAACAACTCCGCCAAACCGCTTATGACTTTCTATTTGTGAAGCAACAATATTTGATAAAATCGTCACGCCATCTTTAATAACCGCGACACTTGTCTCGTCGCAACTGCTTTCAATTGCTAAAATCAAGTGCATGTGCTGTCCGTTTGTTAATAATTCTTTCACTGTATTTTTCACTCTTCCTATAAAGATATTGCCATTAAGATTGCTGACTCTGTCGGAAAATGATAGTACTTTTTACGTGTACCGATTCTTTCAAACCCGAGTGTCTCATAAAAAGACCGTGCAATTTGATTAGACTCTCTAACCTCTAAAAAACATTTATGACAACCTTCTGTTCTCAATAATTTTTTCATTTCATACCAAATTCTTTTTCCTGTATTTTTTCCTTGTTGTTCCGGGCTAACAGCAATGGCTAATAGTTCAGCCTCATCTAGCACAACCTGAATCGTACAATACGCTAAAGTATTTTGACTTTGGTCATCACAGATAATCAATGTTCGATTATTAGAATTTGCCAGTGCATCGGCAAACTGCTGCTCAGTCCAAGGCGAGCCAAAATCAAATGCTGCTTGACTCAATTTGTACAGTGTAACAGTCAATTCATTAGTCACACTAGTTGGCTCAATCAATTGATACATCGTCATCACCTCGCAAATAATAAATCATGTCCAAGGCATCTTCTCCAGATCGCTTATAATAAGCCTTTTTTAGCCCCCTGACAGTGAAGCCGAAACGTTCGTAAAGAGCAATCGCTGGCAGATTTTCTTTGCTGACTTCCAGTGTCATCTCTCGACACCCTCTTCTGATAGAATAATCTACCGCATATGTCATTAACTGGCCCCCATACCCTTTGCCTTGATATTCGGTTAAGATAGATAAATTTGTTATGTGTGCATTAATCCCTTGAATTCGAATACCGATAAAACCGACAATTTTTTTACCAATCAAATAATTAAAATAAATTGACTTACTTCCAGGTGTTAATTCCATGATAAAAATTGAATAGCTCCATGGTGATTTGCCGTAGATATCTTTGAGTATATTTTGAAGAGCTCCAATATCTGACAAAGCTGTTTTGTCTATCGTATGCTCTGGATGACTGAAGTTAATTGATGACAGTGCGTCCGTAATAAAAGGGTGCTTAAAAAAATTAAACCCGTTTAACATAATCCGTGCTTCCAATTTCATGCGTTTCCAACCATTTTTCCTCTGCTTCCACACGTTTTAAGTAATCTGGTACAAATGATTCAATATCAGACACTAAGTCGCTTTCAGTAACTACATTCATTAATGCACGGGGTATTAAAGGTTCATTAATGATAGTTGCTTCAGGATATGCTTCAAGGATACTTTTGCGAAATGTCTCAGTATCTTCCCCGACAAAAATTAAAGGCAAATTATAATTATTTAATTCATTGATTAATCCATCAATCGAACAATGTTTGTCAGGAATAACACTGTTTAAATGACCTAATTCATACCGATATCCGCCTGCATAAACATTATTGCGTCTGGCATCCATCAAGGGGATAATCAATGCTTCTTTAGCTAATTGCTGATTTACACCTTTGGCTAGAATTTTTAGACTAGACACTGCATATAATGGAATACCTAAAGTCCAGGCTAATGTCTTGCCTGTCGTTACGGCAATCCTCAAACCTGTATATGATCCTGGACCCTTAGCAACAACTACTTTTTTTAAATCCTTGGGAAGCAATTTTGCTTCTTGCATCACAAAATCTATCGCAGGCATCAAAGTTACGCTATGATTTTTCTGTTCAGCTGAAACATGTTCTCCCACTAACCGACCTTTACTCGATAAGACAATTCCCATCGATTTGTTCGACGTATCTATTCCTAAAACTGCCACTTAACATCGTCCTTTATCAATTTTATGTTCCTATTGTAGCATAAACAAGCAAAAAAAAGATAAGAGAAAACGTAAAAGCACGCCCCCCTCATCTGATATGTTATTATGTAAATAATATTTAATTAATGCAGTGCTGTAAAAAATGTAATGGCTCCTAAGATAATTCCAGGAACATTAGCAAAAATAATCGGCCAATCTCTTTCATGTTTAAAGAAACCGTACACTGTCCAAAAAATACAATTAATCATCGCAACTAAGGGTTGAACCGGATTGCCATAATTTCCATTTAAATTATTTAAAATTTGAGGAATATACGAAACATACATCAAAATGGACATGATGGATGCAGCTCTTCCTAGCACTTGAATCCCATGACTTTCATCTTTCATAAAAAACACATCTCCTTTATTTTATGATTTATCATATCACAAAATAGTAATTTATTACTTTTTTAAAATTATATTCACTTTTCACCAATTTTCTAGGCTTTCTAAATTAAGACTCAGGTAAAAACATCTGAAAGTTATAGCTGCCAATTATAACAATGGAGTTTTACCTACTAGATATTCAAAAAATACTAAGTGCTTAAAATATCAAAATAACGAATATAAAAATACTAAAGAAAATCCAGCAGAATCAGGTGTTATACCATATGATAAAAAACAATAAATTAAAAGAGCGAAAGGCATGAATACAATATTGATGTGATCAACTTTTCAGACAAAGAATACGTAATAAAAAATTAGCTTTTGGATAATAAAATAAAAAGCACTCATTCGAGTTGCTTTTTCACACTACATTCCACTTCATGATTAATTCAACTTCATTTGTATCACCATCAAGAGATTGATTTACTATTCTAAAACCATGATTTAAATAAAACTGAGTTGCTTTTTCATTTTTTTCATAAACTGATAAAACCATTGTAGTTAAATTTTGTTTAGCTACTTCCAATAATTGACTTCCGATACCAAAATTTTGATATTTTTCTAAAATAAAAATACCTGCTATATAGTTTTCTTGTAATCCTATAAATCCTCTGATTGATTCATCATCTAAATAAACATAAACATCAGCTTTAGGCAATTCCTCCTTAACGTAGTCCACATTTTCTTTCCAATACTCTTTCGGAATAAAATTATGACTAGATATATTTGTGACTAACCATATTTTTACTATTTCATCCAATTGTTCAGCTGTTAAATCTGTTAATTTTTTTATCATATCATTTCTCTTTCCTGTTATTTTAATTTGTATTTTATATAATTAAACATTATACCAAGTAAAAAGGGCTTCAAACCTTATCTGAGGCCTTTTAATAATTATTAAGGTAATTTGGCTTAATTCGTTAAAATCATTCATAGTTACCATAGGTCAGATATGTTGAGCTTTTAATTATTTAGAAATTATTTATCCATCTTAAATTTTGAAGAAATTAATCTACTTCTACTAGGTACTTTAATCAAAGTAATTAGTTCTTTTAAAGCATTTTTGCCAACTCAAATATATGCTTTATTAGAGTGACTTTTAAACTGTTCAGCAACTTCAATGCTTTTTTTATTGGAAAATTCGTTTATTTTTCCTGATTCTCTTAATGCCCAAGAAGCAGATTTCTTTATGATAAGATCATCAGTTATTTTCGACTCATGTATTAGGCTTAAGTGTTTTTCTATTTCAATATTTGATAAATCTTTGTGAACTGATGTAGAGGCTACTTAAGTATTATCGCTAGTTATCCAATTTAATATAAAATCCTCATAATCTTTTTTTTAATAATGACATGTTTACAATACATATCACATAGATCCCACGAATGCACAAGATCCATGTATTTTTCAATTTGCTCTTTTGAATAGTCATTAGAGTTCATAAGTAAAACAGCTATAATCTTACATTCATTGTATTCTGAGTTCCCTAAGTCCTGAATCAATTGTTCGTCATCACCACACTTTTTAGCAATTTTTCTTAATTTTTTAGTTGGTACACCTATTATGTCTTTTTCAGGTACTCCTAATCTTATAGTGTTTTTTTATAATCACTTGAAGCTATAGAGTTTAAATGATTAATGATTTCTAAGATACTAATCATGACTGAGTTTTCTTTCTAAATCCTGCATATATTCTTTTTGAATTCTTTTTAAGTTCATTACGAGAAAAGAAAGAGCCCAAATGAAAGGATTTTTAATATTAAGCTCTTCTGAAAAGATTAATTTAGTTTTCTGTGTATCTAGTTTTATAAAAATACCTGTCCATGTTCCTATAAAAAATTTGTTTTCCATATCAAAACAATACTTTTTACAGAACTCTTTATCTGTAATTACAAAGGTTGTTTGTCCTCCGCTTTTAAAATGTTCGATAAATTTTTGTTCATTTATTTTCTCTATCTTAGATAGGTCACTCCTCCAATCACAATCATCAAGATTAGTAACTGTTTCCCAAACCTTTTTTATATTACTACCCATTTCCCATTCAATTTTAGATACTCGTTTCATACTTATTCTCCTCTCGCAATAATTAAATTATATCAATTAGTTAATATTTTAACAAAATCAGCTTACATATACCGTTATTATACCAATTTTTTCTTAAGTACTGTGACTAGATAAAAGAAGCGATTTTTATAAACTTAATAATAATAATTGACCTAGAGATAGCTGCTCTAATTTTTATAGACGTAATAACATTCCATTTGTTAAAAGAAAAGGGAACAAGTTTAGTTAGTGAATTTGATATTATTACTGAAAAAAATATGACAAAAAAACTAGTTTAGGTATGAGAAACTTTTTATTAACTTGGGGGGACTAATCATATTATTAGGTTAGATTTTTTTAATTCATTCATGAGGATTTTGTAATAAGAACTATGATAATATTTTACATAATTAAATAATCTCTTTAACTATATTAGACAATGAAAAAAGAACATGATACACTTTACACAGCGAAGGAAGGTTGTTTCCATGTTTCTTAAAAACTATTTAAAATTTATTAGAAATACACCTCTTGACATAATTAAATGATGAAGCAATGTTAAAGAGGATTACGATAAAAAGTTTCATCAAAATAGGTTATTTAGTATACCTATTTTTGGTGATTTCGTAAAACTGTAGACGACATCGTGCTACAGTTTTTTTGTGCGAAAGAAAGGATACTTATGTTAAATTTAACAAATATTACACAACAATTTGGTGATAAAGTACTATATGAAGATTTAAATCTGCAAATTAATAAAGGTGAACACGTTGGTTTAATTGGACAAAACGGTGCAGGAAAATCGACTTTAATTAAAATTATTATTGGTGATCTTTTGCCTGATGAAGGGCGTGTTGAATTTCCAAAAAATCATCATTTAGGTTATCTTGATCAATACATCGAAGTTGATGAAACACTGACTATCTACGAATTTTTAAAAACTGCATTCAATAAAGACTTGCTTAAAGAACAAAAAATCGCCTCTTATTACGAAGATTATGAACAGACCTATGATGATAGCTTGTTAGAAAAGGCTGGAAATCTACAGACACAACTCGATCAGGGAAATTTCTACCAAATGGATACATTAATTCAAGAAATGGCTTCAGGGCTTGGTATTGATATTTTAGGATTAGATACCCATTTAAAAAATTTAAGCGGCGGCCAACGTTCAAAAGTTATCTTGGCAAAATTATTACTTGAAAATCCTGATACACTAATTTTAGATGAACCGACTAACCATCTTGATGATACGCATATTAAGTGGCTAACTGATTTTCTTAATGAGTTTCCGGGAACTTTTTTAGTTATTTCGCATGATCGTGCATTTTTAAACGATATTACAACACATATTGCTGATATCGAATTTGGAAAATTAACTAAGTACAAAGGAAATCTCACTAAGGCGCTTAAACAAAAAGAAACAAACCGTGATGCTTATTTAAGACAGTATGAATCTCAAAAGAAACATATTGAAAAAACAGAGGCTTATATTCGAAAGTACAAAGCGGGGTCTCGATCAACAATGGCAAAAAGCCGTGAAAAACAATTGGATAAAATCGATCGCTTGACTCCACCTAACGAAGCAGCCAAACCTAATTTTACTTTTCGATATAACCCGATTATCACTACACTTGCTTTATCAACAGATAATTTAGTTATCGGCTATGCACAACCGCTGTTACAACAGCCAATTAACTTAACTATCCGGTACGGCGAAAAAATTGCTATTCGTGGATTTAACGGTGTTGGAAAATCAACACTTATCAAAACCTTGATTAGTGAAATCCCAGCATTATCCGGTGAATTTCACTTTCCAGCCAATACAAAAATTAATTATTTCTCACAAGACTTAGAATGGGAATTTCCTCTTGAAACACCCATTCAATACTTAAGTAATCTATTTCCAACAGCGACAAATAAAGAATTGAGAAAACACTTATCTCGGTCAGGTTTGGTTAACCAACTGGCTCAAGAACAGCTTCAGATGCTAAGCGGTGGAGAACAAACTAAAGTTAAACTGGCTGAAATGACTATGAGAGAAGGAAATCTATTGATTTTAGATGAACCGACTAATCATATTGACCAGCAGACCAAAGAAAGTCTCCAAAAAAGTTTAGCTGACTACCCAGGAACTGTTATTGTCGTCTCACATGAACAAGATTTCTACGAAGGTTTTGTCGATCGTATTATCGATATCGATGGTTAGCAGTTAACAAAAAGAGACGGGGTCAATTTTCTCCGTCTCTTTTTTATTTATTTCTTATATCAACTACTTTAAACGAATCAACAACTGATTCATTACTCATTTCTAACACCGTGTATAAAACATCATCGATAGACACGGTGAATCCTTCAACAACCTCATGACCATAGCGACTTGTAAAATACCCGCTTAACGTCACGTTTCCATGAGGATCCTCTAAATTAGGCAATTTTAACAGATGAGTAAAGTCATCTAATTCAATGCCGCCTTCAACAATGTAGTGATTACTGCCTAAAGCACGGATTAAAGGTATCTCCATATCGACCTCGTCTTGAATATCACCGACTAACTCTTCTACTATATCTTCGATGGTTACAATACCTGCAGTTCCTCCATATTCGTCCACGACTATGGCTAAATGTTTGTGTTGTACTTGCATCATCTTTAACACAATTTTAATTGGTGAATTTTCCATAACAAAAATTGGTTTTTCAACAAAAGTCTCGACATGTGCATCAGCATTAATATATGCTTCCTTTACCATACTTGATAATGTGACATATCCGATTACTGTATCTTTTGACTGACGAATAACTGGAAAACGACTATAACCCGTTTCGACCATTTGACCTATTGTCTCTGAAACAGATGTGCCTTCTTCAACGACATGCATTTCCAATCGATTCGTCATTATTTCTTTTACTTGACGTTCATCAAAATCAAAAATTCGAGATAGATATTGGTACTCTTCTTTATTAATTTCGCCTTTACGAAAGCTATCCTTAGCAACTTGAAGCAATTCCTCTTCTGAGAGTGTTTCATTGGCCTCACCTACCATATGAATACCAAATAACTTTCCGATACTATTTGCTGATTTATTTAACAATGCTATAAATGGTGCAGTACATTTGTAAAATATATGCAAGGGTCTCGCAGTAGCCAATGTGACTTTTTCAGGTGCAACAATACTGTATGATTTTGGTAGGAGCTCACCAACAACAACCTCAATAAAAGTAATGATAATATATGCCAAAATAATTGAAATTGTTAGTGACAGTGCCCTACTGATTGGTAAAGCACCGATTAAAGGTTCTAGAATTGAACTGACAGTTGTTTCACCTATCCCCCCAATAATCAATGTTGTCAATGTGATCCCTAGCTGACAAGCACTTAAATAATCATCTAAATGATGCACCATATGTCTTGCTAGTTTTGCATTTTTTACACCTTCTTCTTCTAAAGATTCAAGCTTCGTTCCTCGAACCTTTACCAAAGCAAATTCAGCTGCAACAAAAATCGCCGTCACCCAAATCATTAAGGCAATTAAAATAAGTTTCAAAAAAATCATAATATATTCCTTCTTTTTCTAGTCTGTATGTCCATCCACGCGATGAAGCAACTCGGTTAGTAACTGCTTTTGCTCTTGTTTCGAATAATCCGCTAATAAGTCATTAATTGCTTGCAATGATTTTTTCTTCTTAATCTGTTGCTTCATTTCACGTTCATCTTTAATAATGATAGAATCAACAGCATCTTTACTTTGATGATACGGTATTAATCCTTCCCTGATAAATGGATGAATCTGACTTAAAAACAAATAATTATAACCAGTTGCAGATATGACTTCCAGCATTTGCTCATAAATACTCGGTTGAATCCATTTCCCTACACCACGATTTGCAAAAGTTAACAGTTCTTTCTTAAAAGCATGTATTGTTTTATCGTCAGCTAATAGAAATATTTCATGCAATTGTTGAAAATAACTGTCAGGCATTTTTGGTTTCTCACGATACTTTTTCATTCGCTGCTGAATTTGCTTAGCCCAAACTGACGTATAAGAAAATAAAATATCTTGCTCTATATTTTGTGTCAGTCGCGATTTAAAAACCTCAAAGTGTGTCTCTGTCAAAAATTCTTGTCTGTGTTGATTTGGTTGTTGATTCAAGCGATTAATTTCTTGTTCCAATAATCGATAATCATTTTCATACACAGGCAATTCAGCTTGTTCGAAATCAGCTATTCTTTTAGTAAACAGTTGATTAATCGGCAAAGAAACTTTAGCAAACTGGTTTAAAAATAATAGATACTGATAATCCTGCCATAACTTTTTAGGGAAAAAATTATTTTGGCGCTTCAACCATAAAATTTCATCTAATGCCACATCAACATTATTAATTTTTTTTACGATTTCCGCTGCAACATGGTGCGGTATATTTAAATGATCACGAAAATGCTGACTCCCTAGATAAATTGCCTGCCCGTTCTTTTTAGATTTAATGACGTATTGATATTTTAATCGTCTACCGCACTGACAATAAAGTTCCTTATTATGTTTATTAGGATATTTATCATCTATGCGTATATCTACAAATTCCCAGTCTGATGCAGCTAAATAGCTATTTTTAATGAAAGCTGACCGAACTAAAAATTTTCTATGTTCATCTAAAACTGTCCTTTGCTGCTTATTTAACTTGGA
This sequence comes from Vagococcus vulneris, assembly GCF_003950515.1. GTDB lineage: Bacteria > Bacillota > Bacilli > Lactobacillales > Vagococcaceae > Vagococcus > Vagococcus vulneris. Next base: position 72,479 of record NZ_NGJS01000002.1, read on the forward strand.
GTATACCTCCCAACGCTCTTTAACAGTCATCGGTCTAAAGTTTTCAACCCCATAAGCTTTTACCTGTCTTTTACTATTAAACTGCTTCACTATTATCGACAACCCCTTGTACATTATAATAATATCATGTATAAATAAATATTTACAAAGCATAAAATTATTTTATGTCACTCTGAACATTCTTTCATTTTGTATTATAACAAAATAAAAATATTTTTTTATCATTAAATCAACAATATAAATCCTAACAGCCGATGAGAAAGAATAATTGCTTAAATTTTTTAACAGGTTTAGACTAAAAATGTAGTCAAAATGAATAGAAAGAAGAGAGTAACATGAAAAATGTATTAATTTTAGGCGCCGGTGGTCAAATTGCTAAGTTGGTGACAGCTGATCTCTTATCTAAGGACATCTTTCAAACACTATTTCTAAGACACCCCTCCAAAGTATCTATCCAAAACCAAGACAAACAAAAAATTATAAAAGGCGATGCAACCAGCCAAAAACAATTAGAAAGCGCTCTAAAGGATATAGATGTAGTCTATGCTAACTTAGCAGGGGATATAGTTGCTGAAGCCAAAAGTGTCGTCGAAGCTATGGAAACAAAACATGTCAAACGTTTAATCTGGGTTTCGACATTAGGGATTTATGATGAAGTTCCTGGTAATTTTGGTAAATGGAATCATCAACAGCTTGATGGCGGTTATCTAGAAAACTACACAAAGGCTGCAAGTATCATTGAAAATTCTGGATTGGATTACACCATTATCCGTCCTGCATGGTTAGATAACAAAAATGAAATAAACTACGAACTCACAATAAAAGGAGATGCATTTAAAGGAACTGAGGTCTCAAGGAAAAGTGTTGCCTCACTCATCTCATCAATTATTATCGCACCCGAAAAATATATTAAACAATCATTAGGTGTCAATAAACCTGGAACTTCCGGTGATAAACCCGCATGGTATTAGTGAGTGATAAGTAGCTTCATTTGTGTTTCTTTAATTTTTTCATCAAAACAGACCGCTTTGTTAAGTGGTCTGTTTTTGTTATTGACTGATAATAAAAACGCCAATAATGATAAAAATAATTGCTAAAAACTTCCTTGTCGTTAATTTTTCTTTAAATATAAAATAAGATATAATAACTGTCCACACATATGTTAGTGACGTCATTGGGAAAGCAATTGAATAATCCAGAAAATTAAATAACATAATATTAGTAACTGAACTTACAATATAAAGAAAAGTTCCAATATAAACCCACAAATTGCGTAATACATTACCCATAGTAAGAGTGTCTAAATCATTCATACCCTTTTTTAAGGCTAGCGCACCAACACTGCCTGTTAAAGTAGTTATTAACAACAATGAGATAACTGCCACTATATTTATCATACCTTTTCACCATTTCCTTCAATTCCAAGTAAAACTGATCCCAGAATAATAAATGCGGTACCTAATAATTTATACCAAGTAATAGACTCATTTAAAAATAATGCACCAAACAAAATCGAAAGAGCAAAACCAATACTCATCATTGGTTGTAATATGGAAACTTCCCCAAATCGAAACGCAGCCATCATCACAAACATACCTAATCCAGCAGATACAAAACCAATAACATATAAAATAATAGCATATATCCCAGATCCGTCTGCACCAAGTTTCCATGCTAATTGTCCTAAACTACTTAAAGTTGCAGCAACTAATATTAAAATAATTCCTAAACTAATTGTCTTTCCGGATTTAGTTTTCATCTCTCTTCATCCTTCTTTCTTAACAATATCGTTGAATAAATTCAAAAACCGTTTCATAATAATGTTCTGGCTCATATATAGCTGAAGATAGATGGGGAGCTCCCTCAATGACAAGGCTCTCTTTAACCCCTGAAGCTGCTTCCATATTGTCATACATCATTTGATGCGGAACAAATTTATCACCTGTTCCATGTATAAAAAGAATAGGACGTTTATTTTTTTCTAATTGTTTTACCGCAGATGCAGTCTTAAGGCTATATCCCACTTTTCTACGGGCAAATATATTTGCGAACGTCAAAATTGGAAATTTAGGCAATTTTAGAGCTGAACTCAGCATCGCACCAAATTCAGCATAAACTGATGAATAACCGCAATCCGCAATAATTCCGACAACATTTTCTGGAAGATTGTCACCACTAACCATCATAACTGTTGATGCACCCATCGATCCTCCAAACAAAATAATTTTTGCCTCTGCATCCAATTTAATAATTTCTGAAATCCATTTCTCAATATCGAGTCGATCCAGCCAACCCATACCGATAATATTGCCGGAACTTTTCCCGTGAGCCCGCAAATCTGGAACCAAGCACTGATAGCCTTGTTCATAAAAACGATATGCTGTGTATGACATATCTCTTTTTCCATTAGAACGATAGCCGTGAACACAAATAACCCATTCATGTGTAGGTTTTGATGTTTTAAAAAGCCGAGCATATAATTTTTCGTCATCAGCTTCCAACCAATAATCTTGAGCAATATCATTATCCCAAAATAGCGATCCGATAGATAACTGCTTTTGTTCGACAACGTTATATTCAGTCTGTACTGTAGCGAAATTATCCGGATTCATCATTTTATGACCCGTCTTTTCAAACCATTTGCTATCTCTAAATAGCGCTACATTGATAAAAAAATCAGCAGCCGTAGCTGTTAGGATAATAACCATAATGAAGATACCAATAATAATTATTGTAAATACTTTCAAGCATGCCACTTCCTTTTACTGTTTTATTTTATTATACATTATTTTTACGAAAGTTCGCTATCTCAAATTTAAATACATACTTTTCTTTTTTGAATAACATCTACCATTTTTAAAAAAATATTATACAATAAAATAAAAAAGCTCCACAATGATATGTGAAGTCTTTCCTCTCTTTCAACTATCTTTTTAATAAACAAGATATCCTAATAAACCAAAAAAAAGCAGAAACAACAAAATATCAGCACAAGGAGAAATAATGTATATTCTAGATAAACATTTGAAAATAATTTAATTCATGCATACATTGGATAAGTTGTCAGTCATCTATAAAAATTATTAATCTGCATCCCTAAACTTGAGGCTAGATAAACATCAAAATTAATTGGCAATTGCTAAATCGTTGCTAAACTAAAGACATGGTTGATACGAAACACTAAATCATCATGACCTATAACATGCAGTTAAAAAACAAAGACCGACATAATAGATGAAACTAAAAAAAGTATAAAATCATAAATTTATTTTCAACAAACATGATAAAAATCCCTTAATCATCAGATAGAAACTTAAATACTATAATTTAAACATTCTTATTTAATTAGTTTGATTATTGAAAAATAAAGCAGACTAAAAATAAAAGTATCTAGTCCATAATGACTAGATACTTTTAAAAGGATTTTGGGGATGATTATTTTTATTTAAACACTAAACACGAATTTTTTTAAAAATTAATTTGTTCCGTATGCAACATAATTTGTATTTAACAACTGTGCCACATGAACATTTTCTGATAAACTGCTTCCTCCAACAGCACCACAACCTAATGTTAATGAAGGGTTTAAGTTCGTTGTTCCACCGATTGCACCTAGTGCTGCCAATGTATTAATAAGGATTCTTGACGCTGGAATTACTAAACCAAATTCTTTTACTAAATCATCATTTTCTGTGTGAAGTACTGCTGTATGACCAGCACCTTCATTTCTTAATAGAGTTTGGCATGTTTCAACACCTTCAGACCAATTTGCAACTGTAAATAATGCTAATATTGGAGATAGTTTTTCACGAGAATAAGGATTTTGTTTACTGATTTCTGTTTGTTCACTGATTAAAACTAGTGTTTCTTCAGGTACATCAATACCACTTAAAGCAGCGATTTCAGTTGCTTTTTTACCAACAATTTGTGGATTCATTGTACCATTTTCACGCATAATAAATTGTCCGACTTTTTCAGACTCTTCTTTTGTCATAAAATGAACATGGCGTTCTTTTAATGCTTTCACTACATCATCTTTAATTGCTTCTTCAACAACTATTGCTTGTTCTGATGCACAGATAGTTCCATAATCAAAAGTTTTACTTTCAATTATGCGATCAACAGCCATTTCGATATTAGCAGATTTTTCAATCATGACAGGTGTATTACCAGGACCTACACCGATTGCAGGATTGCCTGATGAATAAGCTGCACGAACCATACCTTCACCGCCAGTTGCTAAAATAAGCGCTGTTTTACGATTTGCCATCAATGATTGTGTACCTTCAAGGCTTGGTTCAGTAATCACTTGGACTAAATTAGCTGGTGCACCTGCTGATTCAGCAGCTTCATTGATATAATCCACAGTTTTCATAATAGCATTTAATGCTTTTGGATGTGGTGAAAGAATAATCGCATTACGTGTTTTCAAAGCTAATAATGATTTAAATATTGTTGTTGATGTTGGATTAGTTGAAGGAATCAATGCAGCAACAACACCCATTGGAACAGCTACTTTGATAAGTTTTTTTACTTTATCTTCTTCAACGATACCAACAGTTTTCATGTCTTTAATACTGTCATAAAGTGTTTCACTAGCAAATAAATTTTTTGTTGTTTTATCCGTTACATTACCAAAACCTGTTTCTTTATTTGCCATTTCTGCTAATTCTGTAGCTTTTTCAGTTAGATGTTCAGCAACTGCACCAACAATTTTATCTACTTGTTCTTGAGTAAAATTCGCATAAATATGTTGTGCCGCAACCGCACGTTCTACTAATCCATCGACTTCGTTTAAATTATTTGTTTGTTCTTTTTCCATTAACATTTTTTAAGTCCCCCTTAAGTTTTTGTATTAATCTTATCTACACACTTATCATACACCTAAGTAAGCGTTTTATTTAGGACTATTGACGACAAAAAATGGACAAATATGACACAGTTTATTAAAAAAATCACATGTGTATTCACCGTTAATATAGTATTCTACTAAGTTTTTTTCACAAAGACAATCTTGTGTATATGTGGTATAATTAGTACATAAAAAGATCACTTATAAGGAGGATTTGATATGTGTTATGTACTGATTGCAACACCAGATGTTAAAGAACGTCAATTTATTAAAAAAATTATCAAACAAAATTTTTTTAACATACAATTATTACCGGATGCCTCTACATCAAAAGAAGCTTTAGCCGTTTCCAGAAACTATGAAATAAGCTTACTTATTTTAAATATTTCTAGTGCTATGGAAGATCCATTTTATGCAAAAGCAAAAATATTAGAAGAACAACAAAATATTCGTGTTATTCTAATTGATGATGAAGAAAATTTTGTCCACTTGCATAAGTCATTACGATGTGGTGCAATTGACTATCTAGTTAGTCCTTTAGATAAAGAAGAAGTCCAACAGAGTATTCATCGAGCTGTTTTATCCTTAAATCAGGTATCCTTGCTTCATTCCTCCAAAAATCGAATTACTGATACCAAAAAAGAACAGTCAAATCAAATGATGCTATATATACATAAAAACTATCAAGATGCTATCTCTTTAGATACTCTAGCTGAGTTTTCACATTTGAATCGAAGTTATGTTAGTCGATTATTCAAAGAAGCTACAAATATGACGGTTACAGAATATCTTACCTCATTCCGTTTGGAGCAAGCTAAGAAGTTATTATCCACAACTGATTTATCAATTGCTGAAATTTCTCTAGAAGTCGGCTACATTGACCCCGCCTATTTCAGTCGCTTGTTTAAAAAAGATATCGGATGTACACCTAAAAAATATCGTCAAACTTATCAAGGTTACGTTAGTCCTCCAGATATGGCATTCGCCTTGCAATAATTTTTTCAGTATAGCGTTTTACGACTAAAAAATACTCTTAAATAGAGTGTTTCAGACTGTAAGCAAAGTATCATTTTTTTGATACTTTGTCTTTTTTTATATGTTTTGAAAACCACAAACAAATAAGCAACAAAAGCCAATCGGCTTTCGTTGCTTAAATTTAGCTTATTTTTACCCATCCACATCATTTGACGTAGAGCCTCAATTCAACAACTTTGATTTCATGAGATTTTCTTTTTATCTTTTCTTCAAAACAACAGCATGACAACTGATATTATTTAACGGTTATTAAAACGATATTGATGATCTTCTTTAATCTTTTCTAACAATTCAGCGTCCGTTAACAAATCATAGGCCGTTCGTGCTAAAAGTTCTGCAGCAATCGCAATTGATGCTAAACCTTTTTCACTTTTAGCAGCCACTTTAAACTCATCTGAGTGTCCGGCAATATAATCATCCGAAATCGAAACAGTTGGTTGGATTGTCGGAATGACTTGACTCACATTACCAACATCTGATGAACCTAAACTAGTCCGTTCATCAATCTCTATCTCCGCAGTTGGGATATCCAAGTCAGACAAATGCTGTAAAAATATATCATCAAAACTTGGGGTAACCACGACATCATCTACCGAATTTTGAAATAATCCAAATTCATAAGATGCTCCTGTTGCCAAAGCTGCACCCTTTACAACGTTCTCAACTTTCTCATACACATCATTCAGTGTTTCTCGATTAGCTGCTCTTAGATAAAATCGTCCCGAGGCAAATTCTGGAACCACATTTGCTGCAACACCACCGTCAGTTATAATACCATGAATGTTAACGTCTTTAGGAAAGTACAGGCGTAAACCGTTAATACCATTAAACGTCTGAATTAAAGCTTCCAAAGCACTGATACCTTTTTCTGGTGCTGCCGCCGCATGTGATGCACGCCCATAAAATTTTATATCAACAGGGTCATTCGCTAAGGAACTTGTTGTCCGACCATATTTATGTGCCGGATGCACACATAGCGCAGCATCCACATCTTCAAAGAAACCTTCACGAACAAAACTGCCCTTAGCTGATCCGTTCTCGCCGCCTTCTTCACCCGGTGTTCCATAAACACGAATTTCACCGCCAATTTCATCAATCAATGATTTTAACGAACTTGCGGCTAAAACTGAATAGATACCAAACAAATTGTGACCACAAGCATGTCCTATACCAGGTAAGGCATCAAATTCAGCTAAAAAACTGATAGTTGGTCCAGGTTTAGCCGCTTTGTAACGAGCATCAAAGCCTGTTCGATGTCCTGCAACATCTTTAACAACGAGGAATCCTTCAGCCTTTAATTGGTTGACTAAAACATCAGAAGAATAGAATTCGTAATTACTGACTTCTGGATGATCGTGAATATCTAAAGCTAATTTCTGGTAATGTGCCAAGTGTTCATTGATAAATTGATTTATTGCCTGATACGCTGTTTCCTTTGATAATGTTCTCTCTGCTGTTTTTGTCATATTAACTCCCCCTTATTTTTTGCCAAATGTTTCCCATGCTGGAATGCTTGAACCTTTAGATGTTTCTTCGATAACTTTTTTAGTTTGGTCTGTTTGGTACTCTTTTACGACTTCTTGGTATACTTTATTATCTTGATCTTCTTTTCTGACAACAATAATATTTACATACGGTTTTGCATTTTCGTTAACAGGTTCTAGAAAAATAGCATCTTTTTTCGGTGTTAAGCCAGCATCTACTGCTACACCGCTGTTAATAGCTGCTAAATCTACATCAGCTAAAGACCTTGCAGTCTGTGATGCATCTAATTCAGAAATTTTTAAATCTAATTTATTTTCAGTAATATCAGAAACAGTTGGTGCTTGTTTTTTGGCAGGGTTCACTTTAATCAGTCCTGCTTCTTGAAGTAATAGCAAAGCTCGTCCGCCGTTTGTGACATCATTTGGTATCGAAACTTTTGCGCCTTTTTTCAGTTCTTTCACATTTTTCACTTTATCAGAATACAAGCCTAAAGGTGCATTTACCGTATTACCGATTGAAACCAAATCTGTTTTATGTTCCTTATTAAATGTATCTAAAAATAATTGATGTTGGAAAGAGTTCATATCGATTGATCCGTCAGCTAAGGCTTGGTTCGGTTGATTGTAATCAGAGAATTTAACGAACTCTAATTTGATCCCTTTTTTCTCTAAACGCTTTTGTACGTCATCCCACACATCAGTATCAGATCCGACAACACCCAATTTGACTGTTTTTTCTTCTTGTTTACTTGATATGTCAGTTTTTTTCGATGCTTCCGTTTTTCCGCAGCCCGTTGCGACTGCCAATAAAGTTAATCCTGCTAAAGTTGCTAATACTAATTTTTTCATATTATTTTCCTCCAAATTAATGACTAATTTTTTTTATGATAAGATTGCTGATAAATTGACTAATAAAAACTAAAACTAAAATTAATAAAGTTGCGACCAGTGTCACGTCAGTTTGAAACCGATTATATCCACGAGAGATTGCTAGATTACCCAAGCCGCCAGCCCCAACTGCACCAGCCATTGCTGTTAGGCCAATCACATTAATAATTGTCAAAGCTGAAACGCGTACGATAGCGGGTAATCCTTCGACTAAATACACTCGGAAGACGATACCCAGCGGACTAGTTCCCATCGCTTCTGCTGCCTCAATTACTCCAGGGTCGACTTCAAGCAGTGCATTCTCAATTTGTCTCGCAAAGAAAGGAATGACTCCGGCAATTAACGGTACCAAGGCGGCGACTTCGCCGATTGTTGTTCCAACGATAAAACGGGTAACGACTGCAAGCAATGCCAGCATAATGATGAAAGGAATCGCCCGACAGATGTTAATAATCTTATCTAGAAATTGATATAGCGGTACATTCTGAATTAATCCGCCAGGACGAGTGACCACTAGGACAACACCTAGAACAATGCCTAGAATACCGCCGATTAAAGCTGTCCAAAAAGTCATAAATAAAGTTTGTTTCGTTGCTTCAATAAATTCATCTGGAATTTGTATGACATTCGGTAAATACTTCACTAATAGTTGATTCATTTAATTTCCTCCTCGAGCGATTGAAATAACTTTTTCGTCAGAGTCTTCATTACTCTTTTTCAAAATAACAGCATTAACATTTTCCTGTTTCAAGTACTGTAAAGCTTTTTCACGCTGTTGTTTGATGCCGACTAAGGACACCACCAGACTGCCAATCGGTATACCTTGGATAATTTCAATATTGCCGTATAAAATATTTGTCGATACTTGGAATTTACTATATAGCTGTGCAATCAGCGGTTCATTTGTTTGATCGCCAACATAAGATAATTCGACCAGCCACTCATTTTCAGCGATATTTGAGAACTCTTGATGTATTAATATTTTTTCTAAGGCCTGATCTAAGTGCGTTGCGGTTCTTATAAATTCTTGTGTCAAGACAGCTTGCGGTTTACTAAAGATATCGACGCTGTTACCTTGCTCAATGACTTGACCTTTTTCCATGACTGCTACCCGATTGCATATATCTTTAACAATTTGCATTTCATGTGTGATCAAGACAATCGTCAAGTTTAATTTCTGATTCAACTCTTTTAGTAAATCTAAAATTTGATTTGTCGTCTTTGGATCTAGAGCACTCGTTGCTTCATCGCATAGCAAGATGTCCGGATCATTGGCTAAAGCTCGAGCAATCGCCACCCGCTGTTTTTGACCGCCTGATAATTGCTCTGGATATGCTTGATGTTTATCACTCAGGCCAACCAGCTCTAGTAATTCCGTTACCTTTTTCTGACGTTCTTTTTTTGATTTGCCTGAATACTTCAAGGAAAAGTCAACATTATCAAAAATTGTCCGTCGGTCCATTAAATTAAAGTGCTGAAAAATCATCCCGATTTTTTTTCTCTCAGCTCGTAAATCTTTATCTTTTAAGGCGATTAAGTCGACATCATCAACAATAACTTGTCCTCCCGTTGGACGTTGCAGTAAATTTATGACTCTGACCAACGTACTCTTGCCGGCACCTGAATAACCAACAATCCCGAAAATATCTCCTTTATCTATATGCAGTGTGACATCTTTGACTGCATGAATTTCTTGTTGTTTTTGTTTAAATGTTACGGATATGTTTTCTAAATGAATCATCTCTTCTCCTCCTTATATAAAAAAGCATCCTCAAGAAAATAACCGCCCGCTCGGGTTATTTTCTTGAGGACGCCTTTTTGCGTGTTACCACCTCTTTTTAGATAGCAGTCACCCGCTATCCCTTATCAAGTACTATCATACTCTAGCTTTTTAACGGTTGCTGCCGTTGCCATCTTACACTCACTCAGAATGCTCGAAGCAAATGACTCATTGGCCATTTTCCATTATTTTTGTCTTACCTCTTTTCAGCTACCGAGGCTTTCTGTTAAAAACTTCCATAATGTACTTACCAAATCAACGTCTATCATATTTTTAAAAAAAAAGCCCTTCTATTAGTATTAACTAATAAAAGGACGAATCATCGTGTTACCACCTTTTGTTCGGGAAAAAATCCCCTCAACTCTGACACTTTTTTTAAAGTTATCAGTATCCCTTTTAACAGTGGGATGCTCTGAGTATGGCTAATTATCACCACACTATTCTCATAGGCCATTTTCAATTATTTTGCTCAGCTTTTTTCACCAACCAAAGCCTCTCTTAAAAGCATCCAAATTTACTTTCCTAATCAACGAATGTTTATATTTGTTTTGCTGTTGGATATAAATTTACATGATATTCTAATCAAAGTCAACAACAAAATTAGAAAATAATTAATTTTCTAGATAAATAACTCATTAAAATACAATCAATTTTATCGAAACATGCCATTAGCCACAGGATGCTGAGAAAGAAATAACAAATAATATCAGCAATCTTTTTTTTGAATACCTAAAATATACAGAAGAATGCTTTTCAAATAAAAAAGCCTGACATCAAGTGCCAAGCTATCTTCTATTTATGATCTCTTTCAAAGCGTTTTTCTGCTTTTTCTGCTTTCTTTTCTGCTACTTTTTCACGGTCTTTATCAACATCCGCTTCAAAGACCTCTTTACTTTTTTCTTCTTTGAATGCTTCTCGATTGTCTTCTAATGTATGTCTTTTAGTTGTCATACGATCATCTCCTCATTCATTTATACATTTATGATACAACAAATATATTTATTGTTCAAAAAATACGTTCTTATTCTCGTAACTTTTTTATGATATGATACAGCTATCACTAATAAAGGAGACAAATCATTGAAACAACCACATAAATCTTTCACTAAGTTAATTCTTTTCTTCTCAACTATTTTTCTGCTGACAGGCTGTGCCGAATCAAAAACTGACACTACAGCATCCACACAGCAAAAAAGCGGCAGTCTCACAACAACGAGCGTATCTCATCAGAATCAAGCAGCTAACGAAACAGAGCCGCCGCAAATTAATCAGAGTGAGTTGGCTCAACTTGATTACCAAGGAACCCAGACAATTGAAGTTAATCAAAATAAACCTCAATTTACTGATGAGGAATTATCCTTGAAGAACGGCAGTTGGGAAAAATACGGCGACCTTGACAGCTTAAATCGTGTGACAGCAGCTGAAGCCATGCTCAATCAAGATTTAATGCCTAAAGAAAAAAGAGGCGATATCTCAAAAGTGACGCCAACCGGCTGGAAAAACAAGAAACTTGATAAAGGTTATCTATATAATCGGTCTCATCTGATTGGTTTTGCATTGGCCGGAGAAAATGACAATTGGAAAAATCTTATGACAGGAACACAGCAGCTGAATAACCCCGAAATGCTGCGGCATGAGATGGACGTCAAATATTACTTAGAACAGTCGCCCAAAAATTACGTACGCTATTCAGTCATTCCGATTTTCCGTGATAACGAACTTGTCGCACGGGGTGTCAACATGCAAGCACAATCAATTAATTCTAAAGATATCTCCTTTAATATTTATATTTTTAATGTTCAAGACGGCGTTGAGATAAACTATGCTGATGGTTCAAGTAAAATTGTCAGTACGGAGAATGCAAATATTCAAGATACCAATAGTTCTTCAGCAGCTGATAGTTCGGCTAAAGAATATGTTGATGGGAACGGCAATGGCTTGATTAAAGGCTCAAAAAATAAAATATACCACTTACCCGGCAGCAAGTTTTATGACCGAACTACCAACCCCGAAAAAATGTTTAAAACAATCAAAGAAGCCCAAGATGCAGGCTACCGCGCAGCCAAAAATAATTAACTAGTTCCCTCTTCATTTTTTTGAAGAGGGCTTTTTAGTACAATCCGATTCTCCTTAAACTGCTCTTGAAAACTTAAATCGTGTTCAATACAGAGGACTGTTAGCTGACACACAGCAATTAATTCTAATAGCTGCTGTTGGTTATAAGTATCTAAGTAATTTAGCGGCTCATCCCAAATAAACAAATGGGCGGGTGTTAATAAGGACTTGACGACTTCGACCTTTTTCCTCTGACCCATGCTCATCTCTTCAATCGGCACACGGAAGACATCGCGTTCGACCCCTAGTTTTCTCAATAAATTTAATAAATCAGTATAATCCAACTGATTGACTTCCGCAAACTCTTTTAAGGTGCCGCGATGCTTATTGTAATTTTGTGAAATATGACTGAATTGTACCTTGTCAGCTAAAAAGAAATCACCCTGATAATCATAAGACTCTGGCTGATTAATAAAATCAATTAATGTACTTTTTCCGACACCATTTAACCCGCTTAAAATCCATTGCTCATTCCCTTTTATTTCTGCGTTAATCGGTTGAAATAAGTACGTATCGCTATCTTTATATTTAAGACTAAAGTTCTCAAACCTAAGCAATACTTGATGATGACTGGTTAAATTCTTGGCTGTAAGACTATCAAATTCATCTACATTTCGTAACAGCTGCTTTTTCTCATCAATCTGTTTATCCATTCGATGTTCAATCGCTTTAGAACGACGCATCATTCTTTCCGCAATGTTCCGACCAAAATTATTTTGCTCACGCTTCTTCGCCCACGATTCTTTTTCCTTAGCGGTTTCACCTAATCGCTTAATTTCTTTTGTCAATTTCTGATTTGTCAGTTGTTCAACCTGGTCTTGAGCAAACTTTTCCTGCTCATATACTTGATAATTACCTTGATAAAGTTTGAGCTGACACCGCTCGATTGCCAAAATATGATCAACGACATTATTTAAGAACTGCTTATCATGGCTGACAACAATAAAGCCCTGTTTCTTACTTGAAAAGTATTCAGCAACTAGCTTGCGGCTTTCGGCATCCAGATGATTAGTCGGTTCATCAATCAGCAAAAACTTGTCCTCAGCGGCAAATAAAACAGCCAAAAGAATTTTTGTCTGTTCGCCGCCGGAAAGCTGTGAAAATGGACGCCATAAACACAAATCATCTACCGATAACTGCTTAAGCTCACGCTCAACTTGCCATAGCTCACTTTCTGTTAAGTCTTGAATAATATCAAACGTCAATAAATCTTCATTCGCAATCGACATTGGAAAATACAGCATTTCTTTTTGACAGCTGATAGTTCCTTGATAAGACAGTTTATTTTGAAAGATGTTTAACAATGTACTCTTGCCGCGGCCATTTCGCCCGACCAATCCCAACTTCCATGATGTATCCAAATTAAGTGATACATGATCAAAAAGGACTTGATTTTGTAAATCATAACCAAATGTTAGTTGTTCTATTTTTAAATTCGACATTCATTTTACCTCCTAAGCAAAACCTCCAGTGTAAATTAGAGGTTTGTTCTTCGTTTGAAAGCACTTCAGAACCACCCGCATAGCAGATGGTTTTCAAAAAATACAAAAAAGACCGCATCTCGATATCGAGACACGGTCAATAAAGGTATAAACGAACGGATAAAAGCTCACAATAATCTTTATTTAGCAACTATGCCTACCTCGAAAACGAAATAACGGTACAAATTAATCACACCGTTCATTATTCTCTGAAAAAATAGACTTAGTTGTTCAATATAGATTACCTCGCTTTCAATTACTATAATTTATAAGGATAATACCACCTTAAATATTCTACGTCAATCATCAAATTCTAAATATACTATAATTTTTATGACAAATCACGTTATTACATGGTACTATTTTAATTAGACAACATAATAAATTGAAGGTGACATTTTGAAGAAAAAAAAACACAGAACAAAAAATAAAAATAAATCTACAAAAAGACACGGACACAGTAATAAACAACATTCATACAAAGAAAAAAATAAACATGCAATAAAAAAAACAGCATTAAACTTAAATCTATTTAAAAACATCTGGTTTTGGTTGTTTGTTGCTGCAGTTCTTATTTTTAATTTTTCTTTTTTTAATTTAAGCAATACTAATAAACTATTGACTAAAGAAATCAATCAGCTAAAAAAAGAACAACAACTGGCAACAACACCTAAAGAAACGTCCAAAGCTCCCAAGGATACCATTGCCTTTTCAAAAAAAGGTGCTATTAAACCTTTAGAAATAAATATCAATGATGTAAAAAGTGAAACAGAAATTAAAGAAAGTGAATTTAAAACATACAAGTCCGAAAGTGGTCAATATGCAATGGTTAATATAACCATTAAAAATACAGGCAATAATACTGAATCAATTAATGCTAATAATTTTACGCTTGTATCTAAGGACAAAAAAGAATACACACCGTCAATATTAGCCGGACTGACAAATAAATATATTACTTTCGAATCAATGAATCCAGACTTAAGCGTATCGGGTTTTCTTGTTTTTGAAATTCCTAAGGATACAGAAATCACCTCGTCGACACTTCATGTTAGCTTTAAAAATAATAGTCTGGCTTTTAGCTTAAAAAAATAAAATAATAAATTGTAAAAAGACCTTATTAACCCGCAGTTAAGTTAATAAGATCTTTTTTTATATGTTTTACTTATGAATTTGGGTAAAAAATATTCTTCCAGTATCGACATTTCAAAATTAAACTAATTGATGCTGGCTATTTTATGGATGAATAGATGATCAATACAGATATTTAGGAATTAAAACCAATCAATAAAAGAAATACAATACCGTATAGAGTGATTATTATAGTTATAATACCCAATATTGAAAGAGCGATTCTCAAATACTTTTTATTGCTTTTCACTTTAAAACCGCTAATAACTAAAAGAATTCCAAATAACAATATTCCTAGTAATAACAATACCAGCGACCATCTTTCTATAAGCAGATAGATCATTCGTATCACCATTCTTTCATCTCTAATAGCATATCTATTTAATTAATCAAGTATGCCACACAAAATGGATAGTTGAAATTCTTAAATATCTTTAGTAAACGTGTAATACATAAATCGTTTTGGATCAGCCGTAAAATTCGTCATAAATTCCACATTTTCAATTTCATTATAGTCAATCTTACTGATCTTATTCTGAGTAAAATTGTATATGTCGGCATCCGGATAAGTTGTCAAAATCGGCGAATGCGAAGCAATAATAAACTGCGACCCTTATTTAATCTGTTCATCTATCATGTACAACAGTGTCAGCTGGTTTTGCGGACTTAATGGTATCTTCGGCTCATCCAATAAGTAGAGACTATTTTTAACTAATCGGCTTTTAAATAACGCTAAAAAAAATTACCCATGTGATAGTGTCGCCAACTCTTCGGGATAACTATGTTTCAAAGCCTCCAGCGAATTTTTATAAGGCTGCCTTTCAAAGGACAATTTATCGACTCCTTGTTCATCAAGTAATTGCAGTTCATGCTCTAGTTCTAAGCGTAATTTTTAACTCTCTCTAACAAAACTTATAAAATCATCTGCCCTGAAATAAAAGCCTCGCTTTGACTTGATATCCCAATGTGACGTCAAGCAATCAGCAAATGGCGTTATTTGTTCATACTCTGGAGTACTCTCATACTTCTCATTGGTTAATTGAGGAATCTAATTTTGAATAGCGATGGCCTGCAGCAATGTTGACTTGCCCGTCCCATTCTCTCCTACAAAAAAAGTTAATGGTTGATTAAACTCTAACTAATTTAGATTTTTTACCCAATTTAGATTAAATTGATAGGCATGAAGCCCATCGTTTTCAACTTTCTTTATTATTTTTCTTAGCACTCAACCACCTCTAACTCTTGACTTAAACAGTCTGATTTATAAAATAATTTATCTATTAACCTTCAATAGTTATTGTGTTCTTCCGTTTATATATTATACGATTAAAATATCTTCGTAAATATCATTAACTGTTTGAATCGTTTTAAATATAACTTTTTCATTCTGTACTAATACATGTTTTCAATAACTATGTGAAAAATGGTTTTAGAAGATCTGCATCATTTATCACAATTCGATTATCTATCGTCTGGATAATTCCTTGATCTTTCAATTTACGTAAAATCCGATTAAAACTGCTTGCAGTACTCATTCCGCAAAATTTAGCCAACTCCTCATTTGATATTGACAAATCAATCATACGCCCTTTATCTGTATCTTTTCCAAATAAAAGCTGTAATTCAAACAATTGCGAACAAACAGCGCCATATTTGCCATTACTCGCTAGCGCACAGGTTTTTCTAATTTGATAATGTAGGTTTTTCCGATAGTATGACCTAATATATTCATTTAAAATGGAATCTTTTTTAATATCTTCCCAAAATGATACTCGATCTAATAAGATAATTTCTGCTTCACGACTTAAAGTCTTAATCGTAAATGGCATATCAACCACTGGTGATACTTCATCCTCTAAAAGTGTCACTATGTTTCCTGCACCGACTAACTTTATATTAAATTCATTACCATCACTTAAAATAGTACTCATCTTCAGAATACCGCTCTTGGCTACATATACAAACGATGTTTGATACTTCTCAAAAGCAATGTAATCGTTCTTAACAGTTTCGATAACTTCTCGACAATTAACTAAAGCATAGTTATTAAAATATTCATCCAAAATCTTTTCATTCATTTTAATTTCCTCCAAAAAAGGTGCAATTTAGTAAAATTTCACAAATTTTTGTAAACATTAGCATTTGCTAATGTTTTTGATTTAATCTAAGTGTACTATAACAGTAAGGAAAGCGCTTCCTAATCGAAAGGGGTATTTCAAATGTCAACAAAAAAAGTCGTTCTTATCGGTACAGGTTCTGTCGGAAGCAGTTTTGCCTTCGCAATGGTTAATCAAAATTTATGTGATGAATTAGTATTAATTGATGTTAATAAAGAAAAAGCTGCTGCTGACGTTCATGATATGCAAGATGGTTTACCTAACTTTACTACAAATATTACTATTTCGCACGGAGATTATTCAGATTGCCATAATGCTGATATCGTATGTATCTGTGCTGGTATACCTCAAAAGGTGGGGCAAACAAGACTTGATTTAATCAAAACAAATATTGGTATAGCCAAAAATATTACTGAATCAGTGGTTGATTCTGGATTTAACGGCATCTTTTTAATTGCCTCCAACCCTGTTGATATCATCTCCTATGCTGTTTGGCATTATTCTGGGTTTCCAAAAGAAAAGGTTATCGGTTCAGGTACAACCTTAGATACTGCTAGATTACGCTATCAGCTCAGCTGTAAATTTAACGTGGCACCCCAAGATATAACGGCTGATGTATTTGGTGAACACGGAGATTCAGAATTTGTCCCATGGTCACTTGCTAAAATAGGTAGTACACCATTATCAGTTTATCAAAATAAATTAAATATTACTGAAGATGATTTAAATCAAATTTTTGAAAACACTAGAGATGCTGCTTATAAAATTATCCAAGCAAAAGGTGCTACCTATTACGGAATAGCTATGGCGTTATCTCGAATTTGCCGTGCCATCTTGAAGGATGAACGCGCGATACTAACAACATCAACATTATTAAAAGGCGAATATGGACAAAATAATGTTTATGCGGGGATTCCATGTGTTGTAGGTAAAGCTGGTATTATCAATGTTTTAGAACCACAATTAACACAAGATGAATTAGAAAAATTCAAACATTCTTCAAATGTCTTAAAAGAAAATAATCCATTATTAGAAGAGCTAGTTTAAGTTTAATTGATCTTTATACATCTAAAAGTAGATTAAAAATATTACTAGCATTTATACATTAATATTATTTATCGAAGCATCTTAATTAATATAGATGCTTCTTTTCTGTATTACTTGAGTATTTATCTCAATATATGCTATAATAATATAGCTTGATTGTAAAATTTGGGGGCGTTATGGATTCGACAGGTATAGTTTGAGCTTAGATTGCGCTTCGTAGGTTACGACTACGTTAAAACGTTACAGTTAAATATAACTGCTAAAAACGAAAACAATACTTTCGCTTTAGCTGCCTAAAAACAGCGAGTGAAGATCCTCTTGGCATCGCCCATGTGCTCAAGTAAGGGTCTCAAATTAAGTGGGATACGTTAAACTTTTCCGTCTGTAAAGTTTAAAAGAGATTATCAGACTAGCAATGCTAAGGGCCGGTTGTATGGCATATAGCGGCGTGAAACTTCAAATGATACAACTATGAGCGTAGATATCTAAGTGGCAATATATTTGGACGCGGGTTCGACTCCCGCCGCCTCCATCCGTAGTTTTTACTACATTTCTTAAAGTACTAGAATGTTGATAAATCAACGTTTTAGTGCTTTTTTATTTTCGCTAGTTTTCGGTAAATTAAATACTATCGTATTCAAATCGTATTCAATTTTTAAAATGACGTGCTTTTTCTTCTGCATTTTAAAATAACACTATTCTTAATTTTTAAGGAAATATTTCATTTTGTTCTCTTTACGAAACGAACATACATTCGTATAATTAACTTAAAATTATACGAGGTGAGGAATATGCGTAGAAATCTGACTGGTACTGTAGATAAGATAAAATTGTTGTCGTCGTTTCCTGATATGCTTGTTCGATTCTCAATTATTGATAATGATATTGTAGTAAATTGTATTGTTCATGACAGAAGTTTAGGAAATCGATTGATGTTCCTGGAAGATGGTAAGAGTGAGGTAGCTGTGTTTGGACATTATAATAGTAGAAATCAGTTAGTCGTTGAAAAAATGGCGCTTAGAAATCCATCGAGTTTTGAGAGAGAGTTTGCGGTATGATTAGATTGAATGATTATTATAAAGACAGAGGCATTGTTAAATATCAGGGTTTTTTCCTGTCAGAACACACAACTAGCATTATGAATGAAGAATCAGATCGTAATCTTGAAATATTTGGCAAGGAACAAATGTCAGAGGAACAGATTATGGAATTAATCGAACGTGCCATCATGAAACAGCAAAGAATTTCAGTTCAGTTGAACTTGAAAGATATGACTGGTAACTTTATGGAAGATATTAGCGGAATGGTGCTAGGATATGAAGATGGAACTTTATATCTTGATGATGCGCCAATAATGATTAGCCAGATAAGGCATGTTGAAATGGAAGAAAATAAAGTGTGGTATGATTTTTAATTAATTTTATGCTATGATTCAATAGATAAGGAGGTATGTAATCAATGAAAAAACGAGCATTAAATTTTCTGTCATTTGGAATTGGTTATTCTACCGCTGTTTTCTTCTAAAATTGTCTAACTTACGTGAACTACTTCACTCTAAAAAACATAAGTTAGACAAAAAAGAATAGAGGAAAATAAAAATGACAAAAATTATTAGAAAAAACCCAAGCACAGTACCTGCACCAGTAGGAGAGTACAGTCACGTAACTGTTGTTCCAAAAAATAGTACACTTTATACTTTTTCTGGCCAAATTGGGATAGATTTTGAAGGAAATATACCGAAAAATCATAAGCAACAAATTGAAAATACTTTTAAAAATATTAAGCGAGTTTTAGCATCCGAAAATCTAAATGAGAGTCACGTAGTGAAAGTAAATATTTGGTCAGTAGATGAAATCGATTGGATGCATTTTGACAAAGTTTGGAACAACTTTTTTGATGTCAATCCATCAATGACAGTCGCTTATATTTCTGCATTAGGTTTACCAGAAATAAAAATTGAAATTGAAATACTTGCTGCTAAAGTCGAATAAAAAATAACCCTATCTCATAATGAGATAGGGCTTTTTGATTACTCTACTTTACTTTTACTCTACACTCGTTTAACGTGTGACTTAGCTAATGTGACTACCATTCCAGTCAAACCAGCAACATAAGCGTGTGTTGTTCCTGTTGGAGTAACTTGAATGTTCCAAACAGGGAATCTAGTACCCTTTCTCAATAGCACAGTTTTATCAACATTTTTCCAGTCTGGATAGTATGTTTTTAAATCTTATAGCGCTTCAAAGTAACTACCTTCTGAATAGTAATCGTCTCTAACTTTCACTGTACTTCCTCCTCTAGATATTTCGTTGGCTACATCTTTAACAAACTGTTGACGGCTAACGCCCATCTTAGCTAAATATCCGAATGGGTCTGTGTAGTCACCACGTATTGAACTATTATCACCTATTTTAATAGCATACATTCTCATTAACATTACCCTAATTTTACTCGTTAAAAAAACATTTGGCAAAAGGTATCTAACACAGTAAGTTTTACCATTACAATCTCCTTACTTATCCTTTTAGATGATTGTATTATGTTTATTAAAATTTAGCCATAACAATTTCTTTAAAGTTATAACCATCAGTTTGAAAACCGGTCTCACCTAAATTTAGCCATTTTAAAGAATCTGTGTTAAGTGCACAAGACCAAATGAATATTTGGCATAAGAAATTAGTTAAAGCACGAGGAGTAAAGAATTATGCTGGGACTGTTTTTGATTACGCTATGCGATTTCAAGTTATTACAATAAATCCAACTAAACTAATCAGAAAACCTATTCGTCAAAAGAAAATTAAAGAAAATAAAGATTTAAACTTCTATGATAAAGATGAACTTAAAATTTTTTATCTGTAGCAGAATCAATGACTAACCGCCGTGCTTTCATTTATTTTAGGCTATTAGTTTTTACAGGCATACGCAAAGGAGAATCGTTAGCTTTGAAATGGGAAGATGTTGATTTCAAAAATAAGACACTAAATATCAATAAAACTGTTAGCAGACGTGAAACAGGTCTCTATATCCAAACACCAAAAATATCAGTATCAATCAGAAGAATCTCTTTAGATGGATGGTAAAACACTGGATCTTTTAAAATCATTTAAGAAAAAAGATGCATCGCAGAAAAGCGATTTGATTTTCAGGTCAGAATCTAATAATATTTTATCAATTACTAAGCCGAGAAAGTGGTTACTAGTTATTCAAGATGAAATTGAAAAAATAGTAAAGATGATTTTAAAAGTATAACAGTACATGGATTTAGACATACACATGCTTCTCTTCTTTTTGAACCTGGAGCAACGATCAAAGATGTTCAGTCTCGGTTAGGACATTCAGATATTCAAACAACAAGCGTACAGTCCATTTTAACAATCGCAACGTATGATCCACAATTGAATATAACGTTTAATTACATAGCGAAATAGAGTAATTAACTTATATTATATGATTATATCAATATTTTTTTAATTTTAATTGCGTACATGATATTGTTGCTAATAAAACAATAATTCCCGCAATCGTTACTTTTATTCCCATCGAAAAAGTGACATTCACATTATTTATTTGTTCTGCAGTAATACCAGTTACTACTGATACACTACTTATATAAGTTGTCGGTAATAAATGACTTATTTTTTGAAGCGGTTGAACTGTATTCAATAATAATAATGGCGCTATTATTACCAGTAACGATACAAATAGTGAAGTTAGTTGATTCCTGATTAAATAATTAATTAGGTATGTCATTAACATGCAGAATATCACTGCTAGAAGAGATAATACTATAGATAAGCCTATAACATTTTTAGCATCTTGAAAATAAATGCTATTATCTCCAATTTTGCTAGATTGTATTGGAAAATTGGAATCTCCCATTCCAAATATAAGTGAGGCTATTCCAAAAGGTAAAACGAGGTTAATTGCTAATATAAATAAACTAACAATTCCACCCAACGTTAAACTATTCGACATATTTTTTACTTTACTATATGGAAGCAGAGAATATTTATTAATATTTTCATAGAACATATTAGAAAATATTTGAGTTAATATAAATATGATAAAGATTGAAACCATTACAGGGATAATACGAGCTAAAATCCATAAAGTAAAAGTAATACCTTTAGTTGGAAATTCAGGATCTTGATAATCTATATTTTTTCTTTGTAATTCTTGATAAAATAATAAATCACGCTGTATCGATTTTTTTAGTTCTGGTGATACATTCTTATCATCAATTGTATTTTTTTTATCTTCTTCAGTTATTTCTATTAAAATTTTATATGCAGACGACCAGTTATTTTTTTTAGCATAAGATAGAATTTCGTTATTTTTTTTTATTCTATATTCATTATATTTAATTGATTTTTCTATATTTACATAATCTACTGATTTTTTATCTTCTAAAGATGCTAATTCCTTCTTTAATACTTCAGTAGTTTTTTCTGTAGAGGTATTACTCATATTTAGATTTGCTATTAGTCCAGTAGTATTATAATTCGATGAATTAAAATACAAACAAACTGAAATAAGAATTAATCCTAGCGCAAAAGGTAAGTAAGTGTACTTACTTTTTAGAGCAGCTTTTAAATGAAATCTAAAATAGTTCATTTTTTTTCACCTCCAATTTACAATTATTAAAACTTAAGATGTAATCACATTGAGCAGAAATATCTTCTGCATAGTGCGAAGATATAATAATTATTTTATTTTCTCTTTTTACTAGTGTATTTAGTTGTAAAAACAATTTTTTTCTACTTTGCTCATCTAGACCGTTAGTTATCTCATCCATAATTAAGCAAGAAGCGTCGCTCACTGTATACATAGCTATGAGTAATCGTTGTTTCATTCCCAATGAATATTTTTTTATTGGAATATTAACATATTCTTTCATATCCCAATAACTGATAACTTCTTCAATATCCTTAGATGATCTCCATGCTTTTTTTACAAATTTTAAATAGTCTTTTCCTGATACATTTTTATCTAACCATTCAGATATTTCAAAATAAAATATATCAGACTTATTTTGTGATATTGGTTTTTTATTTAGATTTATTTGGCCACTATCACGGGGAATTAAATCTGTAATACTTCTAAAAAATGTTGTTTTTCCAGCGCCATTAACAGCAACTAATCCATACAAATTTCCTGATGTAAACGTGTAGGTAAAATTTTTCAAAATTTCTTTTCGTGAAGTAATTGATAAATTAGCTATTTCTAACATATAATCCCTCCTATGTAAATATTATTCCATATTTATAATGATATTACCATACGTAAAAATATTTTATGTTATTAAATTAAACACATAAAACGCTTTATAAACATATATAGATGTACTTTATTGTGAGATTATATAAAAATAAAAATAGAATGATTAACATAAAAAAAGTTACACTATTTTATTTGCTGCCGTTGCTCTTATTTCTGTAACCATCCCTGCTTCCGTCGCTAGAGTTGTTAAGTCTTATCATTATGATTACAATACTGCACTTGGATATAATACTAACTATCAGAATTATCAGTATATAAACATTTCTGACTATGCTCATTATCAAGGTAATCAAATTTATCAATATGACAGAGGTTGGAAATACACTAGGAATAAAGCTGTAAATATTTGAACATGGTAGATTTAGATTTGTATCATTTGTTTGAGAATCTATTTAATAAGATTCTTTTTTAAAGTTAATATTACTAGTAATATCAGCCTACTTATTGCTTTCAAAACAAGAAAAAAACCAACCGATATATTCCTTTTAGAGAAACCATTTTTTAAGTTTCTTCGTAGAAAAATAAATATCTTATTCTTTGATACCTTTCAAAATTAATTTTTTCTCGATTTTTAACTATCTGCTGTATTTGATATTCTTTTGTTTCCAGGTATTTCTTTAACTGGGTTGATAGATTTAGGAGCAATCTTGGCCGTGTTTTTCATTTTTCCATAGTAAAAACCATTAAAAAAAGTTAGTTTCTTTGCAACAGCTAACATTTCTTTAATTTCTTCATCGTTAAACGTTTGAACAACCACTTGTCTTTCTTTAACCCACTTTACTCTTAGGCAAAGATTTTTATCATATTCCAAATATTCCTCATCTACACAATATCTAAAAAAAGCCCTAATACTTCGTAAATGGTTATTTACATAGGTTTCTGAACTACCTTCTTCTAACTTCTTTATTAAAAATTTACGTATATCTTTTGGAGTAATATCCTTTACCTTATATACTCCATCACTATTTAATTCTTTAAAAAACAAATTTAATAATTTCTGATGTTTCTTTATTGTCTTTGCTAAAAGTCCTCTTGCTTTATCATTAAACATCATTTCTTCCAATAAATCTTCTAATTTTTCCATAACAAAAAAACTCCTCCATTAACTTATTAGTTAACGAAAGAGCTTATTATTTTTTGTCATTTTAATTTAGAATCCAATCAAAATTTGACTCTTTTAGTAAGTAATCCATGACACTAAAAATACATTTTGGATACCACACTAGGCGAGTAATTTACTCATCAAATTATAACCAAAATATCTACAAACGTTGATTTATCTCTACTTAATCCCTAACGAAATTCTAGCATATCTGCTCATTCTATCAGTCGTCCATGCAGGGTACTTTTCATTCAACAGTTGAGATCAGTTCATAACTTTTATATAAATACTTATGTGATACCTTTTATTCTCAGTTAATATAACATGAAACAAACAGAAAAACAACAGTGATTTTAAAGGGACTACCTACACAACAGCCTCTTTTTTTATACAACAAGTCACATTTAAGTTCATAGAGAGCCTCTCTGCTGCTTTTAAATATTATTAAGTGGTTAAGTTTACACAGATTACCATAGAAACATCACTCCATCCCAAGAAATACATAAAAAAGACTGCAAGCCATTAAGAGTCACAGTCCTTGATTATTAAATTAATTCCATACTGTGCTTATATACTTTTTTTGTAATTCATCTAAACTTTCAGCTCTTTTATTCAAATTTCCATTCATTCCATATTCTAAGAAATTTTTTTGACTTTGATTTCTAAAATTACTTAAATTTTCTCTGCCTGTCATTACAAAAAAGATAATTTGTGTAAATGCATAAATTTCATCTTGGATATTATACTTATCTACACCTTTAAGTTTTAAGTTAGGATCATTCAAGCTACCTTGAAAAATAGTCTCTGCTCTAGTCAATTCACTATCTTTATCTTTAAAGTAACCAAAATCAAGAATTTTAGCGATAACTGTTCCATCATCATAAGGTTTAATCATAATATTAGTTACTGATAAATCTCTGTGAAACTTCTCTTTTGAGTGTATGTACCTTAATGCTGAGAACAGTTGATTTATAATGCTTTTTCTAACTTTAATATCTAATGTAGTATTTCTTCCTTTTATATATTTTTTTAATGTGTAGGGTAAAAACTCCATATAATATTCATTTTTCTGGTCATCAAATTGATAAACTTCTGCAATATATGGTGATGATAGATTTTTCATCAATTCATACTCTTTTTTAAATCTTTTTAA
The DNA here is from genome assembly GCF_003950515.1 of Vagococcus vulneris. Classification (GTDB taxonomy): domain Bacteria; phylum Bacillota; class Bacilli; order Lactobacillales; family Vagococcaceae; genus Vagococcus; species Vagococcus vulneris. The sequence continues at coordinate 97,944 of NZ_NGJS01000002.1, forward strand.
TTCATCATCTGACAGATCTTTTTTTGCTGATTTTATTATTATATGACAATTATAGAATGGATCTTTATATTTATAAACATTAGCATATGAACCACTAGCATGTAACTTTATTGAAGTCTTATCAAGATTACTACCACTGTTCAAACCAGATGAAATATTTTTTGTAGTTTCTAAAAAAAATATTTGAGAATATTCTTCAATTTTTATTGTTTTATATTTATTTTCTACACTTGTTGCTCCATTTTCATTTAGAAAATTATATACATATCTAAGCATTTCATCATATTTCTCATCTATATAAAAAGAGTTCTCAGTCCCTTTGAGAGCTCTTCTAAAATTTAAATAAGATGTTAAAAGTCTATAAAATGTTTGACTTTCTGCAGAGTGGACATAAAAGCTACCAAATGGGTCTTTTTGTTTTCCTTTTTCAGATTGTTGATTTAGATATACAAACATAATATTAAAATTTAAGTGAAAATATCCAAATAAAAATCTAATTTTTTCATTCTCAATGTCCAAATATAGCTGTTCCTCAGAAATCTCACCCAAACTAACATGTTCCATTTCCCATATATCATCTAATGTTTTGCTAAGAAAATAATCAACATTCATTTAATCACTCCAAATTGTATTTACTGAAATCAAACTGCCTCTATTTTATTATAGAATGTTTATCTTTTATTATCTACCTTGTTTTAACACAAATACTCTACATGAAATTATCTTAATTCTTCTTTATTTGATTAATCAATTTTACTCAAATAAAAAACATGAGTAAGCAACTTAGATCTAAACTCTCCACTTGTCCTCATCATTACATGCTGATTATAAAGTAATACTGTTATATGTCTGTATTTAGTGTTAATTATTTTAACAAAGTTACTTAAAGCTTGCTATATCAACAGTTCTGAGGTTGCTCTTTCTAACTGATAAGCCTGTTGCCTATGCCTCCCTACTGACTCCCCCTGTAAGGAAAGGTTTTTTCCATTGTGTATCTGTTAGGGTCACAGTATGTCCAGATATTGATGCCCCCTCCACCATGAGCCCCCTGCACTTCTGATTGAGCTTTTTCCTGTCTGAAAACAACTGAAATATAACTGATTAAATAACAAAAATAATAAAAACTGTTTGTGTTTTTATGCAATTAAAACTATATTTGGTTAACATAATACCTATTTTACCTAGTTGATAGAGTTACCACCTAACCTCTGTAACCCTTGAGGCTGTAGGCACTCACCTCTCTATGAGTAACTTTCTAATAATTTATTTTATTCATTAATTATGCATCTAATATACAAAGCTTATAACAGCAAGGTTTCTGAGTCCTCATTGTTTTCTTAGTTGACTTGAGCTTGCATATAATTAAATAACATTAAACAACAGATGAGTCTGAGCCCCTCTGCCTCCCTCAGTCTTGACAGTATAAAAAGTTTTACCCCATTGAGCAGGAGGCAAGGCTGCCAGACAGTAACTCTCTCTCTCCCTTTTAACTTACAGAGCCCCTCAGAAAGAAACCCTCCCTCTTTAAATATAGAGCCCCTCTTTTAAAACTGAGCCCCCTGCTTTTAACTGAGCCCCCCTCTCTCTATCTTTCTATACAGTCCCCCTCTTTTAAAAAGTACCCCCTACCTATTTATACAGCCCCCTATCCCTATACTTGAAATAGAGTCATAGAGTCATCAGAGGTCTCCTGCTTACTAAGAGCATCCTCAGACACTTACAGACATACACACAGACTGATACTCTCTATCTGATACCTCAGACACATACCTGTATCACAACAGACAAACACTTGTATATCAAGGCTTGATGGCTACTGCATGCCTATACTGATACAGTTCACTTTCACTGTTGAGATGTCTCACAGACAGATGACTGACCAACTGCTGAGGACTTACTGCTTGTTATATCCATCAGTGACATACTTGAAATATAAGAGCATCCCCTCTGTTTTAAATGATGCCCCCTGTTAAATATCAGGTCATAAACTGTTGAATATTTACACAGAAATATCCATCTTAAAAAGTAGAGTTCCCACATTAAAACTGAAAAACTGGTTGCTGATATGACTGAGATTGTAAGGAGTGAAAAGCAATAAAAAGATAAAAAAGTGTAACATTTCTTACACAAAAGTCTTGCATTTATATGCCATGTGTTATATAATTAAAGAGTAGAGAGGAGGGAAACAGTTCATGAGTAAGAAAAAGAAACACAAAAAAAGCTCTAATGAGGACAAAACAGTCAAAGTGATACTGCTGATTACTGGCATAATCAACCTATTAACTGCACTGACTAACCTCATTAAAGCTTACATAGGATAAGGGAACAGGGCTCTAAGCCCTCCCCTTTAAATAAATTATAACATAATACTCATGAATGACTAAATAAAAAAGGATCACACAGGAAAGGATGGATCTCAAGATGGCACACAGAAACAACAGAAAAAAAGGATCTGACAGATGGATCTTGATTGCAGCACTGACAATCTCAGTGACTGCTTTCATTATCTCACTTGTAACACTATTCATGTAAAGGAGGGCACACTTGTGACCAGTAACAAGAGAAAGACCTCAGATGCCCAGATAAGAGCTATCAGGAACTATGAGGCAAAGAACATTGAGCAAAAGAGATATAACTCAAAGAAATCTGCAGCAAAGAACTTCATACTCAAGACAGCAACTGATGAGGACTTGCAACTGGTCAAAGAGTGGCTGCAGCTGAGAGAGGATCATGGATTGATCCAATAATATCCAGATAACAACAAAAAAAGCAGGAGAGCCACTGAAAAAAACAGTGACCCTCCTTTTTTTATTCTATTTCACACCTAAGTCATCAAAAATCTCATCAAGAGATCTCTCATCATTGACAGTGATGTTTTGGTCTATTACATCCCTAAACTCTCCCTGTGACTTCATGACAAGCTCTGACAGTTTGACTTTTGTGCCCTCTTTGGCTCTTGGATTGTTCAAAGTCTTTCTGATAAAGCTGTAAACATCTGCAAGTGTTGCTCTGTTGAGCTCTCTTGCTTGGTTAACCAGTTCATCATTAAACTCTGGCAATTTCTTCCACTTGTAAAGAGTTGCAGGGCAGATCCCTACTTTTTCAGCAATCTGCTTGTCAGTCATGCCATAAAAGTCCTTAGCAACAAGAAAAGTGATTGCATCAAGTTGTTGTGTTGTTAAATCTTTAGCCATTTAAAAGCCCCCTCTCTATTTATTTTTTCTAAGAAATAATTTTAACAATTGCTCTATCATCAAGAACTGCTAAACCAGTAAACCATTCAATCCTTGTTTTAACTTTAGGTGAAGTGCCTACATTCCCTAAAGGAGTAACTAAGATACCACCATTTTGAATCCCACAAACACCTGAGTCCTCAGACAATTTTACAACATAGATATTATTAACCTCATCACCCATCATTTCATCATCCAGATCAACAATTGTCATATCTCCATATTGTTTCACTTGAACACCAAAATCATTCCTAGCTTTAGTGATTAAGCCTCTATTGTTATTTGTTAATGTTCTTCTCATAGATTTACTCATTATTACTGCATTTGGTTCTCCATGAATCATGTCTACTGCAAAATCAATATCATCAGTTATTACTCCCATGCTTTGTATTACTTGTTTACTAATAACTCTTTTAGATAAACCATTGAATGAATGAATATCTTTCTCTAAATCTCCAAATAAAAATGTTTTCTCATAAGTATTGGCAAGAGCTTTAGTTCTTAAACTAATCTCAACTGCCATTAGATCATTAATATCTGAAAATACTTGTGCTTGGTAAGTGTCAACAATAGCCTCATCACCTAGAATAGCTAAGGTCTCAACTCTATTCTCAATTTCAATTTTTTGTGGATCATAACTCTCACCAATAGCTCTAAACTTCACTTCTGGTATATTCTTCTGCATATTATAGCTGTACCCTGATCCAGAAATATCTTTAAAAGGCAATAATGCTAAGATCTTAGACTCCTCACCTAAAATCTCAATAACTCCTGACTGTAATGTTTCAGTTGTTAATTTTAAAGACTCCTTTAATGTTAAAGATAAACTCATCTATATTTCCCCCTCTTATTATCTAGTAACTAAAAAACACCCTCCCCTGCAGGGCTCTCAGGCTCTACAGGATCAGATGTCTCCTCTCTGTTGTTAAACTGTGGATATTCATTGAACATGTTTGGAGTCACTTGAGGTGGATTGTCTCTCTCAGTTTCCTGAGTAATTCTTTCAATCTCAGCATCAGCCTGCTCCTCTGTCATGTTATTAAGTTGCATGATAGCTGTTTTCTGTGACATTGTTGGCTTGCTGCCTGTTCTAATTGCTGCAATGTTTGCCTCTGCCATGTCATCAACTGGTAAACCATCCTTAAACTGTAGAATAGGAACAACAGGCATATACTTTCCATCACCTGTCACATTATCCAATTGCTGTGCTACCATATAAACTTGTTTTAAAGCTTTATCATAGTATTGTCTTTTTCTGTTTACTTTTGACAATAGTGGGATCATTCTTGTCTTAATTGCAAGACCTGTGTTTCCTGATGTCCCTGAGTCCTTTCTGCCTATTGCAACAGGTGGGATCTCTGCAGCCATCAACAGATTATCAATCAATCTGTCAAGTTCTGAGTATGCCTCTTGGAGTTGTCCATTCCAAGTGATGTACTGTGGCAGGATCTCATTTGTCCCTTGTATCTCAAAGACTTTCTCTTTTGATACATTAAAAATTGGATTGCCTAGATCATCAACCTCCATGACTCCTGCAGGAATAGCCATTGCAGGGTTTGAGTGCATATCCAAGATAGCTGCAATTTGAGAAAGTCTGTTGTTAATCTCATCAAATAGTGACTTATGTTCTGACAGATCATCTTGACCCTCCCATGAGTCAGTGGCAATGTTTGGAACATGGATGACAAGTGGCATGTTGATGCCTGTGTATTCCTCATATACTTGACCAATCTGTCCATCAATTTTCCACCCTGTAGCATATCCATATCTGTCTGTCTCAGTAACTGACATCTTATGGCTGTGATATAAAATCTTGCCTGCAAAATGACTCTCAACTTTTAAGATCCATGATTCCTCATTGCCATCATATACTGGCACACAAACATGAAACACTCTGATCTTTCTCTTGTCATGAGGAAAGGTCTCAGGAAAGACCTGCTCTGCTTGTAAGTTCTCAATTAATACTTTTGATGGATCAGTCTCTTGAGGCAGTTCTCCTGCCCACTCCTGTCCATATCTTACTTTATAAAAAGAGTCCCCTTTGATAGCATTATTCAAAGCAGACTCATAATTTGTGATATTCATATAGTTGTTACCTGTGAACTTGTCCAAAGCAACCTGCTCATCTGAGTGGTCATCTTTCCCTGCACTTACTTGCACAGCCTCACCAAGCAACAGATCTGCTGATTTCTTGCAGATGATGCCTGAGAGATTAAGTGACACATACAGATTGCTGTTAGGGTTAAAATTATACTTATCAAAGATGTCTTTATATTCACCCTTAAACATTTTCATATTCTCTTTATATCTGTTTATCCTTTCTTTATGTGAAAGGAAAGGGAATGCAGTGCCTTTGGCAAAACTGATCCCTGAGTTTAACTCAGACAATATACTCATCTACATTATCAGCAAAACCCTTTAGATCCATATAAATTTTACTATCAGGTAAAAAACAACTAATTCTATCTGATGGTGAGAAATTACTGTTTAACATATGACCTATATCTGTCATTTCTGAAACATATTTTTCTACTGAATATCTAAGATATTGACTAACTTCATATGTTTGATCTAAATTTGCTAGGCAAGCATACTCTTTATATAGTTTCCATAGTTCTAAAACCTCTTTTTTGTAAGTAACATACTCCTTTTTAATCTCACTTACTAATTTTGTAGCATTTTCATATAGAAATGTATCTGCAACTTGTATTCTTTCATGTAACTCAGCTTGAGTCAGTGTATTCCTAGTGCCTGTAACCTTGTTCACTAAAGTTTTTAGGGTTTTAATATCTTTAGGCACATTATCAACTGGCAACTGAGACTCAGTTTTCTTTTTTAGCCCCTCTTTTGTCTCATTGACCTCTGTTACTAGCTCTTTTAACTCTGTCACTTTACTTTCCAATTTTTTATCATCAGGTAATTGAATTTCAGAAACATTATAAGTCAACTTAGTCATCTTTATTACCTCTAAATAATTCTTTTGTAAATGACTTTTGATCTCCTGTATCACTTTCAATAACAGTTACCAAAGTATCTTCTTTAAATGGCTGTAAAGTTCTAACTAATTGGATTAGATCTTGATATTTATGATATTCTTGTAATGATTTTTCATATCCTTTAGCTGCAAAGTCTGAAATAAATCTGTTTTCTCCAAACTCTTTAACTAGTTCAGACTGTAATTTTGATTGTTCTCCTAAAATATCTAAAATCACCATTCTTAGCCCATTTGTTCCCATATAAATATCATTCTGATTTTCTAAAATAAACTTCTCTGGCTCTTTAAGAAAGTTCTCCTTAAATTGTTCTTCTTTTTTTCTCTTATCTTCTTGATTTTTTAAGTATTCACTAAAGCCATTTTTTACATGCTCAATTGCACTACTCATTTTTTGTTTCCTCCTATTTTTTTATTTTAATTAATTTTTCAGCTTTGTAAGCCTGTTTCTCTTCAATTTCTTTTTTATGTTTGTTCACTGAATAATTTAGAGCTGATCTTGTTATACCAAGACTTTCAGCAACTTTCCCTTGTGAGATAGCAAAAGTATTTTTTAAATATATTGCTATTTCAGCCATTTCATAAGTTGTTAATTTTCTTGGACAAAACTCTTTTAAAATCAGTTCTTCTTTTTCTTTACTTAACATTCAACCTCACCCCTATGATCATTTTTAGTTCTCATCTATAAGGGCAAAAAAATTGATACTTTTCAAGTCATCAGTCAAAATTTTATACATTTTCTTGTATTTTTTTCTTTTTTTGGTTATTTATAGTTCTCATTCTTTCAGCAGCTTGAGCTCTTTGTTCATCAGTCATTTTCCTTTTTCCTCTCACACTTACATTTACATCCTCAGGAAATACACCTGATAAGTAAACAACTCTGTCATTAGAGTCCTTATAAAAATGAGATTTTTCTGGGTCAACAACTTTTCCATATTTAGTTATATGAGTAGGAACATCTGTAGTTATAGTCCATTGATTTAGCTCTCTATCAAAAATAATCACTGTTTCTTGTTCTGATTTAGGTGTAGCCTTGTATCTATATTTAATATCTGTCATTTATTTTTCCTCTTTTCTATCATTTCTTATTCAAAAACTGTTTCAATATCAATTGGCATGTCTACTTCATCAAAAAAATAATTATTTTTATCAAAATTTCTTGTATTTTTCTCTTTTGTAACCCTTAAAATTGGCTTTCCACCAATCTTAATATCTTGTAAATCATTAATAGACTTAATCACTGTTGTTCTGGATAACCCTGTCATTGCACATATTCTTCTTTGGCTAGGAAATGCTTTTCCTTTGTAATTCATATGTGCTGCAATAACCAGTAACACTGCAAAATTGATTGCAGCTGATGCTCCTTTATTTTTAACTTCATCATTACCTAAGTTTCTAATCAGACCAGATCTAAGCTGATCAGTAGAAAGACATAAATATATGTTATTCTCTATTTCATCAGTATCCTCAAAATATTCAGCTCTAAGCTCAGTTTTTATTACAACAGGAGACATTTCTTCCCTGTTTAACATAGAAAATTCCTGTTCTTTATTGGTCATTTCAATTCCCTTTCTCTTTTTTAGCAGTTGCTGTTGCAACTTGTCTTGCTTTCTTAGCTTGCCCAAAAGACTTAAAGACACCAAAGTCTCTGTCTGGATAAACTGGTTTCACTCCATCCTTGATTGCAACTGCTACCTTATGACTTGCAACCACTGCAACCTGTGTGAACTGTGTTTCTGTTGTTACTCCTGCAGGCAAGGCTTTTGTTTCTTTGAAAACTTTTTCCTCTGCCTTAGTCAACACTTTTGAAAAAGAAGTGAAAGGCTTATTAAGATCTACAACTGCCCATCCTTTTCCACCTTTTAACTTTTCAATTCCTAGTTTCTTTTTGTTATCTGTTGCCATATATAAAAACCTCCATGAGATTGTATTTTAGTAAACCTCCACAGTAGGACTTGAACCTACATTACCTGCATTAGAAGTGCAGTGCATTATCCAGTTATGCTATGCAGAGTAAGAGAGATAAGAGGCTTGAGCTTTGAACTTGTTTGGAAGAATGAAAAATAAAAAAAAGAAAGATTATTTGTTATAAGAAAGTAACTCTCAAGCCCCTTATATTACTACATAGGAACAAACTACATACCTTGTGACATAAAAACACAAAAAAACAGTCCAATATTTAATAATGAACTGTAATCAACTTATATATATACTGTTTTTATAGTATTAAAGTAATACTGTTATATGTCTGTACTTATGGTTCATACAACATACCAATTAAAAGTAAAATGAGTAAAAAAGTTACACTATTATTAACAAGCAGCTATGTCATTTTGCATTTTGTTACTTTTTTACCCACTAATACTCTTTAAAGATAAAAAAATAAAGATATATAAATGCATGTATTTCATGTGTAAAGAAGTTACACTTTGACAATAAATTCTATTGAAAGGCTGTTATATCAATGTTTATAAAACAAGAACAAAGAGACAAAATCTTTCCCTTTCAGGGCATACTGTCCAAAGACTACCCATTTTGTGAAAAGTAATAACAAAGTGTTAAAAATATTAACACTAAGTATTTACTAAAATAATAAAAGATTTAAAGAAAAGTATGTATTTAGTGTAAAGAAGTTTAACATAATGACATAAACAAACATTGAAATGCTGTTAAATCAATATTTATAACTATATTGTTAAAATGCAAAATTAAAGTTTCTAATTATGCTCTAGCTAATGAAATCAATTTAATTGATTACTTAATCATATAAAAGAAATTAGAATGACTTTTTTTACTTGTTTTCCTCACTAATATATGGAGTTTTTACAAATGATCTTTTATATATATATATTTACCTTAATTAAAACAAAAAGATAAAAAAATACATTTATAGACTAGAATTTTTAATAACCTCTTTTTGGTTGTCTCTGATACTTTATGTGAAACTTGATACCATTGTCATAATAATATATATAAGCCCATACAAGGGCTATAAATGACTTTATGTAGGTTTTAACTCTTGCTTGAAAGGGTTTTAGGCAGACTCCACCCTTAGACAGCTAAAAAAGTGCTAAAACTGCCATTAAATAATAATTTTAGTATAGACTAGCCATCTTTTACACTCTCACCTTGCCCTTGAGAAACCTGATTACAGCACCTTGAGATTATTTCAGGATCATAATGTCCTAAGAGGTCAAGACTTTAAAAACACCCCTCATGTATAGCTGTAAACAGGAAAGACAGCCCACAAAAGGACTCCCACCTGCACCTTTTTGATAGTCTGGTAGTAACTCCCCAGAGAAACTCAACAGATAACTCACTATCATAGGAATGTATCTCATTCCATCTGTTGCCTGTCAGTTTTTTTGGATCAGTCCTGCAGCAGACTCACTCTCATTGTGTTGTAGCTCACTGACTACTTTTAACACTTCCACAGCCAAAGAAAGTCCTTAGGTGGCTGACCAGTCAAAGATGCCCCCTCCTTGAAAAAAAGAGGGATGCCCTTTATAATAGGTATATCTGGTTTATTCAGATATGACTGGTTTATTCAATTATAGTGGTTGGATCTAGTCATTTTGTCTCCTGCTACCAACAGGAGGCTTTTTTATTTATCTGTTGTTGCTTAAAATCTCATGCTCAACTGTCAAAAGAGAGTCAGTATCATATAAATCATTATCATCAGTAATCATCATTGGTTCTTCATATCCTTTTAGTTTAAAAGCCAATTCAATAGAGCCTCCAACAATGAATATTTCTTCACATTCAGTAGTTAATGTGTGGTATAGTTCAGCATCTTTACTTTTAATACTCTCTAAATAACTATCCAGACTTACTTTTACAGTCTCCAATAACATTGCATCTTGTATTCTTTCTTTTCCTGTTAATTCAATTTTCATTTTTATTTCTCCTCTTTATTGGTATTTTTTTATGTAATTTATTTGTAATATTGTATTTTTTGTAATTAATTTGAAATTTTGTAATCTTCTTTACTTTTTATTTAAATTCATGAGAGGGCTTTTTTCCATCCCCCTCTCTAGGACTGTATCTGAGCTTATTGATTTTAAATAAGTCTCTGTTGTCTTTATAGATGTATGCCCAAGTAAAATCTGTAAGTCATAGATATTTGCCCCTAAATCAAGTTGTTTCTGTGTAAAATAATGCCTAAATGTATGAGGGCTCATCCTAATTGATGGATCACAACCTGCATCAGAACCAATTTGAGTTACAAACCTTTCTGCCATATCAACAGATAGCTTGTCACCTGTCTTGCTTACAAATATATAATCATTCTTTAAAGCAGTATTTTTATTGGAAAAATAGATTTTTTTTGCTCTGTCATACTTAATTTTTTGCTTTGCAACAAGAGGTGAACAGTAGACACTCCTATCCTTTTTTCCCTTTCCTCTGTTAATATAGACAGCCCTGTCTGTGATGTCAGTCTCTCTCAGATTAGTCAGCTCCCCCACTCTAATTCCTGTATCTGCAAGTAACAAAATCATGAGTCTATTCCTTTCAGCCACAAACCATGACATATGACCCCTGCTTTTTGTGACTTTTTTCTTAGTCTCCTTAGTTTTACTCTGAGTATGATTAACCATTTTAATGACATCATTATCAGACCATGCCCTAACCTGTTTTTTCTGTTCTTTCATCCACTTAACTTTAGTGACAGGATTATTCTTTTCAAGGATGTACTCCTCATCAACTGCAAAACTAAATAATGCCCTAATACATCTTAGAAATACATTGACATAAGACTCTGCTGCACCACTGTCATTCTTAAACACCATGAATTGCTTTATGTGTACTGGTTTAACTTCTGATACTTTTGTGATTCCAAAATGCTCATCTAAGTAAGTAAAAAACATCCTTAAAACTTTATTATTCTTTGCAATAGTTCTACAAGTAAGCCCTCTAGACCTGTCATTAAGTTCCATTTCAGCTAATAACTCAGCTAAAGATATTTCTATAAACACAAAAAAGACCTCCTCACCTTTTAAATTTAAAAGGCAAGCAAGTCTAGTTGCTCAACAAGTGAGGTGTCCATCCCAAATGTAAAGATCTGTGGGACTTCTTACTTATTGTCTGTATTTATATAAATTTACTGTTGAAACACTGTTAAAAACACTGTCAAACCCTTGCTATGACTGGCTACTTAATTCCTAATGATATCCTCGCATATCTGCTCATTCTATCAGTCGTCCATGCTGGGTACCAAACTAATTTAACATCCACATCTTTGACGGCATCAATTTCTTTAACGGCTTGATGAATTTGTTCGGTTAAGACATCTGCAAGCGGGCAACCCATCGTAGTCAGGGTCATCTTAATTTCACAATAGCCATTTTCGGCTAAGTTTACTTCATATATTAGTCCTAAATTAACGATATCAATCCCTAATTCAGGATCAATAACTGTTTCTAATGCTGCCATTATATCTTCTTGGATTTCTCCTATTTCTTCAGTTGTCCATTTTTCTTCACTCATGTTATGTTGCCTCCTCATGACATTCAATCACTATAATAATACCCGAGAAGTAGTTGTTTGTAAATTAACAAAGTCTAAATTTTTTGTCTTTTGTATCTCTATTTTAAGTCGTTATCAAGTAGTATTAGATCAGCCCAGGTTTCACGTCGAAGTACTAACTGACTTTGACCATCTTCCACAAATACAACTGCTGGTTTAGGATTCCGGTTGTAATGATTTGCCATAGAGTAACCATAAGCTCCAGTTGTCAACATGGCAAAAATATCTCCAGTATTGGCATGTGGTAATTCTATATCTTCAATCAGCCGATCTCCACTTTCGCAATATTTACCAACAATAGTCACAGTTTCCGTTGGATTATCATATGCTCGATCAGCTAATAGACCTGTATATTTCGCCTGATATAAAGCAGGTCGAATATTATCACCCATTCCACCATCTACTGCGACAAATGTTCGAACATTTGCCACCTCTTTTCGTGACCCGACAGTATACAATGTTGTCCCTGCCTCAGCAACAATGGAACGCCCAGGTTCAATCCAAATTTCAGGAATTGGATAATCAGTAGCTTTAGATAATCTCTTTACTTCTTTTATCATTTTTTCGACATACATCCGTGGTTCTAATGGCGTATCCTCTTTGGTATAACGGACTCCAAAGCCGCCACCTAAATTAAGAACATCCGCGACATAATCATACTGGTGACGCCAATCAACTAAAAGAGACATCATCTGTTCTGTTGCTGCAGTAAAACCAGATGTATCAAAAATTTGTGAACCAATATGGCAATGGATGCCCGCCACTATTAATTGATTATCTGCTAATGCTTTTACTAAAGCTTCTGCTGCCTGACCGCTTTTTACATCAAAACCAAATTTTGAGTCTTCTTGACCTGTCAAAATATAATCATGTGTATGTGCATCGACTCCAGGAGTCACTCTTAAAAGGATCGTCTGAATCTTATTTTTTACCTTTACCAAACGACTAACAATGTCTAATTCATTAAAGTTATCAATCACTATTGTACCTACTGCCGAATCAATAGCATATTCAAGCTCAGCAGGTGTCTTATTATTGCCATGAAACTCTAACATACTTGGCTCAATGCCTGCAGCTAGTGCTGTAAATATTTCACCGGAAGAAACAACATCAAAACCTAGGCCCTCATTTTTAAGAAGTTGATAGATTGCTTTACAGGAAAATGCTTTGCTCGCATACATCACTTTATGTGGAGTACCAAATGTGTCAAATGTCTGTTTAAAACCACGAGCCATTTCTTTCATCTTAGCAACATCATAAATAAAAAGCGGTGTCCCATACTCTTTTGCTAAATCACTGGCAAGACAACCGGCGATTTCCAATTGACCGTCTTCTGTAATTTGACTAGTTCCAAATAATACATGTGACATATACGTTCATCTCCTTAGATTAATAAGTTTTAATCATTTTACCATATTAATTTAATTTACCCAACAACTTATGAAATAATCCTTTTAATAGGTAAAACAATGGATAAGCGCATATTGTCAGCGGAATATAAAGAATCATCAATTTAACATTTATCAGAGACACTAAAGAGAATAGTGTTTGACCAAAAATGAAAACCATTAAAAATAGCATAATCAGTACAGCAATCATTGTCCTAATCTTCCACGTCATTGGTTGAGCAATATACATTAAAGCTGTAAAACAAACAACACCAGTCAACCAAACAGTTATTGTTGAGCGCTCAGCGTAATTCCAACCATTCATTCGTCCAAACACTTCAATAAGAAGAGCCATAATCGCCACACTGCATCCACTAGCTAATGTCGGTTCAAAGACATTCTTTAAAAATTTTCCTTTTATTGGTGCCGTATTAGGACGCAAAGCTAGGAAAAACGATGGAATTCCGACAGTTAACGAATTGATAGGACTTAATTGAATCGGTTGAAACGGATACGATGTAGATAGAAAGATAAAGATAGCGGCTAAAATCATCGAATATATTGTTTTTGTCAAATATAGAGAGGCTACCCTTTGAATATTATTAATAACTTTACGTCCTTCTAAGACCACATTCACCATAGAGTCGAAATTTGAATCAAGCAACACAAAATCAGCAATTCCTTTTGCTGCATCACTTCCGTTTGACATGACAATGCTGCAGTCTGATTTTTTTAATGCCAAGATATCATTTACGCCATCGCCTGTCATACCAACCACATGACCATCAGCTTGTAATGCCTCGACTAATAATTTTTTTTGCTCTGGTGACACTCTGCCGAAAATACGATTATCTTTAACCAGCTCAGGTATCTTGCTATCATGAACTTGGCTCATATCAATTTTTTGTTCCGCATCAGCAACACCCACACGACGTGCAATTTGACTGACAGTTTCCGGATGATCTCCCGAAATAATACAAACGTCTACTGATTGCTTCCGAAAATAATCTAATGTTTGTGGAGCTTCTACTCTAATTTCATCTTCTAAAAATATAAATCCGACAAGAGTCAAATCCGATGGTAAAGTTGTCGTTAATCCAGAAGAGGCAGAATGTGCAACAGAGATGATCCGTAAACCATGAGACATCGCATCTGACATCTTTTTCTGTTGCGGAGTCGTATAAGAGTTAAATAAAAATTCCGGGGCTCCCATATAAAAGCTACCAACATCTTGGTATGATACTGCACTCCATTTTCGTGCTGAAGAGAAAGGTATCTGGCCAGTAGTAATAAGAGACGTATCATCTTTAATAAAATGCGTCATTAAGGCTTGACCTGTTGCATTATCTTCATTCAAATCGCTAACAAGGCGACTGACTAATACTTCAAATGTCATATTATTAACAATCGTTGTAAATTCTTCATACTCAATTACTTTCAATTTACCACTAGTTAACGTACCTGTTTTATCCAAACATAGTATGTCAACTCTAGCTAATGTTTCAATAGATCCCATGGTTTGAACCAAAACATTTTGCTTGCTTAACTTAATCACACCCACCGCTAAAGCAACAGATGTTAATAATACTAATCCTTCAGGAATCATACCTAAAGTCGCAGCTGTGCTACCTAAAATTGCCTCATCAATCTGCGTACCATTAAGCAGACTAGTTATCATTAGAACGGCCCCTACGGGAATAATTACAAAACTTAATAAACGAATTATTTTTTTCATCATTTGTACAAGTTCGCTATAAATATCAGCGTCTTGTTTTGCTGCCATTGTTAATTGATAAGAATAGCTCTTTTCTCCTACTCCAACAGCCTGCATAATCCCCTGGCCGCTAATAACAAAACTGCCTGAATATACCTCATCTTCATTCTGTTTTTCAATCGGATTGGATTCTCCAGTAATTTGAGACTCATCACATTCAATACCTTCTGTTTCCACGATTATTCCATCAACAATAATTTGCTGACCACGTTTAATTAAAATTAGATCATCTTTGACCACTTCGTCTTGATTGATAGTCTGTGTCTGATAGTTTCTAATAACTTCAACTTTTGCTTGATGCAAAATTTTTAAAGAATCAATATTTCGTTTTGCTTTCAACTCTTGATATATTCCAATAATTGTATTTGTTACAATAACACCTAGAAAAAGTAAGTTTTTAAAACTTCCAGTATAAATAATAAAGCCTGCCATAATCAAATTGATTAGATTGAATAAGGTTACACTATTGTCTAAAATAATTTGACTTAACTTGCGTGTTGTTGAAGGTATCGCTCTATTAACCTCACCTAGTACCAATCTGCGTAAAACTTCTTCATCATTTAACCCGGGGTATTTTTTCTTTTCTGTCATATTTATCCCTCTTTTAGTCACATTACTATAAATTAAGGATAACAGATTTCATCAAAATACCAAAAAAAAAAGACGACGACCGTAGCTTACCAAGTAAGCTACGGTCAATCGGTCCTCTATTTCATAATTAATTGTGTAATTCTTTGAATACTAAACGCTATTTCATCAGTTGCTGCATCTTGATTAGCTTCTGATGTATTAAATCCATTCACATCCACACCACTTTCAGTAACTGCTTCAACCATATCTTTACAAGCTACTACATAAGTATCAAAAGATTTTTGAAATTTCTTATGAATTCCTAAGACTTTAACTGGTGCCTTTAGTTTAGCAATTTCTTCTACCAATACATCATACTTAGCAGTTCCTTGCATAAATACATCATGCACGCTAGTTAAAGTTGCTGTGTCTAGACTATCTACTTTATTCGAATCAATTGCTTGACGAATCACTTCGTATGAATCGTTCATTTCTTCACCTATATTTTCTGATTCAGTTACGATACTATTTATCATACGAATATAATAACCAGAATTTGGTTTTTTCACTTAATCTCCTCCTAGTTTTAATTACCGTATCTATTTTACACTTTTTATATAAAAATAGCTATATTTACTTAAACTTTTTTCATGTCTATTTTCCTACATCATATCAAATAAAGACAATTGATTTTCATCAGGTAAATCTTCAAGAACACCATTCTCAGTCATATATTCAATAATTGTTTTGCTCACCTTACCTCGATTAGACAAATCCTCTTTTGATAAGAATTCCTGTTCTTCTCTAGCAACCATAATTTGCTTAGCAACATTCATCCCTAAACTCGGTACTGAACGAAAAGGAGCAATTAACGTATTGCCTTCAATTACAAAATTTTCAGCATCTGATTTATATAAATCAATCATTTGGAATTCATACCCACGTTCAATCATTTCATTCGCTAATTCTAATACAGTTAATAAATTTTTTTCTTTCGTAGAGGCGTCCATACCTTTATCCATGATTTCCTTCATACGCAATTTAACAGCTTCTTTCCCCTGACTCATCGCAACAATATCAAAATCATCTGCACGTACAGAAAAGTATGCTGCATAATACAGAATCGGGAAGTGGACCTTAAAGTAGGCCACACGTAATGCCATAAGCACGTAAGCAGCAGCATGTGCTTTAGGAAACATATATTTTATTTTAAGACATGAATCAATATACCACTCAGGCACATTATTGGAGCGCATTTCAGTTTGCCAGTCGTCTGGAATACCTTTACCTTTACGAACACTTTCCATAATTTTAAAAGCCATCCCATCCTCTAAACCAGCATGCATTAAATAAACCATGATATCATCACGACAACCTATTACCTCAGCTAAGGTTGTCTCACCTTGACGAATAAGTTCCTCCGCATTTCCTAGCCAAACGTCTGTCCCATGAGACAATCCTGAAATTTGTAATAATTCTGCGAAGGTCGTCGGCTTGGTCTGTTCCAACATTCCTCGAACAAACTTTGTTCCAAATTCAGGGATACCTAATGTACCAGTTCGTGAGTATATTTCTTTTTCTGTTACACCCAATACTTCTGGCCCAGCAAAAATCCGCATTACTTCAGGGTCATCTGTTGGAATAGTTTTGGGATCAATACCAGATAAATCCTGGAGCATTCTGATGACAGTCGGATCGTCATGACCAAGAATATCAAGTTTAAGTACATTATCATGAATCGAGTGAAAATCAAAATGAGTTGTTTTCCACTCAGAGTTTTGATCATCTGCCGGATATTGTATCGGTGTGAAATCATAAACATCCATATAATCTGGAATAACAATTATTCCCCCGGGATGCTGTCCTGTCGTTCGTTTAACTCCTGTTGAACCTTTTGCTAGACGATCAATTTCCGCACCGCGTAATGTCAAATTATGATCCCTCTCATATCCCTTTACAAAACCATATGCTGTTTTATCTGCAACTGTACCGATTGTTCCCGCACGAAAAACGTAATCTTCACCAAAAAGAACCTTCGTATAGTTATGTGCTTGCGGTTGATAATCTCCCGAAAAGTTTAAATCAATATCAGGTACTTTATCCCCATGAAATCCTAAAAAGGTTTCAAAAGGAATATCGTGACCATCTTTTGCTAAACGCTCACCGCAATTTGGACAAGTCTTCTCTGGCAAATCAAAACCTGAACCATAAGAACCATCTTCAAAAAATTCAGAATAACAGCACTTTGGACAGCGATAATGTGGCGGTAATGGATTAACCTCTGTAATACCAGTCATTGTTGCTACTAAACTAGATCCGACAGAACCACGTGAACCAACTAAATAACCATCTTGTAAACTCTTATGCACCAGCTTTTGTGATATCAAATAAATTACTGAAAATCCGTTCCCATTGATACTTTTTAATTCTTTTTCAATTCTTTTCGCCACAATATCCGGCAATTCTTCACCATACAGACGATGTGCTTCCGTATAACTTAAATTAGTTATTTCATCCTCCGACCCTTCAATTTTTGGTGTATATAAATCCTGTTTTACGGGGACCACTTCTTCACATATATCGGCAATACTTTGAGAATTTGTCACAACAATTTCTTTAGCTTTAGCTTCTCCCAAGAATGAAAATTCATCCAACATTTCATTTGTCGTTCTAAAATGTACCTTAGGAAGTGAATATCGATTTAGAGGGTTTGCCCCTCCCATTGAATTAATCAGTATTTTCCGATAAATCGCATCTTCTTCATTTAAGTAATGAACATTACCTGTAGCTACAACAGGTATTTCTAGTTCATCACCAATCATCACCAGATTTTTAATGATGTCTTCCATATCATTCTCATTTTTAACGAGTTCTGCCTCAATTAATGGTGCATAGACTGGTTTTGGCATGACTTCAATATAATCATAAAATTTTGCACGTTTTTTTGCTTCTTCCACGCCTTTTTGCATCATCGCCTCAAAAATTTCACCATTACTGCAAGCAGAACCCACTAGCAATCCTTCACGATATTGATTTAATAATGAACGTGGAATACGTGGCACACGATAAAAATAATTTACATTTGATTTAGAAATCAATTTAAACAGATTTTTTAAGCCTGCCTGTGTTTTTGATAAAATCACCGCATGAAACGGACGTGCGCGTTTATAGGCATCGCCTTCACCAATATGCTGGTTCAACTCATCATGATACTCAACGCCAAAATCTTCATGGGCTTTCTTTAAAAATATCCAGCAAAGATGTCCTGTTGCCTCTGAGTCATATATAGCACGGTGATGCTGTTCAAGGTTTATATTATATTTTTTTGACAACGTGTTTAAACGATGAGACTTCATATTCGGATGCAATAGACGTGATAATTCTAAAGTGTCAATAACAGGATTCGGTGCTTCCGGCATTTGGTATTTCTCGTAACTAGTGTTTAAGAATCCCATATCAAAACTAGCATTATGGGCAACTAAAATACAGTCGTCGCTAAAAATTTTAAATAATTCTAAAACTTCTTTTTCTGATTTAGAGCCACGGACCATGTCGTCAGTAATACCGGTCAAATTGATAGTAGTTTGCGACAAAGGATGACCAGGGTCAATAAATTGCTCAAACGTATCAATAATATTACCTTTATGCATTTTTACAGCTGATAACTCGATAATCGTGTCATAAACAGCTGATAACCCAGTTGTTTCCACATCAAAAACAACATAAGTCGCATCATTTAAATGAATGTGTTTCGGATTGTAAGCAATTGGAACTCCGTCATCTACGATATTTGCTTCAACGCCATAAATAACTTTAATGCCGTTAGCTTGACCTGCATGATAGGCATCAGGGAATGATTGGGCGCCTCCGTGATCGGTAATAGCTATTGCATGCATACCCCATTTACCAGCTTGTGTCACTAAATCTGTCGCACTATTTGTTGCATCCATCGTACTCATATTAGTGTGGAGATGAAGCTCTGCTCGCTTCTGACCATCCGGTGCTGTATCTTTTCTGATAGCATGTTTCACTTCCAACAAGTCTTGGCAATTCATCACTAAATCACGCATAAACGTATCTTCTTGGATACTACCTCTAACCCTCAACCAGCTACCTTTTTTAATGGCATCAAAAACAGCTACATCTTTATCATTATTGGAAAACTTTTTCACTGAAAAAGACGACGTATAATCTGTCATCTTTATAATTAAAATTTTTCGTCCAGATCTTAAATCACGAACCTCTTTATCAAAGACAAATCCCTCAATAGTAACACGGCGTTCCTCTTCAAAAATATTTCCCATTGGTGTTATCGGCTCGTCAACAGGTATCGAACGGCCGAGTTGAACAGGTCCTTCTAGAATGGGAACATCTTTATCTTTTAATTGTTTTTGTTTTTCATTCTTTTCGATAACCTCAGCTGCTTGCTTCATCATCTGCTCAGTTTGCTCTAATTGTTTCTCTCTAAAAGCCTGCTCTGTTTTTATAGCTTGCTCTTCATCAATGACCGCATTAAACTGAAGTTTTGGAAATCCATAAGACACAAATGTTTCACTGATCATCGGGAATATCTGCTGAGCTAAGTAGTCTTGCATTCCTTTATTTTCAACAACAACCGTTACACTATTCCCTTCGATAGTTGGCAATTGTTTTGACAACACCTGGTTAACAACTGGTCGAGAACAGTGCTCTGATTGTAAAACTTCCGCCCAATAACTTTGTAAAATTTCTTGTGATACTGCGGCATCATCAGAAAAAAGAGTAAGTCTAGTTGTCGCGATTTCATTAAAGGCTAACTCAATATGTTGCTCAATCAATTTATACAATTGAAACGGGAGAATTGATGGAAAATTTAATTGAAACGACCAAATCCGACTTTGCTTATGTACTGTCACTTTTACTACTTGACCTTCTTTTAGTATTGGATAAGCCTCTATTTCATCAACTAAGTTAATTTGCTGTAATAATTTACTAAATAATTCTTTTGGACTTAATGACACGTATTGTTCCCTCGCTTTCTCCCTTATTTTACATGAAAAAGGGTCCTAGCACACTATACAATGTACTAAAACCCAATAATCTTAATGATTTAAAATTTGCAATGTTTCCAATAATTCGTCACGGCGTACTTCAAGCATTGAACCAGTTTTGTTAATCTTCACTTCAACAATACCTTCCTCTGCCTTTTTACCGATTGTTATTCTAAATGGTGCACCCACTAAATCAGAGTCTTTAAATTTAACGCCTGCTCGTTCATTGCGATCATCAATCAATACTTCTTGACCTTTCTCTTCTAATTCAGCGGCAAGTTCTAATGCCAAATCCCATTGAACCTTATCTTTTGCCGAAATCGGAATGATATGAACATCAAATGGGGCAATTGTCTGAGGCCAGACAATTCCTTGTTCTGAACTGTTTTGCTCAACAATCGCTGATAATAATCGACTCACACCGATTCCGTAGCAACCCATTTCTATTGGAATCTCCCGTCCATTTTCATTTAAAACAGTTGCACCTAGTTTTTCAGAATAAAAAGTACCCAACTTAAAGATATGACCTAATTCAATGCCTTTAGCAAATTTCAATGTTCCTTGTCCATCAGGAGATACTTCTCCTTCATGAACTACACGAAGATCAGCATATTCAACATTAGTAAAATCACGTTTTGCAGAAACATTTATCAAATGATAATCTGTTTCATTAGCACCAACAGCAGTATTTTCGATACCTTCAACATATAAGTCGCCGACGATACGAATCCGTTCGTCTAAATCAATTGGGCCCAATGAACCAAAATGAGCACCTAAAAATTCTATCGCATTTTCATCATCTGCTGGTTCTAAAACTTTAGCACCTAAATAATTAGTCAATTTAATCTCATTTAATTCATGATCCCCACGAATAAGTGCCATAACTGGTTGACCATCAGCCATATAGAATAATGATTTTACAGTTTTATCAGGTGTTACTGAGATAAACTCGCATAACTCATTAATTGTACCAACACCAGGCGTATGGATTTTTTCTATATCCTGTAAGGATTCATATGATTTTTTTTCTTCAAATAAGCTTGTAGCCATTTCTAAATTTGCGGCATAATCACTTTCATTTGAGTAAACAATTGTATCTTCACCGATTTCAGAAATTGCCATAAATTCTTTGGAATCTTTACCACCCATGGCCCCGCCATCACCAATAACAATTCGGTAATCTAGACCACAACGATCAAAGATATTTATGTAAGCTTTTTCAAAATCACGAAAACCTTCATCGAGACTTTCTTGCGATGCATGAAATGAGTAGGCATCTTTCATAATAAATTCTCGGCCTCTTAATAAACCAAATCTAGGTCTCTTTTCATCACGATATTTTGCTTGAATTTGGTATAAAGATAATGGTAGCTGTTTATATGAACGAACCTCTGCAGCAACAACACTTGTAAATGTTTCCTCGTGTGTTGGTCCTAAAACAAATTCTTTGCTGTTACTATCTTTAAGTTTTAGCAAAGCGTCACCATAAGTTTCATAGCGTCCTGTCTGCTTCCATAATTCTGCTGGCACAACAGCAGGCATCAACATTTCATTTGAATCAATTGCGTCAAATTCTTCACGCATAATTGCCTCAATTTTTTTTAATACTCGATAAGCCAATGGTAAATAACTATAATATCCACTAGATACTTGTCGGATATATCCGCCTCGCAGCAGCATCTGATGACTGATTACCTCAGCATCACTTGGTACCTCACGCAGTGTTGGTATAAATAATTTTGATTGTTTCATTTACTTCCTCCAAATTTCTCCTTATTTTATCTAATAAAGAAACGATTAATATCGTTCCAAGTTACTGCCACCATTAACACAACAAGAACAACAACGCCAATCATTGTGATCATCATTTCTTTTTCCTGACTTAACGGTTTCCCCCTAATACCTTCAAGTAGATTTAAAATAATTTTACCACCATCTAGTCCTGGTAATGGAATCAGATTCATAATTCCAAGATTAACAGATAACATTGCTGTAAATGAAAGAACAGCAATAATACCGCTGTTTGAAACAGATTCTGATAGTTTAAAAATCATTACTGGTCCACCTAATTTGTTTAAGCTGAAACCTGTAATTAAATCTCCTAATGCTTTAAAGATAACAAGAGAGTTTGTAAATGTCTTGATGAATCCATCTTTAATTTTTCCAAAGAACGATAATGGTACAAAATCGTTAGAAATATTTATCCCGATTACACCGACCTTTGGATCTGTCTCACTTTTAACAGGTATGACTTCGACGTTTTTTTCTTGACCATTATTCGTTTTTAATTCTATCCTTAATTTATTTCCTGGATTTTCTGAAATAATCTTCGCCATACTTTCAAAGTCTTTTTGTTTTTGACCGTTTATGCTTAAGATTTCATCCCCAGGTTTTATATTTGCTTTTGCTGCGGGCAGTCCTTCAGCTACTCCCCCGATAACAGTAGATGTACTAGGTTCATAGGTACCACCTTGCATAAAGGCAACAATCACAAATAAAACAAACGCTAAGATAAAATTATTCATCGGTCCTGCTATATTCGTCATTAAGCGACGACCTAAACTAGCAGATTGAAATTGAACATCTCGTGGAGCTATCTGCACCTCAACACCATCTTCTTCAACAATTGTTGCATCATGATTGACCGGATAGCGTTTTTCTTGTGTTTCATCTCCATTTTCATACGCTCTAATAAACAGTTGATCCTCTAAATCAGTCTCCAAGATTTCAACTGGTATAGAATTCTCTAATTGAACCTTTTTGCTCTGATTGATTTTAATAACTTCACCGTTATTGTTTAGAACTAGAGAAACCGGCATTCCAGGAGCTAACTCAACATCTTCATCTCCTTCGCCTGCCATTCGAACATATCCTCCGACAGGCAGCAGACGAATAGTATAAGCTGTTCCATTATGCCGATGCGAGAATAATTTAGGACCCATTCCAATTGAAAATTCACGAACTAAAATTCCACCCCGTTTTGCAAAAATGAAATGACCAAATTCATGAATTAACACTATCAAACCAAATACAAATATAAAAGTAATTAATGTTTTCATTAAGTCTTCCTTTCTTTTTTAAAATAAACCAAACAGATGCATTAGTGGAAATACAAATAACAGACTGTCAAACCGGTCTAAAATACCACCATGACCAGGCAAAATTTTACCAGAGTCTTTTACACCATAGTGTCTTTTATAAGCTGATTGAACGAGGTCTCCCATTTGACCAACTACTGAAAATAGTATTGTTAAAATAACCATCGCAATTAAAGAATAACTGAAAGAGACAAATAATCCATAAATTAAGCTGACAACCACGGCACTTAATACCCCGCCGATTGCCCCTTCTATGGATTTATTCGGTGAAATATGCGGTGCTAATTTGTGTTTACCAAATTTCATACCAAACATATAAGCACCAATATCTGTTGCCCAAACAATAAACAACGCAAATAATAGAATACTTACACCAGCTTCTCTGGCCAACACAAAATTTTTGAATCCTATTCCAACATAAATACTTACTAATACAGGAAATGCAGCTTCATCAAAGGTATAAGTATTCTTTGAAAAAACTGGAAGCATAAGAATAATCATAATAGGTAAATAGAATAATGATGCCGAATCAAATGTCGATGGCAAAAAACTTAATGTTTCTGTTCCTCCAAGTATCAGACAAACAACTGTTAAAATCGCCAGCACACCCTCAAAACTAGTTAACTCCAAACCTTTCATATTAAATAACTCATACACACCTACTGCACCAAGAAGTGCTGCTGCTAATTGTAAAGGTATACCTCCAATCACAATCAATGGAATAAAAATAAGTAAAGCTACTACTGCTGTAATGACACGTTGTCTCATTACGCCTCATCTCCTTTTTTCGTTTCATTCAGTCCGCCAAATCGTCGGTTTCTTGCTTGAAAGATGCCGATGGCAGCTTCAAAATGATTTATCGTAAAATCCGGCCAATACTCTTCAGTAAAGACTAATTCACTGTAGGCAATTTGCCAAAGGAGAAAATTACTAATACGTTCTTCTCCACTTGTTCGTATAAGTAGTTCAGGATCTCGTAAAGTCGGAGTCAACATACCTGTCATTAAGTAATCCGAAAATACCTCTTCCGTTATCTCTTCCTGTATATTGCCTTCTTTAGAATCCACTATGATTCGATTAATAGCTGTCAGCATTTCAGCACGACTACCATAATTCAATGCAAAATTAAGTATCATTCCAGTATTACTTTTAGTTTGCTCAATCGCATTTTCCACAGCTATCTTTGTATGTTCTGGTAAATATTCAGTAAATCCCATAACTTTGACTTGAACATTTTCTTGAATTAATTCAGGTACAAACTCATCAAAAAAATCAACCGGAAGTTTCATTAGAAAATCAACTTCATCAGTAGGCCGTTTCCAATTTTCAGTTGAAAAAGCATACAAAGTTAAAACTTCAACTCCAAGTTGACTAGCATGCTTCGTAATTTTTTTAACGTTATTCATACCCTCTCTATGCCCTGCAACCCGTGGCATAAATCTCTTTTTTGCCCAACGTCCATTACCGTCCATAATAACAGCAATGTGCTTGGGTATTGGTTTATCTTTATCAAATAAACTATCCATTTCCGTATTCTTCTTTTTATTTAAAAAATTTAACATAAGAAGCCCCCTAAAAAAGACTTTAGACTATCGTTATTATTGTAGCAAAGACTAAGTAAAAAACCTATTAAAATCCAACAATTGTTAAGTAAATTTAAAAATAACTTGCTACATAAAGAAAGCGGATCTGACTTCATAGTCAAACCCGCCTTCTTTTGTACTATTGTTAAACTTCTAATAATTCTTTTTCTTTTTCTTCAATAATCGCATCAATGTTTTTTGAGCTTTTATCAGTAATTGTTTGAACATCTTTTTCTAAACTATGAAGCTCATCTTCGGTGATATCCTTTGATTTTTCAAGTTTCTTTAATTCATCAATTGCATCACGACGAATATTACGGATAGCAATTTTAGCATTTTCGCCGGATTTGCCTACTTCTTTAGCTAATTCTTTACGGCGCTCCTCTGTTAATTGAGGAATCACTAAGCGGATAACTGTCCCGTCATTAGCCGGACTAATACCAATATCACTTGCCATAATTGCTTTTTCAACATCACCGATGATTGATTTGTCAAACGGTGTTACCATTAAAACACGTGCTTCTGGAATAGTAATTGACGCCATTTGATTTAATGGTGTTGGGACACCATAGTATTCAACTTGAATGCGATCCAATAAACTCGCATTGGCACGTCCTGCACGAATCTGACCTAGTTCACGTTGTAAACTTTCTTCTGATTTTGTCATTTTTTCTTTTGCATCGTTTAATACTGTTGTTTGCATATTATTTCCCCCTTACTGTTGTTCCAATTTGTTCGCCTAAAACAACACGTTTAATATTTCCCGGTTCATTAATGTTAAAGACAACCAATGGAATATCATTATCCATACTTAAGCTGCTGGCGGTAGAATCCATTACTGAAAGTCCTTTTGAAATGACATCTAAATGTGTCAACTCTTCAAATTTAGTAGCTGTCTTATCTAATTTCGGATCAGCAGAATAAACACCATCGACATTGTTTTTAGCCATTAAAATAACATCTGCTTCAATCTCTACAGCTCTTAGTGCCGCGGTGGTATCCGTTGTAAAGTATGGATTACCAGTTCCACCGGCAAAAATAACAATCCGTTCTTTTTCTAAATGTCGAATAGCACGACGACGAATATACGGTTCAGCAATTTGACGCATTTCAATCGATGTTTGTACACGCGTAGGTACACCTAAATTTTCTAAAGTATCTTGTAAAGCAAGGGCATTCATAACAGTTGCCAGCATCCCCATGTAATCTGCTTGCGAACGCTCCATGCCCATTTCAGCACCAATTGTTCCACGCCAGATATTTCCACCACCAACTACGATTGAAATCTCAGTTCCCAAATCATGAACATCTTTAATTTCTTTCACTAATTTGCTGACAATAACCGGATTAATCCCAAAGCCCTTATCTCCGGCTAATGCTTCTCCGCTTACTTTTAATAAAATTCGACGATACTTAGGTTCGCTCATTTTGTTTACCTCCGCTAATTACTTAATTTACAAATTGTTTTTATTCTAAAAAAAGAACGCATATATCATATATAATAATAAATGCGCTCCATAACGTCAAATTATGCTTACTTCATTTGGCTCATAACTTCATCAGCAAAGTTTTCTTCGCGTTTTTCTAGTCCTTCACCAACTTCAAAACGTACAAATCCTTTAACAGTTGCACCTTTAGAAGCTGCATACTTCTCAACTGTCATGTCTGGATCTTTAACAAATGGTTGGTCAACTAAACAAATTTCAGCTAAGAATTTGTGCATACGTCCATCAACCATTTTTTCAACGATATTAGCAGGTTTGCCTTCGTTAAGTGCTTGTTCAGTTAAAACTTTTTTCTCATGTTCTAGCTCTTCAGGAGATACTTGGTCTTTAGTTACGTAACGAGGATTGATTGCTGCAACGTGCATTGCGATGTCTTTAGCAACTTGCTCATCAGTTGTTCCAGTTACTTCAACTAAAACAGCAATGCGTCCGCCCATATGCAAGTATCCACCGAAAGCAGCGTTATCTTCTTTTTCTAATACTTCAAAACGACGGAAGCTGATTTTTTCACCGATAACAGTTGTCGCTTCGATTAAATCAGTTTCAATTGTTCCAGTATCAGTTTTAACTTTCATTGCTTCTTCCATATTAGCAGGTTTGTTTTCAACCATTAATTTAGCAATGTCTTGCACTAATTTTTGGAATTTTTCATTCTTAGCAACGAAGTCTGTTTCAGAGTTTATTTCAACGATAGCTGCTGTGTTACCTTCAACATATACATTTGCTAAACCTTCAGCAGCGATACGGTCATTTTTTTTACCAGCTTTGGCCATACCTTTTTCTCTTAATAAATCGATGGCAGCTTCCATATCACCTTCGACTTCAACCAATGCACGTTTAGCGTCCATCATACCAACGCCAGTACGTTCACGTAATTCTTTTACTAAAGAAGCAGAAATTTTACTCATTATAAAGATCCTCCTTGAATTTTAAAAACTGTATTTTATCATTTTTTAGACAAAAAGCCGCCTTAGGAACACAACGTCCGGCTACTTTGTTCACCTTGACCCGCAACCTAAGACAGCCAATTTTATACTTATTGATTATTCAGCGCTTTTTCCTTCAACAACTTCTACAATTTCTTCGATTGAAGGTGCTTCTTCAGCAACTTCCTCAGCTGCTGCAAATGTTTCTTCGACAACTTCATCTTCACCTTGACGACCTTCGATGAATGCATCAGCCATTTTACCAGAAATTAGTTTTACGGCACGAATAGCATCGTCATTTGATGGGATAACTACGTCGATTTCATCTGGGTCACAGTTAGTATCAACCATAGCTACGATTGGAATATTTAATTTTTGAGCTTCTTGAACAGCAATACGCTCTTTACGAGGGTCAACGATGAACATAACATCTGGAATTCTTGGCATATCAGCGATACCACCTAAGAATTTTTCTAAACGTTCACGTTCTTTATTTAAGCCCGCAACTTCTTTTTTAGGAAGAACGTCGAAGATTCCTTCTTCTTCCATTTTAGTGATTTCTTTCAAACGAGCGATACGTTTTTGGATAGTATCCCAGTTTGTTAAAGTTCCACCTAACCAACGGTGGTTAACGTAGAATTGACCAGCGCGAGTTGCTTCTTCTTTAATTGCTTCTTGAGCTTGTTTTTTAGTACCTACAAATAAAGCGATTCCGCCTTCTTCTGCTACATTTCTCATGTAGTTATATGCGTCATCTGCTAAACGAACTGTTTTTTGCAAGTCGATAATGTAGATTCCGTTTCTTTCTGTGAAGATGTATTTCTTCATTTTTGGGTTCCAGCGACGAGTTTGGTGACCAAAGTGTACACCAGCTTCTAGTAACTGTTTCATTGAAATTACTGCCATTTTTGTTGCCTCCAATAGTTTTATTTTCCTCTCTCACGTTCTACTGTGTGAAGAACTTTATAAATAAAGCACTACTCCACGCATCCCCTGAGATGTGGTATTTGATCATGTATACTTAAGTTACATAACCTTTTGTATTATAGCGTATCAATAATAAAATAGCAAGTTACAAAGTTCATTTCCATTAATATTACTATATTATTTTGATAAATTATGCAAAAGATTTATAATAGAAAATTGTTAGATACTTTACTGAGAAGGGAATTTGTTTATGACAACATTTTATTGTGTAAGACATGGAAAAACAGAATTTAATCGTGACGGTATTTTTCAAGGAGGCCTCGTCGATTCACCGCTTTTACCTGAAGGAATCAAGGGAGCTCACTTGGCTGGAAAAGCACTAAAAGATATAAAATTCGACTTAGTAATTGCAAGTCCTCAAAAAAGAGCTCAAGATACTGCTAAAGCGATTATTGAGGAAAGACAGGATAACCTCATAATTAAAACAATCGAAAATTTGCGTGAAATGAAATTTGGTGATTGGGACGGAAAATATCAGACTGACTACTTGGATCATCCTCAATTTAAAATGCTTGTAGAATCCCCTCAACTTTATAACCCAGTTGAATTTAATGGTGAATCCTACGATGAATTGATTGAGAGAACGACAAATGTATTTCACACTATCTCCAAAGAAAATCCTGATAAGAATATTTTAGTCGTAGCACATGGTTTAACTTTACTAGCCGTCCTTCATACATTGACTGGGGGTTGTACTGCTGATATCAGAAAAAATGGTTTTCTTGATAATACTAGTATCACAACACTTGAATTCAATTCAAATGATAACTTATACTCAATAACTAATTGGAATAATACCGATCATCTAAAATAACCATACTCTTTCAGATCAATTCATGATAAACTATCTAAGTTGACTTTTTGACTTAGAAGGGGAACTGTCTATGAGAAAACAATTTTATCGTATATTAATGGGGTTCGATAGATTAAATTGGACGCTGTATCTTTTAAATATCGGCATGCTACTTTTTAGTATCTTGACCTTTATGAATTTTGATAAAACACTAAAAGATTTAACCGTAGCAATCGGAATGTTAGCAATTTTCAAAGGATTTTTAAGCTTTATTTTCTTTTATACGATTCAATCAATTTTAAATGTACACGAGATAAAGTATTTATATTCAATCCATGCTTTTTTAAGTATTATCTTAGGTATCTCAATCATTTATAATATCTTTTCAAACTCATTGTTAGGAATGTTTCTAATTATCCTTTGGCTTATTATAGATGCTATTGTTCAACTTATCATAGTATTCATAACAGCACACTTTGATCGAAAAAAGAATTATGCTGAGAAGATACTATCTTGCCTATCCTTGCTTCTTGCAATTATGATTGGCATTCCTTTCATTACTTCTTTCATTCCAATTGCCATATTAGTTGGCATGTATGTATTAAGCAGTAATATGATTTTATTACTCACATATACGATCCCAACTATAAAACACAGAAAGACCTTGTTGAAGTAGCAACAAGGTCTTTTTGTCTCTTGATTTAATTAATTAAAAAATGGATTTGTTTTCTTTTCTTTCCCGATTGTAGTTGGCTCTCGATGACCTGGATAAGCACGCATCTCATCTGGCAAAGTAAATAGTTCCTTTTCAATACTCTCCAACAAAGTTTGACTTTCACCATATGGCAAATCTGTACGACCAATGCTTCCACTGAATAGTGCATCACCGGTAACCACAAAATTATCAAAAACAAAACTAACACTACCTGGTGAATGACCTGGAGTCGGCACCACTTTAAAAGTTAAATCACCAATTGTGTAGGTCTTATAGTTTTCGAACTCATATTCTGCTGGTTGAACAATAATATCAGCCATATCAGAATGATGCATTAAACCAGAAAAATTTAATTTAGGATCAGATAACCACGCTTGTTCTATTGGACTCACATAAACTGGGATACTATATGTATTTCTAATATCTTCAACTGCACCGATATGATCATAATGGGTATGCGTGAGTAAAATAGCACTCGGCATAACACCTGTTTTTTTTATTTCCAATTTAATCTTGTCTGCATTATTTCCTGGATCAACAACGAGTAATGCTTTTTGACTATAAATCAAATAACAATTTTCTTCAATACTTCCTGTAACAATCTGTTCTACTGTAATCATACAATCCCTCCTATAATATGTCACACTAATTATAAAGGATATCAGATTAATAGTAAAAAAATTCCTATTTCACAATAACAATAGCTGATTTTATGATAAAATTGTCTATATATCAAGGAAAGGTGTTTTACACATGATATCGGATTTATTAAGAAAGAGACTAGTATCATTGCGCTTTATTACTTTTGTAATGACAAATGGGATGAATATCTTTCCTATATTAATACTCTCAAAACTTTTTTTAGTACACGAACGGATTGACAAGTATGTTTTACCGCTAATTATGTTTTATTGTTTTAAAACAACCACACTTTTTCTGATTCGGTTCAAACCGATTGAAATGACTAAGTTATTAAAACTATCATTAACCTTTGGAATGATTGGTTCTATCTTAGGTTTTATTTCAGAAATCGGCAGTGCCTCTGCTTTTTCTTTGATTATTGCGATTATTTCGGGCTGTTTCCTTGGCCTCTGCTCAGGAACATTGATGCCAAGTCATTTAACGATTCAATTTCACGAAAAACGCATTAATAACTTTCACTCGACTGGAAAAGAACAAATTTTTTCACTCATTTACGCCTTCTTACTAGTCTTTCTTATTCTAAAACTTGACCAGCATAATTTGGGCTTGTCCTTTATTTTTTTAGGTATCAATATCGCACTCTTAACCTTAGTCTTAACTACCTATCCAAAGTATCATCTTAAAGAATCAATTCCTTATCCTAATTATTCAATAATTGAAACTATTTTTCTTTTTGTCACAGGCTTTTTATCTATTTTGATTTTAAAAAGTGCCAAAAAAGTTGATATTGGACAAATTATTTTTCCTATCTTGCTGTTTTTATTATCAATCTCACTGATTTATTTATTTTATATTGTGTACATCAAAAAGAATCGTATCCTGTCATTACAATTTATCAGTGCTATTATTTATAAAGGGATGCTAACAAATTTCATTTTAGTTTTCTGCACTTTTTATCAATTACTTTATCACGGCTCAAAAGCCTTTTATCTGGTTTATTTTATCTACTTAATAGCAATTATCGTCACACCACTTATCAAAAAAATTTACATACGCCTTGTTTCTTCGCGACAACTACATCATTACGTCGCTACCTTTTTAACAATTAGTTTACTCTTTTTAGCAGTTACCCAGACCTTTTACATTGGCGTATTCTTTCTAACTGTAATTAGTACAGAATTAAATCAGCAGTTAAATGAAGTTGCATACAGTAATCCTAAATTACCTAAAGATTATCGTTTAATAGTCAAATATCGGTTGAATAATATTGGCTCGATTCTGCAGCAAGTTATCATGTTTACAATTTTATTTATCACGACAAAATTACTGCATTCTGCATCTTTAAGCGAAATGTTTCATGATTATAGTTACAAAACCGCTAACCTAAATACTTTACAACCACTGAAAGTAACAAAAATAATTTTATTGTTTATCTTTATTTTTTTCATTCCAAATTTAACACGCTTCATTAAAAATAAAACTGATAATCAATTATAAAAAAAGCTACCTTTTTAAAGGCAGCTTTTTTTATATTATTTTAGTTCAGCCTTACCTACCGGTTCTTTAGGCTCAACAGCACCATACTTCGCAATTTTTAGAGATTCATTTCCACTAGTAAAAATAATAATTAAATCATTATCTTTTTCAGCTTCAGCTAAAGCAGCTAAATCAACATCTGCAAGCTGTGTATCTTTAGTCACTCTGTCGCCTTCTTTAACGTGAATTGTAAAAGGTTCACCTTCCAATTCAACCGTGTTTATCCCCATATGAAGTAAGACTTCAACACCATTTGTCATTTTTAGACCTATTGCGTGTTTTGTAGGAAACACGTTTAGAACTTCACCCTCAACCGGTGAATAAACCTTACCATTATTAGGGATAACGGCATAGCCATCTCCCATCATTTTTTCAGAAAAGACTGGATCTTTTACTTCAGTAATTGAAATTAATTTACCCTTTGCGACTGCATAGACCTCATTATTTATTACTGTTTCTGGGGTTTCCTTTTTATTTTTCTTGAAAAATCCAAACATATTAGCTGCACTCCATTCCTATAAAATATACTTTAATTAAGTTATACCATATGTCTGTTACTGTTTACAACCAAAGAAGTATTTAATTTTAAATGTAATTAAGGTATACTTTAAAGTATTATTTATTATTTGTTAAGAAAGGTTGTTCTCATGGATTTTATTAATATTTTAAAAGTTATTATTTTAGGTATTGTTGAAGGCATCACTGAGTGGTTACCAATCAGCAGTACGGGACATTTAATTTTAGTAGATGAATTCATTAAACTAAATGCCTCGGATGCCTTTAAAGAAATGTTTAATGTCGTTATCCAACTAGGTGCCATCATGGCCGTCGTTGTTCTCTACTTTCAAAAACTAAATCCCTTCGCCTTCAAATCAAAAACTAAACAAGAAAGAGGCGATACATGGACTTTATGGTTCAAAGTAGTTGTTGCATGTATTCCTGCAATAATTGCTGGTCCATTACTTGATGATTTTCTAGAAGATCACTTTCATAAATTTCTTCCTGTTGCACTAATGTTAATTTTATACGGGATACTTTTTATAGTTGTAGAAAACCATAATAAAAACAGATTACCTACTACTACAACACTAAATGGACTAACCTACCGCATAGCTTTTATTATCGGACTTTTCCAAGTCTTGGCACTGATACCAGGAACATCTCGCTCTGGAGCGACAATCATCGGAGCCATTATATTTGGTTGCTCAAGATTCGTTGCTGCCGAGTTTACCTTCTTTTTAGGCATCCCAGTAATGTTTGGAGCAAGTGCTCTAAAAATCTTTAAATTTGTTTATCGTGGTAATTCGTTCGGATCAACCGAAATTATTTTACTATTGATTGGAAGTATCGTTGCATTTGTTGTATCGATTTTAGCTATTAAGTTCTTAATGGGATACATTAAGAAAAATGATTTTAAAGCTTTTGGCTGGTATCGCATTATACTCGGTATTATCTTAATCATTTACTGGTTAGCTACATCTATCTAATTGAGAATTATATTTAAAATCAACTTAAAGGGAAATCCTTATTTAATAAGGATTTCCCTTTATCATTCTCATTGATAATGACTATCGTTTCCAACTAGATTATAATCATTACAATCTGTCTACCTTTATGATATACTCACTTTGAGGAGGGATAGACATGACTAAAATAAAACAATTACCCGTCAGTATGTGGACAACTATTATCTGCGGAGTAATGATGATTATCGGTTATATAATACAACAACAGCAAATTAGTTGGTATCCTATTATTTTTATCAGCGGTATGCTTATTGGTGGTTTTGAACAAACAAAGGACGGTATACTTGATACAATTGAAGATCGTCACCTGAATGTCGACCTGTTAATGGCTTTAGCTGCTATTGGTGCTTGTCTGATTCAGTATTATTTTGAAGGAATTATGCTTACTTTTATTTTCTCTTTAAGCGGTGCATTAGAAGAAATGACAACAAACCAAAGCAAAAAAGAAATTGAAGCACTGATTAAAATTCAACCTGAAACAGCTATCAAAGTCAATGAAACAGGTGAAACTATAGAGGTTCCCGTACAAGATCTTGCTATTGGTGATATTGTATTAGTACCAAAAGGAGCAAATGTTCCAATTGATGGTGACTTAATTACTAATTTTGCAACAATTGATGAAGCTAGTATTACAGGTGAATCTATTCCTGTTGATAAACAGATGAATGACGCTATTTTTGGTGGTACAATTAATGCTGGACATGCTTTTCAAATGATTGTTACAAAAATTTCTAATGATACACTTTTTAGTAAAATAATTAAATTGGTCGAAGAAGCTCAAAACACTCCATCTCAGACGGCTAGTTTTTTAAGTCGTTTTGAAAATGTATA
Organism: Vagococcus vulneris; assembly: GCF_003950515.1. GTDB lineage: Bacteria > Bacillota > Bacilli > Lactobacillales > Vagococcaceae > Vagococcus > Vagococcus vulneris. Next base: position 132,599 of record NZ_NGJS01000002.1, read on the forward strand.
TGTTAAAGTCATCTTAATTATAGTACCTTTGGCCATTATTCTTCCGTATTTCTTACTTTCTTGGTCATTCGAGGAAAGTTTTTATCGTGGCATGGTACTATTAGTTGTAGCTTCGCCTTGTGCCTTAGTAGCTTCAGCTACACCAGCAACTTTAGCCGCCATTTCAAATGGCGCCAGAAATGGCATTCTCTTTAAAGGAGGAATTTATCTAGAATCTTTAGCAGATATTAAAGCTATTACTTTTGATAAAACGGGAACACTAACTAATGGTACACCCCAAGTAACGGATGACTGTTTTATTAATAATCCAAAAGAAGACACATTAAATATGCTGATTACACTTGAAAGTAATTCAACTCATCCATTAGCTGCAGCTATTCTTAACCATTATCCAACCAATCAGTCATATGATTCCAAAATACTTGTTGAAGAAATTGATGGCTGTGGCATGCAAGCCACAGATAATGATGATGTTTGGCGAGTTGGAAAACCTGCATTTGTTACCACACAACCCGTTTCACATGATATTTTAACCCAACAAAACAAATGGCAAACTGAAGGGAAAACTGTAATCTTTATCTCAAAAAATGATACCATTGTCGGATACTTGGCATTACTTGATTTACCTAAAGATGGGGCGTTGGAAACAATTGATTATTTCAACAAATCAGGTGTGGTAACTACTATGTTAACTGGTGATAATGAAAAAACAGCTCATGCTATTGCTAAAAGTCTACATCTTGACAACGTCGTAGCTGGTTGTTTACCTGAAGATAAAACTACTTTTATCAAGCAGCAAAAGAATAACTTAGGTGAAAATATCATGGTTGGTGATGGTATTAACGATGCGCCAGCCTTAGCAAATGCCTCAATTGGTGTAGCAATGGGACAAGGAACAGATGTCGCAATCGATATTGCAGATGTTGTATTAATAAAAAACTCGCTTATCCGTTTATCGTATAGTCATAAATTATCCAAAAAGCTAAAAAGAATTGTCAAACAAAATATTGCATTTTCATTTACTGTGATTGCGTGTTTAATTATTTCGAACTTTGCCGGAATTGTTAATCTTCCTTTAGGCGTTATCGGACATGAAGGTAGTACAATTTTAGTCATACTAAATGGTTTACGGATGTTACAGACTATTAAATAAAGATGACTAATTTTATTCCTCATTCTTATATTAATTATTGCAAACTTAAACGGCTTTCTGTATAATGAGAATGTTAAATTATATTTGAAAATTTCAAATATAAACTCTAAGTCGGAGGTGAATTTAAAATGCCAAACATTGAATCAGCTATCAAACGTGTACGTACAGCTGCAAAATCTAACGAAGCTAACTCAGCTAAATTAAGCACTATGCGTACTGCCATGAAAAAATATGAAGCAGCAGTTGAGTCTAACGATGAAAATGCTAAAGATTTATTAGTTGCAGCTACTCGCGAAATCGATATGGCTTCTGCTAAAGGTCTTATCCATACAAACAAAGCTAACCGTGAAAAATCTCGTCTAGCAAAAAAATTAGCAAAATAAAAAAAACTTGATGATACTTATCCTTTGATTAGTAGTCATCAAGTTTTATTTTTTTATGTTGACAGAATAAATAATTCAAACAGCATTTTTTTATCCATAAAACCTGTCTTTAATTTTAAATCATTTTCAACCAATTCATCGAAAATCTTCCCCAACTCATTCACATCATACTTCTTCACTTCACCGCAAGCCAGCTTAATTCTATAGGGATGAACCTTTAACATATCTACCATATTACTTTGTTGATACTGTATTGATTGTAACAACTTCACTTGTAAATACAGACGAAATTGGCTGATTAAAATAGCATTAATTTTAATAGTTTCTTCACCTTGTTTTAAAAGATCTTCATAAAGTATCATGGCTTCTGCTTTCTTTCCTGTCATAACAAATTTCGTCATATCAAAAATATTATGTTCTAAAGACTTTGGAACGAGCTCAACAACTGCCTTCATCGCTATTTCTTTTGTTTCCAACGAATAAAGGAATAGTTTTTCTAATTCGTTCATTATTCTTGATAAATTCATATCGCATAAGTAACAAAGTCGATCAAACGATTTTGGTTGTATTGTATAACCTGCATTCTCGATGTATTCTAGTACAAACTTTCTCGTTTGCCCTTCATTTAATGGTGATACATCGACAATTACTGCTTCTTTCTTTAATAATTTAACAATTTTCTTTCGTTCATCAAATTTTTCATAAGGTGCAAAAAAAACAAGAATTGATGTAGATGAAGGATTATTTAAATAATTAACCAGTAAATCTATGTTATGAATTAATTCAGACTTTTTCTTCTCACCTGTAAAAAAATACGGATGATCTATACTGATTACCTTATAATCGCCAAAAAACGGCATCATCTCTGCTTCCTCTATAGCCAACCCCAATTCTGTTTCATACATATTAAAATTAATATAATTGAATTCTTCCTCATCAGGTATTAAAGCATTCTTTTTTAATGTTGTCATAAACTCATTTATTAGAAAACTCTCTGTCCCCTGTAAAACATAGACAGATGAGAACTTCTTCTTATTTATATCAGCTAATATTTTTTGCAAATTCAATGCCATATCCCCTTTTTTAACTACTTCTTATTTAACATTTTCTTCATCATTATTTTATTATTTTGATAACCGGTCCATTTAAAATAAACCATTCCATCCAAGTCAGTTCGGAATAAGTGAATATTTCGTGCTTGTACTCTCCGTATTACCTCAGGCGAGGGATGACCATAACGATTTTCAACTCCGCAAGATGCTACCGCATAGTCAGGCATTGTCTTCGCTAAAAATTCAATACTGCTAGAAGTCTTACTTCCATGATGACCTAGTTTCAGTATATCACATTTTAATATATTCTCCCTATAGCGATGTAGCAGCCACTCTTCTCCATCTGATTCAAGGTCACCCATAAGTAATATCTTTGTTTTAGATAATTCTACACTTAAAACCAATGAATCATTATTTCCACCATCTCCTGATTTTTTTGGACTCAAACTCCTAAAAGTGACATAGTTAGACTTAAAAAAATAATTATCTTCAACCGTATTTAATGTTTTAAATGATATTTTTTTAAGAATATTCGAAAAATTTGATTGCTTAGCTGCACCAGTTGTCGTTATCAGCTGCTGAACAGAAAACTGAGTAGCAATATTTTCCAAATCACCAAAATGATCTTCATGAGCATGTGTAATAAATATTTTATCAATTTTACTTGTTCCCTGACTTTTTATAAAGGGAACCAAATGATAGTCACTTGCATACCCCATTTGTTTAGAACGACGCCAACTTTCTTTTTGTCGAAATAGCTTCTGACCGCCAGTATCTATTAGATAAGAAGGCCCATTAAACGGTTCTTTAATAAAAATTGCATCACCTTGACCGACATCTACAAAAGCTGTTATACCAAATGGATTAAACCACTTAAAGTTGGCCAGTAAAATAAAACATAAACTAATGTAAATACCTAATATTATTGAAACTTCTTTCTGAGTAAGTAAATAAATCAAAAAGAACTGGCAAATTATTAATAATATAACAATGATTATTGGCGGTCTGCCAACGATTATTTGAAACAGATCTATATTTGCTAAGAAAGCACTGATTTTTTCTAGTAATTTTAACATAACCTCACAAAAAAGAAAGATACCAGGTCCAAAAAACAAACTTAAGATACTGCTTGCTAAAAGCAGCGGCATAAAAATATAAAGAATAAGATTTGCGAAGACCAAACTAAAAATTACTGTTAATACATTCCATTCGTAAAAATAGAACCAAATTATTGGTAATGACAAAAAACATAATAATGCATCAAATAAAATAAATCGACTAAATGTATCCTTACATTTTAATAAGACTGGCTGAATGATAATGATACAAAAAGATAAATAGTAAGAGAGTTGACCGCCAATCGTTAGTAAAATAAAAGGATTAAATAATGAATGTACCATCAAAGTTAAAGACCAAATATCTAGTGCAGATAATTTATATTTTATTAGTAAACTACCTCGATTAAAAATAGATTGCATACCAGCCCGTAACATACCAACGGCGGATCCGGTAATTAAACATAAACAGATGATAAAAATTATTTCCAAGAAGAATTCTACTTCAAGTAAAGTCCCTAGCCTTAACAAAATATATCTAAAGATAACTATGAAGAAAAAAATATGCATTCCAGAAAGACTGAAAATATGTAAAATTCCCAATTTTTTCCAATTTTTCATTATTTCTTTTTCATCACTATCCTGATATCCCAAAAAGAATACCTTAAAAAAATAACTTGATAATCTAGGCATTTTTTTTGAGCAATAGAGCAAAGCTCTCTTTCGAAGTACTCTAACATGTAAAGAAATGTTAACCATACTCGGTTGATACTCTTGCCTAAATTTCAGTCGGGTAAGTTGAATTTTTCCCAGATAACGTTTTGACTTATAGTAATCAGCTTGATCAAAGCTATGCAAATTTCTGGCAGTATCTATCTCTGTATAATTCCCTATTGCATCAGCAGTTAACGGTCGATAGATACTTCTTATAAATTCTGCTTCTTGCTTTGATGATATTACATAACCAGCTTTAAATCTTTTATGTGACCATTTTTGACCGATAATCACTCCCGTAAATGATGCGTAATCTCCCTTTACCTCAATCGTATCTGGTAAAACAAGGATTTTTTCTGCAAAGGGACGTTCAGAATAAATTAACGTATTTGGTTTTAAAGTTCCGAATATCAGGCCACTGATACCAAAAATAATAACAGTTACAAAAATTATCTTATCGTTTAAAACTATACTTCTTAATATAATAAGCAAACCAATAACTAATGCAGCAGACCAGTTTTTAAAACCGTATATAAATGCTAATTGATAGCACATAACCGGGAAAAAAAAGTAATTACCTAGTTTTCTAATATAAGTCTTCCATCTCATCTCCAAATTCTATTTCAGCAAAATATTTTTTTGAAAGCCTGACTTGTTCAACAGTAACGCCAGCTTGTTGAATCAAACGAACTGCGTAATCATCATTACGGTAGTCTTTAAGGTAGTATATTTTTTTTATACCAGCTTGAATAATCATCTTTGTACATTGCAGACAAGGAAAATGAGTCACATATATCTCCGCACCATCTGTTTTCACACCAAATTTTGCACACTGTAAAATTGCATTCATTTCAGCATGTATTGTCCTTACACAATGTCCATCTACTAAATAACAGCCTTCATCGATACAATGAACGTCCCCACTCACAGATCCGTTATATCCACCGGCAATTATGCGCTTATCTCTAACAATTGTCGCTCCAACTGCTAATCTTGTACAAGTACTTCTTAAAGACAATAATAAACTCTGAGCCATAAAATATTGATTCCAAGGTATTCGTTCAAATGTCATACTATTCCTTCTCTCTGTCATTGATTACTTTATATTCTAATCGATTGACTGAGACTTTCAAATGTTTTTTCGCCGATTCCTTTCACTTTTTTTAAATCCTCAATTTGTTCGAACCGACCATTCTCATCACGGTACTGAAGAATAGCCTCAGCTTTCTTTTGACCGACTCCTTTTAAAGTCATTAACTCTGCTAAAGTGGCAGTATTTAAATTTACTTGCGCAGTACCATTATTCGATCCCACATTTCCGGAAGTAGCAGTATTTGACATCGGTATATTTAAATCAGTCTCCTCGCCTTTTTTGGGAACATAAATAACCATTTGATCCATCACTTTTTCAGCATTATTAATTTTATTCTGGTCACTTTCTGCAATATACCCACCTGCAGCTTCTACAGCATCAATAACACGCATTGAACTGTCTACTATATAGATACCTGGATTTTTAACGGCCCCTTTCACATCTATTTTCCATGTCTCAGACTGTTTATTTTGCGCTTTACGCTGCTCTGTATCCCCGGATTTACTATCAGAATTTATTGTTTTTTCTGTATCCGCCTTTGTCATGCTCACGTTGCTTACTATTTGATTATCATTTACCGGATGTTTTAAGTATCTAAAAAGAATGAAACCAAGTACGAATAACATTAGAAAAATAGTAAGTAATACTTTTTGCAAATTATGTTTATACTTTATTCCTTTTTTCTGCTTCTTCATTCGCTAACCTCCCTAACTATAAAATACAAAAAAAAATCTAGTTTCCACTAGATTTTTAAGGTAAATTATTTAGAAATTTGACTGCGTCATCGAAAGTTTTAACAGGAATAACCTGCAACGTTAATTTGTTTCGTTTAGCACTTTCAACAGCTTCTTGATAATTTGATTTCCAATTCGGTTGTTCTTTTTTTTCTTCCTTAGTTAATTCATCATCAGGTGCAAAAAAGAACTCGGCACCGGCTTTCTCTGCAGCAACGACTTTCTTATCAATGCCTCCAATCGGACCCACTGCTCCATCCGAAGAGATTGTTCCAGTGCCGGCAATGATATGACCTTTTGTCAATTCTTTTTGACTTAACATAGCATATAATTCCAAAGAAAACATTAAACCTGCTGATGGACCACCAACTTCCTCTAAATTAAAAGAAATCTTATCTGCGGTTTTAATATCAATTTTATCAATTAGTGTCACACCGATACCTGATCGTTTCGTATTTGGTAATTTTATCAATTTACCCTTAGTATCAGCCGTTTTTCCAGAGAAATTTTTAAATGTCACTGTAACTTCCGAACCAACCTTTTTATCTTTTAATAGATTAATTAAATCCTTTGAAGTTTCACCTTTTTGACCGTCGATTGCTATAATAATATCCCCGGTTTTTAATTTGCGAGTAAACGGAGATTCTTTAATTACATTTAAGACATACACACCTTCATTAGTAATAGTATACGTTTTATCTGCTTTTGTTAAAGCTACTTCCATCGCTTGAATTTGGGAATTCTTCATATCAATCATTTGAATTTCTTCGTATTCCTTGTAACTGTTGTCACCGATTAAATCTTTTTTAGGTACAAGATCTGTATTTTTTACAAATGGCTGCATTAAATAGTTAGCAACTGTAGCTTGTCTAATTCCCACAGTAGTCATTAAAAATTCACCGTTTAACTTATCCCGTTTTCCGTTCACAGACATATAATCCTTGAGTGACTCGGCGGTACCAGGCATTTCTAAGTAATAAGGTACTGGTATAACGGTACAGGCTGCTACTAACAAGATAACACCCAACAGAAAGTATTGCAGGAATTTTTTTTGTTTAAACTTTTTCACTAGACACCTTCTAACTTTTTCTTAGTTTTTTATCCATCGCTTCTCGTACATTACATGGAACAAACTTAGAGATATCTCCATTAAATTTTGCAATTTCTTTAATCATTGACGAACTGATACTGCTGTATTTTTCATCTGCTAAAAGAAATACCGTATCAATTTCAGCTGCCATCTGACTATTCATAAATGCTATATTTTTTTCATATTCAAAATCTTGGCTGTTTCTAATCCCTCTAACTAAAAAAGATGCTTCAAACTTTTTGGCAATTGCAACAGTTAATTCATCATCATTGACGTATACAGTCACATTATCAAAGCACTTTGTTGCCTCAATAATCAGACTTTTTTTTTCCGTTGATGTGAAAAAAGCTTGTTTACTAGTATTTGTACCAATACAAATAATTATTTCATCAAACATTTGGCTTGCTCGTTCAACAGTATTGAGATGTCCATTGGTAAACGGATCAAAACTGCCCGCAAAAATCGCTTTTCTTTTTTTCATATTATTCACCACTATTTCGATAGATTACAATCTTAGTCAAACTGTATGCTTGCTCTCTAATTTTTGTTAAACTACCGATTTGATCCGGTAAGTCAAACTTTTTATCAACTTCACACACGACACGCGCGTCTGAATTAATTAAACTGCCAGATAACATTTCACGCAGCTGTATTTCTATTTTTTGTTTTGCGTATGGCGGATCTAAAAAGACTAAATCAAACTTAAGGGCCTTGACACTCAACCATGGTATTGCCTTATCCGCATCCATCTTTGTAACAACAAACTTTTCAGCTGATTTAGTCAATAATGTATTTTCTTTTATAACTTGGATAGCTTTAAAATGATTATCAAAACAATATGCTTTAGCGCATCCGCGAGATACAGCTTCAATCGCTAAATTACCGCTACCACTATATAAATCTAAAACAATGGCATCATCAAAATAAGGACCGATAATATTAAATATCGACCCTTTAATTTTATCACTTGTTGGTCGTGTGTTATCTCCAGATAATGAATGTAATTTACGACCTTTGAATTCTCCAGCGATAACTCTCATTAACAAGTTCCTTCTTCCTTTATCGAATAAAGTATAATTAATCAGTATAGTCAGCTAATCTGATTTTCGTTTTTTGTTCTTCAAATTCCAATGGTTCCTCTACGTTTGAGAAATCTTTATTTCCCAATCGGTTATTAAAATCCATATTAATATCAGGCCTAAGAGACTTATCAACTCGTCGAACAAAAAAGAGTTTTTCCAACTTATTTTGGATTGAATGAACGTCTGTCTCATCAACATATATTAAAACGTATTTCATTTTTCGGGAAACGTAATGGACATACCCGAAACGTTTCAGCTGCTTTAATTGCTTAAAACTATAAACCCAAATAATTAAACCACGTCTTGGATTAATTTGAAAGTCATTTGTGATTTTGTTATTTACCATGACATCCACCTCCACAACCTCTGCTCGCAAACTCGAAAAATGGATTGCCAGCATCAACTTTTATTTTCTCAGAGATACTTTTTGAAATATCCAATGCTAGATAATCTAGCACATTTTGTAATTCTGTTTCTGATTGTTTATAGACTAATACTGTCGGGTTCGTATCCAATGCTCTTTTTTCTTTACGTAATTTCCGTCTGGCTTCTCTAAATCCCGGTGCATAATTACCATACGGTTCAATACGCTCAAATACTGATTTAGCTTCTTGAAATTGTGAAATTAATGCTTCAACTTCAAGATCTTCTCGGAGTGCACGTTCATGATTTAAGTAGCTTTTCACAGTTGAACTGCTTAACAATTTATCTTTAAGACAAAAAACACAATCTTCTAATTTAAATAATTCTTCATTTATTATCACTGCTTTATTCACTACTTTCTTCAGTTTTTACGGTCTCAACTGGTGTCTGTTTACTGAAAAACATCAGCATACTATTCTTTTGAAAAGAAATACCGATATATTTATCTTTCGTATGCAACAACTCTTCATGATAAGAACGACTGCCATATAAAGAACTAACCATAAATGGAATATCTGTAGCCGGTTGATAATATAAGCCATGTGTATTTTTTTTATTAAACCCAGCTTCTTTAATTAAACGATTCATCATATCCTCATTAAAATTAATAATATCCGACTGTGATAGCTTTGTTTGGTAATCCGCCCAAATTAAGTTTTGTTCGTCATCTAAAACACTCTCAGGTTTCTCAAGAAAACTATCTAAAGATTTTGTTGTTTCACTTTGCAAATGTTCATCGAACGTATATTGCAACCTATGGTCACGTGATCTCAATAAATTCAATAATTGCAGTGTTTGTTGCCGATTATCTTCATTAATTACTTTCCAATCAATTGCATCCGAAAGCTGTGGTTCGTATTTATTTATACCATCAAATGGATAAGGAGCTAATTTTAGTAAAGTTTCCTTATCTAAGTAACGAATCGATATTAATTGACCTGTTGTCTGATTTAAATGGAGCATAGCAAAAGTTCCATTATTGAACGATACTAACGGACGATAATTCATATCATCTTCTGTTAATTCCATCCGATATATTTTATTATCAAAATTAATTTTAAATGTCGAAAAAATTGTTGTAATTTCTGATAAATCAGCTAAATTCATATCGATACGGAATGGATCCGTATCTAAGTGATTTCCCAAAATAAAAATATTCGATACTTTACCCTTCGAAATTCCTACTTGATAAAAGTCTGTCAAAGAACTTCCATAAACCAACCATTTTATATCAAATGCTGATTGATAAGTTTTTGTAGGATTTGGGTGTTCTTTCAACCAATCAGCTTCAGGTGTTCCAATTTCCAATGCCATCCCACTTGCATTTAATTCATTATGTAGCATGTTAGCTGGTTTATAGGATTCTTCAATAACGTCTAATTTATTCTTTACTGGAGGTGTATTACGAGAAGCAAGCACGGGTTTCATATACACTACAACAATCACAATACTAAAACAGATAACAAACTGCCAAAAACGTTTCATGCTTCTCCACCACCTTCAGTTAGAATTATATACTTAATTCAATTAATAAGTCACCCGATTGGATGGCTTCACCTGAAACAACATGAATCCTTTTAACGTGTCCAGTGCGACTTGCGTTAATTGTTGTTTCCATTTTCATTGCTTCAGTAATCAGTAAGGGTTGTCCCTCAACGACTTCATCACCAACATTAACTAGAACATCTAATACTGAGCCAGGCATTGTGGCACCAATATGATTTTTATTTGTTGGTTCTGCTTTCTCTTTTAAAACTACCTGCGTTTTTACTTGTTGATCTTTAACGGTTATTTCACGACGCTGCCCGTTTAAATTAAAGAATAAGGTACGATTACCTTCGATATCAGAGCGACCGATTTCATCCAGCGTAATAATCAATGTTTTCCCTTTTTCAATCCTTACTTCCACTGTTTCACCTTCACGCATTCCTTGGAAGAATGTTAATGTATCCAACAATTCGACATCACCAAATCTATCGTGCATTTTCACATAATCCAAGAAAACTTGTGGATACATGATATAACTGATCACATCCAATTCTGTTGGTTCATAATGAATCAACTCGCTTAATTCTGCCTTTACGACAGAAAAATCAACGGGTGGTGTTAAACTGCCAGGTCGAACGTCAATTGACTCGCGCCCGTTTAAGATGATTTCTTTCAGCTTAGGGGGAAATCCTCCCGTAGGTTGACCAAGATTTCCTTCAAAGAAATTAATAACTGACTCCGGATAATTTAGAGTACGACCTTTTTCATATATGTCATCTTCTGATAATTCGTTTTGTACCATAAAAAGCGCCATATCGCCAACTACTTTAGAAGACGGTGTAACTTTAACGATATCGCCAAACATTTGATTAACTACAGCATACATTACTTTGACTTTATCCCACTTAGCCTCTAAGCCGACTGCTTTTGCTTGTTGCTGCAAGTTTGAATACTGACCTCCCGGCATTTCATGAGCATAGACTTCCGTTTGTGCTGCACTGATTCCATTCTCAAAAGGTGCATAAAATGTGCGCACATCTTCCCAATAGTGATTAATCTGCTGAACATTATCAATATTGATATTTGGTGTTCGATCGCCATTTTTTAGAGCATAATACAAACTACTCATACTTGGTTGACTAGTTGCCCCGCTCATAGCGCTCATAGCTACATCAACAATATCAACACCCGCTTTAGTAGCTGCAGAATATGTGATAACACCATTTCCTGCTGTATCATGAGTATGTAAATGGATTGGAACAGAGACAGTTTCTTTTAGCGCTGTAATCAAGTGATATGCTGCTTGAGGCTGAAGCAAACCAGCCATATCTTTAATTGCAATAATCTGTGATCCCATATTTTCCAAATCTTTTGCCATTTTTTTATAATATGTCATATTGTATTTCGTTTGATTTGGATCCAACACATCACCTGTATAACAGATAGTCCCTTCTGCAATTTTACCTGCATCTCTAACATATTGAATCGACTTCTCCATCTGAGGCAACCAGTTTAGACTGTCAAAAATTCGGAAAACATCAACGCCTTCTTTCGCCGCTTTGTTAATAAATTCTCTTAAGACATTGTCAGGATAATTTTGATATCCAACAGCATTAGACCCTCTGAACAACATTTGAAATAGAGTATTAGGCATTAATTTACGTAATTTTTTCAGTCTTACCCATGGATCCTCATTCAAGAAACGATAGGCAACATCAAAAGTAGCACCACCCCAAACCTCGGCTGAAAACAACTCAGGTATTCCTTGACTCGTTTGTTCAGCAATCTTTTTAAAATCGGTTGTACGAACTCGAGTTGCAAGTAGACTTTGGTGTGCATCTCTAAATGTTGTATCAGTCATCAACACTTCTTCTTTTTGATTAATAAAATCAATAACAGCTTGAGGCCCCTTTTGGTCTAACAACATTTTGGGAGTAATTATCGCATTATTTTTTACAATTTCTTTTGGTAGCCTTGCTTCTTTTAGATATTTCTTCTTTGTCTTTTCAACACCAGGAAATCCGTTAACTGTTATTTCTGCAATATATTTCATTGTTTTATTTCCACGATCACGGACTCGTGGAAAATTAAATAATTCGGGTGTATTATCGATAAATGTGGTAATAGCTTTACCAGAAGTAAATTCCGAATGCGAAATAACATTAGCTAAAAACGGGATATTTGTCTTAACTCCGCGAATTCTAAACTCTTTTAAAGCACGAAGCATTTTTTGAATTGTTAATTCAAATGTCAATGCATGTGTACAGACTTTCACTAATAAAGAGTCAAAATAAGGTGTAACCACAGCACCAGAAAATGCGTTACCCACATCCAAGCGAATACCGTAACCACCTGGCGAACGGTATGTATCAATTTTACCAATATCAGGCAAGAAGCCGTTCAACGGATCTTCAGTTGTTATCCGACATTGAATCGCATAACCATGTATTACAATATTTTTTTGTTGTGGGATTCCAATTTCTGCATGCAAATCCATCCCCATTGCAATTTGTAGTTGTGACATAACAATATCCACATCAGTAATCAGTTCAGTAATCGTATGCTCTACCTGTACACGAGGGTTTACCTCAATAAAATAAAATTTATTGCCTTCTACTAAAAATTCTACGGTCCCTGCATTAATGTAGTTGACATGTTTCATCAATTTAACTGCTGCTTGACATATTTCCTCACGCTGCGATTCACTCATCGACACACATGGTGCAACTTCAACAACTTTTTGATGACGGCGTTGTACCGAACAATCACGTTCAAATAAATGGACTATATTGCCATGCATATCACCAAGAATTTGAACTTCAATATGCTTAGGATTTGAAATGTATCTTTCCACATAGACTTCATCACTACCAAAAGCTGCTTTAGCTTCGCTTTTAGCACGTTCATATCCTTCAGCTGCTTCTTCAGGATTGTGAGCAACACGCATACCGCGTCCACCACCACCTAGTGCAGCCTTAATCATAACTGGATAACCATGTTCAGCACCAAAGTCTAAAACCTCCGCCACTGATGCAACAGGACCATCAGTTCCAGGAATTGATTGAACACCTGCTGAAATCGCCGCTTCCTTAGCTTTAATCTTATCCCCGAAAATATCCAAATGATGCAGCGTAGGACCGATAAACGTCAATCCCTCTTCTTCACAACGTCTTGCGAAATCGATATTTTCTGATAAAAACCCATAACCAGGATGTATGGCATCAGAACCACTCATTTTTGCGATTCGAATAATATCTTCTATATCTAAATAGGCATCAATCGGCTTTTTCCCTGATCCGACTAAATAAGCTTCGTCTGCTTTAAAACGATGAACAGAACGGTCATCTTCTGCTGCATAGATTCCCACTGTTTCGATATGTAGTTCTGTACACGCGCGAAAAACACGAATAGCTATCTCGCCTCTGTTAGCAACTAATACTTTTTTCATTACTTTTCCCCCATTATTATAAAAAAAAGATTTTAACTTTTTCTTATTTGATCACTATGATGTTGAGTGTATTCCAATTCTAAATGTTGTTGATATGCTATTTCTCTTTGTTTCTCAAAACTTTTTCTTTTTTCGTCAGCACTAATATTCAAGGCTATACCGACACTCACCGATAATGTAATCAAGCTAGACCCACCTTGGCTTAAAAAAGGAAAGGTCACACCGGTTAAAGGAATAATACCTGTGATTCCTCCGATATTGACAAATGTCTGGATCAACAGCATCCCTCCAATACCTATACACATCAATGAATTGAATGTGTTCTTCGAACGAATACCCACTAAAAAAATTCGAATAATCAAAAATAAAAGGACAGCTAGAATAATCAATGACACAATAAGTCCCAACTCTTCAATAACAATTGAGAACATAAAATCTGTCTGTGCTGCACTTAAGAAGCCCTTTTTTTGAATACTATTTCCAATACCACGTCCAAACCAACCACCATTACTCATTGCATAATAGGAATTAATCATTTGATGTCCATCACCCAAAGGATCGATAAACGGATTTGAAAATGTTCTGAACCGTTGATAAACATAGGCAAATCGCTGCGGAAATAAAAACTCACCGGTAACAGAGATAAACTGAATGGCTAAAAATGACACAGTTACCCCACCGATTAAGCAAAGCGAGGTGTACATATAATTAATTCCGCTGGCTAAAATGACAACTAAAGCAATTAAAAACAGAATAGCTGCACCGCCATTATCCGGCTGAATAATAACCAAGGCTATGAGACCGCCTACTAACAGCATGGGTTTTTTTATCGCATGCTTAAAATCATGCTCAATTGATTTTTGTCGTCTCGATAAAATATAGGACAAATACCAAATAATGATAATCTTTAAGAACTCAATTGGCTGTAATGTAATCGGACCTAAGCTGAGCCAACCATCTGCGCCCCCACCTGACTGTCCTAAATTACTGAACTTTGTCAGCAATAGCATAGCACTTATAATAAAGATAGCTATCATAATAAGGTTTTTATGCATAAAATAAGATGTCTTCATTTTATAGATAAAGACAATTGCTATCACTCCAAATAGAAAAAAGGCTGCTTGCTTTAAGGCATCTTGATTTGGATTTAATCCTTTAGATGCTAAAGTCGCTGAGCTCGCGCTATAAACCATGATGATTCCTAGAATTGATAAAAACAAATATGGAATCAAAATTGCATAATCTAAATAGAAGCGTTTCTTCACACGCTTATGCAAAGGTGTCACTTCCTTTCACTGATTTCTTTATCTCTTTGTTCATCGTAAACTTTATTATAGACATCATTTAATTCAGTTTCTAACTTAATAATTAACTGATGATTTTCTTCTCGTGTAATAATTCCGATTTTTTGGGCAAAATCAAGCTGCCTTGAATAACCGAACATCTGCGTATCAATAACTTCTTCGAATGCACGGCACTGCGCAATACACTCGTAATTATGCTGATTTTTAATGAGCCTTTTAATTTTTTCAGACTCTTCTTGCAAAACCATTAAACCGGCTTCTCTTGAAATCTCTAACATATTACAAGCCTCCTTCATTGTGTAACATTATATCATAAATTACAGATACGACTCTATATCTTTTGAATGATAAAACTAAAAATCTTTTAACTCTAGTTAATCATAAATAAATATATTTTAATTAATTCTTTGGTTCTGTTGCAAAGTTAAAAGTAAAAAAGCAATTTCTCCTGATGTCCTCTTTTTAGGCAGATATTCTTATTAATTGTTTAAGCTCGTTGCATACTGAAAAACCAAAGAGATTTCCGTCTCTTTGGCTAACTTTATATATAAGGCATGTACTATTTAAATTTCTTTAATTGTAGTGGACGAGACGAAGTCCTTAAGGACTGATATCGACGGTACCATTTCTTAACGAATCGATGATCTTGCACAATAATATTATTAAATATTTACTGGTTCTATGAATAGTTAATTCAAGTAGTCCTTCTGATTTTAATTGATTGAGTGCACATGTCAGTGATGATGCTTTTTATCTATCACAATCGATCTAGGTTCTCCAAATTGTTTAATTAATCGTTTGAAGAAAACATATGCAATCTGGCTTTTACGATTTTTTCATAACCAAAGGTCTAATGTTAAGCCAGATGAATCAATAGCACGGTATAAATACTTCCAATCCTCTTTCACTTTAATATAAGTTTCATCCATCCGCCATGAATCACCAACTGTCCTATTTTGCTTCTTCCACAAGCAATAGATAATCTGGCTGTACTCTTGTACTCATCGGTAGATAGTCGTGTGACAAACAATAATTCCTCGATCAGCCATGATTTCAGAGACTTCAAGTTGTATCTTAAGTAAAATATCCTACAGCTACCATAATAATGTCTTGTTGAAATTGTTTCCCTTTAAAATGAGTCATCGAAAATCTCCTAACTATCTTTTTATCTTAATTTTAACTTAAAATGTTAGCCTTGAGAAAACTTTGCAACAGAATCAATTCTTTCAATTATGTTTAGACTGAAATATGTTATACTTTTCTTATTTCATAACAATTCTTTAGGAGGACTGCTGATGGTTACCAAAGTTCTAAGTGTGTCTGCTTCATTACCGAACTGTACTGGAGGAATTCAACGTGATTTACAACTTTTTCAGACCTGTGACGTTTTTGGTTTTACAGTCATTACTGAGCTGATTACAATTGATAGATCCACACAATCCAGTTACACTTTTGATTCATCATTGGTTAAGCAACAATTTAGCACCGTCCTAATTGCTGAACCAATTGACGCAATAAATATCGGCTGTTTAACAACCGTTAAGACGACTGACACATTAACCGAACTCTTATTAGAAACTCAAACTAAACATATTATTTCTGCTCCAGTAAATTATAATTATTCTAGCAGCACTGATTTAACAGCATATGAGCTAATGCAATATGCTGAGAAGCTGATACCTTTATCGACTATTTCCATCTTAACTTATGAGGATGCGTTAAACATACTTAAAGTTTCCCCAAATGTTAATCACGACTCTAACGATTTAACTCTTATTGCTAAAGAAATTTTTAAAATATACCGACCTAAAGCTATTCTGATTTTAAAAATCGAAAATAAGTCAACTATTGCTGTCAGCCAACACGTGTTATTTGATGGAAAAAAATGTCAATTCTTTACGCATAAAATATTTAACCAGCAAAATAAACACTCGATGCAAGGTGATCTGGCTGCTTTTATTACTGCAGAACTTGGTAAAGGATTATCTATTATGCAAGCTTGCAAACTCGCTGAAAAATTTATAGAACAGTCTTATGATTAGAATAAAAAGACACATCATCCGATGTGTCTTTTGTTATCGTGAAATAACCATCGCAACACCCTGCCCTCCGCCGATACACAAAGTCGCAAGTCCACGTTCCGCTTCTTGTTTATCCATCTCATGTAGCAAAGTTACTAAAATTCTTGCACCACTAGCACCGATTGGATGACCTAACGCGATTGCACCACCATTAACATTTGTCTTTTCTTCATCCAACCCTAACTCTTTTATTACACTGAGTGATTGAGCAGCAAAGGCCTCATTACCTTCTACTAAATCTAAATCAGATACATTTAATTGAAGTTGTTTCAATATCTTTTGTGTAGCAGGAATTGGACCGGTTCCCATTAATTCAGGTAAAACTCCTGCTGAAGCATAACCTTCAATAGTTCCGAGTATTCTCAAATTCAATTTTTCAGCAGTCATTTCATTCATTAAGATAAGAATTGCTGCACCATCATTTATACCGGAAGAATTACCCGCTGTCACACTTCCGCCTTCTTTAAAAGCTGCTTTTAATTTGGATAATTCCTCATAGGTAGAATTAAAACGCGGAAATTCATCAGCTGCAATAGTTAATGGCTCGCCCCTTCTTTGAGACACAAGAATAGGGACAATCTCTTTTTTAAATCTTCCCGCTTCGATAGCTTCTTGTGCTTTTCTTTGACTATTCAATGCAAATTCATCTTGCTCTTGACGTGTTATTCCGTACTTTTCTGCAATATTTTCAGCAGTTATCCCCATATGTTCATGACTAAAAGCATCCGTCAAGCCATCAGACAACATTGTATCAACCAACTGACTATTGCCCATCATCTGACCGAAGCGGTGATTTGGTACGACAAAATTTGCTTGACTCATATTCTCAGTACCTCCTGCTATCACTACTTGATTATCGCCGAGCATTATTGATTGTGCACCCAATATCACGGATTTCATTCCTGATCCGCATACTTTATTAACTGTAAATGCAGATGAAGTTTCTGGAATTCCAGACTTTAAAGCGGCTTGCCGTGCAATGTTCTGACCATGACCTGCAGATAATACATTACCAAGAATAACTTCATCTACAATATCTGGTTTCAAATTAAGCTCTTTCAAAGATGCTTCAATGACTTGAGCTGCTAAATCAGCAGCTGATACATTTTTCAAACTGCCTCCAAATTTTCCAATCGGTGTCCTTTTTGCGGATACTATTACAACACGGTTCATAAAAACCTCCTACAAAACTATTTACTTATTTATCCTAAATAAATAATAACCAACCAGCGTATAAAAGCAAGACAGATATATTTGTTTTAAGGTAATATTAACATTCCATTTTTTAGAATCCCATAAGTAATACAAAAAAATAATAACGGAAAACTTAATAAAAATAAAAGATTGACTAAAATCATTATCCATCTTACTTAATTCAACTTTATAAAACCAGAAAAAAGAATACCCGAAAAACCTGATAAGGTACAGAAAAATAAAAGAAATGCTCCTAATAATAGTTTAGTGTCACAACTTAAAAGATCACCTATCGACATTCTGTAAATATCACTAATTTTTACTACGGTCATTAAATTGGGGCTTTTGTCGCATTCCCAACTTAAAATAATTTGTCTGGTAACATTTAATTGATCCCCTATTTCCTGCTGAGTAAAATTCAATTCAAATCGCCACTTCTTTAACATGTCTTGAAATAACATTTATAAATTTCACAAGGAACTCTTCAATGCAACAAAAAAAGTGACGTAAATATTCTTTGCGTCACTGATAAAATAATAATTATGTACTTATTTAATTCAATATTTATCTAGTATTAAAATTGAGAAGCATCACTATAAAAAGAACGATAAACTCCATTCAATCCGGCAGTCAGTCCAATAGAGACTAATTCTGTAATCAATTTATCTTGCTCGGAAGTGAACGAACATTTTCGCTCAGAAGCATTAAAATAAATAAAATTAGTCAATCGATTGATTAATGCCGCGACACCGAGTGTCGCATCTAGTGTTTGATATACACTTTTTCTAATACGTCTGGTAAGTTACAATAGGAATCATCGTTAAGGGAGAGACTATTGTATAAAGCATGAACGATTACTTTTTCTTTTGATTCCAATTTTTTCACACCCTGCACCATCTTAAATAATATATGCCCTCTACCAGAATTGAACTGGTGTTACCGGGTTACGAATCCGATGTTCTACCACTAAACTAAAAGGGCGACTAGTTATATAACTAGTGTAATACTTTTTTGATATTTTTCAAGACTTAATTTTCATTAGGTAATTCTTTATAAGCCAACTTTTCAATAATTTGTTGATGTTGCGGATATTTTTCCAATAACTGTGATTGTGTAAATAATTCAAAATCTTGAAAATCAAATCCAGGAATAACCGCACAACTAACTAGTGCATATCCTCTTTTAACTGTCGAACCAAAAATTGTGCCCGCTGGTACGACAAAATGAAGACGATTACCTTGTTCCTTTCCTAAATCAACTTCAGCATACTGTCCATCCGGATAGATACAGTGAACCGTTAATGTCTGTCCTTCATGAAAATACCAGATTTCATCAGCAATTAATCGATGAAAATGCGAAGGACTATCAGGTGTCAGTAAAAAATAAATACTCGTATACAAATGACGGTTTTTGTCGCTTTCGACTGCATACATTTTTTTACTTTCTTCTGTACGTTGATAAAAGCCTCCTTCTGGATGTGCTATCAAGCCTAATTCATTAATCCAATCTTCCTTAGTCTTCATTATTCCATCTCACTCCTTAATCAATTACAATTGGTTTTCTATAAAAATCTTGAGAATCATGCACCGCATTTGAATAAACCAAACCAGCTTTTATATCTACGTCCATTAATTTTGTGTTTTTTTGATTAACATTTGTAATTAACGGCTTATTAATTATCTTTTTTTGTTGTTTCAAAAATTGCTGACCAATTGAATTAAAACCCAATATTCGCAAATAAGGGTTTTCCCAAACAGTCTGAACCTCTTGCTGTGTTAAATTTAAAAGTAAATAAACACATAAACGCTGCAATCTAGTCCGTGTATATCTTTTACTTTTTATTTTTTTAATAAAATCATCAAGACCTGTCGCGCCATTAATATATTCTTTAAGACGATATTCTAACCCTTCAGACATCTGATAAATCTGGCTAAGTTCGGCAACAGAAGTAGTCTGTATTTTATACTTTAAAAAAGGCCAAAAATCAACCCAGCTAACTATTGATTCATTAAGACAATCAAAGTAAGTCTCAAATGGGACAACATCTTTTAATGAATCAATATTTTTTTCTGCTAATAATTTTCGAATACCTGTTGCACTTGCATATTTCTGCTGTTCAAACGTGGTATCATGAAAACCGCTACCTTGACGTGTCACAGGATAAAGAGACATTGGAAAATCATATGCAGCGTTACTTTTAGCATATGCCATTCCTAAAATGTGATTTGGCGATGAAAAATCAAGCAGCCATTCTGGGAATAATTTACGATAAACACTGGTCATTTGCTGCGGATAACTCATACCATTGTTTTTTATCTTTTGATACTCTTCGTCAATAAGCTGTTGATTTTCATAATTAAAACGACCAAAACGTTCGTAATCAAGATCCCCAGTAATATCTGTACCAAAGCAAAGACTATCCACTCTTAATGAATGTAGCAGTTTAACTGCACCATCGGCAAAATAATCAGCTGATTGAACAGAATATACTGTTGGCAATTCAATAACTAGGTCAACACCATTTTTTAGTGCTTGTTGCGCACGTATCCACTTATCCATACATGCCGGTTCACCACGTTGTAAGAAATTTCCACTCATAACAGCCACAACAACATCGCTTTTACTTCGTTTTCTGGCTTCTAAAACATGGTATCTGTGACCATTGTGAAAAGGATTATACTCGACAATCACACCACAACTTGTTAACAACTTCAGCACTCCCTTTGTAAAAAAAAATTAGAACAAAGTTATTTTAACTTGCACTAATCTTTTTTATTGACTAATTATTTATAACAAACAAAAAACCATCTCGTAGAATCATCTTGCGGTGCATCATCTGTAAAATCAGCACAGATATCTACTGATGAAAAACCTGCATCTTGAAGTAAACTTATATAAGTATCCAATTCATATGTTCGTTCTTCATGTAACTCATCGACTCTTACAAAACGGTCATCCGTTTCTTTGATGAAAAATGTCAAAAAATGCTCAACACTAAATTCATTTACACCAGGATAAGATTCCCAAAGAAACGCAAAATCATCCGTTTGATAATGATAGCTGTATTCTTTAAACATTTCCTCAATTTGAAAAATCGAGTGAACGTCAAAAATAAATCGGCCATCATCCTTTAAACTCTTATGAACACCGGTAAAAACGTCTAAAACAGCTTGTTCATTAGGCATGTAACATAGTGAATCTGAATAGCATGTCACCATATTATATTTAGAGATATCATCAAGCTGCAACATATCCCCTTGTTTGAAAACAACGTCTGTTTTATTTTCTCGGCCGCGTTTATCAGCTAAACGAATCATATCATGTGATAAATCAACACCTGTCACATCATAACCTTCATTTGCCAATAAAATCGATAGAATACCGGTACCGCATGCTAATTCTAAAACTGCATGGCCTTTGTCAGACATATGACGCTTTGTAAATTCTAGCCAATCATTATATAAACTGCTATCCATCACTTCATCATAAATCGCCGCAAACGTCTCATAGCTGGCCATATTAATCAACCATCGCTGTAATATCAACTAACGGAGCATCACGCCATAATTTTTCAAGATTATAAAATGAACGTTCCTCACCATAAAAGACATGGACAATGACATCATGCAAATCAATTAAGATCCATTTTGCTGAATCTCTTCCTTCAACTCGTTTCATGTCAATACCTGCTTTTTGCGCTTCACTGACAATCTCATCAGCAATTGCAAGTACCTGTTTATCACTGTTCCCATGACAAATAACAAAATAATCCGCCAATAATGAGACGTTTTGTACATCCAGTGCAATAATTTCTTCTGCTCTTTTATCATCAGCAGCCTTTACTACTAACTCTAATAATTCTTTACTTTCGATGATAATTCCCTCCTAAAATTAATCGGCTACCCACCGATTATATGTTTCAATTGTTTTTGGATAAATTTTATGGTTGTGTTCTATTAAGAACTTTAAAACTTGCTGTGTTTCAAAGGCTACAGCAGCATCTAAACTTTTTTCAGCTATTTCACGTGCCTCTGCGACTACTGGAAAATCCCGACCGTCTTCAATATAATCCGCCACATATAATATTTTATCTAATTCTGACATATTAGCGGCCCCAGTTGTATGCAGTCGAATAGCTTGTAAAATATCCTCATCTGTCACATGTAATTCATCTCTAACTAATTCAGCGCCTGCCACGCCATGCCATATTGAATTGCCGAAAGTAATCAAGTTTAGATCCATTTTTTTTGTTTCAATTAAATGAATCATTTCTCCATCAGGACGTTCTTTTGCGTAATCGTGTGCTAAGGCAGCAATACTAACTTGTTCCAAATCAGAGTAATTGTACATTTCTGCTAATTGTAAAGCTTTCTGTTCTACGCGGCAAACATGAGCAAAGCGTTTCTCACTTAACTTAGATGCTATTTTTTCCATGAATACATCTCGAGTAAATGGTACATATTTTTCGGTATACACTAAATTCTTAGTCATTACGATATAGACCCTCTTTCTCAATATAATCAAGCACCTTATCTGGTGTAAAGTAACGGATTGAACCATTTTGATTTATTTTTTTCCGTATCATACTGGAGCTTATATCCAGTAATGGTACATCAACCCAAATAATTGGATAATTGCTTTCTATATTATATCCTGATCGGTTAACACCGACAAATTGAACCATTGAAACTAACTCATCGATTCGATACCAC
Source organism: Vagococcus vulneris (assembly GCF_003950515.1). GTDB lineage: Bacteria > Bacillota > Bacilli > Lactobacillales > Vagococcaceae > Vagococcus > Vagococcus vulneris. Next base: position 155,605 of record NZ_NGJS01000002.1, read on the forward strand.
TTCGGCAAATAGTCTACCATATCTCCGCCGATAATAAAATAATAGGACACTTCAGGATTTTCTTCCGTCAACTGCTTTATAGTATCATATGTATAACTTTTCCCTTGCCGATCAATTTCACAAAGTTCGAGCTTTAATGTTGGGTTGTCTTCTATCGCTAAATCTAACATTGCTACACGATGCGATGCATCAATAACTTTTTTCTCATCAATATGAGGTGAATGAAATGAAGGCATTAAATAAAACTCATCCAGATGTAATTGTTCACTGACTTGATCAGCAATAACCAGATGTCCATGATGTACGGGATTAAATCCGCCACCCAGCAATCCTACCGATTTTTTCTTTTTACCTTTATGCTGCGGTGTAACATGAACTTTGGGTAACACAAATTCCTGATATTTACACTTAAGAAACACAGTCTGTCACCTCTGTTATATTTTAGAAACTGCTTGAGACACTTTTCTAAATTTTTCTTTTGATGACGGACGGTAGACAACAAGAACACGGCCAATCACCTGTACAACTTGGCAATTCAAGGTTGATTCGAAAATTTCTGCAACGTCCTCAGTGTCTTCATCAGTATTTTGTAATAGACTAACTTTAATTAGTTCACGACGCTCCAAAACATCATCAACTTGCTCAAGCAATGTTTCACTAATACCGCCTTTACCGATTTGTACAATTGGATCTAGATGATGTGCTTGACTACGTAAATAACGCTTTTGTTTTCCTCTTAAATTCATTTTATTCCTCTTTCTTTTATTAAATTAATGCTTTCCTAATAATGACATCGACACCTTTTGGAGCCCAGCCAGCAACAACTGCTGGTTCTCTGACAGTAATCCAACCTAATCCAGCAAAAACTAGATCTGTTGGTTGTTTAATCGAAAATTCAAAGCGGACCAATTTAGGGAAATCGGCCAATTCATCGGGACGTGGTGGTTGTAATAAACCGCCAGCATGCTTCTCGTAAAATTCATCAGCTTTCTCTGTCTTAGTTCGATGAATATTTAATTCATTTGATACATAGGCAACGAATGAAGCCTTCTTGCCTTGAATGTAATCAAAACGAGCAACTCCTCCAAGGAATAAAGTCTGTCCAGCATTTAACTGATAAACTTTAGGCTTAATTTCTTTGGTCGGTGATGTCAAACGTAAATCTTTTTTACCTAAATAATGCGCCATTTGATGACGATGAATAATCCCTGGTGTGTCAATCATAAATTGACCGTCTTCTAAAGGAATTTCTATTTTATCAAGTGTTGTACCTGGAAATTGTGATGTAGTAATAACATTATCAACACCTGCCGTGGCACTGATTATTGCGTTGATTAAAGTTGATTTTCCGACATTTGTTACCCCGACAATATACACATCTTTCCCATGTCGATGTTCTTCAATTAAATCAAGTAAATCTAACATATCTTGCTTTTTCTTCGCACTGGTTAAAATTATGTCCTCTGGACGTAAACCAACTTCATGAGCACGCTCACGCATCCATTGTATCATTTTACCTCGCTTCAATGATTTTGGTAAAATATCTACTTTGTTTCCGACCATCAGAACTGGATTATCACCAACAAATCGGTGCAGTCCAGGAATTAAACTCCCATTGAAATCAAAAATATCAACGACATTAACAATTAGTGCATCAGACGTTCCAATACTGTTTAATAATTTCAAAAATTCATCATCGGTAATATTCACATCTTGAATATCATTATAATGACGCAATCTAAAACATCGCTGACAATAGACCTCATTTGTTTCTAGACCTTTTTCTAGTGCAGATTTTGGTGTATAGCCGATGCCGTCTTTATCCTCAGTTTGAATAATTACACCACAGCCGATACATTGTATTTCTTCAGTCATTTAAGGAATTCCTCCATTTCATCTCTTCAGGGTAAACTTGCTTTAACTTTCTCATCACACGGCGCTCTCTAGCCCGATTAAATTTTGTATTCCAAGCATCACTTTCAACAATCGGTTTAACTAACACAGTTCTGATACCAGCACGATTTGCACCGCGGATATCTGTCATAAGTTGGTCACCAACCATAATTAGTGACTCTTTTGGAAGTTGATACCTTTTTTCAACTTGCTTGAACCCGCGTTGAAACGGCTTCATAGCACGGGATACGTAATCTAAATTCAATTGTTTAACAGCTCGGGCAACTCGCGAGGCTTTATTATTAGAGACAACGATAACTGGAATATCAGCAATGCGCATCGAGTCAATCCACTCTAACAATTCTTTCGTACCATCTGGATTATTCCAAGCAATTAACGTATTATCCAAATCGGTTAGTACGGCTTTGATGCCATGTTGTTTTAACTGCTCAGGGGTAATATCATAAATTGCTTCAACCATCCAGGTTGGTTTATAATTTTGATACATGTTAAATTCCTTTCATTAAAAAAAGGAGAAACCTTAAGTTCTCCTTAGCTTTCCTACTATTATACGTTAAAATCCAGCAAAATTCACCTAAAATTAATCACTAGAGCAATAATAAATCAATTCATTACTAATACAATACTTCACTTTTATCAGGTAAACTAATAAACCAACTACCGTTACAGTAAAAATAATAATGTGCGTCAAAAACTTCTTTACATACTTTCAGCACCTCATAGCTTAGCAGTTCAGTCAAAATACTATTCTTAATTAAAATAAATCAGAAACACACTGCTTACCTAGTTTAAGTTTGCTTTTATCCTTTAATCGTGATAAGAAAAAGAGCCCCATTAGCAGTAACACACTATTCAGTAAAATCGGAGTAATGTGACTAATTCCGCCATACAATTGACCGCCGATCAGCGGACCGACTACCCGTGATAATGCTTGTAAACTTTGGGCTTGACCTTGAAGTTTTCCTTGTTCATCTTCAGTTCCTTGTTTAGAAAGCAAGCCATTAAATGACGGTCCAAACAAGGAATCTCCAAAACCGAATATTATCATACCAATTACAAAAACAATTGGCTTGCCTGTAATAACTGATATACAGATTACTCCATAACTAATCAATTCACTAATAAGCCCCACCGCAGCAATTTTTTGATCACTTAAATATTTTAGTAAGTACGGCATAAACAATACTTGAGAAACGATATCCATGATGCCGATAATTGAATACATCACACCAATCAGTGCAGCTTGCCATCTAAAGGTATCAATCGTCAATTGCCCAAATAATGATTGGAACAAACCCGCTGATAACCAGACAAAACTTCCAGAAATTAATATGTTCTTTAATTGCGGTCTTAATGAATGTACCGGATTTAAAGACTTCAGCAAGCTGTTTCGAACGCTTCCTTTGTTTACTATCCTCTTCTTCTTCAACGTTTCCGGCATAAAGAAATAACCATAGCAAGCATTCACTAATGTAACTGCGGCCCCTGCGAAAAGAGGGACACTTGTCCCAAAATGACTTAATAATCCGCCGACAACCGGTCCTGCAGCTGTTCCAACCCCCACTGTTGCTGACATCCACCCAAAATATCTCGTTCGCTCTTCCGAGTTCGTGATGTCAGAGAAATATGCAAAAAGAGTTGAAATTTCTCCACCTGTAATTCCTTCAATCAATCGGCCTATAAAAATCATTATCAATGATCCATTAATACCCAAGATGATGTATCCAACTGCCGAGCCAGCTAAACTAAATAACAAAATTGGCCGTCTGCCGATTCTATCACTGAGATTTCCTAATATCGGTGCAAAAATAAATACAGCACCTGAATAAACTGACATCATTAACGTAATCATTGTTGCTTGTTCATGAGCTGAGTGCACATATGGATTGATCAAGAACGGTAAAATTGGACTAATAATAGTTAAACCAATACCTGTTAGAAATACCGAAATGAATCCAAAAATTTTTGTGTGCTTTTCAAATTTGTTTGTCAATAGCCTTAACTCCTATCTTAATAATGTTTCCTTGTCAACATTATTAAGATAACTCTATTTTGTTTCCTTGTCAACATTATCTTCGGCTATTTTTTTCTGATATCTATTAATGAATTCAAAAAACACATGATAATCAGCATCTGAAAGTTGATTAAAAACTTCTGCATCTCGCTCAAGCCACTGCTGGTGAAGTAGTTGGTGTTTATCAAAAACTAATTGTCCTTCTTTCGTTAATTTAAAAAAAGTTTCTTTACGGTTTTCAGGTATCTGATACATTTCAATTAATTCTCTTTTAATCATTTTTTTAGTTAACTTGCTGATGGCCCCTCGAGTCATATGAGTTGCTTCAGCTAGTCTGGTTACATTGGCTGAAGGCTCTTTGGCAATCAACTCAATCAACTCAACTTCATTTAGTGTCATACCCGACAACTCAGCTTCCATCTCAGGTTTATTTCTATAATTTATTTCATTTAGCAAATCCATTAAACCAGTCATTAACTCTTGCCTCTTATCCATTTTTTGCCGCTCCCTTGTCTACCATTAAATAAAAACAGCTTAACCTTTTGCTAAGCTGTTCTACTCTTTTATTTATTTTAAACCAACCCGATTAAAAATTGTATCTACTGCTTTCAGATGATAATTATAGTCAAAGGCATCATCAATATCAGCCATAGTTAATACCGACATAATCTTTTCATCTGCTTCAAGTAATGGTCGAAATGCTATTTGATTGTCCCAAGCATAAGCTGTTTTCGGTTGAACTAAATCATAAGCTTCTTCACGGCTCATGCCATGATCAATCAACTTCAATAAAACACGTTGACTATAAATCAAACCAAAAGTAGCGTTCATATTACGTTTCATATTATCTGGAAAAACAGTCAAGTTTTTTACAATATTTCCAAAACGATTCAACATATAGTTTAATAAAATAGTGGCATCAGGAATAATAATACGTTCAGCTGATGAGTGAGAAATATCACGTTCATGCCATAGCGTTACATTTTCATATGCTGTTATCATATAACCGCGTAAAACACGTGCTAATCCAGACATATTCTCAGAACCGATTGGATTTCGTTTATGTGGCATTGCAGACGAACCTTTCTGACCTTTAGCAAAGAATTCTTCAACTTCACGCGTTTCAGATTTTTGTAACCCACGAATTTCAGTCGCAAATTTTTCGATACTTGTTCCTATTAAAGCAATTGTAGCCATATATTCAGCATGTAAATCACGAGGCAAAACTTGAGTAGATATTTCTTGTGCTCGAATACCCAATTTATCGCAGACATATGCTTCAACTGCTGGTGGAGTGTTAGCAAAAGTCCCTACAGCTCCACTGATTTTACCCGCTTCAACACCTTTAGCTGCTTCATCAAAGCGTTCTATATTTCGTTTCACCTCAGAATACCAAAGAGCCAATTTTAAACCAAAAGTTGTCGGTTCTGCATGTACGCCGTGTGTACGCCCCATCATGACAGTATACTTGTGTTCCTCAGCTTTTCTACCAATAATTTCTAAAAAGTTTGCTAAATCTTTTCTTAAAATATCGTTAGCTTGTTTTAAAAGATATCCATACGCAGTATCCACCACGTCTGTACTAGTTAAACCGTAATGAACCCATTTACGTTCGTCGCCTAGACTTTCTGATACAGCCCGTGTAAAAGCAACGACATCATGGCGTGTTTCTTGTTCAATTTCTAGAATTCTAGCAATATCGAAACTAGCATTTTCCCGTATTTTTTTTACATCTTCTTGAGGAATCTCACCTAAAGATGCCCACGCTTCATCTGCTAAAATCTCTACTTCAAGCCACGCATCATAACGATTTTCATCTGTCCAAATTTTACCCATTTCAGGTCGTGTATAACGTTCTATCATAATTAAATTAGTCCCTTTCTAACCACATATAAAAAAATACTTTTATATCATAACATGAAACTGCAAATGATATTCATCAAAATCACGTTAAAATTCTGCTAATCTTTTTTTATATACATCGTAATATTGCATGTATCTTTTATGGTTATCTTCATTATAAAATATCCTTTTTTGTTCAGTCATTTGATTAGCTGTCGGTGGTTCGATTAAACTCACGGCACCAAATGCTGCCTCAGAGTACTCTGATTGAATGCACGTCTTCCCAAAAATATCTGCAGTCATAATTGCTAAAACATCATTTTGAAAGAAGCCGCCGTTGATAGATAGATCTCTGATATCTAAATCAATCAATTCTGCTATATAAAATAAGTTAAATAAAACACCTTCAACAATCGCACGAGTTAGATCTTCTTTTGAATGATATTTCTTTACCCCTTGAAAAGAAGCCATTGCTGAAGAATCCCATAAAGGTGCACGTTCACCTGACAAAAATGGTAAGAAAGAAATTCCACGACTACCGATTGGTGATGTATAGACGATATCTGCTAGTTTTTCATACAAGCTGTTATTATCATAAAATATCTTATCTGCCCACTCTAAAACTTGACCACCATTATTAGTCGCTCCGCCGACTACCCAATAATCTTTTGTCAAATAGTAACAAAATGTTTGTCCTTTTGAATCTAATTTTATCTCCTTGGATAGCTTGCGAATAGCGCCACTGGTTCCGACTGTCAAGGTATTTGACGTCCCATTGGATACATAACTAGCATAACTGGCTAAACAGCCATCACTGGCTCCAACATAAACCTTCACATCACGGGATATGAATAACTCATCTGCTAAAGATTCTTTAATAATATAGTATTGATCTGTATCAACTAATGATGCCAATTGAGTCGACTCTATATTGAGAAAAGTTAAAACATCCTCATCCCAACGCTTTTCTTTTAAATTAAACATTCCTGTTGCAGAAGCTACTGAGTAATCGACCACTAAGTGTCCCGTAAAAGCTTGCATCAAATATTCTTTCAATCCTATCCATTTATCAACAGAAGCAAACCACCCTTTATTGCGAAAATGAGCAATTTTTGAGAAAGGCGACATTTCGTGAATTGGAGTTCCCGTCTTACCATAGAACTCATGGGCTAATGAGTCCTGCCGAAACTCTTTAACAAACTCGCTGCTTTGCGAATCTTGCCATATCAATAATTCCTGATCAATTCCTGATTCAAAAGACGGCATGATACTATGCATTGCTGTACAAAAAATAATAGATGTAATATCGTAACCCTTTTGCGTCAGTACTCGAACTGTTCTTTTTATTTGAATAAGAATCCTTTCTGGGTTTTGATAAACTTTGCCCGTATTATCCGAGTGAGTTTCTATTGGAACTGAAACCATATCTACAATTTGATGATTCTCAAATATTTGACATTTTAAATTAGTTGTACCAACATCAATTGCTAAGATGCTCATTGGTCATCCTCCTTTACGTCTTCAAGTTTATCTTCATCTTTCATTCTACTTTTTATCGTAAAAAAAAGCTATAAAAAAAGCGATAGCTATTGACTATCGCTTCATTTTTTAAATTCCGATGAATGAACTTGGATCCATAAATCCATTCCATAGTCCTGTACTGATACCAAAATGTAAGTGAACACCAGTTGAATTGCCAGTTGTTCCCATTCCGCCGATTACCTGACCAGCTTGTACTTGCGATCCATTAGCGATACCGGGAGCATTTAAATGCATGTAGTAAGTATAGTAACCATTATCATGTTTAATAATAACGTGGTTACCTGCACTTGGATGGAAACTTGATTCTACAACTGTACCAGCTCTTGATGCCATAATAGGCTGACCAGATGATCCTGCCATATCGATACCATCATGCCACGTTCCAGCAAATCCGTTTGGGTCTGGACGTCCGCCAAAACCACTAGTAATTGTAATATTTGGAATTGGACGTTGGAATCCCCCACTTCCAGATGTTGTTGGGATAACTGTTGGTTCATCATAAGAACTACTATCAGCTGCAGGCTCTGAATTATTGCTTGCTCCTTGATTGCCTGACGGTCTGCTAGCAGAGACTGGTTTGTTTGATTCTAAAGGTTTTTCAGCCTGTTTCGTTGCTTTTGCTTCAGCTTGTTGTTTGGCCAAGGCTTTTTCTTGTGCTTCTTTAGCTTGTTTTGCTTTTTCAGCTTGTTCTTTTTGCTTCTTCGCATTTTCTGCAGCAATTTTCTCAGCTTGTGCCTTTTGAGCTAATAATCCAGATTTTTTATCTTTTGCTGAATCTAAAGATTTTAAAATATCTTGAGCTAATTTTAATTGTGCATCTTTTTCAGCCTCTAATTTAGTTTGATTAGCTTTTAAATCATTTGCTTTTTTAGTAATTTCATCTAACTTTGTTTGCAAATCGATTTGTTTTTGAGCCAGTTCTTCTTGATCTTTTTTCTGTTCCTGAACAATATCATTATTAGCTGTTACTAATTTTGTATAAGCAACAGTACGACTGATTGCATCTGATACTGAAGATGATTCCAAGATAACATTAACAATGTCTTGTTCATTTTGATTAACTTGTGTTGAACGTACTTGATCTTCAATTTTTTCAGTTCTTTTTTGAATTGCTTTTTGCAATCCTTCAATATCAATAGCTAACTGATTAGCTTCTTTTTCTAAAGTTACTTTATCTGATAATAATTGATCAGCTTCTTGAGTCAATGTAATTATACTTGCATCGATATCTGATAATTTACGATCAGAATTATCTTTATCATCAGAAAGTTTATTTATAACTTTATCTTCATTCTCAATTTTTTTATCTATTGTTTCTGCATTTGCAATGGAAGCATGTGTCATAGTAACTAAACACGTCGCTGCAAATGTAAATACTAGTGATTTTTTCGCTCTCATTCATTTACCCCTATACACGTTTATTTCTATTCTATTAGACTATATCATACTTAAGTCTGATAGTTAATTACAGATTTATTACAAATCCTCCTTAGGTCCATATTACTTATTATTTATATAAGCTTCAATATGTGTTCCATCAATATAAACTTCAGAAATACCAACTAATTCAACCTCAATCTGTACTACGAAAAATCCATAAAATTTTGTGAAAAATATTCATATTTATAAATCATTGATCCTAATTTTTATTCAATGTTGAAAAATAAGGAACAGAATATTTAAGCCAATAAATGATTGATAAGCTATATTATTAGTCATTTTTTTCTCTATTTTACCAATAAAAAAGACAAAGCATCTAAATATAAATACTTTGTCTCTGACCTTTAAACTTTATTCAGGACTGATTTTAACTTCTAATTCTGAAATCTTGCCAGTTTTTAAATATACAATCCACTCACAGATATTTGTCACATAATCCCCGATTCTTTCAAGAAAACCAGCAACATGCATATAATCCGCTCCAACGATAACCGTATCTGGATCTTCTTGCATTGCCTGAATCGAATGATGATAAATATTTTTAAAACACCTATTTATTTCTTCATCTCGTTGTGCTAATTCTACTGCTTTTTCCACATCGGTATTAACATAGGCAACTAAAACCTCATCAACCATTTTAGTAACTTTATCAGCCATTTCAGAAATTTCTTGTTCGATTTCCAATACTCGTTTATTACCTTTAATTCTAATTGTTGATTTTGCAATTGCGACGGCATGGTCCGCCATTCGCTCTAAGTCGCTGCTGGCCTTCATAATTGTAACAATAGTTCGCAAGTCAGTCGTCACCGGCTGCTGCAAAGCTATCATTTCAAAACTTTTCTTTTCTAAATCTTGTTCTTGCTGATTAATCGCTGAATCATTTTCGATGACGTCTTTAGCTAAGCTCTTATCATGATCAATAAATGACTTTACTGATTTATTAATTGCAGTGCTGACATCATTTCCCATATTGTGGAACTTTGTATGCAGCTTGTTTAATTCTTCTTCAAATTGTGTTCTTAACATAAATCCATCCCCTTTATAAATATAAATTTTTAACCAAATTTTCCAGAAATATAATCATCTGTTTCTTTTTGACTTGGATTCAAGAATATTTTTTTTGTTTTATCATACTCAATTAAGTCGCCGTTTAAGAAAAAGGCTGTTTTGTCGGAAATACGTGATGCTTGCTGCATATTGTGGGTTACCATAATCATCGTATACTGATCTTTTAATTCTAATAGCATGTTCTCAATTTTTCCGCTGGAGACCGGATCAAGGGCACTCGTCGGCTCATCCAACAGTATTATTTCAGGTTTCACAGCCAGTACACGAGCAATACATACTCTTTGCTGCTGGCCACCTGAAAGGGAAAGTGCGCTTTTATTTAGTTTATCTTTAACGTCGTCCCACACTGCTGCAGCTTGCAAACTTTCTTCAACAATCTGATCCAGTTCTTCCTTAGAGTGCTTACCTTCAAGCCTCAAACCATAAATAACGTTATCATACACAGAAAAAGGAAACGGATTAGGTTGTTGAAAGACCATACCTATTTGTTTTCTTAATGAAACAATATCCATTTTAGGACTGTAAATATCTTTATTGTCATAAGTTACTTTTCCAGTAATGGTTACATCTGGAATCAAGTCATTCATCCGATTCAGTGTTCTTAAAAATGTTGATTTTCCACAGCCAGAAGGACCAATTAGTGCAGTTATTCCACCTTCATCAAAATCCATTGTGATACCTTTTAATGCTTCATTTTTGCCATAATACAAATGCAAGTCATTTGATTCAATAATTGCCATGATTATCCTCCCTAACCGAAATGACCAGACACATAATCTTCTGTCGCCTGAATTTTTGGTCGTGTAAATATTTTTCTTGTTTTATCATATTCGATTGCTTTACCCATATAGAAGAAAGCTGTATAGTCACTGATACGAGACGCTTGCTGCATATTATGAGTCACGATAATTATTGTATAATTTTCTTTAAGATTGATTAATGTTTCTTCTACCTTACTTGTAGAAATCGGATCTAATGCACTAGCTGGTTCATCTAAAAGTAATATATCCGGTTTAACAGCGATAGCTCTAGCTATACACAATCTTTGCTGTTGACCACCAGATAGTGCTAATGCACTTTTATTTAAGTTATCTTTAACTTGATCCCATAAAGCTGCTTGTTTAAGACTTGTTTCAACAATCTCATCAAGTTTCTGCTTATCTTTTAATCCATGTCTTTTTAAAGCAAACGTAATATTCTCGTATATTGATTTACTAAATGGATTAGGTCGTTGAAATACCATACCAATATGTCGACGCATCTCAAAAACATCAATAAATTTTGAATTTATGTCGGTATCAGCATAAACAATTTTTCCTGTCACATTCGTATTGGCAATTTCATCATTCATTCGATTTAAGGATCTCAAGTATGTTGATTTACCACATCCAGAAGGACCAATTAATGACGTAATTTTATTTTTTTCGAATTCTAAACTAACACCTTTAATTGCTTCATTATCTCCATACCATACATGTAAGTCTTCCGTTTCTAAAGCAATCTTTTTTTCAGCATTGAAACGGATAATATGTGTATCGTCCAAACTGTATTTTTTCATATAATTTACCTACCTATGCTGACGTAATTTTCTTGTGTAATCTCTTGCCAATAAATCGTGCTAAAAAGTTAAACAGTAGAACAGCTATAATCAAAACAGCTGAAGCTCCAGCCGACACTTGGGCACCATCGGGCATGTTACCTTCACTATTAACTTTCCATATATGAACCGCTAACGTTTCAGCCTGTCTGAAAATATTAAGAGGACTTGAAATACTTAGGGGATTCCAATTTGAAAAATCTAATGCTGGAGCGCTTTGTCCAGCTGTATAAATTAAAGCTGCAGCTTCACCAAAAATTCTTCCGGCACCTAGAATAATACCTGTCAAAATCCCTTGCAGAGCTTCTGGTATAACTACACGAGTCACAGTTTCCCAACGTGATAAACCGAGGGCTAATCCCGCCTCACGTTGCGTAAAATGAACGGCTTTTAAAGATTCTTCAACATTTCTTGTTAATAAAGGTAAATTAAAGAACGTTAATGCTAATGCACCTGAAATAATTGAAAAACCAAACCCTGCTTGAATAACGAAAATTAAGAAACCAAACAAGCCGACAACAACCGAGGGTAATGAACTTAATACCTCGATGGCAGTCCGTATAACATCAGTAAACCAGTTTTTACGTGCGTATTCAGATAAATAGATGCCCGCACCTAAAGAAATAGGTATACTTATAATCATCGTAATAATCAGTAAGTAAAATGAATTAAATAGTTGAATACCGATACCGCCGCCAGCTTGAAAGCTCTTAGATGGTTTTGTTAAAAAATCCCAAGAAATATGTGGCACGCCGCGAACCAAAATATAAAGTATCAAACTCGCTAAAATGGCAATTATTATAGCAGCAATGGTATAGAGAATACCAGTTGCAATTTTATCTGCTTTTTTTGGATTCATTTTATTTCATTACCCCCTTTTTACCAATTAGACGAGTAATAATATTAAAGAATAGCGACATTAATAATAACAATAATGCCAATGACCACAAAACATTATTCTCTAAAGTACCCATAATTGTATTACCAATACCCATTGTTAGTACACTGGTTAAAGTCGAAGCTGGAGTTATTAAATTATGTGGCATTAATGATGCATTACCAATAACCATCTGAATCGCTAATGCTTCACCAAAAGCACGAGCCATTCCGAAAACAACTGCTGTTAAAATACCAGGCACAGCTGCTCTCAAAACCACTTTGTATATTGTCTGCCAACGCGTTGCGCCAAGTGCTAGAGATGCCTCACGATAGTGTCTAGGTACAGACTTCAAAGCATCTACAGTCATCGAAGTTACAGTGGGTAAGATCATAACGAATAAAACAAAAGTTCCAGCTAAAATACCAAATCCAGAGCCACCAAATACATTTCTAACAGCTGGTACAATAACAGAAAGACCGATAAATCCATACACTACTGATGGAATACCAACTAATAATTCAATTACCGGCTGTAAAATTTTTGTACCTAGTTTTGGAGAAATTTCAGTCATAAATACGGCTGCTCCAATGGCAAATGGTGTTGCAATCAGAGCCGATAACAATGTGACAACAAATGATCCTGTAAGCATCGGCAATGCACCCACCAATGGTTGTCCATCAGGTCCCTTGGACCCAGGATTCCACTCCTTGCCTAAGATAAAATCTTTAATGCTTACTTTATCCACAAAAAAGGTAGCAAGCCCCTTACTTGCAACGAAATAAAAAATTGCTAATACAACAATAACGATTAATAAAATAGCTAAAAAACTGATAGTTCTACCAAATTGCTCAAGTTTTGCTTTTTTAGATTTTTTTAACAACTTTTTTTGAATATCTTCCAACTGTATATCCTCCCCATTGTAGGTATTTAATTACTGATTACATTCCCTTTAACATCTCGTTCTACCTTCATTTTTGAAACTGGAATATAGCCTAGTTGTGGAACTATATCATGTTGTACTTCATCAGATTCCATGTATTTCAAAAATTCTTTAGTTAGTCCTTTAGGTTCGCCCTTAGTATACATGTGTTCATATGACCAAATGACCCATTTATTCGACATCACATTTTCCTCAGTCGGTGCCACACCATCAATTGTTAGAGTAGCGACATCTTTAGTTACATAAGAAAACGCCACATAGCTGATTGCACCTGGTGTTGTGCTGACTATTTGCCGGACCATCCCAGTAGACTCTTGTTCTTGAGAATTTTTAGCTTTATCACCTTTCAAAACCCATTGTTCAAAAGTATAGCGACTTCCGCTCCCAGCGGCACGATTAATTAAAACAATTTCTTGATCTTTACCGCCAACTTCTTTCCAATTCGTTACTTTTCCAGTAAAAATTTTCTTTAGATTATCCATTGAAATATCTTTAATACCAACTTCTTTATTAACTATCGGAGTCAGACCTACAACAGCAACACGATGATCCACCAATACCTTGCTATCTATTCCATCTTTTTCTTCCGCAAACAAATCCGAGTTGCCAATTTCCACAGCTCCAGATTGAACTTGACTTAACCCAGTTCCGCTTCCGCCTCCCTGAACGTTAATAAATTTACCAATATTTTTACCGCTGTATTGTTCACCTGCAGCCTCTACTAGCGGCTGCATAGCAGATGATCCGACCGCATTAATAGATTCTCCATTATCTACACCTTTACAGCCAACAAAAAGAAATGCTAAACTCACTAACATCAAGCTTTTTAACACGTTTTTCACGAGTGTACCCCCTAATAATTTTACGAATAATTTACATTTAACACAATTTGCATAAACTAACCAAACTAAACATATAATTAAGCGAAAAGAAATGCAAGTATTTTTACATTGATTTTACAATAGACGTCAACATTTAACATTCCTCAAAAAAATATTTTGGCATCAAATGCTCTTGACGTAAAAACAACCTGAAGAAATAATTTCTCCAGGTTTGATTTATTTTTTCAATCCTTAGATTTTTAAGAACCGTCTCATTGAGAATATGGAACCTACTGATCCTATAACGATCCCAATAACAGCAATTAAAATATTTAACTGAACGACCAATTGAGTCGGATTGATTAATTGATAAGACATCATGTTCTTAGCAAACATAAAATAAATTTGTGAATAGCCGAAAGAAATCAAAAGCACTGGAACAATAGAGCCTAAGACACCGATAAATGCACCTTCTAGAAAGAAAGGCCATCTAATGTACCCATTTTTGGCACCTACCAATCGCATAATCTGAATTTCTCGTTTTCTAGAAATAATTGTCATTCGAATTGTATTTGAAATCAAGAACATTGCTACAAATAATAGGAATACTGCAGCAATACCACCCCATAATTTTACATTCTTCGACATTTTAAAGATCTTATCTGAGTTTTTGCCACCATAATCAGCTTTATCAACATTAGGCAAATCCTTCGCAGATTTTTGAATATCTGGAATTGATTCTGTATTTTTAGGTGTCACAATGTACACATCATATAACGGATTATCATCCCCATCAAACAGCTTCCATGTATCACCTAATCGATCTGTTAATTTTTTATACTCATTTTGTTTACTTGAAAAAGTTACTTTATCAACATCGGGTAATTTACTTAACTCTTCACCTAGTTTTTTAATATCTGTTTCATTCGTTCCAATCTCAACAAAAACTGAAACATCTACATTATCACGAATATCATCGGCAATTTTATTAATATTCATTATAACACCTAGAAAAATTCCAAGTAGTGTTAAAGTAACCGTAACCGCACTAACAGAAGCAATTGTCATCCAACCGTTACGCTTTAAATTTTTAAGTGAGCTGCCAATATGTCTAAAAAAATTTCTAATCATCGTACCCATAATCCCCCTCATCTTGGTCTCTTGTAATACGACCATTTTCAATCGCCAGTACACGATGACGAATGGAGTTTACAATCATACTATTATGAGTCGCCATTACAACCGTTGTACCTTGTGCATTGATGCGATCTAATAAATCCATAATCTCCCAAGAGTTTTCGGGATCCAAGTTTCCAGTAGGTTCATCAGCAATTAATACTTTTGGTGTATTTACGATGGCTCTAGCAATTGCGACACGTTGTTGCTCACCACCAGATAACTCACTTGGAAACACACGTACTTTATGCTTCAGACCAACTAAATCTAAAACTTCCATGACACGTTTTTTTACTTCACGCGGTTTTTTTCCGATTACCTGCATAGCATATGCGACATTTTCATAGACAGTTTTATGTGTTAATAATTTGTAATCTTGAAACACAATACCTATTTCACGTCTCAAATAGGGTATATTTCGATTCTTTATTTTTAATAAGTCATAGCCACACACATTTAGTGCACCTTTAGTGGCTCTTTCTTCACGATACATTAATTTAATAAATGTCGATTTACCAGCACCGCTAGGGCCAACAACATATACAAACTCTCCCTGATTAATGTTTACAGATACATTTCTCAGTGCAGTCGTACCATTTGAATACTTTTTGGTTACTTTTTGCATTTCAATCATGTATAGATTCTCCCTGATATATTTATTCCAGTCCTAATTGGTTATAGTATAACATGTCTTGGACAAAATTTATTTTATAAATCGTTACAATTTCATGTCATTTACTACTTAATCATTTAATTTCCAACGAAGATAAGCATCAATAAACCCGTCAATATCTCCATCCATAACAGATTGAGTATTGCCAACTTCATAATTGGTTCGATGATCTTTAACCATAGAATACGGATGAAAAACATATGAACGAATTTGAGAACCCCAACCTATTTCCTTCTGTTCCCCCCTTATTTCTGCAGCCTCTTGTTCCTTTTTCTCAACTTCCAACTGATATAATTTTGCTCTCAACATACTCATCGCTTGTTCCCTATTCTTTAATTGAGAACGCTGTGCTTGGCTTGCAACCACAACACCTGTCGGTAAATGCGTAATACGAACTGCTGATTCAGTTTTATTGATATGCTGGCCTCCAGCACCGCTTGCACGATACGTATCAATTTTCAGATCATCTGTTTTAATATCAATATCTATGTTGTCAGGTAATTCTGGCATAACATCAACTGAACAGAACGAGGTATGGCGACGACTATTAGAATCAAATGGCGAGATACGGACAAGACGATGAACACCTTTTTCTGATTTTAAATATCCATATGCATTGAATCCTTTTATTAATAAGGTCACACTCTTGATACCCGCTTCATCTCCAGGTAAATAATCAAGTGTTTCCACTGTATAGCCTTTTTGTTCTGCCCATCTAATGTACATTCTCAGCAGCATACTACCCCAATCCTGTGATTCTGTTCCTCCAGCACCTGGATGCAATTCTAGAATAGCATAATTTTTATCGTAAGGACCATCAAGTAGTTGGCTGAGTTCATACTCGTCAAGCTGCTCTGCAAATTCATTTATTTGTTGTTCTAAGTCTTGCTGCATTTCTGCGTCAGGTTCTTCCAGCACCAACTCAAGCAATACCGTTAGTTCTTCATAACTATTTTCGAGTGTTTTAAAAGTCTCATATAGTACCTTAATTTGATTAGACTCATCAATAAATGCTTGGGCCTTTTCTGAGTCGTCCCAAAATCCTGGCTGTGCCATTTGATACTCAGCTTCTGCAACCTGTTCCTCTAACTCATTTAAGTCAAAGAGACCCCCTAAGATTTGTTAATGTTTCTTCAAAGTCTTTTATTTGTGCTTTACTTTCACTTATCTCCATATAATTTACGTACCTCCGCTCAAAAATGAATACGACTCAGAATATTCTAAGTCGTATATCATAATATCTATACTGGTTTACCATGACAATTTTTATACTTTTTACCACTACCGCAAGGACATGGGTCATTTCGACCAATATGCTCTCCAACTTTGATAGGCTTTTGTGGCACTGCTTCAGATGCTGCTTCTGGACCTTGTTCTCGCATTGTAGAAGTCGGAGTGACTTGTTCACGCTGAACATTTTGTCTCATTTCGGCTTTCATAAATAAACGAGTCGTTTCAAATTCAATAGCTCCTATCATGTCGATAAACATCTGATAGCCTTCTGTTTGATATTCAACAAGCGGATTATTTTGTCCATAAGCTCTTAAACCAATTGACTCACGCAACTGATCCATTGCATCAATATGATCCATCCACTTCATATCAACTACTCGCAAAATAACTACTTTTTGGAACTCTAAGATCTGTTCTGGACTATCCAGTATTTCAGCTTTGTCTTGATATACTTTTTTCGCTTTATCATAAATCATGATTTTCATTTCTTCAGGTGTCTTATTTTCTAATTCACCTATTGAAATATCATCTGGATGTGTAATTACATTGCCAACAAAATCAACTAATCCTTGTAAGTTCCACTCTGGTTTTTCACCTTGAGTATGATCCTCTACATATTGATTGATTGTTCTTTCTACCATACCAAGCAATACCGGTTTTAAATCATCTTCTGCTGTAATGATTTGATATCGCTGACGATAAATAACTTCACGCTGCTCACGCATAACATCATCATATTGCAAGACGTTCTTACGTGTATCGTAGTTATTACCTTCAACACGTTTTTGCGCACCTTCAACTTGTTTAGTCAGCATACGACTCTGAATCACTGCATCTTCGTCTTCTAATTTCATGCGATCTAAGAAAACCTTAATTCGTTCAGAACCGAATCGTTTCATCAAATCATCTTCCAGAGATAAGTAGAACTGAGTTTCGCCAGGATCTCCTTGACGACCAGCACGTCCTCGCAATTGGTTATCTATACGACGAGATTCGTGACGTTCTGTACCAATCACACATAAGCCGCCAACATCTTTTACTCCGTGACCTAAACGAATATCTGTCCCACGACCGGCCATGTTGGTTGCAATTGTAACTGCACCTTTTTGACCCGCATTCATGATAATTTCAGCTTCTTTAAAATGATTCTTAGCATTTAAAACCTCGTGAGGTATACCCGCTTGATCCAACAAGTCAGCTAATAACTCTGACGTTTCGACTGCAACTGTACCGACCAATATTGGTTGACCAATCTCATGACGAGATTTAATATCTTTCACAACTGCATGGAACTTACTTTTTAAAGTTGGATACAATAAATCAGGATTATCCAGACGTGCAATCGGACGGTTTGTTGGGATTTGAATAACTTGCATATTATATATTTCTCTAAATTCTTCTTCTTCAGTTTTAGCTGTACCTGTCATACCCGATAATTTTTTATACATACGGAAATAGTTTTGGAACGTAATATTAGCCAATGTTTTTGTTTCATCTTCGATTTCAACAGATTCCTTGGCTTCAATTGCTTGGTGTAATCCATCAGAATAACGCCGACCATCCATAATACGACCAGTAAATTGATCAACGATTAATACTTTGCCATCTTGAACAACATAGTCAATGTCTTTAATCATGATAAAATTCGCCCTTAATGACTGATCAATATAATGAGTTAATGATGTATTTGAAATATCATATAAATTGTCAAGGTTGAAATGTTTTTCAGCTTTATTAATACCAGATTCTGTCAAACTGATAGTTTTTGATTGTACATCAATTTTATAATCTTCTTCAGCTGTTAAAATTTTACAAAAATTATCCGCTCGATTATACATAGCTGTTGACTTTTCAGCTTGACCAGAAATAATCAAAGGCGTTCTGGCCTCATCAATTAAGATTGAATCAACCTCATCAACAACAGCAAAATTTAAAGGACGCTGAACCATCTGATTGCGATAAACAACCATGTTATCACGTAAATAATCAAATCCCAATTCATTATTGGTAGAATAAGTAATATCACACGCATAAGCTTCACGTTTTTCCTCAGCTGTTTTTGAATTTAAGTTTAATCCAACAGTAAGACCGAGAAAACTGTATAACTCGCCCATTTCATTTGCATCACGAGTTGATAAATATTCATTTACTGTAACAACGTGGACTCCTTCGCCAGAAATAGCATTTAAGTAAACCGGCATTGTTGCCGTTAAAGTCTTACCTTCACCTGTTTTCATTTCTGGAATATTTCCATCATGCAGCACAATGCCACCCATTAATTGGACCCTATATGGAAATAGACCTAGCACACGTTTTGCACCTTCACGTACTACTGCAAAAGCCTCAACTAGTAAATCATCAAGTGTCTCTCCTTGACGATATCTATTGCGAAACTCTTCTGTCTTTTCTTTGATTTGATCATCTGTTAATACTGACATTTCTTCTGCTAAACTATCAATTTTATCAGCAATGTGTCCGAGTCTTCGTAATTCTTTTTTATCATTTTCAATTAAAGTTTTTAAAAAATTAGCCATTGAATTAAATCCTACCCTCTCATAAGTAATCTTGTATTTTTTGTATCGGTTGAGGTTATCCTATACATTTTAGCATTACTCAATAAAAAATTAAACCTCATATTAAAAAAACTTATTTTCAAATGAAAAAACCTCATGATTTTATCATGAGGTTTCGTAGGGATCATCTTAATTTGTTTCAATCAAACCGTATTTTCCGTCTTTACGTTTATAAACAATGCTGATACCATTTGTCTCAGCATCTTCAAAAATAAAGAAGTTATGACCAAGCATATTCATTTGTAAAACAGCTTCTTCACTGTCCATTGGTTTTAATGACAAACGTTTTGTACGTACAATTTCTAAATCCGGTTCAATAGTTGCTGTTTCTGTTTCAACCTCAAAGATCGTAGCAGGTGCAATAGCTTCAGATGATTGTCGAGATTTCCTATTAATTTTAGTCTTGTATTTTCTAATTTGACGTTCTAATTTATCAACAACTAAATCAACACTTGCATATAAATCAGGTGATGTCTCTTCAGCACGTAATACAAGATATGGTAAAGGAATAGTAACCTCAACCTTAGCAGTTTTATCAGAGTATACCTTTAAATTAACGTGTACTGTTGAATCAGGAACATCTGTAAAATATTTTTCAATTTTACTTATTTTTTTTTCCACGTAATCTCTGATTGCTTGAGTTACCTCAATATTTTCACCGCGAACATTATATCTAAACATACTAAATTGCCCCTTTCGTCGTTACAATTTACTTACAAAGAGTACAGCAGAAGGACCACTCAACCAACTGCCTCTTTATACTTATATTATAACTAAAAAACGTACAAATGACAAATATCTTACCATTTCATATCTAGATATTTTTCATCTATCTAGCTAATGAAAGCGAAAACACTCTATCAGCTTTATTATCATATAATAAATTTCTAGCCAATTGAACTGTCTTACCGGTTGTATAAATATCATCAAATAGTAGTAGTGTCTTTCCGGATAATTTCTTTTTGTACCGTCGTTCAATTGCAAATGGTTGTCTCAATTGCAGACGTTTCTTCCGACATTTTTCACTTTGTGCCGCGTGGTGATCTTTTTTTATTAAAATTCGTTCATACATGATTCGACCAGCATCAAGCATGGATTCCGTTTGGTTAAACCCTCGTTCTGCTAAACGCTCGTCAGATATAGGAATCGGAACAACTATTACTTGCCGCCCGAATGATTTTATCGCAGCAACTATCAATTGGGAAAAGGCACTAGATAATTGATAATCACCTTTAAATTTAAAAAACTGAAAATAATCGTGCATCATCTCGTCATAATCAAAAAGTGCTTGATGACCAAAAAAATGATGCTTTTTATCTTTAAGCCACAACACGCAATCATCACAAACGTTCTTTTTTGTTATTGCGCAGCAGCATTGGCACCTGCATCTCGTATCATCTGCAATTAAACTGAATTTAGTTAGACAGTCTGCACATATCATTCCATCAGGGCCTGAACAAAATTTAAAGAGCTGTTCTAATGATAGATTGTAAACAATCGGCATACCACAAAGTACACATTGATTCATTATATGGATTCATCTCCATTCATTGATTCAATAAATTTTTTTGCGCGTTTCATGTCTAGACTAATTCCATCATGCACAAAATAAATATTACCAGTCGGATAATCTGGAGAACGCCCCACTCGACCAGATATTTGAACTAGCGTTGACATTGTGAAAACAGAGTGATTGGCTTGTACTACTAAAACATCAATACCTGGAAAAGTCACGCCTCTCTCTAAGATGGTTGTAGTTAATAGCCAATCAATTTGGTTATTCCTCATTGAGAGAACAATTGCTTCACGCTTGTTAGATGCTGCATGAACCATAGCAATCCTTTTATCAGGAAATTGGACTGCGATTAACTTATAAAACTGTTTCATTTTTTTAATACTTGGTAGAAATATTAATAAATGTTTATCTTGATTATTAAGTAATTTACAAAGTTTACTAGGTAATTTACCACAGCCTATCTTTTTCATAATCGCTCTACACCAGATTATCTGTGGCACTGGTAAAGGAAAACCATGAAATCTTTTAGACAAAAAACTTACTTGCTTATCAGAGGAGAACTCTGCCATTAACCTTTTAGTAGGTGTTGCCGTCAGGTAGATTAACAGTCCGCGACGTTTTAATGACTTTTTCGTCCCATACTTTAAGAATTCACTATCCGCATAAGGAAACGAATCGACCTCGTCAACAATCAACACATCAAACATTTTATAGAAACGCAGTAATTGATGTGTTGTGCATACAAAAAATGAAGATTTATTATATATCGGCTGTTGACCGTAAAGCAGGACAATGTCCGTTTTTGGAAAAGCAGACTTAAAACGAGGATATAATTCAAGACAAACATCTACTCTAGGTGACGCCACACCAATTGTTTTACCTTCTGACAAAACTCTTTCAATCAAAGCAAACAATATTTCAGTCTTACCTGCACCTGTTACTGCACTAATTAGATGCTTCTTTTGCCTTTGGTTATACGCAGTGAGTAGATTACCAGAAATCTTCGCTTGTGATGATGTTAATTTTCCGCTCCATTCCATTTTATGGTTTTGGTTGTGTTGTTTTAAGGTTGACTTTTGTGTCATAAAATAGAGTTGATTATAACTTGTTACTCGATTTAAAGAAATACATCTTGGACAATAATAAAAAGATAGTTTTTTATTGATAATCTTAACTTTTTCTTTGACATGGGACGTACCACAGCGATTGCATCGCACCATTTTCTTTGATTTAGTCATACCTCTTTTTTTAAGAATATCTTTAGAATTTAATAATGGCCAGAATTTTTACGGTATTTCCTGTTTCAATAGACGTCGGCCCGCTAAAAGTGTTTTAAATTCTTCCATCTTGACACCTCTTTAAAAGAATATTCGTGAATAACTAGTTGATTTTTCCGAAATAGATTATACTATATATTAAGTTTAAGATAGACAATAGGAGGCAGCTAAATAATGAAACGAAATTTTGTAATAGAGTCAACTGACAAAAAAACAGATTTAAACGGTATTATATGGCAAGCAGATGAAAATAAAGAACCTTCAGCTATCATTCAAATTGTACACGGCATGGCTGAATATGTTGAACGATACCATGAATTTGCAGAATACATGACTGGCAAAGGATTTTTAGTCGTTGGTCATGATCATTTAGGTCATGGAGATTCTGTAGACCTTGACCAGCCACTGTACGGATTTTTTTCTGAAGAGGACAGTGCGGAAACAGTCGTAAATGACACCTATCAAATTACAAATTATGCCCAAAACCGATGGCCTGATATTCCAACATTTATTCTAGGTCATAGTATGGGATCATTTGTCCTACGCAATTATTTGAAAAAATATAGTGACCAGATTGATGGAGCTATTTTGATGGGTTCTAGTTCGTATCGCAATGATTTAAAAATGCTACAAAAATTATTAAAAGGGTTAAATACACTATCTCCTAAAACTGTCAATCCAGCAATTGATAAACTCTTTTTCGGTACCTTCAATAAAAAAATTAAAAAGCCACAATCGAAAAATGCATGGTTGTCAAAAAATGAATCAAATGTAACTAACTATGATCAGAATGAAAAAACTGGGTTTATTTTTACAAACAACGGTTTTTATACGCTCATTGACCTAATGTATCAAGCCACATGTAAAAATTGGTTTGATCCTATTCGCCGTGATTTACCATTTCTGATTATCAGCGGAGAACAAGATCCTGTCGGTAATTACGGTAAAGGTCCCAGAAAATCAGCATCTGAATTGAGTAACAATTACTTTGGTGATGTTACACTTCGCTTATACGCAAATTTACGACACGAAATTTTAAACGAGACCGAAAAAAGTGTAGTTGAATCAGATATTTACCAATGGATGAAACAGCACATTAACTAAAAAAGCAAGTCTCCGCTTTGTTTAATGCTTAAAGCGGATGACTTGCTTATTACTTTAATTGTTCAAATGTTCCTAAAATTGTATCAAGTTCTTTGATAATTTCTGATGATGGCTTTGATTCGCTGGTCCAAGCACCCAAATTAATGAAGTAATCTTTTGTTTCAATCAAATATGTACGATACGTCAATGTACGCTGCTTAGCATCCTTCAATTCAAAACCCAAATGAACGGCATCTAAACCGTTAAGTTTAGTCTTTTTAGGCTCTACAGTAATTTTTGCATCGTTATCATTTAACTTAGTTTCAAACTCTTCTAAATATTGCGATAGCATGCGTTTATCTACAGGTTCAAAACCAGCTGTCATAAAACTCTTTTTATCCTTATTTGCTACTAAGAATGCTATTTTGGAGTCCTTGTCAGGAAACTTTATCCAGCCATTTAACAGGCGAAAACGATACTCATGATTATCCATATCAAATGTATACATTAATGCGTCTTTAGGATCAGTTGCCTTAGCTGTGGGTGATTCTTTTTTAGCACAGCCACTAATCATTGTAATTAAAAAAATAGTAACAATTATTGTTCTTAAATGAAATTTCATTTTTTTCTCCTTACCAAAAAAATCCACGGAGGGATACACATGTTATTAAACTACTATACCATAAAACAAGATGGTGAGTACGAAATTGAGATTAAAAAATCTCGATTTATTTGCACGTTAAAACGTATTGAATCTGAAGCTGAAGCTAAAGAGGTTATCAATAAATTAAAAAAGATACACTGGAAAGCTGCCCACAACTGCTCTGCATTTGTTCTTGGCAACAATCAAGAAATCCAGCGTTCAAGTGATGATGGCGAACCTAGCGGGACTGCAGGAGTTCCAATGTTGGAAGTTTTAAAAGTTAAGCAACTTCACAATGTTTTAGCCGTTGTTACTCGATATTTTGGTGGTACAAAATTAGGTGCAGGCGGCTTAATTCGTGCCTACGGTCAATCTGTTGCAGATGCCATTACGCACGTCGGTCTTGTAGAAGGAAAACTTCAGCAGGAAATATTGATAACTGTCGATTATCCGATTCACGGCAAACTAGAGCACTTTCTGCAGCAAGAGAGCATAACAATTGCTGACACTCACTTTACAGATAAAGTAACAATCATCTGTAAAGTAGACGAGCAAGATATTGAGAGTTTTAAACAGGAAATTATCAACCTTTTGAGTAATCAGTGTCTTATCTCATCAGGTTCTATGAGCTACACAGAGTTGCCCTGCAATAATTAAAACAGGCACACCATCAAGGTGCCTGTTTTTTTATTTCTCTAAATAAAATTCAAAGCGTTCTCCTACATACTGGCTACGCACATACTCAAACGGTTGCCCATTCTCTAAATAGGAAACTTGCCGCAAGCGTAAGACAGCATCACCTTTTTTTATATCTAAATATTCCGCAATGCGTTCAGAAGCTACTAACGCAGAAATTGTTTGTGCTGATTTGCCGATTTTTTTATTTTCCTTTTCAGTTAAAACATGATACAAAGATTTTGTGACTTCTTGTTTATCATATGCTGAAATTAGATCATAAGGAATACTAGCTACCTCGAAACAAATCGGTATATCATCAGCATAGCGGATACGTTCCATTTTAATGATACTTGCATCTTTTTTTAAATCTAATTGTTCCATCTCGCTTGAACTGGGTTTCGTAACAAAATATGAGAGTGTTTTACTCGAAGGGTTTCCACCTTGTGCTCGAATAATATCAGAAAAACTTGTTGTACCGGTCATTGTCTCTTTAACCTTTTTTCGAGCAACGTAAGTTCCAGAACCTACTTTGCGTTCAAGAATTCCTTCATCAGCTAATGTTTGTATAGCTTGTCGCAGTGTCATTCGACTTACATTAAATGTTTCGGATAGTTCTCTTTCAGAAGGCAGACGATCACCAATACACCATTTTCCCTCTTCAATCTCCGTTTTTATTTGATCATGGATTTTTAAATACACAGGTAATTTTGACACCATTTGCAAACACACCCTCTCGCATTTTTCCCTTACATTATAACTGGTATAGACAAAGGTTACAACAAGATTCTATATTTGGCTCGATTCATCAAAAAGATTGAACGGTTTGGTCTAAGTTTTTTTCAGCAGTCGCTAATAAAAGACGGATCCGATTTAATTGATTAACAACCGACACTCCTGGGTCATAGTCAATTGCTGCAATATTAGCATGGGGATACTGATGTCTCAGTTCTTTCATGACACCTTTTCCTACTACATGATTCGGTAAGCAGCCGAATGGTTGCAAACAAATAATATTTGGTACATCGTGTTTTAATAAATCAATCATTTCGCCCGTCAAAAACCAACCTTCACCAGTCTGATTACCAATAGATAATATTTTTCCAGCATCATTTGCCAAATCATGAATAGAAGAAATATGACTAAATCGATTTGATTTTTTTAAAGCGTTATTCATTGGCTTTTCACAAAACTCAATTAGTTTAATAGCAAATTCTGACAACCATTTTGACTTTTTACTAAAACCTAAATTATCATATTTCCATATAGCATTATATAAAGAGTAATTCATAAATCCAATAATACCAGGCACCACAGCTTCAGCACCTTCTTCTTCTAAAATACTAACAATATCATTATTTGCAGTCGGCGAATACTTCACTAAAATTTCACCAACGACACCAACTTTTGGTTTTACTTGATCTATTAAAGGAATACAATCAAATTCTGAAATTATCTGTTTCATATGTTTTTTAAATAAATAAAACGAACCAATCTGGACACTGCGCTGAACTTTTGTAATCCATCGATTATGCAAATCGTTGACTGACCCTTTTTTAAGTTCGTACGGGCGAGTCCGGTAGACCAATTTTTCAAACAGATCTCCATATAAAAATGCTATTGCAGCACGCTTCATTAGAGGAATGCTTAATTTAAAGCCTGGATTAGTCTCAACACCTTGATTTCCCAGAGAGATTGACACTACAGGAACTTGATCGAATCCAGCATCTGAGAGTGCCTTGCGCAGTAAAGGTATATAATTCGTCGCACGGCATCCACCGCCTGTTTGTGTTAACATGACGCTAGTATTATTAATATCATATTTACCTGATTGTAATGCCTCAACAAGCTGGCCGATTGAAATAATTGCCGGATAACACGCGTCATTGTTTACATATCTTAAGCCAACGTCAATGGCTGTTTTATCTTGACTAGGCAAACAGACGACATTATATCCGCTAGCTTTTAATGCTGTGTCGACAAGCCCCTCTTGATGAATAGGGCTCAACATTGGTAAAAGCAGTGTATGATTTTTTCGCATCTCTTTAGTAAAGGTCGGCACTTTTACTGATTCGCACATTTTTGCAGGACTAACATTATTTTTTTCTCTTTCAGAAATTGCTGATTTTAATGAACGCAATCTAATCCGAACAGCCCCTAAATTTGACCCTTCATCAATTTTTAATACCGTATAAATCCGTCCATACTGCTCCATAATTTCTTCCACTTGGTCTGTTGTAACCGCATCTAATCCACATCCAAATGAATTTAATTGGACTAACTCTAAATTGGGAATCTTTGCAACAAGCCTAGCTGCCGCATACAATCTTGAATGGTAAACCCATTGATTCACAACACGTAAATTTTCAATGTTTCCAAGATGGCAGATACTATCTTCTGTCAATACATGGAATCCTTCTTGCGTAATAATATTAGCGATACCATGATTAATTTCAGGATCGATATGATACGGTCTGCCGGAAAGTACAATTGCTTTTTGATTTGTCTTTTGTATTTTCTCAAGCAATTTTTCTCCTCGTTTTTGTAACCCTTCTTTAAAGGAATTCATTTCCGCATAGCCCTGTTCTACAGCTGTTCTGATCTGTTCAATGGTAAAATTAAAATCAGAAAAACACTGTACCAGCTGCTCAACTACTGATTCAGAATCTGCTAAATTCAGATATGGGTTGCGATAATCAACAAGTCCTTGACGAACGTCATCCATATTGTTTTTGATAACATCCGAATAACTTTGAACTATCGGACAATTAAAATGATTATCTGCATGGCTATCTTCAACACGCTCGTAGACGACACCTGGATAAAAAATAATATCAACGTGTTCTTTAATTAATTCTGAAATATGCCCATGAACTAATTTAGCAGGATAACAAACAGTGTCGCTAGGAATTGTTTCTATGCCTTCTTCATATATTGCTTTAGTTGAATTTGGCGATAGTACGACTCGGAATCCTAAATTAGTAAATATTGTATGCCACATTGGATAATTCTCATACATATTAAGAACTCTAGGTATTCCGATTGAACCATTCTCAGCCTTTTCCTTCTTAAGCGACCGGTATTTAAACAATTTTCGATATTTATAATCAACTAAATTTTCCCGACGTGCATCTCTATTTATCTTCTGTTCAGCTCCTCGTTCACATCGATTTCCTGTAATATATTTACGGCCATCAGAAAACCATGTAACCGTTAATGCACAATTATTCTCACAAAGTCCACAATGTGTAAATTCTTTACGGGCAGATAAAGCGTCCATTTCTTCAGACGTTAATACAGAACTTTCTTCATCAGATAATTGATAGTTTTCTTGGGCAATAAGAGCAGCGCCATATGCCCCCATTAATCCAGCAATATTTGGTCTTATCACCTCTCGACCGCTAATCAATTCAAAGGCCCGCAAAACGGCTTCATTGTAAAAGGTGCCTCCCTGACAAACAATAGTTTGTCCTAATTCTTCTGAGTCACGCATTTTAATCACTTTAAACAGTGCATTTTTAATCACTGAATATGCTAAACCAGCAGAAATATCTCCAGGTAATGCTCCTTCTTTTTGCACTTGCCTTACTTTAGAGTTCATAAAAACAGTACATCGCGAACCTAAGTCAACCGGTGTTTTTGATGCGACTGCCGCTTCAGCAAAATCATTGATTGAAAAATTTAAACTTTTCGCAAAAGTTTCCAAAAAGGAACCACATCCTGATGAACAAGCTTCATTAAGCTGAATTGATGATAATGACTTATTTTTGATCGTCATTGCTTTCATGTCTTGACCGCCAATATCTAAAATGAAATCAACATCAGGTGCAAAAAATCGAGCAGCTTTATAATGAGCCATTGTTTCTACTTCACCTAAATCAATATTTAAAGCATGCTTTATAAGATGCTCGCCATAACCGGTTACAGTTGTTTTTGCTACATAGGCATTAACTGGTAATTGACGATAAATATCTTGCATAATAGTTATTGTTTTCTCTAATGGTTGACCTTCATTATTTCCATAGAATTGATACAAAAGTTGTGAGTTATCTCCAATAACACAAATTTTTGTAGTCGTTGAACCTGCATCTATGCCAATAAAGACCGGTCCACAATAATCCAAAAAATTCCGTTCGGTTACTTTTGCACGCTGATGTCTATCTCTAAATTCAATCAGCTCTTGCTGATTATTAAATAACGGAGGTAATGTATTACCTATTGTTGTTTGCTCGTTAGTCTCCACAACTAACTTATCCATCAAATCATCTAACGATATCAACTCATTTTCCTTTATAGATAATGCAGCTCCTAACGCTACAAACAATTGAGGATTTTCTGGAAAAATCACTTGATTAACGGATAATTCCAAAGTATCAATAAACCGACTCCGTAATTCGCTCATAAAAAAAAGTGGGCCTCCAAGAAAAGCAACATTACCTTTAATTTTTCTGCCAGAAGCTAAACCAGCAATTGTTTGGTTAACAACAGCCTGAAAAACACTAGCTGCAATATCTTCTCTACGCGCTCCTTCGTTAATCAAAGGTTGAATATCTGTTTTAGCAAAAACACCACATCTAGAAGCAATCGGATAAATTGTTTGATGATTTTTAGCCAGTTCGTTTAACCCTGCTGCATCAGTTTGAAGCAAACTTGCCATTTGATCAATAAACGCTCCGGTTCCACCCGCACAACTACCGTTCATGCGCTGTTCTAATGACCCCTCAAAAAAAGTTATCTTTGCATCTTCACCGCCCAGTTCGATAGCAACGTCTGTCTCAGGAATTATCTCCTCAATTGCTCTAGTACCGGCAATTACTTCTTGGACAAACGGAATACCTAAAGAGTCCGATAAACCCATTCCGCCTGAACCCGTGATCATACATACCATAGTATTTATATTTGGTAACTCAATTCTTATTTGTCTCAGAACCTTTAAAAATGCGCCTTTTATATCAGAAAAATGACGCTCATAAGTTGAATAAAGTATTTTCCCTTCATGATCTAATACAATACATTTGATAGTTGTTGAACCGACATCTATACCTAATCGAATAATCATTCTCTTCGTCTCCCAAATTATCAACACCTTGTTGAATAACTTACAAAGTGTTTGATATACTATATATATACTTATTTTATGCTTACAGAAAATATTTTCAATCATCAATACACCCACATTTGTGATTTAAGCAACAATCATTGTACATTTGTTGGTTTTAGGAGGGATTTTTTTATGAAAAAACCAGATTTACGCGTCATTCGGACAAAAAAGATGATTATCGACTCCTTTCTCTCACTTGTTAGTGAGAAAGGCTACGAAGCCGTTACCATTCAAGATATTGCAAACTCAGCAATGATTAACCGCGCTACTTTTTATGCACACTTTAAAGATAAACCCGATTTGTATGATTTCATTATGGAATTTGCTGTCTCTAATTTGAGTGTCATTCTTGATTCAAAAAAGATCAGCAATTCTCAACTAATCCATATTAAAGACATTGAACAAACACTGACCACTATTTTTACATTAATCAAGGAAAAACAGGAATTTTTTATTATTCTGACAGAGGGCAGTTCAAGCGAATTATTTCGAAAAAAAATTATTGATATTCTTGCAAAACAATATGAGGAAACATTTTCTAAATTACGAATAACTGAAAATGATATTGATGTTCCTATCAGCTTTATTATTGAATACATGACTTCTATTTTTATCGGTACGGTTCATTGGTGGGTTACTACTGATTCGGAATTTCAGCCAAGTCAGATGGCACGCTTAGTGATAAAACTTGTAGGTAATGGGCACCTAACTGTTTTAGGTATTGATGTCATTGATTAAAATAAAAAAGACCTTCTTTTGTGAAGGTCTTTTTAATATAACTTAGAATGCCATTTACGCGTGTTGCTTTTTAAATCTCTTAAAAATGGATGTTTGTTCGGCTTCATTACGACACCATTAGATTTTAAATTATCTAAATTCGTAGCACCTTTAATGACACTTGTATAATGCATCAATTGGTCTCTCAATTTTATTGTTGTATCTTGCATCATATCCAGATTCCTCCCAATAAAATAATTATCCTATTATTATAATACCATAAAAAAACTAAAAAACTACACCAAATTGATGTAGTCAATGCGTAACTGGGCTAGCTGGATTCGAACCAACGAGTGACGGAGTCAAAGTCCGTTGCCTTACCGCTTGGCTATAGCCCAATAGATATGGAGGGAGGCAGATTCGAACTGCCGAACCCAAAGGAGCGGATTTACAGTCCGCCGCGTTTAGCCACTTCGCTATCCCTCCAGAATCAAGGTTAGATTATTTAATTCTCAACCCGACCTCAATATAATACCTAAAATTTCAGAAAATTGCAACTTTTTTTTTAGATTAATTTTAATTATGTAAATTCCAATATTTTATTAATTCCTCGCATGCATCATCCACTGATTTTGTTGTCACCTTATAAGATGACTCACCAATTGCTTGATACTTACTTTCGCCAACAGGTTCAATGGTTCCGATAACTTTTTTGCCTGCAACTAATTGATAGCAAGTTATTACTTCACCGTCTTTTTGTTTAGTAATCTCATTTAATTCGACTTCAATATCTTTATTTTTTTTCACATCTATACATCCCTTCTTTATCATTCTCATTGAGAATAGCATAATTCAGATTATTTGTTAAGCACCTGAACAAATAAAAAAGATGCCTTTCAGCACCTCTTCCTTGATTAGGTTAACATTATTACTTCGGATTTGTTTTAACAATCGACAAAACATGATACCCTTGTGCTTCTATCAATTCTTTAATCTTTGTTTGGTCAGTTGATGTTGTTTGAAAAACAATAATCGGTGATACTTCTTTTCGATAAACAATAACTTGAATAATGCTTATCTTGTTATCAGAAAAAGTTTGTGTCAATTTAGCTAAAATGCCAGCTTGATCTTGGTCAACTTTCACAGTAATTCTCATTCCTGTTTCATTATAACCGGTCACATTAAGAAAGGCATCAAAAATATCATTATTAGTAATGATTCCGATAACTTCTCCCGTCTCAGCTGTAACAGGAAGTACACCAATATTATTTTTGCGCATCAGATAAATACCATCTTCTAATAGAGCATTTTCTTCTACTATTTTAACATCAGTAATCATTACATCAGACACAATTGTTTTATTTAATAAGTAGTTCAACTCATAAACACTTAAACTTGTTACTTTTGAAGGCAGTGCTTCTTGAATCGTTCCTTCAGTCAGCAAACCAACTAATTGTCCATTAACGATAACTGGTAATCGATGAATTTTTTGCTCTTTCATTAAATCAATAGCATCAAAAATTTTTGCCTCTGGTTCTATAGAAATAATCGGTGTTGTCATAAAATCTTTTATAAACATAAATTTACCCTCCTAAATAAGCCTTACGAACCTCTGAACTATGCAGTAGCTCATCACCTGTTCCCTCTAAAACTACTTTACCAGTTTCAAGTACATATCCTCGATCTGCAATGCTCAAAGCCATTTTAGCATTCTGCTCAATTAATAATACTGTCGTGCCTTGCTTATTAATCTCTTGAATTATTGAAAAAATCTCTTTGATAAAAATTGGCGCTAGTCCCATCGACGGTTCATCTAAGAGTAGCAGTTTAGGGCGTGACATTAGCGCGCGACCCATCGCCAGCATCTGCTGTTCACCACCTGATAAAGTTGCAGCATCTTGATTTATTCTTTCAGCTAAAATTGGGAATCTTTCAAAAACTAAATTTAAAATTTTTTGACTTTCTTTAGCATCTTTAAATAAGAAAGCTCCTAATTCTAAATTTTCCATAACTGTCATACCTGGAAAGACGTGTCTTCCCTCAGGAACTTGAACTAGACCGCTGGCAACTATTTTAGGAGATGCCTCTTTCTGAATATCATTATTTTCAAATTCAATTGATCCTTGACTTGGTCTAACCAATCCGGAAATAGTCCGCAATATAGTTGTCTTACCAGCACCGTTCGCACCAATCAAACTAACGATTTCTCCTTGATTCACTTCAAACGAGACATCTTTAACTGCTTGAATCATGCCATAGTGGACTGACATATTTTTTATTTTCAGCATTATAGGTCACCTCCTAAATAAGCCTTGATAACACGAGGATTTTCCTTAATCTCTTGTGGTAGACCCTCTGCAATAATCTGACCATACTCCAACACATATATTCTTTCACAAACATCCATAACTAAAGACATATCATGTTCGATTAACAAAATAGTCAGATTAAACTCTTTTTGAATTTTTTTTATTAATTCAGTTAATTCTGCTGTTTCTTGAGGATTCATTCCCGCCGCAGGTTCATCTAAAAAAAGTAATTTTGGATCAGTTCCTAGGGCCCGAACAATTTCCAAACGTCTTTGTTCACCATAAGACAAATTTTTTGCTAATGAATTAGCTTTTTCTGCCAAATCAAAAATAGCTAATAGTTTAAGAGCCTTTTGCTCCATCAAATCTTCATCTTTAAAGAACTTAGGTAAGCGCAGGATACCTGTTAGTGTCCCTTCATGTTGTTTTGTATTTAATGCGATTAAGACATTATCTAATACCGTCAAGTCTTTAAACAAACGGATATTTTGAAACGTACGGCTTAAGCCTAAATTTGCAATCTTAAAAGGTTTTTTACCGTTAAGACGAATTTCTTGAATGTCATTGTTAAATAATACATCCCCTTCTGACGGAACATAAACTCCAGTCAATAGATTGAACAACGTCGTTTTACCAGCACCATTTGGCCCAATCAAACCGACTAATTCATTCGTATCTAGTTTTAAATTGACATTTGATACTGCCGTTAAGCCACCAAAATTTTTAGTTAGATTATTTACTGTCAGTAGGGACATTTTGATGACCTCCTTTTCTAAAAATCTTTTTGAAAGACAATTCGTATTTACCTAAAAGTCCGCTTGGTTTAAAAATCATGATTATAATCAAAGCCAAAGCATATATGATCATTCGAATTGTACCGGCATCTTGTAAAAACATATTTAAAAATCCTAAAACAATAGCTGCTACAAACGTACCCGTAATACTTCCGACACCGCCAAATACGACAATAATTAAGATATCGATTGATTTCATAAAAGTAAAATTAGCCGGCATAACCGTTTGGAAATAGCTGGCATAAAGTCCACCTGCCAGTGCAGCAGTCATTGCTCCAATAACAAATGCCGTCACTTTATACTTTGTTGTGTTAACGCCCATTGCTTCAGCCGCAATCTCATTTTCACGAACTGATAACATTGCACGACCTGAGGCACTATAAATGAAGTTCGTCGTAATTAATGTCGTCACACAAACAAAGATATATACCATCGACCACGTAACGAATGGGGTAATTCCAAAAAGACCTGCCGCTCCATTCGTCACACCGTCTAAATTGATAATCAAAATTCGAATAATTTCAGCAACACCCAAAGTTGCAATTGCTAGATAGTCGCCAGACAACCTTAATGTCGGAATACCAACAATTAGAGCAACTAATCCAGAAATAATTACACCAATCAGCAGACCCGTATAAAAACCGCCAATAGTCGGTGTCTTCAAAGAAAGAATGGCCGTTGCATAAGCTCCGATTGCCATGAATCCCGCATGACCCAACGAAAACTGACCTGCAAAACCAATAACTAAATTTAAACCTACTGCTAAAATTATATTTATACCAATCAAAACGAGCGTTGTTTCTATAACAGGCGGCATTAATCCGCCAGCATATAAAACATTCAGCAGAACAAATCCTAGAACCATCAAACCAGCCCATGACATATTAGCTTTTAAATTTTTTCTCATATCTATCACCTACACTTTTTCTTTGACATTTTTTCCTAACAAGCCAGCTGGTCTAACCAATAATACAATAATTAGAATGACATACACGACGGCGTCTCGATAAGCTGTTAACCCGATAGCACTGACAAATGTTTCAATCAGACCAATCGCTAAACCGCCTAACGCTGCACCCGGTATAATCCCAATACCTCCGAAAACAGCTGCAATAAACGCCTTTAGACCTGGCGCAACTCCCATCATCGGATCAATACTGTTATAGTATAAACCAATTAAAACACCAGCAGCACCTGC
Source organism: Vagococcus vulneris (assembly GCF_003950515.1). GTDB lineage: Bacteria > Bacillota > Bacilli > Lactobacillales > Vagococcaceae > Vagococcus > Vagococcus vulneris. The sequence goes on from NZ_NGJS01000002.1 coordinate 190,631, forward strand.
CAATGCCGAACCAATTGCAAAGGTAAATGAAATCGTATGATTGACGTTAATCCCCATCAACTGAGCAGCGTCTGCATCAACACTTACTGCTCGCATAGCTTTACCCATTTTTGTTTTTTTAACAATTAATTGAAGAAGAATCATCAATAATACTGTTGTCACCAGAATAATTATTTGAATTTTATTAATTGTAAAAATTCCTAAATTATAATTTGTATTCTCAACGATTTGCGGAAACGGCTTAGTGTCTGCACTAAAAAAATAAATCATTACAGATTGTAATAAAAATGATACCCCAATCGCAGTAATTAACGCCGCAATTCGAGTTGAATTTCTAAGCGGACGATAAGCTAAAAATTCAATAATCACGCCTAAGGCTGCACACACCGCCATCGTGATTAAAAGTGTTGGAATTAAGCCCAATCCCAGCTTAGTTATTGTGTAATACCCCGTGAAAGCACCTATCATATAAATTTCACCGTGTGCAAAATTTATTAATTTAATAATTCCATAAACCATGGTATAACCTAAAGCTAAAAGCGCATAGATACTGCCTAATGATAAGCCATTAACTATTTGTTGAAAAATATCCATATCATACATCCTCTCTAACTAGAAATAAGTTTAGATAAGACTATCTAAACTTATTTCATTTTTGAATTATGGTTGAACTACATCTGCTGAAACTTGCTTACCATTTTCAACCTTAACAACTACTACCGCTTTCTCAGGATTATGATTTTTATCCATTGACATTTTACCTGTCACACCATCAAAATCTTTTAACTTAGTAAGCTCATCAGTTAAAGACTGACTATCCAAATCTTTTGCTTTTTCAAGAGAATCTTTGATCATATATACTGAGTCGTATGCCAAAGCACTAAATGAACTTGGAGCTTTTTTATAGTCCTTTGTATAATTTTCGATGAAGGCTTTTACGCGATCAGAACTAGGAGCCAATTCGGAAAAATGAGCTGTGTAATAAATATCATTCATATTCTTCGCATCCGCAACATCAATCAATTTTTCATCTGAGAACCCATCTGCTCCAAGAATCGGTTGTTTAATCCCCATTTCACGTGCTTGTTTGATAATCAAACCAGCCTCTTCATAATAACCAGGAATATAGAGAACATCAAAATCTTGGTCTTTAATTTTAGTTAAGACTGCCTTAAAGTCTTTATCTTTTTGATTAAATTTTTCATCAGCTACAATCTCACCTTTATAAGTCTCTTTAAAAGATTTAGTTAATCCTTTAGCATAATCACTAGAAACATCACCAATAATAATAGCATTTTTTGCTTTCAAATTATTTTGTGCATAGTTTGCTAAAATAACACCTTGAAACGAATCTTGGAAACCAGTTCTGAAAACGTATTCTTGAACTTTATCATTAATAACAGTAATTGAATCGTCAGTTGCTGATGGTGTAATAGTAGGGACTTTTGCCTTAGTCGTGTTAGGAATTATAGCTTTTGTATCTCCTGATGTAGCCGGACCAACAATTGCAACAACTTTATCTTTAGTCGTTAAATTAGCAGTAACCGTGGCAGCTTCAGCTGTATCAGATTTATTATCTTTTGATACTAGTTCAATCTGTTTTCCCTTAATCCCGCCATCCGCATTAATTTCTTTAACAGCTAACTCTGCGCCTTCTTTTTCCTGATTACCATAACCAGCTACAGGACCTGATAATTCAAGATTTAATCCAATTTTTATTTTATCACCATCCACTTTATTCCCTATTACAGCTGAATTTCCACCTACTGATCCGCCACCACCAGGAGCACCACCACATGCAGTCAATAGCAGCATACTCGCAAATAGTAGACCTGTTAATTTTTTCATATTATTTTCCTCCACTTTTTAGATTGATTAGTTGTTTATTAATATAATCTAATCAAACACTAATGTCAATGAATTGTCAGAAAATTTTTGCAATACACAAAAAAAATAAACACCCGCTAAAATAATTCATTTAAATTATTTAGCGGGTGTTACTTTTTTAAACGTTTATATGGTCCAGGATAAGTATCGTCTAAATTTTTTTTAAGAGTAAATTTTTTTGGTACATAATCAATACCACCTTTTACAAATGGATGACAACGTAAAATTCGCGCCGTACCCATTGCCGTACCCTTTATTACACCATGATAACTAACAGCATCAATCATGTATTGTGAACAAGTAGGGTAGTATCGACAACTTTTTGGTAATAAGGGAGAAATAAACTTTTGATAAAAACGGACAGGCCAAATTATAATTCGTTTCACTACATTAACACCTTCTCAAAAAAGCCATTAACCTGATTAGATTAATAGCTTTCAAACTATTTTAAAATATTTAATACTTGCTGCCAATTTGTTGTGTTAAAAGCATCCGCAGATGACCCCTTGCCTAAAACCACAAAACCTGCAAAGACACCAATTAAAAATAAGATAATTAATGCCAAGATAGCTAAAAGCACTAATGACACATGAATAATAATTCTTTTTTTAGCCATAAGAGTATACGGACCACCTCCCAAATAATGCTACTAATTACCCGCTAATACTGCCACAGGTTCATCAGTTGTATCAGAGATACGTTCGATGTTAGCACCTAATTTTGCTAGCTTATTATGAAAATCATAATAACCACGGTCTAGATATTCTAGATGTGTGACTTTCGTCATACCTGCAGCGCGAAGTCCCGCTAATATAAGTGCAGCAGCTGCCCTTAAATCTGTTGCTGATACTTCGGCACCTTGAAAGCTTTCGACACCCTCTATACGAGCAACATTACCAGAAACCATGAACTCTGCACCCATCCGTTTCATTTCTTCTAAATGTTGGAAACGATTTTCAAAAACGGTTTCTGTTAAGATGCTAGCACCTTCAGATAAAGTCATCAAAACGCTCATCTGCGCTTGCATATCAGTTGGAAATCCAGGATGCGGCAATGTTTTAATATCTGTTGCCTTTAACTTATCCGGACCAATTACGCGAATACCCTCGTTTTCTTCAGTAACTTGAACACCCATTTCAACTAATTTAGAAATCAACGGCTTATTATGTTCCACAATACCATCCTTAATCAGAACATTACCTTTTGTCAAGGCTGCTGCCACCATGAATGTACCGGCTTCGATACGATCTTGTACAACTGAATGTTCAGCACCGTGGAGTGCTTCCACGCCTTCGATTCTGATAGTTTCAGTTCCTGCACCAGTAATTTTAGCTCCCATCTTATTTAGAAAGATAGCTAAGTCAACGATTTCAGGTTCACGTGCCACATTTTCAATGACTGTTTCACCTTCAGCCTTCACAGCAGCCATCATAATATTTTGGGTTGCACCGACACTTGGAAAATCTAAATAAATACGCGCTCCCTTTAGTTTATCCGCACGTGCTTCGATATAACCACTCTCTTGCGTAATCTCAGCACCCAAAGCTTGGAAACCTTTCAGATGTAAATCAATTGGACGCTTTCCAATTGCACAGCCCCCAGGCATTGCTACTTTAGCATGGCCATTACGAGCTAGCAAAGGCCCCATAACGACAATCGATGCTCTCATTTGAGATACATACTCAAATGGTGCTTCGATGTTTAACTGTTTTGTTGCGTTAATTACAATAGTATTTGTCGACTCATCAAAATTGATATCCGTGTTTAAGTATTTTATTACATTGTTCATAGTAAATACATCAGATAGTATTGGTGCATTTTTAATTTTTACATCACCAGTTTCAGCTAATAGTGCTCCTGCCAATATAGGCAATACTGCATTTTTAGCTCCTTCAATTTTCACTTGTCCGTTTAATGATTTTGTCTCACGAACAACGATATAATCCATTTGTCTCCCTCCAAGAATATAAGGAATAAAGTAAATCGATAATATTATACCATGACTTTATAATAAATGATATCTGATGAAGAAATTTCTCATTTAAGAAAAGCTCGAAAATAGATTTCTCACTAAGTACATGACCTCCAAAAAGAATGAACTTGAGCCATACCCTAACACAATTGATAAAAACACATAGAATATTTTTATCTGCCTTTCAAATTGTTGTCCCTTCTTAAATAGAAGGTCCAGTCGGAGTGATTGTAAACTCCAAAATGCCAAATAAATAAAAGCCAGGTGACTAAAAAATCTTACTAACGTATCAACACCATATACTTGTATGCCCATCTTCTCACTCTCTCTTCTTCAATAAAAAAGGTAAAGGATTTTCTGCTATCCTTTACCTTTTTAACTATTTATGTTTATTTGCAACATTTAATCGATTGATTGCGCGGTGCAAAGCAACTTCTGCACGATCCATGTCAATGGATTCGTCTTTATGTTCTTTTGCCATTGCAATTTTTTCTTTTGCACGTTGTTTAGCCATTTCAGCACGAGCTATATCAATATTGCCTTCAGTTTCTGCGCTGTTTGCTAAAATCGTAACAACATTATCTCGTATTTCAATAATACCACCATTTACAGCAATCCATTCTGACTGGTCATGATCATTATTATTTAAATCGATTCTAACTGCATCAATTTGTAATGGCGCAATTAGCGGAGCATGGTTTGGTAAAACCCCCAATGAACCGTTTGTTGTATTTGCAACAAGAAATTTCGCTTCATGGTCATAAATAATTCCACTCGGCGTAACGATATTAACTACGAAAGAACTCATTATCATCTCTCCTTATTAATATCCAGTTTTATTAGCTTTCTCGATAACTTCTTCGATTCGTCCAACGTTTCTAAAAGCATCTTCAGGCAAATCATCATGTTTACCATCTAAAATTTCTCTAAAGCCTTTAACTGTTTCTCTTAAAGGAACATAACTTCCTGGTTGTCCAGTGAATTGTTCAGCAACGTTAAAGTTTTGTGACAAGAAGAATTGAGCTCGACGAGCACGACCAACAATAATCTTTTCATCGTCAGATAATTCGTCCATTCCTAAAATGGCAATAATATCTTGCAATTCCTTATAGCGTTGTAACAAGTGTTGAACTTCTGTTGCTACTTTATAGTGTTCTTCACCGACAATTCCTGGTTCCAAGGCACTAGAAGAAGAAGCCAACGGGTCAACTGCTGGATATATACCTTGCTCAGCTAAATGACGTTCCAAGTTAGTAGTAGAATCCAAATGTGCAAACGCAGTTGCAGGAGCTGGATCCGTATAGTCATCGGCAGGTACATAGATGGCTTGAATCGATGTAATCGAACCATCTTTAGTAGATGTAATACGTTCTTGTAATTGTCCCATCTCTGTTGCTAACGTTGGTTGGTAACCAACAGCAGAAGGCATACGTCCTAACAAGGCAGAAACTTCTGAACCAGCTTGTGTAAAACGGAAGATGTTATCAATAAATAATAAAACATCTTGCTTTTCTTGGTCACGGAAATACTCAGCCATTGTCAATCCAGTTAACGCAACACGCATTCTGGCACCAGGTGGTTCATTCATTTGGCCAAATACCATGGCTGTTTTCGTAATAACACCTGAATCTTTCATTTCAAAATACAAGTCATTACCTTCACGTGTTCTTTCACCAACACCGGCAAAAACAGAAATACCACCATGTTCTTGTGCAATATTATGAATTAATTCTTGAATCAGTACGGTTTTACCAACACCGGCACCACCGAACAAACCAACTTTACCACCTTTCAAGTAAGGTGCTAATAAATCAATAACTTTAATCCCTGTTTCAAGAACTTCAGTGTTTGTACTCAAATTTTCATATACTGGAGCTTTTGTATGGATGCCGTGACGCTCAACATCTTCACTAAGAGGACCATCTAAATCGATAGGCTCTCCTAACACGTTGAATACGCGTCCCAAAGTAATATCACCTACCGGAACGCTGATTGCAGAACCAGTCGCTAAAACTTCCATACCGCGTTGCAGTCCATCTGTTGATTCCATGGCAATGGTACGAACAACTCCATCACCTAGTTCTAACGTAACTTCAAGAACAACTTTTTGTTTGCTTTCTGATTTATAAACAACCAAAGCATCATTTATATCAGGCAACGATTGATCTAACGGAAATGCTACGTCAACAACGGGACCAATTACTTGGACTATTTTTCCTACTTTCATTAATCGTCTTCCTCCCCGTTATTCTTCTAGTGCGGCTGCCCCGCCGACAATTTCTGTAATTTCTTCAGTGATTGCGGCTTGGCGTGCACGGTTGAATTTGATGGTCAAATCATCAATAATACTACTTGCGTTTTCAGTGGCACTCTTCATCGCTGTCATACGAGCTGCATGTTCAGCTGTTTTAGAATCTAGAACTGCTCCATATATTAAGCTTTCAGCATATAACGGTAACAGTGTGTTTAGAATAGCTTCTTCACTAGGTTCTAAAATATACTCTTGTTCATATTCAGTGGCTTCATTTGCATCTAAGTCGGTAATCGGCAACATTTTTTCAGCACGAAACGCTGATGATAATGTGTTAACGTGATGGTTATAACATACGTACAACTCATCAAAAACTTCATTATTATACATTTGAATCGCTGAATTCACAATTTTTCGTACTTCATCATAATTTGGGTAATCGCTTAGTCCTCTAAGTTCATAAGCAACAGGCATATCACGGTGTTTAAAGAAATCTGAGCCGTTAGAACCGATTGCCATTAGGACAAATTCTTCAGCACTCTTGTGGTCTTGGTTTAATATTTCAAGTGTTTTTTTAATAATTGAACTATTATAACCGCCTGCTAGTCCTTTATCAGATGTGATAACGATATAGCCAGTCTTTTTAACTGGTCTCTCAATTAACAATTTATTGTACATCTTCATCTTATTATTATCAAAATCTGATGAATCAGCACTTTCAATGTCTTTCAATTGAGAAGATGCTAAGTGAGTTGTTATGGATCTCACCTTTGAGGCATACTCTTGAAAACGTCGGGATGATTGTTCGGATTTCGTCAATTTTGAAGCAGCAACCATCTGCATGGCACTGGTAATTTGACTCGTCTTTTTTGTCGAAGCTATTCTCTTCTTAATATCGATAAGTGAACCGCCCATTTTCAATCACCACTTTCCTAAGATTATTTCAATTCATCAGCTACTGAGAATTTACTTGATGAAAAGATTCCTTTAAATTCATCAATTGCTTTATTGATATCATCAGGATCTGGTAAATTCTTAGAATTTTTAATTGTATCAAAAATTGCTGGGTAGTTATTTTCAACATATTCGCAAACTTCTTTTTCAAATCTGGCAATATCATTAACAGGTATAGTATCTAAGAAACCATTTGTTAATGCATAAAGAATCAATACTTGTTTCTCTACTGAAATTGGTTCATGAACATTTTGTTTTAAAACTTCTACAGTTCGTTTACCACGATTTAATTTCGCTTGTGTTGCTGCATCTAAATCTGAGCCAAATTGTGTAAATGCTTCTAATTCACGGTAACTAGCTAAATCAATACGTAATGTACCAGCAACTTTTTTCATTGCCTTGATTTGTGCAGAACCACCCACACGTGACACAGAAAGACCTGCATCAATAGCCGGACGAACTCCTGAATAAAACAAATCACTTTCTAAGAATATTTGTCCATCAGTGATAGAAATCACATTTGTTGGAATATAAGCAGAAATATCTCCCGCTTGAGTTTCAACAAACGGCAATGCTGTCATAGAGCCACCGCCTAAAGAATCATTTAATTTAGCTGCACGTTCTAATAAACGTGAGTGTAAATAGAATACATCCCCTGGAAATGCTTCACGACCTGGTGGACGTCTCAATAGTAGTGAAATTTCACGATACGCTGCTGCTTGTTTTGATAAATCATCATAAACAACTAATACGTGTTTACCATTGTACATAAACTCTTCACCCATCGCTGCACCGGCATATGGTGCTAAATAAAGCAATGGCGCAGGTTGTGATGCACTAGCAGATACGACAATGGTATAATCCATTGCACCATATTTTTTTAATATCTCTACTTGACTTCGGACGGTCGATTCTTTTTGCCCGATTGCTACATAAATACAAATCATATCCTGATCGTGTTGATTAATTATTGTGTCAATAGCTATTGACGTTTTACCTGTTTTACGGTCACCAATGATTAACTCACGTTGTCCACGTCCAATTGGAACTAACGCATCAATAGCTTTAATACCAGTTTGCAATGGCTCATCAACAGATTTACGTGCCATAACACCCGGAGCTGCAGCTTCAATTGGCCGTGTTTTTCTTGTATCAATCGGTCCTAGCCCATCAATAGGCTGACCTAAAGGATTAACGACACGCCCAATTAAAGCGTCCCCAACAGGAACCTCCATGATTTTACCAGTACGTTTAACTTTATCGCCTTCACGTATATGACCAAAATCACCTAATATTATGATACCAACACTTTCAGACTCTAAATTCTGCGCCATACCCATGACACCATTGTCAAATTCCAATAATTCACCAGACATAGCATTTTCTAAACCGTAAGCACGTGCAATACCGTCCCCAACATATGATACTGTACCAACTTCATCGACAGTTAGAGACTCTTCGTATTTAGCAAGTTGCTGTTTTATATGCGAACTGATTTCTTCCGCTCTAATACTCATGTATTTCACCTCTCACCTTGTCAACAAGCATCAGCTTAATAAGTCAGCATGAACTCTCTCTAATTGAGATCTCACACTTTGATCAATTATGCGATGCTCAGCTTCTATAATAATTCCACCCATAATTTTTGGGTCTAACCTTGGACGCAAAACAACTTTATTTGCGTTTAGACGCTTCGCTAGCCTATCTTCTAGTTCATGACGTTGATCCATCGTTAATGCCACAGCTGTAGTTACATCAACGACCATGATCCCAAAATGTTCATAATAAAGTTTTTCAAACTCATCAATAATTTCAGGCATATCAGCCATTCGTCCATAATCATAAACGGCATGAATAAATTTAGAAACTGTATTCCCAAAACTATTTTCCAAATCTTTGACAATATTGACTTTTTCATAGCCAGATAAACGATCATCGCTTAGAATCTCGCCTAAATCCGGAACACGATGATAAACTTCACGTAATTGAAGGACTTCTTGATAAACTTCAGCAAGTTCTTTTAATTCAATAGCCTCTGTGAATAATGCTTTACCGTAAGTTCTAGCTACTGCATATTGTCTATTCATCATCGGCAACTCCAAGTTTTTCAATACTTGATTGAATTAACTCTTGATGAGTTGCAGGCGACAATTCTTTTTTCAAGATTTTTGAAGCAATTTCAATAGATAAATCTGCAATTTCATTTTTTGCGTCTTCTAACATGCGATTACGTTCATTATTAATGTCGTCTTCAGCTTGTTTTTTCATTTGTTTAGAATGTTTGTCTGCTTCGATTAAGATAGCATGTGCGCTATTGTCGGCAGTTTCCTTAGCTTGAGCAATAATTTTTTGTGCTTCAGTACGTGCTTTCCTTAATTCGTCTTCCCGTTGTTGCAATAAAGAACTAGCTTCATTTCTAGATTTTTCGGCATTATCAATGTCGTTTGCAATCTTGTCTTGACGCTCTTGCATCATGTTGACAACTGGTCCCCATGCGAACTTCTTTAAAGCCAATAATAAAATGATAAATGAAACTATGACAAAAAGGATTGTACTAAGCGTAGTTTGCCCTGAGCTAGCTACGACTAACGAGTTGTTCATTTTACTACTACACATCCTTCCATGACATCAAAAAACCTATTATAAATAGGCTTATCATAACTGTGATGTCTCTATATCATTGTTGTAGATACTACTTGAAGACCAAGATTAACGCGATAACCACACCTAAAATAGGAACGGCTTCAATTAACGCAACGCCGACAAACATAGTCCCTCTTAATTGTCCAGACATTTCAGGTTGACGAGTCATTGACTCGATTGTTTTAGATATTACTTGTCCATTACCATAAGCTGCTCCAATAGCTGCTCCTAATACTGCGATAGCTGCTGCGATATATTGCATTGCTGATCTCCTCCTAATATTGTGTTTAATAATTTTAATACTGTGATACTTTCGATATTTACATTTCTTCTTCTACTTCGACTTTATGAGACACATAAACCATCATCAAAGTTACAAAGATGAATGCTTGAACCCCGCCGATAAATAGTGAGAACCCTTGCCAGATAACTTCAAGCGGCAAGGCCAAAACAAACTTGGCAGGACTACTTGCTCCTAAATTAGCAATCAAAGATAATAACACCTCACCAGCAAAAATATTACCATAAAGACGAAGACCCAACGTCAATACGTTAGTAAATTCTTCAACCAATTTGATTGGTAATAAAATAGCTGTCGGTTTAGCAAAACTATTAATAAAATAGTTTTTTACACCTTGTTTTTCCACACCGAAATAGTTACTTAAAATAATTACCATAAATGCTAAAGTTAAAGTAACCAATGGATCAGCTGTTGGACTCTTCCACACTGAAATTTCTTCCGAACCTCGGAAAAGAACAACTTTTGTTATTAATCCTAAAATGTTTGATACTAATACAAACATAAAGAATGTGAAACCTAACAAATGATAAGTGTTAACTTCCTTGCTTGGTACATTGTCAGAAACAATATTTCGCACAAAGTCAATTAAAAACTCCAATACATTTTGCTTTCCTTTGGGTTTCATTTGTAGATTTCGACTGCAAAAATAGACAATCCCAAAAACAATCAAGCATGTCAGTACAATCATCAAGCATACCGTTAAATCAAAATAAATTCCTCCAATTTCCACTATCCAGGATTTCTCTGCCACAGACTTCACCCCTTTTCCTTTAGAAATCACTCCTTACAAGGAGTTTTACTACTCATGTTAAAGATGATGTCTCATAAAAAATGCCCATCACCAACTAGACGTCAGCTCTCTATATTATGAAAACCAACTAGAATTATGATACCACCAAATTCGCAATAACACAAAGTAAATTCGTGATTTTCTCATAAAAAAAAGGAATCAATCCCTTTCACAGCAAGGATTTTTTATGATATGAAAATCAATGCGCTACCATTGTGAACAGACTAACTATATAAAAAACTCACGCTATTTTATTATTAAAATGGCATGAGTTTTCACTAATTTTTAATTATCTTATTTTTAATGAACGGTCTATTTCCCGATTCATATCACGACGCTTAATGTCTTCTCGCTTATCATATTGTTTTTTACCCTTTGCAACACCTATTAATACTTTTGCAAAACCATCTTTAATGTATAATTTTAAAGGAATCAACGTTATTCCTTTATTTTTTGTTTCATCAACTAATTTACGGATTTGTTTCTTATGAACTAAAAGTTTCCTTGTTCGCAGCGGGTCATGATTAAAGATATTTCCATGTTCATATGGACTGATATGAACATTCATTAAAAATAATTCTCCATTCATCACTCGGGCAAAGCCATCCTTTAAGTTAACACGACGTTGCCGTATCGCCTTAATTTCCGTTCCTTGCAATACAATTCCGGCTTCAACTGTTTCAATAACCGTGTAATCATGTCGCGCTTTACGATTCTGAGCTATTAAATTTCCATCACCTTTTGGCATCTACTCACCTCATTTTTTCTTCTTTTTTCCTTTAGATTTTTTGGCAACTTTTTTATAAAAAGGCTGTTTTCCATTTTTTCCTTTTGATTTATTCTTTTTATTTTTTCTATTACTACTATTTTGATGTCTGCTAGAAATTTCTTTTGAACGACTATTTTTATGATTGCGACTATCTTTTTTCGGTTTTCTAAGCAAAAGCTGCGCATCCTTTATCGTTTCAGCACAGAGTAATTCAAAATCAATTTCACGTGTCTCAGCATCAGCCTTTGCAACTTTGACAGTGACACTCTGACCAATTTTGTATACAGTTCCTGTTCGTTCCCCAACCAGGGCTAAATGACTTTCAATAAAATGATAGTAATCATCTTTCAACTGATTGACATGAATCAAGCCTTCCACTGTATTATCTAACTCAATAAACATACCAAACTTAGTAATCGAAGTGATAACACCATCATATTCTTCACCAATTTTACCTTGCATGAACTCAGCTTTTTTCATTTTATCGGTTTCACGTTCGGCCTCAACAGCCCGACGCTCCATCTTTGAACTATGGTCAGCGATATCTGGTATTAGACCTTCCCATTTATTTTTTGTTTTTTGAGATACAGGCTGTTTATTGTAAGTTTTAATCAAGCGATGTACCAATAAATCTGGATATCGTCGAATAGGTGAGGTAAAGTGTGTATAATCGTCAGCTGCTAATCCATAATGTCCCACAGGATTCTCTGAATATTTTGCCTGCTGCATACTACGCAATAACATCATATTTATAACCGGTTCTTCTGGTAGTCCAGCCGCCTTATCGAGTACACTCTGCAATTCTTTTGGTTCAACGCTATCTTTCTCACCTTTTACGATAATACCGAAATTTGTAATAAATTCAAAAAATCTCTGTACTTTTTCTTCTTTAGGTTGTTCATGAATTCGATAAATAAATGGTAAATCTTGTCGATAGTAATGTCTCGCAACTGTTTCATTTGCAGCCAACATAAATGACTCAATTAATCGCTCCGCAGTTCCTCGAGTCCTTAAAATAATATCTTGTGGATGCCCTTCAGTATCAACGACTATTTGAGCTTCACGACTATCAAAAGAAATGGCTCCCCTACTCATTCGTTTTTCTTCTAGAATATGGTGTAATTCTGCCATTGTTTCAAATAAACTAACGAAATCCGCATATTCTTGTAACGTCTCGGGGTTTGACTTCTCTAGAATTTCATTCACTGCCTGATAAGTCATTCTTGCTTTTGAATGAATGACGCCTTCAAAAATATCGTAATGGATGACTTCACCATCAGGAGTAATTTCCATTTCACATGACATCACTAATCGGTCAACCTTTGGATTCAATGAACAAATACCGTTTGACAGTTTTCTAGGCAGCATTGGAATAACTCGATCTGTTAAATAAACGGATGTTGCTCGATCCTCTGCCTCCAGGTCTAGTGCACTCGTCTCTGTCACATAGTGAGAAACGTCCGCAATATAAACTCCTAGAAGATAATTACCATTTTCTTGTTTTTCAACTCGAACGGCATCATCTAAATCTTTAGCCTCAGCTCCATCGATCGTCACAATATCTTTATCTCTTAAATCTCGTCGTCCCTCAATTTCTTCCGGAGACACACTGTCTGCCAATTGTTCAGCTTCAGCTAACGTCTCTGACTCAAAATCGATTGGTATTCCTAATTGTAAGACGATTGATAAAATGTCCATACCAGGATCATTTTTATGACCAATAACGTTTTTCACTAAACCTTCAAAACTGGCTGTATAATCTACCTCGGGATAATGAGTGATTTCAACAAGCACGACACTTCCATCTTCTGGTTCGATACCCTCCGCCGCAATAAATACTTTATACATCGAAATTTTTTTATCCTTTGGAATCACAACTCCATACAAACCAGATTCATTACGTTCTTTCTCTGAATATTTTGTGAATATCCCAACTAATTGTGTGTAACCTCGTTTTTGTATGTTTATTACTTTTCCTTCTGCTGCTTGACCTTCGATTGGATTTCCAGATTTCAATATATCAATATTGACAGTATCACCTTCAAGCGCAAAGTTTGTCATTCCTTTTGGAATAAAGACATCATCTTCTTCATCGTCAATTGAAACAAATCCGAAGCCACGCTCATTTGCTCTAAACGTTCCTGTCAGTATATTATTTTTTTTAGATAATTTGACTTTACCCTTTTTACTGAACACAATAGTTCCTTCACGCTCCATTTGTGCAATTGTTTGTACCAGCATTTTAAAGTCAAAACTTTTTTGAAAATTCAAACTTTCTGCCAATTGTTCTATCGAAAAGGTTTGTTTCTTACTATTCCGTAAATAAGTCAAAACTAAATCTTTTACTTTTTTAGTCATCTTGCCCCTCCTCTTTAAACTATTTTTTCTATAAAATGAATGACATCATTTTCAAATTCTTTACGGTTACGGCTAACTGTCAAGACATGCGTACTGTCAGCATACCAGTGTACTTCATGGTTGATATTCGTTAAGTATGATGCTGCGTCATAAACAGACTTAGCATCAACCATTTCATCTTGGCCAGATTGTGCTAAAAATATTGGATATTTAATAGTAGATAATTGATCAGTTACACGCTGTGTCATTATAGCGATTTCGTGTAACTGGTTACGCAGCGGACTATCTATTGCTTTTAACTTTTCAGCAATTTCAACTGCTGATAAACCATTTTTTTGATAAACTAACTCGCAATACTTCAAGAAATTGGGAAATATGTCATGATTGCGCTCAGCAATCAATGGAGAACTAAAAGATCCTCCACCTAACACATCTTCTGTAAATTCCTCAATTAATCGAATTGCATAAATTCCTCCTAAACTTAAACCAAATACGATTATTTTTTCATAACCTTCTGATTTCAAAAAATCTTTAGCTTCGATAGCATCTTGCCACCAAATATTCGGATGCTGATGTAAAATATACATAGGATCTTGCGTCCCGTGTCCTGAAAAAAGTGGCGCTAATACTGTGTAGCCTTCTCGTTCCATTCGTCTAGCAAGCATTCTCACATCATTAGGACTGCCAGTATAAGCATGTAGCAATAACACAGCTTGTGTACCACCTGTAAAATAAATTTGTTTATTTTCCAAACCAATCACCTACATCTCTAAATTTTAGCTTAATTGTAACAATAAAAAAAGCTCCTGTCAGAAACAGGAGACTCATTTTTAATTATTTTGATGATAAATATGCTAAAGCAACTGCAATAACCATCCAAGTCACTCCCATAACGGTTGTCGCACGCTTCATAAATGCTTCAAAACCTCTAGCTTTTGTTTTGCCAAAAAGCTCTCCGGCACCACCTGAAAAAGCGCTGGCTGCATTATTTTGTTTACTAGGTTGCATCATTACAGCAATAATAATTAAAACTGATAAAATTAACATGATAGCTAATAAGAGTTTATACACAGATGTACCCTCCATATCTCTTCTAGTTCTCTTGACATCTTTATAATTCTAGCATATTCAATAGTAAATTTCTAGATAAAAGGTCAGATATTTAGATAATTATTGGAGAGTCGCTGTTTTTGATTATTTTTTAGTAATACCGCCTACTGCATAATTTCCTTTTTTCATATCAGATACAATGATATGAACATTTTCAGTTTGTGCACCAGTATTTTTTACAATAGCCTCTGTAACGTCTTTTACCATTGCATCTTTTTGATCTTGCGTACGACCTTCCAGTAATTCAATATGAACGATTGGCATAACAACAACTCCCTTATATAAGATAATTTTATTTTAGCATATTATCATAACTTCGCAACCAGTTCATTGAAACTGTTTACATCACTTAATATTCATTTTTTTGAATAAAAAATTAATTATACTGTTTTTTATAAATAAATATTCGTTAAAAACTTGATAAAATGAATAAATATTGATATAGTAATAACATAAAATCAAGAGATTTGTACAGGAGGAATATAATTATGGATAAAAAGGTTATTCTTGCATATTCTGGAGGTTTAGATACTTCCGTTTCTATTCAATGGTTATTAAATTTAGGCTACGATGTTATTGCTTGTTGTTTAGACGTTGGTGAAGGTAAAGACCTAGACAGTATTCGACAAAAAGCATTAGAAGTAGGTGCGAGTGATTCATTTACAATAGACGTTAAAGAAGAATTCGCGCAAGACTATGTTGCTGTTGCCATTCAGGCAAATACAATGTATGAAGGAAAATATCCTTTGGTCTCCGCTCTATCTCGACCGCTCATTGCAAAAAAACTTGTTGAATTAGCACATGATACTCAAGCTGATGCTATTGCACACGGCTGCACAGGTAAAGGAAACGATCAAGTACGTTTTGAAGTTGCTATAGCAACACTTGATCCGACTATTCAAGTTATTGCTCCTGTAAGAGAATGGAAATGGTCTCGTGAAGAAGAAATAGCTTACGCAAAAGAAAAAAATATCCCTGTACCAATCAACCTCGACAGTCCCTATTCTATTGATCAAAACCTATGGGGACGCGCAAACGAGTGCGGTGTCTTAGAAGATCCTTGGATTACACCACCAGAAGATGCCTACGATTTGACAGCTGCTCTTCAAGATACTCCCGATACACCAGAAATTATTGAGTTAACCTTTAAGCAAGGCATACCTATTAAACTGGACGATGAACAGCTGCCACTAGCAGACTTAATTTTAAAGTTAAACAAAATGGCAGGCAAACATGGTATTGGACGAATTGATCATATTGAAAATCGTCTCATCGGAATTAAATCACGTGAGGTTTATGAATGTCCGGGTGCTGAAGTAATATTAACAGCACACAAAGAACTAGAAGATTTAACATTGATTAAAGAAACAGCTCATTTTAAACCTTTGATTGAACAGCAATTAGCACAGATGATTTACGACGGCCTTTGGTTTAATCCTTTGACAGATGCGTTAAAAGCGTTTATCCGATCAACTCAAACATGTGTTAACGGCTTGGTTCGGGTAAAATTATTTAAGGGACATGTCATAGTTGAAGGAAGAAAATCTGCGAACAGTCTTTACAGTGAACAGTTAGCAACTTATACTTCAGCCGACGAATTTAATCAAGAGGCTGCAGTTGGTTTTATTCAACTTTGGGGATTACCATCAAAAGTTTATTCAGAAGCTAATCATCAATTTGATGACACATTATAAAAGGCAGGTCAAAATATGAAAAAATTATGGGGCGGACGATTCCAAGAACAAAGTGCAGACTGGTTAAATAAATTCGGCTCTTCAATATCATTTGATTACCAATTAGCTGCTGAAGATATTCAGGGAAGTATTGCCCACGTCAATATGCTTGCGGCAGCTAGTATCATTAGTCCAGCAGAAAAAGATCAAATCAAGGCTGGACTATTATCCATTCTTGCCGATATTGAAGAAAATCAGTTTAATTTTTCTTTAGCCAATGAAGACATACATCTCAACATTGAGCAAGCACTGCACGAAAGAATCGGCAGTGTCGCCGGAAAATTGCATACTGCTCGCAGCCGAAACGATCAAGTCGCAACTGATATGCACCTTTACCTAAAAAAACAAGTATCCCTTTTGATAGAACTGGTTACTGTTGTACAAAGAAGTATTCTCTCTCAAGCTGAACAAAACATTGATACACTAATACCAGGATATACACACTTGCAGCATGCCCAACCTATTTCATTTGCACATCATCTTTTAGCTTATTTTCAAATGTTGCAACGTGATAAAGCTAGACTGGAAGACAGTTTGAAACGAATCGATATCTCACCACTAGGATGTGCGGCCTTAGCAGGAACAACTTTCCCGATTGATCGATTCCAAACAGCTGAAGAATTAGGCTTCTCAGCCGTATATGATAACAGTCTTGACGGCGTAAGTGACCGTGATTTTATTTTAGAATTTTTAAGTAATGCATCTATTTTGATGATGCATCTCTCACGTTTTTGTGAAGAATTAATTCTATGGACATCATTTGAATTTCAATTTATTGAATTAGCGGATGCGTATGCCACTGGTAGCTCAATTATGCCGCAGAAGAAAAATTCTGATTACGCTGAATTAATCCGTGGAAAAACTGGTCGAGTTTATGGTCATTTATTAGGGCTACTGACTACTTTAAAAGGATTGCCTCTGGCATATAACAAAGACCTGCAAGAAGATAAAGAAGGTATGTTTGATACAGTTACAACCTTAACACTATCACTTCGTTCCCTTGCTGGGATGATTGATACAATGACAGTTAATAAAAATATTATGGAAGAAAGTACAAATAAAGATTTTTCCAATGCTACTGAATTGGCAGATTACTTAGCGTCAAATGGTGTACCTTTTAGACAAGCACATGAAATTGTCGGTGAATTAGTTCTTTCTTGTATTCAGCAAGGTATCTACTTACAAGACATTCCTTTGAGCGACTATCAAAAAATTAATCCAACTATTACAGATGATATCTATACGGCATTGGATTCACGCGTTGCGATGAACAGGAGAACCTCATACGGTGGTACTAGTCGAACAGAAATAAAAAAAATGATTAAAAAAAATAAACATCTCCTAGATTAATCTAGGAGATGTTTTTTAGATTTCCACTGCAAATGCTTCCCAAGGCTGGAGAACCATATCTTTTAACGATATTTTTTCCGTTGTATTTGATATCCATGTTGCTTTTATTTGAGTATCACAATTAAATAATTGCGGTTCATCCGATAGATTAACCACTACTAAAATAGTCTGTCCTTGATAAGAACGCTTATATGCAAAGACTTTGTCAGCCGTATCTTCCAGCAGCTCATACTCTCCCCAAACAATTAGCGGATGCTGTTTGCGTAAAGAAATCAATCTTTGATATGTATAAAAGATTGACTGTTGATCAGACAATGCTGCTTTTACATTAATCTCTTTATAATTCGGATTTACATGTAGCCATGGTGTACCAGTTGTAAAACCTGCATTAACTGTATCATCCCACTGCATTGGAGTTCTTGCATTGTCACGACCTTTAACATTGATAGATTCAATAATTTCTTCTTGAGTAAAACCTTTACTCAATCGATCATGATACATATTGACACTTTCAATATCCTCAACCTCATCAATCGATGACACCGGACAATTTGTCATACCGATTTCCTCACCCTGATATATATAGGGCGTACCCTTCATGAGATGAAGTAAAATTGCAAATGCTTTTGCAGAACGATCACGGTATTCTTGATCATTACCCCATCGTGAAACGATTCTAGGCAAATCATGATTATTCCAAAATAAGCTATTCCATCCTTCATGACCTAAAGAAGTTTGCCATTTAGATAATACTGTTTTTAACTCACGTATTTCTAATGGTTTAAGATCCCATTTATCTTTATCTTTTTGTTGATCAAGACTGATATGTTCAAATTGAAACACCATTGATAATTCTTCCCTTGTTGGGTTTGAATATAGTTTGGCAATTTCAGGTGTCGCACCCCATGTTTCACCAACCGTCATTACATCATAATTACCAAAGCTTGCCCGATTCATATCATGCAGATACTCATGCAGTTTAGGACCATTCCCAGTAATTTTTTCATCAGGCTGTTTTCCGATTAAATCAATGACGTCCATCCGGAATCCGCCAACGCCTTTGTCTAACCAGAAGTTCATCATATCATTTACAGATTGTCTAACCTGTTCGTTTTCCCAATTTAAATCTGGCTGCTTCTTACTAAATAAATGTAAATAATATTGACCGCTCATTTCGTCGTATTCCCAAGCACTCCCACTAAATGTTGAGTCTAAATCATTAGGTACATCACCATCAACAGGCTCACGCCAAATATAGTAATCACGATATTTATTATCCTTACCTTTTTTTGCTTCAATAAACCATGGATGCTCATCGGAGGTATGATTAACGACTAAATCCATAATAATTCTGATATCTCTCGACCGAGCCTCTTCAATTAATTTATCCATATCGTCCATAGTTCCAAACTCATCCATAATGTCTTCATAATCACTGATATCGTATCCGTTATCATCATTAGGTGATTTATACACAGGACTAAGCCAAATTGCAGTAATTCCCAATTTTTGCAGATAGTCTAATCGTTCAATAATTCCATTCAAATCTCCGATTCCATCACCATCTGTATCTTGAAAACTACGTGGGTATATTTGATAAAGTACGGCTGATTGCCACCATTTAGTTTCTTTAACTGTCATTGCTGTACACTCCTAATGTTTTTATTTAACTGCTCCATCTGTAACACCTGCGATGATCCATTTTTGGAAGAAAATATAAATTAACAGAACAGGTAATATTACTAATAAATATGATGCAAAAGCTAAATTATACTGTGTTGAAAATTGACCTTGAAAAATATATTGCGATAATTGCAAAGTTTGCTGTTCAGGCTTACTTAATAAAATTAACGGCATTAAGAAATCATTCCATGTCCACATAAAACTTAAGATTGCAACCGTCGCATGAACTGGTTTCAGCATCGGAAAGACAACATACCAGAAAGTTTGTAACGGAGTAGCCCCATCTATTTCTGCTGCTTCATCTAATGCAATCGGAATCTTTTTAATAAAGCCAGTATACAGAAACGTATTCATCGGTAATCCGAAAATGATATAGATAAAAATAATTCCGCTTAAATTATCTAAGTTAAATAAAGACGCTTGTTTTACTAGTGGCAACATAATGACATTAAAAGGAATAAACATCGCACTAATAAAATAATAATACAATGCATTAAAGAATTTAGAAGCTGACCTTTTTCGTGTGATTGCATAAGCAGCTAAACTATTTGTAAAAACAGTAAATACTAAATTAATTGCTGTGATAATAAATGTATTTTTAAATTTTTGAGGATAATCTGTTAATTCCCAGGCGTGTTTAAAATTCTCCCAATGAAATGCTGCCGGCCATTGCAAAATATTATCCATTTGGCTAGAATCTTTAACAGCAATCATCAACGTCATATACAATGGACCAAAAATAGTTATTATTGCTAATAAAAACATTAAAATTGTTAAAGGCCAATTCACTTGACCATTATTTTTTATAAACATTCCCTTTACACGGCTCATTGCATATTCGCCTCTCTTTTCTCAAGAATTCTAAGTTGGACAATAGAAATAATAACAACGACTAAGAATAAAACGACTGAATTGGCTGATTGATAAGCAAATTGCCCACCAGTGAACCCTTTTTTATAAATTAATAAAGAAATTGACGTTGTCGACATTCCTGGACCGCCGTTTGTCATTGCCATAATTTGATCAAATGCCATTAAAAATCCTTTAGCTGATAAAACCATATTAATAGTGAAGAACGGAGCCAATAAAGGAAATGTTACGTCTTTAAATAAACGCCAGCCACTAGCACCATCTATTTCAGCTGCTTCATAAATACTTTGATCAACTGTTTGCAGACCAGACAAGTAAATTAATGTGGTAAAAGCGAGTGATTGCCAAACTGTCACCACTACAATACCAATCCATGCGTGCTCAGTTCCTAAGATGTTCACACTCAACGCTTCAATCCCAGCAGCAATCCCGAATTGTGGTAGCAGATTTGCAAAAATAAAATTAAAAATATAACCGATAATTAATGTTCCCAACATATAAGGTAAAAAATAAACGGCCTTTAAAAAGCGCTGAAACTTTATTTTAGCATTTAAGCCTAATGCAATTAGCAGCCCGATAATATTCACAAGCACGGTTGAGACAATTGCAAATTTAAAAGTAAACAAATAGCTTTGAGCAATGTCTTTATCAACAAACATATGCATATAATTTTTTAAACCAACAAATTCCCAATCTCCATATCCACGCCAATTAGTAAAACTATAAAAGATTCCTTCTAAAAATGGTATGGTGTGGAAAACAAAAAATAATATAGCAATTGGGACAACCATTGCGTAAAATGCTGGATGTATTTTTTTAGACTTTCTCATTTTAATTCCTCCTATTCAAAATTCGCCGTATCGTATGCTTTATCCATGTTTTTCAGTGAATGATTAATATTGCTTTGCATATCTTTCGGATGTGCTGTTTGATCTAAAGCATACTCTGAAAGTAACGATGCCAAGTCATAACCATTAGGTATAAAATGGTCGATAAAATCATTAACCTGTCCAGCTTCAATCATCGGACTAACCCCACTTAAGCTAGGTTCTGACTGTTTAACTCCTTGAATAGCAGAAAAGGCAAATTGATCATTAATATAACGTTCTGCTCTTTTTTTATTCATCATAAATTTAATAAATTTTTGAGATTCTGACTGATTTTTGGTTCCTTTACCAATCATAAACATTACATCGACACCACTCGTAACAAAATTCTTTGACACATCATTACTGGCAGGTAACGGAAAAATATTAACGTGAACATTTTTATTGGCTTTCATTACTTCAGGTATCGCCCAAGTTCCGTTGATAATCATTGCGGCTTTACCTTTAGCGAAATTCTGAGTACCATCAGCATAGCTCGTTCCCATCGCATCTTTTTGAGTTAAATTCATTATATCTGTCAATTGCTTCATTGGCTGCTGCCAACCTGTTTCAAAATTAACTTGGTTTTGTCTTCTTTTTTGCATGAAGTCTTTTTCATTAAGGATACCTGATAATGGATTAAAAATAGAAATTAAAGTCCATGGATCCTTAAAAGTCCCTTCAACCGGTGTAATGCCTTGATCTTTAAAATAATTACTGACATTGATGAATTCATCCCAAGTCTTAGGTACCTTTTGACCATGCTCCTTAAATAAATCAACATTATAAATGACACCTGATGCATTTGTCGCATATGGTATTCCATATAATTTATCCTGATCCTTTTGTAAAGCCTGTATCATTTTTTTATATGCAGGGACCGTATTATCTGCCAAACCAGTTTTAGATAAATCTTCCAGCATACCTACATTTGCTAATTCAGTGTATGTATTATCTCCACCGTACGCGATGACGTTAGGAATGCTATTTTTAACTAAACGTGTTCTTAAAACAGTACCTGCATCAGGTGGAGAACTGAAAACAACTTTAATGTCAGGGTTTTCATTTTCAAATTCTTTAACAAATTCCTTGAAAACAACCTGATTCTCGGGTTTATTACTAAACACCTCTATTGTTTTTTTCTGACTATTATCATTGTTTTTACAACCAGCCATTACGCCCAATCCCAATACAACCATCATAATAACCAGAACTTTTCTGTACTTCATTCCTTTTATCCCCCTTACCAAGTATAGTGTGACGTAACACGTACAATTTAAAAGCAAAGGTGTTACGTCACACCTTTGCTTAAAATATATCATCAATGATTATATTCGTCAATCATTTTTTGAAACCGTTATCTATTTTAATCGATTGTCCTTTAATTATTACAGGATTAATTTGAATATGCTGTTCTTCACAGGGCTCTTGCCTAATTGTTTTAATTAATAAATTTATTGCATGTATTGCCTTCAAGTTTACATCTTGATAGACCGTTGTTAGTGCTGGAGTGGCATATGATGCATAAGGTGTGCCGTCAAAACTGACAACAGAAACATCTCTAGGAACTTGCACAGCATGTTTAAAAAATTCTGATAGTGCTTGAACTGCCAGCAAATCAGAAGCAAAAAAGAAAGTCACATCCTGCCCTTTGATTTTAGCAATTAACTGGTCAACTGTCTGTTGATAATTTCGATATGTTGAAGGTACAGCAATCGGAATAAAGTCAAGACCAAATTTTTCTGCGGCATCTGCAGCTCCCTTAGCTCGCATAGCATCAACGCCTCGCCATTCATCAGGTGTCGTTCCCTTTGCCACAAAAATAATTGTATGATGTTGATTTTCAGCCAAGTATGAAACCATATCGAATGAACCTTGATAATCATTCACACCAACATTTAATTTGGCACAAGTTTGATCATTTTCATACGTATCTAAAAATACCATTGGTGCATCGATACTGCATTGCCAATCTGCAACATCACTATTTGTTGCACCCGATATAATGACTCCTTCGATATTCCACATATTAACTAGTTTAACACCTTCTTCAACATTAGGAACTCGATGAAACATCATAAAATAACCTGCTTCACGGATGTGGCCCTCTAATGCCTGAATTAATTCACCATGATACGGATTCTCATAATAGCGTTCATTCAAAGCATCTGAATCCTGTATGATAACACCAATAATTTTAGAACCATGATTAGCTAACAAACGACCTGCCATGTTCGATGTATAATTTAATTCATGTAATGCCCGTTCAACTTTTATTCTCGTTTCAGGTGAAACTTTTTCTAAGCGGCCATGAATTACATTAGAGACTGTCGTAGGACTGACGTTTGTATGTTTTGCTATATCTTTGATCGTCACCATTTTTTATCACCTCCAAATATTATAATAACAGCATTATTGTAACAGTTTTCATAACTTGCCACAATAAAGAATGTTATCGACTAATTTGACCATCATTTCTTTCTGATGCTACCTCAACAGTTTCTGTATTTTCATTTACCTATAGTGACTGTATCAACTAGTGTAACTTTTTCGACACTATACTAAATTCTTCATTCAACAATACTTTTTATCACCTGATGCTGAAGCATCCACTTTTAAGACTTTGATACATTCTTTTTTATGTTTAATTATATCCTCAAGGGAAACAATTTTATTTACTTGGTTTATAAATTTCATTTATTTTCTCCTTTACTTAAAATGATATGCCTATTAAATATAATGTTTATTAACGCATGATTTCAACTTTTTTTACGTATCGTTATGTAGTATTTATTAAAAAAAGAATAAGATAGTTTTTGATTGAAACGTATGTATAAAATTAGTATTTATACTTATATTACTATTATCTTATCTTCTTTTTAAAATATTAATTTCTATATTTTGGGTTATTGTATGTTTTAGTGATACAATAACAAAGGAACTAAATAGGAGGTATATTTATGACACCACAGATTATGATTACATTTGTTGTTTTACTCATTATTATTTATATTATTTGGAAAATATATACCATATTTACCGAGAATAAGAAAATTAATGATAATATTAATCAATTAAAACAGCGAAATAAAGAGCGTCGTGAACTTTTCTCACCTATCAATGAAGTGGATGGACTTGAATTAGATACGATTAATCAACTCTTTCATTTTAAAGGTCAATTCGAGTTATTTGAATTTAATGAACTTTTAAATTTTGACGTACAGCTTAACAATAAACCCATAAATTTAAATAATTATCAAAGTCAACAAACGGAAATCTTATTTGATGCTTTAGACTCTGTTAAACAGGCTGATCATTTAGATTTAGTTTTTTACACATCGGGTATTAATGAAGGAAAATACTCTCACCAGTTGTTATACCAACCGCTAACTCAAAATTCAGAAGAACGGGTAGATATCATCAATAAACTTGATAAATTAATCACTATTTTCTATCAAATATTAAACACAAAAAAAGGACCGTCTCAATGACGTGTCCTTTTTTATTTAGTATACATCCCAAATTTGACTGATAATTCCACCAATAACAAAAACGAGCCAAGATACGCCAAAACCGCCTGGTAAGAAAAATCCCCAAATAAAAAATAATACCGTCAACAGTGGCCAAAAGATAGCATCAATTTTATAACTTCGATTCATTTTTTTCAATTCATCTTCATTAGGTTGATAAGCTAAGTTTGACGATAGCAATTGTGTATACGTACCTTCTATGACGCCTGAATACGTAAATAACAGTACTCCAAATGAAGCAACTATTAACAATAATGCTGTCATTACCAAGAGAGCAGGTGTGTCACGATCCTGAATAAAAACTGTAACTATTAATGGTATAACGGAAATAATACATAAAAAAACACCCAAGCAAATACTGATCATGAAGGATCTTTGAAAATCTGCCTTTCGTTCTTCCACGTGTTTCTTTGTGTCTTTACTTATAACAAATTTCTTATTCAAATATTCAAACGGACTGTTTTTAAATCCTGCACTGATAAACAGTATAACCCCAATTGCAACAAACAGTGTAAACCAGACTATACCAATCACTAAAGTATTTATCGATACAGCTGTCAGCAGACCACCGACACCTAATGCGCAGAGAACAACACCTAATCCTACATAAAAACCTATTCTACGTTTTTCTTTAACAATACTTTCGACATCATTAATAGTTACAACTGGCAATTCTGCTACTTCTTCCGTATATGTATGACTTTTATCACTTTTTTGTTCACTGGAATAAATATCTAGTTCTTCAATAATTTCATCAATATTACCAAATTCAGAAATAACTTGACCAATAGCTGCATTATCAGATAAGCCTTTTTCTTTTAACTCCAAATACTTGTCCTCCATATTTTCGAGCATATCTGCTTTTATCTGAATTAATTCATCCGTAACAGGTAAATTCAAAAACATTGTATTTACATAACTTTTAATCGTATCCATATTAACAACCTCCTAAAAATAAATTGACTACTTCTTTTGTTATTTGCCATTCACTCCGTTTTTCATTTAAAAAATTTAATCCCGAATCAGTAATTTTGTAATATGTCCTTTTCTTACCGAATGTTTCATTGCCTGGATAAGAAATAATTAAACCGTTTTTTTGTAATCTAGTAAAAGCTGTATACAACGTAGTCTCTTTAATAATGTATTTTTCATTTGATAACTCTCGAATTTTTTTTGAAATTTCATATCCATATGAATCTCCCTTCGATAAAACAGCTAGAATAATCGGATCATTATATCCTCTGATGACATCGCTACTAATCATTTTCATCTCTCCTTTACTACGACAAACGTACTACGCCTGTTGGAGTAAAATAAGTTTATCATTTTTACTACGACTAATCAAGTAATTATTAAGTAGAGGTAAATTTATAGGAATTGCTATCATAATTCTATATAATAGATACAATTATGAAGGAGGTATTTATTTGAACCAAGAAGAACTTTTAGCAAAAGTCCAAGAACTTATCGATAAGGGCAACATCGATGCAGCAACTGAGTTTGTTTCCTCTAATAAAGAAGCGTTAGGCAGTTATTTTGAAAAAGCTAATGATTTATTAACAAATAATGAAGGTGTAAACGACTTACTAGATCAAGCAAAAGAGTTATTATCTTCTAATGAGAATGGATCAGGTTTATTTGAAACGATCAAAGGTTTTTTTAACAAATAACTTTCATTAAAAAATTAACATTTTTATTTTAATTATTTTTTATCTATCTTCCAACCAATTGTGATATACTGAACTTAAAATTGATTGGAGGATATTTATCGTGGAAAA
Organism: Vagococcus vulneris; assembly: GCF_003950515.1. GTDB lineage: Bacteria > Bacillota > Bacilli > Lactobacillales > Vagococcaceae > Vagococcus > Vagococcus vulneris. Next base: position 217,476 of record NZ_NGJS01000002.1, read on the forward strand.
AGAAGAATACTTGGAACTAGTGAGAGCGGTTGCAGAGGAATATTTTCGTTCAGGGACTTATTATTGTTCAGAAGCTGTCGTAGAAACGATGAATGATGTTCTAGGCAAGCCCTATGACGATGATGTTGTTCGTTTAGCGTCTGGATTTCCCATAGGTATGGGTAAAGCGCAATGTCTATGCGGCGCAGTGTCTGGAGGTCAAATTGCACTTGGCATGGTTTATGGAAGAAAAAAGGGTGAACCAATGGACCCTGAAATGTTTGAAATTTCAAAGGGATTGCATGATTACATTAAAGATGAGTATCGTGCTTGCTGTTGTAAAGTAATCACCCGACAATGGAAAGGAGACGACTTTAAATCAGAAGGAAGACGTCAACACTGTATTACCATCACAGGAAAAGTTGCCGTCTGGGTTGTGAATGAATTAATTAATCGAGGTAAAATTGATCCAAAAACAGCACCAAGAATCAGTGTATCTACAACGCAGGAAGTTGGCTAATGAAAACTATCCTGGCGAAAACTCCACTACCAATTTCTGCGGTTGGTCTAAGTTGTATTGGACTAGCGACATTAACACAGCCGCTGAAAATAATTCATTATTTATTTTTAATATTAGGATCATTAATTTTATGCGGTACACTGCTTAAAATTTTATTTAACATAAATAATTTTAAACAGCAGATGCAGAAATTACCGATTGCCGCAACTTTCCCCACGCTGTTTATGGGGTTATCCTTTTTATCTGTTTATATCATAAATATAAATTACCTTTTAGCTCGTTTTATCTGGCTGTTTGCCGTTATATGTCATGCTGTTTTTATCATTTATTTTTCTTACCGATATGGTAAAAAGAGTAATTTATCTAAGATTTTGCCGTCATGGTTTATTGTATACGTTGGTATTGTTGCTTCTGGTATCACAGCACCACAATTTGGTTTTGATCGTATCGGCAAAATAATTACAGTTTTTGGTATCATCTCTTTTATTATTCTAATAATTTTAATTTTTCAACGTTTACGTTCTTATCCGATACCTAAAGATCTGCAGTGCACATTCGCTATTATGGCTGCACCGGCATCACTAAACTTTGTTGGTTATTATGCTAATTTTAAACCCTATTCTTTAATTGCTGTTATTTGTCAGTTGCTTATCGTTGTGATACTTTATCTAGTTGTTTTATCGAAAATGTGGTATTTAATAAAATTACCTTTTTCTCCTGCTAAATCAGGCCTTACCTTCCCAATGGTTATTTCAGCAACAGCTGTTAAAAAGACAGGTATCTTTTTAGGATTACAGCATCCGACCCTGTCATTACTATTTTCATTTATTTCATTTATTATGATATTATTCGCTGCATGTATTGTTCTCTGGGTTCTTTATAACTATATAATTACCATCAAAAAAAATAACACTAAGTCCAACAAACATTATACAGAAACAAAATAAAAAATATTTTCAAATACGATTACTTTTATCCGATAGTCAATTGGAAATCAGTAATCGTATTTTATTTCATTCTTTCTTTATGCCAATTGTAAAGTTGAGTTAAATGATTAAACAAAATCATTGTAACACGCTCAAATTGTATCTCCATTAAAAGAAAACAAAAAATAAAATGATTAATAAATAAAAATAAGATTGTATCAATTTTGTACGAAAACATGTTATCCATTTTATATCAAAACTATACTCAATTAATTCAGGTCGCATTTATTACAACCTATAAATTAGTTTAGAAGATATTATAATCAGTATTAATACATATCATTATTTTTAAATTTTAGTATTAAGATTTGTCCAATTGTTCCAATGAAGAGCCCACTTAATATTGATTGAATACGTATTAATGGTAAATCTAAACCTAAACTTTTATCACTCAAATAAACTAAAAATATAGCTAATATTGTACAAACAGTAATCATATAAGAATAACGAAATTTTAGGAAAATACTAATTAAAATATATAAAATACTAATAATTATAATGACTATCTTTATGTCAGGTTGGAAGTCAATAATAAACATAGATAGCAAAAAACCAAAAATTGTTCCTATCGAATAATTTTGAATCCTTTGTTTAAATAATATGGAATCCCCCCCATTCATTACCGCTGAGCAGGATACAATTAACCAGTTATAATGATGTAATGGATAGATAAGATTAACAGTAAATGCAATAGTTAAAATAAAACTATATAAACCAACTTGAAAAAAATCAATATTAGGACATTTTTTTACTAATTCATTTCTAGTATTATTAAAATATAACGTAATTATTAAACTACTTATAATCGCAAACAACATACCTATTCCAATGGACATCACATGCATGCTCTCAAATGATATTCCACTCTTACTGGTAGCAGCCATGCTACTAATAAGAATGATAAAAAAAGGACCTGCATTTTGACTAACAAATTTATTTGTTAGTATTTTTGAAAAAAATACTAACATAAAAAAATAGAAAATAGATAAGTATAAGTTATTACTATTTTTACTAAAAAAATAAAAACTATATAAGGCTAATGATGAACTTATTATAACTTGTAATACACCTACATATTTTTCTACTAACGAAAAATAATAAAAAACTAGCGTACCGAGTATTGATAACGAGAAATAAGCAACGTTTTTTGTAAACAGTAAATATAAATAGCACTGAATTAAATTAAGTAATGCACCTGAAAATTTGTATGAATGGATAGATTGATAAATCTTATTCATTATAAACCTCCTAATAAATACAATTCCAATTAAACTTTCTTTGTAAATTCATCATACCAAATCATAAATACAAATACATTACTCTTTTTAGTATATTCATTGATTTGAATTGGTAACACCTTTTAATTTTAAAAAGATTTAACTCATTAAACTCTAATTCTATATAATCAACAAAATGATAATCATATGTTCTAATTATTTATTTTTACAAAATTTCTTATATGATAATCCAATAAAAACTCATCTAAAATTTCTTGAAGTACTACGGCTGTATAATTTTTGATGTGGATGAAGAAATTCATCTACATCTATTGTTATATATTCTGAAAACCACCCGTATAGCTGGTGGTTTTCAGAACATATAAAACAAATAAGCAACAAAAGCCAGTCGGCTTTCATTGCTTAAATTTAGCTTACTTTTATTCATCCACATCATCTGACTTAGTGCCTTGTTTTTAGACAGGACCTCTTTTCTGTATTATTCTGATTTAAATAGTTTTAATTAAATCTATTTTAACTGCAATAATTGAGTATCCAGTATCTGACTTAAATCTGAAATAGCTTGCTCACTATATGTATCATCATAACCGTTCGTCATAATAGTGATATAATATGGCCGCTCTTTATCATGCACTAATGCAATATCATTACTCACCATGTACTTAGGCATCCATCCAGTTTTGTGTGACACATCAACTCCAGGTAATCCAATGGCTACACCGTCATCAAATATACTTTGCTGCAGCCAATCATATAATAACCTCATTTTTGTTTCTGGCTGACTTTCACTTTTTTTGTGTACATACGCCATAGCCTTCGTTAATATTTGAGGTGTTGAAAAAACACGATTATTTGGTGAATTCGAATCAAGTTCTGATAAAAACTGAATAAAATTTGATTCACCTAGATGATTTAACAACATCACGTACGCGACGTTATCACTATAGCGAATTGTTAATTCAGCCAATTGTTCTAATGTATAGCTCTTCCCTGCCGGCTCAAACTGAATAATACCAGTACCGTCCATACGATTATGTTCCAAAAATGTTAATTCAGTTTCTAAATCTATTTTTCCTTGATCAGCTAGTGTCATTAGATAACTTATAAAAGGTAACTTGATACTGCTGGCTGTTCGGTTAATCTTGTCACCATTGTAGTTATAACTAAAACTCTTATCCACAGTTTCAATAAAGACGCTGACATCACCGCCTTTATTTGCGAGAAAGGCTGCAATCTCATCATCCAATTTTTTTTGTACGTCATTGACAGTTAGATTTGGTTGACGTTTTGCCTCTCTAGCAGCCACATGCTTCTGACGCGGTTCTAAAATTTTTTTATCAATAAATCCTTTAGCAGGATCACTAATTATTTCAACCTGCTCACTATTTCCATCGATTGATTTTACATTGACAATAGCTCCGACTGGTAAAATATTCTCACTTAACTCTGACCCATCTGCTGTCATTTTCGGATAGACGGCTTCCTTTACTACTTGAGGTTCATTAAACACTGAAAAAATCTCTTCTTGTTGTTTTTTTATGTCTTTTTCTGAACTAGAATCAACCCTATTATTTTTAATTATTTTTTGTTCAGTTGATGTTATTTTTTGCTTTGTTACAGTTGGTCTAAATATGAAGAAAAGACCTGCCCCGCAAAATACTCCTAAAACACTGACAATAATCCCGATAAAAATCCCCTTTTTTAACATTTAAAATCAGTCACATCTTTCTGCTATTATTTTAATCTCTCAAATATCAAGTATATCATATTGATTATAAAGCTATCTTGTTTTTTAAATTAAAATTAAAAGGATAGTTGAAATTCTCTGTTAATCGCTTATTTTATTTAACTTGCTGATCCTTTTGCTTGTAAGCGATACATATCAGCATAATAATTATTGTGTTTCAGTAATTCTTCATGCGTCCCGCGTTCTTTAATTTCACCATTATTTAAGACCAATATTTGATCAGCATTTTGGATAGTCGATAATCTGTGTGCAACAATAAATGTTGTACGTCCTTCTTTAACAACATCCATTGCATGTTGAATAATCTCTTCAGTTTCAGTGTCGATGTGAGAGGTTGCTTCATCTAATATTAAAATTTTCGGGTCACTAGCTAACGTTCTAGCAAAAGCAATCAACTGCCGTTCACCTGAAGAAAATGCTTGTCCTTTTTCAACAACCGGTTCATGAATACCTAATGGAAGTTTATTGATTAATTCTTTACCACCAACTTTTTCTAAAGCCTCAATAACCATTTCATCGGTTATCTTAGTATCATTCATACTGATATTAGTTGCTACTGTGCCGCTAAAGAGATATGGTTCTTGTAAAACTATTCCCATATGCGAACGAATACTTTCTCTATTTTTTTCTACTAACGGTTGTCCGTCTATCAAGACAGCTCCGATTTGCGGATCATAAAAACGAAAAAGCAGATTAATGATCGAACTTTTTCCAGAACCGGTATGTCCAACTAACCCAATTGTTTCACCTTTATCGGCTGAAAAATTGATTTCCTTTAAAACTGGTTTTTCAGGATTGTAACCAAAAGTGACTTGATTAAAACAAACATGACCATCAATAAATTGAAGTGGTTCCGCTGTATCTGGTTCCGTGGGTTCATCTAATAACTCAAAAACACGGCGACCACCGGATAGTGCTTGTTGAAGTGTAGACATAAGTCTGACTAATTCTAAAATAGGGTCAAACAACCGTGAAATATAATTAATAATGACATAAATTGTACCAATTGAAAAACCAAGAATGCCATCGACAAATTGCGTACCTATATATAACAATACGCCAAACATAACTAAATTTTTAATAAATGTTGAAAAATCCCAAGATAAAATACCATCCAAACGAATTGATTTAATTCTGGTGTCTAACCATGATTCGTTTGTCTTTTCAAACTCCTGCTGCATATTATCCTGCTGATGGTACAACTGAACAATTGACACACCTTGAACTATTTCAGCAGTATGACTATTAAGTTCACTGACAGTTTCTCGCCATTTTTTATTAATCGGTGCAGCTAATTTTACATAAACCCATTGCCATACAGCAAAAAATGGAAGCAGCAACAGGAGTGCAATACCAATTTCTGAACTTACAAAAAACAACGCCACATAAATTGAAATTACTGTCAGAATATCAATAATAACGGCATTACTAAAATTTATATAAAAATTAGTTCTAAGTAATTCTACGTCATTTACAATACGTGCGGAAATCTTTCCGGCCGGTTTATCATCAAAATAGGCTACAGGTAATTTTTGCATATGATTGAATGCTTCATCTCGTAATCTCTTACTCACTCTATTTGACGTATAGGCAAGTAATAAATAACTAGCATAGCCAAATAGACCACTGATGAGAGTTACAAACATAAAAAAACCAAATTGCTGTATCAGCCAACCGAACTCAATAGTTTGATGCTGACTGACCTGTTTTGAAATATAATCAATTATCTTTTTCCCTATTAATGGCGTATAAATTGCTGTACCTGCCGATAATAGAGAAAGAAAAATGCCAAATGTATAAAATTGCCACTCATATTTATAATAACTCAGTGTGCGATTAAATAATTTCATCTTATTCCACCTCCATTTGTTGTGTCATATACTGTTCATAGTACCAGCCTTTATTATCTAATAATTCTTGCGGTGTGCCTGATTCAATTATTCGTCCTTCTTCAATAACAAGTACTTGGTCAGCTTGGGACACTGCTGATAAACGGTGCGAAACAATGATATTTGTTTTATCCTGTCTGATTTCTCGAATATTTGAAATAATTGTACTTTCTGTTTTGGCATCGACAGCGGATAAACTATCATCTAAAATTAATAACTCCGGCTCTCTGATTAATGCCCGGGCAATTGAGATTCTTTGTTTTTGTCCACCGGACACCGATACCCCTTTTTCTCCTATCAAGGTTTTTAAACCTTTTGTCATTCTTGTCACATCTTTAGTAAAGTCGGCCAACTCAATCGCTTGCCTTACATCTGATTCGTTTGCCTGTTGATTTCCAAAACGAATATTATGTCCGACTGTTTTCGAAAACAAAATATGCTCTTGGGGAACATAACCGATTAATCCTTCTAATTGATGTATACTATAATCTTGGATAGCTTGACCATTGACACGTATTGCTCCTGTCTTACTAACAGGATATTGACGCAATAATTGTCGAACAATCGTCGTTTTTCCGCTTCCAGTTTTTCCGACTATTCCTAAAGTCTGACCACGAGTTAGTGTCAAATTAATTTTATTTAAAGTCGTTGTTTCACTTGACGGATAGCTGAATTCATAATGTTTAAATTCAATACTGTCGATCACATTGATTGTTTTTTCTCCAACAGTTTCTAGTTGACTATCTGCCATTAACAGCTCGTTGATTTTTCTAAAAGAGACCGTGCCTTGTTGATAAACCAAGACTATATCTGAAAGTCCCCAGACTGCACCACTCAACATCCCTAAATATATTTGAAAGGTGATTAATTGTCCGACAGTCATTTGTCCTTGATTAATCAAATATCCGCTGTAAGTTAGGCCGATAGCAGTACTTAAACCAATCAATACTTTAGCCACCTGACCGATTGCACCATTGTAAACTACTAAATTGTTAGCTTTTTTCAATACTTCGGATGTCCTCTTTTGAAATCTCTCTTGCTCTAAATCCTTTTTGCCATAAGCACGCATTACACGTACTCCGTCCACCATCTCTAAAACTTCATTACTCAGCTTTGCAACATTATCACGATTATCCTCATATAATATATCAACTTTTCGCCATAACAATGAGACAATAACTCCAAATAATATCAGCGGCAAAATACTGACCAATGCTGCTTTCCATGATGTCGTGATAATCATTGCTGTCAAAATACTAATAGCCCAGGTGACGTTAGATACAATCAGCATAAATCCATAACCAATCGCATCCCCTAGATAATCAATATCACTTGTCATCCTCGTCATCAAATCACCTGATCGGAAACGCTCATAAAAAGGTGTCCGCAAACCGAGTAATTTTTTATAACTCTGACTCCGCAGTTCCGATTGAAAACGAAATGATTGACTAAAAAGTGTTACCACCCAAATGACATCAACTATATATATAAACAGAACACTAATCAAAAATACAGCTAAATATTGCCATAAACTGTTTTTCGTGAAACTATCGGCAACAATCGAATCAATAAACTTCTGGATAATAACATTAGGAACCAACGTCAATCCTGATGAAATAATAGCAAACGTTGTTGCTAGGCCGTATGCAAAAGGATGTTTCTTGATATACAACCATAACGTGTGTAACATATTTCTCTCCCCACTTTCATTGACAGATTTAACTCCGTCTTACTCCCAAAAAAAAGCGCACAAAAAAACCCATAAAATGCAGAATCATACTACCCAGCACTTTATCGGTTTAAATTTTTTTATTTTATATAGAACTATCTTTCACTGTAAACTAAACAGATACACACAAAGAAATTTCGCTAAAAAATAATAACCTTCGGATAAGGAGTTGGCTGATTCATTTTTATTCGATTAAATTGGTTTACATTAATTAATTGAATTGTCATCATGAGTCTCGCTCCTTTCCATAATTTTTTGCTTTTCTCTAGACTTCTATAATTTACTATAACTTGATTAAAATGTAAAGATTTTTTTAATAAAAAATTAATAAATATAGAATGTTTTATCATTTTTATAATCGTATGCTTGTCTAACTCTAACAGAAACCAGAATTAAACAAATAATTTAGATTAATCAAACGCTGATACATCAATTACATTATTTCCCGCAAAGACTTTTTTCGCTCGATTCGCAATAAATTTTGTTGTGATAAAATCAATGGTCCCGCCGACACCTGCACCAACAACAGGGACAACTTTTGTTAAATTTATAGTTCCTTTTGTTCCAGCTCTAGTTATAAATCGATAACCGATCTTTTGATTAATAGCAGTCAAAGCCTTACCAGGAATCTTATTAATCGCGTTCAGTGTCACTTTATTGGCAGTCTGTACACCGGCTTGTTTCAACCCATCCGTCATCGCTTTTTTCACCATACAGCCATAGACAAAGGTCTGAACCTCATCATCATTTAAATCATACCCTCTAATAATCGAAATAGCAGCTATCATTCTCATTTGTACGTATAAAACAGAGGTAATATTGGCAGGTAATGTTACCGGCATAGTAATAAAACCTCCAAAACTTGTAACAAAGCCGTTTAATGTATTTTTACTTAGCTGAGTTTGAATTAACTTATCAATTGCTTTATCTGTATATCCATATTTTTTGATATAATCATTAGCTAATTCTTCAACAGGTTTAGAAATTTTTGGTACACCATTTAAACATCTCTCATATAGTGAATCCAATATCATGATGCCTTTATTTTTTTCAGTTTCTTCCATTTTACACTCTCCATGGTCAGTTGACTTATTATTTCTATTCAATTAAATTTAAAACTCTTATCACTGAACAATCTTAAATTGCTTACTTTTATTTCTTTACTTCTCATTCAGTATACACTAGTAGTAAATAGGATTAAATAACGTTTTAGTTCTAACGGAATATTTTCATGATACACTTTAAATTTTTTTAATATCACTTATCACAAAAAAAGACCCTCTAGAAAATCTAGAGAGTCTTTTGCGTCCGAACATTTTTAATTCCCGTGGAATAAGCTTTATACTAAGCGAAGATTATTTATCTTTTAAGTTGTAGAATGAAGCTAAGCCTTTGTATTCAGCTACATCACCTAATTGGTCTTCGATACGTAATAATTGGTTGTATTTAGCAATACGGTCAGTACGGCTCCAAGACCCCATAAACTCTCAAGAGAGTTTATTTTTTTATTTTCCAGCTTTTTTTGTTACAGACACTTACTTTTCTTTTATTTAATCAGCATCTTAGCTTCAAATAAAATAAAAGTCAAATCAATAACTAAAAAGTATAGTATAACTAACTAGAACGCTTTTTATATTTAGCAATACCTAACTTTTAAACAGTAGTTTTATATTTGAATAAATTTTATTTACGTATTTCCTCATACTTCTTATAAACCTTGACTTTTTCTTTCTTAATTTCTTTAATTAGTTTTTTCCTATCATTGTCTTTAATGTACATATACGGTTGTAAACTAATTAAATTTTTTCCTGTTCCTTCAAGATTTCCATCGCTTTTTATTTTTTTTCGATTAAGAATACCTTTGGTTAACCCAATATTCTTAGCAACATAAATTGAATTTAATCTTTCCTCGTTTATATGCTTAGTTTTAATATTGTCTAAAAAATATTCAATAGCATCCAAAGAAGGTTTAATCTTAATATCACTACTATTTTTTTGATACTCATAATCTTTATATAAATAATTATTATATTCTTTAAATTCAGCTATACTACTTATAGATATCAAAGGGCTAGAATCGTTTATTTCATTTGAAGTAAATCTATACTTTTTAAACTTTTCATCGCTACTAAATCCATTTTTTTCATCTTTTTCTAGTTCCAAAATTAATCGATAATAATACCTAGTAGCCAAAGTCAACGTAAAGTAATAATGGTAAACACATTTATACGAAGAATCATCTTTATTTATGACTTTTATACTTTCAATTTGTTTAAGCATGGTAGAATCTAATAAAATTAAATCAGTAATCAAATGATAAAGATATCTAACATATTTTTCTAGTCTTATGTGTCTCTCTTCATTACCTAAGTTCTTCCAATTTTTAAAAGCAAAAGAACAGTCATACAAATAAGTAATAAAGTCGCCAGCATATAGTGTTTGTTTGAATTTATTAAAATATCTACATGCCAAATTAACTGAATGTCTTTTTTCATCATTGTCCTCAAAAAGCAACGATTTATTCCTACCGCTTTCTCCAAAAAACGTATAGAAATCCGATGTATTATAGAGCTCATTAAAACCTAATAGAAAACAATGGTCTTCATAATTTAGTTTATTATCAATTAATCCGACCAATCCCTTTTTCCAAGCTTTCCTTTTAATCTCAATTAATCTAACTTCTAATAATTTCATACGTTCTTTCTTATTATTTAATCTATTCATCGGAATATAAAAATTATTTACAATATCTTTTTTTAATAATTCATAAGTATAGTAACTTAACAAATAATCTTTTGGATTCTTTATCATTAAATTAATTGTTTTTTTACCAATAAATTTTGAGAAGTCCGCAAATCTATTTTTTGACAGTAAGGTCATATAATCATCACGTTCACATGCGAAGCTATTTAATCCTAGTTCATATGCTGCTATAGTTATAGCTCCACTTCCTGAAAAGCTATCTAATACCGTCATCCCCGGTGTAGAGAATCTCTTTAATAGCGTATTTAACATCACAGCGGGCTTAGGTGTATCATGAATTATATCTTTTGTAAAATAAGCATTATTAGAGAATAAATTATTATATATTTCAGATGATTCATCCAAACTGTTCTCAATATTCGCTAAATTCGCTAAGTCCAATTGTTCGAGTAAATTTTCATATTCTAAGCTATTTTTATCTAAATTTTTTATAAAATCATTATTATTTTTAAATTTTTTCATTGCTTGGTGTTCATACAGCCCATCAACGTTAAAAAAGTTTTTAAACCCTTTAATTGCTGTTACAATGTACTCACTATGCTTGTTATAATGAGCACTGGGTCGAGGGTTCGTTTTAACCCACTCCAGATATGGTAAAATAGTGAATTCCTTATCCTCTCGTAAAGTTTTCAACCAGTCCTCTTTGCTATCTTCTAGAAATTCTTTATTCAAATCCTCATAGTAAACTTCAGAATAAGCTATCTGCAAGGCTTCTTGAATTATAGTAATGTTAGAAAAATCGTTAAAAATTAACAAGACAGCTTCCGGCTTAAGCTTAGGTATTAATGTTTTAAAATAATTGACAAAAAATTGTAGCCTATCAGTTTCATTCATACCTTCATCCCACTTATTTCCCGCATAGTTAATAAAATAAGGTGGGTCTGTTAAAACAATATCTATACTATTATTTGGCAAACTCTTGTGCAAAGTTTCGAAATCACAATTAACAATTAAATTTTGCTCCCCAACATTAGGAATATTTTTTGTCGAGCTACTTTGTTCTTGTATATGTTCCATCAAATAGGTATCCAGCTCCAGTGGTAAGGTAGCTTCGTACCGTTGCATATCCTCTAATGAGCCTTTTCCATTAAACCATAAAATTTCGCTTTCTTCATCAAACGGAATAGACTTCATATAATCATAGTCCCGATATAAGTAAGGTCGTGTTTCAAAAATAAACTTATATATTTGTTCATAATAGTTAATAAGGGTTTGCAAAATAAAATTATTATTACCAACAAAATTAAATAACTTCACAGTCTCTAAAAATCCTTCAGCTTCATACCTTTTTATTTCTTTTTTCCTTTTAGATTCATTTTTATTTTCTAAGTATTCTCTTTTTTGCTGACTATTTAAATCTTTTTGGCTACATCTATCATACCAAATATACTCTAATTCAATTTCTTCCATAAAATCATGCGAAAAATCTTCAAATGACATGCCTATTATTTCATCTAAGCGTTGAATATGTTCTGTTCTATCCCTATAAATATCCTGTTTTAAATCGTTACATATTCCATATTCAATTTCTATATATTTAAACATAGCACTTCTAACTTTGCGTAAACTTCTCGTCAAATCAGCATACTCAACTTGTATTTCAGTTGTTAATAACTCAGTACTATTTTTATTCAATTTAAGCTGTTTTTTATAATAATCTTGAAGTTGTTTTTTCTGAAAACTGGAAAATACCGTTGAAAAGCCGTCTAATTCATCTAATTTAGTTATCTCTAGATTTTCCATTTTATCAGCTCCTTTTATTAACTTATAATATCATACTGGCTGTAACCTAAAACGACTCATTTTCTATTTTACTGATAAATATGCTATAAAACTTACTAAATCCGAAGCATTGCTATCTCTATTTAAAATATCTTTTTATAAGCTAAATAGTGACTACAAGACAAAAAAGTAGAATTTCTCAAAAGAATTCTACTGAAATTCACAAGCATTACTGCAATTTTTTAGGCACTTCTCTAAGAGTGGGAGTAGTCCCCTTATAAACTGGATTACTCATCCACAAGTTTTAATTTGTAAAACGTATAAACAAACATGTAAAAGATAGTAATAAAATTTATTGGATGCGAAGAATATATTCCTAGAAAAAGTTTTATTTTTTAAAATTACTTCTATTTTTACCCTAAAATATAACTATAAACAAAAACTCATACAAATACATAAACCTAATCTCAATCATATTTAAACTACTACTACGCTAGTTTACACCATTCAAAGAATGAAAAAGTTCAATCATTTTTTCTGCAATTTCATCTGGTGTCATCATACCTGTATTCATAGCAAGTTTGCCTGCTAACGCAGGGCTAAAGTTTTGAATTTCTTTCTTTGTAATATCATGCCAAATTGGCAAAATAACTTTTCCACCATTAGATTCAATTTGAAAAAGAGCCTCTAATTCATAATTTGTCCAATATTTACCAATATAATGTCTCGATAAGATTACTACTCCAAATTTTGATTTTCTTAACCCTTTATCAATTTCGACTCTAATACTATCACCCCAACTTATTGAGATACTATCATACCAAATCCTTAATCCATATTTTTCTTGTAAAATATTCGAAAATTCATCACAAAAACTTTCTTTGTCTTCCGATGCATGAGATATAAAAACATCAAACTCCTCGGTTCCATCAGAATTAAATATATTATTTGATGAATTAGAAATAGCAGATTGTTCGATTACTTGCTTAGTTAAATCTGAAATCTGCTTCTCGTAAGTTGCATAAACTTTCTCTTGTTGTTTGGCCAACGACTTAGCCTCTAATGATTCTTCCTTTTGTAATTTTAATGTTGCATCTGCTAACTTTTTTCTCTTATCAGCCATTTTTTTATTAACATCAGCCTTATCTGAAAGGATTTTTGCAAGGTCTTTTTGATACCCCTCAATTTGACGAGATTTTGTTTTTAACATCGATGCAGAAGTATTTTTGGTAATACTTTTTTGTGTTGTGCCAATTTTTTTTGTTTTATCAGCCTCTTTTTTTACTAAATCTGCCATCTTTTTCTCCAATGACGCAATATCTTTATTTTGCTGATTTACTATTCTTTGCGCTTGCTCAATACTCATTTGCTCCCTTCCTTTCCTTCGACTTTTCTCCAAGTCTAATTGTTTACCTGCTTAAAACTTTAATATCTATTATAAATAAGCTTTATTTGAAATGGAAGCGTTAGCTTACATTTTAAACTATATTTCCTCCTACTACTTCAGCAGGTAAAAAGTATTTTCTCTACACACTTCAAAAATCACAAGCAATGATATCATATTTATTTTTTTAATCCACACCTTATATAATTTTTGTGAAAAAAGTTTACCAATTTATGAAATGAAAAATAAGTCTCGAATTCTATACGAACTCTTAAATTTAGCATCATTATTTCAGGAATATCTTTGCTTACGCCATTATTTCGATATTTTTCATACTCTTTTTGGGAGTCATATGAAAACAACCTTTTTCACTTCATTAACTTTTCTAGATTTTCCCCACCATTTACCACATTGGATAAATCTTCTATGAAATCATCACGTTGCTTATCATTAAAGAATTTAACACCTGATAATCTGACATTTTCATCTTCACCAATAATTGTAATACCGTCACCTACTTGTATTTCTTCAAGTAAGTTTTGTTTCCACATATCAGTTGCGACTAGGTGGTTCCCTTTTGGCTCTATATATACTTGTAAAATATGGTCGTCATTTTTAAGATAGAGTATAAAGTCAGGCATAAATCCTCTCACACTGTCAAATTCCCTAATGGTTAGTCGAGTACTTCTTTCATCATTTCTAATTAAGAAGACAGTTGGATATTTTTCTTGTATTGTGTCATAGAAACTATCTAATAGTTTTAGTAGTGAATATTCTAAGTTATTCATCACAGCTCTATCATAGATATACCATTTAAAATTACTCGTTGGTTCATTGATTATGCGTTGACTCACTTGTTCATGCTGATAATCTTTGTCTGTTGCTAGAATCGTATAATCTTTAATTCTTTCTTTAATTGGAATAGGTCTAAATGTTTTTAATCCATGAACTTTATGATAATTTCGTCTCATTTTATCTTCCACATAAGACAAATATTTTTCTGTCATGATAAGTTTATCTTTTCTAGTCAATTGATTAGGAGACATATGATTCGGCAAATGAACTCTGATTGATTTATTTCCTAAGAAATCATCATTTTCTATAAATTCTTTTTTGCTTTTTAAGATAGGTGCATATTCTTTTAATTTATCAAAGTGGAAAAATTTATTACGTTGCATAGACTTTCTAACAATTGTTTCTTCTAACGGTAATAGATAGCTTGTTTTATTACTTGCTAGTTGGTCTGTTTGATTCGTTAACAGGTTCTTTTCAGCGACACGTGAGATATAATCTATTTCCCACGTTCCTTCAATGCCATAAGTAGCTAAAGAATTATAATCCTCAGCTGTGGTTTCTTTTGTTTCATTCTCATATAATTTACCAAACTTAAAAACATCTGTTCTTGTAAACGATGGTTTTAGCTTAGCCTCTAATACTTTTTGAGTCCCATCAACATCCGTATCTAAATTAATCGCATCTAGTGATTTCTCCAGATTTTTAAGATAAGCAGATTCATTCGTTGTATGATAATGAAGTGTTTCTAAAATACTTAAATCTGTTGCTTGTTTGTCAAAGCGTCTCTGATAAGACTTTTCCCCTTCGTAAACAAACGGATAATACCTTGCCCCACGTCCTATAAGCTGTGCTTCACTATCTGTTGCTGTTTTAGTAGTGGATGCTCCTTCTCCAACACGAACAATATCGTAAAGATTTAGCACGTCCCAACCTTCATTTAGTTTGGCTACTGCAAAAATCACACGAATAGGGTTGTTAGGCTCTTCTAAGGTATTAAGCAGTGTTGCATTATCCACACTTAATAATTCTTTTCCGTTGGCATTTAAGATATTTAAATAATGAAAATCTTCTTTTATTTCAAGAATAATTTTATTAATCTCACTATTTTCTTTCCCTAAGTAATAACTATACATGGTATTTAGAATGGAACCATCTGATACAGATAATAATCTTCTTTCCATATGCTCTAACATATTATCAATAGATAAATTATCTACTAATATTTTAAATTCTTCTTCTTTATTATTTGATACTTTAATTGTATTGGATTTAAACATGACAATAGGTTTGATATAAATATCATGGTCTTTCCCTACTAGTTTACGGTATTGACTCATTAATAAAGCATCCATCATCTTAATATCATCTGTCTCTGTTGCTTGTAGCCTCACTACATTTTTAGAGTATTTATCTTCCATAAATTGCTTCAAGTCATAGGAATAAACTACTTTATCAACATATTTCTCAAATAAGCTTCTATTTTCCATATCTAATGTGGCTGTAAATTCAAACAGTTTATTATTGATTAATTGTCCATTATCATTCTTTAGAAAAAGAATATTATTAATCGTTCTTTCCCATGATAAAGCCTCTACTTCTGCCTTCGTTTTTTTCTTTTTCTTTGTATCAGCATTAAAATGATGAGCTTCATCACCTAACATAACTATCTTATTTTGTTTCAAACTATCATATGTAATCGCATTTTCTTTAGGATTATTCAGTTCTTCATGTAGTCCTTGTATAGTAGTTAGCTTTAGATAAATTGTATTATCACTAGGATTGACTGGAAAATCATTTACTGCCTCAATAATTATATTTTCCCCATCTATCATAATACCTTCTTTTGAGAAGAGATATTTTGAAGACTCAGGGTTTAAGAGATTTTCCTTTGTTTTAGCGATAATAGCATCTGTATTAACAAAGAAAAGAAAATTTTGATAACCAAATTCTTTATACATGTATAAAATGATACTAGACATAACCATTGTCTTTCCTGAACCAGTCGCCATGTTAAAGAGTAAATGTTTATTTTGATAGCCTGATTCAACAATACCACTTGCATGTTCTTCGTCTAACATAAATTCTAAGGCTTCTAAGCCTCTATTTTGATAAGGTCTTAATGTATCTGCCAAATTATCTTGGATATAAGAAGGTAAGTCTTTCCTTTTATAAAATATACTATTCAACATACCATCTGTTGCTTTTCTTTTTTTCTCTGATTTCTTACCAAATAACCATTCAAAAAGTTTATCTTGTGCCATTAATTATCACCTACCCCATAAAAACTACGGTTAAAGGCTTTATCTTGTTCTGAAACATGATACATATCATCATCTATTTCTGAATAATTCACATACAATTGATTAATATCCATCACATCAATAAGTAATTCTTTTTGTTTGTCTAGAGATAATTCTTCAAAAGACAAGGTTTCTTTAGTATCTTCATCAATTACTATTGGTTCATTAGTTAGTTTTTCTAATTCCACTAAATAGTTTAAATCAGCATACTTCTTAATAGTTTCAAGCAATTCTAATAATTCAGAAGAGGTTTTAGCTTCTTGAATTTGTTTAACAAATTGATTATTTAAATCCATTAATTCAGTGTAGATAAAACTTCCCCCACCATGCCAATTGACATTTTTAGAAATACCACCTTGTTCTCCTTCCATCACTTTTTGAAGGCGAGGAACGGAGACAGACTTAATATAGTCCATTTGTTCAATTCCAATAAATTGACGATTCATTTTCATTGCTACAGCTTGAGTAGTGGCTGAGCCCATGAAAAAATCTAACACTAAGTCATTTTCATTAGAAGCAATATGAATAATTCTTTGAAGTAGTTTTTCAGGCTTTGGAGTCCCAAATGGAGATTCATTGAATAGAGAAAGTAATTCTCTTTTTGCTTCTTGATTGTGAGAAACTTCTGTATACCCCCATATCGTACCAGCAACAACACTTGATGACACTTCGTGAAGAAATCTTTTTAATCTTGGTACCCCTTTCCCATCGGAACCAAACCATATTCGATTATCTGCTAATAGTTCCTTATATCTACTTTTTGAAACTCTCCAACTTGTTCCTGAAGGTGGTAATACTTCTCTTCCTACAGGAGTAATTATTTCATATACTCCTGATTTTTGTACGTCTTTTCTTAATAAGTTGTCAGACTGCCAAATTCCTCTTTCATCATTATCTAAATTTTTATATCTAGCATTCATTTCTTGACTTCTTGGAAGTCCATTAATATCAAGTTTCTCAATATTTTTTGCATAAAGTAAAATATGGTCATGCATATCAGAAACATATTTGGCTGAATTTTGTGGTGCATACTTTTTTTCCCAAATAAAATTTGAAATAAAATTAGTTCTTCCAAATACACTGTCAGATAAAACTTTTAAATAAGCTTGTTCGTCATCATCAATATTTATCCAAATACTTCCATCTTCACTTAATAAATCCCTAGCTATCTCTAGTCTGTTTTTCATAAATGTTAGCCATGTTGAGTGATTGAATCTATCATTATACTTAAACGAATCTCCACCAGTATTATATGGTGGGTCAATATAGATACATTTAACTTTTCCAGCGTATTTTTCTTTTAAAGAATGTAAAGCTAGAAGGTTATTGCCTTGAATAACTAAATTATCAGTATTTGTTATCTCCAATACTGATTCTTCATTATCCGCATTATATTTCTTAGTATTGGTAAAGACTTTAGGAGCTAACAAGGTATCTACTTCATCACGTGCAATTACCTTGTTGTAATAAACTTCTTTTTTTCCTACCACTTCTTTAGTCATACCACCTTCTAATACACAATCTTTAAAAGGAAAATCTAAAACTACGTCTGAATTATAATCTAGATATTTTCCGTTCGCTGTCAATCCAATTTTATTAGAATATTTTGTGTAGCTATCTTCCCAAAAATCCTTATAAGTAAATAGTTGAATGAACTCTTCAATTTTAAAAATGCTTGTTCCGTTTATAGTTATTTCAAATTGTTCTTTTATCTTATCCTTAGATAATAAAGCTGTAATTAGTTTAGGTTCATAGCTTCTTAAATCCTCTGATACTCTATTTTTTAGTAATATTTCATTATCCCAGTATTCAGGAAATTGAGATAATACTTGCCTAATTTCTGTTAATAAAACTGTTTCAGCCATGATAAACCTCCATTTTTATAGTCCTTATTATTATATCTTAGGTAAAGAAAAGAAGTAAGCCCCTAATTAAGGCTTACTTCCTGCAGAATTTTTTCTCGGAATACCAAATAATTGTGAATCCACATAATGTCTTCCCTGAACAACTGTATATGGTTTAGGTGGATTAAACGTATTAATATTTCCAACTATTTCTATTATCTGTTTTCCATCATTTGTATTTGGTGAATCTATAACTTGTGAAACCTCAGCCCATCTAGTAATAGCAGATATGGGAGCAACTTCATAGATACCTATGTATTCAATTCCTGACTTTCTCCATTCAGCTATTTTTACTCGGTTCCACTCGTTATTTATAACAAAACTATTTACACCCGTTGGTTTACCTGAAACAATTACCATATTATCCATAAATTAACCTCCATTTAATGAATCTCTATTATTACCTTTTTAATTTAGACTAAAACCCTCGCCAACCTATTTCCTTGGCGACGCGTTTTATTTGTTTAATAAAGTTTACATCATCCTTATTCCTATCTTTAATTACATATTGTGGAGTGGAAGCCCATCTATATATTAATTCAATAGAACCAGTTCCACGTTTGAAACCTTTAGCCATCAATAAAATGTTTTCCTCTGTTGGAGCTGTAGATAGAACAACTTTTAACTCATCATCTGTCCAAGATTTTTTATAGTTTTCTTTTTCCCATAATAAGTCTGCTTTCTTTTTTTCATATTTTATTAATATCTCTTTTGTATATCTTACAGTATCACTTTGCGAAAGACCCTCTATTCCATTGTCTAATAAATTATTGAGTACCTCAGTGTATTCTTTTTTATTCAAAATAATATCCTCCTTTAAAATACAAATTAATTATATCACAATAGTATAAAAGGAAAAATTATTTATAGCGAGTTGTATTCATTTTCTAGATTTTCATAAAAAGTTTTAGCCATTCCCTTACAAGCTTTTAAATCTGTTATGTCATAGTTTTCTTTTAACTCATCCATCAATCTAAATAATTCTTGTTTATAAGATTTAGTTGATAATTCTTCGCTTAATTCCTTATATTTTCTATGAATTTCATAAATTTTTTCCATTATAATCATCCTCTTTCTCATTGGTGGTCACATGATACCTTCCTTTTGACAAGAAATGAAGTCTTTTAAATCATAATTTTCTTTATTTTATAGACAGTATTTCTACTAATCCCTAAATTATTAGCTATTTTTTTGACTGGAACACCTTCTTTTAGCCCGTTGACAATTCCATCATAAACCAGCTTGTCAGCTCCTGTTGCATCTTTATGATATTTTACTGGTCTTCCTTTATACTTTCCTTCTTTTTTTGCTAATTCTATACCTTGTTTTTGCCTATCTAATAACTGTTTACGCTCATTTTCAGCAGTATATTTAAATAATTCTAAGATTAAATTATTTAGTAATCGTCTTAGGTTATCGTCTTGAATTCCTGATAGAGAAGGTAAGTTCTGTATTTCTAAAGTAGCCCCTTTTTCGTTAATCTTGTTAATTATCTCTGTAATTTCTTTGTTGTTCCTACCTAGCCTATCCAATTCAGCCACAACTACAATATCATCTTTTCTTATAAAATTTAACATTTCTTGTAGCTGTGGTCGGTTAACATCCTTGCCACTTAATTTATCCTCAAAAAACTCTTTAACTCCTACTGCTTCTAAATTTTCCCTCTGTCTTTCTAAATTTTGCTCATCTGTTGATACTCTTATATAACCTATTTTTGTCAAAATTCCTCCCTCCTGATTTTTCATCTAATGAACACTTAAAATGAACTGCTCTAATCCTTTATATCTCAATAAAACCATTTTGTCCTTTTTAGGTATACCCTCTGTGAACTTAGTTAAGTTTACCTTCTCTCTTTTTATTCACCTAATTTTTTTATTTTTACTTACTTTTTAAAAGTCGGCATTATTACCGTGATTAAAGTCGGATATTTTTACGTATTTATAGTCGATATATCAAAAAATATCAATCTCTTTCTTTGTAATTGCTTGTTCACAATCCTTACTATACTTATCATTTGTCTCAAATTTCCTTGTAAAATTTGTTGCCAACTCGTTTTTTAAAATATTTGGTGTATGCAACACACTGAATCCGCTTGCATAGTCTGAACCTACACCATCTATTTTTATCTCAGAATTTATAAAGAATTTACCTTGTGCTCCTATTCCTCTAGTATCTAAATCCTTATAATATTTTGTTATTTCACAGCTTTTATCCAAACTCATCAACTCATAGTCATCCACTTGTCTTCCCAATATCATAATATTTACATTTTGACGGATATTCTTTAAATCTTCTTTCTTGGCACTCTGCTGTATCATCATTATGTTGATGTTTTGAGAGCGACTTGTCCTTAATAGTATGGCTACTTTACTTAATATCCTTTTTTTAGTTTCATTATCAGTATTTTCTAACAAATTTTGGAATTCGTCTAAAACTAGAAGTATGTTTCCCATAGGTCTTTCTACGATATCTTTACTTTCTATTTGTTGATTTAAATTATTTGCGTTATCCAATCTGTGTTTTTTAAGGATGTTTATTCGTTTAGTATTAATGCTGGATATATAATCAATCATTTTCTCCATGTCTTCCACGGTATCCCTTACTACTATACCTCGTTCATCTAATCGTGCTTCTAAATAATCCTGACTTTTTAAACTTACTATTAAACAATCTTCGTACATGTAGTTCCCTTTATATTTTAAATTAAGTAAGCTGGTTAATAGATTTAATACAAGAACGCTTTTTCCGCTTCCACTTAATGCACTTATCAACCAATGACTGACTGTTTTATTCAAAGAATCAGAAGTCATTTTCGCCAGACCATTTTCTGTGTTCCCCATCATGATTTTTCCTTTTTCTGCTTGATTTATTCTCTCTTTTATTGATACGTTGTCTACTTCAATATTGGTGTTAAAAATCACCTTTAGTATAAAATACCTTGCATCCACACTGTCTTCAATTATTTTCATATTTTTAAAACTCGTTTTTTGTTGCAATATGTGTAAATCGTTCCTAATATCTTTAATTGTTTTCCCTTCGAATAACCGGCAAGTAATTTCACAACTATTAACATTTTCAACTATAAATAACTGGTTTTCTTCGTGATATATGAATCCTAAACTACTTTTATTTTCTAGGATATATCGCAAGACCTTAAACGTTTTTGGGGAAATATTATAAGCTTGGCAATAGCTATCTAATCTTTCTAGTTGCTCATTCTTACTCGAATTTTGATTTAACAAGTATTTCCAACATTTCTTTAATTTTTGAGGATATATCGCTTGATATCTATAGCCTTCTCCTAACTTTTCTGTTCTCATCATCGTGAATACCACATCTATAAATATCTCTTCTACACTTAGTTGCTTAAACTCATTTTTTACTTGTTCTTTGTATGTTTGTTGTATCTTCTTATAGTATGTTTTTGGTAACTTTCTTCTGTATAAAATTGCTACAACTATCATTAAAAATATTAGTAATGTTAAAAACAGTATTGGTTTTAATTTTATTAATAATGCTAATTCTATTAAACAAAATATACCCAATAATCCATACAATTGTATATTGGCTGTACTATCTTCCCTGATATCATTTAATCGCTTAAAAAACGTTAGTTTAGCTTTAGTTTTGTGTACTTGTTGTATCATCCATTTTTTTGTTTTAATTAATAGACTTTTAGCTGTATCCTTTAATTCTTCTCCGTCAATCTCTACTTTTATTAGATTATTCTTTTTCTTCATCATCCTTTCCTCCAATTATTTTTCTTTCAAATTCGTATTTTTCTTTTACGTTTTTATATAAATCTTCGTTATTTTGTCTGTCATGTTTATCTTTCATTAATAGTAAATTTTCTTTTTTAAATTGAACAATTGTATCATCCCTGTATATGCTTAAATATATGACTTTAAAATACTTGTTAATGGTTAAATAAACAAAATCTTCATTTAAATTGTTGATTATCATATTTAATCCGCTCTTTGAATTGTAGACGTCTGTTATAAATATTTTTAAATGCTTTGAATTATTTAACGTTTGTATTTTGTTTGTAAGAATGTCTTTTTGTTCCAAACATATGCATTCTGTATTAATTAAAGTGTTTTTATTTAAAAACATATTAAAATATAGATTATTATTTAAAATAGTAAAATTATCAAGATATAACTTGTCTTCCTCATCTTCCATTAAACTATTTATGTAATTAAATGAGTAAGGAATGTAACTCAACATATCATTATTAATTGCTTGGCTAATATCTGTTCTCTTGTTATAGAATGTCTTAGACGGTCTATGTTCTATCCCGCTCATCAGCTCATTGTTTAGTTTTAAGTTTGCTAACATCTTGGTTGAATAGCTTCCTGTCAATCGTATCAAGCTATTTTGTGTTATCGTCGTATCTTTAATAATATTAGCTAATTCGTTCGGTGTTGTTTTACGGTAAGTCTTCTTCCACCTATCGCTAAATATCTCCGTTCTGTGACTGGATTCATACATATTCTCAATCGACCCTGGTCTTTTTAAATATATTGGCTTTCCTTTTATCTTAAAATCAAATTCTCCTTCTTTACTCATTCCCATTTTCTATCCCTCCTTTTCAGTTTGTTTAAATACCTAGTTTCTGCTGGTTTTTAAAATTTATTAATCAATAGAATTAACACTTTTGGGTAATCTTATTTTTAAAGATGACGTATTTGACATGTAGACTGAATGTACTCTATTTGTTTCAAATTAGTATATTCTCTTCTTAGATTATTTAATCGATTAAAACCAGCATTAAATCTTAATGATTGTATATTTCTTGTATCTCGTACATACTCTATTCTTATTTTCAACTGACTTTTTGTTTCATATCGTTTCGTTTTCAACAAAGTTTTCCGTTTCATACTGTTGCGTAGACTTGAAAACTAAAATAAAAGATAGCTAGTTTGCTCAGAAAAAACTAGCTATCTTCTTAAAAAATTTGGTATTACTAATTTAACTGTCTAGTCAAAACACTCTCTCACGAATTTATCCCTCTATGTAACCAAACAAATCATTATACATATCTACTGTGCCATATTTTTCTATAAATTCTTTAGCTTCGTCATCGTCATATAACATTATACCGCTACTTCCCTCATCATTTCCAAACTCATCAATGGCAAATTCTGTCATATTACCACCTTCATAATCTAAAAAGAATTGTCCTTTCCTAGTTCTATATAATTGCTTTCTGTAAAAAGTTGAATATCCTCTAGTTCCTTCATAAGTCGTACCACAAATATATTTAGCAGTATCCGTACTGTATGTCTTTCCATCTATTATTGTTTCCATATTTATTTCCCCCTATTTTTTATTATCATCCTTATTTTCTTATTACTTCTTGCCAAACCCTTATACTTTTATTTTCTATGTATCAATCCTCCTTGTTTTTTAACGATTATAAATTAGCTTTTCCTTTATTTTTAAAATAGTACTTTACTTAACTTGTTTGTCGTTGTATCAAGACTATAGCTCGATTTAATAAGTAAATCAAGTCTTAAAAAATCATATTTTTTCATTCCGACCACTACCACGTTTTGTTATTTTTAGCAACTTTCTCATTTAATAAAGTTTGTTTATATCTTCCTTTTATTTAAAACTAGTACATCATGTTTTATATTACAAATTCATGACATTTATCTATTACCAATAAGCTTAATTATATTTCTATTTAATATTATAGGAACCATAAAAAAAACTGTCATAACTACTAAACCTATAGCGATTCACGAGATTAATTATTTGGAATAAGTCTAAGAATCATTTTCTATTTTTCCATTCCAGTTTGCCTCACTTTTAACTTCCATTTTAAATCACTAATAATTCCGTTTTAGTTTTATTATAATTCCGTTTTAAATTTTCATGATTCCCGTTTGCTTCCTTTAAATATTCTTCATTAAAATTAAGTAGTTAGTTTCTATTTTCAGATAATTTGATTTATGGTCTTCAAAGTGTTGCGTAAATCTACCTATTTCCATAAAAAAAGAAGCCCCTAACTAATTAGTGCCTCCTCTCATATTATTTTTGCTATTTTATTTTTTAACTATTTAAATCTTTTTATGTTTGTTTCTTTAATTCTAATAAATTGTGGTATTGATTATACAATATGGTAATTTTGAATTTATTCTTTTTAGTCAATTCATTATCTTTCAACATTAATTGTTTTGTCCTTAATATCTTTTTACTTAATTCGTCCATTTTTATTTTATTTTCCAAACTGATGTCACTATCTATCAGGCTTTCAATTATTTCTAAACTTAACGAGATATCTTCTAGTTGAGTTTTAATAATAGAATTTTTTAACTCAATACCATATTCTTTATTTTTGGAACGACCCACCTCTCTTTCTGATATTTTCATGTTCTTAGCTACCTCCTTATTTGTCTTATTCGCAGTAATTACATAATTTATTTTGATATACTGAAGACTCTCTTTAATTAGCTGATTATATTTTACTTCTAATTCTTTTAGTCTCTTCCTACAAACAGCATCTGCTTCATTAATTAATACTTTCAAGTCTTTTTCTTCTTCACTAGTGATTTTTAAATTATTGAATATCTTTTCTCGTTTGATATAGTGATAGCTTTGTTTAGAATTAACTATATGACTAAATTCTGTGGAAGATAACGGTTCATTAAAAATTTCATTATTAACATATTCAAGATATTCTTTAGAATATTTCAAACATTTTAAGGTATATAATGTATTGTTTCTTAACCCTTCCCACTTATATCCTGATTCTTTTCTATTATTAATTACTTTTTCAATATCTTGTCTTAAAAACTGTGCATAATTATTATGGTGTTTCTTCTTATCTTTAGTAGCATTTTTACTTCCTTCAGAAGATTTTTTAGTATATTTATTGGGGTCATATTTCTTTTTACTTTTACAAAATTTATTATAAAAATCGTCTCTAAAATCGTAACTTTTAGCTAGATTATTTATTAGTATTTTAGTTTTGATTGGTTTACCTTTTTTATTATTTGTTGATAAAGGTACTCGCAGATACCTGCTTATCTCATTTACCGCAGTATCACTATTTAATTGGCTCGAAATAAACTTCTGTACCTTCAGCCAACTTTTGATATATGATTCTTCTGCGGGAAGCTTATAATTCAATATCCAATAGAAATGGACACCATGTCCGCTAGATATTGCATAACTTGGCTTGGGCAGTTGACTATTTTTAAGCCTTGCCAACCCCTCCTCTGCGGAACCATTATCTATATCTACGAATAGAGTTGTTAAGTAATTAACGTTATCTTGAGATTCTTTCCCCCGATATTTAAAGATATTTGGTGTGAAGTATAGATTAGCATTATCTTTAAAAAAAGATTGATACTCTTCTAACTGGGAAGGTATATCCTTTTTTAAATCCAATCGAAGACTTTCCAATTCCTCTTTGGGCTTTTTAATGAAAATGGGCTTTCCATAATTGTTTTTAAAAGTATCTTTTTCTATTGATAATACTTCTTCTTCTGTATTTCTAATGCTTAATAAACGGATAGTACCATAATCTATATCCCCTATTAATTTTTTTAATAATTCACTAACTTGTGCTAATTCTTCTTGATTCATTCTCCTTTCCTCCATATTTTTTAACCGTGATGCTTAATATTGAATCTTAATCGTGTGGATGAATGCCTTCTTGTGGATGGATTCTTTTTCTTAGAATCTGATTTCTCTTGATAAGATATATATACTATTAGAAGACTATGTCTATCCTTAAACTCTAGATTTTGATATAAGTTTCAATGAATTTTTTACTTTTTTATGATTTATTTTTATGTTTCACACCATTGCGTTATTTGCGTAAAATTCGATTAAAGTGGTTATTCTAACTCTTCTAAATCTAATTGCTTATTGTTTAATAATTGCATATACTTCACCTTTTGTTTTTTCTTTAAAATTAATTCTTCCTCAAGACATTTAATATCTTGGTTTAATTCCCAAATACTCCCTTTTAATACTCTTGCTTCCTTCTCCAATACCTCTTTTTTATATTGTGTCATCTTTTTATTCCTCCTATTTTATCAACTTCTTTCCCTATATTTTTTACTTCTCTGGCTGATAGTAAGTCTATCTTAACTCTTTCTAAAAGAGTTTATTCGCTTCTGTTATCATCTTTCAAATAATAGCGATTGTTTTCAAAAAAATGTAGTTAAATAGCCATTCTTGACACTTTTTAATTTCTGATATTAAAAAAATTGATATGTAAAAGGTTTCTTAACCTCTGTTTTCAAGGGTACTTGTCTGCCATTCTGTCGGCTTTTAACCTTAAATGGTATATTTATACTAAATGGATGTTCATTTGCTTTAAAATGGCTTCCAGAACCTTTAAAATATATTTTGAATTAAAAATAAGGTCTATCTTTTAAAAAAATTATCAAAAAAAGACATACCCTTTTAAGAGTATGTCTTTCATTATAACTATTAGTTAAAGTCTACTGTATAACGGATTGTTCCATCTTTCATTTGTACTTCCCAAACGAACCATGTTCCACTTCCATTTGGATGATGTGTTCCACCATATAAGTTTGCGTTTTCTTGACTATCAAATGTCATCCCACTGTTACCAACGCCATCTCCAGTGTTAAAGTCTAAGTTTAATTCTGAATCTGTTGTTGGTCGTGCTCCATAATCATCAGTTGGTGTTACTGAATCTTTTTTCCAAACTCGTGTTAATGTATATTTAGTATGTGTATCACCATTTGGTGCGGTTGTTGTGACACCTTTGTCTTTATATTCATCAATCTTTGTGTAGCCATCTGTTGATTGTAATGGATTACCTTGTTCATCAATATTTACAACTACAGTTTCTTCAGTATGAACTGGTACATACTCTTTTTTCCAAATTGTTGTTGTTGTGTAAGTTGTTGTTGTACTTCCATCAGCATTTGTTACTACTACTCCGTTATCTCTTGATGTACTTACTTCAGTATAACCATCTGTTGATTCTAAAACATTACCATCTTCATCAAGATTTACATATACATATTCATCTGTATTTTGAGGTGCTCTTTTAACATAGTTAAATGTTACAACATCACCCTCTTTAGCATTTTGTAATACTTGTTTATCTGAACCATATACCTCATAACCGTCTAATATTTCTGCTGACCATTCAATATTTGTTCCACCTAATACTTCATGATTTGAAGTACTCAATACTTTAATTAATTTTCCATCTTTATCCACTTCATTATTTGCTACTTGTACATTTACTTTAGTTTGTTCTTTAGCTTTCTTAACATCAAATGTTACTGCTGTTAATGATTCTGTTACTGTTGCTTCAGTTTGACCTACTAATTCATAACCATTAGGTGTTACTGCGACTACTTTACCAGTGCCGTCTTTACCTAATTCAACTTTTACAGTATCTTCTTTAACCACTGCAAATGTATCTGCATCAACATAAGTTACTTTTGCATCAACGGTTTTAACTGCATCTTCAATTTTTTCAATAGTGAATGATACCTTAGCATCTTTACCATTTACAGTTTTAGTATCTTTTTCATTATCTACTAATTTGTAACCTTTTGGTAAGTCAACTTTTACAGTTCCTTCATCAGATTTTTTGTTAAATTCAACATCCTTAGCAACATAACCTAAACTACCAATTTCTTTACCATCTTTTCCTACAAAAGTAACATCAACATCTTTTTTGTAAGTTGTTTGTTCAGGTTTTGAAGTATCTGTTGTAGATGTGCTTGTATCCGTTGTACTTGTTGATTCAGTTGGTTTTGTTGCTGTGCTTGTATCCGTTGTACTTGTTGATTCAGTCGATTTTGTACTTGTACCTGAATCGGTTGTACTTGTTGATTCAGTTGGTTTTACAGGGTTAGCAGTAGTAGCTGTGTTTGAATCTGATGTGCTTGTATTCGAATTAACTGAACCATCTTTTTTAGAAGAATTTCCAGTATTTGAATAAACATTGTTAGTATCTTTCTTTTGGACTTCTGTAATACCCTGTTTATCTTCTTTAGTCAACGGAACTTCATTTTTTACGGTATTATTTGAATCTACGAGTGCTACTTTACCATCTTCTGTTTTAATGATTAGCTTGTCACCAGCATATATTAAATCTACGTTTTGGATGTTATTAACTTTTGCTAAGGTTTCTATGGTAATTCCTGTGGCTTCACTGATTCCGCTCAAAGTATCTCCGGTTTTAATAATATAAACACCGTCTTTTGCTTCCTTAACAGCTTCTTTAATTTGGTCGACTGAATTAGCCTTCCAAGATTCAGCATGAACTTGCGTCGTCATCCCGAAAAAGCTCAACCCTAAAACGCCTAAAACTGTAGCCTTTGCGTAGATTCTATTTCTTTTTTTAACATTCATCATTTTTCTATAATCTCTTCTTTTCATTTCGTTCTCCTTTTTAAAATAAAATTTTGTATTACTCAAAAAACATCATTTAAAATAGTTTTTAAACATATTTATTATAAAAGAGTTTAAAGCAACACTTTAACTATTTTATTATACATTTGTTTCGTTTTAAGGTCAATTGATTGTTTTAAATATTGAGATAAGCATTTACATAATTTAAATATCTTCATTAATTTTTTTATCACCTGCTCTATATTTTATAAAAAATAAGTAATAACTGCTCCTAAAATAAAGATAATCCAACCCCACAAAATACTAAATGCACCAATGATTGAACAAACAATTGCTAAAACAACGAAGATACCAATTTTTGTCAAGCATCCAACGGATTCTTCATCATCCTCTGTTTCAAAAACTTCTTGATACATCTTTCCATATTTCTTTGCCATTAATCAATTTCTCCTTATTCTTAGTAATCAATATTGGGTGTAACAATCAGATGTCTATGACAACACTAAAAAAGTAGTCATTAACATTTTTAAAATCCAATGTTAACAACTACTTCATATTCTGTTATTTATTTTATTATTAACCTGTAAGAAACATCTATTTAATTCCTTTAAATTCATCTGTTACCCCAATTTCTTTTTTAATTATACCTTCTATTTTTATGTTATTCAAGTGTTTCTTTATTTAACTAATTTTTCGGCTAAGATTGTATCTCTTTGCGATGTTGTACACCGTCTTTGCAGATATATTATTACTTTTAGCTATAAACTCTATTGTATTGCTCCGATTCTTATACATTTCTATTACTTTTTCTTCCAACTTAATATTCCGTTTCCGCCCTAAAATTTTTCCGTCAGCTTTAGCTTTTTCTAACCCTAGTAGGATACGCTCTCTTGTCTGATTGACCTCATATTCGGCGAAAGTTGCTAAAATATTAAACATTAGTTTTCCCTCAATGCTAGAAGTATCAAAGCTTTCTGTTAGTGATTTAAAGGCAATCCCATCTTCCTCCAAAGAGTTTATCGTGTTGACTAATGTTGAGAACTTCCTACTTAATCTATCTGATTTCACAACTATTAACATTACTTGATTGTTTTTAGCCAGTTTCTTACATCTTCTAATACATTTATTAAACTCTATCCTTTTATCATTCCTTCCGCTTGACTTTTCAAAAAATACCTCTTCACAACCGTATTCTTTTAACAGTTGTTGTTGATTTTCTAAAGAATTGTCTTGCTTATCCATTGTCGAAACTCTTCCATACCCAATTTTAATAACCCTTTTAACCTCTTCCATTAATATCATCCCCCTTTTTCTAATAAAATTTAATACTATCATTTTTTATGAGCTTATTTACAAACAAATTTTTATAGACATCATCTTGTTCCTCATTAAATTCTTGATAATCTTCATAATCTAAAATGATGTATTCCTCTAATAATTCTTCATCTTCATAATCAAATTCTTTCTCCATCTTATCTACCTCCTATATCGTTTATTCTCATTTTCATTAAAAAGTATTTTCAACTTATATATTTAATCTTAAGAGAGAGAACTTGGAACAAAAAAAGGCATCTGAATCAAGAAATTAAATTCTTAATTCAGATGCCTCATCTTATTCAATTAATATCATTCTATTCTTTCTTAACCATTCATTATCTTAACTCATATTGATTCCATCCTTAGATAGATAGATAGATAGATAGATAGATAGAAGATTTCGCATATTTATATTTACTTTAATTAGGTTTAAATAGATTTTTTAAAAACCTCTTAAATAAAGTATAGCATCTTTTTGGGCTTCTTCAACACGTTCGTTATCATCTTCAGTTAAACGTTAAAACTCAGTTATAGCAAGAGTTTATTAAGATATCATTTTTCCCATAAAAACTAAAAAGTGCGTAACAGCGGTATTCCTCCTAATTCGAGTTCTATTCCTTCAGAATTAAAATTTATTCTTTTTGATTTAATGAGCTATCTTAACTGCTCGCCGTGTCGTCGCTTGCATGCCCTTCTGTCGCATTTTCTAATTATTTGTATAATTAATAGAGCTGGCTATTCTAAACACCTTAAACTAAGTTATACAGGGATTTAAATAAACTTTAAAACGAAAGTTAGTTCGTTCAAAAGAATGGAAAAATCAGGCAAAGACGTTTCACACCGTTGCAGTTTTTCCAGATACTAAGAAGTTATATCGTTTCAGACTATTGCGTATTTTATTGCTCAAAATCCATAAATATTTTATCCACATTCTTTCTTTAATTTTGATACAATTAAAGAGAATAAAATGGAGGTATAAAGAATGAGTAGTGAAAAAAGACAATTAACTAGAAGTTTAAAAAACGATAGAAATAAGAAAGATTTATTAAGGACTGAATTAAATAATGCTACTGACCCAAATGTTAGATTGGAACTAACAAAAATGCTATTAGATGTAGAAAAAAAAGAAAAAAGGAAGAAAATAACTAAATGGATTTCACTTTTTAGTGGTTTGATTATTATATCGTTTATTCTTTTTTATTTAGGTACTAATTCTACAAAAAATCATGTCAATAAAAATTTAGCTAAAGTGTCCCACACTACTAATAGTCAATCAGCATCTTCTAAATCAACTAGCACCAGTTCAACCATTTCTGAAACAAATTTATCAGAAAATCAATTAAAAAAATGGGTAATGGCTATTTTAGAACTTGCTCCAGCACCTCCATCAAAATATGTTTTAAATGTACGAATTGATGATAAAGATAAACTAGCCTATATTAGTGCGGGAATTGACCAAATGGATGGTTTTGGTACTTTTAGAGTTAATGTAAAAGGACAGCTAGAGTTTATGCCTTATATGGGACAATTTTCTGGAAATGATTGGACTGTGATATCAGAAAAATATATGGACACATCTTTAGCAAAAGAATATTTTGACGAACAGAAGAAAAAACAAACGTCAGCCAATGATTCATTGAATAATGTAAAAAAACAACTCGTTGGAAAAAAATATGTTATCAAACCAATTCTTTACGACGATATGGATGCTGAACAAGCAATGAATGATAATAAAGCACCTCAAAATTTAATCCATGATGGGATGCAACCTATTACTTTTACTAGTGAAAACAGCGTTCATATAGAATTAGCTGGTACTTATCGACCTGATTATGATGAAACGTACACTGTCTCCAATGATACTATAAATCTTAAAGACTACTATATCCCTTATACATATAGTGACGGAAACTTCTCATTTGATACATGGACGACTGAGGAATCTGGACACACAATTACTTGGGCTATGACATCACAATAATATCTACATAATAAAAACAAGATTTAAAGACAATTAGATTAGAAACTATTAAAAATGAATCACTATTTTTCTAGCATTTTTTATCTTTCCTTTTTATATCTAAAATTAATAAAAAATAAATTAAGAATAAAGATGACTAATTTTACGGATAATCTCATTCATTAATCTTCTCTATATCCTAATTCATGTATCTACTTCTATATAATCCTAAATCTGATTCAAGATGAATTTTCTAGATAGGATATATATACTATTAGAAAATATGTCTATATGGATATCGGGAAATTTTTTTGATTTCATGGGGAATTTCAACCCTTTTCATGTGTTATTTTTATATTATTTTAAAGTTAATGATAATTCTTAATATTTCTATTTGTTTCACACCATTGCGTATATTAAACTATCTACTAGAGATTAAAAAAGTATCTGATTCAGAATAAACATCCAAATCAAATACTCATTAAAGTTTCAGACCGTTGCGTTATTCCTGCAATAATTAAATTACTAATTTTTTATTAATCTCTTCCAATTTTTTTAATAATTCTATCTGTTCTTTCAGCAAGTCTTCTTTATTTTTATCTAGCTTTGTTTCTTTGTCAAAATTAATATTTCTAAATGAAGATAGATAATTTTGAGTTAGCTTAACTTGTTTTTCTAAAGAGTTGTCAAAATACATAAAGTAATTCTTACCATCTTCTTTTTTAACTAACATCAAATTTTCTTCTTTACCATCTTTAATTCTGTTGGACAACCCTTGTAAAAGTCCCAATCTTGGTTTTTTGTCCGTATTTATCATAACTTTTGCTAACTTTTTATCCTTAAATAATTCTGCCCATAACTCTTCAAAGGTTGCACCTTCTTTAAATTTTTCTTTTAAAATTAAAGGAATTGCTTGTCTCAACATTTGTGTATCGCTAACTTTTCCAACTATTTCAGTCATAATTAAAACCCTTTCATTAATTGATGGTCTTAATCTAGCTTCCTTTCAGACTTAAGTCAAATCATGTTTTTTTAAGGAACAGTTTCACACTGTTGTTTAATAAACTATATTTTATTGTCAGATAATAACATAGTTAACGGTGTAATACCTTTTACGTCATTTAAAATTTCATCATTCGTTAAACTATTAAGATATGTTTGAGTAGTTTTAATATTCGAATGCCCTAATAACCTACTAATCGTATAAAGATTAACACCACTCTTCAATAGTTTTTGTGCATAGTAATGCCTTAATGAATGACAAGACCTTCTTTGAATTTCTTCACGGACACCTATTTCATTACAAGCATCTTTTACTATTTTTTCAAGTAATACATTGTTTTTAAGTTGATTCCCACTTTTAGAAACAAATAAATAATCTTCAATTTCCCTATAATTTCTTAAGTTATTGAAATAACCCTGCTTTACTCGATTATACTTTTTTAAAGAATAAGATAAATAGGGACTCAATGGAACTATCCTTTCTTTTCTTCCTTTACCTAAAAATTTTATATAATTATCAAAGATATTTTCATTTTTAAGCTCCCTTACTTCCTGAGCTCTTAATCCACAATCAGCAAATATCTCAATAATCAATTGATTTCTCTTGGATAAAAAATCATTACTTTTGCCATAAAAATCTATCATACTAGCTACTTCTCTATCATTAAATGTATTTAATAATACTGTATCTGTCTTTAGGTATGAAATGTTTTCCATAACACTTTTATCTAGGTATTCCTCTTCAACTGCATACTTAAATAGTAACTTTAAAGTTTTTAATAATTGATTTACATAATTAGATTTTTTTGTTTCCTGCAAGTCTAACACATATTTTTTCACATAAACTCTTTTAATTTTACTAATATCTTTTTCATTAAACTCTGCTTCCATATATTTTACAAAAATACCAATTTGATAATTATAAGAATTGATTGTCTTCTTTGATAAATTTCTAATCCTGCAATCTAATAAATACTCTTCCAAAACTTCTTTAATTTCCACAATATATACTTCCTTTACCTAAAAATTAATAAAAGAAATAAAAAGTAAGGTATTACTAACTAGGAACATTCTGCAATTAGCAATACAGATAATATCTACAATCAATTAAAATTGGTATACCTTAACAAATAATCTCAAAAGACAAAAAAAGACCCTTCAAAAAGAAGAGTCTTTTGCGTCCGAACATTTTTAATTCCAGTGGAATAAGCTTTATACTAAGCGAAGATTATTTATCTTTTAAGTTGTAGAATGAAGCTAAACCTTTGTATTCAGCTACATCACCTAATTGGTCTTCAATTCTTAATAATTGGTTGTATTTAGCAATACGGTCAGTACGGCTAGCAGAACCAGTTTTGATTTGACCAGCGTTAGTTGCAACTGCGATGTCAGCAATTGTTGCATCTTCAGTTTCACCAGAACGGTGAGAAACTACAGCTGTGTATCCAGCTTCTTTAGCCATTTCGATAGCTTCAAAAGTTTCAGTTAAAGTACCAATTTGGTTAACTTTGATTAGGATTGAGTTAGCGATACCTTCTTCGATACCACGAGTTAATTTTTCAGTGTTTGTTACGAATAAATCGTCACCAACTAATTGAACTTTTTGTCCTAATTTTTCTGTTAAGTGTTTGAAACCTTCCCAGTCGTTTTCGTCTAAACCGTCTTCGATTGAGATGATTGGGTATTTAGCGATTAATTCTTCATATAAAGCAACCATTTCTTGAGAAGTTAAAGAACGTCCTTCAGAAGTTAAGTCGTACATACCAGTTTCTTTGTTGTAGAATTCTGATGATGCTACGTCCATTGCTAAACGCACATCTTTACCTGGAACATAACCAGCAGCTTCAATAGCTTCGATAATAATTTCGAAAGCTTCTTCGTTTGAAGATAAATCAGGAGCGAATCCACCTTCATCACCAACACCAGTATTTAAACCTTTAGATTTTAATACTTTTTGTAAGTTGTGGAATACTTCAGCACCCATACGGATAGCTTCTTTAAATGTTGGAGCACCAACAGGCATAATCATAAATTCTTGGAAGTCAACGCTATTGTCAGCATGAGATCCACCATTGATGATATTCATCATTGGAGTTGGAAGAACTTTAGTATTGAATCCGCCTAAATAGTGGTATAAAGGAACTTCTAAGTAATCTGCAGCAGCGCGAGCACATGCAATAGATACACCTAAGATAGCATTAGCTCCTAATTTACCTTTATTTGGAGTACCATCTAATTTGATCATAGCTTTATCAATAGCCATTTGATCTCTAACGTCAAATCCAATAATTTCATCAGCGATGATGTTATTTACATTATCAACAGCTTTTAAAACACCTTTACCTAAATAACGAGATTTGTCACCGTCACGTAATTCAACGGCTTCATGTTCACCGGTTGAAGCTCCAGAAGGAACGATACCGCGACCAAACGCACCGCTTTCTGTATAAACTTCTACTTCGATTGTTGGGTTACCACGTGAGTCAAGGACTTCGCGAGCATAAATATCAGTAATAATTGACATTGTTTTTTTTCTCTCCTTTAGGATATTGTTTTATAGCTAAGGAATTATCCATTCCATAGTATCATTTTAACTATTTTCATTGAAACTTTCAATACGAATTAAGCAACATTCGCAAGTTTATTTTAATAATGACTCTCCAGTCATTTCAGCAGGTTTTTTAACACTTAATAAGTCTAACATAGTTGGTGCAACGTCAGCTAAGCGTCCATCCGTTCTTAGTTCAGCACCTTTTTTAGTAACAATCACAGGTACTGGCACAGTTGTGTGTGCCGTATGTGGGTTACCCTCAGGTGTTGTCATTGTCTCAGAGTTGCCGTGGTCAGCAAAAATAATTGCATATCCGTCTTTAGCTAAGATTGAATCAACCACACGACCTAGGTTTTCATCAACTGCTTCAATCGCTTTAATTGTAGCATCTAATTTACCAGAGTGTCCAACCATATCCGGATTAGCAAAATTTAATATAATCGCGTCATGTTTGTCTGCTTCAATATCAGCTACTAAAGCGTCAGTTACTTCGTAAACACTCATTTCTGGTTTCAAGTCATATGTTTCAACTTTTGGCGAGTTGATAAGAATACGGTTTTCACCAGGAAATTCTTCGTTACGTCCGCCATTCATGAAGAAAGTAACGTGAGGATATTTTTCAGTTTCAGCAATACGCAATTGCGCTAAGCCTTCATTTGATAACACTTCCCCAATCACATTTTTCATTTCGATTGGCGGGAATGCAACCTCAGCGACAATACTTGGGTTAAATAAGGTCATTGTTACAAATTTAACATTTTTTGGGTGATTACTGCGTTTGAAATGATCCCATTCGATATCTGTAAATGCATTTGATAATTGAATAGCGCGGTCAGGACGGAAGTTAAAGAAGATAACAGCGTCATTCTCTTTAACTGTTCCAACTGGCTGACCACTTTTCTCAATAACAATTGGTAAAACAAATTCATCAGTTACATCATTGGCATAAGATGCTTTGATGGCTTCGATTGGGTTAGTTGCCATAACACCTTTGCCTTCAGCAATTGCATCATAAGCTTTTTCAACACGTTCCCAGCGTTTATCACGGTCCATCGCGTAGAAACGACCTGAAACAGTCGCAATTTCGCCATAACCGATTTTTTTGATAAAATTAACTAAATCAGTCATGTAGTCAACAGCAGAAGTTGGTGCTACGTCACGTCCATCTAAAAAGGCATGAATATAAGTGTTTTTTACACCTTGGGCTTTAGCTAATTCTAATAAGGCATATAGATGGTTTTGATGACTATGAACACCGCCATCTGATAATAAACCAAATAAATGTAAATTAGAATCGTTGTCTAATGCGTATTGGACTGCGTGATTAAGGGCTTCATTCGTTTCAAATTCACCGTCTTGGATTGATTTATCAATACGAGTTAAACTTTGATATACAATACGTCCAGCACCAATATTTGTGTGACCAACTTCTGAGTTACCCATTTGCCCCTCAGGCAGACCAACGTCTAAACCTGAAGCTTTTAGAGTACTATGCGGGAATTCTCCCCAAAAGCGGTCAAAGTTTGGTTTATGAGCTTGAGCAACCGCGTTACCCACAACTTCATCACGTTGACCAAAACCGTCTAAAATGATGATTGCAACTGGTGATTTACTCATACTATTTTACAGCCTCCAATAATTCTAAGAATGAATCAGCTTCTAGACTTGCTCCGCCGACTAAAGCTCCATCAACATTTTCTTTAGCCATATATTCAGCAATGTTATTTGGTTTAACTGATCCGCCGTATTGGATACGTACTTTATCAGCCACATTTTGGTTATATAATTTAGCAACAGTTTCACGTACTACACCGCAGATATTATCAGCGATTGTCGCATCAGCAGATTTACCAGTTCCGATCGCCCAAATTGGTTCGTAAGCTATAACTAGATTTGATACTTGTTCATCTGAAAGGCCAGCTAAAGCACCTTTAATTTGGTTTTCAATCCAAGAAGCAGTCTTGCCAGCTTCGTAAGTTTCTAAAGTTTCGCCGCAACAAATAATTGGTGTCATACCGTTAGCGATGATTGCTTTAGCTTTTTTGTTAACATCAGCATCAGTTTCATGGAAATATTCGCGACGTTCTGAATGTCCGATGATTACATAATCAACACCTAAGTCCGCTAATGCTGCTGGTGAAGTTTCACCTGTAAAAGCACCTGAGTTTTCAAAGTAGCAGTTTTGTGCTGCAATTTGTAAATCAGATCCTTTTGCAATTGATGTCAAGTCAGCTAGGAATAAAGCTGGTGATCCGATAACTGAATCTACAACCTCTTTAGATGGGATTTTATTTGCAACTGCTTTAGCAAAAGCTGTTGCTTCTGAAGCAGTTTTATTCATTTTCCAGTTACCTGCAATAATTGGTTTACGCATATTATTATCTCCTTTAATTTGTGTTTCGTTTTTATTTATCAGAAATAGCTTCAACGCCTGGTAATTTCTTACCTTCTAAGTATTCTAGAGAAGCGCCGCCACCTGTTGAAATATGAGTGAATTTATCAGCAAAGCCTAATTGGATAGCTGCTGCTGCTGAGTCGCCGCCGCCAATAATAGTTGTTGCATCTTTTAAGTTAGCGATAGCTTCACAGACGCCAATTGTTCCTTTAGCGAATGTTGGTAATTCAAAAACGCCCATTGGTCCGTTCCATACGACTGTTTTAGCACCTTGTAACTCTTCAGTAAATAATTTCACGGATTTAGGACCAATATCTAGTCCTTCTAAATCAGCTGGAATGTCCATTTCATGAATTGAAGTTGGTGCATCGTTATCAAAATCAGGCGCACAAACTGTATCAATTGGTAAAACAATTTTACCGTTTGCTTTAATTAATAATTCTTTAGCTAAATCAACTTTGTCTTTTTCACAAATTGATTTACCGATGTTACGTCCTTGTGCTGCGTAGAAAGTATAAGTCATCCCACCACCGATAAGGATTTTATCCGCTTTATCGATTAAGTTTTCGATTACACCAATCTTATCTGAAACTTTAGCACCACCTAAAATAGCAACAAACGGACGTTGTGGATGCTCAACCACACCGCCAATAAACTTAATTTCTTTTTCCATCAAATATCCTGCTGCAGATGGTAGCTGTGAAGCAATACCTACGTTAGAAGCATGCGCACGGTGAGCTGTACCAAATGCATCATTGACAAATACATCACCTAATGATGCCCAATATTTACCTAACTCTGGATCATTTCCACTTTCTTTTTTACCATCAATATCTTCAAAACGAGTATTTTCAACAACTAACACATCGCCGTCTTTCATATTGTCGATTGAATCTTCTAATTGTTTACCACGAGTTTCAGGAACAAATGTTACTGGTTTGTTTAATAGTTCAGATAGACGTTCAGCAACTGGTTTTAAAGATTTTCCTTCTTTATCTTCTTCAGTCTTTACGCGACCTAAGTGAGAGAATAAAATAGCTTTTCCGCCATTATCGATAATGTATTTGATAGTAGGTAATGCCGCTACGATACGGTTATCATTTGTAATTACGCCATCTTTAACTGGCACATTAAAGTCAACACGTACTAAGACTTTTTTATCTCTTACATCTAAATCTTCTACAGTTCTTTTTGCCATGTTCCATGACCTCCTAAAATTTAAAAAATAACATAAAAAAGCGAGGAAGCGTGACTGCTTCCCCGCTTCGATTAGTTTTCATCAATTAACAAGTGGTTAGTTGATTAAGCTAATTTTGCAAAATATTCTAAAGTACGAACTAATTGAGAAGTGTATGACATTTCATTATCATACCAAGCAACAGTTTTAACTAATTGTTTGTCACCAACAGTCATTACTTTTGTTTGAGTTGCATCAAATAATGATCCAAAGTTAATTCCTACGATATCAGAAGAAACGATTTCGTCTTCAGTATATCCGTATGATTCATTAGCAGCTTTAGCCATAACAGCATTAACTTCTGCAACGTCAACTTTTTTGTCTAAAACAGTTACTAATTCAGTTAATGATCCAGTTGGAACTGGAACACGTTGAGCAGCACCATCTAATTTTCCATTTAATTCAGGAATTACTAAACCGATAGCTTTTGCAGCACCAGTTGTGTTAGGTACGATGTTTGCAGCAGCTGCACGGGCACGACGGAAGTCGCCTTTAGGATGTGGTCCATCTAAAGTCATTTGATCTCCAGTATAAGCATGGATAGTAGTCATTAAACCTTCAACGATACCAAAGTTTTTGTTTAATGCATCTGCCATTGGTGCAAGACAGTTAGTTGTACATG
This sequence comes from Vagococcus vulneris, assembly GCF_003950515.1. Taxonomy (GTDB): domain Bacteria; phylum Bacillota; class Bacilli; order Lactobacillales; family Vagococcaceae; genus Vagococcus; species Vagococcus vulneris. Next base: position 257,878 of record NZ_NGJS01000002.1, read on the forward strand.
AAGCACCAGAAATAACTGTTTCTTTACCAGTTAATGTTTCATGGTTTGTGTTATACACGATAGTTGGTACATCATTACCACCAGGAGCAGAAATAACAACACGTTTTGCGCCACCTTTTAAGTGTAATTCTGCTTTTTCTTTAGAAGTGAAGAAACCAGTACATTCTAATACGATATCTACTCCTAATTCTTTCCAAGGTAATTCAGCTGGATTTGAGTTAGCCGTAACTTTAACATCTTTACCATTTACTTTGAAGTATCCGTCGTGAACTTCAACTTCACCGTCGAAACGTCCTTGAGTTGTATCATATTTTAGTAAATGAGCTAACATTTTTGCATCTGTTAAGTCATTAATTGCTACTACTTCTAATCCTTCAACATCTTGAATACGGCGGAATGCTAAACGTCCGATACGTCCAAAACCATTAATACCTACTTTAACTGTCATGTGAGATTTCCTCCTTTAGAAAATCGAAAAAATTTATTTTATTTTAAAGGGTTTCCCCTTTTAAAATCTGATTAGCCGCTCCTTCGTCAGTTAACAACCAAGTCTGTGCAGGAGCATTTTTGATGTATGCTTGAATTGCTTTAGCTTTGTGCTTACCGCCAGCCACTGCAACAACATACGGAATATGTTTGAGGTCTTTTAATTGCAGACCAATGCGAGGAATTTTATAAACGACATCCCCGTCTTCATTAAAGAAATAACCAAATGATTCAGCCACCGCATTTTTATTTTTCAACATGCTTAATTCTTCGGCTGCCATTCCTCTTCTTTTAGCCATTCGTAATGCTTGCCCAATACTATGAACTACACAATTGGCTTTTTCAATCAAATGCAGCACACGTTGAACCGTTGGCTCTTGAAGCAATATCTCATAAGTTTCATGACTAACTTGTTCCGGAACATAGAGAACCTTAAAATCTCCACCGGTTTTTTCAGCCATCATGCCACTAATTGAATTAGCTTGAATATTAATCGTTTCACCAACACCGCCTCGTGCTGGAACAAATAGATTATGACGTCTAGGCGTCTCCAACTCTTGCATGTTTTTCGCAACAGTCTCCATTGTTGTACCACCCATTACAGCAATAACATTGTCACCATTTGGTAATTGGCTTCCTAAAACATCAGTTAAGACCGAACCGAAATGTTCAAGAACTTTTATTTCTTTATCACTATCGCCCGGAATAATCAAGCAATGTTCTATATTTAATAATTCAGCTAATTTTCTTTCTTTTTTTCGCATTCCTGAATGACTTTCCATAAACGATTCAAGTCCTCGATAAACACTCAGCCCATCGTCTGTTAAAGCCATTCCGCTTTTAGACACATCTATCAAATTTTGTTGCTTTAAAAACTCGGTCTCTGTACGTAAACTTCGTTCAGTGACATTGATTTTCATTGACAACGTCCGCCTTCCAACGGGCTGCATCCAATAAATATTCCTTAATATACGGAATCTTTCTTCAACGACTTGGATAATATCAGGTGCAATGCGCTCTATCATTTCTATATCACGATCCATCACAATCCCCTATCCATGGTCGTTTTGCGTCCAACGTAGACTTTCTACGACCCAAGCATTTTAAAAAGAAAAGAGTGAAACAAAACAAATTTAAATAAAATGTTTCAAATCAACTCTACATGTACATAATAGCAGTAAAATATAATAAATTCAAGTAATTTTACTGAAAAAAACCATATATCTATTAATTATTTTTTTCATATCGCTTTCTTTTTGATGAACTTGGTATTCCTAATTCATCTCGATATTTTGCAACGGTTCGTCTTGATAGTAGAATATCTTGGCTTTTTAATAATTCTACAATTTTTTGGTCAGATAACGGTTTTGTTTTATCTTCTTGTTCCACTACTGCCTGTACTCTTTGTTTAGCAGTATCTGTTGAAATATTGTCATCACCAGACTTTGTCGCCAGTCTTGTCGTAAAAAATGTTTTTAGTTCAAACGTACCAAAAGCTGTCTGCATATATTTACCATTAACACTTCGGCTGACAGTTGATTCATGGATATCTAATTCTTTTGCAATATCTTTCATAAGCAATGGTTTGATTGGTCTAGTTTGATCAGTAAAAAATTGTGTCTGATATTTAACAATAGTCTGCGCAATACGCAAGATTGTATCGCCTCGATAAACAACACCCTTCTTGATCCACTCAAATTCTCTTTTTCGATCATTCAGATACGAAGTTACTTCACTATCTCCCTTTGCAATCATTCGATTGAAATATGTCTGCTGAAATTCAATTGAAGGCGTTCCTCTTTTAGTCGACCGAATAACTAAGTCACCATCTATTTCATTCACAACAACATCAGGAATGATATATGCATCATTTATCGAACCAAATACTGCTCCAGGGAATGGATTTAACCGCTGGATATAGTCAAAGACTTTTTGTACCTCATACGCAGGAATCACAAGCTCTTTTTCAATAATAGACCATTTACGCGAAGCCAATTCCTCAAAGAACTCTTCAAGAATAAAGTAAGCTAATTCAGGTGCTGTATTGTCCCTTTCTGTTTGCAACATTAAACATTCTTGTAAATTTCTTGCTCCTACTCCCGCAGGTTCCAGCATCTGTAAAAGCCTCAATGCATCAAGCATTTCAATATAATTTGCACCACTTTGATCCATTGCTTCCTCCATAGTGATAGTTAAATACCCATTACTATCAATATACTCTACAAGATACAACGTTAATTGGCGCAGATAAGTGTCGCGGTAATTTAAATGAATCTGGTTAATAACATGTTCAAACAAAGAACCTGTTTCATTAGGAAGCTGATTCATCCATTCTTGATGTTTATTTTCACCATTATAACTTGTTGCCGCATTGCTTTCCGAATAGTCATCTGTTTGTGCCGTAACTTCAATTAAAGGATTTTCCAAAGCTTTATTTTCTAAGAAAGAAAGCAAGTCTGGCGTATTTAATTGCAGCATTTTTATCGACTGTTGCATTTGTTGGCTCATCATCAGTTTTTGAGATTGTTTCTGCTGCTGAGAAATATGTTGTTCAAATCGCATCGTGGCCATCCTTTCAATATTGTCTTGCTATTTTTTTATAGTCTGATAAAATAATAGAGTATTGCGTCCTTAGTGTAGTGGATATCACACAAGATTCCGGTTCTTGAGACAGGGGTTCGATTCCCTTAGGACGCGTCATAAGCCATTATAACATATCAAAAGACAAGACATTCACTCTGTGTTCTTGTCTTTTTATTTTTAATTCAATTTAATTGACCTTTATTGACCAATAGAGTAAACTCTTTATTAGGTGCTAGTTTTTTTTTATGTTAAAATTAATTATATTATGTACCAATTATTTTAGGAGGAATGTTACATGAACCTTATACCTACAGTTATTGAGCAATCGTCTCGTGGCGAACGTGCTTATGACATTTACTCAAGACTATTAAAAGATCGAATCATTATGTTAAGCGGACCAATCGATGATAATGTGGCAAATTCTGTTATCGCACAATTACTATTTCTAGATGCTCAAGATCCTGAAAAAGATATTTATCTCTACATTAATTCTCCTGGGGGGAGTGTATCAGCGGGTCTAGCTATTTATGATACGATGAATTTCATAAAATCTGATGTTCAAACAATTGTACTTGGAATGGCTGCTTCAATGGGTAGTTTCTTATTATCTTCTGGTACAAAAGGCAAACGATTTGCTTTACCAAATTCAGAAATTATGATTCATCAGCCTTTAGGAGGAGCTCAAGGACAGGCCACTGAAATTGAAATTGCTGCTCGTCACATTTTAAAAACTCGTGAAAAATTAAATAATATATTGGCTAAAAATACTGGACAACCAATCGAAGTTATCGAAAAAGATACAGACAGAGATAACTATATGTCAGCTGAAGATGCTAAAAAATATGGTCTAATCGACGATGTTATGGAAAATAGTACAAGCCTAAGCAAATAATTAAATGAAAGAGGCGTATGAATATGGGAATGACTGAAGTAGATACAACCAAAGTAGATAACAATCTAGGTATTATTTATGGAAGTGACAGCGCGCCTGTTACTATAATTGAATATATCAATTTACGTTGTCCGTATTGCAAACAATGGTGGGATGAAAGAAGTCCGTTAATTGATAAATACGTGGCAGAGGGTAAGGTTAAACAAGTAATCAAACTCTTTGATAAGGAAAAAGAATCCTTACAACGTGGTAATGTCATGCACCAGTATGTTCCAAACAATATGACAGCTAAAGAAGCTATCGCTAAAATCTATGATACACAAGACCAATGGGGAGATTTAAGTTTAGATGGTGTCGCTGAATTTGCAGTAAACAAATTAGGGCTTGATAGACAACCTGAAACTGAAAGTATGACAAAAAAAATTGCTGAAGAGTGTAAAGAAAACGGAGTGTTTTTCATTCCGACAATGGTTATTAATGATCATGTTTTTGATCAAAAAATCTCTGATGAAGACTTAGTCTCTTTGTTAGAAAAAAAATAGTTTACTATATTTAAAAAGGTCGCAAAAGCTATCATCTTTTGCGACCTTTTTCTATATTTTTTCCATATACTAATTTTTAAACTATTAAGGCATATGGATTTTCTAAATAATAAACAATATTTGCTAAGAATTCTGCCGCAGGTGTTCCATCAATCACTTGATGGTCAAACGTCAGACTTAATGGCAATTCCGTAATCTCAGTCAATTCTCCATCGTTTGTCATTGTCAATTTATTATTTGATGATCCGATACCCAAAATGCCAATTTCAGGTGTATTTAAAATTGGTGTAAAGTACTCGACACCCAAATTACCAAGATTTGTTATTGTAAATGTTGAGCCAGTATATAAATCACTTGGTAATGTTCCATCAACAGCTTTTGCTGTAACATCACTGAAATCATTGCCAATTTGAGTTAATGATTTATAATGCACGTCATTAAGAACCGGAACTACTAACCCATCATCTACAGATACAGCTACACCAATATTCACCTTATCAACAACTGTTAATTCTTTTCCATCATACCAAGCATTCATCTCTGGGTGGTCAACCAATGCTAATGCTGCAGCTTTAATAATTAGTGTGTTGATACTTAGCGCTTGGCGCTTAACTGAATCTCCAGCCTTTTCTTTTAATTCTTTTTTGAATAATAATAAATCTGTAATATCTGCTTTACGTTGAATTGTTAACTGAGCCGTTTGTTGTAAACTCTGATGCATGCGTTGAGCTATCACTTTACGCATACCAGTTAATCCGTCACCTGATGATACGGCTGCGGTTATTTCCTTTACTGCTGCCGGTACAAATCGATTGACATCCAAGCGAGTGATTCGTCCATTTCCACCTGTCCCAACAATATCAGCTAAATCATATCCTTTTTCCTTTGCAATTTTTCTGGCTAATGGTGTTGCAAAAATTCTATTATTTGAGTTCTCATTAGGAATAACTGGTGCCTTTTCTTTTTTTTCTGCAACCGTTGAAGCAGGAGTGGATACAACTTCAGCAACTGGTTGACTGCTGTTTGTGTCAGAAACAATTTCTCCAGCCTCGCCAACGTATCCGATTGGCGCTTTACAGGCTGCTTCACCGCCAGCCTCAACAGAAATTTTTAATAAAACTCCGTTAATCGGTGATTCAACATCATGTGTTAATTTTTCAGAACTGATTGATACAACTGCTTCACCCTTTGCTACCTTATCGCCTACTTGTTTATACCATTGATCAACTGTTCCCTCTGTCATGGTCAATCCAAGTGTCGGCATGATTAATTCTTCTGCCATTATTATTCACCTACCTTTATTTTAAGTCATCTATTAATTCTGCAGCTTCTGCGAGTACTTTATCTTTATTCGGTAAATACAAAGCTTCTAAATTACTTGCAAACGGAACTGGTGTGTTTGGTGCACAAACAGTTTTAATTGGACCATCCAAGTAATCAAATGCTTTATTTCCGACAACTGATGCAATATCCGTTGCAGTATTGTTATGCGGATTAGCCTCATCGATAACGATTAATCGTCCTGTTTTCTTAACAGATTCAATAATCGTTTCTTGATCCCAAGGAGCTACTGTGATTAAATCAATCACTTCTACTGACACATTAGACTTAGCTAGCTCTTCTGCGACATCTAATGCAACGTAAAGCATTTTGCCGATTGTCACGATTGTTAAATCAGATCCCTCACGTTTTACTTTTGCTTTACCGATTTCAACTTTATAGTATTCTTCTGGTACTTCACCTTTAATACCATAAAGTGTCTTATCTTCTGAAAAAATCACAACATTATCATCTTCAATAGCAGAAAGTAATAAACCTTTAGCATCATAAGGATTAGATGGTACAACAACTTTCATTCCTGGAATAGAACCAAAAATTCCATAATAAGAACCAGAGTGCTGTGCTGCCGCTGAAGCCCCTGCACCGTGTGTTGTTCTTACTGTCATCGGAATAGATGCTTTCCCGCCAAACATATACTGCATTTTAGATCCTTGCGTCAGCAAAGTATCAAAACAAAATCCAATGAAATCATTAAACATTAATTCGGGAACAGGACGCAGACCTGTTGCAGCCGCTCCAACAGACGCTCCCATATATCCCATCTCAGAAATCGGGGTATCAATCACTCGTTCCCGACCGTGTTTTTCTACTAATCCTTTAGTAACACCAAATACTCCGCCCCATGCTCCTTCACCGTCAAGATGATCAACTAAAGCGCCACCTGCAATATCTTCTCCAAGTAAAATGACACGATCATCACGTTCCATTGCTATATCTAAACCTTCATTAATTGCCTGCATAAATGTTGCTGTTCTAGTCATTCTAAATCACTCCTTTTCTGTTTCTTTTTTAATATGATACATCTTCGTAAAGTGCTTCTGGATTTGGTTGTGGGCTTTCTTGAGCAAACTTCACAGCTGCTTCCACATCAGCAATCGATTGATTTTCAATCTCATCTGCTTTTTTAACACTCAGCCATTTATTCTTAATAGCTTCATCTCTAAAATGAGAGATATTATCAAATTCCCGTAATTCTTTTTCAAAATCACCATGATCACCTTTATATTTTTGTTCGTCACCTTCGAAATGTCCATAATTACGATACGTTACACATTCAATCAATGTTGGTCCTTCACCGTTACGAGCACGATCAATTGCTTTGCCCGCTGCTTCATACACTGCTACTAAATCTTTACCATCAACACGTTCTCCTGGAATTCCGTATGCTGCACTGCGTTCCGCAATTGTTTTTGATCCTGATGAATACCATTGAGGTGTAGCTTCTGCAAAATGGTTATTCTCACAAACAAAGACAACTGGTAAATCCCATATAGCTGCCATATTTATACCTTCATGGAAAGTCCCCTCATTCGCAGCACCGTCACCAAAGAAACAAATCGCAACATCATCCGTTTTTAAATATTTATTTCTTAAACCCGCACCAACTGCAATCGGAAAGCCGCCACCAACCATACCATTAGCCCCTAACATTCCTTTGCCAACATCTGCAATATGCATAGAACCCCCCTTACCTTTATTTAAACCAGTTGCTTTACCAAAAATTTCTGCCATCATACCATTTAAATCGCAACCTTTTGCGATGCAATGCCCATGACCTCTATGCGTTGAAGTAATATAGTCTTTATCTGTTAAATGAGCACAAACACCTGTTGCAACAGCTTCTTCTCCTGCATATAAATGAACAAATCCTGGAATTTCACCTCGAGTAAAAATACGATGTACCTCATCCTCAAAATTACGAATGTCATGCATTGTCTGATAAATCCACTCTGCTTTTTGTTTTGTCATCTTTTCCATGGTAATTCCTCCTTAATTTTTATAACATACCGTTAGCTAACTCACCCATCATTTCCGACAATGTAGGATGTGCAAACGTCATTTTTTCTATTTCTTCTAAGCAGCCCTCTGAGTTCTTCACTGCTAGCAGTGTATGAATTAACTCTGTCGCATTTTCTCCCACAATAACAGCACCAAGTATTTCATGATATTTATGCTCAGAAATAATTTTAATAAAACCTTCTGTTGCATTTCCTGAAATAGCTCGTCCGTTTGATGAATAAGGAATTTGCGAAACAAGTACATCATATCCTTGTAACTTTGCTTCTTCTTCTGATAGACCAAAACTTGCTATTTCAGGATGAGTATAAACACATCTTGGTATATCTTTATTTTTTAATGAATCTTCTTTTTTGCCAAACATGTGGCGTACTGCCTTAACTCCTTCTTTACTAGCTGCATGTGCCAACATATAACTATCAATAATATCGCCTACTGCATAAATTGTTGCTATTGATGTTTGATAAAAACGGTTAACATCAACAAACCGTTGATTCTCGGTCAGTTCAAGTGATAAAGCTTTAGGTAAAGTCAAATCAGCATGTCGTCCTGTCACTACAAGAAGTTCATCATGTGAAATAGTCTGATCAGCTAGTACAATACTGCTCTTTTGAACTTTTTTTATTACAGCTGCTTCAATTACATTTACTTGTTTTTTTGTCAGCTTTTGTTTAATCAGTTCTCTAGCACTAGGATCCTCTGTCGCTAAAATATCTGAGGCTGCTTCAATTATAGTTACACTCACTCCTAATGGTGCCATTGCAAATGCTAACTCTATACCTATTACTCCCCCACCGATTATTGTCAATTTTTTCGGTAAAGACTCTAAGGAAAAGAAAGTATCTGTTGTGAGAAAATGTTGTTCTGACAATCCGTCAATTGGTGGAACAAAAGGACTGCTGCCTGTTGCCAATAATACAAATTCTGTTTCATATATCTGTTGGTTAACTTTAATTTGTTTTGGACTGATAATCTCAGCCTCTCCTTCAATAAAATCTATTTTATTTTGTTTGAACAAATAATTAATCCCTTGCTGCAATTGACTGACAACTGCATTTTTTCGTGAAACAAGTTTAGAAAAATCAATTGATGATACTGTTGAATTGATACCAAATAAATCAGCTTCTGCAAACTGCTCTATCCAACTAGCATGTTTTAAATAAGCTTTTGAAGGAATACATCCAACATTTAGACATGTCCCACCGATTAAGTTTTTTTCAATAACTGCAACATGTTTACCAAGCTTGGCCGCCTCTACAGCTGCCACATAACCGCCAGGACCTGCACCGATAATTATTAAATCATATGACATCTTTTCACCTTCCTTTTTATTCTGTCACTTTCTTATAAGCAACTATCATGCCAGAATTAAAAATTCTCTTAATGAAAGGGTTTTCAAATTATTGATAATAATAAACGAGACAATTTAGGACATTTTTGTTGCAACAGTTATTTTTGGGTTTTTCACAAAAAAAACACACTTAACATAGTATTCGTAAAGAAATATGTTAAGTGTGTTTTTATAAATTTAGATATGTTTAAAAAACAATATGGTATTTATCAATTTTTCGATACAATGTGCTTCTTGCCATATTTAATTGTTTAGCAGTCTTAGTAATATGATAATTATTTTCTTTTAGTACAAACTCGATTTGGCTTTTCTCAGAAACTATCGCCCGATCGATATCTAAAAGCTGTTCGTTTTGGAGTTCTCTTACAGCACCTTGCAGCATAAGCTGCTGTATTTGAAATTTGCTTGGCTCGGTTATCGGATAAAACAAATGCACACGTTCTAAAAAGTTCATGAATTCCCGAATATTGCCCGGCCAATGGTAATTTAAGGCTTCTTCAAGTAAAAGTGATTTCCACTTAGGCGTCCACTTATTTTTTTTACAAAAATGCTCTATTAATACTTCAATATCTTCGGGGCGCTCCCTTAATGCTGGCAGTGTTAAAGGCAATACATAAATTCTATAAAATAAATCTTCTCGAAACTTTCCAGCTGCTACTAATTCTTTTAGATTTTTATTACTTGCTGTCACAAGTCGAAAATTCACTGTATAAAAATCGGTTGAGCCAACCGGATGCACTATTTTTTCTTCCAATACACGAAGTAAAGCTACTTGCATTCTTGATGACATACTGTCTATTTCATCAAGAAATAATGTGCCACCATCTGCTTGTCTAATTTTACCTTGATACCCTGCTTTACTGGCACCCGTAAATGCCCCGGAAGCATAACCGAAAAGTTCGCTTTCTAGAAGCGAATCATTGAATGCACCACAATTTAAGGTTATTAGTGGGGCATTTTTTACAAGACTATTGTAATGTATCGTTTTTGCCGATACCTCTTTTCCACTCCCAGTTTCGCCATAAATATGAATCGGTAATTTTGATTCTGCTGATTTTAACAATTGACTAAGATATTTTTGGTATTTCACATTTTTTGAATGTATACCAAAAGATACATACTCTTTTGCTGCTAAATGATTTGTCAACAATATCTGATAGAAATAACCAACAATAGTATCTTCGTTTTTTAAAGGTGTCACAGAATAGTCGCCTACTAATTTCATCTTTTGTTCGAAACTTGAGCTCTTTTTCATGTACCACTCGCTGATTTTTTGATCCCAATCATCAGATATTGAGATAATTTCTCTTTTTTCATTACAAATCATCCCACTGATATATTCAGTTTTTAAACAATCTTTTAACTTACTCTCTTGATTCTTTTGTTCCTTTATTAATAATTTGTCGTGAATATTTTTGGCAGTCATTTCTAGTGCCAGCAAAGTTAGTGAACTATCCTCTTGATTTTCTGGCGTAGATACATTCAAGCATGCAATTATATCATTTTTTTCATCAATAATCGGTACTGCTTGACAAGTAAACGGATGAGATGCGCGCGAAAAATGTTCATACTCTGTAACAATCGATGACTCTCCTGTCCGTAAGCTAATACCTATAGCATTTGTCCCAACAGCTTTTTCAGTCCAAACACTGCCATTATAAAACCGAATATTATTTGCCAACGTTTTCGTTTCATGATGACCGTCACGCCATACAATAACACCATTTTGATCAGTTAAAATAAAAATTGGTTTTGCCACTCTAAAATAATCCTGATATCGATTTACTTCATATTTGACCAACTCAATAATATGAGCTAAATCATGTCTTACATTATTAAGACGATTTAATGAAATTCGTTCAATACCTTCCTCTGCGTACGGGTTTACATTATTATTTAAGCAATACTTCCATGAATCTGCAACTTGAAAAGATATATCAATTTTATCTAATTGATTATAATTTACATAGTTTAACCATGTATCCTTTGTTACTCTCATAATAGCCCCCCATTTCTATTAATTTCATTATATCAGGTTTTTAAATAAACTAAATAATCTCTCTACTTTTTTATAGTAGAGAGATTACTCAAGTATTTTAAACATTTAAATTTTCAGCAAATTCATTAATTTTACGCATTCGATGATTTATTCCAGATTTTGAAATCGGTCCTGAAGGAAGCATTTCACCTAACTCTTTCAAACTAATTTCAGGATGTTCCACACGCAGCACGGCAACTTCTCTTAATTTATCTGGTAAAGCATCCAAACCGGCAGTTTTTTCAATTAATTCAATATTTTCTATTTGACGTTTGGCTGCATCTGCTGTTTTATTCATATTAGCATTTTCACAATTCATTAAACGATTCACTGAATTCCTTAAGTCTCGAACAATTCTTACATCTTCAAATTTCAGCATCGCATTGGTTGCGCCAATTAAAACTAAAAAATCAGCAATTTCCTCTGCACCTTTTAAGTAAGTGATAAACCCATTACGCCTCTCTGAAATCCGACCGTTTAATCCATAGAATTTCAACATGTCGCATAGATCAAGGCACTGGTCTTCATACATTGAATAAATTTCAAGATGATAACGACTTGTTTCTGGATTATTGACTGAACCGCCTGCTAAAAATGCACCACGTAAATAAGAACGCATCTTCTGCTCATTTCCCATAATTGAGGGGCTTACACGTGTATTAAACATTAAATGATCCATAATCTCCAAATCAGTTAACACATACTGCGTTTCTTGTTTTAAGCGGACAATATAAACATTATTCTTTTTTAATTTCATTTTACGACGAACTAACAGCTCACTGTTTACTTGATAATGATCTTTCAACAATGTATAAATCCGTCTCGCTATTGCGGCATTTTCAGTTTGGATATTTAAAACAAACTGACGGTTTACCAGCGTCACTGCACCATTCATACGAATTAAGGCGGCTAATTCAGCCTTGGCATGCTCTTTATGAACTTCAAGTGTGGTCAGTTCTTTTTTTACATCGGATGCAAAAGACATCACTGACTCGCTCCCTTACTTTAATATTTTGCTCCAAAAACTAAACGAAAAATTTCATCAACAACTTTATCACCATCATGAAAAACTCCGCCATCACGTAACTCTAAGAAGTCCGCAGAAATAACGCGACAGCCTTCTTCTCTCAATCCTTGAAAATCATGGCTGACTTGTACGAGATATTCATCATATATATCAAAATCCATATATCCATCAGGAATCGGTTCAGTATTGACTAAAACAGTATCAACAAATTTTGTTTTAAGTTGACGATGAAGAACTTTGATATGGTCAGCATCAGAAAATTGTTCGGTCTCACCTTTTTGAGTCATTATATTACATATATACACAACTTCTGCTGGACTATTAATAATAGCCTCTCCTAGTTTAGGTATCATCAGATTTGGTAGAATGCTCGTATACAAGCTGCCAGGACCAAGTACTATCATATCTGCATTTTCAATAGCCGAAACAACTTTTCGAGAAGGTTCAACTGGTTCATTATTTGCAGAATTAGTCACATAAACATAATCAATATTTTTACGTGCTTTCGCTATCGATGATTCTCCTGACATTGTTGTACCATCATCAAATTTAGCATGCAACGTCAACGATTGTTCTGCGGCCGGATAAATGTGACCGGACACATGCATAAATTTTGCTAAAAGTTGAATTGCTTCGTATGTACTATTTCTCATTTCTGAAAGCGCAGCAATAATTAAATTACCGATAGTATGATTAGCAAGAAAATCATCTTCTTTTTTAAATCGGTATTGAAAAATATCTTCCACAAGTTGTGGCATATCAGACAACGACACTAAAACATTTCTTAGATCACCTGGCGGACTCATCTTAACACTTTCTAACAATTGACCGCTGCTGCCACCATCATCTGCTACTGTAACAATTGCTGTAATATCAGCACTTTGATTACGTAGTGCTTTAAGGATAACCGGCAACCCTGTTCCACCACCGATAACAACAATCTTTGGTTTTCGAATTCGATATGTCTTCATGAGCGATTGACCGTTTCTTTCCGCTTACCAATATCTCGATGGGTTATATTGGTGACATAATCTTGAGAAATTCGTTTACCTAATCGCTCGGTCAACGCAACCGAACGATGTTGGCCACCGGTACACCCTATCGCAATTGTTAAACTCATTTTTCCTTCATTAATATATCCTGGCAAAATACTTAAAATAAGCTCTTCATATTTCTGATAAAAATCTTCTGTCATATCTGAAGCCATCACGTAATCATATACTGGTTTATCTTTTCCTGTTAATGGACGTAATTCAGGTACATAATGTGGATTTGGTAAAAATCGAACGTCCATAACAATATCTGCATCTATCGGCAACCCATATTTAAATCCAAAAGACACCATTTGGACACGGAAAGTCGATTCAACCGTCGCTGTAAAACTTGTCATTATTTTTTCACGCAATTGTCTCGGTGCTAAATTAGTCGTATCAATCACTAGCTGGGACTCTGCTTTTAATTCTTTTAATAATTCACGTTCTTTTTGAATACCCTCCGTGACTAATCCATCCATTGCTAGAGGATGTGAACGACGAGTCTCCTTATATCTTGAAACAAGTTCCTTATCTGAAGCATCTAAAAACATAATCGTCGTATCAACTAATTTGGTATTTTCTAATTCAATCAGCATGCTCTGAATTTCTTCAAAAAAAGCACGTGAGCGCAAGTCAATCACTAAAGCGATTTTTGTGATTTTTCCAGATTCTTTAATAAGTTCCCAAAATTTAGGTATTAAACTTGGAGGCAAGTTATCAATACAGAAAAATCCCATATCTTCAAAGCTTTGAATCGCTACTGTTTTTCCAGCACCGCTCATTCCAGTGATAATTACAAGCTGCAGACTATCTATTTTTTTTTCTGACACTGTCATCACTCCTTCTACATTAACTTAATTATTATAACATACCCGGCGTGTCATGAATACATGTATCTTTTTTCTAAAGTAAAAAAGCATAAGCGTTTTAAGCTTATGCCTTTTGATTTTATTTCATTACATCTTTTAAATACTGCCCGGTAAAACTTTCCTGAACTTGACAGACTTCTTCAGGAGTACCAATTGTAACAATTGTACCTCCGCCGTCACCGCCTTCCGGACCAAGATCAATGATATGATCAGCAGTTTTAATCACATCTAAATTATGCTCAATCACTAAAACTGTATTACCGGCATCAACTAGACGATTTAACACTTGCAGTAACCGACTAATGTCATCCGCATGCAAACCTGTAGTTGGTTCATCAAGTATGTAAAAATTTTTCCCGGTCGAACGCTTATGCAATTCGCTAGCTAATTTCATCCGTTGTGCTTCACCACCAGATAAAGTTGTCGCAGATTGTCCTAACTTAACATAGCCCAATCCCACATCAACAATTGTCTGCAATTTTCGATTTATTTTAGGAATAGCTTGAAAAAAAGGAACCGCTTCTTCTACTCGCATTTCTAAAATATCAGCGATGTTTTTACCTTTATATTTCACTTCTAACGTTTCCGAATTATATCTTTTACCATGACAAACTTCACATGGAACGTAAACATCCGGCAAGAAGTGCATTTCAATTTTAATAATTCCGTCACCCTTACATGATTCGCAGCGTCCGCCTTTTACGTTAAAACTAAATCGGCCTTTTTTATACCCACGAATTTTAGCTTCATTAGTCTGAGCGAATAAATCACGCATATCATCGAAAACACTCGTATAGGTTGCAGGGTTACTGCGAGGTGTACGTCCAATCGGACTTTGATCAATATCAATAATTTTTTCAATTGATTCATAACCTTTAATTGATTTAAACTTCCCAGGCTTTTGTGAATTTTTGTTAATTTTTTGTGCGAGAGCTCTTTTTAATATTGAATTAACTAATGTACTTTTTCCAGAACCAGAGACACCAGTAACTGCAATAAATTCTCCTAGTGGAAATGCGACATCAATATTTTTCAGATTATTCTCATTAGCACCTTTAATCTTAATTGATTCCCCGTTTCCTTTACGTCTTTCTTTCGGCACTGGAATCGATTTCTTACCAGAAAGATATTGCCCCGTCAAAGAATCAGGGTTTTCTTCAACTTCTCTTGGTGTCCCACAAGCCATTATTTTACCGCCGTGATCTCCAGCCCCTGGACCTATGTCTATAAGATAATCTGCTGCCTTCATCGTATCTTCATCATGCTCTACGACAACCAACGTGTTACCCAAATCACGCATTTTTTTTAATGATTCAATTAAGCGGTTATTATCTCGTTGATGCAAACCAATAGATGGTTCATCTAGAATGTAAAGAACTCCAGATAGATTCGACCCAATTTGTGTCGCTAAACGAATTCTTTGTGCTTCTCCTCCTGACAAAGTACCTGAGGAACGACTTAACGTCAAATAACTTAATCCGACATTATTTAAAAAACTGAGTCGATCGTTTATTTCCTTAAGAATTGGCTTTGCAATCGTCATCTCCTGTTCGGATAAATGCAGCTTTTCAAAATAAGCAACTGAATCTTTAATAGACAGATTACTCAATTCACCAATATGATGATGATCTACTTTTACCGATAGTGCCTGCCGATTTAATCGATAACCATGACATGTTTCACATGTCAATTCAGTCATATACAAACGCATTTGATCACGTGTATAGTCACTATTAGTTTCATGATAGCGTCGCTTGATATTAGTCACAACTCCTTCAAAAGGAATGTCTACATCGCGCACACCACCAAATTCATTCTGATAATGGAAATGAAAGAGCTCTCCCTTAGAACCATACAAAACTAAATTTTGCTGTTCTTTAGGTAACTGCTCAAAAGGAGTATCAAAATCAATCCCGAATGCGCCGCATGCTTGTTCCAGCATTTGTGGATAATAATTAGAACTGATTGGATTCCACGGAATGAGTGCGCCTTCGCGTAAAGTAATACTCGCATCCGGAATCACCAAATCAACATCAACTTCCAACTTTATACTTAAACCATCACAATCTGGACAAGCACCAAAAGGCGTATTAAATGAGAATAATCTCGGTTCAATTTCACCTACCGTAAATCCACAATACGGACAAGCGTAATGCTCGCTAAACAGTATTTCATCTCCGTCAACCACATCAACAACAGCGTAACCATCAGCTAAATGCAACGCAACTTCAAAAGAATCGAACAGTCGAGAACGAATGCCCTCTTTGACAACTATCCGGTCGATGACAATGGCAATGTCATGTTTTTTATTTTTCTCAAGTTCTGGTAATTCGGATATATCATACATGTCGCCATCTACCCTAACTCTTACGAACCCTTCTTTTTTTATCATATCAAACACTTTTTTATGCTGACCTTTTTTTGCAGTGACAACAGGCGCAAGAATTTGAATTTTTGTTCTTTCGGGTAATTCTAATACACGATTAACCATCTGCTCTGGAGATTGGCTTTGAATCGGTGTCCCATCGTTAGGACAAATCGGGTGACCAACGCGCGCAAACAGCAAACGTAAATAATCATTGATTTCCGTGACCGTTCCTACTGTTGAACGTGGATTTTTACTCGTTGTTTTTTGATCAATGGAGATTGCGGGACTTAATCCTTCAATACTATCGACATCAGGCTTATCCATTTGGCCTAAAAATTGCCTTGCATATGCCGACAAACTTTCAACATATCTTCTTTGACCTTCAGCATAGAGCGTATCAAATGCTAACGAACTCTTACCCGATCCGGATAGTCCTGTTACAACAACTAATTTATCACGAGGAATAGTCACATCAATATCTTTTAAATTGTTCTCGCGTGCGCCTTTAATAATTATTTTATCATTTGCCATTCAACTACCTACTTTCCTGATTTCAACTCAAGTATTGTGTCCCGCAATGTCGCAGCTTTTTCAAAATCTAATTCTTTTGCAGCCTGTTTCATTTCCTGCTCCATTGTTAAAATCGTAGCTTCTTTTTCTTCACGCGACATTTCCTGATATGTTTTACTCAAATCATACGTTTCATCTTCTTCAGCCACTTTAACTGAACTGATTAAATCACGCACCTCTTTAATAATTGTTTTAGGCTCAATGCCATGTGCTTTATTATATGATTCTTGAATAGCACGTCTTCTCTCTGTTTCACTAATAGCACGATTCATCGAATCAGTCATGTTATTGGCATACATAATAACCTTACCTTCAGAGTTTCTTGCAGCACGTCCAATCGTTTGGACAAGTGAACGTTCACTACGAAGAAAACCTTCTTTATCAGCATCTAATATCGCAACTAAAGAGACTTCCGGTACATCCAATCCTTCACGTAATAAGTTAATACCAATTAATACATCAAACTTGCCTAGTCTTAATTCGCGAATAATTTCTGTTCGTTGCAATGTTTTAATATCACTATGCAGATATTTAACTTTCATACCTAGTTCCTTCAAATAATCCGTTAAATCTTCGGACATTTTTTTCGTCAACGTGGTCACAAAAACTCGTTCGTCACGATCAACTCGTAAGTTTATTTCTCCCACTAAATCGTCTATCTGCCCCATAATCGGCCGAACTTCTATCGTCGGATCAAGTAAACCAGTCGGTCTGATTATTTGCTCGACAACTTTATCGGTTTGTTCCAATTCATATGGACCCGGTGTTGCCGACACGTAGACAATTTGATTGACATGTTCCTCAAATTCTTCAAGTTTTAATGGACGATTATCTAAAGCACTCGGCAGCCTGAAACCATAGTCAACCAACATCTGTTTTCTCGCACGGTCGCCGTTATACATTCCGCGAATCTGCGGCATAGTTACGTGTGATTCATCAACAACAATCATAAAATCATCCGGGAAAAAATCAAGCAGTGTATAAGGTGCTTCGCCTGGTTTGCGTCCATCCATATGACGCGAATAATTCTCAATGCCAGAGCAATATCCCATTTCCCGCATCATTTCAATATCATAATTAGTCCGCTGTTCTAGACGCTGTGCTTCTAGCAATTTATTATCTTCTCGCAATTCTTTTAATCTTGCCTCTAATTCCGCCTGAATATTTTTAATTGCTACCTCTAAATGCTCCTCATTTGTAACAAAGTGAGTTGCTGGAAATATAGCAACATGTTCCCGGTCCGCAATTACTTCGCCTGTCAACGCATCAACCTCTCGGATTCGGTCAATTTCATCACCGAAAAACTCAATTCGCAATGCGTGATCATCTCTAGAGGCCGGGAAAATCTCAACAACATCACCTCGAACACGAAAGCGTCCACGTTGGAAGTCAATGTCATTCCTATCGAATTGTATATCCACTAAATTTCTTAAAAGCTGATCTCTGCTAAGTTCAGATCCAACCCTCAATGAAACCACTTGATTTTGATATTCATTAGGATCACCCAAACCATATATACATGAAACTGATGCAACAACAATCACATCGTTTCTTTCCAGCAAGGCACTAGTCGCGGAGTGACGCAGTTGATCAATCTCATCATTGATACTGGCATCTTTTTCAATGTACGTATCACTAGATGGAACGTAAGCCTCTGGTTGGTAATAGTCATAGTAACTAACAAAATATTCAACGGCATTATTTGGAAAGAATTCTTTAAATTCGCTATACAATTGCCCCGCTAACGTTTTGTTATGTGCGATAACTAATGTTGGCTTTGTCACTTCTTTGATGACATTCGACACTGTAAATGTCTTACCCGAACCCGTTACTCCAAGCAGAATTTGTGCTTTTTCATCATTATCTATGTTTGTAACTAAAGTATCAATTGCCTTTGGCTGGTCCCCAGCCGGAGCATATTTCGAAACCAATTCAAACGGATGATTAATCTCTTTTGTTATCATCTAGTTACCTCTTTTCCTGTTTTCTCACACTCTAACATTTTACCATAGCGAACATATTTTCGCCACGACAGATGCTTCTGATTTTACCTTATTTTTTTATTTTACACCTATATTTTTTCTGTAAAAAGAGTAGAATAGAATTAAGAACTAAGAAAGGGTGTTTACATGAGTAAAGAAATTACATTAGATCAGATTCAAACCTATGATAAAAACTTTCAAGCAAAACGCTGCCGTCGTAATGGACAACGAGCTATCATGAAAAACGGAATTCTTGCGGCATCTGCCGATATACAAGCGCAAATAGATAATACTCCAGTTTTTTCTATTGATTTAGATACAGGTAAGGTTGCTAACCAAAAACAAAGCGGACGTTGCTGGATGTTTGCTGCTTTAAATACATTCCGTCATCCGATTGAAAAAGATCGCCATATGAAGTTTTTCGAGTTGTCTCAAAATTACACATTCTTTTGGGATAAGTTTGAGAAAGCCAACTATTTCTATGAAAATATTTTAAATACTGCTTCTGAACCTTTGACAAGTCGTAAAGTAGCTTTCTTACTTCAAACACCGCAACAAGACGGTGGTCAATGGGACATGATGGTTGCTATTATCCAAAAATACGGTATCGTACCAAAAGAAATTATGCCTGAATCTTTTAACAGTTCAACGAGTCGTGAATTAAACACATATTTAAATAAGAAACTACGTAAAGATGCTGTTTCTTTACGTAAGATGGTCTCTGAAGGTACTAGCGAAAATGATATTGCTGCAGCAAAAAATGATATGCTTAACAGCATCTACAGTCTTTTATGCAGTACACTAGGCACTCCACCAAAAACATTTGACTTTTCTTATCGTGATGACAATAAAGAATTCCATAGTTTCCATGATTTAACACCGCATTCTTTCTACGATAAATTTATTGGACAAGATTTATCTGATTACGTCAGCATTATCAATGCTCCAACAGCAGATAAACCTTACAATCAAATGTATACTGTAGACATGTTGGGTTCAG
Source organism: Vagococcus vulneris (assembly GCF_003950515.1). GTDB lineage: Bacteria > Bacillota > Bacilli > Lactobacillales > Vagococcaceae > Vagococcus > Vagococcus vulneris. Next base: position 277,977 of record NZ_NGJS01000002.1, read on the forward strand.
TTGTTGGCGGTAAAGAAGTAAGACACTTAAACGTTGATATTAAAACATTTAAAGATTTAGCTATTTCTCAATTAAAGACCGGAGAAGCTGTCTGGTATGGCTGTGATGTCGGTCAATCATCAACACGCGACACTGGTATCATGGCTTTAAACACTTACAATGTTAATGATACATTGGGTATTAACTTTGACATGACCAAGGCTGAACGGTTAGATTTTGGTGAAAGTCTGATGACTCATGCTATGGTTTTAACCGGTGTGAATTTGGTTGATGACAAACCAACTAAATGGAAAGTCGAAAACAGCTGGGGCGATAAAGTTGGAACAAAAGGCTACTTTGTTATGAGTGATGACTGGTTAGACGAATATACCTACCAAATCGTTGTCAACAAACGTTTCTTATCTGAAGAATTGAGGAAAATTGTTGAAGCTGATGATGTCACTGTATTAAGTCCTTGGGATCCAATGGGTGCTTTAGCAAAATAATAACACATCTTTGCGGTTACTCGTCTTCGATAATTTATCGGAAACAACGAGTAATCGCTTTTTTTAATTTTCATTCAGCATCAGTTTTACTTGACCATTTATTTATCCAAGTCAACAGAGACATATGAGAATCTTTTTCTCATGATTCCTTGGGCAATGGTAGCATTATTCAGAATTAAATTTATAAACACCTTGATTTCCCCAAAAGAGGGACTAAACCAAAAAGACATTCCTATTGAACTCACTATAGATGTGGTCAATAAGAATGCCTTTATATTTACTCAAATTTTTAGGATAATTATTAATTATAATTGAGGACTTTTTAACTATTTTAATTGTTCCTTCAATAAGTTTTGGACACGCAATAATTCATCCTCGGGTATTTCCTGATAAGAAACGTCATCAATCATGACACCTTCACCTTGTAATGTTTCTTCATTTATTTTCTTAAATGAATCCCGATAATTCATGGCGATTTTAATCATCTCATCCCAACTTAAATCAGTCTGCATATTATTTTCAATTGCCTTTAAAATATCTCGATACTGTTTAACTCCCGTTAAGCTCAATCCTTTATCTGCAACTGCTGATACGACTTCACGTTGGCGATCTTGCCGCCCATAGTCACCACGAGGATCATCATAGCGCATACGTGTATAGGCTAATGCTTGCTTCCCATTAAGTCTATTTTTACCTTTTTTAAATGTGTAACCATCTTGTTTAAACTCAAAGTTATTATTAATTTCAACACCATCAACTGCGTTGACTAACTCTTCAAATCCTTCCATATTAAGCCAAATATAATGATCTAATGGAATATCTAATAATTTTTCGGTGGTATTCATTGCCATTGCTTCTTGGCCAAAAGCATAGGCATGATTTATTTTATCTACGGAACCGTACCCGACAATTTCTGTCCGAGTATCCCGGGGAATACTTAAAAGTGTTGTCTGTTCTTTTTTCGGATTAACTGCAGCGACCATAAGTGTATCAGATCTTCCTAAATCTTTACGTCCAAAATCACCAGTATCTAATCCTAATAGCAAAACCGAAAACGGACGCCCATCTTCAACATTACTTTTACTAGCCTTGCCTACAGGATATTCCCTTTTACCACCGGCAGGTCTGCTAATTTTATCAGCAACACCTTTTACATCAAAATAACTTTTTGCTAAAAAAGCACCCACCGACATCAGCATAATTCCTAGAATAATCAACAGTATAAGTAATCCCTTCTTTAGAGGTGATTTCTGTTTATTTTTAGATTTTTGATAATCAGATCTTTTTGTCGTCATATGTTGTCTCCTTACGCATATTAATTATTTGAAATCAGAAAATTCGCTATGTCTTTAAGAAAAAATTTCCCATTTTTATACACTATTTAATCGCTTTTATTAATCGACTGATTGCCTGTTCAATATTATTTGGTGAGGTAGCTAAGTTAATTCGAATAAAGCCCTTTCCGTTGTCACCAAACCAATCACCATAATCAACTGCAAGTTTGGCTTGTTTCTGTACGACATCAATCAAGTCAGGCGCTGCAACATATGCACTTAAATCTACCCAAGCTAAATATGTTGCTTGTCGTGGACTGATTATAACCTTTGGCAATTCTTTACTTAGCATATCAATCATCAATTGTTCATTGTAATTGATCACCTCTAACAAATCATCTAGCCAAACTTCTCCTTGATTATAGCAGGCTTCAGTAGCAATCATTCCCATTACACTGACAGGATTATTAACAATTTTTTTAATATAACTATCATATTGCTCTCGATTTTTTTCATTAGGTATAATCACATGCGCATGTAATAGCGAAGCTAAATTAAATGTTTTAGATGGTGCATTAAGTACGTACAACAATTCATGATACTTCTTACTCAACGTTAGCGCACTAATAAATGTTTCATCTCCAACAACAAAGTCTTGATGAATTTCATCCGAAATGACTTTCACGCCGTATCGATGACAAATATCAAACAACTTATTTAATTCCTCCGTTTGCCATATTTTTCCAACTGGATTTTGAGGTGAACAGTGTAAAAATACTTTTACCTTGTTTTTCTTAATTAATTCTTCAAAATTTTCATAATCTAATGAATACTCCCCCTGCGTATTTATTAAATCACATGTTACTAGGTTACGTTGATTGTTTAAGACGGCATCATAAAAAGGATAATAGACAGGAGATAGAACTAGCACACTATCATTAATCCCAGTTGTTGCCTGGATGACGTAATTAAACGCATTAACAACACCAGTACAGAATCTTAACCAACTTGTTTTAATTGTGTAATTATGACGACTGGCATGCCAATGATTAAATGCCTTATAATAACTTCTTGGGACAAATGTATACCCAAACACACCATGGTCGACTCTTTTCATCAGTGCTTCTTGTACGACTTCTGGGACTTTAAAATCCATATCAGCAACCCATAAGGGCATCAAGTCTGTTTCACCAAACTTCTCATTCAATCCATCCCATTTTACTGAATTTGTTTCTCTACGATTTACATAATATTTATCACAAAAATTTTTTACAACATCCATCTTAAACTCTCCTTAAAGTAACAATGATAGTAGAACAACATCATATATAAAAAGTACACCGAATTTTCACTAAATTCAGTGTACCATATGTTTTCTGAAATTATATAGTATGAAAGTGATTGCTCCTATCAATTCGATTGAAAGTCAGCTCACTGTTTGTTGTATCGAGACTCTTTTTAGTAACTGACAAGCCACGGCAAGATTGAACATAGAGGGTTCTATTGGTTAAATCATAACCTGACCAGTATCGAGTATAGTCTGTGACGGTGTCCCCTGCATGGCTATGTTCTAATCCTCGCGGAATAATAACGGGACGAAAGGCAGCATAAAGTTGTGAAATACCATCATGACTCTCAAATTCATCCATGTAATTTTTTATAAAAAAGCTGCGAATAAAACGGGATGGAGAAGTGTAGTCCCCTGGCAAGCCGAATAGTCCATATCCAGTTCCGCCTTCAATTGGTTTTAACAACACGTCTTGACCAATCTGTTTTGCCTCTTTTCTACCCAAACTATCCAAACCGATATAATTACGAATATTAGTTGTATGATAGTTATATTCTGGACTATTCGCCATCACCCCAATAAAATCATAAATTTTAAATTGACCGTCATCTACCGGTTCTAATACAATCCCTGTTCCGTCAGGATTAATAAAAGAAAAGTGCATTGGAAATTGCAGAGTTGTTCCATTGACATCATACACTTGATCAATTAAACAAAACTTTCTATAATCTTGTCGTATTTCAGCCGTATTTTTATAGTTGGTTAAAATATATGATACGAATTCTTCACCTAATACTTGAACTAATTCTTTTTCACCAGCATCCTCTCTCTTACGCCATGTGCACTCCTTAAGAACTTGCCCATCTCCAGCTAACCCGTGTTCGTTAATACCGTCATAAAGTAAGGTAGATTCTTCTAAACCAACACCTAATACTGCATATTTACTCTTCCAATCAGTTAACTGGCTTGAAATTATTGTATTTGATGGTATCGTCACAATACAGCTCGGTACTTCAAACCCCGGATCTTCATCAAACATTGGAATATTCAAATCCATTGTTCTCCCCCAAAAAACATCCCCATTTTTTGCAGTCATTCTAATTCCTGTACACATAAGATCACCTAAACTTTCACTTTTTATAAATCTTACTATACGTTCCCTACACTACATTGTAAATAAAGGGGGTTAAATATTCAATGAATAAACATAATTTTCATAAAAAAATCAAAGATAAGATTAAAAAATTTTAATAATCTTTCTTTTTTCTTGGTAAAAATTTTCGTTTTAAATTAACTAAAATTGAAGTGAACGTCTCATTTAAGATCAATCCGACCGCAATCGAAAAACCTACTAAAATAGCTTGTGATCCATAATTTATAGCATGTGTATAATTATTTTCAGCTAACGAATTAAAAGTTTTAAATAAAAGACTTCCTGGCACAATCGGCATAATTCCCGAAATTGTAAAAATAATACTAGGCATTTTAGTTAGATGGTATAGTAATTGACTGAATAATGATAAAGCAATACATGAGATTAAAGATGAGATAGCCGCACTATTATAAATATTTAAATAGTCATAGACCCCTGCAGTAATTACGCCAGATATTCCGCATAAAATAATGAAACGTCTCTCAACATTATTTAAGATAGCAGTACTCGCACTTACTAAAAAACTAAAAAACAGTTGTAAACCCATTGATTACACCACCTACATTAAGTTTGTTAAAATAAAAGCAACTGGGATGCCTAACATCAGAGAAACATTAATTGCATCAGCTGCCATTGATAGACCGGTTAAATAATCTCCGTTAATACTTGCACGAATTGAGTTAACTAACGTTGCCCCGGGTAAAAGGGGCATAATACAACTTAACACTAACGAAAAGGAATCCGACGTCACATTATTTTTGAACAATACAACAGCAATAATTGAGATAAAAGACGAATATAAAAAAACAGAGAACGTTTTTATACTAATATATTTTTCAAGAATTAAGTAGACAGAGTACGCAACAATACCAATGACAAAAGATAATAATGCAGTAACAGTTAAACTGTTAATCAACACGTACATAGCTCCACATATTACACCAGCGCTTAGCACCTGAATAGGATATGAGAATGCATACGTTTTAGATTCAATTTTCTTAAATTTGTCATACAATTCTTCTTCAGAAATTTCATTTTTCAAAAAGGCGTTTACTGATTCTTTGATATGTCCCATCTTCTCAAAATTATACGAATAATTTTTAATGCTGATCATTTTAACATCATTTGTTTTCTGATCAATCAACATTAATCCTGTTTGCGTAATATAGGAGTAAAAGTGATCAACATTCATTGCTTTCATCAGCTGATCCATTTCTTCCCTCACTTCAGCAATTTCATAATGACTTTCAAGCATCAATTTTCCATACAGTAATAGCAACTTAGTAGAATTATGATTGGCGGAAGCTATTTCTTGATCATTTCGGCTATTTAAAATTGTTACCACCTAAATCCCCTCCTTGAATAAAGTAATATTTTTTACTATAACAAAAAAATATGTCTTTTTTTTAAACATAAAAAGTTAATTAAACACACTTCTATACTCTTCATTCATTATTCTATTACAAGCTAATTTCTTAATCAATGAGAATTCAAAATATTTATAAACACAAAAAAGACGGCAACTAGCCGCCTTTTTTGTGTTTTAATTAAACAATAACAGTGACTGTTGCCGCTAAAATAATTAAAATAAGCCCAACGATTGTAATCGTCATTTCTTTTTTTGATTTCTTTTGTCCCAAGAACCAAATACCTGTTAATGTTGCTAGAACAACAGAAGTTTGGGATAAAATAAAACCTGTTGCTAAACCATTCATATTTGGTTGAGCTGAAATTAAATAAGTTAGAGCAGCAAAAGCAAAGAAGAAACCTGAAAATATATGTTTATAGGAAACAGATTCTGTAAATGCAGATTTTTCTTTAAAAGATAAAAACAATGCATAGGCAACTGAAACTAAAAGCATACCAATTGCTTGTGGAAGAAAAGCTTCCATACCACCTAATTTAGCTTCTTGAGGAGCAGCCGAATAAGCCCAGTAACCAATTTCTCCGATTGCTAAATAGATAATTGCCTTTTTCATCATTTTTGAATCTTCTTCATTTTTATGTTCAGACCAAACAGTCATCTTTGCACCAATAATAATCAAAACTAAAGCAATAATTCCTATTATTTTGTCTGTTAGTGTCGGCCAATCGCCTAAATGGATCATTCCCCACAGTGAAGCACCTAACAACTGAAAAGCTGTTGTTACAGGCATTGCTCGAGAGGAACCAACCATTTTAAATGATTGAAATGTTATAATCTGCGCTACAGCCCAACCTACACCAGATAAAATAGCTAAGAGTAACTTACTGCCATTTGGGAAGGGCAGGTCTTTCACCATAAATAAAATAAATGCAAAGATTAACGTACCAATAGTTGATCCAAGTATTTGGTTTACCGGCCGACCGCCTATTTTAGAAGCGATAGTTGGATATAATCCCCAACCAAGCAATGGACCTAAACCAATTAAAATTGCCACAATATTCATCAAATTTTCCTCCTAAATAATACCTATAACATATTAGCCTAAGTTTTGTTAAAAAACAACTCCACTTTCTAAAATAATATTAGCATAAGGGGTCATTTCTCCAGTACGAATAAAAGCATGACAATTCGATAAATCTTGCTTCATTTGACTATGCGGGATAAAAGAAATCGGTGTGTTCGGTAATTTTTCTTTAATTTCTGTCAACACTTCGGGATTATGTGTTTTTATTTCTTCAGCTAGAAATATTCTTTGAACCTCTAATTCTTCTAAGACATTATTTAAAACATCCATAAAACTTGGGACACCGTTTGTTACAGCCAAATCGACTTTTTCAGTCTCTTCTGGAACTGGCATACCGGCATCGCCGATGCTTAACGTGTCAAAATGACCTAATTGAGCAATAATACGAGAAATATCTGAGTTGATGACGTTTGTTTTTTTCATTAATAAGGACTTCTTTCTTTTTTAAATTAATTCTTGTTTAAACGGAATAGATGGTTGTGCGCCAAAACGTTGGACCGTCAATGATGAAGCTCGATTTCCATAACGTATAGCATCTTCTAAATTACTAAAGTCAGTTTTCAAGACAGAACTTAAAGCACCAATAAATGTATCACCAGCAGCTGTTGTATCAACCGCTTTTACACGGAAAGCTGGAACAATGCCAGTTTGTCCATTAACGTGATAAAATGCACCTTTACTGCCTAGAGTAATCAAAACTGCTTCAATGCCAATGTTATGAAAATATTCTGCAGCTTCAATCAAACTTGCTTCATCTGTTACTTTGATACCTGTTAAAATTTCTGTTTCTGTTTCATTTGGAGCAATCATATCAGTCACTTCTAATAATTCTTCAGGAACATCTTTTAAAGCGGGAGCAGGGTTTAAAATCGTCCTAACACCAGCTGCCTTCGCAATTTTAAATGCTTCAATTGTACTTTTGATAGCACTTTCAAATTGTGCAATAACAAAATCACTTTTTTTAATAATTTCTTTGTAATCGCCTACATGTTTAGGTGTAATATCCATATTAGCACCTGCAAAGATTGTTATAATATTTTCACCCTCATCATCAACCGTGATAAAAGCTTGACCAGTTGATTTACGGTCCAATCGTGCTACAGCGTTAACATTAATTTCCTCTTGACTTAACAAATCAATCATCATTTCACCCGCTGCATCATTTCCAACTGCCCCAATAAAATATGTGTCTGCATCTGAGCGTTTGGCAGCAACAGCTTGATTAGCTCCCTTACCCCCACCAGCAGTAAAATGTTCTTTCGCATGGATTGTTTCACCTGGTTTAGGCATATGTGGTACTCTTAATGTTGTGTCTAAATTAATGCTGCCAATAACTGTTACTCGATTCATCTTAATTCACCTCATAGTAATTTTGTATAAAATATTTTTATTAAAACGTTTTAATAAGACAAGAAAAATATAGCACATTTGATGTTCTATTTCAAGTGTGCTGTTGATTCTCGAACAATTAATTCAACTGATATTTCTGCATTTTTCCTTGTTGCTTGCTTACTTACAATTCTATTTAATAACAAATTTGCAGCGGTTTCACCGATTAAAAAAGCTGGCTGATTAATCGTTGTCAATTTTGGAGTAACATACTCACACATATCAGTGTTATCATATCCGATGAGACTATAATCTTTTGGAATACTTTTATGTAGATTTTTTAAACCAAAGTATATGCCAAAAGCAATCTCATCGCTAACTGTAAAAATACTTGTGATTGCTTTAACACTAACGATATCGGGAACAATGGTTATACCAGATTCTTTAGTTAAATACGCATTAAACAAGATTGTTTCTCCAGAAAAAACTGACTTAAATCCAGCTATTCTTTGTTCTATGTTCCCCGTAGTATGTTTAGGTGCCACGATTGCTGCTGTTCGGTGACCTAGTTGATTTAAATGCTCTGCAGCTAATTGCCCTCCAGTAAAGTCATTTGTCAAAATTGTGTCCAAAGAATTTAGTGATTGTTTTTGATCTAAAACAATAAACGGGTACTGATTTAAAAGTTTATCGGTAATTATATTATCTGTAATTGCATCACTGGCGATAATAAATCCGTCAACTCCTCGATGAATTAATTCATCGAGCGTATTAATCTCCTTTTGATTTTCTCGATTAACAACACTAAAAATTGGAACATAACGATGGGTAAACAAGATACTCTCAATTCCCTCTAAAAGTTTTGAAAAAAACGGATTACTGATACTTGGTACCAAAACACCAACTGTACGGCTCTTTTTATCAATCATTCTCTTCGCAAAATAGTCAGCCTCATAATTCAAATCATCTTTCACTTGCAAAACCCTTTTAATTGTATCTTTGTTAAAATGTTTGGTTCTTCCATTTAAAATCTGAGATACTGTCGAGATTGAAACGCCAGACTCTCTTGCAACATCTCTTATTGTTATTTTTGTCATTATTCTCATTTCCTTTAATCGTCTTAAGTCGATTTTATTGTAACCGATAACATATAAAAAAAGCAAAGTTATATTTAAATTTTTCCATATTTATGTAAATTATAATAGGAATTTACATAAATGTTTTTGACATTTCATGACACTAGTTATATCATTTAACCGATAGACAGTTTTTTTTACACTGTATTAAACAAGGAGGATTACCAATGATCGACAAATCATTTTATAATCAATTATTTTCACGCTCATTCTCTTTACCAGTAGAAGTTAATTATTGGGACGGTTCAAGTAAAAGATATGGTCAAGAGGCTGACAAACCAGAGATTATTATCACCATTAATAATAAAATTCCGATTAAACAAATAGCTAAGAATGCTTCACTCACACTCGGCGAAGCATATATGGATCATACAATTGAAATTGATGGCGATATTGAAGAATTAATAAATGATACCTATAAGCAGGCAGACAGTTTTTTTCATAATACCGATTATATTCAATGGTTGCCTTCCTTAAAAAGACATTCAAAAAAACAAAATAAAACAGATATTCACTCACATTATGATTTAGGAAATGATTTTTTTAAGCTATGGTTAGACCCGACTATGACATACTCTTGTGGTTACTTTAAAACTTCTGAAAATTCTTTAGAACAAGCTCAAATAAATAAAGTACACCATATTTTAAACAAGTTATTTTTAAAAACTGACGACACTTTACTCGATATTGGATGTGGTTGGGGTACTCTGATGTTTACAGCAGCAAAAGAATATGACGTTAAAGTAACTGGTATTACCCTTAGCGAAGAACAGTATGATTTTATTACCAATAAAATCATCGAAGAACATTTAGAGGATAGGTGTCATGTCCTTTTAATGGATTATCGTGAATTAGAAAATCAACAATTTGATCATATTACAAGTGTAGGTATGTTTGAACATGTTGGTGAAGAACATTTAGCAGAATACTTTAATGTCATAAAGAAACTATTAACACCCTCTGGAACAGCTTTAATTCACGGTATTACACGTCAACAAGGCGGTGCATACAACGCCTGGATTAATAAATATATTTTTCCAGGAGGATATATTCCAGGACTTTCCGAAATAATTAATGATATTACAACAAATGACTTACAGGTCATCGACATGGAAAGTTTACGTCGTGATTACCAACAAACCCTAGAACATTGGATGACAAATTTCCATCAAGTCAAAGATCAAGTAATTGCTGACAAAGGAGACGAATTCTATCGCATGTGGGACCTATATCTTCAAGCATGCGCTGCTTCCTTTAAGTCAGGAAATATTGACGTTATTCAATATCTATTAACCACTACTGGCAACAATGACTTACCTATACACCGGGCAACTGAATAAAACTAAAAAAAATGTACAACTCCTAACTATTTTTTTAGGAGTTGTGCATTTTTTTCATGAACAGATAATAAATTTTCAAGTCTATTTCTCTATCTGCCATCTTTTCATATCCATGTAATTATCGTTGACAGCCTCAATATGATGATAATGCAATCTATTAGTGTTTAATTTTGAAGTTTTCTTTGGATCTGCTGATATTGTTTTTACACCAAAATATTTAGCCGTCCAGATGTTAAGATACCCATTTTTATCATCGGAAACACCTTTAACATATGTGCGTTTATCCGGAAATAAGTTCGTTGGATTTGCTACAGTAACATTTTCTTTACCTTTTTTCTTTTGGTTCATAACATCTACAATTATTTCATCAGTTTGCTTGCTTACTTCTTTAACAGACTTATAACTTGGCCAAAATGATAAAAACGAAAAAACTAAAATAATACATAATATTTTATTTTTTTCCAAACTAATAAAATCAAAATTGTTATTATATATATCTATCATAAAAATAACAGCAATATAAAGAATAATTTGCGAACCAAAAAAAGAACGATAGTATATCTCAGGACTAAAAATTAAGGGTAAGACAGTAAAAATATGACAAATAAAAACAGTTAATAATATAATAACATTTTTTATATTTTCTTTATCCTTAATCAACCAAAGAGTAGAGAAAAGTAAAAAAAGATAAACTAAAAGATTAGAATCAATTAACATTGTTGTAACTTTTGACAGATTCGCTATAACATACTGAAAGCTTACTCCAGAATTTCCTCTTGCCATTGTGCGCGGTGCAAACATTAGTACCATAAACCCAACAAAACCACTAATTATTGATATCAATGGTTTGACATATAAGAATCTATCTGTCCGTTGAATCATCAAGACAATATATATCATCGATGCAAAAAAAATAAAGCCTGGTCCATTATTTTCACTGTAATTACCAACAAAAAAAGATAGAAAACCAATCAGCAGATAATGTTTTTGTTGCGACAACATAATTTTGACAAGAATTAAGCCAAATAATGCGCCCCAAACATAATTAATTGATCCTGACACCCAAAAATAGGTTGTGCTCATCTCAGCTGTTTGCATAAATATCAGCCATAAACAAATAATCATAGATAATAAAGACGGATATTTTTTTAACACAATCTCATTGGCAATATTAGATGAAATTGATGGTATTAAATAGGAAATCATCAAAATAACAACGGTATTGAGACTATCAAAAAATAGTTTATTAAATTGCATAACAAACTGTAATAAAACATGTGCCATAATTCGACCATTCATAATTAAATAATGATTTCTTTGTGAGATAATAAATTCTGATAAACTCTTTATCGATGTGCTATTTTCAGGCGTAAACTGACCTGTAATAAAAAATTTATAGAACAAATCATCTACACCATACCATGTATAATAATTTAATATGAAAAAAAAGAATATCAGACAAATTAAGGTACACAACTCAATAATATGATATTTATTTTTTATAACAAGCACTATCCCATCCTTCCCTATTTCTATAAAAGATACTATTCGATTATATCACAATACAACATAAAAAAATAAACATATAAAAATAATTATCATGTATATTAAGTAAAAGACAACTATTCTTATTTATAATAAAATGTTATTTATCTAACTGTAGATCTTTACTTATTAATTTCAATCATTACTTAACTTGATGATATCCTAGTCAATTAAAGTACGAAAGTACTAACAAATCTTATCTGTTATACAAAATGTCATCTAAAGTAAATTTAAATGGCTGCTGCATCATTTTAAACGATGCAGCAGCCATTAATTATCTTACATCAACTAACTCATTGTTTTCATAGGATTTTTGACAGGCTATAGCAATTTTAGTGGCTTGCAAACCGTCATTTGCCTTTATCTCAGGCTGAACACCTGTCACAATCGCATTTATAAAAGCCTTTGCTTCATCTGTAAATGCTTGACTAAATCTTTCTGGGAAATTACGCGAAGTCGGACGTACAACGCCTTCATTATTCATAACTGTCACCAGGTTCTTCTCCGGTACTTGTGCAATCCTAAGCATGCCTTTTGTTCCAATTAATTCTGTTTCTACATGATAGCCGTGTTGAGCATTTCTTCCAGCAACGAAAATACCCATTGTATTATCCTGCATTTGCAGCATGACAGCGCCAGTTTCTAACTCACCCACTTCATCTAGCTCTTTATAAGCAGCATTTTTTCCTAATGCCCATACTTTATTAACTTCTTGATTTGTAAACCAACGCAAAAGATCAATATCATGAATTGACATATCGGCAAAAAGTCCGCCACTAAAACTTGCTCCCGCAAATTTAACAAAGCTTTCCATGCCCTCACTTGGGTCAATACTATAACTTCTGACAACTGTCAATTCTCCAAGCTCACCATTATCTACCATTTGTTTCGCATACTTATATGATTCATCATATCTTCTCATAAATCCTAGCATAAAAATCTGGTCAGGGTATTGATTGATAACATCGATTGTCTCTTCTATTTCTTGCGTATCTAGTCCCAACGGTTTTTCACTAAAAACATGTTTTCCGGCCTTCATTGCTGATTGAATTTGACTACAATGCAATCCGGATGGAGACACAATAAATACGGCATCTACATTATTGTCTGCTAACATTTCCTCATATACACTATACGTTTTTTTTACTTTTAAATGTTCTTTAGCATACAGCAATTCGGCTTCAACAACACTGCATGCTGCGTACAGATTACAATTTGGAACATTAAAAGCTAAATTTTCAGCATGTGCTTTACCTAACCTTCCCAAACCGATAATACCTACGTTAATATTTGTCATACAATTCCCTCCATAAAAATGTTTTATAATTAATCCATTGATTATTATTGTATTATACAAAGCTCATAACCATTGGTAATGTAACCATACTTACTATTGTTGTTAATGCGATATACTGAGAAACTTTGGCTCCCTCACCAGCATATTCTTCTGCTAAAATAGCATTTAATGAGCCCGTCGGCATCGCTGAAACCAAAGTTAAAACACCTAAAATAATAGGATCTTTAACAAAGAATTGTAAAATTAAAATAAAAAATAAAGGTACACCAATAACTCTTGCAATTGTAAATTGAAGATTATCTTTATTAAAAATAATTTTTTTGAAATCATTTTGAACAAAAAGACACCCATTTATAATCATTGCCAATGGAGCCGTCAATCCTCCGAGTGTGCTATTAAATATATTAATAGTTTCAGGTAGTACAATACCAAACTTAAACAAAAGGTAGCCAATAATCGATGCAATAATTGGTGGTGTAGTGTACAAACTCTTTAACTTAAACTCCCGACTATTTGAAAAAATCATAATACCGATTGTAAATAAAAATAAACTGGTAAAAGTATTATAAATAACTAAAACAATAAGTCCTTCTTCGCCATACAACCGGTCAACAATCGGAATCCCAATAAAAAGAATATTTGAAAACAACAAACAATTAATCCATAGTCTTCTTAGAACACCTTTTTTACCCAATATTTTAGAAATAAGAAAACCAAATAAAAGAGTTAACAAAAGCATTACAAGTGAAAAAACCATTGTCCATCGAATCATTCGCAGCAATTCTGGCGTTTTCTCAACTTGAAAACTATTTATTATTGCTGCCGGTAAAGCCACATTTGTTAACAAGTAACCGATAAAAAGATTGACTGATGCCGTATACTTTCCTCTTTTTGAAAGAAACATGCCAATTATCATAAAAAAGATTAACTGAACTGTTTCACTAAAAACAATACCACCCATACCCCACCTCTTTTTATCAACTTTTGATTATCTTTATAATAAACATGATATCAAATTGATCAAAAAAATCAATAAAAAAGAGTAAATAAACCAAATAAAGTTATCTATTTTATTTTTTTTTGCAAATAACACACAATAATTGATATTGACTTATGTAAACGATTAAATTATTATTAAATTACACTACATTGTGAATAAATTAATTTGAAGAAATGAGTTGTATCTATGGGAATATTATCTGGCATCATTTTTGGTATCATTTTTGGATTTGTTTTAAAAAGAAGCAGATTTTGTTTCACCGGATTAATTAGAGATTTCTATTTAGAAAAAAGGGCCTCAAATCTATTAATATTTTTATTAATTATTTTTTTAGGCAGTATTATCTATTTTATTCTGTTGCATTTCAAATTGATAACTGCAAACGAATACGGTGATTTTTCAATTCTCGCAACTGTTATCGGCGGACTGTTATTTGGTATCGGGGCTATTTTCGCACACGGTTGTATTACTATAGCACTAATCAAAACAGGTGATGGCCGTTTAACTGGACTGCTTACCTTATTATCTTTCATGTTTGCGGCAAGTGCGACAAAGCAAGGTCTATTGGGAAATGTGTCAAAAGACCTACAGGATTCATTAGTTGTCTCTGATAAATTTGTTCAGACTTTGCCTTTCTCTCCTGTTATTATTTCAATTATTGGATTAATTATTATCAGCACGATCTTAGTTAAAAAACAGCCCAAACATAAGAATCAGATAACACTGCCAGCTCAATATACTGGGCTGCGACATATTTTTTTCGAAAAAATCTGGTCTAAAACAACAGCTGCAATTCTCATTGGACTAATATCAGGTTTTGCATGGTATGCAAGCCAATTATCCGGACGACCAGGTAGTTTAGGAATAACAACACCTCTGATTACTTGGGTTAATTTAATTATTAATCATACAACAAAACTAAACTGGGCAAGCTATTTGGTTGCAGGAATTATTTTAGGATCATTAATTTGTACAGTGGCTAGTCGTGAATTCTCTTTTAAAGGGACAGACGGAAAAACGTTAATTCAGGGATTTTTAGGTGGAATTTTCATGGGAACGGGAGCAGTCCTCGGTCAAGGTTGTTTAATTGGGCACGGAATCATCGGGACATCCGTTTATTCACTTCAGGCATGGTTAGGATTGTTGTCAATCGCCATCGGTATTTGGATAGCAACGTATTGGTTTTATAAAAGAAAGGAAGTTTAGTGATGGAAAGAAAAATTATTAACACAAAAGGACAGGATTGTCCAATTCCTCTTATGGAATTAAAAAAAGCAGTCAAAGAAAGTAAGCCTGGTCAAGAAATAGAATTGATTTTTACATGTCCGGAAGCGGTAGAAAATATTCCAAATTATGCACTTGAACAGGACTTCGAAGTACTTGATTTTAATAAGATTGGTACAGAGGGATGGACGATTACTATTAAATGTTAAGAAAGAGGTAGGCCGTAAACAGTCTACCTCTTTTTATTTATCTTTAAAAATTTTAACATGTGCTACCAACAGTCATTGTCAGCTCTTCTGAGTCGCCAAAAACAATGATGACTGCTTTTGATTCATTGTTTTCAAGTAGTTCCAACATATACCCTTGTACATAGCCTTCATTAATTCGAACCACTTTCATACTTCACTTCCGCCCTTAAAACCATTGATTGCTTTTCGCTGTATTAATTGCTTCAATTCGATTTTTTGTACCTGTCTTACTAAGAATCGATGAAATATAGTTTCTGATTGTCCCTTCGGATAAAAATAATTTCCGTGATACGTCGGCTGTACTGCAACCTTGATTTAATTCTATTAATACATCGATTTCACGTTTAGTTAACGGATTATTAACCGATTGCATTACTGTCGTCACAAGCTCCGGTGCAAAAATTGTCTTTCCTGCTAAAATATCATGAATCGCTGATACCAAGTCATCAGTCGGGCTATCTTTTAACAGATAGCCGTTAACTTGCGCCTTCACCGCTTGTTCAAAATAATTTTTTTGGGCAAATGTTGTCAAAATAATCACTTTTGTTGCAACATCTTTCTGAAACAATTGTTCCGCAATTTCCAACCCGGTTAGTTCAGGCATCTCAACATCTAAAATTGCAATATCTGGCTTTAACTTATTAATTTCAGTCAAAGCCGTTCTGCCTTCATATGCATTACCGACAACCTCCAAATCATCTTCTAGATTTAGTATTGTCGTCAAGGCAGTATTTAGCATCTCTTGATCTTCTGCTATGTATAGTTTAGTCATTTAATCCGACTCCTTCGGTACAGTGATTGTCACATAAGTCCCATGATTATTTTCAATCATCAACGTGCCATTAATTTGTTCGGCACGCTGAGCCATCCCTTTTAAACCAAAACTCGTTTGGTCATTCTCTTCATACCCGTCACCATCATCACGAACAAAAATTTGATAGTTAGATGACGTCTCTTTAAATGTCATCTCGCAAAGTTGAGCACCGCTGTGTCGAATAATATTTGTGACAGATTCATTAACAATTGCTCCTACTGCCAACTGTATCGTAAGAGGCCAATCAGCAGTGATGTCTTCATCATGCGTCACTAATAAAATACCTGCTGTCATCAAATTTTTGTTGGCTTCTACAATGACTTGTAAAATAGTTTTCTCATGCAGATCAGCGACAATCTCGCGAATCGTCGTTAAATTCTGACGTGAAGCAGATGCAATATCGGTTAATTCAGCTTTTGCCGCTTTAGGGTTTTTATCTACTTGTTTTTTTGCCAGCTCTGCCTTTAAAGTTATCATTGAAAAAGATTGACCTAAATTATCATGCAAGTCACGGGCAATGCGGTCACGTTCATTTTGTTGAATAATCGCTTCAAGACGCTTATTTTGTGAAACGAGCAGCTTAAAACGTAAACTAGCCTGCATCGCACTTCGTGAAACAATCGGACCGACTATTGTAAAGACCACAACAATAAAAATACTAATCACATCAACGTTGCCATCAACTGGCTTAACAATCATCGATAACACAATACTAAACAAACAGGCCAGATAATAGAGTACCAGCTGTTTTTTAAACATCTTAGAACTCATCGGAATAGCACCCAGTTCCCAAGCAGTAAAGATAAACAAAGTTCCGTTCTTTAAAAAGATACTAAATATAAAAGCAGCCATACATTGAATTAAAATCCTTATCGTCAGATGTTTCGTACCTGTTTCATAAACATCGCGATAGACTTTTAAAATACTCATTGTAATCACCTGCCATCTTTTATTAAAAAAAAGTATAACAAGCGTCATTATATAAAAGTAGTCATGAATGTCACAACTTATTATGACAAACGTCATAGCTTAGTGATATGATACTGGTAGGACGTTTTAAACATGTAAAAGGAGCTTTTCTACTATGCCCAAAGAAACATTTCGTAATTTACCACAAGAAAAAAAAGAATGGATGGATGACATCCTTTTAAATCGTTTCTATCAACAACCGATTTCACAAATTAAAGTTGCACAGATTGTCGATGATATGGCAATGTCACGTGGCTCTTTTTATAAATATTTTGAAGATTTAGAGGATGCTCATTTATACATCATTCAGAAGTATGCCACCGTCTTTCATGTGGACATCCAACGATTCATTAAACGATACAAGTCGGATTTCTTTTTTGGTATTCAGCAGTATCTAGTTTGGTGTGTGCATCAAGACAAAGAGTCCTCTTATTGGAAAGCCATATATTTACTAACTAGGACCAGCAGTCAATATGCATTCAAACGCATGCCTTTTTCCAAATCAACTAAAATGATTGAACACTGGCAAGCAATTTTAGACTTAAATCAATTTAATATTACATCAGCAAAAGAATCAATTAGTTTCCTATACTTTACAATGGAGTTAACAATTACCAGTTTATCTGATTATATTATTAATAACTGGTCACCTGAAGAATTGATTAAAGATTTTCAATACAAAACAAAGTGGTTATCCTATGGTTTAAAGAATTAAACACAACCCAATATTTTGACTTTCCATCCCGATAGTGACACAATGTCACTATCGGGATTTAAATTTAGTAGAAAGTGATGTGATTCGATGTTTTTAGCAATTAAAGAAATAAAATATTCAAAATTAAGATATACATTAATTATTGGGATTATGTTTTTAATTAGTTTTATGGTGTTCATGCTTTCAGGCCTAGCAAATGGACTCTCAAGACAATTCAGCCAAGCCGTCATTGATTGGCATGCAAAAACTGTGGTTATGTCAGAAGAATCTAACCGTATTCTAGCGGCATCCCAATTAAGTTTAGACAACTTAAAGGAAGTGGATGGCAAATCCAAAGTACCATTAACTGTTTATAGCGGATCTGTGAAAGATAAAAATAATAAAACAAATATTTCCGTTTTCGGTACTGAAAAAGGTGCTTTCTTTTTACCCAAAACCACTTCAGGTTCTTCTTTTAAAAAGGATAATGAAATAACTATTTCACAAAATTTGGCCGACGTTGGATTCAAAGTCGGTGACACTATATCACTTGGTTCAGATAATACAAAATTAAAAGTAGTCGGAATCACTAAGGCTACCTATTATCAAGCAACTCCTGTTCTTTATACCACAACAAAAACGGTAACCGACTTGAAATTTGGTGACAAGGCTTTTAAAAATAATAAAAATTATCCAATAAACGCAATTTTGACAGATGCAACAGATACGCATATTTCCAGTAAATCACTTGATAAAATGAGCAGTCAAAAATTTATTGAGAGTATACCCGGCTACACCGCACAAGATATTACTCTAAAAGCGATGATTTACTTTCTTTTTATCATTGCAGTAGCCATTATTGGAATTTTTATGTATGTCATTACTTTACAAAAAACTGCAATTTTCGGCGTTATGAAAGTTCAAGGTATAAGCGATTGGTTTATTTCAAAATCTATCATTGCTCAATCATTTTTAGTCGGATTTATCGGCGTTACCCTTTCAGGTATCGTCAGCTATGCGCTTCAATTCGGATTGCCAAAAGCAATGCCATTTGCTGTCAACTTACCTCAATGGCTGATTTATGGGGGTATACTGATAATTATGTCTATTCTCGGCGGTATCTTCTCAATACTAACTGTCAGAAAAGTCGATCCGATTAAGGCTATCGGTTAATATCTACAACATTGAATGAGGAGGCAACAATTATGAAACCAATATTAGAAATGACCAATATAATTAAGAAATTTGGCAAAGGTCACAACGAAATAACTGCTTTAAAAGGATTGAATTTCTCGGTAAATGCTGGTGAATTTGTTAGTGTCATTGGACCTTCAGGTTCGGGAAAAAGTACTTTTCTAACCATAGCGGGCGGTTTACAAACTCCAACGTCAGGCACGATTTTTATTAACGGGAACGATTTCTCCGATTTACCTGAAAGTAAACGATCTGCTCTGCGCTTTACTGAAATAGGTTTTATTTTACAATCATCAAATCTGATACCTTTTTTAACAGTTAAGGAACAGTTTCAACTAGTAGAAAAAGTTGTAAATCAAACTAAAGATAACACAAAAATCGATACAATATTAACATCATTAGGTGTTGATGAATTAAAGAATAGTTATCCTAACGACTTATCTGGTGGTGAACGTCAACGTGTTGCTATCGGGCGCGCGCTCTACAATAATCCAAATCTAATTTTAGCTGACGAACCAACAGCTAGCCTAGATACAGATCATGCATACAGTGTAGTCAAACTCTTAGTAAGAGAGGCTCATGAAAAGAAAAAAGCGACAGTTATGGTTACTCACGACCAGCGAATGATTCAATGGAGCGACCGTGTTTTTAAAATGAATGACGGTATTCTAGTAGAAGATACAGAATTTAAAACAAAGAATTTAGAAGAATAATAAAAAATAAGACTGCATGAAATTTCATGCAGTCTTATTTTTAATGTTCTGATGCGCCTGACACAGCATCAACTGTTGCCGTTGTTGGCACTGCTGTCGGAGCAGTATTGGTATCATGTTCGGAAGCACCTGATACTGCATCAGGTTGATCAGCTGGTACTGAAGATTGTTCAGAAGCGCCACTAGTACCGTCAACTTGACCTCCAGTCAATTGTTGACCTGTTTTTTTCAAGTACCAATCAACAATTGGTTTAAAATCAAGAATAAATTCATTGATTCCAACATAATTGCCATTTTCATCATGCATCGCTTGATAATTATGAACAACGTATTTATCAGGCCCGTGAGTTGGTACGTGTACACGAACACAGTCTTGAGCTCCAGAGCGAAGTTGTTGAATAACCCATTCCACATTTTTTAGTGCCTTTTCTGGATGACACAGCGCTAACGGATTTCCAACTTGTCCTGGTTGACGTCCCGCTAACATCGTAGAGCCTTCCTTAGTATAGTTGTAATAAATAAATTGATTATTATCATCGGCATACGTTAATTCCATCGGCATTGATGCTAAGAAATAGTTTAGTTGATCAACCGTTAAAATACCGCGGTTCAATTTAACATAAGTGTTTCCTTCAACAGCTCCAACTTTAGCAGCCGCTGTTTCGACCCAATCATCAGCAGACATATCGACGTCAGTAATTGTTGTTTCGATAGTTCCTTCACAATATAAATCCTCTGGTTCAACTGGTCGAGGACCTTCTAATGCAGAAACGACTTTAATAAAACGACTGAATTTCTCTAATGTACTACCTAAGAAACCAATGGTGCGTTCATCTTTCAAGTTATCTTGTTCATCAAAAGCTTCTCTTACCTTACCTAATAGAAATTCATTACCTGGCATAACAATTGCGTTTACACCGGGTGCATCAAGGATTTGTCTCAAATGAAGTTGCGCACGTGATGATCCTTGATCATAGTATGACGCACCAACAATCATGACTGGTTTATCTTCTAATGGATGAATTTCATATGATAACCATTCTAGTAAACTTTTTAAAGAAGCAGTGATTGTATGATTATGTTCTGGTGTCGCAATGATGACACCATCTGCATACTTAATCTTACGATTAATCGCCTGTATCTCTGGACTTTGTGTTTGATTATTACTTTGATTGAACATAGGTAAATCTTTAATTTCAATAATTTCAAGATTAAAAAGATGTTTGTATTGTTTTTTTATGAAATATAATAATTTACGGTTATATGATAATTCTGCACTTGAACCTACAATTCCAATGATTTTCATGATAAAACGTCCTTTCTATCTGTCTTCCCAGGAAATATTTTCTGCTTCTTTAACATTAATTTGATGTGCACTCATTAACTGATCCGTCATATTGACAAAATGGCAAAAATCAGAAAATAGTCCATCTAATTTATCAACTTGCTCGCCATCAACAAGATTGCCCGACTCATCAAATGCTTGTAACGAATGGCTTAATAAAAATTCTGAACTCGGCATAATACGTGCTTTTAATTCTGGAGCATCTAAAATTTGACGAAGATGCGCTTGTGCCCTTGATGAACCTAATGTGCCATATGAAGCACCTGTAATCATAACTGGTTTATCTACAAAAGGGAAAATACCATAAGATAACCAGCTTAACGCATTCATTAAAGATGCCGGTACAGCATGATCATATTCAGGAGTACTGATGATAACACCATCTGAATTTGAAATCTTTTGTGCAGCTTCTTTGACAACAAAAGGTAATTCTTTATTTTCCGGCTTGTTAAACATAGGAAAGTCTTTAATTTCAATTAATTCTATTTCTGCCCTATTTTTAAAATATCGTTCCATAAATTGTAATAATTGTCTGTTTGTTGACTTGTCAGAGTTTGTACCTACTAAACCGATAAATTTCAACATATTAAATCTTCCTTTCAATTCATCATTTAATTAATATCTATTTCTGATTGATATAATTTATTCTGATTATCAATAATTAAACACTCTACATTCTTTAGTTGACCAACTACTTCTAAAATTTCTAATATACCTTTACCGAACAGACGCGACGTCCAAATCTCACCATCAACTGAATGATGCGACACAATCGTTAAACTGCTAATATCTGAAGTTATAGGATAGCCTGTTTTTGAATCAAAAATGTGGTGGTACGTCTTATCACCAATCTTCAATTTACGTTCATACACACCGGAGGTCACAACAGATTGATTATGTACAGGGATAATTGTCATATACGTATTCCTTGAACTTAAAGGATCCTGGATACCAATTCGGTAGAAACCATCGTCTCTTGTTGGGGCATTACCCAACACCACAACATTTCCACCCAAGTTCAACATTGCTGACTCCGCTTGCTGCTCTTTCAAATAATCAATAATTAGATCTGCAATGAATCCTTTAGCTAAAGCACCTAAATCAATTTCCATACCAGGGATCTGCAAATAAACTGATTGCGTTTTTTCATCTAATTCGATTTTCTGAGGATTAATTAAAATTAGTCTTTTCTTGATGTCTTCGGGGCTCGGTACTCTCGCATCTTTGAAACCTATATGCCACAGTTTTACAAGTGGACCAATAGCTATATTTAAATGACTATCTGCCGCACAACTATGATATTTTCCCAACTTAATCAGTTTAAACAAATCAGGATGGACTTGAATACTGCGTATTCCCGCTGCTTGATTGACTGCCATTAATTCTGAATTTGGGTCATTTGCGCTAAAACGCTTCTCATACATACGGAGAAGTTGAACTGAATTATCAATCAGTTCTTTTGCGTTTGTTGCACCAATATCTAATGTAATGACAGTTCCCATCATTCTAACCATGATTTTCTCTCTCATCTAAGCACCTCCACATCGATATTATTAGAAACTCATATTCTCGTATCAGCTAATGATCTGATTGGACCACCTTCTCGAGTTCTGTTAATTTTTCTAATTTAATATAATTTCGATTAATCTTAGCAAAAGCTCGTGCGTCATGAATCAGCTCTAAAATATACTCTTTTGGTTTTTCTTGTTGAATAGCATTTTTGGCCAATTGAAATGCAGCTCTGGCAAGATAATACGTCACATGATTATCTGAGCAGATTGTGATTGCGTATTCTAAAAGCACATTACTAACATCCAGCTCATTTATACATGCGTAAAACTCGCCAGATTGATAAACAATATTCAAGACACGCCAGGTATCCTCCACGTCCTTAATTGGATAACGATAGATATTTTCTAAAACTTTATTAAAATAAAATTCAGCCTTATCAACATCATCCTCTCTAGCAAAAACCATCCCAATACCTGTATAAGCAAGTAAGCGGAACAACTCACCTTCTTCATCCAACTCACCAAATAAAATTTGATCAAAGTTAAACAACACTTCCGTTATCGGATAATTTTTAAAAACCATGACAAAGCCACGAAGATAGTAATACCTTAAAAGAATCGACATTTCATCAATGTCTTTCAAATTCAATGTGTCCAACAATCTTTCAGACTCATCAAATTCACTAGTGATAAGTAAAAATTCAGCACGTTCCATAATTCGGTTGACATCATCATATTGAATTCCGACTTTTGGAAACAATTCTCCTAAAGAAATATTTAAGCGTTCACAAAGTTTTAAAAGTATTTTTAAACTTGGTACTTGTCCGTTATTTTCAAAACGGCTCAATGTAGCTTGCGTGCAAATACCCTCTGCTAATTCAATTTGAGATAGTCCATTTTTTCGTCTAGCTTCAATAAATTTTTCAATATTCATCTTTCTACCTCCGACAAGTTAAGTTGTTTTAACTAGTTTCAACAACTCTTATTGTTCACACTATAACATAGTATAGAAAGTATAAAAAGATTGTCACTATATATAAAAATTTACGATACTTTTCACACTCAATCGCTTTCATAACAACTGTTAAAAAAAGATGACTACCGTCATAACAATAAATATAATATTTATTTGTATTTAGTTTCACATTGCTACAAACAAATAATACTATTTTAATATATTAAAGTCAACAATAATATATAAATTTATATATATAATTTTATAATGATATCATTTTTATTATTGTATTAATATAATACAATAATAAAAATGAAGTGTCTCCGTAATTAAATAAAACAATAAATTACTGAAGCCAAGCTAAACTTTAAAGAATCCAATTATTAAAATATCTAAAAATTCTATGGAAACGTTTCAATCATCCAAGATAAACCATCTATATCTTTCAATTATTACAAAAATCTCTTTAATACTTGCATGAAATTTGAAAACAAGAAATTTAATAGACTTGATATGCATAACTACAATACATACAAAAAAGAGTGCAAAAATTTTTCTGTACTCTTTATATAAATTTATATATATTTAAATTTTAAAGTCATAAACTTTTGTATTTGGTTCATACTGCTGAGTAATTTTACTTTTCGGTAAAATTACTTGTTGATTAGCTGGTCCAACCTGATCTAAAAATCCGATAGTTTCATATTCCTTAAACTTTAAAACAGCTGTCTCTTGTTTAATTATCATTTTATCTATTTTGTCACTTAATTGTAAACTAGGCTCTTTTTTCGATATACTATAAATATAGTTATCTATTTTAAAGAAATATAAGTATTCATTTCCACCTAAAAACTCAGGATTCACTACTTCATGTACTTCCTTTTTGTAAAAAGGCAATTTTAACGTTTTTGTAACATCAGCAACGAGTACATACGAACCTCGCCTATCACCTACATATTCATACCCGAAAGACTTTGGCATTACATTTCGATTAACAGGCGATACATATTTGGCCAACTGACGATATGATTTTGAATAGCTACTTCCGAAAGCTACTGTTATTCCTGTAAAAATAATAATACCTGCCATAATTGATATTAAAATCTTTTTAAAGTGGTTATTTGCATAGATAACAGCAAAAAATAGAACCAATATCAAAACAGAGACAATCATAATCTCAAGTGAAAACCATGAATTAACGAGTTTCTCAGCTTTTGACCAATAAGCAACACTGATCTCAGTTAGTAGTAACATAAAAACACCTCATTTTCTATTACTATAACACTTTTTGTACCATGTTGTGTATTTTTTTACCATTGAGGTGTTAAATTTATTTTTTCAGCCATCGCTTGATATAATTTAAAAGATGGATGTCTAGCTAAATCATTGTTTTCTATATCAAGCGTCTGCTTAGCCAAAATCTCCTTGACCAAAGCATCTGAAAACTTTACGAATTCTTTATTTGTTGCTGTATTATAATCAATCGAATAATATTTGGATTAACGATAATATGGTTTTAATGCGGCATCCGTCATCTTTTCTTCAGTATCTGCAAAATATTCATCATATCTCACATCTGTAATTTTATTATCAGTTGTTACAACTTCCAGACGAGGAATGATACCCGTTTCTTGTTCTTCTGCATACCCAAAATATTTGTTCTTGTACGGCTCACGAATCCATTCATCCATTTTTGCGGCTAATGGCATAAAACCATCTCTAGCTGAGGTTGAAGATCCTTCAACTGTTAAAAAATCCCCTGTGACTCGATTTTCATCACGCATCTGCTTTTCAACAAACGTAATGCCGTTAACAACTGTAACTAACGTCTCATCTGTACGCGTATGGTCAGCCTGCATAAAAGCGTAGTCTGATAATCGTTTATTTTTACCCGAATACTTTCCAATGTAGTAAGGATCACTAGCAAATTCTGTAAACTGAACATTCTCTATTTTTGCATTTTCGGGATTAGTCACAACTTCAACAATCCCATAATTACCACCCGTAAACTGACCTTCATTTTTATAATAATAGCCTTCTAAAAGCCCCAAAGGCGGTTGATTAGACCAGAACATTTTTTTCATTTTCTCTTCTTTTGTGTATTTAGCCGATGGATTTGTTCCAAAAGTAGTTTGTGTCGCAGCCGACACAACATCATATGTATAATCATGCTGATCAAATACTATGCCTTCATTTCCTGTATTTTCTTCTTTATTTGTTACAGTGACTTGTTCCGTCTTTGGTTTGCTTTTCGTCGTTTTAATAGTTTTTTCTTCTTTATTCTCACTTCCGCAAGCTGTTAAAAAAAATAATGCAGCTAAAAAGCTGCTCCCCTTAAATATAATTTTTTTATTCATACATAAATCCCCTTTCAATTCATTATACATACCTTTATTATACAACAGATATTACAAAAAACCTATAACTGTGTAAAAAAAACAGGCAGAAAATAAATTTTGCTACCTGTTTAAAACTAAATCTTCCAGTAAATCGATAAACAACTCATTATCATTGAATGGATGAATATAGTTAAACGATTCTCCACCACTTTCCATAAAATATCCATAATTTTCACTTTCAATTTCTTCAATCGTTTCAACACAATCTGACACAAATCCTGGTGTAATAACCAATACATTTTTAACACCCTGTTTTGGCAATTGTTTTAATGTGGCATCAAGTGCCGGCGTCAACCATTCATCAGGACCAAATTTTGATTGATAACAAACCCGATAAGGAATATCAATTGAAAAGTCATCAAAAACAGCATCTGTTGTTAATTGGCACTGCTCCTGATAAGGATCTCCTTTTTCTACATAAGAAACAGGAATACCATGATATGAAAAGACTAATAAATCCGGATGGTATTGATTAATACCATCTTGAATTTGTTTTCTCAATAAATCAATATATTTTGGGTGTGCTGTAAACTCTCTAATTAAGTGTAACGAGGGCATATTCTCTTGTTTTAAGTAATGTTTAAAAACAGCATCGTTAATGGCTGCAGTCGTTGAAGTTGAATATTGCGGATACAAAGGAACAATCGTCACATCTGTAATTCCTTCATTTTCGAATTCTGCCAATGAATGAGAAATGCTGGGGTGACTATAGGCCATACCAAACTTTATAGACTTATCAG
This sequence comes from Vagococcus vulneris, assembly GCF_003950515.1. Taxonomy (GTDB): domain Bacteria; phylum Bacillota; class Bacilli; order Lactobacillales; family Vagococcaceae; genus Vagococcus; species Vagococcus vulneris. The sequence continues at coordinate 305,080 of NZ_NGJS01000002.1, forward strand.
GAAATCGAGACTGGAGAAGTTTTGCTTGACGTTGCGTATAGATTAACAACGGTGATCCATCTTTTTGCCAAATACTTTTATAGAGTTCAGCTGATTTTTTTGGTCGTGTATTCAAAATAATACCATGTAAAATCGGCAGCCATTGCCATCTTGGCTTATCAATAACACGTGGGTCCCCTAAAAATTTTTTTAAATACTCTTTTACTTCTTTACTCTGAGGCTGGTCGGGAGTGCCGATATTAGCCAATAAAACGCCTTTTTTACTCATTTTCTTTCCTCCAATGTAACTCGCCAACTGCCTATAGTGTACCATAGAAAATTATGAAAAATCAAAACCTCCAGTGTGAACTGGAGGTTTGTTCTTCGGCTGAAAGCCTCTATTGCCGGCCTGAGCCTAAAAGGCTCACTGAAAAAGTCTCCCTTATGCACCACATTCACTCGCTGATCCTAAAAG